>JALSGP010000001.1 GCA_026982705.1 Alphaproteobacteria bacterium
CCTTCCCCTGCTCCGCCAACACCTTCGTGATCGCCGCCGTCAACGTCGTCTTGCCGTGATCCACGTGACCGATCGTCCCAATGTTCACATGCGGCTTCGTCCGCTCAAACTTCGGCTTGGACATGGCTCCAGCTCCCTCGTGCGTCCCCGCCGGCTCACGCGTACTTCTCGCGGATCTGTTCCGCCACCTGCTGCGGAACCGGCTCGTAGTGGTCGAACTGCATGGTGTACTGGGCACGCCCCTGCGACAGCGAGCGCAGCGTGCTCACATAGCCGAACATCTCGGCCAGCGGCACCAGCGCGCGGATCACCTGGGCGTTGCCGCGCGGCTCCATGCCGAGGATCTGGCCGCGCCGCGCGTTCAGATCGCCGATGATGTCCCCCATGTACTCCTCCGGGGTCACCACCTCCACCTTCATCACCGGCTCCAGCAGGATCGGCCGCGCCCGCTGCGCCGCCTCCCGGAAGGCCGCCCGGCCGGCGATCTCGAAGGCCATGGTGGAGCTGTCCACCTCGTGATAGGCGCCGTCCACCAGCTCCACGTGCACGTCCACCACGGGGAACCCGGCCAGCACGCCCGACTGCATGGCCGATTCGATGCCCTTCTGGACGCCGGGGATGAACTCCTTGGGAATGGCGCCGCCCACGATCTTGTTGTCGAACACGAAGCCGGCCCCGCGTTCCGCCGGATGGAGCAGGATCTTCACCCGCGCGAACTGGCCGGCACCGCCGGTCTGCTTCTTGTGGGTGTAGTCGGCCTCGGCGTCGCGGGTGATGGTCTCGCGGTAGGCCACCATCGGCTGGCCGACGTTGCAGTCCACCTTGAACTCGCGCCGGAGACGGTCGACGATGATCTCGAGATGGAGCTCGCCCATCCCCTTGATGATGGTCTGCCCCGTCTCCGGATCGATGCCGACGCGGAAGGAGGGGTCCTCCTGCGCCAGCTTCTGCAGCGCCGCCGACAGCTTCTCCTGGTCGGCCTTGGTCCGGGGCTCCACCGCCACCTCGATCACCGGATCCGGGAACTCCATCTTCTCCAGCACCACGGGCCGGTCCGGATCGCACAGCGTGTCGCCGGTGGTGGTGTCCTTGAGGCCGACGAAGGCCACGATGTCGCCGGCATAGGCCTCCTTCACCTCCTCGCGCTGATTGGCGTGCATGAGGAGGATGCGGCCGATGCGCTCGCGCTTGCCCTTGGTGGAGTTCCACACGTAGCTGCCGCCGCGGATGGTGCCGGCGTACACCCGCGCGAAGGTGAGGGTGCCCACGAAGGGATCGGTCATGATCTTGAAGGCCAGCGCCGCGATGGGCTGGTCGTCGGCCGGCTCCCGCAGCACCTCCTCGCCGGTCTTGGGATCGACGCCGCGCACCGGCGGCAGGTCCACCGGCGAGGGCAGATAGTCGACGATGGCATCCAGCAGCGGCTGCACGCCCTTGTTCTTGAAGGCGGAGCCGCACAGCACCGGCACCAGCTTGCCCTCGATGGTGCCCTTGCGGATGCAGCGGATCAGCGTCTCGGCGTCCGGCTCCTCGCCCTCGAGGTAGGCCATCATGGCCTCGTCGTCGAGCTCCACCGCCGCCTCGATCAGCCGCGTGCGCGCCTCCCGCGCCTCCTCCCTCAGCTCCTCGGGGATCTCCACGTAGGAGAAGCGCGCGCCCAGCGTCTCCTCGTGCCAGACGATGCCGCGGTCGTGGACCAGGTCCACCACCCCCTTGAAGTCGGACTCCACGCCGATGGGCAGGGTCACCGGCACGGCGTTGGCGCCCAGACGCTCGCGGATCATCGCCACGCAGCGGTCGAAATCGGCGCCGATGCGGTCCATCTTGTTGACGAAGCAGATGCGCGGCACCCGGTACTTGTCGGCCTGCCGCCACACCGTCTCCGACTGGGGCTCCACGCCCGCCACCGCGTCGAAGACGGCGATGGCCCCGTCCAGCACCCGCAGCGAGCGCTCCACCTCGATGGTGAAGTCCACGTGTCCCGGCGTGTCGATGATGTTGATGCGGTGATCCCGCCAGAAGGTGGTGGTGGCCGCCGCCGTGATGGTGATGCCGCGCTCCTGCTCCTGCTCCATCCAGTCCATCGTGGCGGTGCCTTCGTGCACCTCGCCGATCTTGTAGGTCTTGCCGGTATAGTAGAGGATGCGCTCCGTGGTGGTGGTCTTGCCGGCATCGATGTGGGCCATGATGCCGATGTTGCGGTAGCGCTCGATGGGGACCTGGCGGGGCATGGTTCTTCGGATCCCGTCTCGTTACCAGCGATAGTGGGCGAAGGCGCGATTGGCCTCGGCCATGCGGTGGGTGTCCTCGCGCTTCTTGATGGCGGCGCCGCGCCCGTTGGCCGCGTCCATCAGCTCGTTGGCCAGCCGCTCCTCCATCCGCCGCTCCGAGCGCGCCCTGGCCGCGTGGATCAGCCAGCGGATGGCCAGGGTCTGGCGCCGCTCCGGCCGCACCTCCACCGGCACCTGATAGGTGGCGCCGCCGACGCGCCGCGAGCGCACCTCGAGGGTGGGCTTCACGTTCTCCACCGCCTCGTGGAACACCTCCAGCGGATCGCGCCGCATGCGGCGCTGGATGCGCTCCAGCGCCCCGTAGACGATCTTCTCGGCGACGGACTTCTTGCCGTCGCGCATGACGCAGTTGATGAACTTCGCCAGCACCACGTCCCCGTACCTGGGATCGGGCAGGATCTCGCGCCTCTCGGCCGCACGACGCCGCATGGTCGGGCCCCTCCCCTCACTTCGGCCGCTTGGTGCCGTACTTGGACCGGCTGTTCCGGCGGTTGGCCACGCCCTGGGCGTCGAGCGTGCCGCGGATGATGTGATAGCGCACGCCGGGCAGGTCCTTGACGCGACCGCCCCGGATCAGGACCACCGAGTGCTCCTGCAGATTGTGGCCCTCGCCGGGGATGTAGCTCGTCACCTCGTAGCCGTTGGTGAGCCGCACGCGCGCCACCTTGCGCAGGGCCGAATTGGGCTTCTTGGGCGTGGTGGTGTAGACGCGCGTGCACACGCCCCGCCGCTGGGGACAGCCGGTCAGCGCCGGCGACTTGCTCTTCTCCACCGGCTTCTCGCGACCCCGACGGACGAGCTGGTTGATGGTCGGCATGCTCGTTCGATCCTCGATCCGAGGTTTCCACACCCGATCCACGGAGACACGCGGGCCCCGACCGGCCCGGGCCGGCCGCGAGCTCCTCCAGGACCCGTGACTGGCGAGTTCGGCGCTGCGTCTGATCCGCGAGGGTCACCGCCAGCGCCAAAGGCGAGCGGCACGCTTGTAAGCCGCGCCCGCCACGCCGTCAAGCGCGGCGGCGCCGCGACTTCCCCGCGCCTCAGCACGCATCGACGCGCCATCGCGCGCCGACGGCGGGAAACATAAGCATCCGCCCCGCCGTGACAAGGCCCGTTCGTGCGCGCTGGTCCTCGGTCGCCCGCCCCCCCATCTTGAAGTCCGGAACCTCGGGAGGATCTCCATGCCCCTATTGGTTTGCCCGAATTGCGACGAAGGCATGCGCGAGGTCGAACGACGGGGCGTGCGCATCGACGTCTGTCCCCGCTGCCGCGGGGTCTGGCTCGACCGCGGCGAACTCGAAAAACTCCTGGAAACCGCGGCCGACGGGAGGTCGACCGTGTCGCCACCTCCGACACCGCCCACGCACCGCCGCAAGCGACGTTCCTTTCTCGAGGACATCTTCGACTTCGATCTGTTCGACTGAGACGGCCTTCGCCTTCCCTCGGACCCACGGTGAACCAACTTCCTTCCGGATCGGGAGCGGGGCAGGTCCATGGCGCGGGCACCGGTCTTCGGCATCGTCGGCTACAAGAACAACGGCAAGACCACCCTCCTCGTGCGGCTGGTGCGGCATCTGAGCGCGCGCGGTCTCGTGGTCTCCACCGTCAAGCACGCCCACCACAGTGTCGAGCTCGACCAGCCGGGCAAGGACTCCTACGAGCACCGGCGCGCCGGCGCCCGCGAGGTGATGCTGGCCACCGCCCGCCGCTGGTTCCTCGTCCACGAGCTGGCGGACGCGGGGGACGAGCCACCGCCGCTGGCGCGCCTGCTGGCCCGCATGTCGCAGGCCGATCTGGTGCTGGTGGAGGGTTTCAAGACCTGCGACCATCCCAAACTGGAGGTGCACCGGCGGGCCCGCGGCACCCCGCTCCTCGCCCGCGGCGATCCCACCGTGCTGGCGGTGGCGAGCGACGGACCGCTGGAGGACCTCGACCGGCCCGTCTTCCATCTCGACGACATCCCCGCCATCGCCGACTTCGTGCTGCGTCACGCGAGGAGGTGGCCGTGAGCGCCCGCGACTGTCTCGACTACGGGCGGATGACGCCGGTGGCGGAGGCCCGCGCCATCCTCGCCCGTCACGCCCGTCCCCTCGCCGGCATCGAGCGCGTTCCCCTCGCCGCCGCCCGCGGCCGCATCCTCGCCCGCGACCTGGTGAGCCCGCGCGACGTGCCGCCCTTCGACAATGTGGCGGTGGACGGCTACGCCTTCGCCGCCGCCGCCCTCGCCGGCGGTCGCCGCGAGCTCCGGCTGCTGGCCGGCGTCGCCGCCGCCGGTCATCCCTTCCCCGACCCCGTGCCCGAGGGGCGGGCGGTGCGCGCGCTCACCGGCGCGCCGCTGCCGGCCGGCTGCGACACGGTGGTGATGCAGGAGGAGGTGGAGGTGGCCGGCGACCGCCTGCGCCTGCCCGGACACGTGCGTCCCGGCGCCAACGTCCGCCGCCGCGGCGAGGACGTGACCCGCGGCGGTCGCGTCGTCGTCGCCGGCACCCGTCTCGGCCCCCAGCATCTGGGGGTGGCCGCCGAGCTCGGCCTCGCCGAGCTGGAGGTGCGCACGCCGCTGCCGGTGGCCCTCTTCTCCAGCGGTGACGAACTGGTGGAGCCGGGTGGCACGCCCGGTCCCGGCGGCATCTACGACGCCAACCGCCCCATGCTGCGGGCGCTGCTCGGCGATCTGCCCGTGACCGTCACCGATCTCGGCATCCTTCCCGACCGGCGGGAGGCGGTGGAGGAGGCGGTGCTCGGGGCGGCGCGCCGGCACCCTCTGGTGATCACCTCCGGCGGCGCCTCCACCGGCGACGAGGACCATCTCTCGCGTCTGCTGGAGGCGCGCGGCGAGGTGCTGTTCTGGCGGGTGGCCATGAAGCCCGGCCGCCCTCTCGGCTTCGGCCGGCTGGAGGACGCCTTCCTCTTCGTGCTGCCGGGCAATCCGGTGGCCGCGGCCCTGGGGTTCCTGCTGTTCGCCCGGCCCTTCCTGCTGGCGCTGGCCGGTGCCTCCTTCGCGCTCCCCGAGCCGCTGCCGCTGCCGGCCGCCTTCGCCCTCACCAAGCGCGGCGACCGCACCGAGTTCGCCCGCGCCCGGCTGGTGCGCGAGTCCGACGGCACCGTCGCCGTGGCGCGCATTCCCCGGGAGGGCTCGGGCATCCTCACCTCCCTCACCGAGGCCGACGGCATCGTCGAGCTGCCGCCGGAGGTGACCCGGGTGGAGCCGGGTGATCCCGTCCTCTACCGTTCGCTCGTGGACCTCGGCTGTCGCTGAGGGGCGAGGATCGCGCGCCTCGCACCGGCGGGGCCGCGGGGGCGGATGGCGGCGGACGGATGCGGGAGGAGACCGTGGCACCACGCGGGGAGTTCCCTTGGCACGCGTGCACCGTCGAGGAGGTCCTCGCCCGTCTCGAGGCCGGGCCCGACGGCCTGTCCGGCGAGGAGGCGAAGCGCCGGCTCGCGCACTTCGGCCCCAACCGCCTGCCGGAGCCGCCCCGGCCCTCGCCCTTCCGACGCTTCGTCCGCCAGTTCCACGACGTGCTGATTTACATGCTGCTGGCGGCCGCCGCCGTCACCCTCGCCTTGGGCGAGGGCGTGGACACCCTCGTCATTCTCGCGGTGGTGGTGGCCAATGCCCTCATCGGCTTCTGGCAGGAGGGCCGGGCGGAGCGGGCCATGGAGGCCATCCGCCGGCTGCTGGCGCAGCGGGCGCTGGTGGTCCGCGACGGCCATCGCCGCACCGCGCCGGCCGAGGAGCTGGTGCCGGGCGACGTGGTGCTGGTGACGGCCGGCGACCGGGTGCCGGCCGATCTGCGGCTGATGGAGGCGGCGGGGCTGGAGGTGGACGAATCGCCGCTCACCGGCGAATCCGTGCCGGTGCGCAAGGACCCGGAGCCGGTGCGGCCCGACGCGCCCCTGGCCGAGCGCCGGGACATGCTCTACTCCGGCACCCTCGTCACCCGTGGACGGGGACGGGGCGTGGTGGTGGCCACCGGCCGGGCCACCGAGGTGGGGCGCATCGGCGGCCTGCTGGAGCGCATCGCCCCCACCCCCACGCCCCTCGCCCGCCGCTTCGCCCGCTTCTCCCGCTATCTCACGCTCGGCATCCTGCTGCTCGCCGCCGCCACCCTCGCGGCGGGCGTGCTGCTGCACGGGCGGCCCCTCGGCGAGGCGTTCATGGCGGCGGTGGCCCTGGCGGTGGCCGCCATTCCCGAGGGCCTGCCCGCCATCGTCACCATCACCATGGCCATCGGCGTCGAGCGCATGGCCCGCCGTCGCGCCATCGTCCGCCGCATGCCGGCCATCGAGACGCTGGGCTCGGTGGACGTGATCTGCTCCGACAAGACCGGCACCTTCACCCGCAACGAGATGACGGTGGAGGCGGTGGTCCTCGCCCGCGGCCTCGTCACCGTCACCGGAGAGGGCTACGCACCCCACGGCGAGTTCCTGGCGGACGGCCGTCCCCTCGCGCCGGAGCGCGACGCCACGCTGCGGGAGCTGCTCACGGCCGCCGTGCTCTGCAGCGACGCCGAACTGCGCGTGCGTGACGGCGAATGGACGGTGGAGGGCGATCCCACCGAAGGGGCCCTGCTGGCCGCCGCCCTCAAGGCCGGGCTCGAGCCGCGGCGCCTGCGTGCCGACCTGCGCCGTCTCGACGAGATCCCCTTCGATCCCGAACGGCGCTTCATGGCGGTGCTGGTGGAGGACCGCGACGGTCGCCGCTTCGTGCACGTCAAGGGCGCCCTCGAGGCGCTGCTGGCCATGTGTGCCGCCCAGCGAACCGAGGACGGCGGCGAGGCGCCGCTCGATCTGGACGTCTGGGTGGCCCGCATGGAGCAGCTCGCCGCCCGCGGCGATCGGGTGCTGGCGGTGGCGAGCCGGGAGGTGGAGGCCGGAACCGGCCGGCTGCCGCCGCCCGGGGAGCTGGACGGCCGGCTGGTGCTGCTGGGCCTCGTGGGGCTTCTGGATCCGCCGCGGCCGGAGGCCGTCGCCGCGGTGGCCACGTGCCGGGCCGCCGGCATCCGTGTGAAGATGATCACCGGCGACCACGCCGCCACCGCCCGCACCGTCGCCGAACGTCTGGGACTCGCCGAGACGGCGACGGTGCTCACGGGGGCCGATCTCGACCGTCTCAGCGACGCCGAACTGGCCGACCGGCTGGAGCGGGTGGACGTGTTCGCCCGCACCACGCCCGAACACAAGCTGCGGCTGGTGACGCTGCTGCAGCGGCGGGGCCACGTGGTGGCCATGACCGGCGACGGCGTCAACGACGCTCCGGCCCTGCGGCGGGCCGACGTGGGCATCGCCATGGGCCGGCGGGGCACCGAGGCGGCGAAGGAGGCCGCGGACATCGTCCTCGCCGACGACGATTTCGCCACCATCGCCGCCGCCGTCGAACAGGGACGCCTCGTCTACGACAACATCCGCAAGGCGGTGGCCTGGATCCTGCCCACCAACGGCGCCGAGAGCCTGGTGGTGTTCGCCGCCATGTCGCTGGGACTGGTGCTGCCCCTCTCGCCAGTGCAGGTGCTGTGGGTCAACACCGTCACCACCGTCACCCTCGCCCTGGCCCTCGCCTTCGAGGGACCGGAGCCGGACGTGATGGCGCGCCCGCCGCGGCGGCCCGACGAACCCTTCCTGTCGACGGTGCTGCTGCAGCGGCTGCTGCTGGTGAGCCTGCTCGGCAGCGGGGCCACCTTCGCCGTCTTCGAATGGTACGGGGCGGCCGGCGCCGGCCTCGCCGAGGCGCGCACCGCCGCCGTCCACGCCCTGGTGGCCTGTGAGGCCTTCTATCTCTTCGCGGCCCGCCGTTTCGCCGATCCCGCCTTCGCCAGGCCTGCCCTCGCCACGATCCGGCCGGCACTGGTGAGCTTCCTGCTGGTGTGGCTGGCCCAGCTCGCCTTCACCTACGGCGGTCCCCTCGCCCGCGCCCTCGACGCGGCGCCGGTGGGACCCGGCGCCTGGGCGGCGGCGACGGCGGCGGGTCTCGTGGTGCTGGCGGCGGTGGAAGTGGAGAAATGGTTGCGCCGGCGACGGGCGGGCCCGTCCGGCCCCTGATGGACGAGGCGGCGCCGGCGGCGCGGGTGGAAACGCGGGCCGACGAGACGGCCGCCCGGTTGCCGGAGGAGCCCTCGCGGCGCGAGGTGAAGGTTCCCCTCGACGTCCGCGGCTTCACCGTGCCGGACGTGTTCAGGATGGATGCCGGCATCGACTGCGGCAGGCGCCGGCCGGAACCGCCCCGGCTCGGCCACCGGGCGCGCGGACTCAGGCGGCGCGCCGGTCCGGGGAGCCGAGGGGACGTCGGCAGCAGAGGAGCGAGAGGAAGAGACAGCCGTCCCTCCCCGCCGCCGGCGCGTGCAGCGTGGTCTCGTCGCACACGGCGAGATCGCCGCGGAGAAAGCGGGCACCGCCGTCCCTCAGTTCCCCCTCCAGCACCAGCGTCACCTCGAGGCCGGGATGGCCGTGCGGTGGCAGGGCGGCACCGGGCGCCAGCCGCGAGAGGGTGGCGCACATGCCGGCCCGGGGACCGCCGGGGACCGGCACCGGCCGCTGCACCACCGGTACGCCGTCGGCGGCGGGCGGCAGCGGCACCCCGGCGAGGAGACGGGTGAGGGAGTCGCGCGGGCCGGTGGCCGGGGGGTCGGCGATGACGGCGCGGGCCAGCACCGCCTCGGGATCGGTGCGGACGAGGGCGGCCGGCTCCAGTCGCTCGAACAGGAGGCCGCCCAGTTCCAGCAGCAGGCCGAAGCGCCGGCGCGAGCGCGGTGAAAGGGCGAGATGGGCATCCACCAGCAGGGCGAGGGGCGGCGGCAGGCGGCCGGCCGCGTGGGCCAGCAGCAGATCGTCGAGATCCGCCGCCGGCGTCATGAGGCCTTCTCCCCGAGTCGCTCGCGCAGCTTGTCGAGGGCGAGGCGGATGCGCGACTTCACCGTCCCCAGCGGGAGTCCCAGCGCGTCGGCGATCTCGCCGTGCGACCTGCCCTCCAGATAGTAGATGCGCAGCACCTCGGCCTGCTCCGGCGGCAGCTCCTCGATGGCGCGTTCCAACTGACGGCGCAGCAGCGCGATCTCCCGCTCGGCGAACTCCGGCTCCTCGCGGGCGATCTCCCGCGCCTCCTCCTCCGGGCGGAACTCGGCCCGCGGCGCCCGCCGGAACGCGTCGATTCTTTTGTTGCGCGCGATGGCGAAAATCCAAGTGGCGGGAGTCGCCCTGCGGGGGTCGAACTGACCCGCCCGTTCCCACACCGTGAGCATCACCTCCTGGGCCAGTTCCTCGGCCTGCTGATCGTCCAGCCCCAGCCGCCGCAGGTACGCCTTGACCCGCGGTGCGAAATGGGCGAACAGCCGCGCGAACGCCCGCCGGTCGCGCCGTTCGGCCACGGCTCGGAGATCGGCGGCGAGGCGGGCGGAGGTGTGCTCGGCGGAGCTCATGGCTCCCTTGAAGCCCCCCTCGGATCGCGGTGCAAGGGGCGGGGTCGGTTGCACGAAGGCGGAGAGGTCTCGGGTGGAGACGGTCGACGCGCTGGTGGTGGGTGCGGGCGTGGTGGGACTGGCCACCGCCCGCCGCCTCGCCATGGCCGGCCTCGAGACGCTGGTGGTGGAGCGACACGCCGGCCCTGGCGAGGAGACCAGCTCCCGCAACAGCGAGGTGATCCACGCCGGCCTCTACTATCCGCCGGGCAGTCTGCGCGCCCGCTGCTGCATCGCCGGTCGCGACTTCCTCTACCGCTATCTCGCCGAGCGCGGCGTCTGGCACCGCCGCCTCGGCAAGCTGGTGGTGGCCACCGACGAACGCCAGCATCCGCGCCTCAGGGCGATCCTGGACAACGCCCGGGCCAGTGGCGCGGGTGCGCTGGAATGGTGGGACGCCCGGCGGGTCCACCGTGTGGAACCGGAGCTCGCGGTCACCGCCGCCCTGTGGTCGCCCGCGAGCGGCGTCCTCGACGCCCACGGCCTCATGACGGCCTATCTGGCCGATGCCGAGGCCCACGGCGCGGTGCTGGTGCCCCGCACCCCCCTCACCGGGGTGACGGTGGAGGCCGATCGCTTCGTCTGCCGCTTCGCCGATGCCGCCGGGACGGTGCTGGCCACCCGCCGCCTGGTGGTGGCGGCGGGACTGGCGGCACCGGAGCTCGCCCGCCGCATCCGTGGCCTCGATCCCCGCCAGGTGCCCCGCCAGTGGCTGTGCAAGGGGAACTACTTCACCCTGCGCGGCCGCTGTCCCTTCCGCCATCTCGTCTATCCGCTGCCGGACGAGGCCAGTCTCGGCATCCACGTGACGCCCGACCGCAGCGGCCGCTGCCGCTTCGGCCCCGATGCCGAATGGGTGGACCGGGTGGACTACCGGGTGGATCCCGGCCACGCGCCCGCCTTCGTCGCGGCCATCCGCCGCTACTGGCCCGATCTGCCGGCGGACGCCCTCGCACCGGACTATGCCGGCATCCGTCCCAAGCTACACCCGCCCGGCACGCCGCGCCCGGACTTCCGGGTGGACGGCCCCGAGGTCCACGGCATCCCGGGGCTGGTGCTGTTCTTCGGGATCGAGAGTCCGGGACTCACCGCCTCGGCGGCCCTCGCGGAGGTAGCGGCGCGGCGGCTCGGCCTGCCCCCCTCCGCCGAGTTCAGCGATCTCGCCGTCCCATGAGCTTGGCGCCGAAGGCGGCCTCGCTCACCACCTCGCCGTCCACCCGCGCCGTCGCCTCGTATTTGAAGACGCCGAGCTTCGCCCGCACCAGCCGCACCTCCAGCGCGAGCCGGTCGCCCGGGCGCACCGGCCGGCGGAAGCGGGCGCCGTCGATGCTCATGAAATAGACGCTGCTGCCCTCGTAGGCGGGACCGTAGCTGGCGATGGTCATGACGGCCGCCGTCTGGGCCATGGCCTCGATGGTGAGCACCCCCGGCATGATGGGATCGTCGGGAAAGTGGCCGGGGAAGAAGGGTTCGTTGACGGTGACGTTCTTGATCCCCACCGCCCGTTCGAAGGCGGTGATCTCCACCACCCGGTCGATCAGCAGGAAGGGATAGCGGTGGGGAATGATCCGCGTGATCCCCGCGATGTCCACGTCGGGAAGCGGGGTTCCCTTTTCGGGAACGGAGCGGTCGCTCATGCGGGGTCTCCCTCAGCGGTCCCGGGTGCCGGCGTCGGAGTCCGCTTCCGGCACCGTCACGTCGGGAAGCCGGCGATCGACGGCGGCCAGCACCTCCTCGGTGAGGTCGAGCCGGGGCGCGAACAGGAGGACGGCGGTGCTGGGCAGGACCAGGTTGAAGCCCTTCTCGTCGGCCATCTCGCTCACCACCTGGACGATGGTGTCGCGCACCACCGCGAAGGCCTCGGCCGAGGCCCGATCCAGCTCCCGCCGCCGCTGCTGCACCAGGCGCTGCACCCGCGCCGCCTCCTCCTCGAAGGCGCGGCGCTTCTCGGCGAAGGCCTCAGGCGAGAGCAGCCCCTTCTGACGGGCGAGTTCGCGCTCGCGCGCCACCAGCCGCCGTTCCAGCTCGCGGATCTCCCGCTGATAGCGGGCACGCCGCGCCTCGAGCTGGTTGCGGATGCTCCGGGCCGCCTTGGCCTCGCGCAGCACGCGCTGATAGTCCACCACCGCCACCACCGCCGGCGGCAGCGGTTCGGCGGCGGCGCGCCACGGCAGGGCGAGGACGACCACGGTCACCAGCAGGGCGAGGGCGGGGCCGAACCACCCGCGCTCAGAAGCGGGTGCCGAAGCTGAGCCGGAAGCGTTCGGTCTCGTCCTCGTCATTCTTCACCACGGCCTGGGCGAAGTCGATGGAGAGCGGCCCCAGCGGCGAGACCCAGGAGACGCCGACGCCGGCACCCACCCGGACGTCGCCGCTGTCCACCAGATTGGGACCGCTCACGTCGACGTCGGTGAGGGTCCCGGCATCCACGAAGGCACGCCCGAACATGCGCAGTTCCTTGGGCAGCCCCAGCGGGAACCGCAGCTCGGCGGTGCCCACATAGTACAGATTGCCGCCGAGGGCATCGCCCGTGGTGCGGTCCCGGGGACCGATGCCGGCGAAGCGGAAGCCCCGCAGGGTGGAGCCGCCGATGAAGAAACGGTCGGCGAGATGGACGTCCCCACCGAGTCCGAGGATGTGGCCGGCGCGGATCCCCAGGTTCACCACCACGTCGGGTACCACGGAATAGTACCACGCCGCCCGCAGTTCGTGGCGGACGTAGCGGTTGTCACCCCCGAGACCGGCGAAGTCCTGATCGATGCGCACCACGAAGCCCTCGCTGGGCAGGAACACGTTGTCCCGCCGGTCCCACTTCAGGGTGTGGCCGATGGCGGAGGTGACCCGGCCGCCCTGCTCGCGCCGGATAAAGGCCGAGGCCGCCGGATCCACGTTGTCGATCTCGATGCGACGCAGCGCGTAGCGGACGGAATGGCGCAGGAACTCGGAGAGGGGATAGCCGACGCGGATGCGTCCGCCGTCCCGACGCTGATCGAAGGAGGCCTCGGTCTGGAAGTCGGTCACCGTGTGGAAGAGGTCGATGCCCGCCGACAGTTCGTGCCCGAGGAAGTAGGGCTCGGTGAAACTGAAGTCGAAGCGCGTGGTCCGGCCGGAGACGGTGAAGGAGAGGTCCAGCTTCTGCCCGCGGCCGAGCAGGTTGCGCTCCGACAGCCGGGCGTCGGCCAGGAAGCCCTCGGCGGTGGAGTAGCCGCCGCCGAAGGAGAGCTCGCCCGTGGGCTGCTCCTCCACCTCCACCTCCACCACCAGCCGGTCCGGGGCGCTGCCCTGGCGGGTGCGCACGTCGACCCTGGAGAAATAGCCGAGGTTGCGCACCCGTTGGATCGACCGGCGCAGGAGGGAGGCGTTGAAGGGATCTCCCTCGGCGAGGCGGAACTCGCGCCGGATCACCCGGTCGAGGGTGCGGACGTTGCCGCGGATCTCGATGCGCTCGACGTAGACCCGCGGGCCGCGGCTGATGCGGAAGACGATGTCCACCACCCGCTTCTCGCGGTCGAGGCGTTCCTCCGGCTCGATGCGCGCGAAGGCGTAGCCGAGTTCGCCCAGCTTTTCCGTGATGGCCTGGACGGTGCGCTCGATGGCATCGGCATCGTAGATCCCACCCTCGCGCACCTCCACGAGCCGCCGCAGCTTCTCCGGTTCCAGTTCGGGGATGTCCGAGACCAGCTCCACCTTCCCGAAACGGTAGCGCGGTCCCTCGTCGACGGCGAAGGTGAGATAGTAGCAGCGCCCGTCGGGACCGAGCTGGGCGGTGACCGCCGTCACCTCGAATTCGGCATAGCCGCGGGCACGATAGTGACGGCGCAGGCGCTCCTTGTCGAGCTCGACCCGGTCGGGGTCGTAGACGTCGGCGCTGCTGAAGAAGCGATACCAGGCGGTCTCGCGGGTGGAGACGACACCCCGCAGCGTACTGTCGGAGAAGGCGCGGTTGCCGACGAAGGCGATCCCGCACACGCGGGTCACCGGCCCCTCGCGGATCTCGAACACGAGGTCCACCCGGTTCTGCGGGCGACGGATGATCTTGGGCTCGACCCGCGCCGCGTAGCGGCCGTTGCGGCGGTAGAGGTCGAGGATGCGCTCCACCGCCTCCTGCACCCGCCGGCGGCTGAAGACGCTGCGGGGTGCGATGCCCACCTCGGCCCGGAGCTGCTCGTCGTCGATGGCCGAATTGCCCTCGAAGGCCACCCGGCTGACCACGGGGTTCTCCACCACCCGCACCACCAGCACGTCGCCGCGGCGTTCGAGACGCACGTCCTCGAACAGACCGGTGGCGAAGAGGGTCTTGAGGGAGCGGTCGAGGCGGTCGGGGTCGAAGGGATCGCCCGGGCGCACGGCCAGATAGCCCAGGACGGTGGCGTCCTCGACGCGCCGGTTGCCCTCCACCACGATCTCGCGGATGCGGACCTCGGCGGGACCGGCCTGGGCGTGGACCCGCGGTGCGGTCAGAGGCGATGCGAAGAATGTCAGTGTCAGCCCGAAGGCGAGCACCCGAGCGATGGGACCCATGGTGCCTTCCCGTCCTCTCCCAGATCGCCGCCGCGGGCGACGGATCAGCCGGAATCGGATCCGAACAGCTCGAGCTGGCGGAGGTCGTTCCAGGTGGCGAACAGCATGAGCGTCACCACCATGGCCAGCCCGATGCGGAACAGGATCTCCTGGCTGCGCTCCGACAGCGGCCGCCCGCGCGCCGCCTCGATCGTGTAGAGGAGAAGGTGACCGCCGTCCAGCATGGGGATCGGGAACAGATTGATGAGGCCGAGGTTGAGTGACAGGATCGCCGCGAACCAGAGCACCGGCACCAGCCCCTGGCGGGCGATCTCGCCCGACATCTGGGCGATGCGCAGGGGCCCGCCCAGCTCTTCGGTGCCGCGGGTGCCGACGATCATCTGCCCCACCGCCTGCAGCGTGCCGGCGATCATGCGGCCGGTCTCCGCCACCGCCTCGACGAGGGCGCTGCCGGGGCCGAGACGGCGGTACTCGAGCCCGCGGCTGGTGACGCCCACGAGACCGATGCGCACCGTCCCCGCCGGCGTCTCCACCTCCCGTAGCTCCGGCACCACCGTGAGCTCCAGCGTACGGCCGTCGCGGCGGACGGTGAAGACGAGCGGCGTGCCCGGCGCGTCGCGGACGATGCGCTGGAGGTCCTCGAAACTGTCCACCGTCTCGCCGTTCACGGCGAGGATGCGGTCGCCCGGCAGCAGTCCCGCCGCGGCCGCCGGCGAGTCCGGCATCACGTCTCCCACCACCGGCGGCGCGTAGGGCTTGCCGTAGACCAGGAACAGCAGGGCGAAGACCAGCACCGCGAAGAGGAAATTGGCGAGGGGCCCGGCGGCGACGATGGCCATGCGCTGCCCGACGCGCTTGGCCGGGAAGGCGTCGGGGGTGCGGGCCGCGCCCGGCGTCTCCTCCTCGCCCAGCATCTTCACGTAGCCCCCCAGCGGCACCAGCGCGAACTTCCAGCGGGTGCCCCGGCGGTCGGTCCAGCCGAAGAGTTCGGGGCCGAAGCCGATGGAGAAGACCTCCACCCGCACGCCGTTGCGGCGTGCCACCCAGAAGTGGCCGAACTCGTGGACGAAGACCACCACCGAGAGGATGAGGAGGAAGGGGACGAAATAGCCGACGACGAGCTGGACGAGGTCGATCATGCGCGGTCCGCGCTCCCGTGCTGGCCGGCGAGGCGCAGCCGCCGGCGGGTCCAGGTGCGCGCCTCGGCATCGAGCCGCAGCACCTCTTCGAGCGTGCCCGGACGGACGGCGGCGAGCGGTGTGGCCAGGGCCTCCTCCACCGTCCGGGCGATGTCGAGGAAGCCGATCCGACCGGCGAGGAAGGCCTCCACCGCGATCTCGTTCACGGCATTGAGGACAGTTGGGGCCCCGCCCCCGCGTCTCAAGGCCTCGCGGGCCAGCGTCAGGGCGGGGAAGCGTGCCGGATCGGGAGCCTCGAAGTCGAGGCGCCCGAGGGCCACGAGATCGAGGCGGGCGACGCCGGTGGCGAGCCGCGACGGCCAGGCCAGCACGTGGGCGATGGGCACGCGCATGTCGGGCGGGCCGAGCTGGGCCAGCACCGAGCCGTCGGTGAAGACCACGAGGCCGTGGACCACCGACTGGGGATGGACCACCACCTCGATGGCCCGCTCGTCGAGACCGAAGAGATGGTGGGCCTCGATGATCTCGAGACCCTTGTTCATCATGGTGGCGGAATCGACGGTGATTTTGGCCCCCATGCGCCAGTTGGGATGGGCCAGCGCCCGGTCCGGCGTGGCGCGGGCCATCTCCTCGCGGCTGGCGGTGCGGAAGGGACCGCCCGAGGCGGTGAGGACGATGCGCTCCAGGTGGCGGCGGGGATTGCCGGCCAGCGCCTGGAAGACGGCGTTGTGTTCGGAGTCCACGGGCAGCAGGACGGCGTCGTGGGTGGCCACCTCGCGCACGAACAGTTCGCCGGCGGAGACCAGACACTCCTTGTTGGCGAGGCCGACGACGGCACCCCGCCGGACGGCGGCGAGGGTGGGCTCGAGGCCGGCGGCGCCGACGATGGCGGCCATCACCAGCTCGCTCGGCCGCATGGCCGCCTCCACCACCGCCCGCGGGCCCGCCGCCGCCTCGATGCCGCTGCCGGCGAGCGCCTCCCGCAGCTCGCCGTAGGCGGCGGGGTCGGCCACCACGGCGAGGCGGGCGCGGTGGCGGCGGGCGAGACGGGCGAGCTCGCCGGCGCGACGGTGGGCGGTCAGCGCCTCGATCTCGAAGCGGCCCGGATCCTCGGCCACCACCTCGAGGGTGGCGCGGCCGACGGAACCGGTGGCGCCCAGCACCGTGAGCCGGCGCGGCCAGTGGGGCGCACAGTCGCCGGCACCCGCGGCCGGGATCACCACCCCCCTCCCCCGCCGGTCAGCGCCAGCACCAGGGCGAAGGCCGGGGCGGCGAAGAGGAGACCGTCGAGCCGGTCCAGCACGCCGCCGTGGCCCGGCAGCAGCCGGCCGCTGTCCTTGTACCCGGAGCGGCGCTTGAGCCAGGACTCGAAGAGATCGCCCGCCTGTTCCACGAGGGCGAGGACGGCGGCGAGCAGCGCGGCGAGTGCGCTCGTACGGTCGAGGCGGCCGTGGGCGAGGGCCGCGAGCGCGCCGCCGGTCGCGGCGGCGAACAGCACGCCACCGGCGAGACCGGACCAGGTCTTGTTGGGACTCAGAACGGGTGCGAGGCGCGGCCCGCCCAGGGTGCGCCCCACGAAATAGCCGCCCATGTCGGTGGCGGCCACCACGGCGACGATCCACAGGGTGAGCCAGGCGCCGGTGGGACCACCGTGGCGCAGCCACCACAGGGAGAGAAGGGGAATGCCGAGATAGAGCGGACCCAGCATCCAGGCCCAGGCGCGGCCGCCGGCGGCCCGCGCCAGCGGGGCGCCGAGGGCGGCGGCGAGGACCAGCAGCGTCAGACCCTGGACGGTCGCGAGGCCGGCGGCGAGGACGAGGGCCGCGGCCAGCGCCGTGGTCAGGAAGGCGGTGAGGCGCCGCTGCCGTACGAGCGCGCGTTCCTGCAGCCGTGCGTATTCGAAGGCCATGGCCGCGGCGGCCGCGGCCAGCAGCAGGAGGAAGGGGAACCCACCCCACAGGATGAGGAGGCCCGCCACCGTGGCGAGGGTGACGGCGGTCACCACGCGCCGCCCGAAGTCGCGGTCGCCGAAGGCTTCACCCGGCCGAGGCCCCATAGCGTCGCTCGCGTCGACCGTACTCCAGCAGCGCCTCCACCAGATGCTCCTCGCCGAACTCGGGCCACAGCACCGGCAGGAAGACCAGCTCGGTGTAGGCGAGCTGCCAGAGCAGGAAGTTGCTGATGCGCTGTTCGCCGCTGGTCCGGATGAGGAGGTCGGGATCGGGCACGCCGGCGGTGTCGAGGCAGGCGGCGAAGCGGTCCTCGTCGATGGCGGCGGGATCCAGCCGGCCGGCCCGCACCGCCTCGGCGATGCGGCGGCAGGCGCGCACGATTTCCTGCCGGCCGCCGTAGTTGAGGGCCACCAGCACGTCGATGCGACGGTTGTCGGCGGTGCGCCGTTCCGCCTCCTCGATGAGGGCGACGATGTCCGACGCGAGCCGGGCGCGGTCGCCGATGACGCGGATGCGCACGTCGTTCTCGTGGAGATGGTCGATCTCCCGCTGCAGATAGTAGCGCAGCAGGTTCATGAGCTCGTCCACCTCCTGGGGCGGCCGGCGCCAGTTCTCCGAGGAGAAGGCGTAGAGGGTGAGGTAGCGGATGCCGAGGCGGGCACAGGCCTCGACGGTCCGGCGCACCGCCTCCGCCCCCTTGCGGTGGCCCCAGGCGGGGGGATGCCCGCGGGCCCGCGCCCAGCGTCGGTTGCCGTCCATGATGATGGCGACGTGGACCGGCAGCGGGGTCTCCGCGAAGACCGCCTCGAGCCGCTCGGACAAGGGGTTCACCTCGCGCTCATACGGTGAGGATGTCCCGTTCCTTCTGCTCCAGCAGCCGGTTGATGGCGTCCACGTGCTCGTCCGTGAGCTTCTGCACCCGCTCCTGCAGGCGGTGGAACTCGTCCTCGGAGATCTCGCCGTCCCGCAGCCGGCGACGCAGGGTGTCGATGGCGTCCCGCCGCACGTTGCGGACCGCCACCCGTGCCTGCTCGGCGTATCGGTGCGCCACCTTGACGAGCTCCTGGCGCCGCTCCTCGCTGAGCTCGGGCAGCGGCACCCGCACGAGATTGCC
Organism: Alphaproteobacteria bacterium; assembly: GCA_026982705.1. Lineage (GTDB taxonomy): Bacteria > Pseudomonadota > Alphaproteobacteria > Geminicoccales > Geminicoccaceae > HRBIN39. The sequence continues at coordinate 18,469 of JALSGP010000001.1, forward strand.
GTCGGTCATCGGGTTGAGGCCGAGACCCGCGTTGCGGATGGCCTTCTCCACCGCCTTGACGAGGCCGCGGTCCCAGACCTGGACGGTGAGCAGGCGCGGCTCCGGCGCCGAGACGGTGGCCACCTGGTTGAGGGGCATCTCGGTGCCGTAGGCCTCCACCGTCACCGGCTCCAGCAGGCTGGTGGAGGCGCGGCCGGCCCGGAGACCGGCGAGCTCGCGGCGCAGGACCTCGACCGCGCCGTCCATGCGCTTCTTGATGTCCTTGAGGTCGAACGTCGCGCTCATGCCTCCGCCTCCTCGATGACGGTGTGCGGTGCCTCTCCGCGCAGCACCCGGGGGAAGTTGCCCGGCTCCCGGACCGAGAACACGATAATGGGGATCCGGCTCTCCCGCGCAAGCGCGATGGCCGAGGCGTCCATGACGCGGAGATCGCGCGCCAGCACCTCGAGATAGGAGAGGCGGTCGTAGCGCACGGCGTCGGGACGGGTGCGGGGATCGGCGGAATAGACGCCGTCCACCCGGGTGCCCTTGAGGAGCACCTGGCAGTCCATCTCGGCCGCCCGCAGCGCCGCCGCCGTGTCGGTGGTGAAGAAGGGATTGCCGGTGCCGGCGGCGAAGATCACCACCCGCCCCTTCTCGAGATGGCGCAGCGCCCGCCGGCGGATGTACGGCTCGCACACGGCCGACATGGGGATGGCGGACATCACGCGGGTGGGCACGCCGCGCCGCTCGATCACGCTCTGCACCGCCAGCGCGTTGATGACGGTGCCCAGCATGCCCATGTGATCGGCCGTCACCCGCTCCACGCCGGCGGCCGCCAACGTGCTGCCGCGGACGATGTTGCCGCCGCCGATGACGAGGCAGAGCTCCACCCCCATGGCGTGGACGGCGGCGACGTCGTCGGCCAGGGCCTGCAGCACGCGACTGTCGTGGCCGAACTCGCGTTCCCCCATCAGCGCCTCGCCGGACATCTTGAGCAGGACCCGGCGCCAGCGCGGTGGGGGTGGCTCCGTCTCTTCCCGCATGTCCTCACCCGGCCGCTCTCACGCAGGAGCCCCGGCGCCGCGGGCCGGGGCCCGCCGTCGCCTCACCGCCCACTCATCTGCGCGACTTCCGCGGCGAAGTCCTCCTCCTTCTTCTCCAGCCCCTCGCCGAGGGCCACGCGCACGAAGTCCGCCACCTCCACCGGCGTTCCCGTCTCCTTCGCGAAGGCGGCGAGGACGTCCCGCACCTTGCGGTCGGGATCCATGACGAAGCGCTGCTCCAGCAGCACCGCCTCCTCGTAGAACTTGCGCAGCCGCCCCTCCACCATCTTCTGGACGATGTGGTCGGGCTTGCCGGAGGCGCGGGCCTGTTCGGCGAGGATCTCGCGCTCGCGGGCCACCACCGCCGGATCCAGCCCCTCCACCGTCACCGCCTGGGGGCTCGCCGCCGCCACCTGCATGGCCAGCTGCTTGCCGAGCTCGGCCAGCTGTTCCGGCGCCGCCTCGGAGCGCAGCGCCACCAGCACGCCGATACGGCCCATGCCCGGCGCCGACTGGGCGTGGACGTAGCCGGCCACCACGCCCGGCGCCACCTCCAGATAGGCCGCCCGCCGGAGGCGGATGTTCTCGCCGATGGTGGCGACGGCGTGGGTGATCTCCTCCTCGACGCTGCGGCCGGTCTCCGCCACCCGCGCCCCCTTCAGCGCCTCGAGATCGCCCCGCACGGCGAGGGCGAGGCGGGCGATGCGCCCCACCAGCTCCTGGAAGGTCTCGTTGCGGGCGACGAAGTCGGTCTCGGAGTTGACCTCCACCACGGCGCCGCGGCCGTCCTCCACGACGACGGCCACGAGCCCCTCGGTGGCGGCCCGTCCGGCCTTCTTGGCCGCCGCCGCCAGCCCCTTCTTACGCAGCCAGTCGACCGCCGCCTCGAGATCGCCGCCGGTCTCCTGCAGGGCCTTCTTGCAGTCCATCATGCCGGCGCCGGTGCGCTCGCGCAGCTCCTTGACGAGCGATGCGGTGATCTGGGCCATGGTTCGCGCGACTCCTGTCCTGTTGCGGAAAACCGAGCGCGGAGGTTCAGCCGGCCTGTCGATTCCCGTCGGAGGCCGCCGCCGCGGGGGACGCCGGGGCGGTCTCGCCCCCGCCACCGCCCACCGGCTCCGCCGGCACCTCCTCCGCCGGGATCTCCTCCGCCGGCACCTCCTCGGCCGGGATCTCCTCCGCCGGCACCGTCTCGAGGGCACCGATGTCCTCGCCGCTCCTCGCGAGTTCGGCCTGGATGCCGTCCAGCACCGCCTTGGCCATCAGATCGCAGTAGAGCTCGATGGCGCGAGTGGCGTCGTCGTTGCCGGGGACGGGATAGGCGATGCCGGTGGGATCGGCGTTGGTGTCGCAGATGGCGACGACGGGGATGCCCAGCTTCCGGGCCTCGGTGACGGCGATGGCCTCCTTGGGCACGTCGATGACGAAGAGGATGTCGGGCAGACCGCCCATGTCCTTGATGCCGCCGAGGGCCCGCTCGAGCTTCTGGCGCTGACGCTCGAGATGGAGGAGCTCCTTCTTGGTGAGCCCCTCCGTCTGCCGGGAATCGGCCAGCTTCGCCTCGAGGTCGCGCAGCCGGCGGATGGACTGGGAGATGGTCCGCCAGTTGGTGAGGGTACCACCCAGCCAGCGGTGGTTGACATAGTACTGGCCGCAGGATTTCGCGGCGCGGGCGACGGGGTCCTGGGCCTGGCGCTTGGTGCCGACGAACAGCACCCGGCCACCCTCGGCCACCACGTCGCGCACCGCCTGGAGGGCGCGGTGGAGCATGGGGACGGTCCGGGTGAGGTCGATGATGTGGACGCCGTTGCGCACCCCGTAGATGTACGGCGCCATCTTCGGGTTCCAGCGGCGGGTTTGGTGCCCGAAGTGGACGCCGGCCTCGAGGAGCTGGCGCAGGGTGAAGGTGGGCAGGGCCATGATTCGCTTCCCTCGTCCGGTTGGGCCTCCGCGGGCGATGGTCCGCCTCGGCGGACACCGGAACGTGACGCGCGGATGCGCGCCGCCCGCGTGCGGTGTCGGCGCCCACATAGGGGCGGGCGTCCGTGCCGGCAAGGTGACGTGCCATCCCGCATCTTGTGCGCGTCGGCCCGGCCCGCCAGTCTCCGGCCGGAGCGGCCCGGGAGGCAGCCATGCTGGTGGTGTTCGGCTCCGTCAACGCCGATCTGGTCTTCCCCGTCCTCGAACTGCCGCGGCCGGGCGAGACCGTGCTCGCCACCGCCCATCGCCAGGAGGCCGGCGGCAAGGGCGCCAATCAGGCGGTGGCGGCGGCGCGCGCCGGCGCCGAGGTGCGCTTCGTGGGCTGCGTGGGACGCGACGCCTTCGGGGCCGAGCTGCGGCGCGGGCTGGTGGAGGCCGGGGTGGACGACCGTGCCCTGCGGACGGTGGTGGACCTGCCCTCGGGGCTCGCGGTGGTGGCGGTGGACGCCCGCGGCGAGAACCAAATCCTGGTGGCGGGCGGCGCCAATCTCGCCGCCCGCGCCGACGACGTCCCGGCCGACTGGCTCGGCCCCGGCACCACCCTCCTCTGCCAGAACGAGCTGCCGCCGGCCGAGACCCACCGCGCCCTCGCCCGCGCCAAGGCCGCGGGGGCGCGCACCGTCCTCAATCTGGCGCCGGCGGCACCGGTGCCGGAGGCGGTGCTGCGGACGGTGGACGTGCTCGTCGTCAACCGCATCGAGGCGGAGGCGCTGCTGGGCGCGCCGGTCCGCGATCCGGACGCGGCGGCGCGTGAACTGCACCGCCGCTTCGGCGTCCACGCCGTCCTCACCCTCGGCGGCGAGGGGGCCGTCTCGGTCCATGCCGGCGGTCACCACCGGGTGCCCGCGCTGCCCGTGGAGCCGGTGGACACCACCGGCGCCGGCGACGCCTTCTGCGGCGTGTTCGCGGCCGGTCTCGACCGGGGGCTGCCGCCGGAGGCGGCCCTGGCCGAGGCGGCGGTGGCCGCGGGTCTCGCCACCACCGCCGTCGGCGCCCGCGCCGGCCTACCCGACGCCGTCCGCATCCGGGCGCTGCTGCCGCGCCTCGGCCCGGTCCGCCGCCTCGCCTGAGACCGCGACGTCCGTCGCCGCGCGTGCGGTCCCGTCCGCCGTCCCCGAAGCGGGCGCGGGCGTCTCCCCGTCGCCCGCCCCCGGCCGCCGGCGGGCCCGTCTGCGCCGCGCCAGCTGGTTGAGCCCCTCCACCAGTGCCGAGAAGGCGATGGCGAAGTAGAGGTAGCCCCGCGGGATGTGGAAGCCGAATCCCTCGGCCACCAGCGCCACGCCCACCAGCAGCAGGAAGGCGAGGGCCAGCATCTTGACGGTGGGATGGGCCAGCACGAAGCGACCGACGGGATCGGCCGCCACCATCATCACCAGGATCGCCACCACCACCGCCGCCACCATCACCTCCACGTGCTCGGCCATGCCCACGGCGGTGATGATGGAGTCGAGGGAGAAGACCAGATCGAGCACCGCGATCTGGGCGATGGCCGAACCGAAGCCGAGGGGCCGGGCGGCGGGGCTCCCGTCGCCGTGTCCCTCCACGTCGTGATGGATCTCAAGGGTGGCCTTGACCAGCAGGAACAGACCGCCGGCCAGCAGCACCAGATCCCGCCACGAGAAGACCTGCCCGCCGAGGACCAGGATCGGCGTGGTCAGGCGCACGATCCAGGCGATGGAGAAGAGCAGCAGGATGCGCAGCGCCAGCGCCAGCAGCAGGCCGAAGCGGCGGGCGAAGGACCTCCGTTCCGGTGGCAGCCGGGCGGTGACGATGGAGATGAAGACCAGATTGTCGATGCCGAGGACGATCTCGAGGGCGGCCAGCGTGAGGAAACTGGCCCAGACCGCGGGATCGGACAGGAGTTCCATCACGCCCCCGCCGTCTCCTGCGGCCGCCGGCGCAGCATGTGGGGGATGGTGAAGCGCATCACCGGACGGTCGTCCTGATCGAAGACGGTGTAGCGGATGGTGACGAAGCCGCGGTCCGGCATGCTGCGGGATTCACGCACCGCCACCACCTCCCCCACCACGTGGATGGTGTCGCCGGGCCGCACCGGCGCCAGCCAGCGAATCTCGTCCATCCCCGGGGCCCCCAGCGAGGCGGCGTTGACGATGCGTTCGGCGTAGACGAGACGGAACGCCACCAGCAGCGTGTGGAAGCCGCTGGCGATGAGGCCGCCGTAGGGGCCCTCCGCGGCCGCCACGCGGTCGACGTGGAAGGGCTGCGGATCCCACTGCCAGGCGAAGTCGAGGATCTGCGCTTCGCTCAGCGTGGCGCCGCGGGTGCGGAAGCTCTGCCCCACCCGGAAGTCCTCGAACCACAGGTCCCGCTGCATGGTCGTCTCATCCCTCCCCACCACAGAGATCGCGACGGGCGGCGTGGTATTCCCGCTCCAGCCGCGCCACCAGCTCCGCCACCGCGGGCACGTCCGCGATGGCCGCCACCCCCTGCCCCGCCGACCACACGTCCCGCCAGGCGCGGATCTCGCCACGCGCGAGCTCGGCCGCGATGTCGCCCCGCGGGCGTTCGTGGAGACGGTCCGGGTCGAGGCCGGCCCGTTCGAGGCTCTGGCGGAGGAAACTGCCGGGGATGCCCGAGATGCGGTCGGTGTAGACGATGTCGGTGGCCGAGGCGGTCACCAGCATGCGCTTGTACGCCTCGGGCGCGCGGGCCTCGCGGGTGGCGATGAAGCGGGTGCCCATGTAGGCGAGGGCGGCGCCGGCGGCGCGGGCGGCCAGCACGTCGCGGCCGGTGGCGAGGGCGCCGGCCAGGATCAGGGGGCCGGGGAAGCGCCGCCGCGCCTCGGCCAGGAAGGCGAAGGGATTGAGGGTCCCGGCATGGCCACCGGCACCGCCGCAGACCAGGATCACCGCGTCCACCCCGGCCTCGGCCGCCTTCTCCACGTGGCGGGGCGTGGCCACGTCGTGGAAGACGAGACCGCCGTAACGGTGGATCTCCCCCACCAGGTCCGGCACCGCGCCCAGCGAGGTGATGACCACCGGCACCCGGTGGTGCACCACCCGTTCCAGGTCCCGCTCGAGCCGCCGGTTGCCGCGGTGGACGACGAGATTGACCCCGAAGGGGGCGGCCTCGGGAACCCCGGCGAGCTCGCGGCCGATGGTGGCGAGCCAGGCGTCGAGCTCCTCGTCGGTGCGGGCGTTGAGGGCGGGGAAGGTGCCGAGGATGCCGCTGCGGCAGGCGGCGGTCACCAGTTCCGGTCCTGAGACCAGGAACAGGGGCGCCGCCACCACCGGCAGGCGCAGGCGGGCCTCGAGTTCGACGAAGCTGGGCATGGACGGGCTCCGGGGACCGGCCGCCTCATAGCCGGCCGGGACCCCGTCGCCAAGGGACCGGGGACCCGCCTTGACGGCGGGCGCGGGCGGGCGACTCTCGCGGCCGGATCCGTGGGGAGACGGACCGGTGACGGCGGAGACGGCGGTGGTGGACGTGGCGGCCAATCTCGCCGAGGTGCGCCGGCGCATCGCCGCGGCCTGCCGGGAGGTGGGCCGCGATCCCGCCGAGGTGACCCTCGTCGCGGTGGCCAAGGCGCAGCCGCCGGCGCGCATCCTCGCCGCCCTCGAGGCGGGCCAGCGGGTCTTCGGCGAGAACTACGTGCAGGAGGCGGCCCGCCGCTGGCCGGAGCTTAGGCGGCGCTTTCCCGACGTGGAGCTGCACATGGTGGGGGCGCTGCAGACCAACAAGGCGGAGGAGGCGGTGGCGCTCTTCGACGTGATCCAGACCGTCGATCGCGAGCGTCTCGCCGCCCGTCTCGCCCGCGCCATGGAGAAGCGGGGCCGGCGGCTGCCGGTGATGGTGGAGGTGAACACCGGCGAGGAGCCGCAGAAGGCCGGGGTGGCACCGGCGGAGGTGGACGGCTTCGTGCGGCTGTGCCGCGAGACCTACGGGCTGGACGTCGTGGGGCTGATGGCGATCCCGCCCGTGGACGAGGACGTGGCGCTGCACACGGCTCTCCTGAAGAAGCTCGCCGCGCGCAACGGACTCGCCGCCGTCTCCGTCGGCATGAGCGCCGATTTCGAGGTGGCGGTGCGCTTCGGGGCCACCCACGTGCGGGTGGGCACCGCCATCTTCGGTCCGCGCCCGCCCAGGGCTCAGCGCGGCAGCGGATCGGAACCCGGGAGCGCCTCGTAGAGGGTCCGGGCCTCGGCGGCCGGCCCGCGTCTCGTGCCCAGGGCCACCACCCGCACCAGATAGACCCGGCGACCGATGCCGAGGGTGAGCACGTCGCCCGCCCGCACCGGCCGATGGGGGCGGGTCACCAGTTCGCCGTTGAGGCGCACGCAGCGCCGTTCCACCAGTGCCGCCACCATCTCCCGCCGGCGGACGAAGCGGGCGTGCCAGAGCCAGCGGTCGAGGCGCAGGCTCGCGTCGCTCACGAGGCCGTGCTCCCCGTCTCCCGCAGGACCGCGAAGGGCGAGGCGGCGGCCGCCGCGACACGCGCGCGGCGGCGGGCGCCGCGCCGGCGCGGGCGGAAGTAGAGGTCCCGGCCGTCCGCGGTGCGGCGGCGGAAGCCCAGCCTGCGCAGGACCCGCGCCAGCTCCTCGCGGGTGAGCCCGGCCTCCGCCGCCATATCCACCGGGAGCGGGAAGGGACCGTCGCACGCCCGTGCCCGCAGCCGCAGCGCCAGCCGCTCCGCCACGTCCACCCGCAGGGCGAAGCCGTCGAAGGGCACGAAGCCGAGCCCCGTCACCAGCTCCGGACGCGCCGGCGGATCCTCGCGCCAGACGGTGCGGCCGGCCGGCGGCGGCACGAGCTCGAGGTCGTGGACGAGCCCCAGCAGGAAGGCGCGCAGCGGCAACAGCGGCGCCCGCAGCAGCGGCGCCAGATAGAGCTGGAGACGGCCGAAACGGACGCCGAGACGGCCGAGGGTGCGCCGGCCGCGGGCATCGAGGGCGCGCACCAGCGCCGCCACCCGCGCGGCGGGCACGCCGCCCAATCCCTCCACCAGCTGCCAGGCGAGACCGCGGACCGGTGCCGGCACCTCCGGCGCCTCGGCCAGCGCCTCGAGGGCGAAGAGCGGACCCGTCACCGGCTCCAGCTCCCGGGCCAGATGCTCCTCGAGGCGGCGGACCAGCCGCTGGGCCTCGGCCGGCTCCAGCTCGGGGCCGGCGAGGAGACGGACGCGCGGACGCAGGGGATCGGGCCCGGGGCGGATCTCGGCCACCGGCGCCTCCTCCCAGCAGAGCCGACGTCCCTGCCGCGTCAGCGCCGCGTCGCCGGCGGCCGCCATGCGGCGGGCCCGCGCGCGGATCTCGCGGTGGACAGCGCGGCGGGCGGCCCGGGCCAGCACCCGCCGCTCCAGCTCATGCTCGCCCCGGGCCGGGGTGAAGCGCAGCCCCACCAGATCCCCCACGTGGTGGCCGTCCACCCGCACCGCACCGTCCGCGTCGATGTCGGCGGCGAGATGTCCCTCCTCGCGCAGGCGCCGCAGCAGGGCGGTGGTGCGGCGGTCGACGAACTTCTGGGTGAGACGGTCGTGGAGGGCGTCGGAGAGCCGGTCCTCCACCGCCCGCGCCCGCTCCTGGAAGTGGCGCGCCTCCTCCACCCAGTCGGTACGGTGGGCGAGATAGGTCCAGGTGCGGATGTGGGCGATGCGCGCCACCAGCGTGTCGATGTCGCCGTCGGTACGGTCGAGGCGGGTGATCATGCGCGCCACCCAGTCGCGGGGAAGTCGCCCGGCCGGCCCCACCAGATGGCGGAAGACCGTCTCCAGCAGCCGCAGATGGGCCTCGGCCAAGGTCTTGCGGTAGTCCGGGATCTGGCAGACCTCCCAGAGCAGGCGCACCCGCTCGGGCGTGTCGGCCAGCCGCCGGATCTCCTCGCGGCGGGCCAGCAGCAGCAGCGAGCGGTCGTCGAGGGCATCGCGCACGCGCACGAGACCGGGATGCGGCGGCGGCGCCTCCAGGCTCCGGATCAGTGCGTCGAGATCGGAGAAGTCGAGATCGGCGTTGCGCCAGTAGAGGAACTTCAGCGGCTCGAAGCTGTGGGTCTCGACGGCGCGGACGATCTTCGGATCCAGATCCGGCAGGCCGTTGGTGACGCCGAAGGTGCCGTCGGCCATGTGGCGGCCGGCGCGGCCGGCGATCTGGGCCACCTCGGGAGCGGTGAGGGGACGGATCCGGCGACCGTCGAACTTGCGGAGGGCGGCGAAGGCCACGTGGCCCAGGTCCATGTTGAGGCCCATGCCGATGGCGTCGGTGGCCACGAGATGGTCCACCTCTCCCGCCTGATACATGGCCACCTGGGCGTTGCGGGTGCGGGGACTGAGGGCGCCCAGCACCACCGCCGCCCCGCCCCGCCGGCGGCGGATCACCTCCGCCAGGGCGTAGACGTCGGCGGCGGTGAAGGCGACGATGGCGCTGCGCCGGGGCAGACGGTCGAGGCGGGCGGCGCCGGCGTAGCTCAGGGTCGAGAAACGCGGTCGCGAACTCACCTCCGCCTCCGGCACCAGCCGCCGCAGCAGGGGGCGGATGGTGTCGGAGCCCATGAAGACGGTCTCGACGGTGCCGCGGGCGTGCAGCAGCCGGTCGGTGAAGACGTGGCCGCGCTCGTAGTCGGCGCAGAGCTGGATCTCGTCGACGGCGAGGAAGCTGAAGCGCCGATGGAGGGGCATGGCCTCGACGGTGGCCAGCACGTAGGGGGCATCCGGCGGCCCCACGCGCTCCTCCCCCGTCACCAGTGCCACCCGCTCCGGCCCCTTCACCGCCACCACCCGGTCGTAGATCTCGCGCGCGAGCAGGCGCAGCGGGAAGCCCATGCAGCCCGAGTCGTAGGCGAGCATCCGCTCGACGGCGTAGTGGGTCTTGCCGGTGTTGGTCGGCCCCAGCAGCGCCAGGACACGACCGCGGTCGCGCGGGCGGGCGGCGGTCATGGCGACTCCAGAATGGGGCGGCGGTGGGAGGCCGGCAAGCCGGCCCCGCGCCGCCCCGCACGATATCGGAGGATGCGGGGCCGTACCGTGCCCTTGCCGGTGACGGACGGGTGGCGCATGCTCGTCGCCGGTCCGCGGGGAGGATGGTCGTGGACGTCACCACGGCGTCCCGTCTGCTGGCGTGGGTGGACCGGGTGGAACGGCTGGTGCCGCCACGCCTGGTCCAGCCCTGGCTGGCCCGGGCCGGCCGTCTCGTCGGCAAGCGGGAGCTGGATCTGCTGCCGCGTCTGGTGCCGCGGCAGCGGGTGGCGGTGGACGTGGGCGCGGCCCGCGGGGTGGTGACCTGGCATCTCGCCCGTCTCGCCGCGGCGGTCCACGCCTTCGAGGCCAACCCCCGCCTCGCCCGCCGTCTCGCCCGGGCGCTGCCGGATGTCAGGGTGCACGCCTGCGCCCTCTCCGACCGGGGCGGCGAGGTGGAGCTGCGGGTGCCGGCGGTGGCCGGGCGCGAGCTGGAGGGACTCGGGACGGTGGACCCGGCGAACCGGCTCGCGCGGGTGGCGGCGGACGAGATCCGCCGCGTGCGGGTGCGCCTCGCCCGTCTCGACGATTTCGAGCTGGGTGACGTGGGCTTTCTCAAGATCGACGTGGAGGGACACGAGGCGGCGGTGCTGCGGGGAGGCGCCGCGCTGCTGCGCCGCTGCCGGCCGCGGATCCTGCTGGAGGCGGGCGATCTCAACCGGCCCGGCACGGTGGAGGAGGTGCGGGCGGTGCTGGACGGGCTCGGCTACGTCCTGGAGACCCTGCCCTTCCCCGGCCTGTGGCTGGCACGACCGCACGCCGGCTGAATCCCCGATCTTGCCCGGTCGGCGGGCGGCGGACATTTCTCGACGCCGGGCGACGGCGACGACGGGGCGTCATGGAACGCTACATCCGCGTGCGCGGCGCGCGCGAGCACAATCTCCGCGACATCGACGTGGACATCCCCCGCGACCGGCTGGTGGTGATCACCGGCCTTTCGGGATCGGGCAAGAGCTCGCTGGCCTTCGACACCATCTACGCGGAGGGGCAGCGGCGCTACGTGGAGAGTCTCTCCGCCTACGCCCGCCAGTTCCTGGAACTGATGCAGAAGCCGGACGTGGACCGCATCGAGGGGCTCTCGCCGGCCATCTCCATCGAGCAGAAGACCACCTCGCGCAACCCGCGCTCCACCGTCGGCACCGTCACCGAGATCTGGGACTACATGCGGGTGCTGTGGGCGCGGCTGGGCCTGCCGCACTCGCCGGTCACGGGTCTGCCCATCGAGGCGCAGACGGTCTCGCAGATGGTGGACCGGCTGCTGGCGCTGCCCGCGGGCACCCGTCTCTATCTGCTGGCGCCGGTGGTGCGCGGGCGCAAGGGCGAGTTCCGGCGCGAACTCGCGGAGCTGCAGCGGCGCGGCTTCCCGAGGGTCAAGGTGGACGGCACCCTCTACGAGATCGACGAGGTCCCGCCCCTCGACCGGAAGCGCCGCCACGAGATCGAGGTGGTGGTGGACCGGCTGGTGATCGGACCGGATCTGGCGGGCCGCCTCGCCGATTCGCTGGAAACGGCGCTGGAGCTGGCCGACGGACTGGCGGTGGCGGAGGACGCCGATTCCGGGGAGCGCATCCTGCTCTCGGCCCGATTCGCCTGTCCCGTCTCCGGCTTCACCGTGCCGGAGATCGAACCCCGGTTGTTCTCCTTCAACAGCCCCTACGGCGCCTGTCCGGCCTGCGACGGTCTCGGCCGCCATCTCGTGGCCGATCCCGAACTGGTGGTGCCGGATCCCGACCGCTCCATCGCCGAGGGGGCCATCGAACCCTGGGCCAACGGCACCCTGCCCTGGTACCAGCAGGTGCTGCGGGCGCTCTGCCGCCATTTCGGGGTCGATCCGGCGACGCCCTGGAAGCGGCTTCCGAAGCGGGTGCGTCGGGCCATCCTCCACGGCACCGGCGAGGAGCCGGTGACCCTCCGTTTCACCGACGGGGGCCGCCGCTTCGAGACCCGGAAGCCCTTCGAGGGGGTGATCCCGAACCTGGAGCGGCGGCTGAGGAGCAGCGAGGCCGGCTTCCGCGAGGATCTGCGTCGATACTTCACGGAACGGCCGTGCGAGGCCTGCGGTGGCCACCGTCTGCGTCCGGAGGCGCTGTGCGTGCGGATCGACGGGCTCCACATCGGCGAGGTGGCGGCCATGGACATCGCCCGCGCGCGGGCCTGGTTCGAGGCGCTGCCGGCGCGGCTCACGGAGAAGCAGCGGACCATCGCCGAGCGGTTGCTGCGGGAGATCCGCGAACGGCTCGGCTTCCTCGTGGACGTGGGCCTCTCCTATCTCACCCTCGCGCGCGACGCGGGCACCCTCTCCGGCGGCGAGAGCCAGCGCATCCGCCTCGCCTCGCAGATCGGCTCCGGGCTCACCGGCGTGCTCTACGTGCTGGACGAGCCCTCCATCGGGCTCCACCAGCGGGACAACGACCGGCTGCTGCGCACCCTCGAGCACCTGCGCGATCTCGGCAACACGGTGCTGGTGGTGGAGCACGACGAGGAGGCCATCCGCCGCGCCGACCACGTGATCGACATGGGACCGGGCGCCGGCGTCCACGGCGGCCGGGTGGTGGCGGAGGGGCCGCCCGAGGTGGTCGCCCGCCATCCCGAGAGTCTCACCGGCCAGTATCTCTCGGGCCGGCGCGAGATCCCGCTGCCGCGGACGCGACGGCGCCCCGACCCGGCCCGCCGGCTGGTGCTGGAGGGCTGTCGCGCCCACAATCTGCGCGACATCGACGTGGCCATTCCCCTCGGCCTGTTCGTCTGCGTCACCGGCGTGTCGGGTTCGGGCAAGAGTTCGCTGGTGGTGGACACCCTCTATCCGGCCCTCGCCCGCCACCTCCACGGTGCCCGCCTGCCGGTGGGCGACCACCGGGCGCTCCACGGGCTCGAACACGTGGACAAGGTGGTGGAGATCGATCAGTCGCCCATCGGCCGCACGCCCCGCTCCAACCCGGCCACCTACACCGGCGTCTTCACCCCCATCCGCGAGTGGTTCGCCGGCCTGCCCGAGGCGCGGGCCCGCGGCTACCGGCCGGGACGCTTCTCCTTCAACGTCCGTGGCGGGCGCTGCGAGGCCTGTCAGGGCGACGGCGTGCTGCGCATCGAGATGCACTTCCTGCCGGACGTCCACGTCACCTGCGACGCCTGCAAGGGCGCCCGCTACAACCGCGAGACGCTGGAGGTGACCTGGAAGGGGCGGTCCATCGCCGACGTGCTGCGCATGACCGTGGACGAGGCGAGGGAACTGTTCGCCTCGGTGCCGACGGTGCGCCAGCGCCTCGAGGTGCTGCAGCGGGTGGGCCTCGGCTACATCCAGCTGGGCCAGCCGGCCACCACCCTCTCCGGCGGCGAGGCCCAGCGGGTGAAGCTGGCGCGGGAACTGTCGCGGCGGGCGACGGGGCGGACCGTCTACATCCTCGACGAGCCCACCACCGGCCTCCACTTCGAGGACGTGCGCCGGCTGCTGGAGGTGCTGCACGCGCTCGTGGACCAGGGCAACACGGTGATCGTCATCGAGCACAATCTCGACGTGGTGAAGACGGCCGACTGGATCGTCGATCTCGGTCCCGAGGGCGGCGACGGCGGTGGCCGGGTGGTGGCCGAGGGCCCGCCGGAGGCCGTCGCCGCCGTGTCCGAGAGCCACACCGGCCGCTATCTGGCGCCGCTGCTGGCCCGCCACCGCGCCCGACTGCGCACGCCCGCCTGATCTCCCTTCCTCGACTTCCGTTCGTTCTCCCCGCCGCCACCCGTGTCTCCACCCACCCGCCGGATCCGGTGCACCGGGACGGGCACCGCGGCTCCGGACGGAAGTCATATTTAGCATGAATTTCATGTATGAATGATATTTTTCTTGACTAGCCACGTTCAATCAGATAATACGCGCCCGGATCGTAAATGAGCGTATTTCACATGACACATAAGGATGAACCCGCCGCCCGCCCCGGCGGACGACGTGCCGGCACGGCCCGGATCGCCGTCGCCCACCGCCTCACCGACGGCCGCGTGGTCTACCTCGCCGCCTCCGGCTGGCGCGAGTCGCTGGCGGAGGCGACGGTGGCCCACGGCGACCCGGAGGCCGAGGCCCTCGCTGCACGGGCCGCACGGGACGCGGCGGCGGGCCTCGTGGTGGATCCGACCCTCGTCGAGGTCACCGTCGACCACGGTCTGCCGGTGCCCGTGCGCCTGCGCGAGCGCATCCGCGCCCTCGGCCCCACCGTCCATCCCGAGCTCCAGCGCGATCCCGATCCGCGGGGAGGCCGCCGTGTACCGCTATGACGCCCACGACCGCGAGCTGGTGCGCGCCCGCGTGCGCCAGTTTGCCGACCAGGTCCGGCGCCGGCTGGAAGGCCGTCTCGACGAGGAGACCTTCCGCCGTCTACGCCTCCTGAACGGCCTCTACCTCCAGCTCCACGCCTACATGCTGCGGGTGCCGATCCCCTACGGCACGCTGCGGGCCGACCAGCTCCGCACCCTCGCCGAGGTGGCCGAGCGCTTCGACCGCGGCTACGCCCACGTCACCACCCGTCAGAACGTCCAGTTCCACTGGATCCGTCTCGTGGACGCGCCGGCCGTCCTCGAACGGCTGGCCGAGGCGGACCTCGCCCCCATCCAGGCCTGCGGCAACAGCATCCGCAACATCACGAGCGATCCCTTCGCCGGCGTCGCCCCCGACGAGGAGGTGGATCCGCGCCCCTGGTGCGAGCTGCTGCGCCAGTTCCTCACCCTCGACCCGGAGGTCCACTTCCTGCCCCGCAAGTTCAAGATGGCGGTGATCGGCGCCCGCCGCGACCGCGCCATGATCCGCGCCCACGACATCGGCATCCGCCTGTGGCGGGACGACGGCCGGGTGCGGGCTGAGGTGCTGGCGGGCGGCGGTCTCGGACGCACGCCCATGCTGGGCCAGCGGCTGCGCGAGGACCTGCCGGCGGAGGAACTGCTGCCCTACGTGCGGGCCATCCTCCGCACCTACAACCGCTTCGGCCGCCGCGACCATCTCTACAGATCGCGCCTCAAGATCCTCGTCCACGATCTCGGAATCGAACGCTTCCGCGCCGTGGTGGAGGCGGAATACGCCGCCGGCCGCGATCCGGAACTGGTGGACCTCGGCCGCCGCGAGCTCGCCCGCATCGCCCGCCACTTCGCCTCCCCGGCCCACGCGGTGGACGCGGCGGCGGAGGAGGCACGGCTCGCGGCCGACCGACGGCACGATTCCGCCTTCGACGCCTTCGTCGCCACCAACGTGCTCCGCCATCGCCACCCCGGCCACCGGGCGGTGGTGGTCACCCTCAAGCGGCCGGGGGCCGTGCCCGGCGATCTCGACGCCGCCGCCATGCGCCTTCTGGCCGATCTGGCGGAGCGCCACAGCTTCGGCGAGATCCGCACCACCCACGAGCAGGACCTGGTGCTGCCCCACGTGCGCGCCGGAGCGCTACGGGCGCTGTGGGCGGAGCTGGCGGCGGCCGGCCTCGCCACGCCCAACTGGCGCCGCGCCACCGACCTCGTCTCCTGCCCCGGCCTCGACTACTGCCAGCTCGCCACCGCCCGCTCCATCCCGGTGGCGCAGGAGCTGGCCCGCGCCCTCGCCGCCCGCGGTCTCGACCGCGAGCTGGGAGAGCTGGCCATCCGCATCTCCGGCTGCATCAACGCCTGCGGCCAGCACCACGTGGGCCACATCGGCGTGCTCGGCCTCGAGAAGCGGGGACGCGAGGCCTATCAGATCACCGTGGGCGGCAGCGACGCCGAGGACGCCGCCCTCGGGACCGTCCTCGGCCCGGCCCTCTCCCGCGAGGAGATCGTCCCCGCCCTCCTCCGCATGCTCGACCTCTATCGGGCCCGCCGGCGGGACCCCCGCGAGCGTTTCCTCGACTTCGTCCGCCGCGTCGGCCCCGCCGCTCTCCGGGAGGTGATCCATGCCCCTACTCCGGCTCGCCCCGCCCGCGATCCTGCGTGACGATCCCTGGCGGACATGGGACGGCACCGGCCCGCGGCCCGCCCGCGGTCCGGTGATCGTCCCCCGTGACCGGCTCGCCGACCTCGCCGTCCGTCCCCTCGGCGTCGATCTGGCGCCCGTCGACGATCCCGCCGATCTCCGCCCGCATCTGCCGGATCTGGCGCTGGTGCGGCTGCACTTCGCCTTCCCCCACGACGGCCGCCCCCACTCCCAGGCCCGCCTGCTGCGGGCACGGCTGGGTTTCACGGGCGAGCTGCGCGCGGCCGGGGCCCTGGTGCTCGATCTGGTGCCCCATCTGGAGCTGGCCGGTTTCGACAGCGCCGAGCTGCCCGCCCTCGAGGAAGGCGATCTCGCCATCCTCGCCCGCATCCGCCTGCCGCGCATCTACGCCCCCGAGGCGGGTGCCCGCTCCATCTGGCGGGCGCGTCACGCCGCGGGCGGCGGGGAGGCGGAGCCGTGAGGGTGGCGGTCTGGCGGGCGCGGGCGCCCCTGCCTCCGGCCGATGCGCCCTTCGCCGAGATCGCGGCGGCCCTGGCCCACGTCGGCGGGCTCGAGCTGTTGCGGCGGGCGCGGGCCATCTTCGGCCGCGACCTCGCCCTCGTCTCCTCCTTCGGCACCGAGAGCGCCGTCCTGCTGGACATGGTGGCCTCCGTCGATCCCGCGCTGCCGGTGATCTTCCTCGACACCGGCAGGCTGTTCCCGGAGACCCTCGCCTATCGCGACCACCTGGTGGCCCTTCTGGGCCTGCGGGACGTCCGCACGGTGTGCCCCGATCCCGCCGATCTCGCCCGCCTCGACCCCGACGGCGATCTCCACCGCCGCGATCCCGATCTCTGCTGTCATCTCCGCAAGACGGAACCTCTGGATGCCGCCCTCGCCGGCATCCGCGCCTGGATCACCGGCCGCAAGCGCTACCAGGGCGGGCTGCGACGCACGCTGCCGCCGGTGGAGCGGGATCCCGCCCGCGGCATCGTCCGCCTCAATCCCCTCGCCACCTGGACGCCGGAGGAGGTGCGGCTCTACCGCCGCCTGCGCGGCCTGCCGCCCCATCCGCTGGAGATCCGTGGCTACGCCTCGGTGGGCTGCGCCCCCTGCACCACCCCGGTGCGGCCCGGCGAGCCGCCGCGGGCGGGACGCTGGCGTGGCCTCGACAAGAGCGAGTGCGGCATCCATCTCGCCCGCACACCCGCGCGTGTCTCCCGTCCCGGTCCCGGCTGAGGGCGGTGGCGTTTGCGCCATATCAAGGAATGCGAATACGCATCCGCGGACAAGGACGAGGCGGCCGCGGCCGCGCGACGACGGAGGCCCTTCCCATGGCGGTGGCCGAGGAGAGCGGACGGACCCGGGAGGCGGGGCGCGAGGTGCGGGAGCTGGAGACGGCGGTGGTGCGCTTCGCCGGCGATTCCGG
>JALSGP010000002.1 GCA_026982705.1 Alphaproteobacteria bacterium
TCGAAGGCGGCGGCGACGCCGTAGCCGATGCCGGAGGCGATGGCGAGCTGGAGCGCCCCCAGCAGGCCGGAGGCGAGGCCGGCCCGTTCGGGAAAGGGCGCGAGGGATGCGGCCATGGCGGCCGGCAGCACGAAGCCGGCGGCGAGCATGGTGGCGAAGGCGAAGGGCAGGATCCCGGCCGCGGTGGCCGGAAGGCGGGCGAGGACCAGGGCCGCGGCGAGGCCGGCGAGGGCGGCCAAGGGCCCGCCCAGCCGGAAGGGAAGGGTCGGGCCGAAGCGACGGGAGAGACGGGCTCCGAGGAAGCTGCCGCTCATGTAACCCACGACCGACAGGGCGAAGGCGAGGCCGTAGGCGCCGGGGCTCATGCCCAGCACCCCCACCAGCAGATGGGGCGATCCGGAGATCCAGACGAAGATGCCGCCGTAGGAGAGGGCGGCGGCCAGCACGCTCGCCCGGAAGAGGGGATGGGCCAGCACCGTGCGCCAGGCGGCGAGCAGACGGCGCGGGGCGAGGGCGCCGGCATCCCGCGCGGGCACGGTCTCGGGCAGGACCCGCAGGGTGGCCGCCAGCACCAGCGTACCGAAGGCGGCGAGGGCCCAGAAGGCGGCGCGCCAGCCGAGGCGTTCGGTGAGCCACCCGCCCAGGATCGGCCCCAGCATCGGCCCCAGTGCCATGGCGGCGGCGAGATAGCCCAGCACGCGTCCGGCCTCCGCCGGGGCCCACAGGTCGCGCACCACCGCCCGCCCCACCGAGGGGCCGACGGCGGCGGCGATCCCCTGGAGCAGCCGCAGCGCCACCAGCACCGCGATCCCCGGCGCCAGCGCACAGCCCGCGGCCGCCGCCACATAGGCGGCGAGGCCGGCGAGCAGGGCCGGGCGGCGACCGAAGCGGTCCGACAGTGGCCCCCAGAGGAGCTGACCGGCACCGAAACCCATCAGGAACAGAGAGAGGGTGAGCTGGATCTCCTCGACGCCGGTGGCGAGATCGACGACGATGGCCGGCAGGGCCGGCAGATAGAGGTCGGTGGAGACCGACTGGAAGGCGACGAGGGCGGCGAGCAGCACCGCCACGCTCGCCCGCGGGACGGGGCGTGTCACGGCTGTGGGGATCCGGTGGCGGACCGGGGCGCGCTTAGCACCCGCCGCCGCCGACGACAAGGTCCCGGTACGGGACGATCATGCCGTCCTCCCGCTCCGTCGGAACCATTCCCGGACGTCGCCCGGGCGCACCGCACCGAGGGCGAAGGCGGCGACGGCATAGGTGGCGAGCCCCGCCGTCACCAGCAGGATCACGCGGAGGACGGCGTCCGTGGGGAAGGCGAGCCCGTCGAGGCCGGCGAGGACCGCGGTCATCGCCGCCGTGGCGAGGAGGACGCGGAGGGTGCGACGGGCGAGGCGCCGGTCCGGGCGCAGATGGCCCCGGCGCCGCAGCAGGAGGGCGAGGAGGAAGGCGTTGACCCAGTTGGAGAGCGCGGTGGCGAGGGCGATTCCCACATGGCCGAGGGGCCCCACCAGCAGCGCCACCAGGACCAGGTTGGCGAGCAGGCACAGGCTCGCGACCGCCACCGGCGTGCGCGTGTCCTCGCGGGCGAAATGGCCGGGGGCCAGCACCTTGATGGCCATGTAGGCGGGCAGGCCGAGGGCGAAGGCGGCGAGGGCGGCGGCGGTGGCGGCGGTGTCGGCGGAATCGAAGGCCCCGCGCTCGAACAGGCCGGCGACGATGGGGCGGCCCGCGACCGCGAGGGCGGCAGCGGCGGGCAGCGCCAGCAGCAGGCAGGCCTCGAGGGCACGGTTGAGGGTCGCGCGGGCGGCCTCCTCCCGTCCCTGCCGGAGCTGACGGGACAGTTCCGGGAGGAGGGCGGTGCCGAGGGCCACGCCCACCGCGCCCAGGGGCAGTTGGACCAGCCGATCGGCGTAGAACAGCCAGGAGATGGCCCCCGGCTCCAGATGGGAGGCGAACCAGGTGTCCACCACCAGATTGAGCTGATAGACGCCGGCACCCACCGCGCCCGGCAGCACCAGGGCGAAGAGCCGGCGGAGGCGCGGGCCGAGGCGGGGCGGACGCGGGCGCAGGGGAAAGCCCGCGCGATGGAGCGCCACCGCCAGCAGGGCGAGCTGGAGGAGTCCCGCGGTGAACACGCCCCACGCCAGCGGGTAGACCGGCACGAGATCCAGCCCCACGGCGGCGGCAAGCGCGCCGATCAGCACCAGATTGAGCACCACCGGCGTCGCCGCGGCGGCGGCGAAGCGGCCGAGACCGTTGAGGACGGCGGCGGCGAGGGCGCCCAGCGAGACGAAGGCGAGATAGGGGAAGGTGATGCGGGAGAGCTCGACGGCGAGGGCGTGACGGGGCCCCTCGGGATCGAAGCCGGTGGCCAGGAGCCGCACCAGCCAGGGCATGGCCAGTTCGGCCGCCAGCACCACCGCGAACAGCACACAGGCCAGCACCGCCGCCGCCTCCTCGGCGAAGCGGCGGGCCGCCGCCCGCCCCTCGCCGGCGAGGGTGCGGGCGAAGAGGGGGACGAAACCGGCGGCGAAGGCGCCCTCGGCGAACAGCCGGCGCAGGAGGTTGGCCAGCTTGAAGGCGACGAAGAAGGCGTCGGCCGCCACTCCCGCCCCCACCACCGCCGCCATCGTGGCGTCGCGCACGAAGCCCAGCACCCGCGAGAGCAGGGTGAGGGTGCCGACGGTGAAGGCGTTGCGGAGGACGTTCACGCCGGCACCGTGGTCTCCGTGCGGCCCCCGATGGCCTCGAGGAGTGCCTCCTCGAGGCGGGCGATGCGGCGGGGATTGGTGAGCTTCATGCCGTAGAGGTCCTTGACGTAGAACACGTCCACCGCCCGCTCGCCGTAGGTGGTGATGTGGGCGCTCTTGATGTTGACGTTCTCGCGCACGAAGGCGCGGGCGAGATCGTGGAGCAGCCCGACCCGGTCGCGTGCGCGCACCTCCACCACCGTGCAGGTGCGGCTCGCCCGGTTGTCCACCACCACCCGCGGCTCCACCCGGAACACGTCGGCGGGCGTGGGGGCGGCGGCGCGGGCGGCGAGGCGGCGGCCCGGGTCGATCTCGCCGGTGATGGCCTTCTCCAGATTGGCGCGCAGGCGTTCGAGACGGCCGGGATCGCTCACCGCGGCGTGGGTGCGCGGCTCCTGGACGTCGAGCACGTCGAGGGCCATGCCGTCACGGGTGGTGAAGATGCGGGCGTCGAGAATGCTGAGCCCGGACGCGGCGAGGGCGCCGGCGAGGCTCATGAACAGACCGGGATGGTCGGGAGCGAAGACCAGCACCCGCGTGCGGGCGGGGAACTCGTCGGCCCGGAAGGCGATCACCGGAAGCGCGCCGTCCCGTTCCGCCGGCCGCAGGGTGGTGGCGTGGAAGACCAGCTCCTCGCCGGGGAAGGCGAGGAAATAGCCGTCCTCGTGACGTTCCAGCCAGGCGTCCACCTCCGCCCGCGGCCAGCCGAGCGCGGCCAGTCGTTCGCCCAGCTCCCGCCGCCTCGCGGCGATGCGGGCCTGGACCCGCCCCGTCGTCCCGCCGGCCGTCATGGCGCCCAGCGCCTCGTGGTAGAGCTCGCGCAGGAGCTGGCCGCGCCAGGCGTTCCAGGCGTTGGGGGCCACCGCCCGCAGATCGGCGACGGTGAGCAGCAGCAGCAGCTTCAGCCGTTCCGGCGACTGGACGATGGAGACGAAGTCCTCGATGGTCTGGGGATCCTCGATGTCGCGCCGGAAGGCGAAGCGGGTCATCAGCAGGTGGTGGCGCACCAGCCAGGCCACCGTGTCGGTGGCGGCGGCATCGAGACCGAAGCGCGGACAGAGCCGCGCCGCGATCTCCGCCCCCAGCTCGCTGTGGTCGCGCCGGCGGCCCTTGCCGATGTCGTGGAGGAAGACGGCGAGGTAGAGCTCGGTGCGCGCCCGCTGCACCTGCGGCAGCAGGGCGGCCGAGAGGGGGTGGGCCTCGGCCAGCTCGCCGGTCTCGATGCGGTGGAGCACGTCGATGGCGCGGATGGTGTGCTCGTCGGTGGTGTAGACGTGGTAGAGGGTGTGCTGGAACTGGGCGACGATGCGCCGGAAGGGCGGGACGAACTGGCCGAGCACGCCCGCCTCGTTCATGCGCGAGAGGGCGGTGGCGGGATCGCGCCGGGAGGTGAGGATCTCCAGGAAGACGCGGTTGGCCGCCGGATCGGCCCGCACCTCCGCGTCGATGCGCTTGAGATGGCGGCGCATGGCCGTGAAGGCGTCGGGGTGGATGTCGAGGCCGCGCTGCTGGGCGAGATGGAAGATCTCCAGCATGGCGGCGGGGCGGTGGGCGAACAGTTCCGGATCCTGCGGCCGCAGCCGCCCGTCCACCACCGCGAAGTCGCCGAACCGCCGGCGGCCGAAGGGCAGGCGCAGCCGCGCCCGGGGACGGCGCCGGCGCTGGGCGTCGAGGGCGGTGCACACCACCCGGGTGAGGTGTCCCACGTCGCGCGCCACCATGTAGTAGTGGCGCATGAGCCGCTCGACCCGCTCGCGCGCGTCGCCGCGATAGCCCATGACGCGGGCGACTTCCGGCTGGAGGTCGAAGGTGAGCCGTTCCTCGGCACGGCCGGCGATCCAGTGGAGATGACACCGCAGCCGCCAGAGATGGCGGCGCGAGCGCTCGTGGACGGCGAGCGCATCCTCGCCCATGAGGCCGTGGGCCACGAGATCGCGGGCGCTGCGGGCGCCGTGGAGGATGCGCCCGAGCCACAGCAGGTTCTGCAGATCGCGCAGCCCGCCCTTGCCCTCCTTGACGTTGGGCTCCAGCAGATAGCGGCTCTCACCGGCGCGGGCGTGGCGACGCTCGCGGTCGGCGAGGATCGCCTCCACCGCCCCCCGTTCGTGACCGCGGAGGGTCTCGGCCTCGAAACGGCGGCGGAAGAGCGCGTGCAGATCCGCCGATCCCCACACCAGCCGCGTCTCCAGCAGCGCCGTGAGCACCGTCGGCTCCTCGCCGGCGAAGCGCAGGCACTCGTCCACCGAGCGCACGGCGTGCCCCACCTTGAGGCCGAGGTCGTAGAGCTTGAGGAGGACGAACTCGGCCAGTTGCTCCACCAGCGGCGTACGCTTGTAGGGATGGAGGAACAGCAGGTCCACGTCGGAGAAGGGCGCCATCTCGCGGCGGCCGTAGCCGCCCACCGCCAGCACCGCCACCGCCTCCCCGGCGGTGGGATTGGGCGTCGGATAGGCGAAGCGCTGGGCGTGATCGAGGAGTCCCGCCACCAGGGCGTCGGTGAGATCGGCGAGGCCGCCCAGCAACCGGTCGGGATCGCGGTCGGCGAGGAAGGCGCGATGCAGACGTTCCCGCTCCTCCCCGAGCCGCCGGCGCAGGAAGGTCAGATAGTCCTCGTCGCCGCCGTCCGGCACGTGGAGACGGGCGAGGTCCCGGCGCAATGCGGACGGGGGGGGCGTCGGAACGACGGGTGCCTGCGCCCGTCGGTCGCTTCCGCATCCCTTGTTCGGCTGGGGCACGGCCACCATTGTCTGCTGTGATCCTCCGCGGGGTTTAGGCAGCCGCGGCGGCCGGGGCAAGCGCGGGAGCGCGGATGCGGTGGACGGGTTCCTGGCGATGGGCGGCTACGGCGCCTTCGTTTGGAGCGCCTATGCCGTCACCTTCCTGGTGCTGGGGGGCGTGATGGCGTGGACGGTGGCGACGCTGCGCCGCCGGCGTCGGGAACTGGAGGCGCTGGAGCGGACGGCGCGATCCGCGGCGACGCCGCGCCGGCGACTGCGGCCGGTGCGCGCGGGCGATCCGGCGCGGGAGGAGGGCGATGCGCTTCCGTAAGCGACAGCGGCTCCTGATCGTGGGCCTGGCACTGCTGCTGCTGGCGGGGGCCAGCGCCCTGGTGCTGGCGGCGTTGGGCGACAGCGTCGCCTTTTTCGTGACCCCCAGCGAGATCGCCGCCGGCGAGGCGGAGCCGGGCCGCCGCCTGCGCATCGGCGGTCTGGTGGCCGAGGGGTCGCTTTCGCGTCTGCCGGACGGCACGGTGCGCTTCCGCGTCACCGACACCCGGGAGGAGGTGACGGTGACCTACCGTGGTCTGCTGCCGGATCTCTTCCGCGAGGGGCAGGGGGTGGTGGTGACGGGCACGCTGCGGCCCGACGGCACCTTCGCCGCCGACGAGGTCCTGGCCAAACACGACGAACGCTACATGCCCAAGGAGGTGGCCGACGCGCTCGAGGAGGCCGGCTACTGGGAGGGTGCGCCGAGGGGAGAGAAACGATGATCGAGTACGGGCACTAT
Organism: Alphaproteobacteria bacterium; assembly: GCA_026982705.1. Classification (GTDB taxonomy): domain Bacteria; phylum Pseudomonadota; class Alphaproteobacteria; order Geminicoccales; family Geminicoccaceae; genus HRBIN39. The sequence goes on from JALSGP010000002.1 coordinate 6,261, forward strand.
GCGCTGATCCTGGCCTTCGCCGTCTCGGGACTGCAGTTCCTGCTCCCCACCCTCGGCGCGATGCGGCGCGACGCGCTCCTGATCCGGATGGGCGGCCAGGCGGCGTTCATCCAGTTCGCCCTCGTCACCTTCGCCTTCGCGACCCTCGTCAACGCCCACATCGGCGACGATTTCTCGGTCCGCAACGTCTATCTCAATTCCCACTCCAGCAAACCGTTCCTCTACAAGTTCGCCGGCACCTGGGGCAATCACGAGGGCTCGCTGGTGCTGTGGGTGTGGATCCTCGCCCTCTTCGGCGCCGGCATCGCCCTCTTCGGCCGCAACCTTCCCGCCACCTTCGCCGGCCGGGTCCTCTCCATCCAGGGCCTCGTCGCCTTCGGCTTCTACGCCTTCATGATCTTCACCTCCAACGCCTTCGAGCGGCTCGATCCGCCGCCCCTCGACGGTCAGGGGCTCAATCCCATCCTCCAGGATCCCGGCCTCGCCATGCATCCGCCCATGCTCTACCTGGGCTATGTGGGCTTCTCCACCGCCTACGCCTTCGCCATGGCGGCGCTGATCGAGGGGCGGGTGGACCCGAGCTGGGCCCGCTGGCTGCGGCCGTGGGTGCTGATGGCCTGGATCTTTCTCACCCTCGGCATCGCGCTGGGGAGCTGGTGGGCGTACTACGAACTGGGCTGGGGCGGCTACTGGTTCTGGGATCCGGTGGAGAACGCCTCCTTCATGCCGTGGCTCGCCGGCACCGCCCTGCTCCACTCCGCCATCGTCCTGGAGAAGCGCAACACCCTCAAGAACTGGACCATCCTGCTGGCGATCCTCACCTTCTCCCTCTCGCTGCTGGGCACCTTCCTGGTGCGCTCGGGCGTCCTCACCTCCGTCCACGCCTTCGCCAACGATCCCGAGCGCGGTGTCTTCATCCTGCTGCTGCTGGCGCTGGCGGTGGGCGGCTCGCTGGTCCTCTACGCCTGGCGGGCCCCGGCCATGCAGTCCAGCGCCCTCTTCGCCCCCATCTCCCGCGAGGGGGCCCTGGTCTTCAACAATCTCCTGCTGGCCACCGCCTGCGCCACCGTCTTCCTCGGCACCCTCTATCCCCTGGGCCTCGAGGCGGTGACCGGCGACAAGATCTCGGTGGGGCCGCCCTACTACAACGCCACCTTCCTTCCCATCATGGTGCCCATGCTGCTGGCGCTGCCGGTGGGCGCCATGCTGGCGTGGAAACGGGGCGATCTCCTCGCCGTGCTGCAGCGCCTGTGGCTCGCCGGCGTCGCCGCGCTGGTCGCGGGAATCCTCTATCTCGGCCTCATGGACTGGCGGGTGCCGCTGGGCGCCATCGGCATCGCCATGGCGATGTGGGTGATCGTCGGCTCGCTGGTGGAACTCGCCGAACGCATCCAGCTCTTCCGCATTCCCCTCGCCCGCAGTTGGCGCCGCCTCACGGGCCTGCCGCGTTCGGCGGTGGCGCTGGTGCTGGCGCATCTGGGCGTGGGGCTCACCGTCCTCGGCATCTCCGTCTCCGCCACCGGCCAGATCGAGCGCATCCTCGTCATGCGCCCCGGCGAGACAGTGGAGCTCGCCGGCTACACCGTACGCTTCGAGGGGGTGGAGAAGGTGCAGGGCCCCAACTGGGTCGCGGATCGCGGCCGCTTCACCGTGCTGGTGGACGGGGAGCCGGTGCTGCGCCTGCACTCGGACCGTCGCTTCTATCCGGTGGAGCGACAGCGCACCACCGAGGCCGGCATCGCCACCAATCCCTGGCGGGATCTCTACTTCGTGCTGGGCGACCGGTCGGGCGACGGCTGGGCGGTGCGGCTCTACTACAATCCCCTGGTGTTCTGGATCTGGGGCGGTGCCGTGTTCATGGCCCTCGGCGGCTTCGTCTCGCTGAGCGACCGGCGCCTCAGGGTCGGTGCGCCGACCCCGGCCCGGGCCACGGCGCCGGCCCGTGCCTGAGGGAGGGCGGATCATGGCGACGGTGACCGGCGAACCGGCGGCTCCGCGGCGCTCGCGCCTGGTCTATCTGGTGCCGACCCTGGTGTTCCTGGCGGTGGCGGCGGCCCTGGGCTGGGGGCTCACCCGGGACGCCTCGGTGCTGCCCTCGGCCCTCATCGGCAAGCCCGCCCCCGACTTCCGCCTGCCGCCCATCCCGGGGCGGGACGAGCGCGGGTTCTCGCGCGCGGATCTGGGAGGACGACCCGTGCTCGTGAACGTGTGGGCCTCCTGGTGCGTCCCGTGCCGGGCGGAACATCCCGTCATCACCCGACTGGCCGAGAAGGAGGGGGTGATCGTGCACGGCATCAACTACAAGGACGCCACCGAGGATGCCCTGGCCTTCCTCGGGGGACTGGGGGATCCCTTCACCCGCATCGGCCAGGACCGCGACGGCCGGGTGGCCATCGACTGGGGCGTCTACGGCATTCCCGAGACCTTCGTGGTGGATGCCGAGGGCGTGATCCGGTACAAGCACGTGGGTCCCATGACGCCCCGGGACGTGGAGGAGAAGATCCTGCCCTTGATCCGGGAACTGGAGCGGGAGGCCCGCGGCGAATGAGCCGGCTCGCCCTTCTCGCCCTGCTCCTCGCCCTCGTGCTGCCGGCGGCGCCGGCGCCGGCGGCGGTCTCGCCGGACGAGATCCTCGACGATCCGGTGCTGGAGGCGCGGGCCCGCGCCCTCGGCCGCCAGCTCCGCTGTCTCGTGTGCCAGAACCAATCCATCGACGACTCTGACGCCGATCTCGCCAAGGACATCCGCCGCATCGTGCGCGAGCGGCTGGTGGCGGGCGACAGCGACGAGGAGATCCTCGCCTATCTCACCGCCCGCTACGGCGACTTCATCCTCCTGCGACCGCCGGTGAAGCCGGCGACATGGGCGTTGTGGGCGGGGCCCTTCGTGGTGCTGGCCCTGGGGGCCGTGGGCGTCGCCCTCTTCCTCCGGCGGCGTCGGGGCCGCGAGGAGACGGAGACGGCGCTGGCGCCGGAGGAGGAGGCCCGGCTCGCCCGCCTGCTCGGTTCCGACTCCCCGTCATCCTGAGAGGGCCGGCCGCTCGCCCACCCGGAGCGCGTGGGAGCGGGGCTTGGCCTTCTCCCGCAGCTCCTCCCATTCCTGGCGCTGGCGCTCGGCGAGACGGTAGAGCTGCTCGAAACCGGGATCGTACTGGGGCGGCCAGGCCAGCCCGCGCCGCCAGCCGTACCAGGCGGCGGCCCGCAGGGTGAAGACGGGATCCGTCAGATGGGGCCGCGCCAGCGCCACCAGATCGGCACGGCCGGCGGCGACGATGGTGTTGACCTGGTCCCAACCGGTGATGGCACCCACCGCCATGGTGGCGCAGCCCACCTCGTGGCGGATGCGGTCGGCGAAGGGAACCTGGAACATGCGCCCGAACCTGGGGCGCTGCCAGGGCACCGTCTGGCCGGTGGAGACGTCCACGAGGTCGCAGCCGGCGGCCACGAAGGCGCGCGCCACCTCCACCGCCTCCTCCTCGGTGAGCCCGCCGGGCGCCCAGTCCACCGCGGAGATGCGCACCGACATGGGCCGCTCCTCGGGCCAGACGGCGCGCATGGCCTCGAACACCTCGAGGGGAAAGCGCAGCCGGCGGGTCAGCGGACCGCCGTAGGCGTCGCGGCGGCGGTTGGTGAGGGGTGAGATGAAGGAGGCCAGCAGATAGCCGTGGGCGCAGTGCAGTTCCACCATGTCGAAGCCGAGACGCGCCGCCCGCACCGTCGCCTGCACGAAGTCCGCCACCACCCGGTCCATGTCCTCGCGGGTCATCTCCCGCGGCATCGGACCGTGGGGCAGATAGGGGAGGGGCGAGGGGGCGAGGATCGGCCAGCCGCCCTCCGCCAGCGGTTCGTCCATCCCCTCCCACATGCGCCGGGTGGCGCCCTTGCGACCGGCATGGCCGAGCTGCAGGCACAGCCGGGCGGTGCCGTGGGCCCGGCAGAAATCCAGGACCCGTCGCCAGGCCGCCTCCTGGGCGTCGTTCCAGAGGCCGGCACAGCCGGGGCTGATGCGGGCGTCGGGCGAGACCGCCGTCATCTCGGTGAACAGCAGGGCGGCGCCACCCATGGCGCGGGCCCCGTAGTGGACCAGATGCCAGTCGCCCACCACCCCGTCGGTGGCGGAATACATGCACATGGGCGAGACCACCACGCGATTGGACAGCTCCAGATCGCGCAGGCGGAAGGGCAGGAACATGGGCGGTGGCGGCGGATCGAGGGGGACGTCGTGGCCCCGTTCCCGTGCCTCGCGGGCGAGGAACCGGTCGACGCGGGCGACGAAGGCGGGATCGCGCAGACGCAGATTGTCGTAGGTGATGGCCTTGGCCCGGCTCATGAGGCCGAAGGCGAAGCGCAGCGGCGGCAGATGCCAGTAACGCCGCACCTGTTCGAACCACACCAGCGAGACGTCGGCGGCGTGCTGGAGCTTTTCCACCTCGTCCCGCCGGGTCTCCTCGAAGCGGCGCAGCGTGCCCGTCACCGTCCCCTCGGCCCGCAGCGCCTCGTGGAGGGCGATGGCATCCTCCATGGCGAGACGGGTGCCGGAGCCGATGGAGAAATGGGCGCTGGCCTTGGCATCCCCCAGCAGCACCAGATTGTCCTTCACCCAGCGGCGGCAGCGGATCATGGGAAAGCGCCGCCAGATGGAGCGGTTGACCAGCAGCGGATGGCCCTGCAGCTCCTCGGCGAAGACCTCTTCGAGGAAGCGCGCGCTCGCCGTCTCGTCCATCTCCTCGAGACCGGCGCGGCGGAAGGTCTCGGGATCCGTCTCGATCACCCAGGTGGACCGCCCCCGCTCGTACTGGTAGCAGTGGGCGATGAAGATGCCGTGGCCGGTCTCGCGGAAGAAGAAGGTGAAGGCGTCCAGCGGCCGGGTCGATCCCATCCAGGAGAAGCGGTTGGGCCGGAGATCCACCTCTGGCCGGAAATGATCGGCGAAGGCCCGCCGGATGCGGCTGTTGATGCCGTCGGCGGCGATGACGAGATCGTGGTCCGCGAGTTCCGCCACGTCGCGGATCTCGTGCTCGAAGTGGAGACGGACTCCCAGGGTGCGGCATCGTTCCCGGAGGATGCTCAGGAGGGTGGTGCGGGCACAACCGCAGAAGCCGTTGCCGGCGATGCGCTCGACGGTGCCCTTGAAGTGGATCTCGATGTCGTCCCAGTAGGCGAAGCTGTCGCGAATGGCGGCGTAGCTCGGCGGGTCGGCCGCCTCCAGGGTGTCCAGGGTCTGATCGGAGAAGACCACGCCGAAGCCGAAGGTGTCGTCGGGACGGTTGCGCTCGAAGACGTCGATGGCGAGTTCGGGAAGATCGCGCTTGGCCAGCAGCGCGAAGTAGAGGCCCGCCGGTCCGCCGCCGATGATGCCGATGCGCATGGCCGCCCTCCGTGGCGCGGTGGTGTTTCATAAATCAAATATCTCCCCGAGGGCGATGGCGCAACCCCGCCCCGCTGTGGTGGGCACGCCGTTCGCGCGATGCGCGAGCACCGCCGGGTGTGCCCCGGTCCGTCCCGCGCCGGCGGCGGACTGGACCTTTCGCCCCGCTCGTGTAGGCAGAAGGGGCGGCACGCGCCGTGCGCGGACTCTCCGGTAGATGGCGGCGGCCGGAACGGGCTCTGGATGCCGCGCTTGTGGAGACGGGCGAGACGATGGCACTGGAGGATGCGACCGTTGCGGCCGTACTCGACACCAGCCCGGACCCGGTCGTCCTCCTCGCCGCCCACGAGGACCGCACCGTCGAGATCCTCCACGTCAATGCCGCCGCCCGTGAACTCCTCGGCTACGAGAACGGGGACCTCGCGGGGCGCAGCTGGCGGCTGCTGCGGGCCCGCGGCGACGAGGCCGCCTGGCGGGAACTGCGTGACGCCTGTGTGGAGCGCCGCGTCTTCGACGGCCGCCTGACCCTTCGCGGCCGTGCCGGATCGGTGGCGGTGCGTGCCCATGGCGAACCCGTCGCCAGTCGGCCGGGGCTTTTCGCGCTCTGGTTGAACGTGGCCGGGGACGAGCCGGCGTCGGGCCGTCCCGGCCGCGACCTCGAACTCGCCGCCCGCGTCGCCCACGGCATCCTCTATCTCCTCGCCGTCGACGAGGAGGGGCGGCTGGAGCCGGTGTGGTGGACCCCGGACTGGGTGGAGCGTCTCGGCGGCCGCGGCCGCCTCGACGATCCCCCTTTCGTCAGGGTGGTGCCCGAGGACCGCGAGGTCCTCCAGCAGCGGACCCAGGCGCTGCTGCGCGGCGAGACGGTGGAGGTACGCTATCGTCTGGAACTCGGCGAGGGCCGCCGGGTGACGGTGGTGGACCGCGTCCGGCCGCGGGTGCGCGAGGACGGACTGGTGGAGGGGGCCTTCGGCGCCATCGCCCGTGCCGTCCCGCCCCTGGCCCGCGAGGGCGAGCCGGCGGTCGCCTGTGCCGCCCTCGTCGCCCGCATCCTCCACGTCCTGGTGCTGCTGGTGAGCGAGGACGGCATCCTGCGCTGGGCGGCGCCCGAACCCTCCACGCCGCTGGCCGACCGGCTGCGGGCACGGGTCGGCGAAGATCTCGCCCGGGTGCTGCCCGCCGCGCTCGCCGACCGCTGGCTCGATCTCGTGGAACGGGCGCTGGCCGGACGCGAGCGGCTGGTGGAGGAGACGGAACTCCCCTGGCCGGAGGCCACCGGCCGCTACGAGACGATGGCGGCGCCGGTGGACGAGAGCCACGTGCTGCTGGTCCTGCGGCCGCTGGAGGCGGCGGCCGAGGCAGGCGCCGGCGCGGGGGAGGCGGCCGCACCCGGTCTCGCGGAGGCACCGGCCCGCTTCGCCGCGGCACCGGTGCCGCTGCCGGCGCCGGCGCGCCCGCGCCCCGGCGAGCGCTGGCTGCTGGCGGTGCTGGGCGCGGTGGCGGACGGGGTGGTGGCCGTCGACGAGGAGGGCCGCATCCGCTGGTTCAACGAGGCGGCGGAGATGATCTTCGGCTGGAGCGCCGAGGAGGTGCTGGGCGAGCCCTTCGCCCGGCTGCTGGGACCGGCCGGGGACCGGCCCTTCGACTTCGAGGAGCTGCGCCGCCAGCTCGAGCGCGCCGCCGTCGGCTATGCCGAGGTCACCGGCCGCCGCCGCGACGGAGAGCTGGTGGCGCTCGAACTGTGCGCCGCCCCCGTGGGGGTGCCGCCCGGCGGCTACGCCGTCACCGTGCGGGACGTGACGGTCCGTCGCCAGACCGAGGAGGCCATCCGCACCCTCGCCTACTACGACCCCCTCACCGCCCTGCCCAACCGGCTGCTGTTCCTCGACCGCCTCGGCGACGCCATCGAGCGCGCCCGCCGCCACCGTCAGATGCTGGCCGTGATGCTCGTGGATCTGGACCGCTTCAAGCTGGTCAACGACTCCCTCGGCCTGCCGCTGGGGGACGCCATGCTGCGGGCGGTGGGCGAGCGGCTCCGGCGCACCCTGCGCAAGAGCGACACCGTCGCCCGTCTCGGCGGCGACGAGTTCATGGTCCTCCTCCACGGCGTCACCGGCGCCGAGGCGGCGGCGCGGGTGGCCCAGAAGCTGCTCGACGCCCTGCGCGCGCCCTTCCGCGTCGACGGCCACGAGCTCACCACCACCGCCTGCATCGGCATCGCCATGTTCCCCCACGACGGCGGCGATGCGGAAACGCTGGTCAAGAACGCCGACACCGCCCTGTTCCGGGCGAAGGAGCTGGGCCGCGGCCAGTACCGCTTCTACACCACCGACATGAACGCCGCCGCCTTCGAACGACTGATGCTGGAGAGCCGGATGCGCCGCGCCCTCGAACAGCGCGAACTGGTGATCTACTACCAGCCGCAGGTGGATCTGCAGAGCGGCGAGGTGGTGGGGGTGGAGGCGCTGCTGCGCTGGTTCCATCCCGACCACGGCATGGTGCCGCCGGCCGAGTTCATCCCCCTCGCCGAGGAGACCGGCCTCATCGTGCCCATCGGCCGCTGGGTGCTGGAGACGGCGACGGAACAGGTACGCCGCTGGCAGCGCTGTCTCCGCCCCGATCTGCGCCTCGCCGTCAATCTCTCCGCCCGCCAGTTCCAGGAGCGCGACCTGGTGGCCCGGGTGGTGGAGGCCACCGAGCGCAGCGGCTTCCCGCGCCGGCTGCTGGAGCTGGAGATCACCGAATCGGCGGTGATGCGCGACGCCGAGGAGGCCCTGCGCCGCTTCCGCGAGCTCACCGAGCTGGGTTTCCACCTGGCGCTGGACGATTTCGGGACCGGCTACTCCTCGTTGGGCTATCTCCAGCGCTTTCCCATCAACGCCCTCAAGATCGACCGCAGCTTCATCCAGGACATCGTGCAGAATCCGCGCAGCACCGCCCTGCTGCGCGCCATCGTCAGCCTCGCCCGCAGCCTCGACCTGCGGGTGGTGGCCGAGGGCGTGGAGACCCGGGAACAGGCGCTGCTCCTGCGCAGCTACGGCTGCCACGAGATGCAGGGCTTCCTCTTCGCCCGTCCGCTGCCGGCGGCGGAACTGGGCGCGCTCCTGGAGAGCGGTCGGCGCCTGCGTCTCGAGTGAGGGAGCCCGGAACGACCGACGGGGACCGGAACGTCTCCGGTCCCCGTCGCCACCGCACCGCGATCCCGAGCGGGGAGGGGCGGAACGCCGGGAGGGTGCGGCGTCTCCCCTCGGTCAGTCGCCGCCGGCGACGGCCGCCCCCGCCAGCATCTCCAGCGCCCGCACCAGCGCCGAATGGTCCCAGCCGGCCCCGCCGTGGGCCCGGCAGGCGTTGAAGAGCTGCTGGCAGAGGGCGGTGGCGGGCAGCGCGAGGCCGAGGGCACGCGCCCCGGCGAGGGCCAGGTTCAGGTCCTTCTGGTGCAACTCGATGCGGAAGCCGGGCTCGAACTTGCGCTCGATCATGCGCTGGCCGTGGACCTCGAGGATGCGCGAGCCGGCGAACCCGCCCATGAGCGCCTCCCGTACGCGGGCGGGATCGGCGCCGGCGCGGGCGGCGAACAGCAGCCCCTCGGCCACCGCCTCGATGGTGAGGGCGACGATGATCTGATTGGCCACCTTGGCGGTCTGCCCGTCACCGTTGGGTCCGATGCGGGTGACGTTCTTGCCCATGAGGCGGAAGAGGGGCAGGGCCCGTTCGAAGGCCTCCTCGGGTCCTCCCACCATGATGGTGAGGGTGCCGGCCTCCGCGCCCACCTGACCGCCGGAGACGGGAGCGTCCAGATAGAGACAGCCCCGTTCCTCGATGCGCCGGGCGAAGTCGCGGGTGGCCAGCGGATCGATGGAACTCATGTCGATCACCAGCTTGCCCGGCGACAGGCCCTCGGCGACGCCGTCCGGGCCGAACAGCACCTTCTCCACGTCCGGCGTGTCCGGCACCATGGTGATCACCGCCTCGGCCGCCGCCGCCACCTCCCGCGGGGTGCGGTGGGGAATGCCACCGAGATCCACCAGCTCCCGGGGCACGCCGCTGCGGCTCATCAGGTGCACCTCGTGGCCGCCGCGGATCAGATGGCCGGCCATGGGCCGGCCCATGATGCCGAGACCGATGAAACCCACCTTCATCACCGTTCCTCCCCTCGACGATGGGCCCGAAGCCAGCCGAGCCCGGCACGGGTGCCGGCCCGGGGCCGGTATTCGAGGCCCACCCATCCCTCGTAGCCCTCGCGGTCCAGGAGGTCGAACAGAAAGTCGAAACGGATCTCGCCGGTGCCGGGCTCGTGACGGCCGGGATGGTCGGCGATCTGGACGTGGGCGATACGGTCGCGGTGGCGACGGAAGGTCTCGGCGAGGTCGCCCCGCATCACCTGCTGGTGGTAGATGTCGTACTGCAGATGGACGTTGGGCCGGTCCACCGCCGCCAGCACCTCCATCACCCGGGCGGCGGTGTCGAGGTAGAAGCCGGGTACGTCGCGGCTGTTGACCGCCTCCACCAGCAGATCGAGGCCGGCCTCGGCCAGCCGGTCGGCGGCGAAGCGGAGATTGTCCACGAGGGTGGTCTCCACCACCAGTCGCGGCACGCCCTCCGGGGCGCGGCCCACGAGACAGTTGAGGCGACGGCAGCCGAGAATGCGGGCGTATTCGAGCGCCCGCCCCACCCCGTCGGCGAACTCGCCGCGTCGGCCGGGATCGCAGGCGATGCCACGATCCCCGGCCTGCCAGTCGCCGGCCGGCAGGTTGAAGAGCACCTGTTCGAGACCGTGGACGTGCAGGCGTTCGGCCAGCACCTCCGCCGGCCAGTCGTAGGGGAACATGTATTCCACCCCCCGGAAGCCGTCCTCGGCGGCGGCCCCGAAGCGGTCGAGGAAGTCGAACTCCCCGTAGAGCATGGTGAGATTGGCCGAGAAACGGGGCATGGTCCCTCCTCAGGATGCGGGCTCGAGGTCGAGCACCGGCTCGAACTCGCGGATGGCGTCGATCTCCGGCCCCATGGCGATGTCCGTCACCTTCTCGGTGATGACCTCCACCACCACCGGCAGCCGGCGGCGTTCGGCCTCGGCCCGCGCCCAGGCGAAGGCCGGTGCCAGCTCCTCGGGGCGGGTGACGCGACGGGCGAGGGCACCGAAGGCCTCCGCCGCCCGCACGTGATCGACCCCATAGTCGCCGATCTCGGGCGCATGGGGGTTCTCGAAGCCCAGCTGGACCTCGTAGTCCATGTCGTAGGCCTTCTCCCCCTGGCGGATGAGACCGAGATAGGCGTTGTTGAGGAGCACGGTGACGAAGGGCACGCGGTACTGGACCGCCATGGCCAGCTCCTCGATCAGGAACTGGAAGGAATAGTCGCCCACCACCGCCACCACCTCGCGCTCGGGGTCGGCGAGGCGGGCGCCCACCGCCGCCGGGATCTCCCAGCCCAGCGGGCCGGCCTGACCACAGACGAGGAACTGGCGCGGCCAGCTCATCTCCAGGAACTGGCAGGCGGCGATCTGGTAGAGGCCGATGGCGGTGACGTAGCGGGTCTCGCGCGGGAAGCTGCGGCGCATCTCGCGGAACACCCGCTGGGGCTTGATGGGGACGTCGTCGAAGTCGTCGCGCCGGAGCATGCGCCGCTTGCGCTCGCGACAGGCCGCCACCCAGGCGCCGCGGTCGGGGAGGCGCCCCTCCCGCGCCCGGGCTTCGGCGGCGCGGATCAGCATCTCGAGGGCGATGCGGGCGTCGGCCACGATGCCGAGATCCGGGTCGAAGATGCGGCCGATCTGGGTGGGCTCGATGTCGATGTGGACGAAGCGGCGGCCGCGCCGGTAGACCTCGAGGGAGCCGGTGTGGCGGTTGGCCCAGCGGTTGCCGATGCCGAGGACGAAGTCGGACTGGAGGAAGGTGGCGTTGCCGTAGCGGTGCTGGGTCTGCAGCCCCACCTGCCCGGCCTGGAGGGGATGGTCGTCGGGGATGACGCCCCAGCCCATGAGCGTGGGGACCACCGGCGTCTGCGTGAGTTCCGCGAAGCGGACCAGCAGATCGGCGGCCTCGGCCAGAATGACGCCGCCGCCGGCCACGATCAGCGGGCGTTCGGCCGCGCACAGCATGTCCAGGGCGCGCTCGATGGCGGCCGGGTCCGGCACCGGCCGGCTCACCGGCAGGGGCGCGTCCAGATCCGGATCGTAGTGGATCTCCGCCTTCTGCACGTCCACCGGCAGGTCGACGTGGACCGGACCAGGGCGGCCCTGGCGCATGATGCGGTAGGCCTCACGGAACACCCGCGGCACCTGGGCCGGCTCCTTCACGCAGACCGACCATTTGGTGACGGGGCGGGTGATGGCGGCCACGTCCACCGCCTGGAAGTATTCCCGCTCCAGCTCCGCCACCGGCGCCTGGCCGGTGATGCAGAGGATGGGGATGCTGTCGGCCATGGCCGAATAGAGACCCGTCACCATGTTGGTGCCGGCCGGCCCGGAGGTGCCGACGGCGATGCCGATGCGGCCGGCGCGGGCGCGGGTGTAGCCTTCGGCGGCGTGGGTGGCGCCCTCCTCGTGGCGCGCCAGCACGTGACGCAGGCGCGAACGGCGCAGGGCCGCGTAGAAGGGAAGGATGGAGGCGCCGGGGATGCCGAAGAGGACGTCGGCCCCCTCGCTCTCCAGCACCCGGACGGCGGCCTCGGCGGCGGTCATGCGCGGCATGGGCGGTCTCCCTCGCTCGTGACCGCCCAGTTAGCGCGCCCCTCGAGGAAAACGGAGCGCGGTTTCACCATGCGGCAGGAGATGGGGCGGATCCGGCGTGACGACGGGTTCCGTTCCCTTTCACGATGCGGAATCCGGATCCACGCCACCGTAGGCGGCGGTGATGGCCCGGGCCGTCCTCCGCACCAGCCCGCCCAGCTCCTCGAGCCGGCCGTCGTCCATACGGGCCTTGGGTCCGCTCACCGAGATGGCGGCCACCGCCCGGCCGCCCTCGTCGAAGATGGCCGCGGCCACACAGCGCACGCCGGGGGCGTTCTCCTCGTCGTCCACGGCGAAGCCGCGCCGGCGCACCAGCGTCAGATGCTCGCGCAGCACCGCCGGCCGGTCGATGGTGCGCTCGGTGAAACGCTCGAGCCCGTGGCGGCGCAGGATGCGGGAGAGTTCGGCCTCCTCCCGCCAGGCCAGCAGCGCCTTGCCGGCGGCGGAGGCGTGCATGCGGACCCGGCCGCCGGGGCGGGCGATGGCGCGGACGAAGTGGCGGCTCTCCACCTGACCGATGCAGACCGCCTCGCCGTCGTCCTCGATGTAGAGGTTGGTGGTCTCGCCCGAACCCTCCATGAGGTGGCGCATGTAGGGACGGGCGATGCGGAAGAGGTCGCGGTTGCGGGCGAAGGCACAGCCCACCACGAAGGCCTGCACGCCGATCTGCCACAGGCCCTCGCCGGCCTCGTAGCGGACGAAGCGGGCGCTCTCGAGGGTGGTGAGCAGCCGGTGGACGGTCGATGGCGGCAGTCCCACCATCTCCGCCACCTCCTTGAGCCCCAGCCCCTCGTGGCTGTCGGCGAGGGTGCCGAGGATGCGCAGCGCCCGCTGCAGCGCCTGGACCTGCCCCCGCCGATCGGCGCGTGCGCGTTGGGCCATCCCCACGTCCTTCCGTATCGTGGATCCGGATCCCGTCATCTAGCGCGGGGAGGGACACCGTCATCCCCGGGCGTCGCCAGCCCGGCAGCGGCGCGGAAGGGCAGCAGCACGCAGTCGTGGCGGCTCGCCACCGTCCGCACCGGCGCGAAGAGGGCGAGGGACGGCGCCGGCGGCGCCCCGCCTCCCGCCAGCCAGCGGGCGAGATCGTCGGCGAGGCGTCCGAGCTCCGCCGGCGTGCGTCCCGGTGCCTCCCGCGCCAGCAGCGAGGCGGCGGCGCGGGTGAGGAGACAGCCGCGGGTGGTGTGGCGGAGCACGCGGACGCGCCCCTCCTCGATCCGCGCCTCGATGCGGATGCGGTCGCCGCAGAGGGGATTGTCCCGCTCCACCACCGCATCGGGCCGATCGAGGCGGCCGGCCCCCTCGGACCGCCGCGCCTCGGCGAGGATGGCCTCGTGATAGAGATCCGCGCTCATCCGAGTTGGCTCCGCACGAAGGCCAGCCCCTCCAGGAGGGCGTCCACGTCGGTCTCGTCGTTGTAGAGGGCGAGGGAGGCCCGCACGCTCGCCTCGACGCCGAAATGCGCCATCAGCGGCTGGGCGCAGTGATGGCCGCCGCGGGTACAGACGCCGCGCACGTCCAGGAGCTGGCAGACGTCGTGGGGATGGTGGGGTTCCAGGGTGAAGGCCACCACGCCGATCCGCGCCTCCGGATCGGCGGGACCGAGGACGCGCACCTCCGGCAGGGCGGCGAGACCGTCCAGGAGACGCCGGGTGAGGGCGCGCTCGTGGGCCTGGACGGCCTCCCAGTCGAGAGCCGTCATCCACGCGGCCGCCGCCCCCAGCGCCAGCACCGGGCCGATGGGCGGCGTGCCGGCCTCGAAGCGGTGGGGCGGATCGGCGAAGCGGCTGGCGGCGAAAGTGACCCGCGCGATCATCTCGCCGCCGCCCAGGAAGGGCGGGAGCTCCGCCAAAAGCTCCCCGCGCCCCCACAGCACGCCGGCGCCGGTGGCGCCGAACATCTTGTGGCCGGAGAAGGCGTAGAGGTCGCAGCCGAGCGCCCGCACGTCCACGGGTCCGTGGGGAATCCGCTGGGCCCCGTCCACCACCAGCACCGCCCCCACCGCCCGCGTCGCCGCCGCCACCCGCGCCACGTCGGTGACGGCGCCGGTGACGTTGGAGGCGTGGGTGACGGCGACCACGGCGGTGCGCCGGTCCAGCCGCGCCTCCAGGGCGGCCTGGTCCAGCCGCCCGTCTCCGGTGGCGGGGATCGGCACCAGCTCGGCGCCGGTGCGGGCGCACACCAGTTGCCAGGGGACCAGATTGCTGTGATGCTCCAGCACGCTCACCAGCACCCGCCGGCCCGGGCCGAGGCGGGGGGCGAGGGTGTGGGCGGCGAGGTTGAGGCCGAGGGTGGTGCCGGAGGTGAACACCACCTCGCGCGGATCGACCCCGCCCAGCAGGCGGGCCACCCGGGCGCGGGCCTCTTCGAAGGCGCGGGTGGCGGCATCGGCCAGCCGGTAGACACCGCGCTTGACGTTGGCGCGCGCCTCCGTCTCGAAGCGCAGGAGCGCCTCGGCGGCGGGCCGGCAGATCTGGGCGGTGGCGGCGCTGTCGAGATAGTGGAAGGGCGGCGGCTGGGCCGCGAAGATGGGGAAGTCCCGGCGGATCGCCGCCACGTCGAGGCTCACGGCCCCTCTCCCCGGGCGGCGGCGAGGGCCTCCGGCGTGTCGATGTCCAGCAGCACCGCCGGATCCTCCACCGCCACCTCCACCACCGCCTCCGGATGGGCCGCCAGCACCGAGCGCGCCCCCACGTCTCCCTCGAGGGCCATGATCTCCGGGAAGAAGGTGCGGGCGAAGAGCACCGGATGGCCCCGGCGACCGCGGTGGACGGGCACGACGATGGCGCGTCCCTCCTCGGGATGGAAGGCCTCGATCAGGGCATCGAGGACGGGAGCGGTGAGCCGCGGCATGTCGGCGAGGCAGACGAGGGCGCCGTCGCGGTCGGCCGGCACGGCGGCGATGCCGGCCCGCAGCGAACTGGCCATGCCGGTGGCATGGTCCGGATTGGCCACGAAGGTGACGGGCAGGTGCCGGAGCGCCGCCTCCACCCGCGCCCGCTCGTGGCCCGTCACCACGATCACCGGCCGTGCCCGCGAGGCGAGGATCGCCTCCACGACCCGCCGCACCATGGGCGCACCGTCCACCTCCGCCAGCAGCTTGTTGCGGTCGCCCATGCGGGTGGAGCGCCCGGCCGCCAGCACCACCGCCGCCACCCGGTGGGGGCCGCGGCCCGGCGGGACCTCGCGCGGCTGCGGCCGGCTCGGGATCTCGGCGAGGAGTCCGCCGTGGCCGAGCTCCGCGAAGGCTTCTTCGTCCGGCTCGATCCCCGCCGCCAGCCATTCCATCATGGTGTCCACGCCCGAACGGCGGGCGGAGCGGGCCGAGCCCGGCAGCACCAGCACCGGCCGGCCGTCCAGTTCCGCCCACAGCAGAAGATTGCCGGGATCCACCGGCAGACCGAAGCGGCGGATGCGGGCGCCGAGATCGGCGAGGGCTGCCGGCACCACGTCGCGGCGGTCGACGGTGGCGGAGGCCCCCACCACCAGCAGCATGTCGAAGCCCTGGCGGTCGGCCTCGGCCACGGCGGCGCGTACCGCCTCGCGGATGTGGGGACAGCGGTGGTCGGAGAGCAGCCGCCCGCCCAGCCGCGTCACCCGGGCGCGCAGGGTGCCCACCGTCTTGTCGAGGACGCGTGACGCGAGACCGGGCGCCACCGTCTGCACCAGCCGCACCTCCAGGGGCCGGAAGGGGCGCAGCCGCAGCACCGGCCCGCCGGCAGCAGCCATCGCCTCGGCCAGCGCCACCACCGCCTCGGGCAGGGCGAAGGGCACCACCTTCACCGTCGCCACCATCTCCCCCGGCGCCACCGCCCGCCGCCGGCGCAGGGTGGCGACGGTGAGCCCCTCGTCGATGCGGCCGATGCCGAGCAGACGCGGGAGGTCGATCTCCACCACCCCGGCCGTGGCGGCGCGGACATTGGCGCGACCGGTGAAGGGGGGATCGACGAGGAGATCGGGGCCGGCGAGGGCGCGGGCGATGCGGTGGGCCGCCTCGTCCTCGAGGACGTCGCCCGGCTCCGGCAGCGCGGCCACGATGCGGGTGACGCCACAGGCACGCAGCCGCTCCAGATCCGCCGCCGCGAGACGCGTTCCCTTGCGCAGCACGCCGTCGGCCAGCACCAGCCGGTGGGCGAGGATGGCGCCCTCGGCCTCCGCCACGGGGATCTCGCCGAAGCGCACGCCGTCCTCCCGGCCTAGTCCTCGAAGGGCTTGCGCTCGCCGTAGGCGACCTCCTCGATGTCGCGCTGGGCGGAGAGGATCAGCATGGCCAGGGCCGAGCGCACCTCGGGATGGGCCTCGTAGAAGGCGCGGGAGACCCCCAGCACCGCCCAGATGGCGAGGGTCTCGGGATCGCCGATGGTGGAGAGATTGCGGTAGAGCTCGTCGTCGAAAGTGACGATGTCGTAGACCTTCTTGCCGGCGACGGTCACCTCCTCGAGATCGGAATTGTCGATCTCGGCGAAATAGAGCTGGCTTCCGGTGCGGTCGTTGTCGTTCAGCACCTGGAGGAGATCGCTCTTCGGCGCGATCACCTCGAACAGACAGTCGGCCTTGCCGTCGAGGACGGCGAGCGCCCCCTCGAAGCCGTTGGCGGGGTGGATGCGGATGCGTCCGTAGAGATCCGGGAAGAGCTGCCGGAGCACCACCATGGTGGCGAAGGAACCGGAACCGAAGTCGCCGGCGGCGACCACGCCGTCGCCCACCTCGTCGAGGTCGTCGATGCCGGTGCGGCGGTGGCACAGCAGCATGCCCAGCTCCTTGTAGAGGGTCCCCACCACCTGCACCTTGTCGAGGATCTCCGGGTCCACCTTCGCCTCGAAGAAGGCGAGGGCGTCGCCCTGGGCGATGAAGCCGTCGCATTCGCCGGCGAGGGTGCGGTTGAGATTGTCGATGGAGCCGCCGCTCGGCACCGGCTCGATGACGAGCTGGCCCATGGTCATGGTGCGGGCCAGTTCGGCCAGCGTCTCGCCGACCCGGATGTAGGTCTTGCCGGGGCTGCCGGTGCACAGGCGCAGGGTGGTGCCGGCGGCCCGGGCCGTGGCGGCGGACAGCGTCAGGACCAGCAGGACCAGGAGTGCGAGGCTGCGTCGGATCATGGGACCGTCTCCGTCACCGGTTGGCGTCGCGCGAGCGGCGCCCCGCGCAGTTCGGCGATGATCTCCGCCATGATGGCGAGGGCGATCTCGGTGGGACCGACCGCCCCGATGTCGAGGCCCACCGGGGCGTGGATGCGGCCGATCTCCGCCTCGGACAGGCCGGCGGCGCCGAGCCGCGCCACCCGCCGGGCGTGGGTGCGGCGGCTGCCCAGCGCGCCCACGTAGAAGGCGGGTGAGCGCAACGCCACCTCGAGGGCGGGATCGTCCAGCTTGGGATCGTGGGTGAGGGTGACGACGGCGGTGCGGCGGTCGAGATCGAGGGCCTCCAGCGCCTCGTCGGGCCAGGCGTCCACCAGCTCCACCCCGGGAAAGCGCTCGGCGGTGGCGAAGGCCCGGCGCGGGTCCACCACCACCGGCCGAAAGCCGAGGCGGTGGGCGAGGGGAACGAGCTCCTGGGCGATGTGGACGGCGCCCACCAGCACCAGCCGCAGCGGCGGGTTGAGCACCTCGAGGAAGACCCGGCCCGAGGGCGTCTCCACGAGACGGGCGCGGTCCTCGCGCACCGCCGCCTCGACCGCCGCCGCGAGCGGGGGCTCCAAGGGCGGCCCCGCCGTCACCTCTCCGTCCACCCACAGCGACTCCCCGCCGCCGTCGAGACGCCGCACCAGACAGACCCGCCGCTTTTCCGCCCGGGCCCGCAGCAGCGCCTCCAGCAGCTCCACCCTCATGTCACCGCCTCGACCCAGACCGTCACCCGACCGCCGCAGGCGAGACCCACCTCCCACGCCCGCTCGTCGGAGACGCCGAACTCCAGCAGGCGGGGCGTGCCGTCCCGCATCACCTCGAGCGCCGCCTGCACCACCGCGCCCTCGATGCAGCCGCCGGAGACGGAGCCGGCCATCCGCCCCTTCTCGTCCACCACCAGATGGGCTCCGGGCGGACGGGGCGCGGAACCCCAGGTGGAGACCACCGTCGCCAGCGCCACCCGCCGGCCCTCGCGCCGCCAGCGCACCGCCGTCTCCAGGATGTCCGCCTCCTCCGCCGTACTCATGCCACCTCCCGTTCCGCGCCGAAGAGCCGCCGGCGCCAGTGGCGTGCCGCCTCCAGGCGCGGCCCGGCCGGCCTCTCCAGCGCCCGGGCCAGCGCCTCCAGGCTCTCCAGATTGTGGACGCTGCGCACCTCGTCCACATGGCGCACGATCACCCGCGCGCCGCTGGAGATGGGGGCGTAGGCGTCGTAGCGCAGCAGGGGATTGAGCCAGATCAGCCGCCGGCAGCTCTTGTGGAGACGCTCCATGGCCCTCTCCAGGCCCGCGCCGCCCTCGCGGTCGAGGCCGTCGGTGATCAGCAGCACCACCGCCCCCTGGGCCAGCACCCGCCGCGACCACTCGAGGTTGAAGCGTTCGAGACAGTGGCCGATGCGGGTGCCGCCGCCCCAGTCCCGCACCACCTCGCCGATCCGCTCCAGGGCGCGGTCGATGTCGCGATGGCGGAGATGGCGGGTCACGTTGGTCAGCCGCGTGCCGAAGAGGAAGCTGTGGACCCGGTCGCGGTCGTTGGTGACGGTGTGCATGAAGAGCAGCAGCATGCGGGCGTAGCGGCTCATGCTGCCCGAGATGTCGCAGAGGATCACCAGCGGCGGCGGTCGGCGACGCCGCCGGCGACGGGCGAGATCCACGAGCTCGCCGCCCTCGCGCAGGCTCCGCCGCAGCGTCCGGCGGAGGTCGAGCCGGCGGCCGCGCAGGGCCGGCTCGAAGCGACGGGTGGGGACGGTGCCCAGCAGGAGACGCATGTCGCGGATGCGCCGGCGGGCCGCCGCCAGCTCCGCCGCGCTCATCTCCTCGAAGTCCTTCTTGTGCAGCCGTTCGCGGTCGGAATAGGTGAGGCGGGCATCCAGCTCCACCTGCGGCCGTTCCGGTTCGTCCCGCCTGCCGGTCCGCGCGTCGCGGCCGGTGCCCGCGGGGGGCGCCACGGCCTCCGCCACCCGTCGCCGCGCCGGCTCGCGCTCCCGCCGATCCACCAGCGACTCCGGCAGCAGCAGGCGCATGATCCGCTCCAGCAGTTTCGGATCACGCCAGAAGATGTGGAAGCACTGGTCGAAGATCTCGCGCTGCTCCTGCCGGTTCACGAACACGGCGAAGAGCGTCCAGTAGAAGTCCTCCCGCCGGCCGAGTCCCACCCGCTCCACCGCCTCCAGCGCCCGGATCACGTGACCGGTGCCCACGGGCAGGCCGGCGGCGCGCAGCGCGCGGGCGAAATGGATCATGTTGCGGGCGAGACGCCCGCCCTCGGGATCCACCGGCGGCATCCGGACCGCCCCGTCCCTCACGGCGCCGTCACCTCCCGCCGCACCGCCTCCGCCGCCTCGCGCCGCAGCCGCGCCCGCACCTCCTCGAGGATGCGGGCGGCCTCCGAACCGCGGATCTTGAGGATGTCGTCCTGATACTTGAGCAGGGTGCCGAGGGTGTCGTGGATCACCTCCGGGGTGAGATCCACCACGTCGAGGGCGGCCAGCGCCCGCGCCCAGTCCAGCGTCTCCGCCACCCCCGGCAGTTTGAAGAGATCGCGCCGACGCAGCTCCTGCACGAAGGCCACCACCTGGCGCGAGAGGCGTTCCTCGACGCCGGGCACCCGCACCCGTACGATCTCCAGCTCGCGCGCGAAGTCCGGATAGTCCACCCAGTGGTAGAAGCAGCGCCGCTTGAGGGCGTCGTGGATCTCGCGGGTGCGGTTGCTGGTGATCACCACCACCGGCGGTTCCTCGGCGCGGACGGTGCCGATCTCGGGAATGGTGATCTGGAAGTCCGAGAGCACCTCGAGGAGATAGGCCTCGAAGGGCTCGTCGGTGCGGTCCAGCTCGTCGATGAGCAGCACCGGCGCCCCCTCGGGGTGGGCCTCCAGCGCCTGCAGGAGCGGCCGGCGGATCAGGAAGCGCTCGTCGAAGATGTCCTGCGCCAGGGCCTCGCGGCTGGTCTCGCCGGCCGCCTCGGCGAGGCGGATCTCCAGCATCTGGCGGGGGTAGTTCCATTCGTAGACGGCGGAGGCGATGTCGAGGCCCTCGTAACACTGGAGGCGGATCAGCCGGCGGCCGAGGGTGGCGGCCAGCACCTTGGCGATCTCCGTCTTGCCCGTCCCCGGCTCGCCCTCGACGAACAGCGGCCGCTCCAGCGCCAGCGCCAGATAGACCGCGGTGGCGAACGGGCGGTCCGCCACGTAGTCGCCGCGGCGCAGTAGCTCCAGGGTCTCGTCCACGTCGCGCGGAAGCCCCGCCATCCCCGTTCCCCGTCCGTGCGTCCGTCCGCAACATAGGCGCGCGGCGGCACGGTTTCGAGCGCGCTTGCGGCGACGGTGCCGCGGCGCCATGCTGGTGGCGGATCGGGAGGCGGACCATGGCGGGCGTGCTCGCGAGCGTGGCCGATCCGGACGAGGCGCTGCGGGTCGTGGCCCTCGGCGTGGAGGTGGTGGACCTCAAGGATCCGGCGCGGGGATCCCTGGGCGCCTGGGCGCTTCCGGCCCTGAGGGCGGTGCGGACGCGCCTCGGAGGCGTGCTCACCAGCGCCACCATCGGCGATCTGCCGCTGGAGCCGGCGGTGGTGCGGCGGCGGGTCGAGGCGGTGGCGGCCACCGGCGTCGACGTGGTCAAGATCGGATTCTTCCCGGGCGATCTCGACGGCACGCTCGCGGCGCTCCGTCCCCTCGCGCGCCGCGGCATCCGCCTCGCCGCCGTCGTCTTCGCCGACCGCGGGCTCGACCCCGCCCTGGCGGGGCGGCTCGGGGCGTCGGGATTCCGGGCGGTGGTGGTGGACACCGCCGACAAGGACCGCGGCCGTCTCGGCGACCATGCGGATGCGGCCCTGCTGGACGCCTTCCTGAAGGCGGCGCGGGCCGCGGGCCTGATCACGGCACTGGCCGGCTCGCTGCGGGAGGCGGACGTGGCCGCGCTCGCGCCCCTCGATCCGGATCTCTTCGGCTTCCGCGGCGCTCTCTGTGCCGGGGGAAGGAACGGTCGGCTCGATCCGGCGCGGGTGCGGACGGTGGTGGCGGCGGTGCGCCGCCACGCGCCGCGGCGGCCGGATCTCGCCGGGCTACGGATCCGCGAGGGCGAGGCGGGCGACGGCGAGGGCCGGCGCCACCACGTCGACGGCGTGGGCGAGAGGGGCCGGCGCACCCACCAGCGCGGAGAAGCGCAGACACGGCCGTTCCAGGCGGGCGGCGAGACGGGCGGCGAGGGCGTGGCCGCAGCCGGCCGCCACCACCGGCGCCTCGGCCGCTAGCGGCGCGGCCGACAGCACCCCGAGCGCCGCCTCCTCCAGGCGGTGGAGGAGACGGGCGGCGAAGGCGCGGGCGAGCCCCTCCCAGAGGGCGGCGGGCGCATCGGCGAGATCCGCGCCCACCATCCGCGCGAGGCGACGGACGCTGCCCTCGCGGGTCTTGGGCCCGCCGTCGGCGGCGGGATGGCGGTCGTCTGTCTCCTCCAGCAGGCCCAGCAGGCGGAAGACGTCGGCGGTGGTGGCGAACACCTCGTTCATGAGCGGCCGCATCCCGCCGGCGAAGGGGATGGCGGGGCCCAGCGCACAGAGCGGCGTGCGCACGAAGCCGAGATAGATCAGCTCGCCGGCGGCGAGACGGCTGGCGTCGTCCTCGCCTCGCGCCGTCACCCGCCCCTCCCGGAAGGGGACGAGGTCGGTGGTGGTGCTGCCGATGTCCACCAGAAGGCCCGATCCGCACAGGCGCGCGCACAGTTCGGCGGTGGCCCGCCAGTTGGCGGAGGCGACGGCACGGGGGGCGCACCGTGCCGCGGCCGCCGTCACGAACCCCCGACGGCCCGCGTAGAGCCCAAGGTGCGCCTCGCCGAAGCGGGCCACGAGCCGTCCCACGAGTTCCACCACCCCGCGGGCGCGGTCGGGGAAGCGGTCCACCAGCTCACCGGTCATGGTGGCCACGACCCGCGGCGCCCGCGGGAGACGGGCGAGCGCCCGATCGAGGCTCGCGGGATCGTGCCAGAGCGGAGTCGCCTTCTCGCCCACCAGGAGGAGACGGCCGTCGGGGGCGAGTCCCGCGTATTTGAGATGGGCGCCCCCCACGTCCAGCCCCAGGACCGCCACCGTCACGGTCCCGCCTCCGCCGTGCCCGTCGTCCCGCCCCCTCGACCCGCCTCCGTGGGCGGGACACATCCGCGGGGGTGGACGGAGACGGTCTCACGGGAGAGCGGAAGGTGGCCTTCGCGGTGATCCCGGTGCTCGATCTGATGGAGGGACGGGTGGTGCGGGCGGTGGCGGGCGAGCGGGCGCGCTACCGTCCGCTGCGTCCCGGCGATTCCGTGCTCACCGAACACGGCGAGCCGCACGAGGTGGTGCGGGCCTTCCTGCGGCTGCATCCCTTCCGGATCCTCTATCTCGCCGATCTCGACGCCATCCTCGGCCGCGGCGACCAGACGGCGCTGGTCTCGGACCTGGAGCGGACCTTCCCCGACGTCGAGTTCTGGTGCGATGCCGGCGTCCGTGACGAGGCGGACCTGCGGCGGCGGCTCGCGCGGCGGCGCGGCCCGGTGGTGGTGGGCAGCGAGACGCTCGCGGACGCCGCCTGGCTCGGGCGATGGCGGGAGGACCCGCGGCTGGTGCTCTCCCTCGACCACCGCGGCGGGACGCGCTTGGGGCCGGCGGCGCTGTTCGCCGAGCCCGACCTCTGGCCGGCGCGCGTCGTCGTCATGACGCTGGCGGCGGTGGGCACCGGCGGCGGGCCGGAGGTGGCCCGCATCCGCGAGATCCGGGCGCGAGCCGGGGGACGGGCGGTGTACGCCGCCGGGGGCGTTCGGGATCGCGCCGATCTCCTGACGCTGCGGGCGCTGGGCTGTGCCGGGGTGCTGGTGGCCTCCTGCCTGCACCGCGGCACCGTCACGGCGGCCGATCTCGCCGCCGTTGCGTGAGAAGGCCCCGCCGGAGCGGGGCCTTCGACCCTCAGTCCCTCGCGAGACCGAGCCATCGGAGGAGGGTCCTCCACCAGCCCGTACGCCGTGGCGCCGTTGGTCTCGCCGGTGGCGGTGGAGCCTCCGCGCGGGCCGGCCGTACCTCGGGAGGTTCGGGTACCGGCGGGGGCCCCATCCGCCGTTCCGCCGCCGGCCGTCCCACCCGGTCGAGGTCGGGCGGCCGGTGCGTGTCCGGCGCAGGTGGGGCCGCTCGCTCCCTTCAACCGGCCTGGAACGGATGGTGGGTCTTGTCCTTGAGCGCCACCACCTTGGCCGCCGGCGGATAGCCGTTGACGGCGCGCTCGATGGCGAGCTTGGTGGCCTCGTAGTTGTACTGCTGGATCTTGGCGTCGTCGTCGGCCTCCCAGTGGATGAACACGCCGACGCAGATGAAGATGTCGTCGGCCTCCTCCACCGGGATCACGCCCTCGGCCACGCAGTCGGCCACCGCCATGGCCACCGCCCGCTGGGCCGGGCCGAACATCTGCGTCGCCTGCTTGGCGTTCTTGATGGTCACCTTGTTGAACATGACGGTGGCCGGCTTGACCATCAGATTGGGCTCCAGCACCGCCAGCAGCGCGTTCACGCCCTCCTTCTGGTCGCAGAGGGTACGGGCGAAGACGTCTTCGGCCGGCGTACCGCGCGGACCCATGACGAGGTCGATGTGGGCGACCTCGTTGCCTTCGCCGACGAGGGCCTCACCGACGAGCATGCGATCGATCTTGGGCATCTCGGTCCTCCCTGATCACGGAGTGTCTGCGGGTTGGCCCCTTCCTTGCACGGGACGGGACGTTTGGCAACGGGGCGCACCGTCGTCCACCAGCGCCCGGGCGAAGAGCGTCGCCACCACGAGATCGGCGGTGGTCCCCGGGTTCCATCGCCGCCGCGCCAGTGCCCGGTCGAGGGCCACCAGCGCCGGCCGCGTGCCCTCGGGATCGCGGAGGAAACGCGGCCACAGCCGTTCCGCGCACCGCCGCACCGCCGCCGCCGCCCGCGTCCCGTGACGGCGGCGGATCAGCGTGTCCGGGATGCGGGCCAACAGGGCCAGGTGGAGGCCGGTGAGCAGCAGGTCCCCGGCGGGGCCGCGACAGGCGAGCGCGTGGAGCGTCGGCAGGCCGAGGTCGAAGACGTCGCCGAGCCCGCGGGTCCAGTTGCGGGCGATGCGGTCGAAGTCCTCCGCCTCCGCCATCACCGTCCGCGGCGGGACCGGCGGCGTCTCCGTCACGTCGTAGCGGAGACGGCGGCCGAGCCCGCCCGGTGCGGCGATGCGGATGGCCTCGTAGAGGTGGGCGGTGTCGACCGGGGTCGCGGTGGCCAGCACCCGGACCACCGCCTCGCGCAGTGGCTCGCCCGGTCGGCGTCCCAGCGCCGCCTCGGCCAGGGGCGCGCACAGCAGGACGATGCCGAGGTTGGTGTTGGTCTCGACGACGGCACGGGTGGCGCGGATCGCCGCGAGGATACGGGCGCCGAGGCCGGGCGCGGGGCGGGCGAGGGCGGGCGCGGCGGCGGCGGCGCTGCGGGCGAAGTCCTCGACGGTGAGGCCGTGGCGGGGCGAGCCGCCATGGCGGTGGACGTTGCCGGGCTTGAGGGCGTCCAGCTCGGCGAGGCAGGCGGCGTGGAAGAGGCGGGCGATGCGGTCGGGATCGCGGATCACGCGAGCCTCTCCGCCACCGCCCGGGCGATGCGGTCGGCCACGTCCACCCCGCTCGCCCGCACCAGCTCCCGCCAGGCCGGCATGCTGTTGACCTCCAGCACCCAGGTCCGTCCCTCGCGGTCGCGCACCAGATCGACGCCGCAGAAGACCGTACCCAGCACCGCCGCCGCCCGCACCGCCAGTTCCGCCGCCTCGGCATCGGGACGCCAGCGCTCGCCGCGGGCGCCCCGCCGCACGTTGGTGATCCAGTCGCGTCCGCGCCGGCACATGGCCGCCACCGGCTCGCCGTCCACCACGAAGACGCGGTAGTCGCAGGGCTCCGGGCGGTCCACCAGCCGCTGGAGGTACCACACGCCCGCCACCGCTTCGGCGGATGGGAGTTCGTGCGGCCCCGTCACCCGCACGATGCCGCGGCCCTGGGCGCCGAAGAGGGGCTTGGCCACCAGCGGCCGCGCGGGGCTCGCCTCGGCGAGGACGATCTCGCGGGCCCGTGCGGGATCCTCCGTCACCCACACCGCGGGCGTGGGGATGCCGGCGAGGCGCAGGCGGAAGCTGGCCTCGGACTTGTCCACGCAGGCCTCGATGGCGCGGGCCGGATTGATCACCGGGATCCCGGACAGGGCGAAGGCGCGCAGCAGGCCGAGGCGCAGGGTCACCTGCTCGAAGCTGCCGGCGGCGATGGCGCGCACCACCACCGCCCGCGGCGGGCGGGCGAGGGGACCGCAGCGGAGGCCGCCCGGCGCGGCGGGATCGAAGGCGAGATGGACGAAGGCGAGGCGGCGGGAGGAGAGCCCGCGACGGGCCAGGGCCGCGGCGAGGCTCACCGCGTGCCAGCGGCCTTCCCCGAGGATCACCACGTCGGCGTCCACGCCCGCACCCCCGCGCTGCCGCCCCCAGTGTGGCGGGACGAGCGGAGCGCTCAAGCGCCGGCTTCCCCCGGCGCGGCGCCGGGCGCCCGACGAGGACCCGGCCGCGCGCGAGCCGGCTTGCCCCCTCCGCCCGGACCGCTAGATAGAGGCGCGCCGCGATCGCGGCCCGATCGGCAGGGAGTCCCGAAGGGCAGGGAGGCGGTGGCCGTGGACGGGATGGTCGAACTCGATCGCCTGACCCGCGATTTCGGCCCGATCCGGGCGGTGGACGGCATCTCCTTCACCGTCCACCGCGGCGAGGTGGTGGGATTCCTGGGGCCCAACGGCGCCGGCAAGACCACCACCATGCGCATGATCACCGGCTATCTGCTGCCCACCGCCGGCACCGCCCGGGTGATGGGCCACGACGTGGTGGAGGAGCCCATCGCGGTGAAGCGCCGCCTGGGCTATCTGCCGGAGGGCGCGCCGCTCTACGGCGACATGACGGTGGAGGCGCTGCTGCGGTTCGTCGCGGCGGTGCGCGGCTTCGCCGGTGCCGAGAAG
Source organism: Alphaproteobacteria bacterium (assembly GCA_026982705.1). Lineage (GTDB taxonomy): Bacteria > Pseudomonadota > Alphaproteobacteria > Geminicoccales > Geminicoccaceae > HRBIN39. Next base: position 32,484 of record JALSGP010000002.1, read on the forward strand.
CGGCGGCGGGTGGGCGCGGCGGTGGAGCGGGCGCAGCTCGCCGAGGTGCTCCACCAGCCCGTCGACACCCTCTCCAAGGGATACAAGCGGCGGGTGGGGCTGGCCCAGGCCATTCTCCACGACCCGCCGGTGCTGATCCTGGACGAGCCCACCGACGGCCTCGACCCCAACCAGAAGCACGAGGTGCGCCGTCTCGTGCGGGAGATGGCGGCGGACAAGGCCATCATCGTCTCCACCCACATCCTGGAGGAGGTGGACGCGGTCTGCACCCGCGCCATCGTCATCGCCCGCGGCCGCATCGTCGCCGACGCCCATCCCGACGAGCTGCGCGCCCGCTCGCCGCGCCACATGGCGCTGCGGGTGCGGCTCAGGGGGGCGCCCGACGGTCTCGCCGACGAGCTGCGCACCCTCGCCGTGGTGCGCGAGGTGGAGACGGTGGCGAGCCGGGACGGAACGGCGGAGCTCCTGGTCCTGCCGGCGAATGGCCGCGACGTGGCCGCCGACGTCCTGGGCTGGCTCAGGGCGCGCGGGGTGGAGGTGACGGAGGCCTTCGTGGAGCGCGGCCGGCTGGACGAGGTGTTCCGCATGCTCACGCAGCAGGAGACGGGCCATGCGGCCGCGTAACGTCGCCATCGTGACGGCGCGCGAGCTCGCCGCCTATTTCACCACGCCGCTGGCCTACGTGTTCATCGTGGTGTTCCTGGCCCTCTCCGGGGCGCTGACCTTCTACGTGGGCGGCTTCTTCGAGCGCGGCGAGGCCGATCTCCAGGCCTTCTTCGTCTTCCATCCGTGGCTGCACCTGTTCTTCGCCCCCGCCATCGCCATGCGGCTGTGGGCCGAGGAACGGCGGACGGGCACCATCGAGCTGCTCATGACCCTGCCGCTCACCAGCTTCGAGGCGGTGCTGGGCAAGTTCCTGGCCGCGTGGCTGTTCGTGGGGCTGGCGCTGGCGCTCACCTTCCCCATGTGGCTCACGGTGGCCTGGCTGGGCACGCCCGACCACGGCGTCATCCTCGCCTCCTATCTGGGCAGTTGGATCCTCGCCGGCGCCTTCCTCGCCGTCGGCGCCACCGTCTCGGCCCTCACCCGCAACCAGGTGATCGCCTTCGTGCTGGGCGCGGCGGTGGGCTTCCTGTTCATGATGAGCGGCGTGGATCTGGTGCTGGCGCCGCTGCGCGGTCTGGTCTCGCCGGATGTCCTCGATCTCGTGGCGAGCTTCAGCTTCCTGCGGCACTTCACCGACATCACCCGCGGGGTGGTGACGCTCTCCGATCTCGTGTTCTTCGGCGCGGTGATCGGCGTGGGGCTGCTGCTCAACACGCTGGTGATCGAGCTCGAGAAGGCGTGAGGGGAGGAGGGGGACCATGTGGAAGCGGCGGCGGACGCTCACCGTCCTCGGCATCGTGCTGGGGCTGGTGCTGCTGGTCTCGCTCAACACCTTCGCCGCCCTCGAGCTCGGCCGCTACCGGCTCGATCTCACGGAAGAGAAGGCCTACACCCTCTCGGAGGGGACGCTCGCGCTGCTGGAGCGGATCGACGAGCCCATCGTCCTCAGGCTCTACGTCTCGCGGGCGGTGCGCGAGAAGAGCCCCTTCCTCGCCGCCTACGCCGATCGGGTGCTGGACTTCCTCGAGGGCTACGCCGAGGCCTCGGGCGGACGCATCCGCGTGGAGTACGTGGATCCCGAGCCCTATTCCGAGGAGGAGGACCGGGCCGTCGGCTTCGGCCTGCAGGCGGTGCAGCTGGATGCCGAGACCACCGGCTATTTCGGCCTCGCCGGCACCAACAGCACCGACGACGTGGCGGTGATCCCGGTGCTGTCGCCGGAGCGCGAGCGTTTCCTCGAATATGACGTCACGCGGCTCGTCTACCGCCTCGCCGATCCGCAACGGCCGGTGGTGGCGGTGCTCTCGGGGCTCCCCATCAACGCCGATCCCACCCGCCAGTTCCGTCCCTGGCGGATCTACGAGCTGCTCAAGGACCAGTTCGACCTGCGCTGGCTCGCGGGCGAGATCCGGACCATCGACGACGACGTGCGGGTGCTGCTGCTGATCCACCCGCAGGGGCTCTCCGACGTCACCCTCCATGCCGTCGACCGCTTCGTGCAGCGGGGAGGGCGCCTGATGGTGCTGGTGGATCCCCACGCCGAGGCCCAGGCCATGCGCCAGCGGCAGCCGGGGATGGCGGAGACCGCCTCGACCCTGGAGCGGCTCTTCGAGGCGTGGGGCCTCCGCTACGACAAGGACCGGATCGTGGCCGACCCGGCGGTGGCGCGGCAGGTGCAGGTCCCGCTCTCGGGGGGGCGGGCACAGGTGGTGGACTATCTCGCCTGGCTGGCGCTCACCGGGGAGCGGTTGAACCGCACGCATCCCGTCACCGCCGAACTGGAACGGCTGCACTTCTCCACCGCCGGAGCCCTCGCCCTCGCCGAGGACAGCGGCCTCGCGTGGACGCCGCTGGTGACCAGCTCGCCACGTGCCCAGATGGTGGCCGCCGACGATCTGCGACTGTTCCCCGATCCCTTCGGTCTCCTGCGGAAATACCGTCCCGAGGGGGAGGAGCGGGTGCTGGCGGCGGTGATCCGCGGGCGCTTTCCCACCGCCTTCCCCGACGGTCCGCCGGAGGGAGCGGCGGAGGAGGCGGAGGACGGCGATGCGGGGGCACGGGCGGAGACGGCCGCCGCCGACGAGGCCGACGGCACCACCGGCGGCGCGGCCGAGGCGACGGTGATCGTGGTGGCGGACACCGATCTGCTGGAGGACCGGAGCTGGCTCGTCACCCAGCAGGTGCTGGGCCGGCAGGTGGAGCTGCCCATCGCCGACAACGCCGATTTCCTCGCCAACGCCCTCGACTATCTCGCCGGCAGCGACGTGCTGGTGAAGCTGCGCGGCCGCCGCGTCGCCTTCCGTCCCTTCGAACGGCTGGTGGCGCTCAGGCGGGAGGCGGAGCAGCGCTACCGGGCCAAGGAACAGGAGCTGGTGCAGAGGCTCGAGGAGCTGCAGGGCAAGCTGCGCTCGCTGGAGCTGCCCGCGGGCGAGGGCGAGGGGGCGCTGCTGGATCCGAAGCTCCGCGAGGAGATCGCGAAGATCCGCGACGAGATCCTGGAGACCCGCCGCGAGCTGCGCGAGGTGCGGCGCCGGCTGCGCGAGGACATCGAGCGGCTCCAGGCGACGGTGCGTTTCGCCAACATCGGCGCGGTGCCGCTGCTGGTGGCCCTGATCGCCGTGGGCGTCGGGCTGGTGCGACGGAGCCGCATGCGGCGACGGGCGGCGTGAGGGAGAGGACGGCATGACGCGACGCGGCTTCCTCGCCCTGCTGGTGCTGACACTGATCTCGGCGGCCCTCGCCGGCTGGGCCCTGGCGACGCGCGAGCGGCCGGTCGCCAGCCTCCAGCTGGACGAGCCCTTCCTGCCGCAGCTGGCGGAACGGCTGGGCGAGGTGGCGGAGCTGGTGGTGCGGAAGGGCGGGACCACCATCACCGCCCGCCGCACGGAGGACGGCTGGGTGGTGGTGGAGGCCGGCGACTTCCCGGCCGATCCTGAACGCATCCGCGAGATCGTCCTGGGGCTCGCCGCCATGCGTCTGGTGGAGGCCAAGACCGCCGATCCCGAAAGGTTCGCCCGCCTCGGCCTCGATCCCGAGGCCTCGCCGGAGGACGCGCGGATCGTGGAGCTGCGGGACGCGGGCGGGAGCGTGATCGCCCGCGCCATCCTCGGCAAGCGCAAGTGGAGCCTCTACGGTCCGGGCAAATCCGGCATGTACGTGCGCCGGCCCGACGAGAACCGCACCTGGCTCGCCGACCGCGCCGTGGACCTGCCCGACGAGCCCCTCAATCTGGTGGACCGCAATCTCGCCTTCGTGCCCCGCGACGACATCCGCGAGGTGCGCCTCCACGTGGGTACGCCGGAAGAACTGGTGATCACCCGCACGGCTCCGAAGGAGCCCTTCACCCTCGCGGGCCTCGGCCCGGACGAGGCGGCGGACGAGGCGAAGCTCAACCGGGTGGTGGCGGCCTTCGGCGCCATGGCGGCCGAGGAGATCGCCCGGCGCGAGGAGAAGCCGGTCCCGGAGGATGCCGATCGGGCCCGCTATCTCCTGTTCGACGGGACGGTGATCGACGTGCGGGTGTGGAAGGAGGGGGACGGCGAGGATGCCGCCTATTGGGTGGCGCCCGAGGCCCGCTTCGATCCGACTCTTGCCGCGAAGCCGGCCTCCAGCGGAGCGGAGAAGGCCCCGGCGCCGGCGAAGGAGGAGGGTGACGCCGGCCGCGGGGCCGATGCCGGAGCGGAAGAGGAGAAGACGGATCCGGCGACACGCGCCGCCGAGTGGCAGAGGCGCTATGCCCACTGGGTGTTCCGGGTCTCGAGGTTCCTGGGCGAGCGGCTCCTCTGGACCCGCGACGATCTCCTGGAGAAGCCGGCCGGCTGAGGTGGCCGGACCGTCCCTCCGGCGAACCCTTCCTGGGCAGGCGACGTCCCGCTGATCGCCGGCGATGAACGGCGGTGACGGGGACCGCGCGCCGTCGACATCGCCCCCCGCTCACGGCGTGGCCCGACCGGCGGCGATCCGCACCGCACCGATCCACGCCCAGCTGGTGCGACGCGTTCCATCCCGGGGCCCGGCGGACCGATCGTGCCGAGGGCGCCCGGCGTCCCCTGTGATCGGCGCCGGTCTCTCGCGGCCGACCCTCGCCACCAGCCGCCGCTCTCCGCAGGAACGTCGGTTCCGACAAATCCCGTGCGGGACCCGTTCAGGATTTGTCATAACGTACCTTCTCGATAGATCGGGTTCCGCAGGCCGGGCATGTCGGCAACGGTCGCGACCTCCCCCGATCCGGCGATCGGGCCGCGGCCGGTGACGGACCGATCCGGCGCCCATCACCCCCTTTCCCTGCCGTACACGGCGGGGCACAACCGGGCGCCGCCCGGGACCGTCACGGTGGCGGTCCGGACCGCGATCACGGGGAGGACGCGCATGAAGGTGGTGGTGATCGGTGCCGGCATCGTCGGCACCTGCTGCGGCTGGCATCTCGCCCGCGAGGGGCACGCGGTGGAGCTGGTGGACCCGCTGCCGCCCGGCTGCGGGACCTCCTTCGGCAATGCCGGCATCCTCAGCTATTCCCACGTGCTTCCCGTGGGCCATCCGGGGGTGCTGCGGGCCCTGCCGCGGCTGCTGCTGCGCCGGGATTCGCCGCTGCGCCTGCGCTGGGGCTATCTGCCGGTGCTCGCGCCCTGGCTGCTGCGGCTGCTGCGCGCCGCCCGGCCCGGCCGCTTCGAGGCCCACGCCCGCGCCCTCCATGCCCTGGTGAGCCGGGCCGAGGCCGCCCACGAGGCCGTGATCGAGGCCTGCGGGCTGCGACACCTGGTGCGCGCCAGCGGCTGGCTGAAAGTGGCGCGGGACGGGGACGCCTTCGACCGCGAGACGGCCTGGGAGCGACGCTTCCTCGAGCGCTTCGGCGTACCCCACGAGGTGGTGGCGGGCGCACGGCTGCGCGAGCTGGAGCCGGCGCTGGTGCCGGAAGTTCGCCGCGGCCTCTTCCTCCCGCGCGAGCGGCGGGTGGTCTATCCCCTCGACTACACCCGCGGCATCTTCGCCGATCTCGAACGGCGCGGCGGGCGCTGGCGACAGGCGCGGGTCGCCTCGCTGCGGGTCGAGAGCGGTCGGGTGCGGGCGGTGGTCACCGACCGCGGCACGCTCGCACCGGAGCTGGTGGTGCTGGCCGCCGGCGTCTTCTCCCGCGAACTGCTGCGGCCGCTGGGACTGGCGATACCGTTGGAGGCCGAACGTGGCTACCATGCCACCCTGCCGGCCCCCGCCGCCGGTCCGGGCCCGGAACGGCCGGTGCTCGCCCTCGAGGACGGCTTCCTCCTCGCCCCCATGAAGGACGGCATCCGTCTCACCACCGGCATCGAGCTGGCGAGTCCCTATGCTCCGCCGGACTTCCGCCCGCTGCGGCGGCTGGTGGCGAGGGTCGGCCGCTGGCTCGCCGGGATCGAGCCCCGCATTCTCGGCGAGTGGATCGGCTACCGCCCCTGCCTGCCGGACAGCCTGCCGGTGATCGGTTTCGCCCCGCGCTGCGAGAACCTGCTCCTCGCCTTCGGCCATCACCATCTGGGCCTGACCCTCGCGGCGGTGACGGGGCGAATCGTGGCCGATCTCGTGGCCGGTCGCGATCCCGGCCTCGATCTCGCGCCCTATCGCGCCGACCGGCCCTTCGTCTGAGCGGGCGTCACCGTCACCTCCGTCGCCGCCGGCAGCGGCCCCTCCACCAGCCGGGCGAGGCGCATCGCCGTCCGGCCGGGCCGGGGCCGGTGCGCCGGCAGGATCACCACGCAGTCGTCGTGGGGCGTGCGGACGGGGCGCGGGCCGTCGCGCGCCACCAGCGTGCCGGCCGCCGGCAGCAGGGCGAAGTGACGGATGCCCCGAGCGAAGACGAAGGGCCCCCGGTCCACCGTCACCGTCCGCGTCACCTCCAGCACGCTCACCGGCCGCGGCCGCGGCGGCGGCAGCCAGCTCGCCGTCTCGGCATCCAGCATCGCCAGGTGGCGCAGCAGCGCGAGGATGCAGGACAGCGCCGCGTCCACGCTCGCGGGATCGTCGTGGCGGCCCGCTTCCAGCAGCAGCGCCGTCTCCGGACGGGCGGGATCGGCGAAGGGACCCCAGTCGATCAGGCGCCGGCCGGCGGCGTGGCCGTGGTCGCGCACCACGATCGGCGGCGTCGCCAGCACCCGGGCCAGGGCCGCCGCCTTGTCGGTGGGACCGGTAAGGAGGAAGGGCGGCGTCGCCACACGGCTGGTGTGGAGATCGAGCACCACGTCCAGCTCCGCGAGGAGCGGCCGGAGCCGCCGCGCCCTCCGCAGTTCCGGCCCGTCGGCGGGCTCGTCCAGCCGGTCCCACACGCGGTTCAGGTCCCGCTCGAGGAATCGCACACCGCGGGCTGCCGCCTCGGGGTGGGCGAGGATCAGCACCAGTGCCCCCCTCACCGGCCGCACCCCCAGCTCCAGCAGCCGGCCCAGCGCCCGCGCACCCGCCGGCTCGTTGCCGTGGACCAGCGCCACCAGCCCCACCCGCGGTCCCGGCCGCCCCGAGTCCAGCCGCAGCACGTGGGGCACGTCGGTACGGGCGGTGACGAAGAAGGTGAGATCCGGCGGACGGAACACGATCCTCGCGCCCTCGCCGTGGACGGCCCGGCCCATTCTCGGGTCATCCCTCCGTCTTGCAAGACCTCGGGCGGCTTCCCACCTCGCGGAGGGGATCGGGAGGCTGCGGCCGTGAGCGGGACGGAGCGGCGGGGGCCCGTGGTCGAGAGCGTCGCCACCCTGGCCGAGCTGCGCGAGCGCATCCCCGCAGCCGAGGGCGTGCCCACCGGCGTTCCCGGTCTCGACGAACTGTTCTTCGTGCCGGAGTGGCGGGACGGCCGCCTCCACCGGCGCCCGCTCGGCGGGATTCCGCGCCACGCCGTCCTCCAGGTGACGGGCGTGGCCGACACCGGCAAGAGCCTGCTGGTGGAGCAGTACGCGGTGACACGGGCGGCGGCGGGCGAGACGGTGGCCTTCGTCACCATGGAGAGCCCCGCCCCCTTCACCGCCATGGGCCTGCGCACCCGGGCCACGGCGCTGGGGCTCGACCGGGCGGCGGTGGAGCGGCGGGTGGTGCTGCTGGACGGCGCCACCCACACGGTGCTGGCGCGCGATCTCGCGGCGCTGCTGGATACCCTCGCCTTCGCCATCCGCACCCATCGAGTGTGCCACGTGGTGCTGGACTCGCTGACGGGCCTGTTCGAGGCGCGGGAGATGCTGGCCCGCGACGTGGTGCGGCCTCTCTTCGGCTTCCTCAAGACGTGGCACCAGACGGCGCTCCTGGTCTCCCAGAAGCGGAGCGGCCACGAGGCCCTCACCGCCGAGGCGGCCGGCGGCTACGCCGTCGCCCACATCCTCGACGGCTCGCTGGTGCTGGCCAAGCATCCGGTGCTCTCGCCGCAGGCCGCCCGCCTCCACCGCGTCCCGCTCGGCGAGACGGTGCGGCTCTTCCGCATCGACGGCTGCCGCCTCGCCGGCCACGACACCCGCACCCACCACTGCGAGATCGGCCCGGACGGCATCCTCAGGATCGGCCCGCCCCTGACCCGCACGGTGGCGGGCGGAGAGGAGGAGGCATCGTGATCGAGATTCCGCCGCGGCCCCGGGACGTGGACCGCGAGGCCCTCCAGGTGTTCCTCGCCGCCATCGACCTCCTGGGCGGGCCGCGCGGTCTCGTGGAGCACCGTCGGCTCACCTGGCTGCCGAGCCTGATGGAGGCGGCCTATGCGGTGGTGCTGGCGGAGCGTCATCACTGGTCGGCCGACGACATCGCCGCCTTCCTCGGCCTCTCGCGGCAGGCGGTGCGCGCCATGCTGCAGGCCTCGCCGGAGCGGGTGCGCGAGCGGCTGCGGGCCGGCCCGTCCGCCGAGGACGAGCGCCGCCGCCCCCACATCGCGGGCGGCCTCGCCCGCCTCGCCTTCGCGCGAGGCCGTGAGGAGACCGGAAGTGGCGGCGACGGCGGCGGCACACCGGAGGCGCGTTAGCGATTCCTTCATGTTTGCGTGATGGGATGACGGAGGCCCGGTGGGAGACGCCACCCGTGTCGTCGCGTCCCGCTCGCCCTCCGTTTCGGATCCTCCGCCTGCTGGCGGGAGTCCTGCTGCTGCCGCTGCTGCTCGCCGCCTGCAGCGACGCGGGCCCCGCCGCCCGGCCGGGGGCGGCGCCGGCGAGGCCGCGGGAGGATGCGGCCGTCCGCTTCCTGCGCATGGCCGACAGCGCCCTGCGCCTCGGCCGGCCGGAGGCCGCCGTCACCCTCGCCGCCCGCGGCCTGGAGTTCCGACCCGCGGATCCGGCCCTGCTCCGGCTCTACGCCCGCGCCCTCGCCGCCGCCGGCCGTCCCGGCACCGCCGCCGACGTCTGGCGGAAGCTGTTGGGTGCTGGGACCGCGCCCCTCGCCGATCATCTGGCCTATGCCCGGGCCCTCGTGGAGAGCGGCCAGCCGGAGCTGGCGGCGCGTCACCTCGCCGGCCTCGAGGCGCGCTTCGGCAGCCATGGCGCCTACTGGAACGGCCGTGGCATCGCCCTCGCCCACGCCCGCCGTTTCGCCGAGGCGGTGGCGGCCTTCGAGCGCGCCGTCGCCCGCGATCCACGACGTGCCTCGTGGCGCGCCAATCTGGCGCTGGCGGTGGCCCTCGCGGGCGATCCGGTGAAGGCGCGGGTGATGCTGGCCCCGCTGGCCGACGGACTGCAGTCGAATCCCCGCATCCGTCACAATCTGGCGCTGGTGGAGGTGATGGCGGGACGACCGCAGGCGGCGCGCCGGCTGCTGCGCATCGACCTGGACGATCGGGCGGTGGCGGAGGATCTGACGACGCTCCTCGAGCTCACCGATCCGGCTGGTCGCGGGCCGATCCTGGACCGGCTGGCGGCCCCGGCGGTGGATCCCGCGCCCCTGCCCTCGCCCACGCGCCCTCCGCCGGCCTCCGCCCTCGCCCTGGCCCCGGAGGACCTGGAGCGGGCCGGTCTGCCGGTGGGGGACTGGTTCCTGCGGCTGGGCCTCGCGGCGGATGCCACCACCGCGAGGCGGCGCTGGGCCGAACTGCGGCAGGCCCATCCGCAACTGCTGGGTGATCTGCGCCGCCTCGCCGGATCCGATCCCGGGCCCCAGCCCCTGCTGGCCGGTCCCCTGTCCTCGCGCCGGGCGGCGGAGGCGCGTTGCGCCCGTCTGCGGCAGGCGGGCGTCGACTGCCTCGCCCTGCGGCTCTGAGGGCGGCGGCCCGGTGGCGGCGACGGGCCGCGCCGGTGCCGGCGGCGGCCTTCCCGCCGCGCCGATGCCCTCCTAGAAGGGGCGCGGAGACGGATGGCGGATCATGGAGACCCTCTGGATCGCCCTCGGCAGCGCCCTGGGCGGCGTGGCCCGCTTCGCCCTCTCGGGCCTGGTGGCGCGCGGCATCGGCGAGACCTTCCCCTTCGGCACCCTCGCCGTCAACGTGCTGGGATCCTTCGCCATCGGCCTCTTCGTCGCCGTCACCGGCCCGGACGGGCCGCTGCTGGTGGACCCCCGCCTGCGCCGGGCCTTCACCCTCGGCGTCTGCGGCGGCTTCACCACCTTCTCCTCCTTCAGCCTGCAGACGCTGGCGCTGCTGCGCGACGGCGAGTGGGGGCCGGCCCTGGCCAACGTGCTGCTGTCGGTGGTGGGCTGTCTGCTGGCGGTGTGGGCCGGCTGGGCACTGGGCGTGCGGCTCGGCCGAGCGGGGTGAGGCATGACATGAAGATTCCACACGAAGCCCTTCTGCTCCGCATCTTCGTCGGTGAGAACGACCGCGTGGACGGGCGTCCCCTCTACGAAGCCATCGTGCTGGAGGCGCGCCGCCGTCATCTCGCCGGCGCCACCGTGCTCCGCGGCCCCATGGGCTTCGGCCGCTCCAGCCGGCTCCACACCGCCAAGATCCTGCGCCTTTCCGAGGACCTGCCCATGGTGATCGAGATCGTCGACGCCGAGGAGCGGATCCGCGCCTTTCTCGCCGCCATCGAACCGATGATGACGGGCGGCCTCGTCACCCTCGAACGGGTGGAGGTGGTCCGTTACGGCGGCGACGAGCCGGACGGGTGATCCGCCGCCGGTGCGAGGATCGGCACCTGGGGGGCGGCATCGCGCGGCAGGAGGCCCACCAGCCTCGGATCGGGCGCGATCTCGACGGTGCGCATCCACGGGCGGAAGCCGAAGCGGCGGTAGAAGGCCAGGGCGTCCGGGTGATCCAGGGTGCAGGTGCGCACCACCAGTCTTCGGATCGGCCTGGCGAAGGCGCGCGCCAGCGCCCAGCGCATGGCCGCCCCGCCGAGACCGCGGCCGATCCAGGAACGAACGAAACCGAAATAGGCGAGTTCCGCTTCGCTCCCGGGGCGGAAGTCCAGCTCCACCAGGCCGATGTCCCGCCCCTCGTGGCGCACGATGCCGATCTCGAGTCGCGGATCGGCGAGGAGGCGGGCGAGCGCCTCGGGGGCGAGCCGCAGCCGACCGAACCACAGCCAATCGCGGCCGATTTCGACGAACAGCCGACGATAGCGTGCGGGATCGGGCGCGGTCGCACGTTCGAGGCCGACACCCCGCGGCCAGCGCGGACGCTCCGGAGGTGGCGGGCGGTCGAGCTCCAGCCAGGTGACCACCGCGGCGATGCAGCCCGTGGGTACCGGCCGATGTCCCTCGGGCAGATCCGGGCCGTTCATCTCTTCTTCATTTCCGCTTCCATCAGTTCATTTCCGCTTCCATCAGGTATCATCCGCGGCCGGTGTCCCGCGGGCGGATCCGCGCCGTTCACGGTTCCGGCAGCTCGATGCAGAGGCCGTCGAAGGCGGGCTCGATGCCGCGCGGCAGCCGGTCGTACCAGTCGCGATAGTCCACCTCGTGGTTCATGTGGGTGAGATAGGCCCGCTCGGGCGCGACCCGGTGGATCCAGGCCAGCGCCCGGCCGAGGTGGGCGTGGGAGGGATGCGGCTTCTCGCGGAGGGCGTCGACGATCCACACCCGCACGCCGCGCAGCATGTCGAAGGCGGCCTCGTCGAGGCGGTCCACGTCGGTGGAATAGGCGAAGTCGCCGATGCGGAAACCGAAGCTCCAGCCGCGCCCGTGGTGCTGGCGGAACATGCCGATCTCCAGCCCGCCGATGCGGAACCAGCCCTCCGCCACCGGATGGGGCTCCAGCTCCGGTCGCCAGAAGCCGGAAGCGACCCGGCCGCCCTCGAAGACGTAGGGAAAGCGCTGGCGGATCTTCTCGAACACCTCGGGATGGGCGTAGGCCGGCACCGCCCGCCCCACGAGATTGTTGATCTGTCGCACCTCGTCGATGCCGTGGAGATGATCGGCGTGGGCGTGGGTGTAGAGGATCGCCTCGAGGCCGGTGATCCCCGCCTCCAGACACTGCTGGCGCATGTCGGGACCGGTGTCCACGAGGATGCGCAGTCCCGCGGCCTCGATCAAAAGCGAGCAGCGCAGCCGCCGGTTGCGGGGATCCTCCGAGCGGCAGACCGGACAGCGGCAGCCGATCTGCGGGACGCCCGCCGAGGTGCCGCAGCCCAGCACCGTCACCCGCATGGCTCGTCCAGGAGCGGGGCCGCCCGGCCGAACAGGTGGGCGAAGGCGGCGGTGGTGGTCCGGGCCACCGTCTCCGGATCGAGGCCCTTGACGGCGGCCAGTACCCGCGCCGTCTCCACCAGGAAGGCCGGTTCGTTGGTCTTCCCCCGATGCGGCACCGGCGCCAGATAGGGAGCATCCGTCTCCAGCAGCATGCGCTCCAGCGGCAGGGCCGCCACCGCCCGCCGCAGCGACTCCGAACGGCGGAAGGTGAGGATGCCGCCGATGCCGAGGAAGAGGCCCAGCTCCACCGCCCGCCGGCCGAAGGCGAGCTCGTGGCTGTAGCAGTGGATCTCACCGGTGAAGGGGCCGATTCTCATCTCCTCCTCGAGGATGGCGAGGGTGTCGGCATCGGCGTCGCGGGTGTGCACCACCACCGGCAGGCCGGTCTCGCGGGCGGCCTCGATGTGGACGCGGAAGTTGCGCGCCTGATCGGTCCGCGCGGCGTGGTCGTAGTGGTAGTCCAGCCCGGCCTCGCCGATGGCCACCACCCGCGGATGCCGCGCCGCCTCCACCAGCGGCGCCGCGTCGCGCAGTCCCTCGCGGGAGGCGTTGTGGGGATGGATCCCCAGCGCACACACCACTTCCGGATGGCGTTCGGCCAGCTCCCGCGCCACGTCCCAGCCGGCTCGGGTGGTGGCGATGGTGACCACGAGTCGCACCCCCGCCGCCCGTGCCCGGGCCAGCACCTCCTCCACCCGCCCGGCGAGGCCGGGGAAGTCGAGATGGCAGTGGCTGTCCACCAGGATCACGCCGGCTCCTCCCGATGGCGGGGAAAGACGGGTGTGGGCTCGGGCAGGGCGGTGCCGGGCCGCAGCGTCCGTCCCCCGGGTCCGAGGGCACGGAAGTCGCGCTCGGCGGCGGGTACGGCCAGGAGATCGAGGATGCGGGCGGAGCTCGCCGGCATGAAGGGGCGGGTCAGGATGGCCAGGTGGCGGATGGTCTCCGCCAGCGTCCACAGCACCGTCGCCGCCCGCTTCGGATCGCGCCGCCGAAGCGTCCAGGGCGCCTGCGCGTCCACATAGCGGTTGGCCTCGCCGATCACCTCGAACACCTCGTCCAGGGCGCGATGCAGCGCCTGCTCCCGCATGTGGCGGCGCATGGCGTCGAGACAGCCGTGGGCGCGCGCCAGCAGCGCCTCGTCGTCGGCGGCGAGCTCGCCCGGAGCCGGCACCCGCCCGTCGCAGTAGCGGCGGATCATGGTCAGCACCCGCTGCACCAGATTGCCGTAGTCGTTGGCCAGCTCGTGGTTGATCCGCCGCACCATGCTCTCGTGGCGGAAGTCGCCGTCCTGTCCGAAGGGCACCTCCCGCAGGAGATAGTAGCGGGTCTGATCGAGACCGTAGCGGCGCACCAGGGCGTGGGGATCGATGACGTTGCCCAGGGACTTGGAGATCTTCTGTCCCTCGTTGGTCCACCAGCCGTGGGCGAAGACCCGCCGCGGCGGCTCCAGGTCCGCCGCCAGCAGGAAGGCCGGCCAGTAGACGGCGTGGAAGCGGAGGATGTCCTTGCCGATGACGTGCACGTCGGCCGGCCAGAAGGTGCGGAAGAGCTCGCCGTCCACGTCCGGATAGCCGAGGGCGGAGATGTAGTTGGTGAGGGCGTCCACCCACACGTAGATGACGTGATCCGGATCGCCCGGCACCGGCACGCCCCAGCGGAAGGTGGTGCGGGAGATGGAAAGGTCCTGAAGCCCCTGGCGGACGAAGCTCACCACCTCGTTGAAGCGGGTGGCCGGACCGACGAAGTCCGGCCGCTCGGCATAGAGGCGCAGCAGCCGGTCCCGGAAGGCGGAGAGGCGGAAGAAGTAGCTGGGCTCCTCCACCCACTCCACCGGCGCCCCGGTGGGCGCACGGCCGTCCACCAGCTCGCTCTCGGCATAGTAGGCCTCGTCCCGCACCGAGTACCAGCCGGCGTACTTGCCCAGATAGATCCAGCCGTTCTCGGCCATCCGCGTCCACAGCGCCTGCACCGCCCGCACGTGGCGGTCCTCGGTGGTGCGGATGAAGTCGTCGGGACTGTAGTCCATCACCCGCACCAGTTCGCGGAAGCGCTCGGAGACCCGGTCGGTGAAGGCCTTGGGGTCCATCCCCGCCTCGCGGGCCGCCTTCTCCACCTTCTGCCCGTGCTCGTCGGTACCGGTGAGGAAATGGACCCGGCGGCCGTCGAGGCGCATGAAGCGGGCGATGGCGTCGCACGCCAGCGTGGTGTAGGCGTGGCCGATGTGGGGCACGTCGTTGACGTAGTAGATGGGCGTGGTGATGTAGAAGGCGTCCGGTGCGGACATCGACGCGTTCTCCGCTGACGTCACGGGATCGGATCCGCGGCGGCGAGGCCGCGCCCCGCCAGCGTCTCCAGCAGGACCAGCGCCGTCGCGGACGGATCGAGATGGAACCGTTCGGCCCGGCGGGCGAAGCCGGCGAGCTTTTCCCACAAGCCCACCCACTCTTCAAGCGGACGGCGGGCGGCGAGGCGGGCGAGGGCCTCCCTCTCGCCCGCGAACAGCGCACGCGTCGGCGCGGCTCCCGCCCGCGTCCGCACCAGCCGGCGCAGCAGCAGCACCGCCGGCCGCAGCGCCTCCTCCGCTCCCGCCTCGGCGAGCCGGCCGGCGAGCGCCTCCACCGCCGCCGGGGCCGGGGGGCCGCCTCCCTCGAGGGCCTCCAGCAGCGCGCGGTAGCGATCGGCCAGGTCCGAGGCGAGCAGGCGGAGCGCCAGTCCCGGCCGCCCCTCCGCCAGCTCCATCGCCGTCTCCCGGGCCGCCGCATCGGCCTCCGGCGCGAGGGCGGCGAGGCAGGCGCGCATCGCCTCCTCGTCCAGGGGTGCGAGGGGCACCCGCGCCGCCCGCGAGAGGACGGTGGGCGGGACGGCACCGGTGCGGTGGGCCACCAGCAGGAACAGCACGCCCGCCGGCGGCTCCTCCAACAGCTTGAGCAGGGCGTTGGCGGCGTTGCGGTTGAGGTGTTCCAGCGGGTCCAGCAGCACCGCCCGGCGCGTCCCGGCGGCGGTGGCGTGGAGGCGGGCCGCCAGCGTGCGCACCGCCTCCACCGGGATCTCGCGGCTGCGCGCCCCCTCGGGGGGTGCCGGCACCAGGAGATCCGGATGGGCGCCCGCGGCGGTGGTGCGGAAGACGGGATGGTCGGGATCAGCCGCCGCCCTCACCTCGCCGCCGGCGAGCCAGAGCCGCAGCAGATGCCAGGCGAGGGTGCTCTTGCCCACGCCCTCCGGCCCCACCAGCAGCCAGGCATGGTGGAGACGACCGGCGGCCGCGGCACGGCGGAAGCGGGCGACCACCCCGGCGTGGCCGAAGAGGTGTGGATTGCGGCGGGGCTCGGGCGGGGCGGTGGCGCTCACGGCTCGCGTCCGAATCGGTCGCGGACGGTGCGGTAGATCTCGTCCGCCAGCACCGCCTCGGGAAGGGTGGCGTCGAAGACGCGGATGCGCTCCGGCTCCCGGCGGGCGAGTTCCAGAAAACCCTCCCTGACGCGGCGATGGAAGTCCGGATCCCGGCGCTCGAAGCGGCCGCCGCCGCCGGCCCGGGCCCGCCGCGCCAGTCCCACCTCGGGCGCCAGGTCCAGCAGCACGGTGAGATCCGGGCGCGCCCGGGCCAGCACCGGCGCCTGCAGCCGGTCCACCAGCGCGAGACCGAGGCCCCCCGCGAGGCCCTGATAGACGCGGGTGGAGTCGTGGAAACGGTCGCAGAGGACGAAGGCGCCACGGGCGCGGGCCGGTGCCACGAGCCGCTCCACGTGATCGGTGCGGGCGGCCAGGAACAGATAGAGTTCGGCCAGCGCCGACCAGCGGTCTCCGTCCCCCTCCAGCAGCAGCCTGCGGACGGCCTCCGCCCCGGGCGTGCCGCCGGGCTCGCGGGTGGTCACCACCGTGTGGCCGTCGGCGCTCAGGCGGGCGGCGAGGAGGCGGAGCTGGGTCGACTTGCCGCTCCCCTCCCCGCCCTCGAAGGTGACGAAGGGCCCGGGGATCCTCACGTGCCGCCCCACAGCAGCCAGGCGAGGGCGTCCACCACCCGCCCGGCCACGCCGGCCCGCTCCACGTCGCGGGCCGCCACCAGCGGCAGCTCCAGGGGCTCGATGCCGGGGGCGGTGATCACCAGCGTGCCGAGCCGCTCGCCGCGGCGGACGGGCGCCGGTACGGGGCTGCGGAAGCGGGCGCGGATCTCGAGACCCTCGCGAGCGCTGCGCGAGAGGGTGACGGCCACCACCTCCTCGCTGGCCAGCGGCACCGTGTCGGCCGCGCCCATCCACACCTCCGCCTCCACCACCGTCTCGCCCGGCTGGAACAGGCGGTATTCCTTGAACTCGCGGAAGCCGAACTCGAGCAGCCGTTCGGCCTCGATGGCGCGCTGCCGCGCCGTCTCCAGCCCCGCCACCACCAGGATGAGACGGCGACCGTCGCGCTCGGCCGAGGCGACGAGGCCGTAGCCGGCCTCCTGGGTATGGCCGGTCTTCATGCCGTCGACGCCGGGCACCCCCTTGCGCAGCAGCGGATTGCGGTTGAATTGACGGATGCCGTTGTAGGTGTATTCCTTCTCCGAGTAGTAACGATAATAGTCGGGAAAGCGGCGGATGATGGCCCGCGCCAGGGTGGCGAGGTCGCGGACGGTCATGTAGTGTTCGGGGTCGTGGAGACCGGTGGCATTGACGAAATGACTGCCGGTGAGGCCCAGTTCCTTGGCCTTGCGGTTCATGAGCTCGGCGAAGGCGCGCTCGCTGCCGGCGAGGGCCTCGGCCAGCACCACCGCGGCGTCGTTGCCGGACTGCACGATCATGCCCCGCAGCAGGTCCTCCACCTTCACCCGCTCGCCCACCTCCAGGAACATCTGCGAGCCGCCCATGCGCCAGGCCTTCTCGCTCACCGGCAGCTCGTCCTCGAGGCGGAGGCTCCCCTCGGCCAGCCGCTCGAAGACGATGTAGGCGGTCATGAGCTTGCTCATGGAGGCGGGATAGATGCGGGCGTCCGGGTTCTTGGCGAAGAGCACCTGACCGGTGCGGAAGTCGACGAGAATGGCCGCCCGCGCGGCGGTGTCGAAGGTGACGGCCCGCGCGAAGGAGACGGAGGCCAGCAGCGCGAGCAGACCTCCCAGCAGCCACGCCCAGGGGCGATGTGCCTTCACGTCCGGTCCCCCCGTTTCGCCGGCGCCGCCGCCCGGCGGCAGGCGGCGCCCGCCGACCGGCGCACATGTGGGGTCGGATAGCCCATGGCGGCAAGGCGCGCCAGCAGCGGCTCCAGTCGTGCGGGTTCGTGCACCACCAGCTGCACCCGGCCGAGGGGACCGCGCGGCGTGCCGATCCAGACGATCCGCACCGGCGCGAGGGCCCGCAGGCGGCGGGCATGGGCACGGGCACGGGCGGCCTCGGCGAAGGCCCCCACCTGCACCAGCAGCACCGGCCGGCAGGCCGGGGCGCGGCCGGCGGTCCGGGACGCGGCCCGCACCATGGTCGGTCGCGGGGGCACGCCCCGGGCCTCGGCGAGACGCAGGAAGCGCACCCGCACGCGGGCGAGGCCCTTCGCGCGGAAGCCGAGCGCGCGCGCCGCCGCCTCCGAGAGGTCGATGATGCGGCCCGGACGGAAGGGGCCGCGGTCGTTGACCCGCACCACCAGCCGCCGTCCGTTCTCCAGATTGGTCACCTCCACCAGACTCGGCAGCGGCAGGGTGGGGTGGGCGGCGGTGTGGCGGCGGGCGTCGAAGATCTCGCCGTTGGCGGTCCGCCGGCCGTGGAAGCCGGGGCCATACCAGGAGGCGAGCCCCACCTCCTCGTAGTGGGGATCGAAACGGGGAACGTAGCGGCGGCCGTCCACCACGTAGGGACGTCCCAGCTTGTAGACGCCGACGCGCTGGGGCACGGGCCCGTACCCATCGCCGCCGGCGGCACAGGCGGCGAGCAGCGGGGCCAGCAGGAGGAGGGCGAGCAGCGCCCGCACGGCCTCACACCTCGCGGTCGCGGGCGATGGCGTCGGCCAGCAGCCCCACCGTCGCCGCGAAGTGGACCGACCGGTTCCAGCGCAGCAGCACCCGGAAGTTGTCGTAGACCAGGAAGGCGGGCGCCGGCGGTCCGTCAGGCAGCAGCAGGGAGGCGCGGATGGACGCGGCGGGCAGCGGGCCGCCGTCGATGCGGCGCAGCCCCAGCCGCTGCCAGCGGCGGAGCGGCAGCCGGTTGCCGAGACCGGCGTGGGCGACGGCCGCCGCCGGGACCGGCGCCACTTCCCGTCCCCAGCGCCAGCCCGGCCGCCAGCCCGCCACCCGCAGATAGTGGGCCATGGAGGCGAAGACGTCGGGCAGGCTGTGCCAGATGTCGCGACGACCGTCGCCGTCGAAGTCGACGGCATAGCGGCGGTAGGTGGTGGGCATGAACTGGGGCTGGCCCATGGCCCCCGCCCAGGAGCCCCGCAACCGCTCCGGCGCCAGCCTCTCGCGGTCGAGGATGGCGAGGGCCGCCAGCAGCTCCCGCTCGAACAGCGCCCGCCGCCGGCCCTCGAAGGCGAGGGTGGCGAGGGCGGCGATCACCGGATGATCGCCGGTGACCCGCCCGTAGGCGCTCTCGATCCCCCAGAGCGCCACCAGCACCGCCGCCGGCACGCCCCAGCGCGCCTCCACCCGTGCCAGCAGCCGGCGATGGCGTCGCAGCAGCAGGCGGCCCGTGGCGATGCGTTCGGCCGACAGCACTCGCCGCCGGTAGTCCCCGAAGGTGAGGCGTCGCTCGGGCTGGCGACGGTCCAGCGCCACCACCCGCGGCAGCGGCCGCAGACCCTCCAGCGCCCGTGCGAGGGTCGTCTCGCGGATCCCCAGTGCCCGTGCCCGCGCCCGGATGCGCGCCAGAAAGGCGGTGAAGTCCCCGCCGTGGGCCAGGAGCGGCCACGGTACGAGAAGGCTGCCGCCGACCGTGAGGACGAAGGCGCGTCGTCCGAAGCCCACCGTCTCGCTCCCGCAGGCCGCGCTCCATCCTAGCACGGGGACGGGGCACCGAGAACCTGCGCGCGACGGGTGCCCTCGACACGGCCTTCCGACCGACGCATAAGCGCGCACGGCCCCGGAGAGGAGATCGGCGGTGCGACTGGTGGAGGCCCTCGTCGATGCCCTCGCCGCCCGCGGTGCGGGCCGGATCTTCGGCATCCCGGGCGACTTCGCCCTGCCGTTGTTCGACGCCCTGGTGGCGGACGGCCGCCTGCCCGTCCACACCCTGTCCCACGAGCCGTCGGTGGGCTTCGCCGCCGACGCCGCCGCCCGCTACACCAGCGCCCTCGGCGTGGCGGCGGTGACTTACGGCGCCGGCGGCTTCAACATCGTCAACCCGACCGCCGGCGCCCATGCGGAGAAATCGCCCCTCGTGGTGATCTCGGGGGCGCCGGGCGAGGCGGAGTCCGCGAGCGGCCTGCTGGTCCATCACCAGGGACCGCGTCTCGACACCCAGCGCCGGGTCTTCGCCGAGGTGACGGCGGCCACCGCCCGCCTCGACGATCCCCGCACGGCGGCGGCGGAGATCGCCCGGGTGCTGGATGCCGCCGTCCACGACGCCCGCCCCGTCTATCTCGAGATCCCGCGGGATCGGGTGGACATGCGCATCGGCCGCGTGCCGCCGCCGGCACCGGTGCCGTGCGACCCGGAGGCGGTGGCGGACTGCGCCGAGGAGATCCTGGGCCGGCTGATGCGGGCGCGTCGTCCCGTGCTGATGGTGGGCGTGGAGGTGCGCCGCTATCGGCTGGAGGCACGGGTGGCGGAACTGGCGCGGCGGCTGCGCGTGCCCGTCGTCACCTCCTTCATGGGCCGCGGCCTCATGGCCGGCACCGAGGTGGTGCCGGTGGGCACCTATCTGGGCCTCGCCGGCGATCCCCGCATCTCGAAGCTGGTGGAGGACTCCGACGGTCTGCTGCTGTTCGGCGTGATCCTCTCCGACACCAACTTCGCCGTCAGCGCGGGGCGGCTGGATCTGCGGCGGGTGGTGCACGCCTTCGACCGGCGGGTGCGCGTCGCCCACCACGTCTATCCCGAGGTCCCGCTTCCGGCCCTGGTGGAGGCGCTGTTGGAGCGGGCGCGGCCGCTGACCGACGCCCGGGTGCCGCCGGTGCCGGTGAGCTGGCCCAGGGACCTGCCGGCGGACGACGAGCCGGTGGGGCCGGTGGACGTGGCGCGGGCGATCAACGACGCCTTCGCCCGCCACGGCCCCATGCCCATGACTGCCGACGTGGGCGACTGTCTGTTCACGGCCATGGACATCGCCCACACCGAACTGGCCGCCCCCGGCTACTACGCCGGCATGGGCTTCGGCGTGCCCGCCGGCATCGGCGCCCAGCTCGCCACCGGCCGGAGGACGCTGGTGCTGGTGGGCGACGGGGCCTTCCAGATGACGGGGATGGAGCTGGTCCACTGCCCGCGCCTCGGCATCGATCCGGTGGTGCTGCTGTTCGACAACAGTGGCTGGGAGATGCTGCGGGTGTTCGACCCGGATGCGCCCTTCCACGATCTCGCGAGCTGCGACTGGACCACCTTCGCCCGCATGGCCGGCGGCGACGGTCACACGGTGCGCACCCGGCGGGAGCTGCGGGATGCGCTGGAGACGGCGCTCGGCACCCGCGGGCGTTTCCAGCTCCTCCACATCCGTCTGCCGCGCGGTGCCATCTCCCCCACCCTCGCCCGCTTCGTGGAGGCCCAGAAGCGGGCACGGGGCGGCCGACCGAAGCGCCGGGCGGCATGAGCGCCGGAACGGCCCCTTCCCCGCCCGCGCCCCTCGCCGACCGGCGCTTCCTCGGCCTGTTCACGGCCCAGTTCCTCGGCGCCGCCCACGACAATCTGCTCAAGGCGGCGGTGGTGGTGCTGGTGAGCTTCGACGACGATCCGGCGGCCGGGGCCGCCCTCGCCACGCTGGCGGCGGGACTGCTCATGCTTCCCTTCCTGCTGTTCTCGCCGCTGGCGGGCGAACTGGCCGACCGCTACGGCAAGCCGCGGCTGGTGCGCCTCACCAAGGCCGGCGAGATGGTGCTGGCGCTGTTCGCGCTGGCGCTGCTGCCGGCGCGGGAGGCGGGAGCGCTGCTGGCGCTGGTGTTCCTCATGGGCATGCAGTCCACCTTCTTCGGGCCCCTCAAATACGGACTGCCGCCCGCCTGGTACGACGGCGACCGGCTGGTGTTGGCCAACGGACTGCTGCAGGGATCCACCTTCATCGCCATCCTGCTCGGCACCTTCGCCGGCGGGGTGCTGGTGGCGACGGCGGGGCCGCGGGTGGTGGCGGGAGCGGGCCTCGTGGTGGCCATCCTCGGCTTCCTCGCGAGCCTGCTCCTGCCCGAGGAACCGCCGGCGGCCCCCGATGCCCCCCTCCACGCCAATCCGCTGCCGGCCCACCGCGCCCTCTTCGCCTGGCTCGCCGGCGAGCCGGTGCTGGCGCGGACGGTACTGGCCCTCTCGGGTTTCTGGGCGCTGGGGGCCATCTACCTCGGCCAGGTGCCGGCCCATGCCCGCACGGCGATGGGCGCCACCGCCGAGGAAGCGGGCTGGCTGCTCGGGGCCTTCGTGGTGGGGATCGTACTGGGGGGCCTCGCCGCCGCGCCGCTGCGCCGCGGTCGCCTCGGGCCACGGCTGCCGGTCCTGGCCATGCTGCTGGTGGGTCTGGCCGGGCTCGATCTGGCCCTGCTGCCGGGGGCGGTGCGCGGTCCGGGGCAGGCGCTGTTCGCGGATCCGGCGGGCTGGCGCCTCGCCCTCGACGTGACGGCGGTCGCCTTCGGCGGGGGGCTCTTCGCCGTCCCGCTGCTCACCACCCTCCAGCGGACGGCGCCCGCCACCCATCGCGGCCGCGCCATCGCCGCCAACAATGTGGTCAACGCCCTCGCCGTGGTGGTGGCGAGCGGCCTCGCCGCGGCGGCGCCGCCGGCGGGCGTGCCGGTGGCGGGAGTGCTGCTGGTCTGCGCCCTCTCGGCTCTGCTGCTGGCGCTCTGGGTGGGGCGCAGCCGGCTGCCGGTGACCGCCCCCTGAGCGGGCCGCCCCCGATGGCGCCGCCGGCTCAGCCCTCGCCGTCGGCCGGCCGTTCGCCCAACCGCAGCCGCAGTTTGCGGCGCCCGCCCGGCCCCACCGGCTCCTCCGCCGTGGCCTCGGCCGATTCGACGGCGGCCTGCGCCCTCTCGGCGGTCTCGCCGCCGTTGGGCGCGGGCGATACGGGTTCCGCCGTCCGCTGGGTACTGGCGGCCAGCGACAGCGCCAGCGCCCGCAGCTTCTCCGGCGGGATCGCCGGCCGGCGCTCCGCCGCCTCCTCCGCCGCCGCCTCCTCCGCGGCCGTCTCCGTCGACGCCTCGGCACCGAAGCTGTTCTCGTAGTCGGCCACCGTCAGCTTGAGGCGCGCGAACTGCTCCAGGAATTCCTCGCGCTTGGCCGGGGGCAGCCGTTCCACGCTGCGGTCCGCCACCAGCCGCTCCGCCTGGGCCAGGACGTTGCGGGCGTGCACGATCTGGCCCGAGGGCTTGGCGTGACCGGCCAGCACCTGCGCCAGTGCCTTGGTGGCCGGCTGGAAGAGCTTCAGCAGCTCCGCCGGATGGGTCGGCAGCCGGCGACCGTCGCGGGCACGGCCGCGGGCGCGTTTCTTGGTCGCATGGCGCCGAAACGGGAACATCGGCTTGGTTTTCATGCCCCTCTCTCGACTGCGGGGTCGCGGTCGGGATCCCCTCCCTTCACGGACCCGCACACGGTCCGTCCCGGTGATGGCGGGGGTCGGTCACGGAACGACCGCGACTTTCGGGATCCCTGCACCCGTTCCGGACCGACGGCGACGACACCGAACGGCCGGGGCCGGTGGTCGTGTCGACGGACGGGCTTCGGTCCGGGGGATTTCCGCACGTCCATGACCTAACAGCATCGACGCCGTATTCAAGCGCCGACGTCGCGAAGACTCCTCGAATCCGTCCGATCCGCCACGTCACGACCCGCCCGCGGCGACCGCGTCCGCCACCAGGACCGCCCGGAAATCGTTGACGTTGGTGCGGGTGGGACCGGTGACGAGGACGTCGCCCAGGGCCTCGAACAGTCCGAGGGCGTCGTTGTCGGCGAGGTGGGCGCGCGGATCGAGACCGCGGGCCCGCGCCCGCTTCAGCGTGTCGGGAGCCACGAAGGCGCCGGCGGCCCCGCCCCGGCCGTCGATGCCGTCGGTATCGGCGGCGAGCGCCCAGATCCCCTCCGCCGCGCCGGCCAGCGCCAGGGCGAAGCCCAGCATGCACTCGGAATTGCGGCCGCCCCGTCCCCTGCCCCGCACGGTGACGGTGGCCTCGCCACCGGAGAGCAGCACGCAGGGCGGGGATGCGGGCAGCCCGTGGTCGCGGCAGCCGCGGGCGATGCCGGCCAGCACCCGGCCCAGCTCCCGGGCCTCACCCTCGAGGGCATCCCCCAGCACCAGCGTGCGCAGGCCCGCCGCCTCCGCCGCCCGCGCCGCCGCCCGCAGGGACCCGAGCGGCCGCGCCACCAGCCGATAGTCGCCGCGGGCGAGCCGCGGGTCTCCCGGCTTCGGCGTCTCGTCGCGGCACGCCTCGAGATGGGCGCGCACCCGCGCCGGGACCGGGATGGCATGGTGGTCGAGGATGGCGAGGGCGTCGGCGCAGCTGGTGGGATCGGCCACGGTGGGACCGGAGGCGATCACCGCCGGATCGTCGCCGGGCACGTCGGAGACGGCGAGGGTGAGGACGGGTGCGGGATGGGCGGCGGCGGCGAGCCGGCCGCCCTTGATGGCGGAGAGGTGTTTGCGCACGCAGTTCATCTCGTGGATGGTGGCGCCGGCCGCGAGCAACGCGCGGTTGACCGCCCGCTTGTCCTCGAGGGTGAGACCGGCGGCCGGCAGGGTGAGCAGCGCCGAGCCGCCGCCGGAGATCAGGGCGATCACCAGATCGTCCGCGCCGAGGGGACGGACGAGATCGAGCATGCGCCGGGCCGCCGCCACCCCGCGGGCGTCGGGGACGGGATGGGCCGCCTCCACGATCTCGATGCGCCGGCAGGGGACGGCGTGTCCGTCGGGCACCACCACCAGTCCCTCCAGCGGGTGGGGCCAGTGGCGCTCCAACGCCCGCGCCATGGACGCCGACGCCTTGCCCGCGCCCACCACCACCGTGCGGCCGGCGGGCGGGGTGGTGGGCAGCGCCGGCGGCACCACCCGTTCGGGATCCGCCGCCGCCACCGCCGTGTGGAACAGCGACTCCAGGAGCGCGCGGGGATCGGTGGACGTCATCCCACCCCTCCCCCACCGGCCACAGGCCGCACCGCCGCCAGCATGTAGTTGACCGAGGGATCGCGCACGAGCAGGAAGCGCTCGTGGGCGGCGTCCCAGGCGAGGCCGGTGACGGCCACCGGCACCAGCCCGTGGGCCCGCAGCAGCCGGCCGAGTTCGGACGGGTGCAGGAAGCGGCGCCAGTCGTGGGTTCCCGGCGGCAGCCAGCCCAGCAGATATTCGGCGGCGATCACGCCCAGCAGCAGCGCCCGGAGGGTGCGGGCGAGGGTGGAGAGCACGACGAGGCCCCCCGGGCGCACCACGGCGGCGAGCTCGCGCACGAAGACGGCCGCATCCGGGACGTGCTCCACCACCTCCAGCGCCAGCACCAGATCGAAACGCTCGCCCCGCACCAGCAGGTCCTCCAGCGTGGCGACCCGGTAGTCGATCACGAGGCCCGTGGCGGCGGCGTGGGCGCGGGCCACCTCCACGTTGCGCCGGAGGGGATCGATGCCGGTGACGGCGGCACCGAGACGGGCCAGCGGCTCGCTCACGAGCCCGCCGCCGCAGCCCACGTCGAGCGCCGTGAGACCGGCGAGGGGTCGGCGGGCCGCGGGATCGCGGCCGAAATGGCGCACCGCCCGCTCACGGATCCAGGCGAGGCGCGCGGGATTGAGGCGGTGGAGCGGGCGCATGGGCCCCTCCGGATCCCACCAGTCCTCGCCCAGCTCCGCGAACTTGGCCACCTCCGCCCGATCCAGCGTCATTCCCGGCTCCCGCCCCGTCGCACGTAGATCTCCACCGCATGGGCACGGTTGCGTGCGCCGATCTTGTCGAAGAGATTGCGCAGGTGGAACTTGATGGTGTTGACGGAGACGCCGAACTGGCGGGCCAGCTCGGCGTTGGTCTTGCCACTGCCGAGGGCGTGCAGCAGCTCGCGCTCGCGGCGGGTGAGCTCGGCCAACGGATCGCGACGCGCCCGCCGCAGGTCGAGACGGGGGAAGGTCATGCGCCCTTCGGCGGCGGCGCGGATCGCCTCCAGCAGCCGTTCCGGCGGCTCCTGCTTGCCCACGAAACCGGCGGCGCCCAGCTCCATGGCGAGGAGCGGCGCATCGGGATCGCGGGTGCCGGAGTAGATCACCACCGGCGGATGGCGTGGCCGCCGCGCCAGCTCCTCCAGCACCTCGCGTCCGCCCATGTAGGGCATCTCCCAGCCGATCACCCCCACCTCCACCGGAAAGCGGTCGAGGGCGGCGAGGAAGCGCTCGCCGTCGCTGGCGGTGAAGACGATGGCGATGCCGCCGAGCTCGCCGAAGGCGGCGCGCAGCCCGGCCAGCACCACGGGACTCTTGTCGGCGATACCGATCTCGATGATGCGTCGTCGTTGCACCGGATGCCGTTCCGTCCCGGCCGAGGCGGGGTCGGTGTTCCCGAATCCGCACTTAACCCGCTCCCATCGGCTCGGGAAGACGCCGTGGGGTCGCGTCCCCGCGGCCGCGGCCGGCGTCGGCCAGCGCCGGCGGCCGTGGCCCGCCGCTCACCCAGTCCAGCAGCTCCACCCAGTGCACCACCGGCAGGGGGGAGGCGGCGCGGATGTGGAGCAGACAGCCGATGTTGGCGGTGGCCACGAGGTCGGCGCCGGTGGCCGCGAGCCGCTCGGCCTTGCGCCGCTGGAGACGCTCGGAGATCTGCGGCTGGAAGATGCTGTAGGTCCCGGCGCTGCCGCAGCAGAGATGGGCCTCGGCGGGCTCCCGCACGAGAAAGCCGGCATCCGCCAGCAGGCGGCGCGGCAGATGGGCGAGCCGCTGACCGTGCTGGAGGGAACAGGGCGCGTGCCAGGCGACGGCGAGATCCACGTCGCGCACCGCCGGCGGCGACCCCAGAGCGGCCACGAACTCGCCGAGATCGCGGGCGAGACGGGAGACGGTGGCGGCGTCCTCCGCCAGCTCCGGATCCTCGCGGAAGACGAAGCCATAGTCCTTGACGGGCGTCCCGCAGCCGGTGGCGTTGACGACGATGGCGTCCAGCGGCTCGCGGCGGTGGGCGGCCATCCAGGCGCGGATGGCGCGGGCGGCGGTGCGGTGGGCGGCGCGGCTGCGGCCCATGTGGTGGGTGAGGGCCCCGCAGCAGCGGATCGGCGGCACCACCACCTCCACCCCCATGCGGTGGAGCAGCCTCACCGTCGCCTCGTTGATCTCCGGGGCCAGCACCTGCTGGGCGCAGCCGGGCAGTACCGCCACCCGCGCCACCCGCCGGCCGCGGGCGGGGATGGTCTGCGGACGGTCCACCCAGGAGGGGGGCGGCAGTCGCGCCGGCTGCTGGCGCAGCATGGCGCCGAGGCGCCCGGGCCACAGACGCGCCAGCGGCCTGAGCGGGAGTCCGGCCAGCAGGGCGAGGCGGAACAGGCGCGGGTCCGGCAGCACCGTCGCCACGAACGCCCGCAGCAGCCGCTCCGGCCAGGGCCGCCGCCAGTCGCGCTCGATGACGGCGCGGGCATGGTCCACGAGGTGCATGTAGTGCACGCCGGAGGGACAGGTGGTCATGCAGGAGAGACAGGAAAGGCAGCGGTCCACGTGGCGGACCACCGCCTCGGTCACCCGCCCTTCCTCCAGCATGCGCTTGATCAGGTAGATGCGGCCGCGTGGACCGTCGAGCTCGTTGCCCAGCAGCACATAGGTGGGGCAGGTGGCGGTGCAGAAGCCGCAGTGCACGCAGGTCCGGAGGATGCGTTCGGACTCGCGCACGTCCGGGTCCTGCAGCCGCTCGGGCGGGATCCGGGTCTCCATGGGGGCCTCCTAGAGCTCGGCGTACATGCGGCCGCGGTTGAGGATCCGCTCGGGGTCGAAGGCCTCCTTCACCCGCCGGGTGAGGCGGAAGAGGGGGTCCGGCAGCGGCGGGAACACCTGTTCCGCCGCCCGCACCTCCTCCGGGGCCCGCACCAGGACGGCATGGCCGCCCCGCCCCTCCAGCGCCCGCCGCAGCCGCGCGCCGTCGCCGGCCCAGCACTGCCGCGGCGCCAGCCACACCAACCCGCCGGCCTGGTCGTAGAGACGCTCTTCCGCCACCTCGGCGAACCAGGGGGCCAGTTCGGCGGCCCGGGACGGCGCGAGGGTGAAGCGCCAGAGGGGTCGGCCCGCCGGCAGCAGGGCCACGTCGCGGATCTCCTGCCAGAGCCGGCGGGAGGGTTCCGCGGCCACCGTCTCGAAGGCGAGATCGGGGGCCGCCAGCAGCCGCTGCAGGCGCCCGAGGCGGGCGTCCACCGACGGCGGTGCCCCCTCGAGGCGCAGCAGCGCCACCGGCACGCCCGGCGCCCGCACCGCCGCCACCTCGCTGCGCCCGGCCGCCAGGGCCGGCAGCACCGCCGCCCCCGACACCTCGCAGGGCGTCCCCAGCGCCCGCGCCGCGAGGCGCAGCAGTCCCGCCTCGTCACGCCCGCGCACCACCAGCGTCGCCGCCGTCTCCGGCGCCGGCAGCACCTTGAAGGTGAGCTCCGTCGCCACCACCAGCGTGCCGAAGGCGTGGCAGTAGAGCTTGGTGATGTCGTAGCCGGTCACGTTCTTCATCACCCGTCCGCCGGCGCGGATGACGGTGGCGAAGCCGGTCACCGCCCGCATGCCGAGGAGATGGTCGCGGGCGGACCCCATCCGCACCCGTCGCGGTCCCGCGGCATCCACGGCGAAGAGGCCGCCCATGGTCTCGCCGCCGCCGGACCCGCCCAGGATCCGGCCGTAGTCGGCCGGCTCGAAGGCGAGCTGCTGACGCCGTTCCGCCAGCACCCGCTCCACCTCCGCCCGCGGCGTGCCGGCCCGCACCGTCATCACCAGCTCCGCCGGCTCGTAGAGGAGGATGCCGGAGAGCCGCCGCAGCGACAGCCGGGCCACCGCCGCCACCGGCCGGCCGAAGGCGCGCTTGCTCCCCGTCCCCTCGATCTCGAGGGGACGACTCTCGGCCACGGCGGCGGCGACCATGTCCAGGAGATCCTGCTCGTCGCGCGGCTCCAGCACTTCGGCCATGACGGTGCCATCCCCGACGGCGCGGCGTGCCGGCGGCAAGGTGGCGCCCGGGTCCGACCGCGTCAACGAGAGGCCCTTCCGCCATGCGGGACGGAGGCGCATGATGGCGGCGGCCCGCAGGCGGAGGGGAGGATGGACGCGGTCGTCGATCTGCGCAGCGATACCGTCACTCGTCCCACGGCGGCCATGCGCCGGGCCATGGCCGAGGCGGAGGTGGGCGACGACGTCTACGGCGAGGATCCCACGGTCCGCGCGCTGGAGGAACGGGTCGCCGCGCTGCTCGGCAAGGAGGCGGCCCTGTTCGTCCCCTCCGGCACCATGGCCAATCAGCTCGCCATCCGCACCCACACCGAGCCGGGCGACGCCATCGTCGCCGATGCCCGCGCCCACGTCCTGCTCTACGAGCGGGCGGCGCCCACCGCCATCGCCGGCGTCCTGCCGCGGACCATCGAGAGTCCGCGCGGCATCTTCGGGCCGGAGGCGGTGCGGGCGTGCATCCCGCGCCCGCCCGCCTCGCTGCCGCCGGGGCTGTTCCCGCCGGTGCGGCTGCTGTGTCTCGAGAACACCCACAATGCCGGCGGCGGCAGCGTGTGGCCGCCCGCGCGCTTCGCCGAGGTCTGCCGCGAGGCCCGCCGCCACGGCCTCGCCGTCCATCTCGACGGCGCCCGGCTGTGGAACGCGGCGGTGGCCCGCGGTCTGCCGGAGCGGACCTGGGCGGAGCACTGCGACAGCGTGGCGGTGTGCTTCTCCAAGGGGCTGGGCGCCCCGGTGGGCTCGGCCCTGGTCGGCGACCGCGCCTTCGTGGACCGGGCGCGACGCTTCCGGGGAATGCTGGGCGGGGCCATGCGCCAGGCCGGCATCCTCGCCGCCGCCGCCCTCTGGGCCCTCGACCACCACCGCGCGCGTCTCGCCGAGGACCACGCCCACGCCCGCCGTCTCGCCGAGGGACTGGCGGAACTGCCGGGGGTGACCATTCGGCCCGAGGCGGTGGAGACCAACATCCTGTGGTTCGAGGTGCGGCCGCTGACCGCCGGCCGCTTCGCCGAGCTGGCCGAGGCGCGGGGCGTGCGGGTGCTGGCGACGGGTGCCCACACCGTCCGCTGCGTCACCCACCTCGACGTCTCGCGATCGGACGTCGAGCGGGCGCTCCGGGTGTTCGCGGCGATCCTGCGGGGCACATGAACTACCTTCGAGCCGGCGCAGGTCCGGATGCCGGACCACCGCCCGCAGGACGAGGGCGCGGGCCGGACCCGCGGCCCGGCCCGTCCCGTGGAGATCCCGGCTCAGCGCCCGGTGAAGGCCGGCAGCGGGCCGAGATAGCCCACCTCGGCGATGCGCGGATCGAGCGCCTCCTGCAGTGCGCTCAGCAGCTCCGGCGGCAGCTTGCGCTTGCCGAGCGCCTCGCCGGCGTGCTGGTAGTTGAGGGTGATGTAGGCGTAGCCGTTCCAGTCCTCGACCACGAAACTGCCCGAGGTCTCCGCACCCGCTGGCACCGAGGCGATGCGGGCGAGTTTGCCGGTCTCGAGATTGTAGGCCCAGAGGAAGTTGTTGGTGTGCCGCCCGCTGTCCTCGTAGACGAACAGGGTGCGGATGGAGGGTGCCATGGCGAGATTGTCCGGCTCCGCCACCCGCTCGGGATCGGCCCGGTTGCCGAGCGCATCGGGCGCCGGCAGGTCACGGCCGGTGAGCGCCGGGATCGCGCGCATGCGCACCGCCACCCAGTCGCTCGCGATGGGCCGACCCTCGGTGTCGCGCACCCCGCCCGCGGTCTCGAGCTCGTAGACCGCACCGGCGCCGTTCCTCGGCAGGCGGATGTCGTCGCGCGGACCGCCGTCACCCTCGAGCATGCCGCCCTCGATCCGCGACATGGCGATGAACACCCGCCGCCTCACCGGATCGAAGTCCACGTCCTCCATCTTGTTGAACTCGGTGGTGGCGCCGAGGAGCGCGGCATAGCGCCGGGTCTCGAGGAAGGCCGCCGCCCGTTCCTTGCCGGGCCTGAGGCGCACGTATTCGGGTTTCTTCGTGCCCGCCTGGATCGCCGTGAAGCCCTCGGCGGGTCCGTCGGCGAACTCGAAGATGGTGCTCTCGCGCCCCGAGAAGCGCTCGCGGCGAGCGAGCCCGGCCACCTCCGCATCGGTACCGTGACCGAGGCGGATCCAGCGCAGTTCCGCTTCACCCCCACCCTCGGCACGGGTCTGCACCCATTTCGCCGCATAGAGCGTGCCGGCCGAGAGATCGCCCGGTCGGTCGGCGACGAACATGAAGAGGCCGGTGTAGCGCCCGTCGTCGCCATAGTAGACGGTGCGCCCGTCCGGCGCGACCGCCGCCACTTCCCAGGAGGCCCGGCCCATGACCCGATGCTTGACCACCCGCGTGCGGCCGTCGGGTCCCGCCGCGATCTCCACCGGAAAGCCGTAGTCGTACGGATGGGCCGCACGCTGGCCGCGGAAGTAGAGCTCGGTGAGACCGCGCAGGCTCGCGTCCACCTTTTTCCGGTCGAACAGATCGTAGTCTTCCTCGCCGAGGAGATGGGTGTTCCACGGCGTGCGGGTGGCCGCGCAGGCGATCCAGAGGCCACCCACCGGGGCGAAGTCGACGAACTGCTGGCGCGCGACCCTGAGCCGCCCGGTGGACGGGTCCTGCGCCAGCCAGTTGAGATTGGCGCTCATGGGCATGCGCCGGTACCAGCCCTCGCGCCGGCGCGCGTTGCTGCCGTCCTCGAGGATCCAGTCGTACTCCCACTGCACCACCTGGAAGCGCACCGGCTCGCCGGCCGGCGTGGTGAGATCGCCGGCCTCGAGGATGGTGGTGCCGTCGGGCGTCTCGGCGATCACCGGATCGCCGTCGGGATCCACGAGGCCGACGCCCCAAGCGTCGAACAGCCGGCCGGCCTCGTAGACGTTCGTGCCGAGCCGATCGCGGTTGGCATAG
Source organism: Alphaproteobacteria bacterium (assembly GCA_026982705.1). Lineage (GTDB taxonomy): Bacteria > Pseudomonadota > Alphaproteobacteria > Geminicoccales > Geminicoccaceae > HRBIN39. The sequence continues at coordinate 63,766 of JALSGP010000002.1, forward strand.
AGCGGATGCCAGTCGAGGGCCACGATCTCTTCGCGGCCGTCGGCATAGGTGTACTTCACGCGGGCGGCGCTGTAAGCGCGCGCCATGTCCTCGACGGTACGCGGCGCCTCCATGCCGAGGAATTCCACCTTGACCGGCCCGCCCGCGCGGGCCTCGGCGGCGGCCAGGGCCCAGAGTGCCACGCCCGAGGCCAGAAGCGAACGCAGGGATGTCATCGATCGGTCCTCCGCTCGTGCCGGGTGTGCGGGTCGGCCGGCGCGAACCGACCGACCCCGCGGGACACCCGTTTCCTGCGGGAGTACCGTGACGATCGCGTGACCACGAGATGACCGGTGTGTGGCCGCGGGCCGGCGGCTCTGCCCGCGCTCACGGCGTGAAGAAGTACCGGGCCGAAAACCGCGCCCGGGGTGATCTCGTCCGGTCGCCGTCGTCGAGGCCCGACGGCTCAGCGGCCGGCCATCACCCGCAGACGGCGGAAAAGGCGGCGGAAGGAGACTTCGAAGCGATAGATGAGGACATCGAGACGCCGGGCCACGGCGTCGGCCGTCCGCCCCGCCCGCGGATAGCGGGCGCGCAGCCGCGCGAGCACCCGCTCGGCCCAGGGCGTGCTGCGGGAGAGCAGCAGCAGGCCCACCACCAGGAAGAGGATGCCCTGCAGGAACGGCAGCACCAGCCCCAGAAGGCCCAGCACCAGGAAGGCGTAACCCAACACCGTGGCGATCCAGCGCCCGGCGCGGGTCACGCGCGGCCGATCATCCCGTACCATTCCTCCTCGTCCACGATGCGCACGCCGAGGCGGCGGGCGCGGTCCAGCTTGCTCCCGGGATTGCGGCCCACCACCACGAAATCGGTGCGCCGCGAGACGGAGTCGGTGACCCTCGCGCCGAGACGTTCGGCGACGGCCCTCGCCTCCTCACGGCTCATGCGGGAGAGTTCACCGGTGAAGACCACGGTGCGGCCGGCGAGCGGCGGCGCCTCGGCCGCCTCCGCCGGCGGTCCCTCCACCGGCAGGATGCGCAGTTTCTCGGCCAGCCGATCGAGCAGTTGCACGTTGCGCGGCTCGCTGAAGAACTCGCGCAGGGATTCGGCGATCACCGGGCCGATCCCCTCGATGGACTCGAGCTCCTGGCGCACCTCGGGATTGTCGCGCGCGAGCTCGAGCATGGCCGCCCGCCAGGCCTCGAAGGTCCGGTAGCGCCGGGCGATCACCCGCGCGTTCACTTCGCCGATGTGGCGGACGCCGAGGGCATGGATGAAGCGGTCGAGGGGGATCTCGCGCCGCGCCTGGATCGCCCGCACCAGATTGCGCAGCTTCTGGGCGCCCCAGCCGCGCAGGCGGAGGATCTGGCGGCGCTTCTCCTCCTTGTCGGCGATCTCGAAGATGTCCACCGGATCGTGGATGATGCCGGCCTCGTAGAGCTGGCGGATCTGCTTGCTGCCGAGGCCGGTGATGTCGAAGGCGCGGCGGCTCACGAAGTGTTCGAGCCGCGCCACCACCTGGGCGGGACAGAAGAGACCCCCGGTGCAGCGACGGACGGCCTCGCCGGGCGGCCGCACGGCGAGGCTGCCGCACACCGGGCAGCGCTCCGGCGGCGTCCACGGCCGCGCGTCCGGCGGCCGCCGCTCCGCCACCACCTCCAGCACCTGAGGGATGACGTCGCCGGCGCGGTAGACGACGACGGTGTCGCCGATGCGGATGTCCTTGGCGGCGATGTAGTCCTCGTTGTGGAGGGTGGCCCGCTGCACCACCACGCCGCCCACCGTCACCGGCGCCAGCACCGCCACCGGCGTCAGCGCGCCCGTACGCCCCACCTGCACCACGATGTCCAGGAGCCGCGTGTAGGCGCGCTGGGGGCTGAACTTGTGGGCCACCGCCCAGCGCGGGACCCGGTGGAGGAAGCCCAGCCGCTCCTGCAGGGCCACCTCGTCCACCTTGTCCACCACCCCGTCGATGTCGTAGCGCAGCTCGAAGCGACGCCGTTCCAGATCGTCGTGATAGCGGATCAGTTCCTCCACCGTCCGGCAGCGGCGCACCTCGGGATTGACCGGGAAACCGAGACGGTGGATCCACCGGAGAAACGCCGAGTAGGTTCCGGTGACGGGCGGATCCGCCTCCCCCCAGCCCCAGGGAAAGAAGCGCAGGCGCCGTTCGGCGGTGATCCGCGGGTCGAGCTGGCGGAGACTGCCGGCGGCGGCGTTGCGGGGATTGGCGAAGGGCGGTTCGCCGCGGCGGCGGCGCGCCTCGTTGAGGGCGGCGAAGTCCTGCTTGTCCATGTAGACCTCGCCCCGCACCTCCAGCACCCGCGGCGGCGAATCCGTCATCAGCCGCTGGGGGATCTCGCGGATGGTCCGGACGTTGGCGGTGACGTCCTCCCCCTCGAAGCCGTCGCCGCGGGTGGCCGCCTGCACCAGGATGCCGTCCTCGTAGCGGAGGGAGCAGGAAAGGCCGTCGATCTTGGGCTCGGCCACGAACACCAGTTCCGCGTCCGGCGACAGCTCCAGCTGGCGACGCACCCGCTCCACCCACGCCAGCAGCTCGGCGTCGGTCATGGCGTTGTCGAGGGTGAACATGGGCACGCGATGGCGGACCTTGGCGAATTCCTCCGCCGGTGGTGCGCCCACCCTGAGACTGGGGCTGTCGGGGCGGACGAGATGGGGAAAGCGCGCCTCGATGGCGCGGTTGCGCAGCTTGAGGGCGTCGTATTCGGCGTCGGAGATCTCCGGTGCGGCGTGGACGTAGTAGAGGCGGTCGTGACGCTCGATCTCGCGGGCGAGCCAGGCGAGTTCGCGGGCCGCCGCCGCTTCGTCCAGCTCCTCCACCGGCCTCGCGAAACTCTCGGGCGCCCCCAGACGGCGGCCGAGACGGCGGTAGAACTCGGGCGGATAGGGGATCTCCATGCGGGGGGTCATGGCCGGGCTCCGCTCGCGGCGCGCAGGAGACTGCCGGCGGCGGCGCGCGCCGCGTCGGTGATATGGGCCCCGGCCAACATGCGCGCAATCTCGTCGAGGCGGGCGGCACCCTCCAGGGGCTCCACCCGCACCCGCGCCGTCTCCCCCGCCGTCTCCTTCACCACCCGGAAGTGGTGGTCGGCGCGGGCGGCGATCTGGGGCGCGTGGGTCACCACCAGCACCTGGCGTTCGCGGGCGAGGCGGGCGAGCCGCTCGCCCACGGCGTCGGCCACCGCCCCGCCGATGCCCTGGTCCACCTCGTCGAAGATCATGGTGGGCACGGGATCGGCGCGGGCCAGCACCACCTCCAGCGCCAGCATGAGGCGCGCCAGCTCGCCGCCGGAGGCGATGCGCTCCAGCAGGCCCAGGGGTGCTCCGGGATTGGTGGCGACGAGGAAGCGCACCCGCTCCGCGCCCTCGGGGCCGATGCGGCCGTCTTCCCGCGGCTCCAGCGCCACCCTGAACCGCGCCCGCTCCAGCCGCAGCGGCGCCAGCTCCGCCGCCACCGCCTCGGCGAGGCGCAGCCCCGCCTCGCGGCGCCGTCGCGTGAGCTCGCGGGCCAGCTCCTCCACCTGCAGACGCGCCTCCCGCACCCGCCGTTCGAGGCCGTCCAGCCGCGCCACGCCCGCCTCCAGTTCGGCGAGGCGGGCACGGCTCTCCTCCAGCAGCGCCGGCAGCGCGTCCACCGCCACCCGGTACTTGCGGGCGGCGTCGCGCAGGGCGAACAGGCGTTCCTCCAGCCGCGCCAGCGTCTCCGGCTCCAGTTCGAGATCCCGGGCGAGGGCCGCCAGCTGGGCGTCGGCCTCCTCCGTCTCGATGCGGGCCCGCTCGAGGGCCGCGAGGGCGGCGTCGAGATCGCCGCCGGCCAGCTCCCGTCCGCGCTCCAGCCGCCGTTCCGCCGCCACGAGCCGCTCGCCGGCCGCGGCCAGCAGGGCGCCCGCCTCCCGCAGCAGCGCCGCCAGGCGCTCGCGGGCGGCGAGGCGACGCCGCCGCTCGGCGAGCCGCACTTCCTCCTCGGGCTCGGGCGCGAGGGCCGTGAGCTCGTCGATGCGTCGCCGCAGCTCCTCCCGTTCCACCTCGAGCCGCTCCAGCCGCGTCCGCGCCGCCGCCAGCTCCTCCTCAAGCTCCCGCCACCGCCGCCAGGCGCCGGCGAGCCCGGCCAGGAGCGTCTCGTTGCCGGCGAAGGCATCCAGCAGTCGGCGGTGGGCGGCGGGATCCAGCAGCCCGCGGGCGGCGTGCTGGCCGTGCACCTCCACCAGCCGCTCGCCCACCTCCCGCAGGAAGCCGCCGGTCACCGGCATCTCCTGGATCCAGGCGCGCGAGCGCCCCTCGGCGCCGAGCTGGCGCCGCAGCACGATCTCACCCTCGTGGGCGAGGCCCCGCTCCGCCAGCAGCACGCGCACCGGATGGTCGGGCGGCGGCTCGAACACCGCCACCACCTCGCCGCGCGCCGCACCCGGCCGCACCAGCATCCGCTCCGCGCGGGTGCCCAGCGCCAGCCCCAGGGCATCCAGCACGATGGACTTGCCGGCGCCCGTCTCGCCGGTGAGGACGGTGAAGCCCGGCTCGAAGACCAGCTCCAGCCGCTCGATCAGGACGATGTCGCGGATGGTGAGCGCGGTCAGCATCCGCTCTCAGAAGGGCCAGAGATCGGCGAGCCGCGACCACACGCTCCGCGGCCGGTCCTCCGGCGGCAGCTCGCCCCCGGTCACCAGCGCGTAGGCGCGACGGTACCACCTGGAGTCGGGATAGTTGTGTCCGAGCACCGCGGCGGCCTTCCTCGCCTCCTCGGGAAGCCCCAGAGCGAGATAGGATTCCACCAGCCGATAGAGGGCCTCGGGGACGTGGCTGGTGGTCTGGTAGTCCTCGATCACCCGCCGGAAGCGGTTGACGGCGGCGAGATATTCCTTGCGCTGCTGGTAGAAGCGCCCGACGTCCATCTCCTTGCCGGCGAGATGGTCGAGGACGAGGTCGATCTTGAGGCGGGCGTCCTTGGCGTATTCGCTGTCGGGAAAGCGGCGGATGAGCTCGCGGAACGCCCGCAGCGCCTCGCGCGAGGCGGTCTGGTCCCGCTCGACGATCTCGATCCGCTCGTACCAGGACTGACCGATCAGATAGAGGGCGTAGGGGACGTCCTCGTGGCCCGGGTGCAGTTCCACGAAGCGGCGGGCGGCGGCGATGGCCGCGTCGTAGTCGGCGTTCTGATAGTAGGCGTAGGCCGCCATGAGCTGGGCCTCGACCGCCTCGGGGGCGAAGGGGTGCTGACGCTCCACCTCCTCGAAGGCCTTGGCCGCCCGCTCGTAGCGCTTGTCCCCGAGCAGCCGTTCCGCCCGGGCATAGAGTTCCCGCGGCGAGGCCTCGGCGAAGCGCTCCGGCTCCGTACCGCCACCGCAGCCGGCCAGCAGCGCCACCGTCACCACCACCGCCGCGAGACGCGCGCTCCGCCGCCCGTCGTTCCGAGAGGTTCCGGCCATCGTCCCGTCCGTGCCGCTCGCGCTCCGGGCGTCATTGTAGGGCGGTGCCGCGGCGGATAAACTCCGCGCGGCACCCACCGCCCCATCGGGATCGCGGACGTGGCACGCAGGCGTCGCGGCACCCTCGACGAGCACATCGGCGACCGCATCCGCCGGCGCCGGGTGGAGTTGGGCGTCACCCAGGAGCAGCTCGCCCGCGCCCTCGGCGTCACCTATCAGCAGATCCAGAAATACGAGGCCGGCGCCAACCGCATCAGCGCCGTCTATCTGCACCGGGTGGCCGAGATGCTGGGCGTCCCCATCGCCTGGTTCTTCGAGGACTTCGCCGGCACCCCGCCGCCCGGCGGCGCGCGCAGCGCCCGGCTGGTGCGCGAGCTTCTGGAGGGGTTCGACCGCATCGACAGCGAGGCGGTGCGTCAGGCCCTGGCCGCCCTCGCCCGCGCCGTCGCCGAGCGCCAGGCGGGACCGGCGGCGGGTGGCCGCGGCACGCGTCGCGCCCCTCTCGACGGCGGCCGCGGCGGGACGACATGGTGAGATGGAACGGGCCGCGGAAGGGATCGCCGGCCATGCCGGAACTGGACGTCCTCGTCGTCGGAGGCGGACACACCGGCCTCTTCCTGGCCGCCGTGCTGACCCGGCACGGCTTCGCCGTGGCGGTGGTGGAGCCGACACCACCGGAACCGCTCCCCCAGCCCCACGACGGCCGCAATCTGGCGCTGCTGCGCAGCACCCACGACATCGCCCGCCGCTACGACCTGTGGTCCCACATCGGCCGGGTGGCCTGCCCGGTGGACACGGTGGTGGTCCGGGAGCGGCCCGGCGGAGCGCGGGTGGTCTATCGCGCCGCCGAACTGGACGGCCATCCCTTCGCCTTCGGCGTGGAGCACGCGGCGCTGCGCAACGCCCTCCTCGACGCCTTCCGGGTCCGGCTCGGCCGCGGCCGTTGGCACACCGCCCGGCTCGAGGCCTTCCGGCGGGAGGACGGCGCGGTGGTGGCCGAGCTCTCCGACGGCACCCGCCTGCGGGCGCGGCTGCTGGTGGGCTGCGACGGACGCGGCTCCAGGGTGCGGACCCTCGCCGGCATCCCCGTGGATGTCCGTCCCTACCACCAGGCCGCGGTGGCCTTCGTGGTGGAGCACGAGCGGCCGCACCGTCACACCATCCACGAGTGGCTGCGGCCGGGGGGACCCCTCGCCCTGCTGCCGCTGCCCGGCCGCCGCACCGGCGTCACATGGGTGGAACCGCAGGCGCGGGCACGGGAGATCGCGGGACTCCCGGCGGCGCGGCTGCTGCGCCGGCTGTCGTTGGAGAGCGAGGGGGTGCTGGGGGAGCTCCGGCTCGCGAGCGGTGTCGGCGTGTGGCCTCTCTCCGCCCAGCATGCACGCCGCTACGTGGCGCCGCGGGTGGCGCTGGTGGGGGACGCCGCCCACGGCGTCCATCCCATCCACGCCCAGGGCTTCAACATGGCGGTGGCCGACATCGACGCCCTCGCCCGCACCCTGGCGGAGGCGCGGCGGCTGGGCCGCGACATCGGGCTTCCCGACGTGCTGATCCGCTACGAGCGAGTGCGCCGGCCCGCCAATACCCAGCGCATCTGGATGACGGACGCCCTCAACCGTATCTTCTCCGCCGAAGTGCCGCTGCTACAGCCGCTTCGCAGCGGCATCCTCCATCTGCTGGCGACGGTGGCGCCGCTGCGGCGGCTGGCGGCGGCGCGGGGCATGGCGGTGAGCTGAGGTGACCACGGCCGCGGACACGGCCGCCGTTCCCGGATCCGCCGCCGCGACGCGACGGCGCGGCGCCGAGCTGGTGCGGACGCTGCTGCCCACCCTGCCGGATCTCCCCGGCGTCTACCGCATGATCGGGGCCCGCGGCGAGGTCCTCTACGTGGGCAAGGCCAAATCGCTGCGCCGGCGGGTGGCGACCTACGCGCGGCCCGACGGCCTGCCGGCCCGGCTGCGGCGGATGGTGGCGCTGACCCGCGACATGGAGTTCGTCACCACCGGCAGCGAGGCGGAGGCGCTGCTGCTGGAGGCCAATCTCATCAAGCGCTACCGGCCGCCCTTCAACATCGTCCTCCGCGACGACAAGAGCTTCCCCTACATCGTCCTCGACCTCAACCATGAGTTCCCGCGCATCGGCAAGCACCGCGGCGCGCGCCGCAAGGGGTGCGAGTATTTCGGGCCCTTCGCCTCGGCCGGGGCCGTCCACGAGGCGCTGAACGCCCTGCTGCGCGCCTTTCCCCTCCGCAACTGTTCCGATTCCGTCTTCGCCCACCGCTCGCGCCCGTGCCTGCAGTACCAGATCAAGCGCTGCTCGGCGCCCTGCGTGGGGCGCATCTCGCGGGAGGACTACGCGCGGCTGGTGCGGGACGTGCGCGCCTTCCTGAGCGGGCGCTCCGATTCGGTGAAGGCGCGGCTGCAGCGGGAGATGCACGCGGCGGCCGAGGCCCTGGAGTTCGAGCGGGCGGCGGCGCTGCGCGACCGCATCCGGGCGCTGGCCCACGTCCAGGCCCGCCAGGGCATCCACACCCGGCACCTCCGCGATGCCGACGTGGTGGCGGTGGCCCGGCGGGCGGGACGCGCCTGCGTGCAGGTGTTCTTCTACCGGGACGGGCGCAACTGGGGCAATCGCGCCCACTATCCGGCCCACGCCGGCGAGGCGGACGCCGGCGAGGTGCTGGGCGCCTTCCTCGCCCAGTTCTACGAGGCCCATCCGCCGCCCCCGCTGGTGCTGGTCTCCCACGAGCCGCCGGAGCGGGAGCTGCTGGCGGCGGCCCTCTCCGAACGCGCGGGCCGGCGGGTGGAGATCGTGCGGCCGCGCCGGGGCGAGCGGCGCCAGCTCCTCGCCCTCGCCCTCGACAATGCCGAACGGGCCCTCGCCCGCCACCTCGGCGAGCGCGAGCGCCACGGCCGTCTGCTGGAGGAGCTGGCCCGCCGCTTCCACCTGCCGCGCCCGCCCCGCCGCATCGAGGTCTACGACAACAGTCACATCCAGGGCCGTCACGCGGTGGGGGCGATGATCGTGGCCACGCCCGAGGGGTTCGACCGGCGCGCCTATCGCACCTTCCGCCTCGACACCGCGAGCCTCGCCCCCGGCGACGACTACGCCATGCTGCGGCAGGTGCTGCGGCGACGCTTCGCCAAGCTCCTGCGCGAGGATCCGGAGCGCCGCGGCGAAGGCTGGCCGGATCTGGTGGTGATCGACGGCGGGGCCGGCCAGCTCGCCGCCGCCCGGACGGTGCTGGCGGAGCTGGGGGTGGCGGAGGTGGCCCTGCTCGCCATCGCCAAGGGGCCGGAGCGGGATCGGGGCGAGGAACGCTTCTTCCTGCCGGACCGGCCGCCCCTCGCGCTGGACCCGCACGACCCCGTGCTGTATCTCTGTCAGCGTCTGCGCGACGAGGCACACCGCTTCGCCGTCGAGAGCCATCGCCGGCAGCGCCGTCGCGGGCTCGTCCGTTCCAGGCTCGACGAGATCCCGGGCATCGGGCCGCGGCGCAAGCGCGCGCTTCTGGATCACTTCGGCTCGGCGCGGGCGGTGGAGGAGGCGAGCGTGAAGGATCTGGAAGCGGTGCCCGGCATCAGCCACAGGGTCGCGCGGGCGATCTACGACTTCCTGCACGAAGGCGGCTGACCATGGCCCCGCGGGAACTCGCCACCGCCCCCAATCTGCTCACCGTCAGCCGCGTGCTGCTGGTGCCGGTGATCGTGGCGCTGCTCTACGTGGACGACGCCTGGGCCCACTATGCCGCCTGCGGCCTGTTCGTGCTCGCCGCCTGCACCGACTACGCCGACGGCTATCTCGCCCGTGCCCGCAAGCTGCACTCCGCCTTCGGCCGCTGGCTCGATCCGGTGGCGGACAAGCTGCTGGTGGCGGCCGTCGTGGTGACGCTGGTGGGCTTCGACCGGGCACCGCTGCTGCCGTCGCTGGTGATCGTGCTGCGCGAGATCATGGTCTCGGGCCTGCGCGAGTACATGGCCGAGGTGGCGGTGGGGATGCCGGTGAGCCGCCTCGCCAAGTGGAAGACGGCGGTGCAGATGACCGCCATCGGCTTTTTGATGGTGGGCGACGCCGCCCCCGCCGCGGTGCCGGCCCAGACCATCGGCGAGCTGGGGTTGTGGCTCGCCGCCCTCCTTACCCTCGTGACCGGTTTCGACTATCTGAGGACGGGACTGGGCCACATGCTGCGCCCGCGGCCGGCCGGCAAGGCGGGCGGCCGCGGCGTGGTGCGGGAAGAGCGCGTGGGGACGGGATGAGGGTCCGCTATTTCGCCTGGCTGCGACAGAGGACCGGGGTGGCGGAGGAGGAGATCGAGCTGCCGCCGCACGTGCGCACCGTGGGCGAGCTCGCCCGCCATCTGGCGGCCCGCCATCCCCGGTTCGGCGAGGTGCTGGACTCGCGCGGGGTGGTCCGCTTCGCCGTCAACCGCGAGTACGCGGGGCCCGACACGCCGGTGGGGCCGGACGACGAGGTGGCCTTCTTCCCGCCGGTGACCGGCGGCTGAGGGCGTCATGATCCGGGTACAGGAGCAGCCCTTCGATCCGGCGGCGGAACTGGCCGCCTTCACGGCGGGGCGCACCGACGTGGGCGGGACCGCCGTCTTTCTCGGCCGGGTGCGCGACCGCGACGGGGACCTGGTCATCCGGGCCATGACCCTCGAACACTATCCCGGCATGACCGAGCGCATGCTGGAACGGCTGGAGGGGGAGGCGCGTCGGCGCTGGCCGCTCCTGGACGTGCTGGTGATCCACCGGGTGGGTCGCATGACGCCCGGGGAGCCCATCGTGCTGGTGGCCACCGCCGCCGCCCACCGCCGGGCCGCCTTCGAGGCCTGCGAGTTCCTCGTCGACTGGCTCAAGACCCGCGCGCCCTTCTGGAAGTTCGAGGAGACCCCGGCGGGCGGGCGCTGGGTGGAGGCGCGGGCCAGCGACGACGAGGCGGCCGCCCGCTGGGAGCGCCCCGCCGCCGAATGAGCGTTCGTCGTCGGAGAAGCGGACCATGCGACGGAACCCGGCCCTCGTCGCCGGCCTGCTGATGGCCGTGATGGCCGCGGCGCCACGGGCGCAGGAAGTGGACGTGGCGGCGCTGCTGGCGGAAGCGCGCGAGCGCTATCTGGCCGGCGAACGGACGGCGGTGCTGGATCGCCTGCGGGAGGCGACGGCGGCCCTGCGCCGTGAACTGGCGGACCTCCTCGTCACCCGTCTGCCCGCGGAGATCGCGGGCCTGCGCGGCGGTCCGGCGGAGACGGATCTGCCGGAGATCCCGACGGCCGGCCTCGGGATCGTGGTGCGTCGGACCTACACCGGGGACGGGATGTCCGTCACGGTGGAGCTCTATCGCGATGCCCCCTTCGTGGGCGCCGTCGCCGGCGCCTTCGCCGGACCCGTGCTGGCGATGGCTCCCGGCACCCGCCGCACCCGCATCGGCCCCCATGAGATGGTCTGGTTCTGGAAACCGGAGGAACGGCGCGCCGAGGGACTGCTGACGGTGGGGACCACGGTGCTGATGGTCCGGGGCACCGGGGTCGATGGGCCGGACCGGTTCGAGACCGTGCTGGGCGCCCTCGCGGACCTGCTGGCGCCCCTGCCCTGACCGCCCCGCCCCCCTCGGATCCGCCCCCTGCACGCCACATCTTCCGTCCGGACCGTGGGGAGACGGGGCGTGACGACGACGGATGCGAGCGGACACTGGCGGCGGGTGTGGCGGACGCGCGACGAGAGGGAGGTGAGCTGGTTCGAGACCGACCTCGCCGTCTCCCTGGCCCTGATCGAGGCTGCCGGTCCGCGGCCGGAGGACCCGGTGATCGACGTGGGCGGCGGGGCCTCGCGGCTGGTGGACCGGCTGCTGGATCGCGGCTTCCGCGACGTGACGGTGCTGGACGTGGCGGCGGAGGCGCTGGCGCGGGCCCGCGCCCGCCTCGGCCCGCGGGCGGCGGCGGTGGACTGGATCGTCGCCGACATCCGTCGCTTCCGTCCGGCGCGCCGCTGGCGGCTGTGGCACGATCGCGCCGTCTTCCATTTCCTCGTCGAACCGGAGGACCGGGAGGCCTATCTCGCGGCGCTGCGGGCCGGCACCGGAGCGGGGGCCTGGCTGGTGATCGCCACCTTCGCTCCGGATGCGCCGCCCCGCTGCAGCGGCCTGCCGGTGGCCCGCTACGACGCCGACGCCCTCGCCGCCGTCTTCGCCCCGGACTTCCGCCCGGTCCAGCGAATGCGACAGCTCCACCGCACGCCGGCGGGGGAGGTGCGGCCCTTCACCTGGCTGCGTCTCCAGCGGGTGACGCCGGCGCCCTAGGTGCGGTGCGCTTGCCCCCCCGGTCCCGCCACCCAGATAAGCCGGCGGGGTGCGAGGGGACGTCGCGTCATGGACTGGAGCGGGATCGCCGGGTTCGCGGGACTGGCCGTCGCCACCGTGCTGGTGCTGCTGTGGCCGCTGTTGCGCCGGCGCGCCGACGATCCCGACCGTTTCGAGGCGGAACTCGCCCTCTGCCGTGAACAGCTCGCCGAGATCCGTCGCGACCTCGAGGTGGGGCTGATCACCGCCGAGGCGGCACGGGCCGCCGAGCTCGAGATCAAACGCCGCATGGTCGCGCTCGATCGCGCCCGTGAGCGGGAGGCGGCGCGGTGGCATCCGGCGTCGGGGCGCGGGACGCGCGCGCTGGCGGCTGCCGCCGCCGTGCTGGCACCGGTGGTGGGGAGTCTGCTCTACCTCGCCCTCGGTCGACCGGATCTGCCCGACATGCCGTTGGCCGCCCGCGAGGACTCGGCCGGCCGCCGCGCCCTCGCACGGGCGAGCGGGGACGGCGGGCCCTCGGTGCGGGAGATGGTGGCACGGCTGGAGCGGCAGGTGGCCGAGAACCCGGAGGACGTGGACGGTCTCCTGCTGCTGGCCCGTTCCTACATGGTCCTGGAGCGCTACCGGGAAGCGGCGGAGCTCTATGCCCGGGTGCGCCGTCTCGCGCCGGATCTGGCGGGTCTCGACTCGGCCCGGGGCGAGGCGCTGGTGCTGGCGGAACAGGGGGTGGTGGGCGAGATGGCCCGCCGCGCCTTCGAGGCCGAACTCGCCCGCAATCCCCGCGATCCCCGCGCCCGCTTCTATCTGGGCCTGGCCGCCGAACAGGCCGGCGAGTACGAGACCGCCCTCGATCACTATCTGGGTCTCGGCCGCGAATCGCGACCGGACGCGCCCTGGCTCGGGGATCTGCGGGTGCGGATCCGCACGGTGGCCGAGGCGCTGGGGCGCGATCCGGAGCCGCTGCTGGCCCAGGTGGGCTCGTCCGATCCCGCCGCCGCCATCGCCGCCCTCGAGCGCGAGCTCGAGACGGATCCGAAGCGGTGGCGGGACTGGATCCGCCTCGCCGAGCTGCGCCTCGAGGCCGGTGACGAGGCCGGCGCGCGGCGGGCACTGGCCCGCGCGCGGGAGATCTACGCCGACGCCCCCTTCGTCCGGCAGCAGCTGGCGCGGGCCGAAGCGCGTCTCTTCGGCGGCGAGGGAGGGACGACGGCGGCCGGGACCGGACCGACGCCGGAGGAGATGGCGGCGGCCGCGGACATGGATCCCGAGGCGCAGCAGGCGATGATCCGGGAGATGGTGGCCGGCCTCGCCGAGCGCCTGCGCGGGCAGCCGGACGACATCGAGGGCTGGCGCATGCTGGCGCGCTCCTATCGGGTGCTGGGCCGCCGCGAGGAGATGGTGGCCGCCTACCGCCACATCGCCGAACGCCTGCCGGAGGACGCCCGCGCCCAGCTCGACTATGCCCGCGCCCTTCTCGAGGGGGTCCCGCGGGGCGTACCCCTGCCCGCCGACGTGGTCACGGCCTTCGAGCGGGTGCTGGCCCTGGATCCGGATCAGCCGGAGGCCCTCTTCTTCGTGGGCCTCGGTGCCGCCCAGCGGGACGATCCCGCCCGGGCGCGGGAACTCTGGACGCGGCTCCTGCCGCGGCTGCCGGAGGGGAGTGCGGTCCGACGCGAGCTGGAACGCCGCCTCAAGGCCCTGCCCCGCGAGGCCTCCTGATCCCCGGTCAGGACGCGAGGGTCAGACTCGCCACCACCAGCTCCGGCGGCGGCAGACGGATCACCTTCTGGGCCAGCGCCATCACGAAGAGGAAGGCGATCCAGGCCAGCACCATGCTCCAGGTGGCGAAGGCCCGGCGTCCGCGTGGATGGCGTCCCGTCGCCGCCGTCCGCTGCGTGCGGCCGCCCTTGGCCCAGCGCTGGTCGTCAAGGTGGTACCAGGCACGGATCTTCACCACCGCCCCCACCCACTGGCTGTAGAGCATCAGCGGCAGGGTGAGGAAGGTGACGGGATGGCCGCCGAGAGCGATGGCGCTCATCTGGACGCTGCGCACCAGCAGGACGTAGCCGACGTAGAAGGGCAGATAGACGAAGGACTTGAAGAGGGTGAGCAGGGTGGCGCCCACCAGTCCCACCAGCGCCGTCCACATGGACAGGCGCTGTTCCAGGATGGCGTACCAGATGAACCACCCCACCCGCCGCGGGCCCAGCGCCAGCGCCCGCCGGTGGTTGCGCAGGGTGTTGCCGTACCAGCGATACATGAGCTGGAGGGAGACCTCGAGGAAGGAGGCCCGCCGGCTCTCCAGCGAATGGACGGTCACGTCCGGCAGATAGAGCATGTCCCAGCCCCGGGCCAGCAGGTGGAACCAGGTGCTCTTGTCGTCGCCCATGAGGAAGCGGATGCGGCCGTGACGCCAGTGGGCGACGGTGTCCACTTCCACCCGGCGGACGAAGTCCTCTTCCACCACGGCGGCGGTGCGGAAGACGGAGAAGCGGCCGGTGAGGGTGAGGACCTTCCAGGAGAGGGCCTGCGACTGGAAGTGGACGTGACGCTGGCCGAACTTGAGGTTGAACCAGTCGCGATACCAGGGCGAACCGGTGCGGACGTGGGCCACCTCGTTGGTGGTGAGGGCGCCGAGACGCGGGAAGCGGCGGAAGAAGGGTAGCACGCGGGCGAGGGTGCCGGGTGCGAGCCAGCTGTCGCCGTCCATGAAGACGGTCACGCTGTCGGGATCACCGTCGTAGCGGCGGGCGATGGCACGCAGGGCGTGGCCCATGGCGACACGCTTGCCGTGGGCCTGGTGCTGGATCACCAGCTCCACCTTGTCCCGCACCGGATGGGTGTCGTAGACGGTGGCGATGACGGCGTCGTCCTCGGGACCGCCGGTGGCCACCACCACCGTGGCCCGCGAGGGGATGGCCGCCAGCTCCCGGAACAGCGCCTGGAAGGTCTCGACGGTGACCCAGGGCTCCTCCCGGTAGCTCATGACCATGACGAAGAGATGGTCGGGATGGCGCCGCTCCGGCGGCAGCTCCCGGATCGCCCGCCACAGGCGGGGGTAGCGGAAACGCCGGTAGATCCAGGCGCGGACGTAGTTGAGGAGGGCCCAGGCGTAGCGCCACAGGGTGAAGATCCCGAGCAGCAGCACGTGCTCCGACTTCACATAGTAGAAGTACGGCCACATGACCCAGAAGATCACCAGCCCGGTGCCGCTCCACAGCACCACGGGCGGGATCAGGGAGACGACCGCCTCACGGAAGCCGAAGCGCCGGATCATGGACCGAACGGGGCGAAGGTCCGGATCCAGACGTCCACCCGGGTGAAGGGCGGCAGGCGCACCGTGGAGTCGAGGGGCTCCAGCGTCACCAGCACCTCGTCGAGGCTCGCCTCCTCGGTGGCGGAGAAATCGGGATCCACCGCGGCGTAGCCCACCCGTACGATGCGGGCGCGGAAGGCGGGGGCCACCGCCGAGCTCACCAGCGCTTCCATGCCCGGGCGCAGCTTGCGTGCCTCATAGCCGCGCACCCGCGCCACGATCACCGGGGGACGGTCCACTTCCAGCAGCACCACCGTCTGCCCCGCCCGCACCCGATCCCCCGGCTCGGCGGCGACGCGAAACACCCGGCCCGCCACCGGCGCCCGTCCCACGTGGCGCTCGAGACGGGCGAGCAGCCGGCGGCGTTCCGCCTCCAGCCGGGTGCGCCGGATCAGGAGGCCGGCGAGCTCGTCCCCGGCCCGTGCGGGTGCCGCGCCGGAGTCCCGTCCGGCGGAACCGGGGCCCGGCAGCACCGGTACGGGGAACAGGCCGGTCTTGCCGCCCCCGGTCCGCGCCGCCACCGGCCGCACGGCGGCCGCGGCACCCTCCCCGGCGTCGACCGCCCCCACCGTGGCGGCGCCGCCGGCGACGAAACGCGCGCGCACCAGCGCCAGTTCGCGCTCCACCCGGGCGAGCTCGATCTCCACCTCCCGCCGGTCGAGGGTGAAGAGCGTGGCACCGGCCGTCACCCGCTGGCCCGGCGCCACCGTCACCGTGCGCAGAACCGAGGTGGCGAGGGCCTCCACCCGCCGGACCTGACCGAGGGCGACGCCGGCCCCTTCCACGCGATAGACGGTGTTGTAGAAGAGGACGGCGGCCACGAAGAGCAGGAAACCGACACCGACGGTGACGGAGACCACCGCCCGGCGGCGGAAGCTGCGGGCCAGCGTCTCCTCCTCCAGATCGCTCAGCACCATGGCATCGCGGACGGGCGAGGGCAGGTCCGGCTGGGCCAGCAGCGAGACCATGTCCTCGAGATCGCCGAGCCGCCCCTCCACGCCCAGCTCGATGTAGTGGCGGAGGATGCGCCGGTTGCGGGCCGACAGGTCCACGAAGGTGAAGGCCACGCGATCGGCGCTCCGGCGGGCCACCACCCGCAGACGCACGTCGAGGGCGATGCGGGCGCCGGGCATGGGGATGTGGAGACGGGCGTCATGGGCCTCGCCCGGCCGCAGCGACACTTCCGGCGGGATGCGGGCGGCGAGACCCGTCACCGACCAGTCCAGCACCTCGTAGGTGCGGCCCCCGAGTTCGAGGGCCATGGGCAGGCTGACGCGATGGGCGCTGCGGCGCTGATTGGCTTCCCGCTGAATGGGCATGGGCTTGGGGCACGCCTCGGGACGGTCCGGGCGGACTCAAGCAACCCCCGTGCCATGCCCGGGATCGAGGCGGCGTCCGGCCACGAGGGCCCGCGCACCCGGTCGATCCTGCCGCCCGGCAGATCCTGCCGGGTGCTCAGCCGCCCATGGGATAGTTGGGCGCCTCGCGGGTTATGGTGACGTCGTGGACGTGACTCTCGCGCACCCCTGCCTGGGTGACGCGGACGAAGCGGCGGTTGCGCTGGAGGCCGCGGATGTCGCGGTTGCCGGTGTAGCCCATGGCCGCCTTGAGGCCGCCCACCAGCTGGTGGATGACGGCGGCGACGGGGCCGCGGTAGGGGACCCGCCCCTCGATGCCCTCGGGCACGAACTTGAGGGTGTCACGGATCTCCTGCTGGAAGTAGCGGTCGGCGGAGCCCCGTGCCATCGCGCCCAGCGAGCCCATGCCGCGATAGGCCTTGTAGGAGCGTCCCTGATAGAAGAACACCTCGCCCGGGGCCTCGTCGGTGCCGGCGAACATGGATCCCAGCATGGCGCAGTCGGCGCCGGCGGCGATGGCCTTGGCGAGATCCCCCGAGCTGCGGATGCCGCCGTCGGCGATGACCGGCACGTCGTGGGGCCGGCAGGCCGCCACCGCGTCGAGGATGGCGGTGAACTGGGGGACACCGACGCCGGCCACCACCCGGGTGGTGCAGATGGAGCCGGGTCCGATGCCCACCTTGACGGCGTCGGCCCCGGCCTCCACCAGCGCCCGCGCCCCCTCGGCCGTGGCCACGTTGCCGGCGACGATCTGGGCGTCGTTGCGCAGGCGGCGGATGGCCGCCACCGTCTCCAGCACGCCGCGGGAGTGGCCGTGGGCGGTGTCCACCACCACCACGTCGGCACCCGCGTCCAGCAGCGCCATGGCCCGGCGGATGCCGGCCTCGCCCACCCCGGTGGCCGCCCCGCAGCGCAGCCGGCCCCGCTCGTCCTTGACGGCGTGGGGATGCCGGCGGGCCTTCTCGATGTCCTTGACGGTGATGAGACCGATGAGGCGGTAGTCCTCGTCCACCACCAGCAGCTTCTCGATGCGGTGACGATGGAGCAGGCGCATGGCCTCCTCGCGGGAGACGTTCTCCCGCACCGTCACCAGCTTCTCCGCCGTCATCACCTCCCGCACCGGCAGCGTGGTGTCCTCGAGGAAGCGCACGTCGCGGTTGGTGAGGATTCCCACCAGCCGGCCGCTGGCGGGATCGGTCACCGGCAGCCCGGAGATGCCGCGCTCGGCCATGATGCGCAGCGCCTCGGACACCGGGATGTCGGGGGCGACGGTGAGGGGATTGACGACGATGCCGGCCTCGAACTTCTTGACCTGCTCCACCTGCGCCGCCTGCTCCTCGACGCTCATGTTCTTGTGGATGACGCCGAGGCCGCCGTGCTGGGCCATGGCGATGGCCATGCGCGCCTCCGTCACCGTGTCCATGGCCGCCGAGAGCAGCGGAATCGCCAGCTCGATGCGGCGGGTGAGACGGGTGCGCACGTCGGCCTCGGCCGGCAGCACCTCGGAGTGGGCGGGAACCAGCAGGATGTCGTCGAAGGTGAGCGCTTCGCGCGGGATCGGCGCCTCGGGATCCATCGCCACCTCGTGTCGGGGAAGGGTCCGGCGGTCCGTGTTCTAGGGCGCACCGCCGCGCTCGGCCAGAGGCGGGGCGGGCCGGTCCACGACCCGCACCGCATAGCGGGCGAGCAGGCGATCGGCGAGACCGGCGGCGAAGAGGGGGTGGGCGGTCCGGGCCCACGCCCGCCACAGGGTGTTGAAGCTCGCGTGGGCGAATCCCACCTCGACCCCGGACAGCGCGGTCTCGAGCCGTCCGAGCTCGCGCCGGTGGTCGTGACAGGGCTCGAGCCCCTCGGCGTCGGCCGGCTCCAGATGGAGATAGAGCACCCGGCAGTCGCGGTCGGGAAAGGTGAAGCGCAGCGCCAGGGCCACCCGGTAGAGCATGCCGCAGTCCACGTGGCGGAAACGTCCCGTGGTGACCACCTCGGCCCAGCCGCGGGGCCGGCCGGTCTCGGCCATGTGCCGATAGCTCGGCGCCAGTGCCCGCGGCCGGCGCGCATAGGCCTCGATGCCACTGGCCACCACCCCCACCACGCCGGCAGGCCCGCTCGCCAGCAGGCCCACCATGGGCGGGGTCCCCCGGACCCCCGTGGGGCAGCGGACATCGAAGGCGAGCCGCCGGAAGCCCGTGATCCCGGCGAGACGCAGGGCTTCCGGATCCCGGCGCCAGGCGGCGAAGCTGTTGAGCAGCAACGCCCGCGGCGACCAGGGCACGCGCAGACCGTCGCCGCCGCTCCGCTCCCCCGGCGCGAGCCAGGCGGCCGCCTCCGGCAGCAGGGCCCGGGCGGCGTCACGCAGCCGTCCGTCGAGGCCGAAGTGTTCCTCGCCGATGCGGCGCCGCAGCGCGGCGGCCATGCGGTTGGCGAGATGACTCGACGTGATGCGCGACGGCGACCGTGCGCGCACAGACGGTGCGCCGGTTTCCCTTCCCCCTTCCCTCACTCACAGCCACCGCTTGCGACGCTTGTAGCTCTTCACGTCCCGGAAACTCTTGCGGCCGGTCCGGCTGATCCCGAGATAGAATTCCTTCACGTCCTCGTTGTTGCGGAGGGATTCGGCATCGCCGTCCAGCACGATGCGCCCGTTTTCGAGGATGTAGCCGTAGTGGGCGTAGCGGAGCGCCACGTTGGTGTTCTGTTCTGCCACGAGGAAGGTGACCTTCTGCTCGCGGTTGAGCTGGGCGACGATCTCGAAGATCTCCTCCACCAGCTGCGGGGCCAGGCCCATGGACGGTTCGTCCAGCAGCATCACGCGGGGCCGCGCCATGAGCGCGCGTCCGATGGCGCACATCTGCTGTTCGCCGCCGGAGGTGTACCCCGCCAGCGCCCGTCGCCGTTCCCGGAGACGGGGGAAGTATTCGTAGACCATCTCGAGATCGCGGCGGATCGCCTCGCGGCCGTCGGTGCGGGTGTAGGCGCCGGTGAGCAGGTTCTCCTCCACGGTGAGGTGCTCGAAGACGTGACGCCCCTCCATCACCTGCACCACCCCGCGGCGGACCAGCGCCGGCGGATCCATGGCGTGGACGTCCTCGCCGTCGAAGGTGATGGAACCCTTGGTGACCTCGCCCCGCTCGGTCCGCAGCAGGTTGGAGATGGCCTTGAGAGTGGTGGTCTTGCCGGCGCCGTTGGCCCCCAGCAGGGCCACCACCTCACCGCGGTGGACGGTGAGCGAGACGCCCTTGAGCACGAGGACCACGTGGTCGTAGACCACCTCGATGTTGTTGACCGACAGCAGCACCTCGCCGCGGCGCCCGGCGATGGCGCTCTCCGGCCGTTCGAGGACCTCGGTGCTCATGGGACGTCCCGCTCCCCTTCCGATGACGATTCAGCCCTGTGGGCACTCACGTGGCGTGATGCCCTTCTCCTTCGCATATTTGAGGGCCGATTCCTCGATCATGGGCCAGACCACGTCCCGCATGGGATGGTACCAGTCGGAGATCTTGTTCCACTTCTGGCCGTCCCACTGCTGGATGTAGACCGGCCCGCCGCCCTCGTGATCGGCGCAGGAGAGCTTGAGGGGCAGCATGAAGCCCTCCATGCCCAGCTCCTTGAGACGAGCCTCGGTGAGGTCGAGGTTCTCGAAGCCGTCCCGGATCTGCTCGCCGGTGAGGGGCTTCACGCCATGGATCTCCTGGGCCTTCCGGATGGCCTCCACCACGATCATGGCGTTGGTGACGCCGCGGTTGTAGAGGACCTCGCCGACCCGCTCGCGCTTGCCGGCCCCGAGCCCCTTGTCATAGACATACTCGAGGATGTCTTTGTGGACCGGCCAGTCGGCGCCGGCACCGTGGAAGTTGGCGCTCTTGTAGCCGATGGCCGCATCACCCGCGGGCTTGACGTCGTTCTCCGAGCCCGACCACCAGTTGCCGATGAAGCGCTCCATGGGGAAGCCCACGGCGGCGGCTTCCTTGATGGCGGTGGAGTTCATCACGCCCCAGCCCCACATGAGCACCCAGTCGGGACGGACGCGGCGGCCGATCTTGAGCCAGGTGGCCTTCTGCTCGAGCCCGGGATGGGCCACCGGATGGAGGCTCAGCTTGAAGCCGTACATGCCCTCGAGCTTCTGGAGCGTGGGGATGGGCTCCTTGCCGTAGGCCGAATCGTGGTAGACGAGGGCGATCTTCTTGCCCTTCAGCTTGTCGAGACCGCCTTCCTGTTCGGCGACGTACTTGATGATCGAGGTGGCCTGGGACCAGTAGTTGGCCGGTGGGTTGAAGATGTACGGGAACACCCGCCCGTAGGCCGCGTCCGACCGGCCGTAGCCCATGGAGAAGATGGGGATCCTGTCGGCGGTGGCCCGTTCGATCAGGGCGTAGGTGATGCCCGTGGACAGCGGGCTGAACACCGCCGCGCCCGTGGGTCCCTTGTTCTTCAGGCGCTCGTAGCATTCGACACCCTTGTCGTTGTTGTACTGGGTGTCGCACTCCTCGAAGACGATCCGGATGCCGTTGATGCCGCCGTCGCGTTCGTTGATGAGGTTGTAGTAATCGGCCACGCCGTTGGCGAAGGGTTCGCCGTTGGGCCCGTAGGGGCCGGTCCGGTAGACCAGCGAGGGGATGAACTGGACGTTCTCCTGCGCCGGAGCCGCCCGGGCGACGAGCCCGGCGGCCACGACGCCCGCCATCAGCGCCAGGCCGGTCCTTCGATCCATCATGTGCCCTACCTCCCTTCGATGGTGCAGCTGGTCCGTTAGCACAGGGCCGTCAGTATGGGAACGGCCACTTGCGGAGCTTTTCCTTGCCGATCTGCCACAGCCGCGCGAGACCGTGGGGTTCGACGATGAGGAAGAACACGATCAGCGCTCCCATGATCATGGCCTCGAGATGCGACGCCATCGCCACCGCTTCCTGCATGCCCAGACCCAGGAGGGCGTTGTTGAGGAAGATGGGCAGCAGGACGATGAAGGCCGCCCCGAGGTAGTTGCCGAGAATGGTGCCGAGGCCGCCGATGATGATCATGAACAGCACCCGGAAGCTCACGCCGATGTCGAAGGCCAGGGCCTCCACCGCCCCGGTGTGGGAGAAGGCCCACAGCGCACCGGCGATCCCGCAGTAGAAGGAACTCACGGCGAAGGCGGTGAGTTTGGCGGTGAGCGGCCGGATGCCGATGATCTCGGCGGCGATGTCCATGTCGCGGATGGCCATCCAGCTGCGCCCCACCTCGAGCCGGGTCATGTTCTTGGCCGCGAGGGAGAGGAGCGTCACCACGATCAGCACGAACAGATACTTGGCGGTGACGCTGGCCTCGAAGCCGGTGACGGGGATGCCGAGGGCGGTCCGGGTGGGAGCGCTGATGACGCCCGAGGCGCTGTAGTTGGTGAACCAGGGGATCTTGTTGTACAGCCACAGGAGGAAGAACTGGGCCGCCAGCGTCGCCACCGCCAGATAGAAGCCCTTGATGCGCAGACTGGGCAGACCGAAGAGGACGCCCACCGCGGCGGTGATGGCGCCGGAGAGGATCAGCACCACCACGAAGTCGAGGCCCGGGAAGGCGGTGGCGAGCTTGTAGGCGGCGAAGGCGCCGGTGGCCATGAATCCGCCGGTGCCGAGGGAGAGCTGGCCGGCGTAGCCGGTGAGGATGTTGAGGCCGAGGGCGGCGAGCGCGTAGATCAGGAACGGCAGCATGATGGTGGACAGCCAGTACTCGCTCGCCAGCAGCGGGATCGCCACATAGGCCAGCAGCAGGATCACCGCGAGACCGATGCGGTCCTCCCGCAGCCTGAGAACGGCCTGATCGGCGGCGTAGCTGGTCTTGAACTGTCCCGTCTCGCGGTAAATCATCCTTCGCTCACACCCGCTCGATGATCTTCTCGCCGAACAGGCCCTCGGGCCGGATCAGCAGGAACACCATGGCCAGCACGTAGGCGAACCAGTCCTCGATAGCGCCGCCCAGCACCTCGCCCCAGAACACCTCCGCCACCTTCTCGCCGGCGCCGATGACGAGGCCGCCGACGATGGCGCCCGGCACTGAGGTGAGCCCGCCCAGGATCAACGCCGGCAGCGCCTTGAGGGCGATGAGGGAGAGGTTGAACTGGACGCCCAGCTTGGCCCCCCACATGATGCCGGCGACGAGGCCGACGATGCCCGCCACCACCCAGACGATGGTCCAGACGGTGGAGAGGGGGATGCCGACGCTCATGGCCGCCTGATGGTCATCGGCCACCGCCCGCAGCGCCCGCCCGGTGGGGGTGTACTGGAAGAAGAGCGCCAGCACCGCCACCAGCGTGCCGCAGATGACGGCGGCGAAGAGGTCGAACTGGTTGATGAAGATGTCGGCGACGATGATGGGGTCCTCGGGAATGCCCACGTCGAGGCGCCGCACGTCGCTGCCCCAGATGGCCTGACCGAGGCCGTCGAGGAAGAAGGTGATGCCGATGGTGGCCATGAAGAGGGTGATGGCCGGCTGGTTGACCAGCGGTCGCAGCACCATCCGTTCCACGGCGAAGGCCAGCACCACCATCACCGCGAGGGTGAGGAGGAAGGCGAGCCACATGGGCACGCCGGCGTCCATGAAGCCGACGAAGAACAGGGCCGCGAACAGCACCATCGACCCCTGGGCGAAGTTGAACACGCCCGAGGCCTTGAAGATCAGCACGAAGCCCAGGGCCACCAGCGCGTACATCACGCCGGACATGAGCCCGCCGATCAGCACCTCCACGAAGAACAGCGGCGCGTCGAGGATGCCGCGGACGGGCTCGAACAGGACCAGATCGAGGACCTCCATCCCTCCCCTTCCCGCTCAGTCGTGGACCACGCCGAGATAGGCCTCGATCACCCGCGGATCGCGGCTCACCTCGTCGGGGGTGCCGTCGGCCAGGAGGCGGCCGTGGTCCAGCACCACCACCCGGTCGGAGATGTCCATCACCACGCCCATGTCGTGTTCGATGAGGATCACGGTGGTCCCGAACTCCTCGTTCACGTCGAGGATGAAGCGGACCATGTCCTCCTTCTCCTCGAGATTCATGCCGGCCATGGGCTCGTCCAGCAGCAGCAGCTCCGGCTCCATGGCCAGCGCCCGCGCCAGCTCCACCCGCTTCTGGAGACCGTAGGGGAGCTTCCCCACCGGCGTGGTGCGGATGTGCTGGATCTCGAGGAAGTCGATGATCTTCTCCACGAAGGCGCGGTGTTCCAGCTCCTCGCGGCGGGCGCGGCCGAAGTAGACCGCCTGTTCCAGGAGACTGGCGCGCATCTTGAGGATGCGGCCGGTCATGATGTTGTCGAGGGTGGTCATGCCCCTGAAGAGGGCGATGTTCTGGAACGTGCGGGCGATGCCGCTCTTGGCGGCGAAATGGGGACGCATCCTGCGCAGCCGCCGCCCCTTCCAGACGATGGTGCCCTGCTGGGGCTGATAGAAGCCGTTGATGACGTTGAGCATCGACGATTTGCCGGCGCCGTTGGGGCCGATGATGGCCCGGATCTCGCCCCTGCGGACGTCGAAGCTCACGTCGGCGAGGGCGGTGACGCCGCCGAAGCGGAGTTCCACGTTCTCCACCGCCAGCACCACCTCACCGATCTCGCGGCGACGGGCGACGGCGGCACTGCGCTGTTCGACGGTGCTCATGGGATCAGGCGGCCCTCCGTTCGGCCTCGCGATGGGCCCGGGTGTCGCGGATCACGAGGTCGGCCTCGACGGTGCCCCTGCGGCCGTCCTCGAAGGTCACCTCGCCCACGTAGTGGACGCGCGGCAGGCCGGCGTAGATGGCGTCGATGACCGGCCGGTAGCGCTCGTCGACGACGCCGCGGCGCACCTTGCGGGTGCGGGTCACCTCGCCGTCGTCGGGATCCAGTTCCTTGTGCAGCAGCACGAAGCGGCGGATGCGCTGGGCCTCCGGCAGACCGGCGTTGACCTTCTCGACCTCGCCGGCGACGAGCTCGTAGACCTCCGGGTTCGCGGCGAGGTTCTGATAGTTGGTGAAGGCGATGCCGCGGCCCTCCGCCCATTTGGAGACCATGGACCAGCGGATGCAGAGGATGGCCGCGAGCCACGGCCGGTCGCGTCCCAGCACCACCGCCTCGCCGATGTAGGGAGAGAACTTGAGCTTGTTCTCGATGTACTGGGGCGAGAACTTGATGCCCGTGGAGGTGACGGCCAGGTCCTTGAGCCGGTCCACCACCACCAGCCGCCCCTTCTCGTCGAAATAGCCGGCATCGCCGGTCCGCATGAAGCCGTCCTCGGTGAGGCTCTCGCGGGTGGCCTCCTCGTTGCCCCAGTATCCGAGGAACATCCCCGGCGTGCGCGACTGGATCTCGCCCAGCCCCTGCTCGTCCGGGTCGGCGATGCGCACCTCGCAGTCCGGGAAGGGATAGCCGGAGCTCTCGAAGTCGATCTCGCCCAGCTTCTGGATGGTGTAGGCGCCGCACAGTTCCGTCTGGCCGTAGAGCTGGCGCAGCGGCACGCCCATGGCGAGGAAGAAGCGGAAGGTGTCGGGGCCGAGGGCGGCGCCGCCGGTGCTCGCCGACTTGAGCCGGCGGAAGCCGAGGCGGTCGCGCAGCGCGCCGAACATGACAGCATCGGCGAGCCACGAGCGGCCGCCCCGGGCCGTCGCCTCGGTGCCGAGCCGGAGCGCCAGGTCGAACAGCCGGCGGTTCAGGGGATTGGCGTCGAGGATGCGGGCGCGGACGTCGGCCGCGATCTGTTCCCACACCCTCGGCGCGAACAGCAGGTGGGTGGGGCCGATCTCGCGCAGGTCCTGCATGGCGGTGTCCGCGGACTCGGGGAAGTTCACGCGGATGCGCGAGAGGAGGGGCATCACCACCACGTAGACCTGCTCCACGATCCAGGGCAGGGCCAGCACGCTCACGTATTCGTCGCCGGGCCCGCGCATCTCCGCCTCGAGCCAGCGGCGGGCGTGCTCCAGGGTGCGGCGGTGGCCGAGCATGGCCAGCTTGGGGCGGGCGGTGGTGCCGGAGGTGGTGCACAGCACCGCCACCTCCTCGCCGCGTCCCGCCGCCACCTCCCGCTCGAACAGGTCCGGGTCGCGGGCCGCCGTCTCCCGGGCGAGCTCGTGCAGCCGTTCCCACGACACCAGGCGGGGATCGTCGTATTTCCGCATCCCCCGCGGGTCGTGGTAGACGATGTGACGGAGGCTCGGAACGCCCTCCCCCAGCTCCAGGATCTTGTCGACCTGCTCCTCGTCCTCGCAGACGATCACCGACGCCCCGGCGGCCTCGACGAGATAGCCCGCCTCCGGCGGCAGCACGTCCTCGTAGATCCCCACCGGGATGGCGCCCAGCGCCTGGGCGGCCAGCTCCGACCAGACCCAGTTGGGTCGGTTGCGGCCGAGGACGGCCACCCGATCACCGCGTCCCACGCCGAGGGCGGCGAGTCCGAGGGCGATGTCGCGCACACGGTCGCGGTAGTCGCGCCAGGTGTACTCGTTCCAGATGCCGAACTCCTTCTCCCGCATCGCCACCTCGTCCGGCCAGTTGGCCGCGTTGTGGAGCAGGAGCTTCGGCAGGGTGTCGAGGCTGTCGAGATCCGGGAATTCCATCGCCGGCGATGCTCCCCTTCCCTCCGGACGGTCGCGTGACGCCGCCCTTCGCTGGGCGCCGGTTATAGCGGTGGTGATGCGCCACGCAACCGGCCCGCGACCGGATGTGACCGGCCGATACCCCCGTGCGCCGCGGCCGCGGCCCTGCTAGACCGGAGGCG
The DNA here is from genome assembly GCA_026982705.1 of Alphaproteobacteria bacterium. Taxonomy (GTDB): domain Bacteria; phylum Pseudomonadota; class Alphaproteobacteria; order Geminicoccales; family Geminicoccaceae; genus HRBIN39. The sequence continues at coordinate 89,865 of JALSGP010000002.1, forward strand.
GACCCGGGGGAGGAGCGGGATGCGCATCGCCGTCGTCCAGATGAACACGCGCGACGACAAGGCCGCCAATCTGCGCCGGGCGGCGGAGCTGGCCGAGCGGGCGGTGGTCCGCGAACGGCCGGACCTGATCGCCTTTCCCGAGACCTTCGCCTTCACCGGCGGCAGCGTCGAGGCCCGCCGTGCGGCGGCGGAGCGGTTCCCCGACGGCGAGGCCTACGGCTTTCTCCGCGGACTCGCCCGCCGCCATCGCATCTGGGTCCACGGTGGCAGCCTCTTCGAGCGCGACGGCGGGACCATCTACAACACCACCGTGGTGTTCGACCGCGAGGGCCGCGAGGTGGCCCGCTACCGCAAGATCCACCGCTTCGACGTGACCACGCCCGACGGGCGCAGCTATCGGGAATCCGAGCTGATCGCCGCCGGCCGCGAGGTGGTCACCTACGAGGCCGAGGGCTTGGTGGTGGGCTGCACCATCTGCTACGATCTCCGCTTCGCCGAGCTCTATCTCGCACTGGCCCGCCGCGGCGTCCATCTGGTGCTGGTGCCGGCCGCCTTCACCCGCGAGACCGGCCGCGACCACTGGGAGCTGCTGCTGCGGGCGCGGGCGGTGGAGATCCAGTGCTACGTGGCGGCTCCCGCTCAGTGGGGGGCCTTCCCCACCCCGACCGGCACCGCCTGGACCCACGGCCGGTCCATGATCGTGGGCCCCTGGGGACAGGTGCTGGCGCAGGTGCAGGACGGCGAGGGCGTGGCGGCCTGCGAGCTCGACCTCGCCTATCTGGAGCGGGTGCGCACGCTGCTGCCGGTGGCCCGCCACCGGCTGCCGCCCGGCGCGTTGTCCTGAGGCGGTGACCGCGCCAGTTCTCCCCCGGAACGCGTCCGTCGGGGAGCGCCATGACCACCGCCCTCGCCCGCCGCCGGGTCGTGGATCCCGCCCGCCTGCGCCTCCTCGAGGCGGTCCAGCGGAAGCTGCTGTGGCTCGCCTGCTGGACCGTCCATCACGCCAACCATCTGCGGCCCGACCGGGACGGCCTCAAGGTGGGCGGCCACCAGGCCTCCTGCGCCTCGGTGGCGAGCCTCGTCACCGCCCTCTTCTTCGACGTGCTCCGACCCGGTGACCGCATCGCCGTCAAACCCCACGCCGCCCCCATCTATCATGCCGCCATGTACCTGCTGGGCCTCGAGCCGCTGGAGCGACTGGTGCGCTTCCGCGCCCTCGGCGGCGCCCAGGCCTATCCCTCCCGTACCAAGGACATGGGCGGCGTCGACTTCTCCACGGGCTCGGTGGGCCTGGGCGCCGCCGAGACCCTCTTCGCCTCGCTGGTGCAGGACTACGTGACCCTGCACGGCCTGCGGCCGGAGGGCGTACCGCACGGGCGCATGGTGGCGATCGTGGGCGATGCCGAGCTGGACGAGGGCAACGTCTACGAGGCGCTGCTGGAGGGCTGGAAGTACGACGTCCGCAATCTCTGGTGGGTGATCGACTACAACCGCCAGAGCCTCGACCGGGTGGTGCCGGAGCGGCTCTACGAGAAGATCTACCGCTTCTTCTCGGCCGTCGGCTGGGAGGTGGTGGTGATCAAGTACGGCAAGCGGCTGCAGCGGGTCTTCGCCCGGCCGGGCGGCGAGGCGCTCCGGGAGTGGATCGACGCCTGTCCCAACGACCTCTACGCCGCCCTCACCTTCAAGGGCGGTCCGGCGTGGCGGGCCCATCTCGAGGCCGATCTGGGCCGCAACCCGGTGGTGCGCCGCATCCTCGACACCCACGACGACGACGCCCTCGCGGCGCTCATGACCAATCTGGGCGGCCACGATCTGGAGGCGCTGCTGGAGGCCTTCCACGGCGTCGCCGACGACCGTCCCCGTGCCTTCATCGCCTACACCGTCAAGGGCTGGGGGCTTCCCTTCGCCGGCCACAAGGACAATCACGCCGGCCTCATGACGCCGGAGCAGATGGAACGCTTCCGGCGCGAGCACGGCGTCCCGCCCGGTAAGGAGTGGTCGCGCCACGCCGGTCTCGACGTGGATCCGGCCGAATTCGACGCCTTCCTGCGGCAGGTGCCGTGGCGGCGGCGGACGGTGCGCTTCACGGCGCCGCCGGTACCGGTGCCGGCGCGGCTCCCCGAAGGCCGGCGTCCGGCGCGCACCTCCACCCAGGAGGCCTTCGGGCGCATCATGGGCGAGCTCGCGAAGAGCGATCTTCCCCTCGCCGCCCGGCTGGTGACCACCTCGCCCGATGTCACCGTCTCCACCGGTCTCGCCCCCTGGGTGTCGCGGCGCGACGTGTTCAACCGCAAGGAGCACGAGGACGTCTTCCGGACCGAGAACGTCACCTCGCCCACCCGCTGGCGCGAGAGTCCGCGGGGCCAGCACGTGGAGCTGGGGATCGCCGAGCACAATCTCTTCCTGACCCTCGCCGCCTTCGGCCTCGCCCACGAGCTGTTCGGCGTGCGCCTGCTGCCGGTGGGGACCGTCTACGATCCCTTCGTGGCCCGGGGGCTCGACGCCCTCACCTATGCCCTCTATCAGGACGCCCGCTTCCTGCTGGTGGCCACCCCCTCGGGCATCACCCTCGCCCCCGAGGGCGGCGCGCACCAGTCGGTGACCACGCCGCTCCTGGGGCTCGGCCAGCCCCGGCTGCTGTTCTTCGAACCCGCCTTCGCCGACGAGCTGGAGCCGATCCTGCGCTTCGCCTTCCGCCATCTGCAGGCCCCGGACGGCGAATCGGTGTGGCTGCGGCTGTCCACTCGGCCCGTCGATCAGCCCCGCCGCACCCTCGACGCGGCGCTGGAGGCCCACATCCTCGCCGGCGGCTACTGGCTGGTGCCGCCGGAGCCGGGAGCGGAGCTGGCGGTGGTGTTCGCGGGGGCGGTGGCGCCGGAGGCGCGGGCGGCGGTCGCCGAACTGCGCCGGGAGGTGCCGGGTGCGGGTCTCCTCTGCGTCACCTCCCCCGACCGCCTCTTCCGCGACTTCCGCGCCCGCGGCGAGGCCAGCCACATCGCCAGGCTGCTGGCCCCTCTCGCGGCGGATGCCGGTCTCGTGACCGTGCTGGACGGCCATCCCGCCACCCTCGCCTGGATCGCCGGCGTGCGCCGTCACCGGCTGCGGGCGCTGGGCGTGGACCGCTACGGCCAGTCCGGCGACATTCCCGACCTCTACCGCCACTACGGCCTCGATGCCGAGGCCGTGCTGGATGCGGCGGCGGCGCTGCTGGTGGCGCGGGCGTCCGGCGGCGATCCGCCGGGCCCGGGCCGCCGCGGCGAGTCCGCGGGTGGAGATCCGGCATGAGCCGCGGGCGAAAAGGCGCGCTCCGACGGGCGGTTCCGGACAGGGGGCGCGAGGCGGGTGCCGGTGGCGGGGCACGGTCCCGACCGTCGGCCGCGGCCGGATCCGGGCGATGCCGCTTTTCGGCGGCGGCGGGCCGTGGCATGTTCGCGGCGCACGGGCGACGGGATGCCCGTGAACCACAACGAGGGAGGTCCGGCATGAAGGGAAGCCCGCTCGCCCTCGGCGCCGCGGCACTGGCGCTGGTGGTCGCGGCGGCGCCGGTGGAGGCGCGCGATCTCACCGTGGTCTCCTGGGGCGGTGCCTATCAGGACGCCCAGCGCGAGGCCATCTTCGAGCCCTACATGAAGGAGACCGGCCGCAAGCTGGTGGAGGACAGTTGGAACGGCGGCATCGGCGCGCTGCGCGCGAAGGCCGAGGGTCCGCCCACCTGGGACGTGATCCAGGTGGAGGCCGACGAGCTGGTGCTGGGCTGCGAGGAGGGCATCCTCGCGCCGCTCGACTGGCAGAAGCTCGGCGGCAGGGAGAAGTACCTGCCCGAGGCGGTGCACGAGTGCGGAGTCGGCACCATCGTGTGGGCGACGGTGCTGGCCTACGACGGTGACCGTTTCGGCGACGATCCGCCGAAGAGCTGGGCCGACTTCTTCGACACGGAGAAGTATCCCGGCAAGCGTGCCCTGCGCAAGGGACCGCGCCAGGCCCTCGAGTTCGCGCTGATGGCCGACGGCGTGCCCCTGGACCGGATCTACCAGGTCCTCGCCACGCCCGAAGGGATCGAGCGTGCCTTCGCCAAGCTCGAGTCCATCAAGGACGACCTCGTCTGGTGGGAGGCCGGGGCCCAGCCGCCGCAACTGCTGGCCGCCGGCGAGGTGGTGATGACCAGCGCCTACAACGGCCGCATCACCGCCGCCAACAAGAGCGAGGGACGGAACTTCCGGATCGCCTGGGAGGCGGGCTACGTCTACCAGATCGACAGCTGGGTGATCCTCGCCAACTCCGACAAGAAGGAGGAGGCGATGGACTTCATCGCCTTCGCCTCCCGGCCCGACCGGCAGGCCGCCCTCGCCGCCCTCATCCCCTACGGTCCCACCCGGGTGGACGCGGCCGAACTGATCCCGACCGAGATCGTCGCCGACATTCCCGGCACGCCGCCCAACAAGGCCTACGGTCTCTTCTTCGACCGCGACTTCTGGGTGGAGCACGTGGAGGAGCTCACCGAGCGCTTCAACGCCTGGGCGGCCCAGTAAGGTCCCGGGAAGGCCGGAAATGGCGGCGGGTGCGGCCGCGCGCGATCTCGCCCGCGAGGTGCGGATCACCGGGCGAAGGCGGCGCCTCGCCGCCTTCGCTCTCACCCTGCCGCTCCTGGCCTTCCTGCTGGTCTTCTTCGTTCTCCCCATCCTCGGCATGCTGCGCCTCGCCGTCTCCAACACGGAGATGGCCGAGGCGCTCCCCGCCAGCACCCGGGCCTTCCGCGCCTGGACGGGCGGCGGACCGCCACCGCCGGAGCTGGTGGACCGCTTCGCCCGCGAGCTGGTGGAGGCGCGCGCCGCCCGCCGTCTCGCCCGCTTCGCCAAGCGCCTCAACTACGAACGCACCGGCTACCGGACGCTGATCCTCAAGACCGCCCGGCGTCTCGCCCGCATGGAGCCGCCCTTCGATCTCGCCACCCTCGCCGCCATCGACCGCCGCTGGGCGGAGCCCGCGGTGTGGGCGGCCATCCGTCGCGCCGCGCAACCGTGGACCGATCTCTACGTGCTGGCGGTGCTCGATCTCGCCCGCGACGCCGAGGGCCGGATCGTGCCGGTCCCGCCGGAGCGGGCCGTCTATCTCGACATCCTCGCCCGGACCTTCCGGATCGCGCTGGTGGTCACCCTCGCCTGTCTGGCGCTGGGCTATCCGCTGGCCTACGCGCTCGCCCACCTGCCGGAGCGCCACGCCAATCTGCTCATGATCGGCGTGCTGCTGCCCTTCTGGACCTCGCTGCTGGTGCGCACCGCCGCCTGGATCGTCATCCTCCAGCGCGAGGGGCCGCTCAACGAGCTCCTGCGGTGGCTCGGGCTGATCGACGCGCCGCTGGAGCTGGTCTTCCGCCGTCCCGCCGTCTACGTCGCCATGACCCACGTGCTGCTGCCCTTCATGGTGCTGCCCGTCTACTCCGTCATGCGTACCATCCATCCCTCCTACGTGCGCGCCGCCCTCTCCCTCGGCGCCACCCCTTGGACCGCCTTCCGCCGCGTCTATCTGCCGCTGTCGCTGCCGGGCGTGACGGCGGGGGCGCTGCTGGTCTTCATCCTGGCGCTGGGCTACTACATCACCCCGGCGCTGGTGGGAGGCGCCTCGGACCAGATGATCAGCTATTTCGTCGCCTTCTACACGCTCCAGACCATCAACTGGGGCATGGCGGCGGCCCTGGGGTCGCTGCTGCTGATCGCCACCCTCGCCCTCTATCTGCTCTTCGCCCGCCTCGTGGGCGTGGAGCGTCTGCGCTTCGGCTGAGCCGTGCCGGTGGGGCTCCTGGGACGCGTGCTGCTGTGGGGCTGGGCGCTGGCGGTGCTGGCGTTCCTGGTGCTGCCGCTGTTCGTGATCGTTCCCCTCTCCTTCAACGCCGGCGGCTTCCTCACCTTCCCCATGCCCGGCTGGTCGCTGCGCTGGTACGTGGAGCTGTGGCACGCGGAGATCTGGTGGCGGGCCTTCGCCAACAGCCTCTACGTGGGCGTCCTCGCCACCCTCATCGCCACCCTGCTGGGCACCCTCGCCGCCATCGGCCTCGCCTTCGGCGACTTCCCCGGCCGGGCGGCCCTCACGGGGCTGCTGCTGTCGCCCATGGTGGTGCCGCTGGTGATCGTCGCCGCCGGCGTCTATTTCTTCTACCTCCGCCTCGGGCTCGTGAATTCGCTGGAGGGTCTCGCCCTCGCCCACGCCGCCCTCGGCGCCCCCTTTCCCCTGGTGACCGTCTCCGCCACCCTCGCCGGCTTCGACCGCAATCTGATCCGTGCCGCCCAGTCGCTGGGCGCGCCGCCCTGGACGGTGCTGCGGCGGGTGCTGCTGCCGCTGGTGGCGCCGGGCGTGGTCTCGGGCGCGCTCTTCGCCTTCGTCACCAGTTTCGACGAGCTGGTGGTGGCCCTCTTCCTCACCGGCCCCGGTCAGCGCACCCTGCCCCGCCAGATGTTCGACGGCATCCGCGAGAATCTGAGTCCCACCATCCTCGCCGTCGCCACCATCCTGGTGGTGCTGGCGGTGCTGCTGCTGGGGGCGGCGGAGCTGCTGCGCCGCCGCGGCCAGCGGCTCCGCGGCCTCGAACCCTGAGCCGCCGCCCTCACTCCGTGCGCTCGGCGAGACCGAAGGCGTCGAGCACGAAGGCCTGGATGCGGGCGATCTCGCGCAGATGCTCGTAACGCCCGGAGGGGCCGAAGTGGCCCGCGCCCATTTCCGTGCGCAGCAGGAGCGGGCGCGAGTCCGTGCGAAACGCCCTCAGCTTCGCGACATATTTCGCGGGTTCCCAGTAGGTTACGCGTGGATCGTGCAGTCCCGCCGTCACCAGCATCGGCGGATAGGCCTGCCGGCGGATGTTGTCGTAGGGACTGTAGGAGAGGATGTAGCGGAAGGCGCGCTCGTCGCGGAGCGGATTGCCCCATTCCGGCCATTCGATGGGGGTGAGGGGGAGGCTCGGGTCCATCATGGTGTTGAGGACGTCCACGAAGGGGACCTGCAGCACCGCCGCCCGCCAGAGCTCCGGCCGCTCGTTCACCACCACCCCGATCAGCATGCCGCCGGCACTGCCGCCCTGGCAGGCGATCCGTCCCGGCGCCGTCCAGCCCGCCGCGCACAGGGCCTCGGCACAGGCGAGGAAATCGTGGAAGGTGTTCCACTTGCGCAGGAGTTTTCCGTCCTCGTACCAGCCGTAGCCCAGCTCGTCGCCGCCGCGCACGTGGGCGATGGCGAAGGCCACGCCCCGCTCCAGCAGCCCCAGCCGGTGGGGCGAGAAGGTGGGCGCGATGCCGTGGCCGTAGGCGCCGTAGCCGTAGAGCAGGAGCGGACGGGTGCGGTCGCGGGGGAACGCCCGCGGGCGCAGCAGGCTCACCGGCACCCGTACGCCGTCGCGGGAAGTGGCCCACAGACGCTCGGCGACCCACGCCTCGGGGTCGTAGCCGCTGGGGATGCGCTGGACCTTGCGCACCTCGAGCCGGCGCGCGGGCACCAGATAGTCGTAGACGGTGGCCGGCGTGCGCAGCGAGGAGAAGTGGAGGCGCAGCCGGTCGGTGGCGAACTCGCGGTTGTCGCCGAGGGAGGCGGCGTAGAGCGGCTCGCCGAAGTCCACCCGGTGCTCGCGGCCGGCGTAGTCGCGGATGCGGATGCGGTCGACGCCCGCCACCCGCTCCTCCACCACCAGGAAGTCGCGGAAGCAGGCGTGGTCCAGCAGATAGACGCCGTCCTCCGGCCCGATCACCTCGTCCCAGTTCGCCTCGCGGGGATCATTCTCGGGTGCGCTCACCAGCCGGAAGTCGCGGTGGCGGTCGTTGGTGAGGATCCACAGCCGGCCGTGGGCGTGGTCCACCCGATAGTCGTGACCCTCGCGACGCGGTACCACCGGATCGCCGCCCTCGAGACTGCGGGCGCAGAACAGGCGGGTCTCGCGGGTGACGTGGGTGCCGGTGGTGAGCACCAGGAAGCGCCGGCTGCGGGTCTTGGCGAGACCGACGAAGAAGGCCGGATCCGTCTCCTCGTGGAGCACGCGCCGGCGGGTCGGATCGGCCAGCGGAGCCGCCGCGACCCGATGCGGGCGCAGCCGTTCGTCCAGCTCCACCCAGGCGAGGACATGACCCGCCTCCGCCCACACCGGCACGCCGCTGGTGTGGGGTATGCGGAGCGGCAGATCCTCGTCCCGCTCCAGATCGCGCACCCGGATCTCGTAGCGTTCCGAGCCGTCCACGTCGACGCCGTAGGCGAGGAAACGGGAATCCGGCGAGACGGCGAGGGCCCGGAGATCGAAATAGGGGAGTCCCTCGGCCAGCCGGTTCTCGTCCAGGATCGGCCGGAACCCGCCACCCGCCGCCGGCCGCCGTTCCCAGATCCGGTACTGGGCGCCGCGACCATAGCGCCAGCGGTACTCGAAGGGACCCTCGCGCACCGGCACCGAGACGTCCTCCTCCTCGATGCGGCCCCTGAGCTCCTCGAAGAGGCGGTCCTCGAACCGTCGCAGCGGCGCCGTCATCGCCTCGAAATGGGCGTTCTCCGCCCGCAGCCAGGCCAGGATCTCGGGATCCCGCACCTCCGGATAGGCGGGATCGCGCAACCAGGCGTACGGGTCCTCCAGCCGGACGCCGAAGTGCTCGCGCACCACGGGCCGGCACGGAGCCGGGGGCGGCAGGGGGATCTGGGACATGGGCGGACATCCTCCGCGGGCCGCCGGGAACTTGCGGCGGCGGCGCGCTTGCGGCAAGCGGAAGCGGCGTCCCGTGGGCGGAGCGGGTCATGGCGGACACGGGAGAGCGGAAGGCGCGGCGGCGTTCGATCCTGCCCCAGGCGGCGACGGTGTTCCTGGTGGCGGGTTGTGCGCTGGTGCTGGAGATCGTCGCGGTGCGCCTGATCGCGCCCTATGTGGGCATGTCCCTCTACAGCTGGACCGCCGTCATCGCCACCGTGCTGGCCGGCCTTTCCCTGGGCCACGGACTGGGCGGCCTGCTCGCCGGCGATCCCACCCGTCTGGCCCCGCGCACGGCGGCGGTGCTGGCGGTGGGCGCGCTCGCCACCCTCGCCGTGCCGCCCCTCCTGCGGCTGCTGGCGCCGCGCCTGCTCGGCACCGATGCCGAGGTGATGGTGCAGGTGGGGCTGCTGTCGCTGATCCTCTTCGCCCTGCCAGCGGTCTGCGCCGGGGCCGTCTCGCCGCTCGCCACCCGCGCCGCCCTCGCCCGCCGTCCCGACCGGCCGGGGCCGGTGCTGGGCGCCATGTACGCCGCCGGGGCCCTGGGCAGCATCCTCGGCACGCTGGCCGGCGGCTTCCTGTTCGTCCCCCTGCTGGGCAGCATCACCAGCGTGCTGGTGGTGGCGGCGGTGCTGGCGCTGCTGGCCGCCCTCCATCTCCTCGCCCGCCCCGCCGGACTCGCCGCCCTGCTGGCCCTGCTGGTGGCGATGGGAGGTACGCTCCTCTTCCTCGCCCACCGCAGGGGCGCCCTCGCCGATCCCTGCCTGGAGGAGAGCCGTCACTTCTGCATCCGGGTGGACGACGCCACCGCCTTCACCGGCCGGCCCAGCCGCCTCCTGGTGCTGGACCATCTGGTCCACGGCATCAACGACCGGGACGATCCCACCCTCCTCCACAGCCCCTATCTCGCCGCCATCGACGCCCGCGTGCGGGCGGCCCTCGGCCCCCGGCCCTTCACCGCCTTCCATCTCGGCGGCGGCGCCTACACCCTGCCGCGCGCCTGGCAGGGCCGGGCCCGCCTGCAGGTGGTGGCGGAGCTGGATCCCGCCGTCACCCGCATCGCCCGTGATCGTCTCTGGTTCCGTCCCGATTCCCGCCTCCGCATCCTCCACGACGACGGCCGGCGGGCGCTGCGGCGGCTTTCGCCGGGAACGCGCTTCGACGTGGTGGTGGTGGACGCCTTCCGCGACATCGCCGTGCCCTTCCACCTCCTCACCCGCGAGTTCTTCGCCGAGGTGGCGGCGCGGCTCGCGGAGGACGGTCTGCTGCTCCTCAACGTGGTGGACCGGCGCCGGGAACCGCGGCTGGCGGCGTCGGTGGCGCGCACCCTCCGGGAGGTGTTCCCGATGGTGGAGAGCTGGCTGGAGGCGGGCGAGGCGGAGCTTCTCGACGGCCGCGTCACCTGGCTGCTGGTGGCCGGCCGCCGGCCCGTCGATCCGCCATCCCTCCTCGACGACCGCCACCGCAGCGGCTACGCCTTCCGGCGGGTGACCCCGCGCATCACCGGTGAGCCGATACGGCTCACCGACGATCGGGCGCCGGTGGAGTTGCTGCTCGCCGACGTGCTGCGCCGTCCGGAGCTGGCGGAATGACGGGCCGTGGCTGGCTGCCCCTCCTGCTGTGGCTCCTCTTCGCCCCCCTCGCCGCCGCGGCGGCGGAACCGGACGCGGCGGCGGCCGCGCCCGCCACGGAGCCGGGAGGCCCACCGGTGCTCACCGAGGCCCAGCGGGCGCGTCTTGAGGCGCTCTTGGCCACCCTTCGCGACGATACCCGCCGCGAGGCCTTCCTCGCCCGTCTGGAGGCGCTGCTGGCCGCCGACCGGGCGCTGGCCGGCGAGCGGGGCGAGGTGGAACGGGCCGCCCTGACCCTGAGGGAGGCGCTGGAGCGGCGGCTGGACGCCCTCGGGCGGGTGGTGGACGACCTCGCCCGTCTCGACGAGCAGATCGCCTTCCTCGCGAGCTGGCTGGCGCTGGAATGGCGGACGCCGGAGCGGCGGGCGCTGTGGCTCGCGGTGGCACGGGAGCTGGGGCTGGCGCTGGCCGCGGGCCTGCTCCTCGCCCTCGCCTGGCAGCGGGCGAGCCGCCCGTGGAGCGGTCCGGATCGTGCACGATCCCCCTGGCGCGGGGCCGCCCTCGCCGTCGGCCGCGAGGGGGTGGCCCTCCTCCTCTTCGGCGTCACCGTGCGGCTGGTGCTGGCGCTGCTGGACGCCCCGCTGTTGGCGCGGGTGGTGGCGCGCGATCTGGTGACCGGCGTCGTCGTCGGCCGCGCGGTGACGGTCCTCGCCCGCGCCCTCCTCGTCCCGGACGGCGCGGCGCCCCGGCCGCTGCCGCTAGGCGACGACACCGCCCGCGATCTCGTCCGTCGCATCGCCCGGGCCAACGCCGTCTTCGTCTACGGGACCACGGCGCTCAGGGTGGCCTACGATCTCGGCCTGCCCTGGACCCTCCACGGCCTCCTCCAGCGGCTGCTCTATCTGGCGGGGCTGCTGGTGCTGCTCGCCGCCGTCCTCCACTACCGGCGACCGGTGGCGGCACGCCTGTCCGCCTGGAGCGACCGCCTGCCGCCGCGGCTCGCCGGACTGCTGCCCTGGCCGGTCCTCGCCGAACGCTGGCACCTCCTGGCCGGCGGCCTGCTGGTGGCGGACTATCTGGTCTTCGTGCTGGAGATCCCGGGGGGCTTCGCCTTCCTTTCCACCGCCGTGGCGGTGACGGTGGCGGCGGCGGTGGCGGCACGGCTCCTGGTGCGGGTCCTCGACCGGCCCCTCGCCCGCGCCGAGGTGGAGGCGGCGCGGGCCGGCGCGACGCTGCGGCGGCGCTATCTCGCCCTCGCCCGGCGCACCCTCCGGGCGGCGGTGGCGGTGGCGGCGGCACTGGTGGTGCTGCAGGCCTGGGGCATCGGCATCCTCGCCTGGTTCACCACGCCCACGGGCACGGCGCTCCTGGCGCGACTCGGCCGCATCCTGCTGGTGGTGGCGGTGAGCGTGGCGCTGGTGGAGACGAGCAACCTCCTCTTCCGCCGCTGGCTCAGCGCCGAGACGGCGGAGGGGGTGCCGCGGTACGGCGCCCGCGCCCGCACCCTCATGAGCATCGCCCGCAATCTGGTGATCGTGGTGGTGGCCTTCGTCGCCGGACTGGTGCTGCTGTCGGAGCTCGGCGTCGAGACGGGGCCGCTCCTCGCCGGCGCCGGCATCGTCGGCCTCGCCATCGGCTTCGGCGCCCAGAAGCTGGTGCAGGACATCATCACCGGCCTCTTCATCCTCATGGGCGACGTGGTGCGGGTGGGCGACGTGGTGGCCCTCGGCGGCAAGGCCGGGGTGGTGGAGGCCATGTCCATGCGGACGGTGACGCTCAGGGGCTACGACGGTCAGGTCCACGTGGTGCCCTACAGCGCCATCGACACCATCAGCAACATGACCAAGGACTTCTCCTACTGGGTGCTGGACATGGGCGTCGCCTACCGGGAAGACGTGGACGCGGTGATGCGGGTGATGCGCGAGGTGGACGCCGAGATGCGACGGGAGTGGCCATGGCGGCGCGACATGCTGGAGCCCATCGACATCGCCGGCCTCGACCGTTTCGACGACTCGGCGGTGGTGATCAAGGCGCGCCTCAAGACGGTGCCCGGCCGGCAGTGGGCGGTGGGGCGCGAGTTCCAGCGCCGTCTCAAGAAGCGCTTCGACGAGCTGGGCATCGAGATCCCCTTCCCCCATCGGACCCTCTACTTCGGCACCGACCGCGAGGGCCGCGCCCCGCCCGTGTTCGTGCGCCTGCAGCGGGACGGCGATGTGCCCGCGGACCCCTCCGCCTCGCCCTCCTCCTGATCCTGCTCCCGCTGCTCGCCGCCTGCGCCACGGCGCCGCCGGCCGCGGTCCCGGAGCCCCGCGGCGCCGCCCGGTCCGGTGTGCCCTATACCGTGGCCTTCACCGTCCGCGGCGGTCACCCCGGTCTCGCGGCCCGGCTGCGGGAGGTCGCGGAGAGCGCGGCCGGCATCGACCGCCCGCCCGCCAACCGTCTGCGGCTTCGCCGCCGCGCCGAGGCCGACCTGCCACGACTGCAACGGCTCCTGCGCGCCGAGGGCTACTATGCGGCCCGGGTGACGGTGGCGCTGGAGCCGCCGGAGGAACGGGGCGGACCCTGGCGGGTGCACTTCCGGGTCGAGGCCGGCCCCCGCTACCGTCTGGGTCCCGTCCGGATCCGGATGGAGGGGGAGACCGGCGGCTTCACCGCGCCCGATCCGGCCGTCCTCGGTCTCCTTCCGGGCGCACCGGCGCGGGCGGAGACGGTGCTCGCCGCCGAGCGGCGCCTGCTGGAGCGGGCCCGCCGCCGCGGCCACGCCTTCGCCCGTCTCGGCCCGCGGCGGGTGGTGGTGGACCACCGCACCCGCACCATGGAGGTGACGCTGCGGCTCGCGCCGGGCCCGCGGGCCCGCCTCGCGCGTCCGCGCGTCACCGGTCTCGACGGAGCGGTGGACGAGGACTGGGTGCGCCGCCGCCTCGGCCTCGACGAGGGCGATCCCTACGCCCCCGAACGCATCGCCCGGGCCCGCCGGCGGCTGGTGGAGACCGGTCTCTTCGCGCTGGTGCGCATCCACACCGGTGACGCGCCTGACCGGGCCGGGCGGGTGCCGGTGCTGGTGGAGCTGGTGCCGCGCCGTTTCCGCACCCTCGGCGGGGCGGTGGGCTGGCACAGCGACGAGAGCCCGCGTCTCCGGGCCTTCTGGGAACACCGCAATCTCCTCGGCGCCGGCGAACGGCTGCGGCTGGAGACCCGCCTCGCGCGTCCGCGGCGTGAGCTCACCGCGGCCTTCACCAAGCCCGACGTCGGTCGCCTCGGCCGCGATCTGGTGGCCGAGGGCGCCTGGACGGTGGAGGATGCCGACACCTACACCAGCCGCGGTCTCACCCTCTCCCTCGGCCTCCGCCAGCCCCTCTCGCGTCGCTGGACCGCCACCCTCGGCCTGCGCGCCCGCATCGCCCGGGTGCGCGAGCGCGGCCGGCGGGATGCCACGGCTCCGCTGGCGCTGCCGCTGCTGGTGACGGGCGACGTCACCGACGATCCCCTCGACCCCGCACGCGGCTATCGCCTCGACCTCGCCCTCACCCCGACGCTGGATGCCGCCGATCCCGACCTCCGCTTCCTGCGCCTACGGCTGCGCCACACCCGCTATCTGCGCCTCGCCCGGAACCCGCGTACGGTGCTGGCGCTGCGCCTCGCCGCCGGCACTCTGCTCGGAGCCGAGCGCGACCGCATCCCCGCCGACGAGCGCTTCTACGCCGGCGGCGGCGGCTCGGTGCGCGGCATCCCCTTCCAGCGGGCCGGCCCGCTGGTCCGGGGCCACGAACCGCTGGGTGGCCGCGCCCTCCTGGAGGGATCGGCGGAACTGCGGCTGCGGGTGGCGGCGCGGCTGGAGCTCGCCGGCTTCGTGGACGCCGGCACCGTCTTCACGGCGTCCCTGCCGGATCCTTCCGAACGCCGTCCCCGCGTGGGCGCGGGGGTGGGCGTGCGCTATCTGAGCCCGGTGGGACCGATCCGGCTCGATCTGGCGGTGCCGGTGGATCGCGATCCGGCGGTGGACGATCCCTTCCAGCTCTACCTCGGACTCGGTCAGCCCTTCTGAACGGCGGAGAGGCGGCGGTGCGACGGATGCTCGGGGTGACGCTGTGGCTCGTGGCCCTGGTGACGGGCCTGGCCGCCGCCGTCTTCGCCTGGGCGCAGACGGAGGGCGGCCGCCATCGCCTCGCCCGCCTCGCCGAGGCCCGTCTCGCCGAGGCCGGCACCCCCGCCGAGATCGAGGGCCTCGCGGGGCTGCTGCCCTTCGACATGCGGGTGGGCCGGATCCGTCTCGCCGACGAGGGCGGCACCTGGCTGGAGGCGGAGGCGGTGCGTCTCGCCCTCGATCCGCTGGCACTGCTGGGCGGGACCCTCCGCATCACCGAGCTCTCGGCCGAGCGTCTGGCCCTCGCCCGTCCTCCCGCCGGCGGCTCCGGGACGGGCGCGGGGGCGGCGTTCGATCCCCGCGCCTGGACGCTGCCCGAGCGCCTGCCGACGGTGTCGGTGGAACGGCTGCGGGTGGCGCGGCTGGAGCTCCCCGATGCCCGCGCCGGCGGCGGGGCGGTGCTGCGGCTCGAGGGCCGCTGGAGCGTCGACGACGGCGGCCGGAAGGGAGAGGGGGCCCTGGATGCGGTGCGTCTCGATCGCGAGGGGACCTCGGCCCGGCTCGCCGCCATCCTGGACCTCGCCGGACGCCGCATCGATCTCGCCGCCGATCTGGACGACGCCACGGGGCTCGTGGGGGCCTGGCTGGGCCGCCCGGGAGTGGCGCGGGTGCGCTTCCACCTGGAGGTGCGGGGTCCGCCCGAGGACCTGCGTGGCCGGCTGGTGCTCGACGCCCCGGGCCTCGCCGAGGCGCGGGCGACGCTCACCCTCGCCCTCGGGACCACGCCCGCCCTCGCCCTCGAAGGGCGTCTGGAGCCGGCGCCGGAGGCCCTGCCGCCGGCCCTGCGGGGACCGCTGGGCGCACCGCTCGCCCTCGCCGTCGATCTGCGCGGCCTCGGCCCCGGCCGCTTCCGCCTGGCGCGGCTTTCCCTGGAGAGCGCCGTCGCCCGCGCCGAGGGCGCGGGCGAACTCGATGCCACGGCCGGCCGCATCGCCGGCCGCGTCACCGTCGCCGTACCGGATCTCGCGGCACTGAGTCCGCTCTCGGGTCGCGCCCTCGGGGGTGCCCTCGATCTCGTCCTGGAAGGCGGCGGGGAGAACCGGGCGGTCCTCACCGTCACGGGCCGTGATCTGCACTTCGATGCGCTGACGGCGGCACGCCTCGACGGGCGCTTCGATCTCGGCCTCGTGGCCGCGCAGGGGCGCTTCGCCGCCCTCGACGTGACGGGCGGACTCGCCGCCCGTGCCCTCGCCCTCGCCGGCCGCTCCCTCGCTCCGGATCCCGATCTCGATCTCGACGTGCGGATCAGGGTACCGGTGAGAGGGGACGTCGACGTCGAGAAGTTCGTCCTCACCGGGCGAGGGCTGCGGCTGGAGCTGGCCGGCGGGCTCGCCCGCGATCTCGCCGGTGGCCGCCTGCGGCTGCGCGCCGTCCTCTCCGATCTCGCCGCCCTCGGCGGGGTCCTGGACGTGCCGGAAGGCGCGGTCCTCTCCGCGGGGAGCGCCGAGCTCGCAGGCGAGCTGCGGGCGGCGGCGGGCTGGCGTCGCCTCGAGGTCCCCTTCCGGCTCACCCTCACCGATCCGGTCCCGGCCGATCCGCGGCTGGCCGCGGTGCTGGGCCCCGCGCCGCGGCTCGCCGCCGTCGTGCGGCGGGAGGGAACGCGCCTTGGGCTGGAGGATCTCGATCTCGCCCTGGCGGTGGGTCGCGTGCGCGGCACCCTCGCCCTGGACGGGGAGGACGATGCCCTCTCCGGCCGACTGCGAATCACCGTCCCCGACCCGGCGCCGCTCGCCCCGCTCCTGGGCGTTTCCCTCGCCGGGACCCTCGAGGGGGAGCTCAGGGTGGCCGGAAGCCTCGCCCGGCCCGAACTCCGCCTGACGGCCGGGGGCGAGACCCTCGCGATCGGCGGCTTCCCGCTGGCGCGGGCGCGGCTGGAGGCGACGTTGGGGCGGGAGGACGCGGGCATCACGGGACGGCTCGCGCTGGAGCTGGACCGCGGCGGGGCGCCGCTCCATCTCACCGCGGGCGGACGCCTCGCGGGCCCGCGTCTCTCGCTCCGGGACCTCGCCCTCGAGGGTCCCGGCGGGCTCCGGGGACGGGGCACCTTCGCCTGGGACCTCGCGGCCGGCACGGGCGCGGGGCGGCTCGCCCTCGCCGTCGCCGACCTTGCCGCCCTCCGTCCCTGGCACGCGCAGGACCTCGGCGGTGGTGGCGAGCTGGAGTTCGTCCTCACCGAAGCCGAAGGGCGCCCGCGGGTAGGGCTGGAGGCGGCGTTCGCGGAGCTGGTCCGCGGCGATCTGCGCGTCGGCCAGCTGACCCTGCAGGCGACGGTGGACGAACCCTTCCTCCGGCCCATGGCGGAGGTCCGGATCGGTCTCGTCGGGCTCGCCCGCCCCGGTCTCGCCGTCGCCACCGCCGCGCTCGACCTCACGGGGCCGCCCGACCGGCTCGCCTGGCGCATGGAGGCCGAGGGACACGCGCGGGAGCCCTTCGCCCTCACCGCCACCGGCACCCTCGCCCCACGACCGCCGGCCCTCGAGCTGACGGTGGCGGAGCTCGCCGGCCGGTGGGGGACGCGGCCGCTGCGCCTGCGTCGCCCCCTCGTGGCCCATCTCGAGAGGGGGATCCTGGAGATCCCGGAGATCGATGTGGAGCTGGGGGAGGCCGACGTGCGGGGCGGTCTCCTCGTCGCACCGGACCGCACCTTCGCCCGCCTCGAGGCCCGGGGACCGCTGGCCCTGTTCGCCGCGCTCGGCGGACCGCCGCTCGCCGGCACGCTGCGGCTGGAGGCCCGGCTCGACGGCCCCCGCGATGCGCCCCGCGGCACCCTGCGCCTGCGGGTGAGCGGCCTGCGCCCGACCGATCCCCTCCTCGCCGATCTGCCGTCGGCGGATCTCGCACTCGACGCCGGTCTCGAGGGCGACGTCCTCCGCCTCGACGGTCTCTTCACCGAGCGTGACGGCGGACGAGCGCGCCTCGTCGGTCGGCTGCCGCTCCGCTTCGATCCGGCGGGCCTCCCCCAGCTCGCCGCCGACGGCGCCCTCCGTCTGGAGGCGGAGGCGAATGCCCGCCTCGCCCTGCTCACGGCCCTGCTGGGCCGCGACGACGTGGTGGCGGAGGGGCGCGCCGTCCTGCGTCTGCGGGTGGACGGAAGCCCGGCGGCTCCCCGGCTCTCCGGGACGCTCCGGCTCGTGGAGGGGCGGCTCGAGGAGGCCCGGAGCGGCCTGCTGCTCACGGATCTGCGCCTGGATGCCACCGCCTCCGACGGGACCCTCACCGTCCGTGAACTGGCGGCCCGGGACGGCGGCGACGGCCGTCTGCGCCTCGCCGGCACCGCCGATGTGACCACCGGTGGCTATCGCTTCGACCTCGAGGCCCGCGACTTCCGCCTGTTCGACAACGCCCTCGGGCGGGCGGTGGTGGACGCGGATCTCCGCCTCGTCGGCGACGGCGGGACGCTCGCCGTCACCGGCGACGTCGAGGTGGGACGCGCGGTCTTCGACCTCTCGCGCTTGGAGGGCGGCGCGACGATCCCCGATCTGCCGGTGCTGGAGCGCACCCGCGACGGCCGTCTCCTGGGCCCCCGCAGCGAGGTGACGCCGGCGGCGGGGCGCCGCTCCTTCCGGCTGGTCCACGACATCCGGGTGCGGGCACCCGGCCGGGTGTTCGTGCGCGGGCGCGGTCTCGAGAGCGAGTGGCGGGGAGAGCTCGTGGTGACGGGATCCCCGCCGCGGGTCGCGCTGACCGGTGCCCTCACGCTGGTCCGTGGCCATCTCGACTTCCTCGGTCGCCGCCTGCGGCTGGAGGCGGGGGAGCTGCGCTTTTTGGGCGCGCTGCCGCCGGAGCCGGAGCTGCGGGTACGGGCGGTGGCGGAGGCCGAGGGGGTACGGGCGGTGGTCGCGGTCACGGGTCCGCTGCGGGCGCCCGAGGTGACGCTCGCCAGCGAACCGGTACTGCCGCCCGACGAGATCCTCGCCCGCCTGCTGTTCGGCCGCGCCCGCGGCGAGCTCACCCCCGTCCAGGGTCTCCGCCTCGCCGCCGCCCTGGAACGCCTGCGGGGCGGCGGTCTCGATCCGGTGGGCGGGGTGCGCGACATCCTCGGGCTCGACGTGCTGGAGGTGGGCGGCGAGGATCCCGGCACCGCCACCCTCACCGCCGGCAAATACGTGGCGGACGACGTCTATCTGGAGGTCCGCCAGAGCCTCGCCACCGGCGAGACCGGGGCGCGGGTGGAGGTGGAACTGGGGCCACGGCTCGATCTCGGGGCCGAGACCGGCCCCGCCGGCAGCGGCGTGGAGCTGGAATGGCGCTACGACTACTGATGCGGGATCGGCGCGGGCCGCGGGCGGAGGCGGAAGGGCCCACCTTCGGCACGCCCTTCGACCTCAATCTGGTGGGCGTCCTCACCCTCGCCGACAAGGAGATCCGCCGCTTCCTCAAGGTGCCGGCCCAGACCCTGCTGGCGCCCCTGGTCAACGCCTCCCTGTTCCTCGCCGTCTTCGCCTTCGCCCTGGGCCGCGCCGACCGCACGGTGGGCGATCTCCCCTATCTCGCCTTCCTCGCCCCCGGCCTCGTCATGATGTCGGTGATCCAGAACGCCTTCGCCAACACCTCCTCCTCGCTGGTGATCGCCAAGATCCAGGGCAACATCGTCGACTATCTCATGCCGCCCCTCTCGCCGGGCGAACTGCTGGTGGGCTTCGTCGCCGGCGGCGTGGCACGGGGCCTGCTGGTGGCCCTCTGCACCGGCGTGCTGCTGCCGTTCCTGCTGCCGCTCGGGGAGATCCACTGGCCGCTGGCGCTGCTCTACCTGCTGCTGGCGTCGGTGGGGCTCGCCACCGCCGGCGTGCTGGCCGGGCTGTGGGCCGACAAGTTCGACCAGCTCGCCGCCGTCACCAACTTCGCCGTGGTCCCCCTCTCCTTCCTCTCCGGGACCTTCTACAGCGTGGCGGTGCTGCCCGAACCCCTGGCCCTCCTCGCCCACCTGGATCCCTTCTTCTACATGATCGACGGCTTCCGCTACGCGTTGACGGGCCATGCCGACGGTGCCATCTGGATCGGCGTTCCCGCGCTGGTGCTCGTCGACGCGGGCCTCTGGCTCTGGGCACTCCACCTGCTGCGCTCCGGCTGGAAACTCAGGGCCTGAGCGCGCCGGCACACCCTTCCGGACCGTCCCGAACCCTCGATGAGGCGGACATGCCGAGGCATCCCGACTTCCCGGTCCTGCTGCCGGTCTACAACCGGCTGGAGGTGGCCTTCGCCCGCGGCGAGGGGGTGTGGCTGTGGGACACGGAGGGACGTCGCTATCTCGACTTCGCCGCCGGCATCGCCGTCGACGCCCTGGGGCACGCCCATCCGCGGCTGGTGGAGGTGCTGTGCGCCCAGGCGCGGCGCCTGTGGCACGTCTCCAATCTCTACCGGATCCCGGAGCTGGAGCGGCTCGCGGAGCGTCTCGTGGCCCACACCTTCGCCGAGACGGTCTTCGTCTGCAATTCCGGTGCCGAGGCGGTGGAGGCGGCCATCAAGACGGCCCGCCGCCACCACCATGCCCGCGGCCGTCCGCGCCCCCGCATCGTCACCTTCGAGGGCGCCTTCCACGGCCGCACCCTCGCCACCGTCTCGGCCGCCGGCGGCGAGCGCCTCACCGCCGGCTTCGAGCCGCTGCTGGAGGGCTTCGACCGCGTCCCCTTCGGCGATCTCGCCGCCGTGGAGGCGGCCGTCGGTCCCGACACCGGCGCCGTGCTGATCGAGCCGGTGCAGGGCGAGGGCGGCGTGCGCCCGGCCGATCCCGCTTTCCTGCGGGGGCTGCGCGCCCTCTGCGACCGCCACGGCCTGCTGCTGATCCTCGACGAGGTGCAGTGCGGCATGGGCCGCACCGGCCATCTCCTCGCCTACGAGGCGGCGGGGGTGCGGCCGGACATCGTGGCCCTCGCCAAGGGGCTGGGCGGCGGCTTCCCCATCGGCGCCATGCTCGCCACCGCCGAGGCGGCCGCCGGCATGACGCCCGGCACCCACGGCTCCACCTTCGGCGGCAATCCCCTCGCCTGCGCGGTGGCCGACGCGGTGGTGGAGACGCTCACCGCCCCGGGCTTCCTCAAGGGCGTGCGCGCCCGTGCCGCCGAGCTGCACGCCGGGCTCGCCCGGCTCCGCGCCCGCTATCCGGAGGAGCTGCTGGAGGTGCGGGGCGTCGGACTGATGGTGGGCCTGCGCACCCGGACCCCCAACACCGAGGTGGCGGCGCGGCTGCGGGCGTGGGGGATGCTGACGGTCCCCGCCGGCGACAATGTGGTGCGCCTGTTGCCGCCGCTGGTGGTGGAGCCGGAACACATCCGCCTCGCCCTCGACACGCTGGACAAGGTCTTCGCGGAGCTGACCCCGTGAGCGAGCCCCGCCACTTCCTCGACCTCGACCGTCTGTCCACCGGGGAGCTGCGCCGCATCCTCGACCATGCCCGCGCCCTCAAGGCCGGTGCACCCGGCCGTGCGCTGGCGGGACGGACGCTCGCCATGATCTTCGAGAAGCCGTCCACCCGCACCCGCGTCTCCTTCGAGGTGGCGGCCCAGCAGCTCGGCGGTCACGCCGTGGTGCTGAACGCCCGCGACATGCAGCTCGGCCGCGGCGAGACCATCGCCGATACCGCCCGCGTGCTCTCCCGTTACGTCCACGCCATCACCCTCCGCACCGACCACCACGCCAAGCTGCTGGAGCTCGCGGCCCACGCCACGGTGCCGGTGATCAACGCCCTCACCGACGCGAGCCATCCCTGCCAGATCCTCGCCGACGTGCTCACCTTCGAGGAGCACCGCGGGCCCGTCGCCGGCCGCATCGTGGCCTGGGTGGGGGACTTCAACAACGTGGCCCGGAGCTGGGTCCACGCCGCCATGCGCCTCGGCTGCATCCTCCACGTCGCCTGTCCGCCGGAGCTGACGCCCGAGCCGGAGCTGCTGGCGCGGGCGCGGGCCGAGGGGGCGCGGGTCGAGGTGTTCGCCGAGCCCGCGGCGGCGGTGCGCGGCGCCCATCTGGTGGTGACGGACACCTGGGTGTCCATGGGCGATGCCGACGGCGCGCGCAAGCGCCGGCTGCTGGAGCCCTACCGGGTCGACGCGCGGCTGATGGAGCTCGCGGCCGCGGACGCGCTCTTCATGCACTGTCTGCCGGCCCATCGCGGCGAGGAGGTGACGGCGGAGGTGATCGACGGTCCGCGGTCGGTGGTGTTCGACGAGGCCGAGAACCGCCTCCACGTCCAGAAGGCCATCCTCGCCTGGTGTCTCGGGGAGATCGGGGCGGACCCGATGCCATGACCGCCACCCTCGCGCGGGACGAGGACCTGGTCCTGCCCTTCCTGCTGGAGCGGGCGAACGTGCGCGGCCGGCTGGTGCGGCTGGCCGGGACCGCCGACTGGGTGCTCCGCGCCCACGACTATCCGGAGCCCGTCACCCGCCAGCTCGCCGAGCTGCTGGTGCTGGGGGCGAGCTTCGTGGGCGCCCTCAAGTTCGAGGGCGTCTTCAGCCTGCAGGTGCGCGGTCAGGGACCGGTGCACTTCCTCGTGGTGGACGTCACCAACGAGGGCACCCTCCGCGGCTACGCCGGTTTCGACCGTGAACGGGTGGCCCGCCTCGCCCGTACCGATGCCACCGGTCTCCTGGGCGGGGGCGGGCTCCTGGTGCTCACCGTCGACCAGCGCCAGGCCGGCGGCGAACTGCAGCAGGGCATCGTCCGCCTCGGCGGCGGCACCCTGGCCGAGGCCCTGGTGGAGTATTTCCGCCGTTCCGAGCAGATCCCGACGGCGGTGCGCACCGCCTGCGGACGCGATCCCCTGACCGGCCGCTGGCGGGCCGCCGGCATCCTGCTGCAGGCCATGCCCGGCGAGGCCCGCGGGACCCGCGAGGAGCGGGAGGAGGACTGGCGGCGGGTGGTGATGCTGCTGGAGACGGTGCGGGAGGCGGAGCTGCTGGACGAGACCCTGACGCCCGAGGCCCTGCTCTACCGCCTGTTCCACGAGGAGCGGGTGCAGGTGTTCGCACCGGTGTCCGTCCAGCCCGGCTGTTCCTGCACCCGCGAGCGGGTGGAGGCCATGCTCCTCGGGTTCCCGGCCGGAGAGATCGAGAGCATGCGTCTCGAGGACGGGGGCATCGAGGTGACCTGCCGCTTCTGCAACCGCCGCTACCGGCTCGCCCGCGAGGAGGTGGACGCGCTGGTGCGCCGGCGCCGCGCCCGCGAGGAGGCCCGCTCGTGAGGCGCCGCACGCGCACCGCGCTGGTGGCGGCCGCGGTCCTCCTCGCCGCCTGCGGCCGGCCGCTGCCGCCGCCGGAGCCCGCGGGGCCACTCCCCACCGTCCGTTTCGCCGTGGCGCGGCTGGAGGTGGTGGAGCGGGCACCGGCGGAAGGGGCCACCTTCCTGGACCGCCGCCGCGGTCGCGAACTCGCCGCCCTCGCCGCCCGTCTCCTGCGCCGCCATCTGGTCGCCGCGGGCGGTCCCGGGGCCGTGCGGGTGGCGGTGGAGCGCGCGCGGCTGGTGGAACGGAAACGGCCGCGGCCTCGCGGTCTCGGTGGGCCGTTCGGCCGCGCGCCGGTGGGCGAGCTGGAAGCGGCGCTCACCGTGCGGCTCTCCGTCCTCGGCGAGGACGGGCGCGAGCGCGCCTTCGCCCTCGTGGAACGGGCCCTGACACGCCCGCTCTTCGCCGGCACCGGCGTCGTCGGTCGGGAGGCGGAGGCGCGGGCCCTCGCCCGCCGTCTCGCCGCCGAGACGGTGCGGGCGCTGGCCGCGCGGGCCGAACACGATCTCGCCGCCTGGCTCGGGCTTTCCCCGTGACCGTTCGCACGCGCACGAGACCGGAAAGACTCGGACGGAGGCATCGATGACCCGCGTCTTCCACCGTCAGCTCCGCGAACACTATCCCGAGGTGGCCGGCGGCGAGGGCTGCTGGCTCGTGGACCGCGAGGGACGGCGCTATCTGGATGCCAGCGGTGGTGCCGCCGTCTCCTGCCTCGGGCACAATCATCCCGAGGTGCGGGAGGCGATCGTCCGCCAGGTGCGGGAGATCGCCTACGCCCACACCGCCTTCTTCACCAACCGCCCGATGGAGGAGCTGGCGGAACATCTGGTGGTACGGGCACCGGGCGACATGGCGCGGGTCTACTTCGTCTCCGGCGGCTCGGAGGCGGTGGAGGCGGCTCTCAAGATGGCCCGCCAGTACTTCCTCGAACGCGGCGAGCCCCGGCGCACCGTCTTCGTCGCCCGCCGCCAGTCCTACCACGGCAACACCGTGGGCGCCCTGTCGGTGGGCGGCAACTTCTGGCGGCGCCGGCCCTTCGAGCCCATGCTGCGGCTGGAGGTGGCCCACGTCTCGCCCTGTTACGCCTACCGCGACCGCAGGCCCGGCGAGAGCGAGACCGCATACGTGGACCGGCTGGTGACGGAGCTGGAGGAGACCCTCCATCGCATCGGCCCCGAGCGGGTGATCGCCTTCGTGGCCGAGCCGGTGGTGGGCGCCACCATGGGCGCGGTGCCGGCGCTGCCCGGCTACTTCCGGCGCATCCGCGAGCTGCTGGACCGCCACGGCATCCTCCTGATCCTCGACGAGGTGATGTGCGGCATGGGCCGCACCGGGACCCTCCATGCCTACGAGCAGGAAGGGGTGGTGCCGGACCTCGTGACCCTCGCCAAGGGACTGGGCGGCGGCTATCAGCCGGTGGGGGCGGTGCTGGTGCGGCGGCGGGTGGTGGAGGCCTTCCTCGCCGGCAGCGGCTTCTTCCAGCATGGCCACACCTACATGGGCCACGCCACCGCCTGTGCCGCCGCCCTCGCGGTGCAGAGGGTGATCGAGCGCGACGGACTGCTGGCGCGGGTGCGGACGCTGGGCGAAGCGCTGGCCGCGCGCCTGCACGCCCGCTTCGGCGAGCACCCCCACGTGGGGGACATCCGCGGTCGCGGCCTGTTCCGCGGGCTCGAGCTGGTGCGGGACCGCGCCCGCAGGGAGCCCTTCCCGCCGGAAAGCCGCCTCCATGCCCGCATCAAGGCCCACGCCATGGCCCGCGGACTGCTGTGCTATCCCATGGGTGGGACCATCGACGGCGAGCGCGGCCATCACGTGCTGCTGGCGCCGCCCTTCGTGGTGAGCGAGGCGGAACTGGATCTGATGGTAGAGCGCCTCGCCGCCGCCATCGACGCCGCCGTGGCGGAGGTGCGGTCGTGAGCGGGGCGACCCATCCCCTCGACCGGCCGCTGGTGGTGATGTGCGCGCCCAACGGGGCGCGGCGGGCGGCCGCCGACCATCCGCGTTTGCCGGTGACGCTGGAGGCGATGCTGCGGGAGGCGGAGGCGGCGGCGGAGGCCGGGGCCGTCGCCCTCCACGTCCATGTGCGGGACGATGGCGGTCGCCACAGCCTCGATCCCGACCTCAACCGGCGCTGGTACGAGACCCTCCAGGGCCGCCTCGGCCACCGGCTGGTGATCCAGCTCACCACCGAGGCGGCGGGGCGCTACGGGCCGGAGGCGCAGATGGCGGTGGTGGAAGCGGTGCGCCCCGAATCGGTGTCGCTGGCGCTGCGCGAGCTGGCGCCCGCGGGCGATCCCGCGCCGGCGGTGGTGGCGTTCCTCGCGCGGCTGGCGGAATGGCGGGTGGCACCGCAGTTCATCCTCTACACGCCGGGCGAGGTGGCGCGGCTGCACGCGCTGCGCCGGCGCAGTCTCGTGCCCGGCACGCCGCCGGTGCTGTTCGTGCTCGGCCGCCACGCGGGACCGGACGGTCGCACCGATCCCCGCGCCCTCGACGCCTTCCTCGCTCTCCACGACGAGTCCTGTCCCTGGATGGTGTGCGCCTTCGGCCGCGAGGAGACCTGCGCCCTCGCCCACGCCCTCGCCTGCGGCGGCCACGCGCGGGTGGGATTCGAGAACGCCCTGGTGCACGGCGACGGCCGGCCGGCGGCCAGCAACGCCGAACGCGTCGCCACCGTCCGCACCCTCGCCCGTCTGCTGGGCCGGCCCCTCGCCGACCTGGCGGAGGCCCGGCGGATGCTGGGCGTTGATGGTCGTGCCGCGACGACGACCCGGAGGAGTGGATGATGTTCGGGATCTACGGCGCCCGCCGCATTCTCGTCACGGGCGGGGCGGGTTTCCTGGGTTCGCATCTGTGCGAGCGGCTGCTGGCGCGGGGGTGCGAGGTCCTGTGCGTGGACAACTTCTACACGGGAAGGCGGGCGAACGTGGCGCATCTGCTGGACGATCCGCGTTTCGAGCTGATGC
>JALSGP010000003.1 GCA_026982705.1 Alphaproteobacteria bacterium
TCCCGCAGACCACGCCGCCGACCCCACCAAGAGCCGACCCACGGAGACCGCGAAACGGCACCACACCACCGGCACCGCCCGCACATCCCCTCCAAAACAACACCACACACCACGATGTCAGAGAGCGACGGCGCCCGCGGTCGGGACGCCTACCGCGCCCCGGGATCCGTCACCGGCCCCGTCGCGCGGGCGAGCGGGGATTTAGGCGGCCCCCGGGAGACCGTCAAGTGGGAAGATCTTCGGCCCACCCGCCGCCACCGCCCCCGGGCGCACCGGCGGGACGCCCGTCGGAGGGATGCCGTCCCGCCGGATCCGGCCCGCCCCACGGCCGTCGCGGACCCGCGCCGGCCTTCCCGCCGCCGGTGCGGGACCGCCCGGCGGACGCGGCCGCGGCGGATCGCACCGTCGCCATCCGCCGGCGTCCGCCCGGCGGGGACGGGCGGCGAGACCCCCGCGCCCCGCGACGGCCCCGTGGGGCCTCCGCGGACGGAGGCGGCGGCCCCGCCCGCCGTTCCCGCGCGCTTTCTCGTGGTTCTCGAGGGGGACGAGACGGGGAACGTGCCCGCGCCCCGCGGGTTCCGGACGCCCGCCCGTTCCCGCGCGCGGGGCCCTTGGCCCCGGCGATCCCTCGGGCCGCGGGAGGGCTTCGCCGCGCCCCGGACTCCCGCTCCCGCCGCCCCCCGCCACGGCGCCGACCACGCCGCCACCGTCACCATCGCGGGGCGCTGCCCATGTCGGCCACCCGGGGCGCAGGTCCGCCACCGGGGGATCCGGATCGCGCATGTCCGATGGGCACCGGGCCGGCACTCGTCCGACCGGCCGCCGGTCCCGCGGCCGGGATTCCGCCGCCGTTCCCGGGAGGCCGGGGCCGGGCGGGGGCCCGCCGCCGGGGCTTCCCACGGCCGGTACCGTGCCCCGCCCGCGGCCCGGGCGGAGATGGGAAGGCCGCGACGGACAGGCGCCGGACGTCCCCGTCTCCGCCGGGATCCGGCCGGGCCGGTGGGAACGGGTGTCACCGCGCATCCTCCGGGGCGCGGCCGGGAGTCGGGCGTCCGGCGAGGGACCCGCGCCGTCGCATCACCTCCCGCCCGTATCGGACGGCATCCTCGCCACCGTACGGCTCCGGCCGGGCCCGGACCGGTGCCGCCGGACCGCGCTTCACGCCTCAGTGGACCGTGTGGGCCTCGAGGCCGAAGAAGCGGGCGATGCGATGGGCGGTGGCCAGATCCGGCAGCACCGCCAGCGGCCGGCCCCGGTCGTCGGCCAGCACGAAGAAGCGCCCCTCGGCGAAGGGCACGCTCCGCACCAGCGCCAGCGGGCCCGCGGGCCCGGCCACCGGCGCCGTCGGCGGCTCGGCCGGCGGCCCCGGCTGCGGCATCGTCCTCGTCATCCCGGTCACTCCGGTTCGGTCACGCCGGCGAGCTTGCCACGGAAAGGTTGACGATCCGTCAACGACGGGCCGGGGCGTCGGGATCGAGGGGGATGCCGAGACGGCCGGCCAGGTCCTGGACGAACTGCCAGGCGACGCGGCCGGAACGCGCGCCGCGCGCCCGCGCCCAGGCGAGGGCCTCGGCCCGCAGCCGCTCCGCCTCCACCGGCAGGTCGAACCAGGCGGCATAACGTTCGACCATCTCCAGATAGGTGCGCTGGTCGCAGGGATGGAAGCCGATCCAGAGGCCGAAGCGGTCGGAGAGGGAGACCTTCTCCTCCACCACCTCGCCGGGGTGGAGGGCCGACGCGCGTTCGTTCTCGATGACCTCGCGCGGCAGCAGGTGGCGGCGGTTGGAGGTGGCGTAGAAGAGCACGTTGGGGGGACGTCCCTCGAGGCCACCCTCGAGGACCGCCTTGAGGGACTTGTAGCGGGTGTCGCCGGGCTCGAAGCTGAGGTCGTCGCAGAAGAGGAGGAACCGGCGGCGGCTGCGGGCGAGGACGCGCAGCAGCTGCGGCAGCCGGTCGATGTCCTCCCGGTGGACCTCGACGAGGGCGAGGCTCTTCGGCAGCTCGCGCAGCACCTCGGCGTGGACCGCCTTGACGAGGCTGCTCTTGCCCATGCCGCGCGCGCCCCACAGCAGGGCGTTGTTGGCGGGGAGACCGCGGGCGAAACGGCGGGTGTTGTCCAGCAGCAGCGTCGCGGCCCGGTCGATGCCGCAGAGCAGCGCCAGCGGCATGCGGGCGACCCGCTCCACCGGCCGCAGCCGCAACGGCTCCACCTCCATCACGAAGCCATCGGCCAGCTCGGGCTCGACGTCGGCGACATCCTCCCGTCCCCGCCGTTCGAGGGCGGCGGCGATGCGCTCCAGCACCCGCAGCAGCTCCCGCGCCATGGACCTCCCCTCCGCGACCGGGCGCTCCCTAGCAGCCCGCGTCCGCCCCACCAAGTCCGGGCGCGGACGCGGCCGATCCACCGCCCCGGCCGGCGCGCCCCGATCCCTCTCCGGCGGCACCGCCGCACGCCCACTCCCGCGCCGGTGCGATGGGAGAGCCCGACATTCGTCGCATCGGCGAGGCCGGGGACGGACTCGGGCACGCGCGGGACCGGATCCCATGGCCGCGCCGGCCCCCGCGAGAGGAACGGCTCCGCCCCCCTTCGCGCCGGCATCCCGCCGCCCGCGCCCTCCGGCCCTCACACCCGGACCGCCGGCGGTCGGTAGCGATAGGTGAGGGCCTCGGCGAGATGGCCGCGGCGGACGGTGGCGCTGCCGTCGAGATCGGCGATGGTGCGCGCGAGCCGGAGGCTGCGGTGGATGCCGCGCGCCGACAGACGCAGTCGTTCGGCCGCCCGCTGCAGCAGCGCCAGGGCCTCCGGTTCGGGGTCCACCAGCTCGTCGAGGAGACGGCCGTGGAGGTCCACATTGGCCTCGAGATCGTCGCAGCCGGCGGCGCGGAACCGCTCCTTCTGGCGGGCGCGCGCCGCCTCCACCCGTGCCCGGACCTCGCGGCTGCCCTCGGCCGGCGGCGGCAGGGTGAGATCGCCCGGCTTCACCGGCGGCAACTGGATCACGATGTCGAAGCGGTCGAGGAGCGGTCCCGAGATGCGGCTCTGATAGCGGGCGGCACAGCCGGGCGCCCGACCGCAGGCCTGGGCCGGATCGGCGAGATGGCCGCAGCGGCACGGGTTCATGGCCGCCACCAGCTGGAAGCGGGCGGGATAGGTGACGTGGCGGTCGGCGCGGGCCACCGTCACCTCCCCCGTCTCCAGCGGCTGGCGCAGGGCGTCCAGGGCGTTGCGGGCGAACTCCGGCAGCTCGTCCAGGAACAGCACGCCGCGATGGGCGAGGGTCACCTCCCCCGGCCGGGCGTGGCGGCCGCCGCCCACCAGCGCCGCCATGGAGGCGCCGTGATGGGGCGCGCGCCAGGGTCGGGTGCGGCGCATGGCGGCGTCCTCGCCGGCGACGCTCCGGATCATCGCCACCTCCAGCGCCTCCCGCGGCGACAGCTCCGGCAGGATGCCGGGCAGGCGCCGCGCCAGCATGCTCTTGCCGGCACCGGGCGGACCGATCATGAGGAGATGGTGGCCGCCGGCGGCCGCCACCTCGAGGGCGCGCTTGGCCGATTCCTGCCCGCGGACGTCGGCGAGATCGAGGCGGTCCTCCGCCTCCTCCGCCACCGGTGCCGGCTCCGGCGGCGCCAGCACCCGCCGTCCCCGCAGATGCTCCACCAGATCCAGCAGATGGGCGGCGGCGACGATGTCGATGCGCTCCCCGAACCAGGCGGCCTCGCCGCCGCAGGCGGCGGGGCAGACGAGTCCGAACCCGCGCTCGGCCGCCGCCAGCGCCGCCGGCAGCACCCCCGCCACCGGCCGGATGGAGCCGTCCAGGCCCAGTTCGCCCAGCACCAGCCGGTCGATCAGCAGGTCCACCCCCACCACCCCGCTCACCGCCAGGAGACCGAGGGCGATGGGCAGGTCGTAGTGACTGCCCTCCTTGGCGAGATCGGCCGGTGCCAGATTGACCACGATGCGACGGGCCGGCAGGGCGAGGCCGAGGGCCGCCATGGCCGCCCGCACCCGCTCGCGGCTCTCGGCCACCGCCTTGTCGGGCAGCCCCACCACGGTGAAGGCGGGAAGCCCCGGCGCGAGCTGCACCTCCACCGTCACCGGCCGCACGCCGAGACCCACGAAGGCCGCCGTCTCCACCCGCGCCGTGCGATGACCCGCCTCGCCGTTCCTCATGGTGCCGTGCCGTCTCCCCGTCACCTCACTCCGCCCGCGCCGGCGGCGGCCGCACCGCCGCGGCCCCGGCCGGCGCCGCCACCGGCCGGCCCCGCAGCACCACCGTCCGCGAGGGATCGTTCTCCCGCCAGACCACCCGCACGTCCACGAGACGCTCACCCAACAGCCGTTCCAGCTGCCGGACGATGCGCCGGGCGCGGCGCTCGGCCATCCAGCGTTCGTAGGCCTCGGCCTGGGCCCGCGAGCGGGCGCGCACGCCCTCGGCCGGCCCCACCGGCACCGACAGCTCGAAGATCCAGCGCCCCTCGCCGAGCCCCCGCACGAAGGCCTCCAGCCGGCGCACGTTCTCGCGCCCGAGGAAGCTGCTGTTGACGGCGAAGGTGAGCCGCAGCTCCGCGACCGCCACCGTACCGGTCGTCCCTCCGGGAGCGGCTTCCGCACCGTCCGCGACCGCCACGCCCTCGGTGCCCGCATCCCGCACCGGCGGCCCCTCGCCCGCGGACGCCACCGCCCCGGCGCGCGGCCGCGCCATCCCGCCGCCGGCCGTCGCTCCCTGCACCTCCCCGGCCCCGGCCGGGCCGGATGCTTCGCGGCGTCGCAGCACTTCCGTCGCGCTACCGGCGGCGCTCGCCCCCTCGGTGGTCGCGGCGACCGGCGCCGTCCCCGTTCCCGCCTCCGCCGCGACCGTCACCGCTCCGCCCCCGGGCCGCGGCGGCACGGGACGCGGCGTCGCGGCATCCCCGACGGTGGCGCCGGGAGCCTCCCCGGGCTTCTCCGCGACGGCATCACCGGTGGCCCCGCGCGCGGGCGCCGCGGCCCGCACCGCACCCCCGGCGCCCTCCGCCGCCGCCGGCGCCCGGACGGGCCCACGCTCCCCGCCCGCAGCGTCCGCCACGGCCGTCCCCGCCGCCCCGTCGGCGGCCGAGGCCGTCCCTCCGACGTCCTCCTCCGCGACCGTCGCGACGGCCGGTGCCTCCTCCGTGCAGTCCTCCGGATCGAGGGCGAAGAGCCACGCCAGCACCGCCGCCCGGCGCGCGCGCAACTGCCAGTCCCAGACGGCGGCGATCCGCGCCTCCGGCACCCCCACGGCGGCGAGACGGCGCGCCAGCCGCTCCGCCCGCTCGCGGGCGAGGCGATGGAGGCCCAGGGTTCCCGCCTCGCCCTCCCGCGCCGGCGCCGCCAGTCCCACCAGCTGGAGCGACAGCAGACACGGGGCCGGCACCGCCCGCACCAGCCCTTCGAAGGCCGCCGCCACCCCGCCTTCGGGCTCGGTCCGGTCCGGTGCGAAGGGGAGCCGCACCACCGTCACCCGCGCCATGCGCCCGTCCCGCAGGGCGAGGGGCAGATCGCGCCCGAGCGTCTCGAGCTCGGCCGCCGCCACCGGCGGCGCCGTGAGGAGGAGTCCGGACAGGAGGGCGAGGAGACGGCTGGTCGACACCATCACGCGAACAGAATGCCACATGGCCCAACCTTCGCGCAAGCCACCGGCACTCTGCCACGCGATCCTTACCGGACCGTTAACGGTCCGACCGTCGTCTCACAGCCCCCATTCGGTCCAGTGGCGCGCCTTCTCGCGCGACCACAACCAGCGGAAGAGGGCGTAGGGCGCCCAGCCGGCGAGGGCGACGACGGCGAGCCCCGTGACGATGCGGCGGGGGCCGAGGGCGCCCGCGGCGAGGGCATCGGCCCAGCCCGGCACCACCAGCAGCAGGGCCGCCCCGGCACCGGCCACGGCCCCGCCGCGCCACAGCCGCCGGTAGCGGCGGCGTCGGCGCCAGACCGTACGGACCCGTTTCCCGTCCAAGTCTCACCCGCCCACGGCGTCTCCTCCACCTTCCCTCCTACCACGCCCCGGGCCCGGGGATCCAGCCCCGGAGATCCGGCGGAGGAAGACGAACCTGGACGGGCCGTACCGGCGGATGTCCTCGACGGCGAGGTCGGGCAGCTCCGGCGGATCCTCGGTCCGCGCCAGCTCCACCACCACCCGGGCGCCCGGGGCGATCCAGCCCTCCCCCAGCAGCGCCGTCAGCGCCGGTCCGGCGAGACCGCTGCGGTAGGGCGGATCGAGGAAGACGATGTCGAAGGGATGCGGCGCCCGGCCGGGACGGGTGGCGTCCGCCACCCGCAGTTCGATGTCGGCGCCGGCCGGCAGATCGCGCAGATTGTGGCGGATGGCGGCCAGCACCTCGGGCGCCCGCTCCAGCAGCACCACCCGCCGGGCGCCCCGCGACCAGGCCTCCAGGCCCACCGCGCCGCTGCCGGCGAAGACGTCGAGGAAGCGCGCGCCCACCAGCCGCGGCGAGTCGTGGGAGAGGATGTCGAAGACGGCGCGCCGGGCGTGGTCGGTGGTGGGCCGCACCTCGCGGCCCG
>JALSGP010000004.1 GCA_026982705.1 Alphaproteobacteria bacterium
TGTCGAGGATGGTGCCCGAGCCGAACACCCGCCCGGCCGGAAGCCCCGACAGACGCCAGGCGACCAGCGTCAGGATATCGACGGGATTGGTGACCACCAGCAGCAGTGCCTCGGGGGCGACGGCGCGCACCCTGGGGACCACCTCGGCGAAGACGGCGGCGTTGCGCTCCAGCAGTTGGAGGCGGGTTTCGCCCGGTCGCTGGGCCACCCCGCAGGCCAGCACCACCACCGCCGCCCCCGCCAGGTCGGCGAAGGTGCCGGCGCGCACGTGCACCGGCCAGGCGAAGGGGGTGGCGTGCAGCACGTCCTCCGCCTCGGCACGGGCCCGTTCGGGACGGCGGTCCACCAGCACCACCTCGCTGGCGGCACCGCGCAGGGCCACGGCATCGGCGACCGCGCCGCCCACCATGCCGGCACCCACGATACCCACGCGGAACATGGTCGGGTCCTCCCTGCTCCCGACGGGAGATCGGAAGGGTGGGCCCCGGATGCAACGGGAGCGGCGCCGCTTGACGCGACGGGGGACGGCGGGCACCACCGGAGCGGTTTCGATCATGAACACATGCGGAGGCCGCGATGACCGACTGGCTCGCACTCGAACGCGAATACGTCGCCCGGGCCCGGACCCTCTACCGCGACGGCGGGGCGCCCTTCGCCGCCTTCCGCAGGCTCGTGCAGGCGAGCGGCGGCGACGGCGTGCTCTCCCACAAGCAGAAGGAGCTCATCGCCCTCGGCATCGCCGTCCACACCTGCTGCGAGGGCTGCATCGTCTTCCACACCCGCGCCCTGGTCCGTCTCGGCGCCAGCCGCGAGGAGGTGCTGGAGGCCTTGGGGGTGGCGGTGGAGATGGGCGGCGGCCCCGCCTCCATCTATGCCGCCAAGGCCCTCGAATGCTACGATCAGATGACGGCGGAGGTTCCCGTCCGCGAGGGAGCCGCGTGATGGACGCGCTCGAGGCTCTCCGCACGCGTCGGACCTTCCCGCTGCCCAAGCTGGGCGAGCCGGGGCCGGACGACGCGCTGCTCGCCCGCTGGCTGGAGGCGGCGGTGGCGGCGCCCGATCACGGCAAGCTGGTGCCCTTCCGTTTCCTCGTGGTCCGCGGCGAGGGGCGGCGCCGCCTGGGCGAGCTGTTCGAGCGGGCACTGCTCGCCGAACGGAGGGATCCGCCCGCCGCCGAACGCGAGAAGATGCGCACCAACCCGCTGCGGGTGCCGCTGGTGCTGATCGCCTGGGCGGCGGTGCGGCCGGACCATCCGAAGATCCCGGAGATCGAGCAGATCGAAGCGGTGGCGGCGGCCGTGGAGAATCTGCTGGTGGCGATCCACGCGAGCGGCTTCGGCGCCAAGTGGGCGACAGGCTTTCCCGCCTACAGTCCGACGGTGCGCGAGGGACTGGGGCTGCCGCCGTCCGCCCGCATCGTGGCCATCGTCTACGTGGGCACGCCCCGTCTGGGACAGGAGATCCCGCCGCGACCGGGACCCGGGGAGATCGCCCGGCTGTGGCCGGAGGATCGACCCTTCCCGGGTTGACGGTTCCCGCGATGGACGGACGGCCGGGAAGGGGGGATCGCCACGGGCGATCGCCCCTCACGCCCGGTGTCGGGATCGGATGCGGCATCGAGGTCCGGAGCGGGACGCGTGCGCCGCCGGTGAGAGGCGATCGCCGTTGGGACGGGGCACGCCTTCACCGTCCGGACCCGCCGGGGGCGGTCGCCGGCCGCCCCGCGACCCGTCCTCAGGCGCCGAGCCGGCGCCGCAGTTCGGCCTCGATCTCGTCCATGAAGCGGGTGGTGGTGAGCCACGGATGGTCGGGAGAGACGAGCAGGGCCAGATCCTTCGTCATCTTCCCGGATTCCACCGTGTCGATGCACACCCGCTCCAGCGTCTCGGCGAAGCGCACCACCTCCGGCGTGCCGTCGAGACGGCCCCGGTGGGCGAGACCGCGGGTCCAGGCGAAGATGGAGGCGATGGGGTTGGTGGAGGTCTCCTGGCCCTGCTGCCAGAGGCGGTAGTGGCGGGTGACGGTGCCGTGGGCGGCCTCCGCCTCCACCGTGCGCCCGTCCGGGGTCATCAGCACCGAGGTCATCAGCCCCAGCGAACCGAAGCCCTGGGCGACGGCGTCGGACTGGACGTCGCCGTCATAGTTCTTGCACGCCCAGACGAACCCCCCCTCCCACTTGAGGGCCGCCGCCACCATGTCGTCGATGAGACGATGCTCGTAATGGATCCCTCGGGCCTCGAAACGCTCCTTGTATTCCTTTTCATAGACTTCCTGAAAGATGTCCTTGAAGCGTCCATCGTAGGTCTTGAGGATGGTGTTCTTGGTCGAGAGATAGACCGGATAGCCCCGCTCGAGTCCGTAGTTGAAGCACGCCC
Organism: Alphaproteobacteria bacterium; assembly: GCA_026982705.1. GTDB lineage: Bacteria > Pseudomonadota > Alphaproteobacteria > Geminicoccales > Geminicoccaceae > HRBIN39. The sequence continues at coordinate 2,376 of JALSGP010000004.1, forward strand.
GCGCGAAATCCCGGATGCGGTCGTCCTGGTTGAACATTCCGAGCGCGATGCCGGGTCCCGGGAACTCGTGCACCTCCCATTCCTCGGCGGCACCCCCGTCGGCGGGCTCGAAGCGCAGCACCAGCCGTCCCCGGCCGGGAATGCGCACGTCGGTGGCCTTGTACTGATCGCCGAAGGCGTGACGGCCGATGACGATGGGCTTGGTCCAGGTCCGCACCAGCCGCGGCACGTTGCGGCAGATGATGGGTTCGCGGAAGACGGTCCCGCCGAGGATGTTGCGGATGGTGCCGTTGGGCGACTTCCACATCCTCTTGAGGCCGAATTCGGCCACCCGGGCCTCGTCCGGCGTGATGGTGGCGCACTTGACGCCCACGTTGTGTGTCTTGATCGCCTCGGCGGCCTCGACGGTGATCCGGTCCTCGGTGGCGTCGCGGTTCTGGATCGAGAGGTCGTAATAGATCAGCTCGATGTCCAGAAAGGGCAGGATCAGGCGCTCGCGGATCATGTGCCAGATGATCCGCGCCATCTCGTCGCCGTCGAGCTCGACGACGGGATTGACGACCTTGATCTTGGCCATGCGGGATTCTCCGATCGTGTACGGGACGATGCCGCGTTCGCCGGCCTTCTAGCCGCCTTTTGCGGTGCCGAAAAGGCGCCCACGGCGACCCGCGACGGCTCGTGATGACCCGCCCGTCCGCTCGCCCGCGATGCCGCCGACGCGGGGCGCCCCTCTCGCGGGAGAGGCGCCCCGATCGACCCTCAGCCGGCGCCGGCCGGTCCGAAGTCGGCGGTCAGCACCGTCGACCTGCCGCAGCTCCCGCTCGGCTCGAAGGGCTCGAGACAGACCTCCGCGTACACTTCGTCCTTGTTCCCGATCACCCAGCCGAGGATGATGGTGTCGGGATCCTCGTCCAAGGTGCTCGAGGCCACGGTCCGCACCAGCCGGCGCTCGGCACACCCCTGAGAGGCGCGCACGCAGTCGCTGCGCAGCGTGATCAGGTGATCGTCCCAGCCGGGATCGTCGCCGCGAAGGACGACCCGCTCGCGGAACACGGATCCCGCCATCCCCTCGCACCGCGAGAAACACACGGTCCAACGGACCTCCACGCGACGGCGGTTGCGGTCGTCGGCACGACCGATTTCGAGCTGGACGTTGGTGACGGTCGCCATGTTCGCTTCTCCGGTGTCTGCGACCCCGCCTCATGGCAGAATCACAGTCGAATACCATGGAGCACGCCTGTGCACAAGTGGCGCGGACATGAAACGCGACGGCGTGGTCGTCCGCACGACGCCCGGTGTCTCAGGGCGCCCGTCGTGCGGACACGAGTCCGTCCTCGCCCGGCGGCAGCAGGCCGCGCCGCTGCATCTCCGCGATCAGTCGGGCGCGCTCGGTGGCCACTCCGGCGAGGGGGCGGCGGCGAGCGCGGCGGATCTCGTCCACCGTGTAGGGGCGGAAGTCGGGGGCCAGCTCCTCGGGGCTGTAGGTGCGGAGCATCCAGTTGACGAGGCGGGTGAGCCGCGTGTCGTCCAGCATGGCCCACACCACGCCGGGCACGCGGATCAGATAGTCGCGTCCGCCCGGAACGCGGGTGAACAGGCCGACGAAGCCGCGCAGCCGCGGCACGCTGCCGAAGGCGCCGGTGCCGTCGGCGCGATGGCAGCCCTGACAGTTGCGGGCGTAGTCCTCCAGCACCCCGGAAACGCGCCGCTCCTGCGCGCCGGCGGATCCCGCCGTCGAGAGGAGGACCACGATCAGGGCCGACGCGAGCTCACGCCCGCCCCACGAGCCCCGCCGTGGTGCAGTGATAGACCATGCTCTTGGCACCGAAACACCAGTCGATGTCGTTGGAGAGCTGGGGACGGTAGACGGGCATCTCCCCCTCGGTGGACAGACAGGGGCAGCGACCGCACACGCCCTTGCCGCAGCAGTCCCGGTAGGCGATGAGATAGACCTGTCCGTCGTCGGGGTTGATGCAGCTCCCCACCCAGGAGGTGGGCGAGGGTTCCGACCCCGGCGGACATTCGGCGACCCCGCCGTTGCAGCAGGTGCAGAGATAGCCGTCCATGGCGCAGTAGCGCCAGTAGTTGCAGGCGGTGTCGTCCCGCGTCTGTGCCTGCTCGGCGAAGGCCTGGGCGTGGGCACGCCGCAACCGGCCGCTGCGGTCCACGGGCAGCAGCGGCAGCATCACGCCTCCCACCACCGTGGCGCCGAGGCGGGCGAGGAAGCCGCGGCGCGAGCTCTTCTGGGCGACGCGGCGCGTGACCCGTTCCACCAGTCGGTCGAGCAAGCTCGGCTCTCTCATCGATTCTGCCCCCCTGTGCCGTCGGGCCCGGCCGTGCCGGCCGCGGGCGCCGGTTCCCGTTCGCCGAGATACTGCTGGATGCTCACATAGCCCGTTTCCTTCGCCACCAGCAGGCTCTCCAGATGCTCGCGGGAGTTCACGAGGCCCTTGGCGCGGACGATGCCCTGCTCGTCCACGAGGATGGCGTAGGGCAGCTTCCCCACCTGGAAGCGCATCCCCACCTCCGGGGCGATCACGTAGGGCACGTCCTGCAGGCGGTGGCGGCGGATCAGCTCCTCCTGGGCCCGACGCTCGCCGTCGCCCACCAGCACCAGATCGAGATGGCGCTTCTCGTCGCGTACGAAGTCCCGCACCAGCCCGAGCAGCTTCTTGCACACGGGACAGGTGGGGGAGACGAACAGCAGCATCGTCGCCCGCGGCCGCGGGCCGCCGATGGTCACCGGCCGCCCGCTCAGGTCGGTGAGCTCGAACTTCGGGGCGGCGTCGCCCACGTCGATGCCGCCGTCCATCATGAGCGCGCCCAGAGGGGCGACCCGCTCGTGCAGCACGCCGATCTGCCGGGCCAGGGCGAGGGTCACCAGCGCCAGGGCCACGAAGCCGATCCACAGCAGGATCTGCGAGACCAGCAGGGCTTCCGTCACCGCCGTTCTCCCGGTGCGGGCAGTTCGAGCAGCCGGCTCAGGGCGGCATGGCTCGCCGTCAGCACCACCACCGCCGCCGCCACCGTGAACAGGTCGAAGGGGCCGAGAGGGCGCGGAGCGACCGGCAGCCACGGCAGCACCGCCGCCAGCGCCAGCACCAGATTGCGGGCCACCAGCGGCCAGCCGATGCGCTGGCGCAGGAAGCCGACGAAGCAACCGCAGTCGATGTCGGTCCGTCCCCGCAGGATGTTGACCGTCATGGCCCCGGCGAAGAGCAGCAGCAGTCCCGCGGCGAGGAGGCCGCCCGCCCGCGCCGTGGTCGGAACGATCAGCAGCACCACCGTCGCCAGCTCCACGAACGGCAGGGCACGGGCGAAGGGAAGCGCCAGTCGTTCCGGCAACAGCCGGTAGTTGGCGACGATGCCCTCGAAGGCCTCGCGCCGGCGCAGCTTGCCCACGGCGGCGGTGGCGAAGACGGCCGCCAGCAGCAGGCGCGCCACCAGGACGGGCACGGGATCCAGCGTCACCGGCCGCCCTCCCTCACGGCGCGAAGGAGTCGAGGAGGAAGGGCGTGACCCCGGCGCCCTCGATGCGGCGGCGGCGCTCGCCGGTTCCGGGATCCAGCACCGACAGCACGCCGGTGTCGGTGAGGGTGACCAGGAGCGGCGAGTCGTCGCCCGTGATCGCCAGGCTCACCGCCGGTTCCTCCAGCGGAATGCGGGCCACGCGCCGGTTCGCCTCCGGATCCAGCACCCAGATCTCCTCTCCCGGCCATTTGTGGGACCATTTGGGCCCCTTGTGCATCAGCAGATAGAGGTGTCCGTTGCCGGGATGGCGGGCGACGAGCTGCCAGCCGCCGGGCCGCCAGCCCTCGGCCGCATCCGCTTCCGTCAGCACCGACCAGCTCTCCCGCGGTGCCGTGCGCCCGCGCGCATCGTAGCCCACCTCGTGGATGCGGCCGTCGTAGGATACGAAGTACCAGGTGCGGCCGGCGGCGTCACGGGCGGCATGTTCGAACACGGGATCGTTCTCGGCATCGAAGAAGGGATCGTTGTCCACGACCTCGGCGGTGCCCGATGCGTCGAAGCGCACGTCGGCGAGGGAGCCGTCGGGGCACAGCATGGAGAAACTGCGGGCACCGGTGGGATAGACCAGAGAGCAGCCGGGGGCCTCGATCTCGCCCACGTAGGCCCGCGCCTCGAGGTCCACCACGCTCACGCTGGTGGCGGGCGAGAGATTGAAGGAGAGGAGAAAGCGGCCGTCGTCGGAGAGCTGGGCCACCGGCTGTTTGGAGACGATCAGGGCGCGGCCCTGCGGGAGGGGGATCTCCGCCACGGGCTCGAGGGTGCGGGCGTCGAACACCGTGACCAGATCCTCGCGGCGACCGCGGGTACCGTGGGTCCAGTAGGTCTCCACCACGTAGACCTCACGGCGGTTCGGCGCCGGCAACACGTTGGGCACGTAGCCGGAGTGGAGAACGCCGAGGAAATCGCCGGAATCGCCGTCGAAGATGTTGACCCGCGAGGCGACGAGATTGTCGAAGGCGACGTCGAGGACGTAGATCCAGTGCGGCGTGGGCGCGGGCAGGACGCGGGTTCCGAACGCCTCCTCGGGCACCAGCCGCGCCTCCTCCGGCAGCACCTCGATGTCCTGCCGGGCCGTCGCCGACATGGCCGCCAGCAGGACGAGGGCGGTGGCCGTGCACAGGATCCGTCCGCGCCGCTGCATCGCCTCCCTCCCGAACCGTCCTGGTCGTATCGCGTCGTGTCCCCTCCCCGTACCACGAACCCTTCGAGGGGTAAAGGATCGGACCGGCGCTCAGCGGGGCAGGATCAGCGTGGCGCGGAGGCCGCCGCCGGGCCGGTTGGCGAGGCGGACATCGCCGCCGTGGGCCCGTGCCACCGTACGGGCGATGGCGAGTCCGAGACCGCTGCCGCCGGTGGTGCGGGAGCGGCTGGTCTCGAGGCGGACGAAGGGTTCGAAGACGGCCTCCATCCGCGCCTCGGGAATGCCGGGGCCGTCGTCGTCCACGTGGATGCGCACCTCGCCGGCCTCGGACTCGATCCGCACGCGGGCACGGTGACCGTATCGGATCGCGTTCTCCACCAGATTGCGCAGCGCCCGCCGCACCGCGCCCGCCCGCATTGGCACCACCACCGGCTCCGCCGGCACCGTCGCCTCCGCCGGATCGCCGCGTTCGGCGAGGTCGTCCACCACGCTCGCCACCAAGGCGCCCACGTCCACCGGCCGCACCGGCTCGTCGGCGTGCTCGGCCCGCAGGAAGGCGAGGGCGGCTTCGACGGTGGCCCGGATCTCCTCCACGGCGGCGAGGATGCGGTTGCGGGTGTCCTCGTCCTCCACGAATTCGGCGCGCAGCCGCAGGCCGGTGAGCGGCGTCTTCAGATCGTGGCCGATGGCGGCCAGCACCTGGGCGCGATCGCGCAGCAGCCGCTCCAGCCGCTCGTGCATGCGGTTGAAGGCGCGGACCAGGGTGCGGACCTCCTCCGGGCCCCGCTCGGGCAGCCGGGGTACCGGACGGCCACGGCCGAGATCGTCGGCGGCGCGGGCGAGGGCGGCGAGCGGTCGCGTGAGCCCGGAGAGGGCGAACCAGGCCACCGCGGCCACCGCGATCCCCGCCGCGGCGGTGAGCAGGGCGCCGTGGAGGGCGAAGAGGGTCGGCAGCCGTTCGAAGGCCAGGACGGCGTTGAGGCGAAGCCCGTCACCGACGGGTACCGAGACCAGCAGCGCGTGACGGGCGCGGCCCAACAGGCGCAGGGCGTCGAACCAGCGAGGCTCGAAGAGGGGGAGGGGATCTTCCCAGGGCAGGGGATCCGTCCACGGTTCCTCGGCGAAGGGCTCCAGGAGGAGTTCCACCGGATCCAGCGGCGGCGGCTCCGCCGGCAGCGGTCGCGGGAGGGCGGTGGCCACCCGCACGTGGACCACGGCCGACGGCAGATGGAGCCGTCGCGCCAGCATCCGGGCGAGTCCCGGCTCCGGCTCGCCCCCCAGCCTCTCGGCCAGATCGCGCGGGTCCAGGACGAACAGCAGATCGCGGGTGGAGGCGGCGGCGAGCAGGGCCGGCCGCGACTCCTCGGGGACCACCGCGAGCAGATCGGCCAGTTCGACGGTCCGCTCCACCAGTTCGTCGTAGCGCGCCGTCAGCAGGGCGAAGCGTCGCTCGTCGGCCAGGAGCAGGAAGGTGAGGGTCTCGGCCACGGCCACCGCCAGCAACAGCAGCAGCACCAGCCGGGTCTTCAGACGGCGGGGGAGGAATCGCACAGAACTTCCTCGACCGGCGCGATGAAGGCGTAACCACCCGTGCGTTCGGTGCGGACGAAACGGGGACGGCGGGCGTCGTCTCCCAGCTTGCGGCGCAGCCGGCTCACCAGATTGTCCACGCTGCGGTCGAAGGGACCGGGTTCGCGCCCCCGGGCCACGTCCAGCAGCTCCTCGCGGCTCAGCACCACGCCGGGATGGCGCACGAAGGCGGCGAGCAGCCGGGTCTCGGCGGTGGAGAGGGAGACGACGCGGCCGTCCTCGTGCTCCAGCTCGCCGCGGGCGGCATCGAAGGTCCAGGGCCGGAACCGGAAGCGCCCGCGTTCGGTGCGCCGCCCCGGCGGCAGACTGTGCACGCGGCGGAGGACGGCGCGGATGCGGGCCAGCAGTTCGCGCGGGTTGAAGGGCTTGGGCACGTAATCGTCGGCACCCAGTTCGAGGCCCACGATGCGGTCCGTCTCCTCGCCGAGGGCGGAGAGGAACACCACCGGCGGCCCGCGGCGGGCGCGCAGCTCGCGACAGAGAGCGAGGCCGTCCTCGCCCGGCAGCATGATGTCCAGCACCACCAGATCGACGGCGTGCCGGGCCAGCACCCGCCGCGCCTCGGCGGCGTCGGCGGCCATGGAGGTGCGGAAGCCGTGGCGGCGCAGATAGCGGGCGAGGCCCTCGCGGATCTCGCGATGATCGTCCACCACCAGCACGTGCGGCAGCATGGCGTGGATTCCCGTCTCCGTGCGGGAGATGGGAAGTCCACGGCGGGGATCGAGACGAGTTCGTCGCGATTCGTCGCAGGAGGGGCCGGGCGCGAGGAATCCCGACCGATGGGAATCCGCGCCCCGCTTTTCCCGGCTCCGGAGGCCGCCATCTCCCGGGACGTCCGGCAGGAGGAGAGCGAACCATGAGGAAGCGGACGAGAACGACCGGGAAGGCCCTGTTCGGAGCCATGATCCTGAGCCTGGGCGCAGCCGCGCCGGTGTCCGCCGATTCCGACCACCGGGAGGCCTTCGGTCCACGGGTGATGCGGTTCTTCGAGACCTTCGATCTCGACGGCGACGGGCGCATCACCCGCGAGGAGGCACGCCGGTTCCGCGACGAGCGTTTCACCCGCTTCGATGCCGACGGCGACGGCACCCTCGGCCTCGAGGAATACGAGAAGCTGTGGCTGGAGGCCATGCGCCGGCGCATGGTGCGGCGCTTCCAGATCCACGACGTGGACGGTGACGGACGCATCACCCGCGAGGAGTTCGCGCGTCCGGGCGAGGCCATGTTCTGGCGTCTCGACCGCGACGGCGACGGGGTGATCACCCGCGACGAGGTGCGGCGCGGTCGCTGGATGAAGCGCCGCGACCACGACGAGGACGACGACTGACACCGGGCGGGGCGTCGGTGGCGGCGCCCCGCCGATCCCGGGGGCGATGGCGATGACTCTGCGCGACGGACCGGATCGCTACGGTCTCGTGAGCCTGATCCTGCACTGGGGGCTCGCGGGCTCGATGCTGGCCTCCTGGCTGCTGGGCCAGCTCGACGAGGAAGGCGGCGGCTTCGCCCTCCACGTGTCCCTCGGCCTCCTCGCCCTCGCCTTCGCCGGCGGCTGGCTGGTCTGGCGTCTCCGAATGCCGCGGCCGCAGCCGGTGGTCTCCTCGCCGCTGGAGCGCACCCTGGCGCGGACGGTGCAGGCGGGGCTGGTGGCGACGGCCCTGATCGGCGCTCTCTCCGGCATCCTCGCCCAGCGGGCGGAGGGGGACGCGGTGCGTTTCTTCGGCGTGCCGGTGGCGGTGCCGGAGATGCCGTCACCGGTGCCCGCGGCCCGCGCCGACGGGGACGGGGAGCGGTGGGGAGACCTCTGGGACGAAGAGGAGAGCGCCGGCGAGACGGCCGGGTCCGGTTCCGGCGAATTCTGGGAGGAGCTGCACGAACTGGTGGTCCAGCCGCTGTTCCTGCTGCTGCTGGCGCTGCACCTGGCGGGCGTGGTCAAGCACCATCTGTGGGACGGGGTCCCCATCCTCCGACGCATGCTGGGATGTCCGCTGCTGCCCGCGGGGCCACCGGGACACTGAGGGCCGCGATCCGCCGTCAGCCGGGCGGGGCGGTGTCGTTGGCCGGTGCGCCGCCGCCCCGCAGCACCCGGGCGATGGCCACCGCGCAGGGGCCGAGGAGGTCGGCCGCCTCCGCCAGCAGCTCTTCCAGCACCGCCTCGTCCTCCACCGCCACCTCCTCCGGCAGCTCGCCGCCGGTGGCGGCGAGGAGGATGGTGGTGATGGCCACCATGCCCTCGTCGTCCTCGAACGCCGGCTGCCAGGCCTCCGGCCGGAACTGCATGGCCTCGACGAAACCGCGGGCCCAGGGACCGGGGTCGGCCTCGCCCTCCTCGTCGGCCCAGAGGATGGGGGCGAAGGCGTCGGGCCGCGCCGCCAGCTCCTCCCGGATCTGGGCGTAGCGGGCGAGGGCGATCTCCTTCGCGCGCACCAGTCGCGGATCCTCCTCGCCGCGACCGTCGCCGTCGCCGAAGGCGAAGTCCAGCCAGGCCTCCGGCACCGCCTCCGCGGGCGCCGCCGCGATGCCGGTGAGGAAGCCGTCGAGCTCCGAGATGTCCATGGCCTCCGCCGGCGCCGCGTCGGATGCCAGGAACTCGGCCAGATAGTCGAGATCCGCGTCGTGCACCTCCATGCCCGCCTCCCGCCGGCCGCGCCCGCCGCTTCCACCTCCCGGACGAGCATGGCATGGATCGGCGCGGGGGGAAAGGGGCGAGGAGAGGATCCGTGGCCGCCGCGCTCGCGCGCTTCCGCATCCTCAGCTTCGACTGCTACGGCACGCTGATCGACTGGGAGGAGGGGATCGCCCGCGCCCTCGCCGGGTTCGCCGCCCGCCACGGGCTCGACCGCGAGGCGCTGCTCGCCCTCTTCGCCCGCCACGAGACCCGCCAGCAGCAGGAGACCCCGCATCTCCGCTATCCGGACCTTTTGGCGCGGGTGCTCGCGCGCATGACCGCGGACCTGGGGAGCAGGGTGGATGCGGCGGAGGCCCGCGCCTTCGGCGCCTCGGTGGGGGAGTGGCCGCCCTTTCCGGATTCGCCCCCCGCCCTGCGCCGCCTCGCCCGCCACGCGACGCTGGTGATCCTCTCCAACGTGGACCGGGCCAGCTTCGCGGCGAGCGCGAGGCGTCTGGGCGTGCGTTTCCACCGGGTGCTGACGGCGGAGGAGATCGGCGCCTGGAAACCGGATCCGCGCAATTTCGCCGCCCTCGCGGAGACGGTGCGGGCGCTCGGCTTCGCCCCGGAGGAGCACCTCCACGTGGCCCAGAGCCTCTACCACGACATCCGGCCGGCCGCCCGGGCGGGCATGGCCACCGCCTGGATCGACCGCCGCGGCGGACGCGGTGGCGGCGCCACCCCGGAGGTGGCGGAGGCGGTGCGGCCCGACTTCCGCTTCGAGTCCCTCGCGGCCTTCGCCGACGCCTATCTCGCCGCCCGCGCCGGCGGCACCGGCGATCGCGGGGCCACCGCCTCCGGCCGGCCGTCGACGAGCCGGTAGACCACGTCGCAGCGCACCGCGAGTTCGGGATTGTGGGTGGCCAGCAGCACCGCCGCCCCCTCCTCCCGCACCACCTCCAGGAACAGGGCGAAGACCTCCTCGGCGGTGCGGGGATCGAGATTGCCGGTGGGCTCGTCGGCCAGGAGCAGGCGCGGACCGTTGGCGAGCGCCCGGGCGATGGCCACCCGCTGCTGCTCGCCGCCCGAGAGACGCCCGGGGCGGTGATGGCGGCGGTCAGCGAGGCCGAGGCGATCCAGCAGCGCTTCCGCCCGCGCCCGCGCCCGGCGGGGGGAACGGCCCGCCAGGAGCTGCGGCAGCATCACGTTCTCGAGGGCGCTGAAGTCGGCCAGCAGATGGTGGAACTGGTAGACGAAGCCGATGCGCTCGCGGCGCAGGCGGGTACGCTCGCCGTCGGCGAGACGACCGGCCTCGATCCCCTCCACCCACACCCGGCCGGCGCTGGGCGGCTCCAGCAGGCCGGCGATGTGGAGGAGCGTCGACTTGCCGGACCCCGAGGGACCCACGAGGGCGGCGAGGGTCCCGGCGGGAAGGTCGAGATGGACGCCGCGCAGCACCTCCAGCTCCCGGTCGCCCTGACGGAAACGGCGGTGGACGTCCTCGAGACGGAGTGTCGGCGCCATGCCCTCACTCCCAGCGCAACGCCTCGACCGGGTCGAGGCGGGCGGCGCGGAGCGCGGGGTAGAGACCGGCCAGCAGCGACAGCACCAGGGCCATGACGGCCACGCTCGCCACGTCCCAGGGCTCCACCCGCGCCGGCAGGGCCGAGAGGAAGCGGATCTCGGCGCTCCACAGCTCGAACCCCGTCAGTCCCTCGAGGAAGCGGCGGACGGCGTCGATGTTGAGGGCGAAGGCGAGGCCGAGGGCGGTGCCGAGGGCGGTGCCGGTGACGCCGACGGCGGCGCCGGCGAACAGGAAGATGCGGCCGATGGCGGCCCGGGTGGCGCCGAGGGTGCGGAGGATGGCGATGTCGCGACCGTGGGTGCGGACCAGCATGGTGAGGCCGGTGACGATGTTGAAGGCCGCCACCAGCACGATGAGGGTGAGGATCAGGAACATGACGTTGCGCTCCACCTCGAGCGCGGCGAAGAAGTGGGCGTTGAGCTGCTTCCAGTCCACCAGCGCGAGATCTCCGACCACGGCCTCGAGCGGCGGCCGCCAGCGCTCGACCCGTTCGGGATCGGCGACGAAGACCTGGATCGTGTTGATGCGTCCGGGCATGGCGAAGTAGCGCTGGGCGTCGGCGAGGGGCATGTAGACGAAGCCGTTGTCGTAGTCGTACATGCCCACCTCGAAGATCCCCCCCACCACGAATCCCTCGATCCGCGGCACTGTGCCGAAGACGGTGGTCGTCCCCCGCGGCGAGATCAGGGTGAGCCGGTCTCCCACGGCGAGCCCCATGCGCTCGGCGAGACGGCTGCCCACCAGCACCCGGCCCGGTCGCAGGAGCGCCTCGAGGCTGCCGGCTCTGAACGCCCCGCGGAACAGTTCAAGACGGGCGAGATCCTCCGCCTCGACCCCGCGCACCACCACGCCGCTCGCCACGCCGTTGGCGGTGGCCAGGGCCTGCCCCTCCAGATAGGGGAAGACGGTGGTGACGCCGTCCACGGCCCGCAGACGCGCCACCCGCGATTTCCAGTCCTCGATGCCGGCGGGTCCCGCCACCACCGTGAGATGGCCGTTGAAGCCCAGCACCCGCTCCAGCAGTTCGGCCCGGAATCCGTTCATCACCGCCATCACCACCACGAGGGTGGCGACGCCGAGGGTGATGCCCAGAAGGGCGAAGGCGGCGACGAAGGAGACGAAACCCTCCTCGCGCCGCGGCCGCAGATAGCGCAGCGCGATCAGGCGCTCGGCCCGCGGGAGCATGGAAGGTCAGGCCGTGAGGCGGGCGAGGACCGACTCCGGCGAGAGTTCGGCGCTCTCACCGGTGCGGCGGCGGCGCAGCTCCACCGTGCCCTGCCGGGCTCCCCGCGGTCCCACCACCACCTGCCAGGGGATGCCGATCAGCTCCATGGTGGCGAATTTGGCGCCGGGCCGTTCGTCGGTGTCGTCGTAGAGCACCTCGAGACCGGCCGCGCACATCCGCTCGTAGAGTTCCTCGGCCATCCGCCGACAGTCGGCGTCGTCGAGGCGCAGGCCGATCAGCGCCACCCGGAAGGGGGCCACGGACTCGGGCCAGACGATGCCCTTCTCGTCGTGGTGCGCCTCGATGATGGCGCCCACCAGCCGCGAGACGCCGATGCCGTAGGATCCCATCTCCACCGGCACCTCGCGTCCGTCCGGACCCATGACGGTGGCCCCCATGGGGGCGGAATACTTGGTGCCGAAGTAGAAGATGTGGCCCACCTCGATGCCGCGGGCCTTCTTCAGGCGTTCGGGCGGCACCGGGCAGCGGGCGGGATCGTGGCGCTCCTCCACGGCGGCATACAGGGAGGTGAGACGCGCCACGTCCACCTCCTCGCCCGTGAGGTCCAGTTCCTCGAAGGCGGCGTCGTAGTACACCACGCTCTCGCCGGTGGCGGCGAGGATCTGGAACTCGTGGCTCATGCTGCCGCCGATGGGACCGCTCTCCGCCAGCATGGGAATGGCGACCAGCCCCATGCGCCGGAAGGTGCGCAGATAGGCCACGAACATGGTCTCGTAGGAGCGGCGCGCACCCTCGTAGTCGTAGTCGAAGGAATAGGCGTCCTTCATCAGGAACTCGCGCCCGCGCATGACGCCGAAGCGCGGACGGATCTCGTCGCGGAACTTCCACTGGATGTGGAACAGGTTGAGGGGGAGCTGGCGGTAGCTCTTCACGTGGCGGCGGAAGATGTCCACCACGTTCTCCTCGTTGGTGGGACCGTAGAGCATCTCACGGTCGTGGCGGTCGCGGATGCGCAGCATCTCCTTGCCGTAGGCCTCGTAGCGACCGCTCTCCTTCCACCAGCTCGCCGGCTGGATGGTGGGCATGAGGATCTCGATGGCGCCGGCGCGCTCCATCTCCTCGCGGCAGATCCGCTCCACCTTCCTGAGCACGCGGAAGCCCAGCGGCAGCCAGTTGTAGATGCCGGCCGCCGCCTGCTGGATCATGCCGGTGCGCAGCATCAGACGGTGGGAGACGATCTCGGCCTCGGCCGGATCCTCCTTCAGCACCGGCATGAAGTATCGCGACACCCGCATGGATCCGCCGCTCCCGCGTCGTTGCGCTCCCGCCGCGGCCAACTTAGGCCCCGCCGCCGGCAGCGGCAACGGCCGCGGCGGCCGTGAAAAAAGCGGCCGGGCGAACCCGGCCGAGTCCTCGTCAGGGGAGGCTGTGGAGTGCACCCCGGCGCCCGACCCGCCGGGGGCACCGGCAGAGGTAGGACCTCGCCCGCGGGATCTCAACGGTGGCATGGGGACGCCCCGCGCCGCCCTTCGCTCCCGCGCCGCCGCGGACCATATGGAGCGGACCATGACCCGGGAGACCGCCCTCCACCTCACCACCCATCCCGGCCTCGAGGACGTGGTGGTGGCCGAGTTCCGCGAGCGCGCGCGGGCGGCGGGGCTGTCCGGAGCGGCGGTGCGGGCCGCGCCGTCCGGCTTCCGCGGCCGCGTCGAGGTGGCGGCCCCGTGGCCGGAGCGGGAGCTCGTGGCCCTCGTCCGCCGTCTCCGGTCCATCCATCACGTCCTGCGGCCGGTGCTGCAGCTGGAGGTGGCACCGGGGGAGGAGCTCGCGGCGCTGGATGCGGCCCTGCGACGGGCGGAGATCCCGGGGTTGGGGCCCGCCACCTCCTTCCGCATCACGCCCACCCGTCACGGCCACCACGACTTCACCAGCATGGATCTGGCGCGGGTGGCGGGTGCGGCGGTGCAGGCCGCCACCGGCGCGCCGGTGGACCTCGAGGGCTTCGCGGTGGAGATCCGGGTGGACCTGGTGGAGCGGGATCTGGCGGTGGCCGTCCAGCTCACCCGCGAACCGCTCAGCCGCCGCTTCGAGAAGATCTACGGCCAGCGGGTCTCCCTCATGGCCGACATGGCCTATGCCATGCTGCGCCTCGCCGGCCGGCCGGAAGCCGGGGCGGCGCTGCTGGATCCCTTCTGCGGCAGCGGCACCATCCTGCTGGAGGCGGGGGCGGTGTGGCCCGGGGTGCGGCGGGTGGGGAGCGATCGCGATCCCCGTGCCGTCGAGGGGACGTGGCGCAATCTCGTCCACAACCGTCTGGAGGCGGGGGCCCGGGTGGTACGGGCCGATGCCCGGGCATTGCCGCGCGAGCTGGGCGAGCGCGACTTCGCCCGCATCGTCACCAATCCGCCCTTCGGCCGTCTGCTGGGCACGCGGCTGCGCTTCTTCGACTTCTACGCCCGCTTCCTCGACGCCGCGGCGGCGGTGCTGCGGCGGGACGGGCGCATGGTGCTGCTGGCCCAGCGGCGCGACGCCCTGCGGGCGGCGGTGGCGCGCCACGGCGGCTTCCGCATCGTCCACGCCCGGGTGGTGGACATGAGCCGGCTGTTCGTGGGCCTGTTCGTGCTGGCCCGGCGCGGGTGAACCGTGGGACGGACTTGCCGGTCGGCTACCGTGTGCGCATGATCGCGGGGGAACCCACCGCGGTCGGGTACCGCTTCCGGTGATCGACGAACCCCTCGTCCGCCTCCAGGGGGCCGATCGGGTACCGCTGCCGGGCCCCGGCGAGCCGCCCCACGTCACCCGCTTCGCGCCCAGCCCCACGGGCTATCTCCACATCGGCCACGCCTATTCCGCCCTCTTCGCCTTCGAAGCGGCCCGACGCAGCGGCGGCCGCTTCCTGCTGCGGATGGAGGACATCGACGGCCAGCGCTGCCGCCCCGAGTTCGTCCGCGGCATCGAGGAGGACCTGCGCTGGCTGGGACTCCACTGGGACGGGGCGGTCCGCCGCCAGAGCGCGCACTTCGACCTCTACCGGGCGGCCCTCGAGGAGCTGGACCGTCTCGGGGTGGTCTATCCCTGCTTCTGCACCCGCCGCAGCATCCGTCTCGAGGTGGAACAGGCGGGGCGCGCCCCCCACCGCGGTCCCGCCGGCGAACTCCTCTATCCGGGCGTCTGCCGCGCCCTGCCGCGGGCCGAGGCGGAGCGGCGCATGGCCCGGGGCGAGCCCTTCGCCTGGCGTCTCGACGTGGCGCGGGCGCGGGCGCTGGTGGGCGAGCTCGTCTGGTTCGACCATCGCGCCGGCGAGGTGCGGGCGCGGCCGGAGATCTTCGGCGACGTGGTGATCGCCCGCAAGGACGTGCCCGCCTCCTACCATCTGGCCGTGACCCTCGACGACCACATGCAGGGCATCACCCTGGTCACCCGCGGCGAGGATCTGTTCCCGGCCACCCACGTCCATCGCCTGCTGCAGGCGCTGCTGGGGCTGCGCACGCCCCGCTACTACCACCACAATCTGGTGGCCGACAGTCACGGCCGGCGGATGGCCAAACGCAACCGGGCCGTGACCCTGCGCCATCTGCGCGGGCTCGGCCACACGCCGGAGGACGTGTGGCGGCTGCTCGGCCTGTCGGTGACGGCACCGGCCGCCTCGTGATCCGGATCGCGGCCGCCCTGCTGTGGGTGGTGGTGCTGACCGGCTGTGCCGTGGACCGACGGTGGCCGCCGCCGGGACCGCCGCCTCCGCCCGCCGTCTGGGCACCGGCGGGCACACCGCGCGCGGTGGTGCTGGCGCTCCACGGTCTCAACGACCGCAGCGCCGCCTTCGCCCGCTTCGGACGCTGGGCCCGCACCCGCGGTCTGATGGTGGTGGCCCACGACCAGCGGGGCTTCGGCGGCTGGCCCGACCGTGGCCGCTGGCCCGGCGGCGACGTGCTGGTGGCCGATCTCGCCCGCCGGGTGCGGACCCTCGCCGCCGGGCGGCCGGAGGTGCCGGTGATCGTGCTGGGCCACAGCATGGGCGCGGCGGTGGCGACGGTGGCGCTGACGGAACCACCGGGACTGCCGGTGCGCGGACTGATCCTGGCGGCGCCGGCGGTCTGGGGCGGGGAACGCTTTCCCCTGCTCTGGCGCCTGCTGCTGGATCTCTTCGCGGCGCTGCTGCCGGATCTGGAGGTGAGCGGGCGCGGTCTCGGCCGGCGCGCCAGCGACGACGACGCGGTGCTGCGGGAGCTGGCCCGGGATCCTCGCTTCCTGAAGACCACGCGCCTCGCCACCCTCGCGGGCGTGGTGCGGCTGATGGATCGAGCGTGGGCGGCGGCGCCGCGGTTGCGGGTGCGGACGCTGGTGCTGGTGGGTGCGCGCGACGAGATCGTGCCGCCTGAGGTCCAGGTCGCCTTCGCGCGCCGGCTCGCGGCGAAGGACTGTACACTGGTGGTGTATCCCGCCGGTTGGCACCTGCTGCTGCGCGATCTCCAGCGCCGGCGGGTCTATCGCGACATCCTCGCCTGGGTGGAGGGGAGACCGCTGCCCTCCGGGCTGGGCGGGCCCTGCCGTGGCGACGGTCTCAGGCCCCGAGACCCAGCCGTCGGCGCAAGTCGCTCTCGCCGGCGGGGCCGAACAGCCAGTCGAGGATCACCTCGTGGACGGCGCGCCGGATCTCCTCCGGATAGCGGTCGAGCTGGCGCATGGCCTCCGCCACCAGATCGGCGTCGCGGCGTTCCAGCGCCCGGTCGAAGCGGGCGGCCAGCAGGCTGTCGCGGCCGAGGGCCGCGCGAAGCCGCGCGCGGAGCGCGTCGAGGCTGACGATCCGGTGTTCGGTCATGGGCGGGTCTCCCGTGCGGCTTCGAGGACGCGTGGATTTTGCGCGAATTTTCGAGGTTTTGCCAGAACCGGCGGGACGGCGGCCGCCCTTGCGCGCGACACCCGGATGCGCTTTAACCACGAAGGAACGTCGTCGCGGGCGCGGGCCCGCGGATGTGGAGGCGTCGGCCTCCGTTCCCCGCCGCCGGCCGGATGTCGCGCACCATGGCACCGAACCCACGGACGCGGGCCGCTCTGGCCCTCCTCGCCGCCCTGCCGCTCATGCTGCGCGTCGCGCCGGCCGCCGCCGAGCCGGTGGACGATCCGCTGGAGCCGCTCAACCGTGCCGTCTTCGCCCTCAATCGCGTGATGGACGGCACCGTTCTGGAACCCCTGGCCGAATTCTACGACTATGCGGTGCCGGACTACGGCAAGCGGCGGGTGGCGGATTTCCTCGCCAATCTGCGCGCACCCGTGGTGTTCGTGAACGATCTGCTGCAGGGCGAGCGCGAGCGCGCCGGCGTCGCGCTCGGCCGCTTCCTGGTCAACTCCACCCTCGGCCTCTTCGGTCTCTTCGACATCGCCGCCCGCCTGGGGCTGCCGCCCCACGAGGAGGACTTCGGCCAGACGCTGGCGGTGTGGGGAGTGGAAGAGGGGCCCTATCTGGTGCTGCCGGTGCTGGGCCCCTCCAATCCCCGCGATCTCGTGGGTCTGCTGATGGACGGCTTCGTCTTCGATCCCGCCGCCTGGGTGGCGCCGGGCCGCTTCCGTCTCGGCCGGGCCGCCGCCGCCGCGGTGGTGCGGCGGGCCGAGCTGGACCCCTTCCTGGACGAACTCCGCGCCCGCAGTCTCGACGAATACGCCGCCCTGCGCTCGGCCTACCGTCAGCGGCGGGCGGCGGCCATCCGCAACGGCCGCGTGGCCGTGGACGAATCCCTCTACGAACTCCCGCTCGAGGACCCGGGGGAGGAGACGCCGTGAGCGCGCCGGGGTGCTGGACGCGGCGGGCGGTCCTGGGGCTCCTGCCGATCGCGGCGGTGGCGACGGCTGCCCCGGCCCCCGCGCCCGAGGCGGCGGCCGCCTTCGTCCGCCGTCTCGGCGAGCGGGCCTTCGCGGTGTTGCGCCGGCGCGATCTCGACCGCGCCGGCAAGCTGCGGGCTCTGGAGGTGCTGGTGGAGGAGGCGACGGATCTGGAACTGTTGGCCCGGCTGGTGCTGGGCCGCTATTGGCGGCGGGCGACGCCGGCCCAGCGCGCACGCTTCGTCGATCTCTTCCGCCGCCTCCTGCGCAAGAGCCTGGCCGAGCGGCTCGACGACTACGGCGGTCAGACCCTCGAGGTGGTGGGCGCGGAGCCGGTCGGGCGTGCCGACGTGCTCGTCCACACGCGCGTGCGCGGCCCCGGAACCGGCAAGGCGCTGGCGGTGGACTGGCGGGTGCGGCGGCGGAACGGACGCTTCGTCGTCATCGACGTGATCGCCGAGGGGGTGAGCCTGCTGATCACCCAGCGCTCACAGGTGGCCGAGGTGATCGGCCGCGAGGGCATCGACGGACTGCTGCGGGTGCTGGAGGAGCGGCTGCGCCGGCCCGGCGGGCCCACTCCCTCACCCCGCCCGTCGTAGCGTCTCCGCCGCCGGCAGGGTGAAACAGAAGGCGGCGCCGCCCAGGCGCGAGTCCTCGCACCAGATGCGGCCGTCGAAGCGGCGCAGGATCTCGCGACAGACGGCGAGCCCGAGGCCGCTTCCCCGCGGCTTGTCGTGGAGGGCGCGGGCGCCCTGCCGGAACTTCTCGAAGACGGCGTCGCGCAGCTCCGGCGGCACGCCCGGGCCGTTGTCCTCGATGCGCACCAGATACTGGGCCCCGAGCGAGCGCAGCTCCAGATGCAGCCGTCCGCCCGCGGGCGGCGCGAACTTGGCGGCGTTGGAGAGGAGGTTGAAGAGGACCTGCAGGATGCGGTCGCGGTCGCACACCAGCGGAGCCCGTGCGAGGGCGAAGTCGGTGGTGACCTCCACCCCCCGTCCGCGCAGCAGTCCGCCGGCCCGCACCAGCGCCGTCTCCACGATCTCGCGGAGATCGTGCAGGCCCACCTCCCACTCCATGCGACCCGCCTCCAGCCGCGAGAGATCCAGCACGTCGTCCACCAGCCGTCCCAGCCGCTCCACCTCCTCGGCGACGATGGCGAGGAAGCGCTGCCGTTCGGCCGGGGCGAGATCCGGATGGTCCCGGAGGATCTCCACGAAGGAGCGGATGGAGGTGAGGGGGGTCCGCAGCTCGTGGCTCACCGTGGCGATGAACTCGTCCTTGAGGGCATCGAGTTGGCGCAGGCGCGCGTTGGCGGCGCGCAGCTCGGCGGCGAGGCGCTCGAGCTCGCGCGACTTCTGCTCCAGCCGCTGGCTGTACTCGATGGCCTGACTGGTCTCGTCCAGCAGCTCCAGCAGCGATTCCGGCCCCGGCACCTCGCCGCGGACCACCGACCCCACCACCAGCCGCGCCGAAGTGGCCCCCACCGCCCGTGCCAGCTCCCGCTCGGCGCTCTGGACCAGCTCCGCGTCCACCCGATCGGAAGGAAGGAGCTCGCGGCCGCGCCGCCGGCCCTCGCGCCGGAAGAAGGCGGCGGTACGGCCGGGACCGAGGAAGCGGGCCAGCAGTTCCTGCAGCGCCGCCACCCGCGCCTCGCCCCGCCAGGGCCGCACCGAGCGGGCGCCGTAGTGGACGTCCACGAAGAAGAGGGCCTGCACCCGCTGCAGCGGATCGGCCTCGGTGGTGAGGGAGATCACCAGCAGCGCCACCACGTTGGCGCCCAGCGACCACAGCACGGCGTGGGTGACGGGATCGAGTCCCTCGAGCCCGAAGAGGGCCTGCGGTCGCAGCAGGTCCCAGCCGAAGGGGCCGCCCTCGAGCAGGCTCCGGTCCAGCAGTCCCGCCTCGGCGGCCATGGGCACCACCAGCGTGTAGGTCCACAGCAGCATGCCCACGCCGAGGCCGGCGACGGCACCGGCGAGATTGGCCCTTCGCCAGTAGAGGCCGAAGAGCAGCGCCGGCGCCACCTGGGAGACGGCCACGAAGGAGACGAGGCCCAGCCGCACCAGCGGCAGGTCGGGCGGCGCCAGCCGGAAGACGCCGTAGCCCGCCAGCATCAGCAGGACGATGGCGGTGCGGCGGATGCCCAGCACCAGACCGGGGACTTCGGGGCGCCGCTCGAGCCCCAGGCGCGGGATGCGCAGCAGCGCCGGCATCACCAGATCGTTGGAGATCATGGTGGCCACCGCGACCGTCGCGACGATGACCATGGCGGTGGCGGCCGAGAGACCGCCGATGAAGGCGAGAAAGGCGAAGAAGCGGGCATCGGCGGCGAGCGGCAGCTCCAGCATCAGCATGTCGCCGCCGCGCCCCGCGAGTCGCCCCACCAGCGCCACCGGCAGCACGAACAGATTGATGGCCAGCAGATAGAGGGGGAACAGCCAGCTGGCGGTGCGCAGGTGATCGATCTCCAGATTCTCGATCACCGCCACCTGGAACATGCGCGGCAGCACGATGAAGGCGAGTGCCGCGAGCAGCGTGTAGCCGAACCAGTCGGTGTAGGTGAAGCCGGTGGCGGCGAAGCCCAGCAGCTCCTCGAGTCCCGCCGCCACCACCCGGCGGTGCAGTTCGCCGAAGCCCCCCACGAGGCCGTAGACCACGAACAGACCCACGGCGAGAAAGGCGGCGAGCTTGACCAGGCTCTCGAAGGCGACGGCGAAGACCATCCCCTCGTGATGCTCGGTGGCGTCGATCCGGCGGGTGCCGAAGAGGATGGCGAAGAGCGCGAGGAGAATGGCCACGAGGAGGGCGGTGTCGGCGCCGAAGCCGTGCAGCGCGCGGGCCATCTCGTCACCCAGCATGGCCTCGAGGCTGGCCGCCACCGCCTTGAGCTGGAGCGCCACATAGGGGGTGGTCCCGGCGACCATCACCAGGGTGACGAAGCCGCCGAGGAGGCCGCTCTTGCCGTAGCGGGCGGCGACGAAGTCGGCGATGGAGGTGAGGCCGTAGGCCTTGCTCACCCGCAGCAGCTTGAGGTGGAGCAGCGGGAAGAGGAAGGCCACCACCGTGGGCCCGAGATAGATGGGCAGGAAGGCGACGCCGCGTTCGGCGGCGAGGCCGACGCTGCCGTAGAAGGTCCAGGCGGTGCAGTAGACCCCGAGGGAGAGGGTGTAGACGACGGGGTGGGCCACGAGGCGCCGGCCCGCCGCCGCCCGTCGGTCGGCGTAGAGGGCCAGCAGGAACAGCAGCGCCAGATAGGCGAGGGCGGTCAGGAAGGCGATGCCGGTGAGGTTCACGGCTCCTCGCCCCGGCCGGGCCGACGGCTCAGCAGCGCCATGGCCACGACCGCGAGCAACCAGACGGCGAAGAGATGGAGGGGCAGAAGGGCGGGTCCCAGATGGCGGGCGAGCTCGTCCACCACCGCCAGGGTCGGATAGAGGAAGGCGAGGGTCACCAGGAAGGCGACGGCCGCCGCCCTATGGCGCAGTCTCTCGTCCATCGCCCGCATCTCCCGCGGCCGGTGTCACCGTGCGCCGGCGAATCCTAGCCATGCGCCGGCAGGCTTCCAAGGCCTCGCCCAGGGTGCGGATCCCGCGGGCGGCCAGGAGGTCGAGGAGCGCCACCAGGATCTCGGCGGTGGCGAGGGCATCGCCGGGGGCGGTGTGGCGCCCCTGGATGTCGATGCCGAGACGGGCGGCGAGGCCGTCGAGAGCGAGGTCCTCCGCCCGCTCGTCGAGGGCGGCGGCCAGCAGCAGGGTGTCCAGCACCGGCTGGTCGAAGCGGACGCCGGCCTCGGCCTCGTGGCGGCGCAGGAAGGCCATGTCGAAGGCGGCGTTGTGGGCCACCAGCACGCGGTCGCCGCAGAAGGCGTGGAAGCGCTGCAGCGCCACCGCCGGCGGTGGCTTGCCCCGCACCATCTCGTCGGTGATGCCGTGGAAGCGGGTGGAGGCCGGCGGGATCGGCCGGCCCGGATCCACCAGCGTGTCGAACAGCTCGCCGCGCAGCACCCGCCGCCCCAGCACCCGCACCGCCGCGATCTGCACGATCTCGTCACGCTCGGGGTCGAGGCCGGTGGTCTCGAGGTCGAAGACCACACAGGCCAGCTCGCCGAGGGGGCGGTCGGCGGTCGGTGGTCGGGTCCGCGGGGCGATGTCGAAGTCGTAGAATTCGGGCCGCGGCGGCAGGGCGGTGCGGCCGCGGCGGGCGTGCAGGGCCCGCGGGGGCGGCAGGGTGAAGGCGAGGACCACGCCGCCGGTCGTCCCCGGCATCAGGACGGGACGGGCGCCGTGGCGGGCGAAGAGCTCGTCCACTTCCACCCGCGGGCGGGCGAAGAGAGAGCCCTCGAGCCAGGCCCGCACCCAGGCGGCGGCCTGCCCTTCCGCCTCGTCCCAGCCGATCTCCAGCGCCACGCCCTCCTCGCCGGCCCGGGCGAAGACCTCCACCGCCGCACCCGGCCGCCGCCGGTCGATCTCGGTGCAGAGGGAGACCAGGAGTTCGGTGAGGACGAAGCTGTCGGCCGCGAGCCAGACGTCGGGGGCGCGGTCGCGGAGGGAGACGCCGACCCCGCGCTCGGCGAGACGGTCGCGCACCGCCTCCAGCACGTCGGCGAGGCGCACGTCCTGCAGCGGCCAGCGGGCCAGCACGTAGGTCCGTCCCGTATCGGCGAGGCGATGGAGGATGGCCTCGAGGGCCTCGGCGTCGCCGACGATGCCGCGGGCGAAGCCGTGCAGCCCGGGGTGGTCCGCGAGTTCCCCCTCCAGCACCTCGGCGGCGGCGCGCAGGGAGGCGAGGGGACCGCGCCAGGCCGTCTCCAGCCGGTCGAGGAAGTCGCGGGTGGAGCCCTCGGCGAGGGCGGCGCCGGCCTCGCGCAGGAGCAGCACGAAGCCCTGGGTCGTCCCGTCCTCCTCCACCACCAGGGCGAGGCGGCAACGGAACAGCCGCTCGCCGTCGCGGCCGGCGCAGAGGAAGTCCTCCCCCACCGTGCCTTCGCCGCGGGCGCGGCGCCGCTCGATCTCGCGGAGCTGGTGGAGGATCGGGCGGCGCATGAGCAGGGCGTAGAGGGAGTGGCCGAGGCCCAATTCCGGCGGTGCTCCCAGCAGGCGGACCGCGGCCTCGTTGTAGAGGACGATGCGACCGTCGAGGGTGCAGCCGAAGAGGCCGTCGGCGAGATCGCGGATGACGGCGGCGAGGCGCGAGCGCTCCCGGGCGAGCCCGCGGGTGGCCTCCTCGCGGGCCGCCGCCGCCCGCCGCTCCACCTCGTCCAGATGGTCCACCAGGCGGTGGACGGCGGCGACCAGATCGGACAGGAGCGGGAATGCCGCCGGCGCGGGCACGCGGTCACGGCGCCGCCGGGCGGCGGGCAGGGTGGCGAGGATCTCCGCCAGCCGGCGGGCCCGCCCCACCAGCTCGCGGTCGAGCCGGGCGCCGACGGCGAGGGTCCACAGCAGCCCCAGGAACCCCGCCCAGGCGAGGAGACGGGCGAGATCGGGATCGGCGGCGAGACGGCGGTGGGCCAGGACCCAGAGCGCCAGCGGCAGGGGGAGCGCGGCGGCGACGACGATGGCCCACAGCCGCCGGCGTGGTCCGCTCACCGCGTCCGCTCCCCGTCCAGCAGCGCGTTCACCCGCCGGATCAGTTCTCGGGTGGAGAAGGGTTTGGTGACATAGAGATCGGCCCCGAGGGCGAGGCCGTGCTCGCGCTCGCTCGCGCGTCCCCGGGCGGTCAGCAGGATCACGCGCACGTCGCGCCACTCCGGCCGCGCCCGCATGCGCCGCAGCAGTTCGAAGCCGTCGATGCCGGGCAGCATCACGTCGAGGATCACGAGATCCGGCGGTGGTCCCCCGAGGCGGTCGAGGGCGGCGGCGCCGTCGGTCACCGATTCGACGACATGCCCGGCCTTCTTCATGAGGAACTCGAGGGAGAGGACGATGTTGGGCTCGTCGTCGACGATGAGGATGCGTCGGGCGGTCATGCTTCCCTCCCGCCTATGACGGTCTCCGTGGGAGGCTCGGGAATCCCGTCCACGGGAGCAAGCGTTCCGGATGCCGCAGGCCCTCAGCGGGAGGCGGCGGGGCGGTCCAGCTTGGAGAGGGCCGGGCGGGCCCGCAGCATCTCGAACGCACGTTCGTGCAGCCGATCCACCAGCTCGACGGCGTCCACCTCCGCCACGCCCATGTGGCGCAGGACGTAGCTGCCGAGGGTGAAGGCCAGTTCCAGGGCCTCGGGAATGGCCTCGCGGGCGCCCAGTGCCAGCAGCCGTTCGCGCTCGGCGAAGTCGCGGGCGCGGGCGACGATGGCGATGTCCGGATAGAAGTTGTGGACGGTGCTCACCACCCGTTCGGCCACGGCGGGATGGTCGAGGGTGACCAGGACCAGCCGCGCGCGGCCGGTGCCGGCGGCCTTGAGGATGCGCGGATCGGTGGCGTCGCCGAAGAGGATGGGGTGGCCCTCCCGCCGCATCTCCTCCACCCGTTTCGGGTCGTGGTCGATGGCGACGAAGGGGATGCGCAGGGCATCCAGCATGAGCCCCACGGTGCCGCCGATGCGGCCGAAGCCGCAGATCACCACATGGGCGTCGAGATCGGCGATGCGGGCCTCGGGGGTGGCCGCGGGCGGCCGCGACGGCTCCAGCCGCGCGGCGAGGCGGTCGGCGAGGCGCGCGAGGAGCGGCGTCGCCATCATCGACAGCGAGATCAGCAGCACCGCAGGCGTGTACGTCTCGGGCGCGAGGATGCCGAAGGCGAGGGCGGTGCCGAACAGGACGAAGGCGAATTCGCCGCCCTGGGCCAGCAGCAGGGCCATGCGCACGGCGTCGCCGCGCCGACTGCCGAACAGACGGGCGAGGAGGTGGAGGATCCCGGCCTTGACCAGCACCAGCGCCAACAGGACCGGCAGCAGTCGGGGCAGGTCCCGCAGCAGGCGCTCCACGTCGAGGCTCATGCCGACGGCGATGAAGAAGAGTCCCAGGAGGATGCCCTTGAAGGGCGCGATCTCCGCCTCGAGCTGGTGATGGTAGCGGGTACGGGAGAGGAGCAGCCCCATCAGGAAGGCCCCGAGGCCCATGGAGAGACCGGCACGCTGGACGGCCCAGGCGGCCAGCAGGGCGGCGAGGAGCGCGAGGCCGGTGAAGGCCTCCATGTTGCGTTCCCGGGCCACCAGATCCAGGAGGCGCGGCAGCAGCAGGGTGCCGGCGAGGATGACCAGCCCCACGGCGAGACCGGCTTCCAGCAGGCGCAGGCCGAGGCCGAACTCGGCGCCCACCTCCAGCCGGCCGGCCAGCAGCGGCACCAGCGCCAGGAGGGGGACCACCGCCAGGTCCTGGAAGAGGAGGACGGCGACGCTGCCGCGTCCCCATTCGGTATAGAGATCGCCCCGCTCTTCCAGGAGCTGGATGCAGAGGGCGGTGGAGGAGAGGGCGAAGCCGGCGGCGAGGACGAAGGCGGCCGGAGGGGCGAGCCCGAGCAGCAGGCCCATGGGAAAGAGCGCGAGGGTGGTGAGCGCGAGCTGCAGGCCGCCCAGGCCGAACACCAGACGCCGCATGGCCCAGAGGGTCTCGGGCCGCATCTCGAGGCCGATGGCGTAGAGCAGGAAGACGACGCCGATCTCGGCCACCCGCCGCAGTTCCTCACCGCCGGCCAGGACGCCGAGGCCGTGGGGACCGATGGCCATGCCCACCACCAGCAGCCCCAGCACCGAGCCGAAGCCGAGGCGGCGGAAGATCACGAGGCCGGCCACGCCGCCGGCGGCGAGGGCCACGGTCGCCGTCAGCAGGTCGGATTCGCCCACCGCCATCGCGTGCCGCCTCAGGAGAGGGCGAGGGGGCGGTAGCGGAGGGTCCGCCGCTCCGCCTCGGGACCGAGCCGGCGACGGCGGTCGGCCTCGTATTCGCTCCAGTTGCCCTCGAAGAAGACCACCCGGCCGTCGCCTTCGAAGACCAGCATGTGGGTGGCGATGCGGTCCAGGAACCAGCGGTCGTGGCTGATCACCATGACGCTGCCGGCGAAGTCGACGAGGGCATCCTCGAGGGCGCGCAGCGTGTCCACGTCGAGATCGTTGGTGGGCTCGTCCAGCAGCAGGAAGTTGGCGCCGGACTTGAGCAGGCGGGCGAGATGGACGCGGTTGCGCTCGCCGCCCGAGATCTCCCCCACCTTCTTCTGCTGGTCGGGGCCGCGGAAGTTGAAGGCCGCCACATAGGCCCTGGCCGGCACCTCGTGGCGGCCGAGGCGCACCACGTCACGGCCCTCGGCGATCACCTCCCACACCGGGCGGTCGGGATCCAGCGCCCCGCGGGTCTGGTCCACGTAGCCGAGGACCACCGTCTCGCCGAGGCGGATGCGGCCGCCGTCGGGCCGTTCCTCGCCGACGATCAGCCGGAAGAGGGTGGTCTTGCCGCTGCCGTTGGGGCCGGTGATGCCGACGATGGCACCGGGCGGGACGGCGAAGGTGAGGTCCTCGAACAGGACGCGCGCACCGTGGCGCTTGGTGAGACCCTCCACCTCCAGCACCACCTCGCCGAGGCGGGGGCCCGGCGGGATCACGATCTGGGCCGCGCGGGGCGGGCGTTCGCGGGCCTGCCGCAGCAGCTCCTCGTAGGCACGAATGCGGGCCCGGGCCTTGGCGCGACGGGCCTCGGGCGTGCTGCGGATCCATTCCGCCTCGCGGGCGAGGGTCCGCCGGCGCGCCTCCTCCTCCCGCGCCTCCCGTTCCAGCCGCTGCCGCCGCGCCTCCAGCCAGGCCGAATAGTTGCCCTCGAAGGGAAGCGCCCGGCCGCGGTCCAGCTCCAGGATCCAGCCCGCCACCTGGTCGAGGAAATAGCGATCGTGGGTGACGCACACCACCGTGCCCGGATAGTCGCGGAGATGCCGCTCCAGCCAGGCCACGCTGTCGGCGTCCAGGTGATTGGTGGGCTCGTCCAGCAGCAGCAGGTCCGGCTGCTGCAGCAGCAGCCGGCAGAGGGCGACCCGCCGCTTCTCGCCGCCCGAGAGCCGGGCCACCGGAGCGTCCGGCGGCGGGCAGCGCAGGGCCTCGAGGGCGATCTCCAGCCGGCGGTCCAGCTCCCAGCCGTCGGCCGCGTCGATGGCCTCCTGCAGGGCCGCCTGCTCGGCCAGCAGCCGCTCCATCTCCTCGCCGTCCGTCACCTCGCCGAGGCGCAGGGAGAGGGCCTCGAAGCGGCGCAGCAGCTCCCGCACCTCGCGCACGCCCTCCTCCACCGTCTCCAGGACGGTGCGATCGGGGTCCAGCACCGGCTCCTGTTCGAGGAAGCCCACCCGGATCCCCTCGGCCGGCCAGGCCTCGCCGGCGAAGTCGCGGTCGCGGCCGGCCATGATGCGCAGGAGCGTCGACTTGCCGGCGCCGTTGGGGCCGAGGACGCCGATCTTGGCGCCCGGGAGGAAGGCGAGGGTGATGCCGTCGAGCACCCGGCGGCCGCCGGGCAGGACCTTGGTGAGGTTCTTCATGACGAAGACGAAACGCGGTGTCGCCATGGCGGGTCCGGAACGCGGTGGTGGGGACGTTAACCGTTTGTCAGGAAATGTGTGCGAGGGTGGGCGGTGCAAGGGAACCGGGAACCGTGGAGCGAGCTGCCGATGCCGGCATCCCCTTCGAACCCGCCGGTCGACGACGACGCCCGGGAGGGCGCGGACGGATCCGGGCGGGCGCCTCCACCGGAGGACGACATCCTCGCCCCCTTCCTCGGGGGCGAGGTGATCGGGCTGCCGCGCCGTCGGCGACAGGCTCGTACCCCAGCCGCGGGGGGGCGTCGATGGAGGAGCTGATCGCGGAATTCGTGGCGGAGACCCGCGAGGGGCTGGAGCGGGTCGAGGAAGGCCTGCTGGCGCTGGAACAGGGGGACGTGGCGCCGGAGACGGTGCACGAACTGTTCCGGGTCCTGCACACCATCAAGGGCACCTGCGGCTTCCTCGGGCTGGAGCGTCTGCGGGAGGTGGCCCATGCCGGCGAGAACGTGCTGGCCGCCGCCCGTGACGGCGAGCTCGCCTGGAGCGAGGAGGCCATCGGCGTCGTCCTGGAGGCGGTGGACCGCATCCGCGAGATCGTCGACGTGCTGGAGCGGGAGGGCAGGGAGCCCGCGGGCGACGATCGCGCCCTCATCGCCCGCATCGAGGCGGTGCTGGCCGGAAGCGGGGCCGCCCCGGCGGCACCGGCCACGGGCGCCGGGAGCGGTGCGAACGGGGCGAGGGACGACGGGGCCGCGGAGGATGCCGGCATCGGGACGGGGGAGCGCGAATCCTCCGCCGGATCGGGGGAGACCGTGGCTCCGGCGGGTGCCGCCGACGGTGGATCCGGAGCGCCGGAGAGCGGCACGGCGCACACGGCCGCCCCGAAGGAGGCCGCCAAGGAGCGGGGATCGACGGCGGCCGGGGACGACGTCCCGGGGACGGCCGCGGGTGGCGGGGCCGATCCCCAGCGGGCGACGCTGCGGGTGCCGGTGGCGCTGCTGGACACCCTCATGAGCCAGGTGAGCGAGCTGGTGCTCACCCGCAACCAGCTGCTGCGCGCCTGTCAGGGCGGAGGCGAGCTGGACGGGACGCTGCAGCGTCTCGACCACGTGACCACCGAGCTGCGCGAGGCGGTCATGCGCGCGCGCATGCAGCCCATCTCCCAGGCCTGGACGGGGCTCTCGCGCATGGTGCGGGATCTCTCGCGCAGCCTCGGCAAGAAGGTGCGGCTGGTCACCGAGGGCGGCGAGACCGAGCTCGACCGTCAGATGCTGGAGGCGATCCGCGATCCCCTCACCCATCTGGTGCGCAATGCCGTCGACCACGGCATCGAACCGCCGGAAGAACGGCACGCCGCCGGCAAGCCGCCGACGGGGACCTTGCGCATCCACGCCCGTCAGCACAGCGGCGTCATCGTGGTGACGGTGGAGGACGATGGCCGCGGCATCGACGTGGAGCGGGTGCGGCAGAAGGCGGTGGAACGCGGACTGGTGGCGCCCCACGAGGCGGCGGCCATGCCGCGGGAGCGGGTGCTGGACCTGATCTTCCTGCCCGGTTTCTCCACCGCCCGGCAGGTGAGCGACGTCTCCGGCCGCGGTGTCGGGATGGACGTGGTGCGGAGCCGCCTCGAGAAGTTCGGCGGCAAGGTGGAGGTCCGCACCGAGCCGGGGCGCGGCACCACCTTCCTCCTCACCCTGCCTTTGACCCTCGCCATCATGCCGGCGCTGCTGGTGGAGACGGCGGGCCTGCCCTTCGCCGTGCCCCAGATCGCGGTGGAGGAGGTGGTGCGCATCGCCGATCTCGCCGAGGACGAGAAGGCCCCCCGCATCGACGGCACGCGGGTGCTGCGGCTGCGGGACGAGCCGCTGCCGCTGGTGTCGCTGGCCGCCGTGCTCGGCTTCGCCGAGGCCCAGGAGGAGGAGCGGCTGGCCCTGGTGCTGGGCGTCGACCGTCGGCGGGTGGCGGTGTCGGTGGCGCGCATCCGCGACACCGAGGAGATCGTGGTGGAGCCGGTCTCCAGTCTGCTGCGCGACTTCGGGGCCCTCGCCGGCACCACGGTGCTGGGCGACGGCTCGGTGGCCATGGTGCTGGAGCCCAAGGGCCTGGTCGCCCGGGCCTCGGTTCCCTCGCGGGAGGATCTCGACGGCGGACCCGAGGCCGCGACGGTGCGCGAACGGGTCACCCTGCTGCGCTTCGACGCCGGCGACGGCACCCGCTGGGCCATTCCGGTCTCCTTCGTCGGTCGCATCGCCCGTCTCGAAACGGTCGATGCGGGCGGCGACACCGCGTTGCTGGACGACGAGCCCCTGCCGCTGGTCCGGCTCGAGGGCTGCGAACCCGAGGGCGGCCTCGTCCTGGTGCTGGAGGCGGAGGGACGGCGCATGGGGCTGCGCATCGCCGCGGTGCGGGACGTGGCCGAGGCCGAACTCGATCTCCACCCGGCCACCAGCCGCCGGGACACCCTCGGCTGTACGGTGGTGGACGGCGAACTGGTCCACGTGGTGGACGTGGCCAGCCTCGCCGAGCGGGTCTTCGGGCCGTGGACGGCGCCCCGTCTCGACGTGGGCGACCGGCCGCGACGGGTGCTGGTGGTGGACGACAGCCGCTTCTTCCGCGAGCTGCTGGCGCCGATCCTCGAAGGGCACGGTTTCGAGGTGGAGACGGCGGCCGACGGTCGCGAGGCCTGGGCCCGCTTCGAGGCGGGCGAGCGGTTCGACCTCCTGGTCTCGGATCTGGAGATGCCGGAGATGGACGGCTTCACCCTGGCGCGGCGGCTCGCGGAGTCGCCGTGGGCCCACGTGCCGCGCATCGCCCTGAGCTCCAGGGCCGAGCCCGAGGACGTGGAGCGGGCGCTGGCGGCCGGTTTCCACGCCCATGTGTCCAAGCTGGACCGGCGCGCCCTGTTCGCCGCCCTGGCCCGGGCGGTGGGACGTGAACACGGCCTGCGGGAGGAGGCGGCATGACGGCGCTGCTGATCGTGGAAGTCGCGGGTGAACGGCTGGGCGTGAGCGTGGACGAGGTCCACCACGCCGTCTCCCGCACCTCGCTGCAACCCCTGCCGGGAGCCCATGGCGCCGTGGCGGGCTTCGTCTCGCTGCGCGGGCGCGTGGCCACGGCCGTGGACTTCGCCGTCTGTCTCGATCTCCGTCCCTCCGCGGCTGCCGAGCGCGGCGATCGGCCCGCCGTCGTCATCCAGCGCCGTGGCGAACTGTTCGCGCTGCTGGTGGACGGCATCGAGGATCTGTTCGAGCCCGAGCGTGATCCGCTGGACGGCGAGGCGGTGGAGGGATTCACGCCGCGCTGGCGGCATCTGGTCCGGGCGCTGCATCCCGACGGACGCGGCCTCGTCGCGGAACTCGACGTGGAGCGGGTGCTGGCGGCGGCGCGGCGACGGGCCCGGGAGAACGAAGCATGTCCCACCACTGCCTGATCGTGGACGATTCGCCCACGCTGCGTCGCATCCTGCGGCAGATGCTGGAGAGAATCGGTCTTCGGACGGCGGAAGCGGAGAACGGGGTCCGAGCGCTGGAATACTGCCGCGAACGCATGCCCGATGTCATCTTCCTCGACTGGAACATGCCGGAAATGGACGGTCTCTCCTTCCTGCGCGCGCTCAGACGCGAGCCCGACGGTACCCGGCCGGTGGTGATCTTCTGCACCACCATGGACGACATCGCTCACATCGAGCAGGCCCTCGAGGCCGGGGCCGACGAGTACATGATCAAGCCCTTCGATCAGGAACTGGTCCGGCTCAAGCTCCAGCAGACCGGGGTGCTGTGATGGGCGGTGCGGTGGCCGTCCCCGCCCGCCGGCATCGCCCCCATGCGAGGGTACCGGCGGCGGTGGTCGTGGGCGCCTCCACCGGAGGCCCGAGGGCGCTGGCGGAGTTCCTGCGGGCCATGGGCGCACCCGGGATCCCCGTCT
>JALSGP010000005.1 GCA_026982705.1 Alphaproteobacteria bacterium
ACCGGGAGGACACGTCGTGCTCGCCCGGCCGGCTTCCGTCCTGCTCCTCGTGGCCGTCGCGGCGGCGGTCGCGGCGCCGGCCGCGGGTCATCCCCTCGCCGAAACCCTGGAGGAGGCGAGTCCGTATCTCCGACGCTTCCATGCCGGCACGCCGGTCCGCTGGCGGGTGTGGGACGGGGATCTGTGGGCCACGGCCCGACGCACGGGCCGGCCGGTCTTCGTCACCGTGGGCTATGCCGCCTGCTGGTGGTGCCACCGCTTCCAGCGGGAGAGCCTGCGCGATCCCGCCGTCGTGGAACTCCTCGAGCGCCGCTTCCTGCCGGTGGTGGTGGACCGGGAGGCGCAGCCGGAGGTGGACGACTGGCTGCAGGCGGAGGCGGCGCGGCTGGGCGCGCCGCGCGGCTGGCCGCTGCAGGTGATCCTCACCCCCGAGGCCGAGCCGGTGGCCGCCTTCGGCTATCGGCCGCCGCGACGGGGCCCCTTCGGCCCCGGCACCCTCGAGGTGCTGGAGGCGGCTCTGGCGCGAGCCGTCCATCCCCGTGCCGATGACGGGGTGGAGACGGTGGCCGTCGGTCCCGGCGACGGCGCGGTCTTCGATTGGGATCTCTGGGCCACCCTCGCCCGCCGGCTGCGGGATCGGGGCGACCCCTTCCACGGAGGGTTCGGGGAGAGTTCCAAGAAGTTGCGGGCACCGGCGCTGGAGGCGGTGTGGCGCTACGCGCTCCGCTTCGACGACGGGGAGGCCCACGCCTTCGTGGTGGACACCCTGGCCACGGCCGTGCGCGGTGCCGCCTTCGACCATCCGGAAGGGGGCTTCTTCCGCTATCTCGCCGATCCGGCCTGGCGCGAGCCCCATTTCGAGAAGATGCTCTACACCCAGGCGCAGTGGGTGCGACTGCTGGCGCTGGTCCACGCCCGCACCGGCGATCCGGTGCTGGCCGATCGCATCCGCCGGACGGTGGCCTTCGCCCGTCGACGCCTGCGGCTGCCCTCCGGTCTCTATGCCGGCAGTCTCGACGCCGAAAGCGCCGGCGGCGAGGGCGGCTGGTACCGCTTCGACGAGGCCGCGATCCGCCGGGTGCTGGGGTCGGTGGACGCGGCGCGGCTGTTCGCCGCGTTCGCGCTCGATGCCCGCGGCGTCCTTCACCTCCGCGAGGAGGCGGAGGAGACGCCGGCACTCCGCCCGCTGCTGCGGCGGCTCGCCATGGCCCGGGCCCGACGGCCGCCGCCGCCCCGCGACGACAAGGCGGTCCTCGCCTGGAACGCCCTGTGGGCGGAGGCGCTGATCCGCGCCGGCCGCATCCTCGACGAGACGGACTGGGTGGACGAGGGGATCGCCCTCGCCCGGACCCTCGCCGTCCGCTTCCGGCGGGGCGAGGGGTTCGCCCGCTGGCTGCTGGCGGGGCAGGCGCTGGGCCGGGCCGACGTGGAGGACCTGGCGATGGCCGGCCTCGCCGCGCTCGCTGCCTTCGAGAACACCGCCGATCCCGGCGATCTCGCCGCCGCCCGCCGCTTCGCCGCCGCGGCCCTCGAATCCTTCGACGGCGGCCGGGGGGTGTTCGGTCGCCGGCCGGCCCCGGGGCGCTTCGTGCCGGCGCTGGGCGACGGCGAGACCATGGCCGCCAACGCCCGCGCCGCCCTGCTGCTCGCCCGTCTGTTCCATCTGGAGGGACGGGAGGAGGATCGTGAGCTGGCCACGCGCGCCCTCCTCGCGGCCCTGCCGGCGCTGCGCGAGGATCCCCTCCGTCATGCCGGCCATCTCCTCGCCTACGAGGAGCTGCGGGGCGCCCTGCAGGTGGTGGTGGTGGCCGCGGCCGACGATCCCGCGGCGGAAGACCTGCTGGCGCGGGTGTGGCGGGCCGGCCTTCCGAATGCGGTGATCCAGCGGGTGGGCGACACGACGCGGCTTCCCCCGCACCATCCCGCCCACGGCAAGACGAGGGTGGACGGCCGTGCCACCGCCTATGTGTGCAGCGGTCCCGTCTGCAGCCTGCCGGCCACCGATCCCGAAGGACTCGTGGCACGACTCGAGACCTTCCGCCGCATCCCGCCGGGTGGCGCCGGTCCGGGGTGACCGTCCGCCACGCCGCGGATCCGGCGGGGGCGACGATCGTCGTCGCGACTCCCCACGGGAAGGGCCGGAAACGTCCGCCACGGCACCCCCATGGGTGGGCGCGCCCGGTCCGCGTCGACCCGCGCGGTGAGGGACGTCGCCGCCCGGGGACGGACGTTCACCGCGCGGTGCGCGCAAACCCGGCTCGACATCCGCCGGCGCACGGAGACGGGGCCCTTCCGTAGCGGGCGCACGCGGGCCCCGCGATGTCGGCACGGCACCTCCCTTCTCCCCCGGACTGGAAGACGAGGGGCCGTCTCGCCGCTCCGACGGATGCCGCTCCTGCGGTCACCTTCGCATCCGGCCGCACCCCCGCGAGGGGACGCCCATCCCACCGGAGGTCCCGTCGTCCCCTACGGATCCCCGTGCGCGTGGGCGCGCCCGCGTCGCCGGCGGTGATCGAGTGGACGTCGTTCGGATCCCCGTGGGTGCACCATCGCGTCCGGCGATGGGCGCGGTCGTGCCGCCTCCGCCCCCATCCGCGGGCGGGGGCGGTGACCCGGACGGCCGGGCTCCGGGACCTTCCCCGCACCCCCGTCGTCCCGCGCCACGCGATCCCGATGCCGGATCTCTCGCTGGTCCCGAATAGGGGCGATTTCGCGACGCCTCCCGCACCGGCTTCTCCCCTCCGCGCGCACGCGGGCACGAGCCCCGCATGGCCCATCCTCACGGGGCGGAGGCACTCCCCTCCGCGGGCGCGCCGGCGCGCGCAGACGACCGCCGTACGCCGGGCGTGACGGCTGCCTCCCTTCGCGCGTATGTGGGACGAACCGAAGCCGTTCCAACTTCACGCCTTCGAGAAGAGCTTCCCTCCGCGCGCACGCGGGCGTGAGTATCAATGTCCGCCGGGCGGACAATGTTAATGGCTCCCCTCCACGCATACGCGGACGAGCTTCAGCTCTGTCTTCCTCACGTGCGCACGTTCGCTTCCCTCCGCGCACAGGTGGAACGAGCCGTGCCGCGCCACTACCCCCGTGCTCCCGTTTCGCTTCCCTCCGCGCGTACGCGGAACGGGCGAAGGCGGGGACGAGTTCGTGACGCTTCTGGCGCACCCCTCCGCGCGTAGGTGGGACGAGCCGTCGACGGACAACGACCGTGCCGCTGCCGCCGCCTTCCCTTCGCGCGTACGCGCGACGAGATGGTCTCCAGCCACTTGCCCTGATGAAGAGCGTACGCGGGCCGACCCTGATCCGGGCGAACGGTCCGGGAGGCCCGTGATTTCCCTCCACGCGTATGCGGGACGAGCGCCGCGAGGCGGATCGGCTGAGCCCATGTGGCGGTTTCCCCCGCGCTACGCGGGACGAGCCCATCCCAGGCGAGGGACGACATCCGTCGCGAGCGCCCTTCTGCGCGTACGCGGGACGAGCGTCACGGTCCCGCCGGCCCGCGCCGAACATCCTTCCCCTCCGTGCGCCGGTGGGTCGTAACGCGACCGTCGGGGCCGGCCCCCGCCCGCGGCCGGAGTCCGAAGGATCCTCCGGCATCGGAGACGAGGTCCGGATGCCGACGGGGTCGTGGCGGGCTCCGTGCTCGCTCATCGGAGACGGGCGGTGAGACCTCCCACCGGTCGGTGGAGGCCGTCCACGGCCGGGCGTGGCACGGACCGCGCCGCGCTTTCCTGTCGTCCCGTCGTCTCCCGCCGGTAGAGGCCCGCCACCTCGCCCTCCCGGCGGAAGGGACTTCCGGGCGGCAGCAGCTCGCTCGTGCCCACCAGCAGGCAGCCGGCCGGGGCCAGCGCCCGGACCACGTGTCCCAGCACCCGGTCGCGGGTCGGCGCATCCATGTAGATCAGCACGTTGCGCAGCAACACCAGGTCGAAGGGCGGCCCGAGGGGATCGGGCGCATCCAGCAGATTGTGGCGGAGGAAACGGACGCGGTTCCTCAGTCCCTCGCGCACGCGCCACGCCTCGCCGTCACGCTCGAAATATTCCACCAGCTCGCGGGCGGTGAGACCCCGCTGGACCTCGAAGGTGGAGTACCGTCCCTCGCGGGCCTTGGCGAGGGCGGCCTCGGAGAGATCGCTCGCCACGATCTCGCATCGTGCCCCGGGTCGGGCACGTGCCAGACGGTCGGCGACGATGGCGAGGGTCCACGCCTCCTGGCCGGTGGAGGTGGCGGCACTCCAGATGCGGATGCGGCCGTTCCGGCATTCGGCCAGATCCGGCAGCACCCGCCGCTCGAGATGGTCGAAGACCGGACGGTCACGGAAGAAGGAGGTCTCGTGGGTGACCAGCGCCTGCACCACCGCCACCCGCAGCTCCCGCTGCCCCCGGGCGAGGGCGTCGCGGAGCTCCCGGAAGGAGGCGAGACCGTGCCGGTGCAGCACCGGTCGCAGTCGGGATTCGAACAGATAACGCTTGTCGGGGCCGAAGGCGAGCCCCGCGAAGTCGCGGACGAGACGGACGATCTCGGCGAAGGTGTCGGGATCCATGGCGACGCTCATGCCGACATCCTCCGCGCCACCGCCTCCCGGATCCAACGAGCCAGTTCCTCCGGACGGCCCACCCGGGTGGCGAGCCCCTCCTTCACCACCGCACCGGGCATGCCCCACACCACGCTGCTCTCCCGATCCTGGGCCAGCACCACGCCTCCCCGCCGCACCACCTCGCGTGCCCCGGCGAGGCCGTCGCAGCCCATGCCGGTGAGTACCACCGCCACCAGTGCCGGTCCGAACACCGTCGCCGCGCTGCGGAACAGCGGATCGGCGGCGGGGCGGCAGTGGTGTTCCGGCGGATCCTCCCGCAGACGGATGCGCGGGCAGCGCTCGTCCCCCTCGAGGATCATGTGGCGCCCGCCCGGCGCCACGTAGATCAGATCGGCCCGGGCCACGGCGCGTTCCTCGCCGAGCCGGCACGGCCGCCTGGAGGCGCGGGCCAGCTGGGTCACGAAGCTCGGCACGAAGGAGGCGGGCAGATGCTGGACCACGAAGACGGGGACCCCGGGCGCGCCCATGGCCCGCAGGAACTCCGCCAGCGCCCTCGGGCCTCCGGTGGAGGCGCCCACGACCACCGCCGCCGGTACCCTCGCATGGGGGCGATGCCGGCGGGCGGGAACGGCCACCGCACCGCCCATCACAGCACCCCGGTCTGCTGGAGCTTGAGCCGGACCAGTTCCTGATCGAAGGGCTTGATCATGTACTCGTCGGCCCCGGCCTCGAGGGCCTGCTCGATGTGGGCGATGTCGTCCATGGTGGTGCAGAAGATCACCACCGGCCGGGTACCGTCGGGCTCGCGCCTGAGCGCGCGCAGGAAGGCGAGACCGTCCATTTCCGGCATGTTCCAGTCGAGGAAGATGACATCGGGCATGCGTTCGCGGCAGTGTTCCAGCGCTCGGACCCCGTTCTCCGCTTCCGCCGTTCCGAGGCCGATTCGCTCCAGCATCTGTCGCAGGATGCGACGCAGCGTGGGCGAATCGTCCACGATCAGGCAGTGGTGGGACATGCTTCGCTCTCCCGGGCCCGTCGCCGCGCCGCCGCCAGCACCCGCTCCACGTCGAGTTCCGCGACGAGGCCGCGCCCGTCGGGATGCAGTGCCCGGACCAGATGCCGCCAGCGCGGCGTGAAACCCTCCACCGCCTCGCCGTCCAGCGGATCACGCTCGGGCTCGAACAGATCCTCGATGCCGTCCACCAGCAGCGCGAACAGTTCACCACGGCGCTGGATGACGACGGCGGGCCGATCGCCGCGCTCGGCAGCCGCGGAGGGACGGAGATCGAGACAGACGGCGAGGTCCACGGCCGTGGCCACGCGCCCGCGCAGCGAGACGAAGCCCGCCACGGCGCCATGGGCTCCCGGCAGGGGTTGCAGCGAGGTGCGGGAGACGGCGTGGTGGACCTCGTCCACGCTCACGCCCAG
>JALSGP010000006.1 GCA_026982705.1 Alphaproteobacteria bacterium
GGCGACGTGCCGGAGAACCTGCGCCACAAGCGGGTGCTGGCGCTGGATCTCGCCGGCATGCTGGCCGGGGCCAAGTACCGCGGCGAGTTCGAGGAGCGCCTCAAGGCGCTGCTGCAGGAGATCGCCGGGAGCGAGGGCGAGATCGTCCTCTTCATCGACGAGCTGCACACCATCGTCGGTGCCGGCAAGGCCGAGGGCGCCATCGACGCCTCCAACATGCTCAAGCCGGCGCTGGCCCGCGGCGAGCTCCACTGCATCGGCGCCACCACGCTGGACGAGTACCGCAAGTACATCGAGAAGGACGCGGCGCTGGCGCGCCGCTTCCAGCCGGTGTTCGTCTCCGAGCCGACGGTGGAGGACACCATCTCGATCCTGCGCGGCCTCAAGGAGAAGTACGAGCTGCACCACGGCGTGCGCATCACCGATTCGGCCATCGTCGCCGCCGCCACCCTCTCGCACCGCTACATCACCGACCGCTTCCTGCCGGACAAGGCCATCGATCTGATCGACGAGGCGGCGGCGCGCAAGCGCATGCAGATCGACTCCAAGCCGGAGGAGCTGGACGAGCTCGACCGCCGCATCATCCAGCTCAAGATCGAGCGCGAGGCGCTCAAGAAGGAGACCGATCCGGCCTCGCGCGAGCGGCTGGAGAAGATCGAGCGGGAGCTCGCCCAGCTCGAGCAGCAGGCGGCCGAGCTGGAGGCGCGCTGGCAGGCCGAGAAGAAGCAGATCGAGGAGCTGCGCGGCCTCAAGGAACGGCTGGATCGCGCCCGCATCGAGCTGGAGCAGGCCCAGCGGCGGGGCGATCTGGCGCGGGCCGGGGAGCTGGCCTACGGCGTCATCCCCGATCTCGAGCGCCGCATCCGGGATCTGGAGGCGGCGCAGAGCCATCGCATGATCCGCGAGGAGGTGACGGCCCAGGACGTGGCGCAGATCGTCTCGCGCTGGACCGGCATCCCCGTGGACAAGCTCATGGAGGGCGAGCGCGAGAAGCTGCTGCACATGGAGGAGCAGCTCGGGAAGCGGGTGGTGGGCCAGGAGCACGCCGTCCAGGCCGTCGCCAACGCCGTGCGGCGGGCGCGGGCGGGCCTGCAGGATCCCAACCGTCCCATCGGCAGCTTCCTGTTCCTCGGCCCCACGGGCGTGGGCAAGACGGAACTGTGCAAGGCGCTCGCCGAGTTCCTGTTCGACGACGAGCGCGCGCTGCTGCGCATCGACATGTCCGAGTACATGGAGAAGCACGCGGTGGCGCGGCTCATCGGCGCACCGCCCGGCTATGTGGGCTACGAGGAGGGCGGCGTGCTGACCGAGGCGGTGCGGCGCCGGCCGTACCAGGTGATCCTGTTCGACGAGGTGGAGAAGGCGCACCCCGACGTCTTCAACATCCTGCTGCAGGTGCTGGACGACGGGCGGCTGACCGACAGCCAGGGCCATACGGTGGACTTCCGCAACACCCTCATCGTGCTGACCTCGAACCTCGGCTCCGAGTACCTCGCCGCCCTGCCCGAGGGGGCGCCGTCGGAGCAGGCGCGGGAGCAGGTGATGGGGGTGGTGCGCGCCACCTTCCGACCCGAGTTCCTCAACCGGCTGGACGAGATCATCCTGTTCAACCGTCTCGGCCGCGCGCAGATGCGCGCGATCGTCGACATCCAGCTCGGCCGCCTGGAGAGGCTGCTGCGGGATCGCCGCATCGGCCTCGAGGTGACGGACGCGGCGCGCGAGTGGCTGGCGAAGGCCGGCTACGACCCGGTCTACGGCGCACGGCCGCTCAAGCGCACGATCCAGCGGCACCTGCAGGATCCGCTGGCGCTGATGATCCTCGAGGGCAAGATCAAGGAGGGCGACACCGTCCAAGTGGACGCCAACGAGCGCGGTCTCGTGATCAACGGCGAGGAGGTGATGGCGCTGGCGGCCTGAGCCGGGCCGGGCTTCGGGCATGTCAACTTTGGGGGATCCGGCCGCGCAGCCGGATCCCTCATCATTACATCAAATCTCTGGAATCGTAGGGAAAATATCGATCAATTCATCGTTATACATGGGCGTCTTATAAAGGAATCTCTTTCGGACCTTGAAGAGGTTTGTGCCAATCCATTTTTCTCCATCCCAGTGTTCGGTTTCCTTCATTAATTGTATCTTGATAAAACACTTGATGAGTCCGCATATAATATCAGTGATTTGAATTAACTCGGAATTCTTTGAATCAATGGAAGTTATTGACTCTGCAATTGGGTTGGTCATACTTTCTCTTTTTATTTTCTTGCAAAATGCAAATTTGCGCAAATTTGACAAATACATCTATGGCCGTCAAGAACCAATCTTCCGGTTGTTTTTCTAAGGAGTTACTAGATTCAGACTATTTTATATGATTGATATACGTACCGCATCTATCCATATCAATTGCCGAAACTGCAATATTATGGATAGTAACAAATTTAACGAAAATTTTCTAATGATCTCCTTATATCTTGATCATCTACATGTTTATAAGCGGCCCCGAACTTTAATTCAAAATACAGATTTACCTCTCCATTTTATTTATTTTTATGATATGAACAATTTCTACGATTATTGCTTTAGCCTCTCTCTGCGCCTTTGGGTATCGATATGCATCGATAATAATACTTGCAAAGACCACGAGGGCGTCGTTCCCTCCACCAATACCAGTTTCATAGCAAAAGGCGAGCTTCATTTTATTAACCCTTCGACGATCTGTTGCAGGCGTGTTTATATCATGCTGTCCAGCCTCCCGCCAACCCCCGCCATGGCCTGCGCTGGGCGGATGGCCTATCTTGCGGAGCGGGACGGACCGGGAGCAACGCCCGTGGCCGAGCCCGCCGAAAGGCTCATGACCGTCGCCGAGTTCCTGCGCTGGGACGACGGTACCGACCGCCGCCACGAGCTCGTGGGCGGCCGGCCGGTGATGATGGCCCCGCCCTCGCGCGTGCACGGCGCCCTGGCGCTCGCCATCGGCGCGGAGCTGCGCGCCCGGCTGGCACCGCCGTGCCTGCCGCAGGTCGAGGCCGGCATCGTCTTCCCGCACGACGATTTCGATTTCTTCGTCGCCGACATGGCGGTGAGCTGCGCGCCGCCCGCGGACGAGCTCTGGTGCCCCGAGCCGGTGCTGCTCGTCGAGGTGCTCTCGGAGAGCACCCGTGCGCACGACCTCGGCGTCAAGCTTCCGGCCTACCGGCGGCTGCCGTCGGTGCGGCACATCCTGCTGGTGGAGACGCGGGAGGTGCGGATCGAGCACTGGCGTCGCGAGGGCGAGGGCTGGCACGTACGGGACGTGGGCCCGGGCGGCGTGGTGGTGCTGGAGGATCTCGGCGTGCGGCTGGAGGTGGATGCACTCTACCGGGATCTGCCGGTGGGCGGCAGTGGCGAGGTACCGTCGTGAGGTCCTGGCGCGTTTCCTTGAGGCGATGGCATCCGATGCCTTCTGGCCGGCTCCTTCCTTGTACGATCGAATGCGAGCTGCGGGCGATCTCGGATCCGGACAGCACCGTGGCGACGGTGTGAGCGGATTCGGCCCATGGCACCCGGCCAACCCCGAGCTCCCCCGCCGAGGTCCGAGGCCGGCCTTCCGAGATCCGAAGCCCAGAGGCCGGCCGATGCCGGCGCACATCACCCGCGGCAACCGCACCCGCCGGACCGTGCACGGGCTCCTCGAGCACGTCTTCGCCGCCCTCGAACGGCGCTTCCGCTTCCGGATCCGCTCCATCGGCCCGGCCCGGGCCAAGGCCCACATCGCCCTCGTCAACCGCACCCGGCTCGTCTTCCGGGAGACACGACTCGCGTGGGCCGAGTCGGCCCGGATTCCACGGATGGCGCCCGAAGGCTCCGCCAAACGGAGCCGAAGGGACGGAAGGCGGGCGGAAACACACGTCTCGCCACCGCTCCCGAAGCCGACGATCTCGCAGGCCTCCCGCTCCCCATCCCGATGGCCCCGACGGGGCGGATGAGGAGAGCCGTGGTCTCGTCCACCCGCACCGTCGTCCCGTCGGGACAGATCTCGCAGGGAAGTCCACGGCCCTCGCGGCCTCGGCCAGCAGGCGGGCGATATGCAGCTTCACCCGCGCGTGGACGGCCCCCTCGGGCGGCCATGGCCACCACCTCCCGCCCCTCCAGCGGCGCGTGACACCCCGGCTCGCGTGCACCCGGCGTACCGTCACGCACGCGACGCCGCCGGCGGCTTTACGGTGGCGGGCGGCGCGTCCAGCCTTGACGGTGGAGGTGCGCATGTGCGGATTCGCCGGCTTCCGCCGCTTCGACCGGCCGCTCGAGGCCGCCCACGACGGCCGCATCGTGCGGGCGATGACCCGCAGCCTCGCCCACCGCGGACCCGACGACGAGGAACTCCTGCTGGAGAGCGAGGCGGGAGTTGCCCTGGGCTTCCGCCGTCTCGCCGTGATGGACCCGTCGCCGGCCGCGCGCCAGCCCATGCGTTCGGCCTGCGGCCGCTACGTGCTGGTCTTCAACGGCGAGATCTACAACCACCGCG
This sequence comes from Alphaproteobacteria bacterium, assembly GCA_026982705.1. Classification (GTDB taxonomy): domain Bacteria; phylum Pseudomonadota; class Alphaproteobacteria; order Geminicoccales; family Geminicoccaceae; genus HRBIN39. The sequence goes on from JALSGP010000006.1 coordinate 4,499, forward strand.
AACTGCGGGCGGAGCTGGAGGCCCTGGGCCACATCTTTCGCAGTCGCGGCGACACCGAAGTCCTGCTGGAATGCTGTGCCCGCTTCGGCATCGAGACGGCGCTGCGGCGAGCCAGCGGCATGTTCGCCCTGGCCCTCTGGGATCACCGCGAGCGCCGCCTCGTCCTCGCCCGCGACCGTTTCGGCAAGAAGCCCCTCTACTGGGGGCGGCTCGGGGATCTCCTGCTGTTCGCAAGCGAACTGCGGGCCCTCCTCCACCACCCCGAGTTCAGGCCGGCGCGCGATCCCGAGGCCGTCGCCCTCTATCTGCGCTTCGGCTATGTGCCGACGCCGCGCGCCGTCCTCGCCGGCGTCGAGAAGCTGCCGGCGGGTGGCATGCTGGTGGTCGAGGCGGACGGCACGACACGCCGGATGCGCTGGTTCGATGCCGTGGCCGAGGCCGAGGCGGCGGTGGCGGACCCGCTCGACGGCGACGAAGAGGCGCTGCTCGACCGCTTCGCCGCGCTCCTGGAGGACTCGGTGCGGCGGCGGCTGGTGGCCGACGTGCCCGTCGGCCTGTTCCTCTCGGGCGGTCTCGACAGCACGCTGGTGGCGGCGCTGGCCGCCCGCGCCGACCCCGGACTCGAGACCTTCACCCTCGGCTTCGACGATCCCGCCTTCGACGAATCCACCCATGCCGCCGCCATCGCCCGCGCCCTCGGCCTCGTCCACCGGGTCGAACGCATCCCGGCCCACCGGCTGCCGGAGCTGGTCCACGATCTGCCGCGGGTGTGGGACGAGCCCTTCGCCGATCCCTCGGCGCTCCCCACCCTCGCCCTCTGCCGCTTCGCCCGCACGCGGGTGGTGGTGGCCCTGTCCGGTGACGGCGGCGACGAGCTGTTCGCCGGCTACCGTCACTATGCCGACGTCCTGCGCCTCCACCGCCGGCTCGCCCGCCTGCCGCGCCGCCTCGCCCGGCTGGCCCGGGCGCCGCTGCGCCTGCTGGACGGGGCGCTGCTCACGGAGCTGGGACGATGGCTGCCGGCGGTGGCGCGGCTGCGGCCGGACGAGCGGGCGGGGCGCCTGGCCGAGGTGCTGGGGGCGGAGCCGGAGACCCTGATGCGCATCCTGGTGGGCCATCACGACCGGCCGGAGCGCATCTATCCGCTGGCCGCCGGCATGCCGCCACCGATGTGGCGGGAGGGCGTCTCGCGACGCATCCGCACCCTGCCGGAGCGGCTGCAGCTCCTCGACCTGCTCCAGTGACTGCCGGACGACATCCTGGTCAAGATCGACCGCGCCTCCATGAGCTGCGGCCTCGAGGTGCGGGCGCCCTTCCTCGACGAACGGGTGGTGCGCTTCGTCTGGCGACTGCCGCCGTCGTCGCGCCACGACGGCCGGCGCGGCAAGGTGCTGGTGCGACGGCTGCTGGCGCGCCTGCTGCCGCCGGAGCTGTGGACGCGCCCCAAGCACGGCTTCGCGCCACCGTTGCACGACTGGCTGCGCGGTCCGCTGGCGCCGCTGGTGGAGGACCTGCTGACGCCGGACTCGCTGCGCGCCGCCGGACCGTTCGACGTCGCGCGCGTGCGGCGACTGTGGGAGGAGCACCGGGAAGGGCTGGTGGATCGCCGGTTCGAGCTGTGGAACCTGCTCGCCTATCTGCTCTGGTATCACAACGCCTTCCGCACCGAGGCCTGCCGTCCGCATGGGGTTCCGCGCAAGACGGTTCGAGCGGACGGCCTCGCCGGCGCGGATCAGGAAAAGGTGCCGAGCGGCAGTTCGAGGTGCACGGGCCCTGCGGGTTGCCGTTCGATCAGACAGAGACCCACCTGCCCGAGGTCGACCGACAGGGCGACGCGCTCGTGCCGCCGGATGGTCTCCCAGGCCCGACGCATGCCGGCCGCCAGGCGATGTCGTCGAAGAGCAGCACCGCACGCTCGGCGAGGTGTGGGAGGAACGCCCGGAAATAGGTGAGGGTCGCCCGCTCCTCGTGGTGGCCGTCGATGAACGCCCAGTCCACCGGCGCGGCGACATCGAGCACGCCCTCGAGCGTGTCGGCGAAGGGACCCTCCACCACCGTGACCGAGGACAGTCCGAGACCCTCGAGGTTGCGCCGGGCGAGGGCGGCGAGCGCCGGCGCCCCCTCGAGGGTCCACAGGTGACCGCCGCCCGCGAGCTCTTGGGCCGTGGCCTGATAGCTCGCGGAAATGCCGACACAGGTGCCGAGCTCCACGGCACGGCATGGAGCCATGGCCCGCATCATTTCGAACAGGATGCGACACCAGAAAGGCGATTTGCTCGCGCGGCACGCCACCGCCACCGGACGCCGGATGGTCGGTGCAGGGCCCGATCCCGCGCGGCCGGCGCCGTAATCCACCACTTCCAGCTCGGTGGGGTCCGCCAGCAGTTCGCGGCGCAGCGCCTCGATCCGCGCGATCCGGGGCGCCGCCACGGGATCGGGGGCCTCCAGCGCGCGACCGAGACCGTTCAGCAACATACGGGCGGGTTCCGCCAGTCGTGCGGCGAGTGCCGGCAGGCGGGTCCGGGCCCGTGCCACCAGCAGGTGACGCACCGGCGCCTTGATCCAGGAACGCAGCAACCCTCTGTCCCCACAGGCGAACCGTCGGTAACATGCCCGTGCCGCACCGAAAATCACCGAAAGCGCGCACCCTCGCGCACGTGGGGATGCGGAGTTGCGCCGAATGTGGTAGCGCGGGTGCGCCTTTCGAGAACAGCCGACGGGGAGGGTGGATCGTGACGGACCGGGCCGTCGTCGACGACACGCGCGAGGTGGTCCGCATCGCCGGCGAGGAGGCCGGATGCTTCCTGCAGGGGCTTCTGACCGTCGACGTCGAGACGGTCACGCCCGCACGCACGCGCTACGGCGCGCTCCTTACGCCCCAGGGCAAGCTGTTCGCCGAACTCGTGATCTGGCGCGACGAAACCCACACCTTTCTGCTCGACGTGCCGGCCGAACGACGGGAGGCGCTGGTCCAGCGCCTCCGCGTCTACCGGCTGCGTGCGCACGTCGAAATCGAGCCCGATCCCTCCTGGAAGGTGGTGGTGATTCCGCAGGCCGCTCCCGATCGTTTCGGCCTCGACAAGGCACCGGGTGCCGCTCGGGCAGGACCGGAGGGCAGCCGGATCGCCGTCGATCCGCGGCTGGCGGCGCTGGGGGTGCGGGCGCTGGTGCCGCTCGGGCGCGAGGCGGAATTCCGCGCCCGCTTCGATCTGACGGAAGGCGAGGTGGCGGACTGGCGGGCACATCGCCTCGCCCTCGGCGTGCCGGAGGGGCCGGGCGAGCTGGAATGGGAGCGGATCCTCGCCCTCGAGGCCAATCTGGCGGCGCTGGGCGGCGTCGACTTCGACAAGGGCTGCTACGTGGGCCAGGAGGTGACGGCGCGCATGCGCTATCGGGCACGGCCGAAGAAGCGGCTGCTGCCGGTGCGGATCGGGGGAGAGACCGCGGTTCCGGTCCCGGTGGTGGACGCAGGCGGGCGCGAGGTGGGTGTGCTGCGGGCGCGGGAGGGGGATCGCGGCCTGGCCCTGCTGCGGATCGAGCCCCTTTCCAGACCGGAATCCCATCCGTTGCGGGCCGGGTCCGCCGTGGTGACGCCATTCTGGCCGGACTGGCTGGAGGTTGAGGAAAAAAATCCTTTACACGGGGCCGGCGATGGCGTATGAAGGGGGTGCGACGCCGATCGATCCGCCCTCCCGCAGACGACGGCGTCCGCTCTCCTCCCCTCCCTCCTCGCCTCGCCCGCCCCGGGGCCGCCCTCCGCCGAGGGCGGCCCCACCCCTTCGCGGGGGCGGCGCGTCGGCGAGCGGTTCCTCAATGGAGGAGGGCGTGGCCGGCGTCGGTGGCCCCGGCCACCGTCCGGCCCTCGGCGAGGCGGGCCAGCAGCTCGCGCCGCGGCGGCATGCCGCCGCCGTGCCCCTCCAGCCGTTCCAGCAGGAATTCGGCCAGGGCCAGGGCCAGGACCGGGGCGCCCGCCGCCTCGGCGTGGGCGAGGGCGGTCTCCACCAGGAGCTCCGCCGCCAGCGCCCGGATCCGGTCGAGGTCCCGCGGCGGCAGACGGCCCGGCGCGAGGTCGAAATGGCGGGCGCGCAGCTCCCGCCGCAGCAGCAGATCGTGGAGCCAGCCGTCGAACTGGTCACGGGCGCCGCGGCCGGCGCGCCGGTCGATGGCCCGACGCAGGAGGCCGAGGGCGTGGAGGGCGGTGGCGGCGAGTGCGGCGTCGTCGGCGCCGCGGCGGGCGAGGGCGGTGAAGGTGTCCTCGACGAGATCGCGGATCCGTGCGGGTGTGATGGGCGGCGACACGGCTCCGGCTCCTTCGCGCGAGGCCCGTTCCGCACTTGGGCAGCCGCCGCGGGCGCTTCAAGCGAGGGGCATATCCGCGGGCTTCGGGGTCCCGGCGACGGCATCGGCCCTCGATCCGGCAAATGGCGCACGCCGAGGCCGGGGCGAGTGGACGGCGACCCGCTCGCGATACCGCGGACCCCGCGTGTCGGGGCGGCGGCGGTTCGGCGCGGGGCCACTCCGGATCGCGGCGATCCGGCACGCGGATGCACGCACCGCGACCCGTTCACCGCGGGACGAGTCCGTGTCTCCGTTCCGGGAAGGCTTTGGCGCGCCCAACGGGAGTCGAACCCGTGTTTCAGCCTTGAGAGGGCTGCGTCCTGACCACTAGACGATGGGCGCGCGATCTAGGGACCGTCGGGCGATCCGCTCGCCCGCTATCTAGCGGCGCCGGCAGCGGCTTTCAAGCCCCGGCCGCGGGCCGCCCGTGGCGATGGGGCGCCCGGTACGTCGCGATGGGACCCCGCCCCGGTGCGGCCGACGCACACGTCCCGCGGCGGTGGAGGACCCCGGGGAGCCCGCGCGGCATCGGGCCCGCGTTTCCCGATCGTCGCGAGCGGCCCCACCCGAGGAGCGGATCCCACGGCCCTGGCCCCCGGCCACGCGCGGCCCTTCCCCCGCCTGGACCGTCCCACGGGGTTCGGCTGCCCGGAGCATCCGCGGGGCCACCCGACCCTCCGACACGCGGCGGTCCGGAAGCGGACGCACCCGACGCCCCCGCCGGAAGGGGCCGTCCGGGGTCGGGAAGGCGGCACAGCCGCCGTTCCGGCGCGTCCTCGCCGGCGGCAGGCCCGGGAACGGGGGCGGGCCCTTCCGACGCCCGCCCTCACGGCCAGGGGCGCAGGCCGGTGATCGGCAGCGGGCGGACGGGCGGATCCCCCTCTCTCGCGGAGACGGAACCGGTGTCCGGGCGGCGCGCGATCCCGCGATCGCCGGCCGGTCGGGCCGCGCCGTCCTCCACGCCGACCGCCGCCGCGGGCAGACCGTCGGTGCCGTCGCCGGCCAGGCCCCGCACCCGCGCCAGCAGCCGCTCCAGCCGGGCCGGTGCGAAGGGCTTGGCCAGGAAGTCGATGGCGCCGAGATCGCGGGCCTCCAGCACGTGCTCGCGGGTGGAATAGTGGGAGACCACGGCGATGCGGGCTCGCCGGTCGAAGGCGCGCAGCTCGCGGCACAGCGACAGGCCGTCGCGCCCGGGCATGCGGATGTCCACGAACACCAGGTCGAAGGGATGGCGCTGGTAGAGGGCGAGGGCCGCCGCCGCGTCCCCGGCCTCGCGGATCTCCAGATGGCGATCCACGTCCGTCAGCGCATGGCGCAGCAGCAGCCGCTCGCTGCGGGCGTCGTCCACCAGGAGCACGCGCAGTCGCGCCACCGCACCGTCTCCTTCCGCTGCCGGTCGCATCCTGCCATGATTTCCTCAAGCGAGGGTTAACGCCGCCGGAGGGGATCGTGCGCTGGTCGCGGGTGCTGGAGGGCTGGAACGTCCACGCCGAGGGCGAGATCGGCATCGTCGTCACCGGCGGCGTCCCGCCGATCCCGGGTGCCGACATGCTGGCGCGGCTGCGGCATCTGGAAGAGGTGGACGACGGGCTGCGGCGGCTGCTCACCCTCGCCCCGCGCGGGCGGCCCGATGCCTCGGTGGTGCTGCTGCCGCCGCCCACGCGACCGGAGGCCCATGCCGGCTTCCTCGTCCTCCAGCCCGACCGCACCCACGCCATGTCCGGCTCCAACGCCATCTGCGCCGTCACCTGTCTCCTGGAGACCGGCCTGCTGCCGACGCCGGCGGAGGCGGCGGAGGTGGAGGTGGTGCTGGACACCGCCGCCGGTCCCGTGCGGGCGCGGGCGGACTGGGACGGCGGCCGCTGCCGGCGGGTGCGCCTCGTCATGCCCTGGAGCTGGCTGGAGGTGGCCGATCTGGCGGTGACGGTGGCGGAGCTCGGCCGCGTGCGACTCGACGTGGCCTTCGGCGGCGTCTTCTACGCTCTGGTCGATGCCGACGCGCTGGGCCTGCCGGTGGTGCCGGCGCGGGCCCGGACGCTCGTGGAGCTGGGCCTGCGCATCCTGGAGGCGGCGCGGGCGGCGGTGGTGCCGGAGCATCCGGAGCGACCGGGTCTGCGCGGGCTCGCCTATCTCATGTGGTGCGGCCACGACGCCGCGGGCCGGCCGGTCAACGCGACCGTCATGCCGCCCGGCCGCCTCGACCGCTCGCCCTGCGGCACCGGCAGTTCCGCCCGCCTCGCCGCCGCCTTCGCCCGCGGCCGGGTGGTCGTGGGCGAGCGGTGGACCTTCCGTTCGGTGATCGGCACCCGTTTCGAGGCGCGTCTCCTCGAGGCGGGCGAGGTGGCGGGCCGGCCCGCCGTGCGTCCGGAGATCGCCGGCCGCGGCTTCCTCTTCGGGCGCACCACCTTCGCCGTCGACCCCGGGGATCCGCTCGCTCCCTTCGCCCTGCCGGACGTCTACGGTCCGGACGCGGGGGCCTGACCGCCGCCGTCCCCGAGCGGGGCGCAGGCCCCGGCCAGCCAGGCGCGCACCGGCGCCTCCAGGTGTGGCGCCAGCGTCTCGTAGACGCGGCGGTGGTAGGCGTCGAGCCAGGCGCGGGCGGGTGCGGACAGCCGCGTGGGATCGATCAGCCGCCGGTCGATGGGGGCGAGGGTCAGGGTCTCGAAGCCGAGGAGGTCGCGCTCGCCCCCCTCGGGCCGGCCCCGCTCCACCACCAGCACCAGGTTCTCGATGCGGATCCCGAAGGCGCCGGCCCGATAGCAGCCGGGCTCGTTGGAGAGGATCATCCCCGGCTCCAGCGGCACGTCGCCGCCACGCCGGGCGATGCGGACCGGCCCCTCGTGGACGCAGAGATAGCTCCCCACGCCGTGGCCGGTGCCGTGGTCGTAGTCGAGCCCCGCCTCCCACAGGGCGACGCGGGCGAAGGCGTCGATCTGGCCGCCGGTGGTGCCGCGCGGAAAGCGCAGGGTGGCGAGGCGCACGTGCCCCTCCAGCACCCGGGTGAAGCGGTCGCGCATCTCCGCCGTGGGCGGGCCGAGGGCGATGGTGCGGGTGATGTCGGTGGTGGCGTCCGGATACTGGCCGCCGGAGTCCACCAGCAGCAGACCGTCGCCGCGGACGGGACGCGCCCCCTCGCGGGTCACCCGGTAGTGGACCACGGCTCCGTTGGGGCCGAAGCCGGCGATGGTCTCGAAGCTGGGGCCGCGGAAGAGGGGATCGCGCGCCCGCTCGGCGTCGATGCGACGGGCGATGTCCCACTCGGTGAGGGAGCCGTCTCGGGGAATGGAGTCCAGCCAGTGGAGGAAGCGGACCACGGCGAGACCGTCGCGCACCGCCGCCCGTCGCGCTCCCTCGATCTCCGCCGCACTCTTGATCGCCTTCGCCCGCTCCACCGGATCGGGCGCCTCCAGCACCACCCCGCCGGCCGCCACCAGCCGCTCCAGCAGCGCCACCGGCACGGCGGCGGGATCGGCCAGCACCACCGCCCGCGCCCGGCCCAGCGCCTCCAGCGCCGGGCCGATCCCGTCGTAGGGCCGCACCTCCACCTCCGGCGGCGGAATCTCGAACCCCTCCAGCTTGCGCGGATCCACGAACCACAGCACCCGGCCGGAACGGTGCAGCAGGGCGTAGCTCAGCACCACCGGATTGTAGGGGATGTCGCCGCCGCGCACGTCCAGGAGCCAGCACACCGCATCGGCGCGCACGTGCAGCGACCATTCGGCGCCGACCTCCGCCAGCTCCCGCCCCAGCCGGCGGCGCTTCGCGAGGCCGTCCTCCCCGTCCCGGGGCGGGCGGTGGGCGAAGACCGGGGCCCGCGGCGGGGCCGGACGGTCGCGCCACAGCACGTCCACCGGATCCGGCTCGGTGGCCACCGGCCGCCCCCGCCGCGGCGCGAGGGCGCGGGCGAGTTCCTCCACCCCGCGCCGGGTCACCAGCCAGGGATCGAAGCCCAGGCGCAACCCCTCCGGCGCGTTGCGGGCGAGCCAGCGGGTGGGGGAGGTCTCGTGGACCAGCACCGGTTCGAACAGTCCGCCGTCCACCTCCGCCCGCACCTGCAGGGCATAGCGGCCGTCGGTGAAGATGGCGGCCCGCTCCGGCAGCACCGCCACCACCGCGAAGGAGCCGGTGAAGCCGGTGAGCCACGCCACCCGCTCCTCCGAGGGGGGCAGATACTCGCTGCCATGGGCGTCGGTGCGGGGCAGCCAGAAGCCGTCGAGCCCGCGGCGGGCCAGTTCCGCGCGGAGCGCGGCGAGGCGTTCGGCGTGGACGGCGGCGCCCACGGCGGCGTCCTCAGCGCAGCGGCGCCAGCACCATCACCATCTGGCGCCCTTCCAGACGCGGCATCTGCTCCACCTTGCCGAGCTCGGCCACGTCCTCGCGGACGCGGTCCATCACCTGCATGGCGATCTCGGGATGGGTGACCTCGCGGCCGCGGAAGCGCATGGTGATCTTGACCTTGTCCCCCTCCTCGAGGAACTCCTTCACCTTGCGCATCTTGACCTGGTAGTCGTTTTCGTCGATGTTGGGCCGCATCTTGATTTCCTTCAGCTCGACCTGCTTCTGTTTCTTGCGAGCCGCGGCGGCCTTCTTCTGCTGTTCGTACTTGAACTTGCCGTAATCGAGGATCTTGCAGACGGGAGGCGTCGCCTGCGGCGCCACCTCCACCAGGTCGAGGCCCAGATCGCGGGCCCGTGCGAGTGCCTCCCGCAGCGGGACGATGCCGACCATCCGGCCGTTCTCGTCGACGAGGCGCACTTCCCTGGCGTCGATCTGATCGTTGACGCGATGGTTCTCACGCGGGTTGGGAGCCATTAAGTCCGCCGTTCCTCCTGTTGTGGCCCTGCACGAAACCGTGCCCGTTCCGGTACCGGAAGGGCGGATGCAAAGTATACGGCCGATTCGCCCGCATCAAGCGCGACGTGGTCCGGGCGGGCGCGACGGGACGGCCGCCGGCGCCCCCGTGCGGGACGGTCGCCTTGACGATGGCGCGGGTGCGTGGTTCCAACGCGCCGGCCGCCGTTCCCCGACAGGACGAGGATCCCCATGCAGCGCGTGTTCTCGGGCATCCAGCCGACGCACGGCATCCATCTCGGCAACTATCTGGGCGCCATCCGCCACTGGGTGCGGCTGCAGGAGGACGGGCGCTACGAGTGCATCTACTGCATCGTCGACCAGCACGCCCTCACCGCCCTCCACGACCGCCGCGCCATGACCGACAACACCTACGAGGTGGCGGCGGCGCTCCTGGCCTGCGGCATCGATCCCGCCAAGTCCGTCCTCTTCGTCCAGAGCCACGTGCCGGCCCACGCCCAGCTCCACTGGGTGCTCGCCTGCGTGACGCCCATCGGCTGGCTCAACCGCATGACCCAGTTCAAGGAGAAGGCCGGCCGGGACCGCGAGCGCGCACCGCTCGGTCTCTACGCCTATCCCGTGCTGCAGGCGGCCGACATCCTCGCCTATCGGGCGGTGCTGGTGCCGGTGGGCGAGGACCAGAAGCAGCACCTCGAGCTCTCCCGCGACATCGCCGGCAGCTTCAACCGCAAGTTCGGCGTCGACTTCTTCCCGCTGCCGGAGCCGCTGATCACCGGCGAGGCGACCCGCGTCATGTCGCTGCGCGACGGCCGCCGCAAGATGAGCAAGTCCGATCCCTCCGACATGTCGCGCATCAATCTCACCGACGATGCGGACCGCATCGCCCTCAAGATCCGCCGCGCCAAGTCCGACAGCATCCGCGGCATCTGGTACGATCCGGAGAACCGCCCCGAGGCCTCCAATCTCCTCGCCATCTACGCCGCCCTGGCCGAGCGGCCGGTGGCGGAGCTGGAAGCGGAGTTCCGCGACACCCTCTTCGCCGACTTCAAGACCCGGCTCACCGAGCTGATGGTGGAGAAGCTGGCCCCCATCACCCGACGCATGCGCGAGTATCTGGCCGATCGCCCCCATCTCGACCGGGTGCTGGCGGAGGGGGCCGAGCGGGCGCGGGCCATCGCCACCCCCATCCTCGAGGAGGTCTACGACATCGTGGGCTTCCTCCGCCCCGGCCGGCGGGAGACCTAGACCCGCTCGAAGGCGCCGGTCACGAAGTCGTAGATGGCCTCCGGCACGTGCAGCGCGCCCTCGGGGCGGAGCCAGCTCGAATAGAGGGTGAAGCCGGAGACGGTGAAGGCGCTGGAGCGGAAGAGGGCGGTGCGGCGGAGGAAGCTCGCGAAACGCGAGGGCGGCAGCGGCTCCTTCACCCGTCCGAGGGTGACGTGGGGGACGAACTTGCGTCGCTCCGGCTCGATGCCCGCCTCCTCCAGCGCCCGCTCCACCGCCCGCCGGAGCCGTCGCACCGGCTCCGGATCCTCCACCCCGGCCCACAGGGTGTGGGGCTCGCCGCGCGGCGGGAAGTGACCGATGCCCCGAAGGCGCAGCTCGAAGGGGGGCAGCGAGACGGACATGAGGGCCTCGCCGATGTCGCAGAAGGTGGCCTGGTCCACCTCGCCGATGAAGCGCAGGGTCAGGTGGAAGTCGTCCAGGTCGGTCCAGCGGACGCCGGGCAGCCCCTCGCAGAGACGGTCCAGCTCCTCGGCGATCTCCTCGGGCATGGGCACGGCCACGAACAGTCGGGGCATGGTCGGTCCTCCCGGAGCGGCCGGGCGGCACGCTTGCCGCCGCCCCTTCGCTCCCCTATGACCGGGAGCGGAACCGGGCGCGGGCGCCGCCGGGCGTTCGACGCGAAGGCAGCGCGGGACGTCGGTCGGTGAAAGCCGAGGAATTCTTCCGCGAAGTCGAGGAGGAACTGCGCCAGGAGCGCATGCTCGGCCTCTGGCGGCGGTTCGGCCCGTACGTCATCGGCCTCGCCGTGGCGATCGTCCTCGCGACCGCCGCTAAGGTGGGATACGAGAGCTGGCGCGACAAGCGGATGCAGGCGCAGGCCGAGGCCTTCCGCGCCGCCGAGACGCTGCTGGCGCGTGATCCCGCGGCGGCGGCCGCGGCCTTCCGCGAGCTCGCCGGCTGGGCCGACGAGGGGGTGGCGGGCCTCGCCCGGCTGATGGCGGCCGCCGCCCTGCGCGAGGCCGGTCGCCGCGACGAGGCGCGGGCGGTGCTGGCCGGAAACGCCGAGCTCGACGATCCGGCCCTCGCCGCCTACGCGGCGCTTTTGGCCGTCCAGTACGGCATCGACGGGGACGATCCCGCCGCCCTCGCGCGCAGGCTGACCCCACTCACCGCGGACGACGCCGCCTTCCGCCACAGTGCGCGCGAGCTGGCGGCACTGGTGGCGCTGCGGCGGGGGGACCGGGGGGAAGCGCGGCGTCTGCTGGAGCGTCTGCGCGACGATGCCACCGCCCCCGAGACGCTGCGCCGCCGTGCCCGCGAACTGCTGGAGTCGCTCGGACCGACCACCGACGGAGCCGGACCCTCGTCATGACTGTCCTCGCCCGCCGCCGCTGGCTCGCCGTCGCCGGCAGCGCCCTGCTCGCCGGCTGTTCGCGTCTGCCCTTCTTCGGCGAGGAGGAGACGCCGCTTTCCGGTGAGCGGATCCCGGTGCTGCTGGCCGAGGAGGGCGTGCGGGCCGATCCCGCCCTAGCGGCGGAGCCGGTGGTGCTGCCGGAGCCGGTGGCCAACGACGCCTGGACCCAGCTCGCCGGCAACGCCCGCCATGCCCTCGGCCATCCGGCCCTGGCAACCACACCGCGGCCCCTCTGGCGGCGCGAGGCCGGCCGCGGGGCGGAGGAGACGGCGGTGCTGCTGGCCCCGCCGGTGGTGGCGGACGGCCGGGTCTTCACGGTGGATGCCGATCTGGTGCTGCGCGCCTTCGCCCTCGGGGACGGGCGGTCGCTGTGGACCCGGCCGCTGCCGGTGGAGGAGATCCTCGACCGCATGCGGGCCGGCGGTCTCGCCTGGGACGGGGGGATGCTCTTCGTCACCACCACCGGCGGCGAGGTCTTCGGCGTGGCGGCCGCCGACGGTGCGGTGCGCTGGAAGCGCCGGCTCGGGGTGCCGGTGGAGGCGCCGCCGGCGGCGGAGGGCGGGCGGCTGTTCGTGGTGACGGTGGACAGCCGGCTCCTGGCCCTCGACGGCACCAGCGGTGCCACCCTCTGGCAGCACGCCGGCTTCTTCGAGCAGGTGGGGCTGCTCGGCGGCGCGCCGCCGGCGGTGGCGGGCGAGGTGGTGGTGGTCCCCTACGGCTCCGGTCAGGTCTTCGCCCTGCGCCGGGCCGACGGCCGGCCCGGCTGGTCGGCCAACGTGCTGCGCCCGCGCCGCACCCTCGCCATGGGTGCCATCGCCGACATCACCGCCGCCCCCGTGATCGACGGCGATCGCGTCTTCGTCGCCGGCAACGGCGGCGAGACGGCCGCCTTCGCCCTCGCCGACGGCCGCCGCCTGTGGTCGCGGGATCTGGCCTCGCGCCAGACCCCTTGGCTCGCCGGGGGGTATCTCTATCTCCTGGGCGAACGCGACGAGGTCGTGTGCCTGCGGCGGGACGACGGCCGCGTGCGCTGGGTGGCGCGACTGCCGCGGGAGGAGGGGGACCTCTGGGCCGGCCCCGTGCTGGCCGGTGGACGGCTGTGGTTCGCCGGGCGCGGCGGCACGGTGCTGCAGCTGGATCCCGCGGACGGACGTCTCCTCGCCCGCATCCCGCTGCCGGGCCCCACCTCGCGACCGCCGGTGGTGGCCGCGCGCACGATCCTCTTCCAGACCGACGGCGGCGAACTCGTCGCCCTGCGCTGAACCCGCATGACCCGCACCGTCGCCATCCTCGGCCGACCCAATGTCGGCAAGTCGACCCTGTTCAACCGCCTGGTGGGGGAGCGGCGCGCCATCGTCGACGCCCGCCCCGGCGTGACCCGCGACCGCATCGAGGGCGAGGCGCGACTGCGGGGCCTGCGTTTCCGGGTGCTGGACACCGCCGGCCTCGATCCCGGCGACGGGGATCTGGCGCGCCGGGTCCGCACCCACAGCCTCGCCGCCCTCGCGGAGGCGGACGTGGTGCTGTTCCTGGTGGACGCCCGGGCCGGCCTCACCCCCCTCGACGAGGAGCTGGCCGATCTGCTGCGCCGTTCCGGGAAGCCGGTGGTGCCGGTGGCCAACAAGTGCGAGACGGCGAGCGCCCGCGCCTTCGCCAGCGAACTGTGGGGGCTGGGTCTGGGGACGCCGGTGTGCCTGTCGGCCCGCCACGGCCGGGGCCTGGACGATCTCGCCGATGCCCTGCGCCCGCTGCTGCGGCGGCCGCCGGAGGATCGGACGGCGGAGCCGGAGACGGCGGCGGAAGAGGAGGGAGCCGGAGACGGCGGGCCCGTCCGCATCGCCGTGGTGGGGCGTCCCAATACCGGCAAGTCGTCGCTGGTGAACCGGCTGCTCGGGGCGGAGCGGCTGCTCACCGGCCCGACGCCGGGGCTCACCCGCGACGCGGTGGAGGTGCCCTGGTGCTGGCGCGGGCGGGACTTCGTGCTGGTGGACACCGCCGGGCTCCGGAAGCGCGCCCGCATCGACGACCGCCTGGAGAAGATCTCGGCGGGACGGGCGCTGGAGGCGGTGCGGCGGGCGGAGGTGGCCATCCTCGTGCTGGATGCCCGCATGCCGCTCGAGAAGCAGGACGCCGCCATCGCCCGTTACGTGACGGCCCGGGGGCGGCCGCTGGTGGTGGCCCTCAACAAGTGGGATCTGGTGGAGGATCCGCGGGCGGTGGGGAGTCTGGTGCGGGAGCGGGCGGGACGCCGGCTGTCGGAGATCGAGGGCGTGCCCGTCGTGCCGGTCTCGGCCCTCACCGGCCACGGCCTCGATCGGCTGCTGGCGGCGGTGGTGACGGCCCGCGAACGCTGGAGTCGACGCATCCCCACCGGCACCCTCAATCGCTGGCTGGAGGAGGTCCTGCGCCACCACGCCCCGCCCGCCGTCGCCGGCCGGCGGGTGAAGATCCGCTATGCCACCCAGGTGGACACCCGCCCGCCGCACATCGTGCTGTTCGGCAACCGTCCGGCGCTGGAGATGCCGCGCAGCTATCTCCGCTATCTGGCGCGGGAACTGCGCGCGGCCTTCGATCTCGCCGGCATCCCGGTGCGGCTGGAGCCGCGGGCCGGCGACAATCCCTACGATCCCTCCCGCGGCGCCAGGTGAAACCGGCGCAGCACCGCCCGCTCGATGCCGCGCAGCAGCGCGTGGAGGACGAGACCGCTCGCGGCCAGCAGCACCAGGGCCGCGTACATGCGGGGGATGTCCAGCCGCCAGCCGGCTTCGAGGATGCGGAAGGCGAGGCCGGCGCGGCTGCCGGCGTGACCGGCGGCGAACTCGGCCACCACCGCCCCCACCAGCGCCAGCGTGCCCCCCACCCTGAGTCCCGCGAGGAGATGGGGCAGCGCCGTCGGCAGCCGCAGATGGACCAGCTCCTGCCAGCGGCTCGCGTGGTAGAGGGCGAAGAGGCGCCGCTCCGCCGTTCCGGCCCGTTCCAGCCCACTCAGGGTGCCGGCCAGTACCGGGAAGAAGGCCACCAGCGCCGCACACAGCACCAGCGCCGTCTCCACCCGCTCCACGTAGAGCAGGATCACCGGCGCCACCGCCACCAGCGGGATCACCTGCAGGGTCACCGCCAGCGGCAGCAGCGCCGCCTCCAGCAGCGGCGAGAGGGCGATGGCGAGGGCGAGGAGGATCCCGCCCGCGGCGGCCACCACGAGCGCGCCGAGGGTGACGGCGAGGGTCACCGCCAGTGCCGGCAGCAGCACCGGCAGGCCCTCCACCAGCGCCCGCCCCACGGCGAGGGGACCGGGCAGGATCCAGTGGGGCACGCCGGAAAGACGCACGGCGAGCTCCCAGCCGCCCCCCAGCAGCAACGGCACGGCGAGGCGCAGCACGAGCCCCGGTCGGCGGAGGACTCCGATCCTCCTCATGCCGCCGCCTCCGTGGCGCCGCTCCGGGCCAGCGCCGCCAGCACCGTCCGGCAGAGCTCGGCGAAGCGGGCGGACGTGCGGAAGGCGGCATCGCGGGGATGGGGTTCGTGGACGGGGATCTCGGCGACGATGCGGCCGGGGCGCGGGCCCATCACCAGCACCCGTTGGGCCAGATAGACGCTCTCGTAGACGGAGTGGGTGACGAAGAGCACGGTGAAGCGCCGCGCCAGCCACAGCCGCTGCAGCTCGTCGTCGAGGCGGAAGCGGGCCAGTTCGTCGAGGGCGGCGAAGGGCTCGTCCATCAGCACCAGTCGCGGATCGGTGACCAGCGCCCGCGCCACCGCCACCCGCATGCGCATGCCGCCCGAGAGCTCGTCCGGATGGAGGCGGGGCAGCGCGGCGAGACCCACGGTGCGCAGCAGCGCCGCCACCCGCCCGTCGATCTCCGCCCGCGGCCGGCGCAGCAGCCGCAGCGGCAGGGCGACATTGTGCCAGACGTCGAGCCAGGGCAGCAGCACCGGTTCCTGGAAGACGAAGCCGACGGAGCCCGGTGGCGGCGGATCCTCCCGTCGCCGCACGCGGCCGGCGGTGGGAGCGAGGAGGCCGGCGGCGATGTGGAGGGTGGTGGTCTTGCCGCAGCCGGAGGGGCCGAGGAGGGCGGTGAAGGACCCCTCGGCGAGGGCGAGGTCGAGGCCGTCGAGGGCGTGGAGGCCGTTGGGATAGACGTGGCGGACGCCCTCGAGGGCGAGGACGGTGTTCATCGTCCGCGCTGGAGGGCGGCCTTGCGCTCGAGACCGTGGCCCCGGTTGACGAAATCGAGGGTGAAGGCCTCGCGCCAGGGAAGCCCGGCCGGGACCACGTCGGCCTTCACCATGCGGTCGTGGAAGTCCCGCCAGCGCGCCTCGGTCATGGCCCCGATGCCGAGGGTGAGGGCGTCACCGGAATCGACGATGCCGTGGGCGATCAGCCTGCGACGGGCGCAGGCGAGGAAGGACTCGCTCATCTCCGGATTCTCGCGGCGGATGAGGGCATGGGCCGGCTCGGGGTCGCCGTAGAGATAGTCGTACCAGCCCTCGATGGAGGCGTCGACGAAGCGGCGGATGGCATCGCGGCGCCGTTCCAGCAGGTCGCGGCGCACCTGCAGGATGTTGGCGTAGGTGGTCCAGCCGGCATCCGCCAGCATCAGGACCCGCGGCTCGAAACCGCCCACCTCCCGCACGATGCAGGGCTCGGCGGTGACATAGGCCTGCATCACCACCTCGCGGTCGGCGAGGAAGGGGGCGGGATTGAAGGTGTAGGGACGGAGCTGGTCGTCGGAGAGACCATGGAGCCGCTTCAGCCACCGCCACCAGGTGAGCCGGTCCTCGGTGGCCACCAGCAGCGTGCGGCCGCGGAGATCGGCGAAGTCGTCGATGCCGGCATCGGGATGGGCCAGGAGCGCCTGGGGCGGCTTCTGGAAGAAGGCGGCGACGGCCACCACCGGCACCCCCTGTTCGACGAAGTTGAAGGAGATCAGCATGTTGTCGGCGAGGCCCAGATCGAGGCGGCCGGCGGCGAGGAGCTGGGCGTGGGGCACCTGCGGGCCCCCTTGGCGGATCTCCACCTCCAGCCCGTAGCGCGCGTAGATGCCGGTGGCGAGGGCCTGGTAGAAGCCGCCATATTCCGCCTCCGCCACCCAGTTGAGACCGAAGACCACCCGCTCGCCGGCGCGGGCGGCGGGGACGGCGGAAAGGAGGAACGACAGCGCCAGCAGCAGTGACGGCACGCCGGAACGGAGGCGGCGCGGCATGGAGCCTCTCCCGTGCTCGGGACCGCGCCGACACATAGCCGCCCGCGCGGTCCCCGCAAGGGCGGCTTCAGGGATCTCCGGGGCCGGGGCGGATGCCGGCGAGGAGAAGGCGGAGGTCGAGTCCGCCCCCCACCAGCGGACCCACGCGCCGGTGGAAGGGATCGAAACCGGCACGGGCGAGCTGACGGCGGGAGCGGCGGGCGAGACGGGCGGGCAGGCGCACCAGCGGGTCGGGATCGGCGGGGAGCGGGAAGGCCTCCGCCGCCGCCTCCAGCAGCCGTCGCACCGCCTCCGCCAGTTCGGGCACGGCGATGCCGCCGGCGCGGGCGAGCGTGCGTCGCGCCGGCAGCAGCTCCCGCGGCACGAGGGCGATGCCCCGGCGGGCGTAGGCCCGCGACGAACGGAGGAGGCCGGCGGCGCCGTAGGCGGCACCGGCCCGGAAGGCGGCCTCGCGCAGCGCCGGTGGTCGGCCCGCCAGCTCGGCCAGCAGGGCGTGGAGGCGGCCGGCGGTGGCGCGGGCGTGGTCGAGATAGGCGGCGACGGTGGGAAAGCCCCGCGCCTCCACCAGCGCCTCGCGGGCGGGGAGGGTGGCCAGCAGGGCCCTCCGCACCGGTTCGCCCCGCACGGCATCGGCGAGAAGGGCGAGGGCGGGATGGCCCTCCCCGCGTCCCGCCTCCAGCGCCTCCCGCCACCAGGCGAGGCGGACCAGCGCCACCATGTCCTCGCCGGCCTCCTCGCAGGCACGGGCCAGCTCGGCGTGGACCAGCAGGGCGGCGGCGAAGGGGGCCCGCAGGGCGGGTGCGGCGAAGACGGCGAGCGGCGCCCGCTCGGGATCGAGGCGGCGCAGTTCCGCAAGCAGTGTCGTCACCCGCACCGGTTCGCCCACCGTCGTCTCCACCCGCCCTCGCCCTTGCCTCGCTCCGGGGCCGGGGTTAGAGCGGGTGCGCCCGAGGGCACGACCCCTTCCGCCCCGCACTCCGGCTGCCTATCTGCGGGCCGGAGCACGGGAGACCGCCTGCAACCGGAGGAGAGGAGAAGGGCCATGGCGTTCGAACTGCCGGATCTTCCCTACCCCTACGACTCGCTGGAGCCGTACATCTCGTCCACCACGATGCATCTCCACCACGACAAGCACCACGCCACCTACGTCAACAATCTCAACAACCTCGTCGAGGGTACCGAGCTGGAGAACAAGAGCCTCGAGGAGATCGTCACCGCCACCTACAACGATCCCGCCCGCGAGGCGATCTTCAACAACGCGGGCCAGCACTGGAACCACTGCCTGTTCTGGCGGGTGATGAAGAAGGGTGGCGGCGGCAAGCCCGGCGGCGAACTGCTCCGGCGCATCGAGGACGCCTTCGGTTCCTTCGAGGCGTGGCGGGAGAAGTTCAAGGAGGCGGCGGTGACCGTCTTCGGCTCGGGCTGGGCGTGGCTGGCGCTGGACGGTGACGAGCTCAAGGTCCTCAAGACCCCGAACGGCGTCAATCCGCTGGTCTTCGGCATGACGCCCCTCCTCGGCATCGACGTGTGGGAGCACGCCTACTATCTCGACTATCAGAACCGTCGGCCCGAGTACGTGGCCGCCTTCATCAACCATCTGATCGACTGGGAGGCGGTGGAGGGGGAACTGCAGAGGGCCCTCGCTTCCTGAGCCACCGGTGAACGAGCGTCACGGGGGCCGGGCGACCGGCCCCCCTTCGCGTTCAACGTTCGTCGCCACCCGGCGGCAGCAGCAGCGCCGCCACCCGCCGGTCCTCGGCCAGCAACAGATTGAAGGTGCGGCAGGCGGCGGCGGTGGTCATGGCCTCCAGGGCGATGCCCCGGTGGCGCAGTGCCGCCCGGAGGGCCGCGGACGGTGCGACGAAGTGCGTCCCGGTCCCCAGCAGCAGCAGATCGAGCCCGTCGAGGGCGAGGGACTCCAGCAGCGCCGGCGTCAGCGCCTCGGGGCCGGGGGCCGCCACCGTCGTCACGCCCTCGGCCCGGACCAGCACGGCGCCCCGCCAGCGCACGCCGGAGATGAGGAAACCGCCGGGGCCGTAGGACCGGATGTGCGGGCGATCGGCCGGTGGGGTCAGGGGTTCCAGGTCCACGGCCGCCTCCTCAGGATCCGGTGGCCGGCGCCGGCTCCGCGAGCGCGGCCCGTCGCAGGCCGAAGTGGATGAGAACGGGCGCGGCGATGTAGACGCTGGAATAGGTGCCGGCCAGCACGCCCCAGATCATGGCGAAGATGAACCCCTCGATCACCTTCGGCCCGACGACGAACAGCACCACCAGCGCGATGAGGGTGGTGATCGAGGTCATGAGGGTGCGGGCGAGGGTCTCGTTGAGACTGCGGTCGATGAGAGGTTCGAGCGGCGTGGTCTTGTAGCGGCGCAGGTTCTCACGGATGCGGTCGTAGATCACCACCGTGTCGTTGAGCGAATAGCCGACGATGGTGAGGATGGCGGCCACCGTGGCGAGGTTGAATTCGTAACCGGTGACGACGAACAGGCCGAGGGTGGTGAGCACGTCGTGGAACAGCGCCACGATGGCCCCGGCCCCGAACTGCCATTCGAAGCGGAACCAGATGTAGATCAGCACCAGCACCAGCGCGAGGCCGACCGCCAGCACCCCGTTCCAGAACAGCTCGCGGCTCACCTTGGGGCCGACGTATTCGGCACGCCGGAACTCGATGCCCTCGCCGAAGGCCCCCACCAGCGCCTTCTTGACGATCTCGATGGCGGCCTGCTGGGCTTCCCGGTCGCCCTCCTGCCGTTCGATGCGGATCAGCACCTCCCGCTCGTCGCCGAAGTTCTGCAGCTCCACCTGGCCGAGATCCAGCTCGCCCAGCACCCTCCTCATGGCGGCGAGATCCGCCGGCCCCGGCATGCGCACTTCCAGCAGCGAGCCGCCGCGGAAGTCGATGCCGAGGTTGAGGCCCACGCCGAAGACCAGCAGCAGCGAGAGCACCACCAGCGCCGCGGAGGTCAGCATCGCGGGCAGGCGCCAGCGCATGAAGGGGACGTGGGCGTCGTCGGGGATGAAGCGGGGCAGGAGGCGCATGGCGCGGATCCGTCCTCACAGCGGGATGGTGGCCGGGCGGGCGCGCGTGTACCAGCCGAACACCACCACCCGGGTGAGCATGATGGCGGTGAACATGGTGGTGAGCACGCCGATGGAGAGGGTGACGGCGAAGCCCTTCACGGGACCGGTACCGAACTGGAACAGGACGAGGGCCGCGATGAGGGTGGTGAGATTGGCGTCCACCACCGCCCGCAACGCCTCGCGGAAGCCGGTGTCGATGGCCGAGAGCGGCGGCCGCCCGCGCCGCATCTCCTCGCGGATGCGCTCGAAGATGAGGACGTTGGAGTCCACCGCCATGCCGATGGTGAGGACGATGCCGGCGATGCCGGGCAGGGTGAGGGTGGCCTCCAGCAGCGAGAGGGCGCCGACGATCAGGAAGAGATTGGCCACCAGCGCCAGATCCGCGAACAGGCCGAAGAGGCCGTAGTAGGCCAGCATGAACAGGGCCACCAGCACCAGGGCCAGCAGGCTCGCGATCTTGCCGGCGCGCACGGAATCGGCGCCGAGTTCCGGGCCGACGCTGCGCTCTTCCACCACCTCCAGGGGTGCCGGCAGGGCACCGGCCCGCAGCAGGATGGCGAGCTCGTTGGCGGTCTCCACGGTGAAGCCGCCCTCGATGATGCCGGAGCCGCCGAGGATGGGCTCGCGGATGCGGGGAGCGCTGATGACCTTGCCGTCGAGGACGATGGCGAAGAGCCGGCCCACGTTCTCGCGGGTGATCTCGGCGAAGCGGCGGGCGCCCACCGAATCGAAGCGGAAGGCCACCACCGGCTGGCCGTTCTGGAAGGAGACGCGGGCATCCACCAGATGCTCGCCCGAGAGTTCCACCCGCCGTTTCAGCACATAGTGGGAGGGTCCGCGGTCGTCGGCGGCGGGCACCAGCATGTCCCCCGGCGGCAGCCGGCCGGCCAGCGCCTCCTGCACGCTCGCCTCCATGTCCACGAGATGGAAGGTGAGGCGCGCCGTCCTCCCCAGCAGACGCTTGATCCGTTCCGGATCGCGCTCGCCCGGCACCTGGACCAGGATGCGATTCTCGCCCTGGCGCTGGATGGTGGGCTCGCGGGTGCCGAGCTCGTCGATCCGCCGGCGGACCACCTCGAGGGACTGGCTCACCGCCGAGTCCACCAGCATCTCGTAGCCGTGATCGGAGAGGCGGATCACCACCCGGCCGTCGTCGCGGACGGTGATGTCGAACTCGCGGCGACCGGTCGGCCCCCCGAAGGGACCGGCCACCAGTTGCGGATTGATCTCCCCGAGCTTCTCGAGGGCGAGATCGCGCTGGGCCGGATCCACCAGGGTGAAGGTGACCTCGTCGCCGCGCACGGCGAGCCCGCGATAGCCGATGCGGGCCGGGCGCAGCACCCGGCGGATGTCGGAGAGGAGGTTCTCCAGTCGCTCGCGCACCAGCGTCTCGACGTCCACCTCCAGGAGCAGGTGGGATCCGCCCTGGAGATCGAGACCGAGGACGATCTGACGCTTGGGCACCCAGTCGGGCAGGCGGTCGAGGGTGGTGCGCTCGAAGAGATTGGGCAGGCTCGCGAGGATCCCGATCAGCACCGCGCCCACCACCACGACGATCCGCCAGGGCGCGAGATAGGCCATGGTTCAGCCCTGCTTCTTCGACGGGAACAGCCGGGCCAGCAGCCCGCCGCCGGAGCCGGAGGAGGAGGGCGCCGGCTGATTGGCCGGCTGGGGCTGCTTGTCGAGGCGTTCGGCGATGGTGGGCTTGACCACCCGCACCTGCACGCCCTGGGCGATCTCCAGGGTGACGGTGTTGTCCTGATCGTCCACCTTGACGATGCGCCCGATGATCCCACCGCCGGTGACGACGCGATCGCCCTTGCGGAGACTCTGGAGCATCTGCTGATGCTCCTTCATCTTCTTCTGCTGGGGACGGATGAGCAGGAACCAGAAGACCGCGAAGATGAGGATGAGCGGCAGCAGCGAGACGAAGAAATCGCCACCGCCGGCGGGCCCGCCCGCGGCCTGGGCGTATGCCGGAGTGATCATGTCGGCTCCTCTCCGAAGGACGGGGGTTCGCGCCGAGCGGGACTATAGGCCGGCATCCGCCCGATGCAACGCGTCCTCCCGTCCCCTCAGGCGAAGGCGAGGCGCAGCGCCGCGGCGGTGGCGAAGGGCGCCAGCGCCAGGGCGACCATGAGCATCGCCCCCAGCACCAGGAGCTGGGTGCCGCCGCCCAGTCCCAGCAGATAGCCGTCCACCGCCGACACACCGAAGACCAGGACCGGGATGTAGAGGGGGAGCACCAGCAGTGCCATGGTGGCGGTCCCGCGGCGGCTGCCCAGCATCAGCGCCGCGCCGATGGCACCGATCAGGGTGAGGGTGGGCGTGCCGAGGACGAGGGCCACCGGCAGCACCCACAGGGCCTCCGCCGGCAGCGCCATGAGCACGGCCAGGAGCGGCGAGACCAGCACCAGCAGCAGACCGCTGGTGAGCCAGTGGGCGAGGCACTTGCCCAGGACCAGCAGTTCCAGCGGCTCCGGCGACAGCACCAGCAGCTCCAGCGAACCGTCCTCGAAATCGCCCTGGAACATGCGTTCCAGGGAGAGGAGGACGGCGAAGAGGGCCAGCACCCAGATGACGCCGGCCCCGATGCGGGTCAGCACGTCGGGCGAGGCGCCCACGCCGAGCGGGAACAGGGAGAGGGCGAGGGCGAAGAAGACGGCGCCCACCAGCGTCTCCGCCGGCCGCCGCACGGCGATGCGCAGATCGCGGAGGGCGACGGCGAGGAGCGCCCGGATCACGCCGCCGCTCCGAAGTCGAGCACCAGGGGATCGTCGAGGGCGACGTCGCCGTGGCTGGCGACGATGCAGATGCCGCCCGCCGCGCGATGGTCCCGCAGCAGCGCCTCCAGCCGGGCCCGGCTGGAGGCGTCCAGCCCCACCCCGGGCTCGTCCAGCAGCCACAGCGGCCGCGGGGTCAGCAGCAGGCGGGCGAGGGCGAGACGGCGCCTCTGCCCCGAGGAGAGATGGCGAGCGGGCCGCTCGGCCAGGGGGGCGAGGTCGAAGGCGGCGAGGGCGGTCTCCACGTCCCCCGCGCCGCCGACGAGGGCCGCCTGGAAGGCCAGGTTCTCGCGCACCGTGAGGGCCGCCGTCGCGCCGTCGCGATGACCAACGAAGTGGAAGCGGGCGCGGAACTCGGGGCTGCGCGGATCCACCGGCGTCCCCTCCCAGCGGAGGATGCCGGCGGCGGGCGGCAGCAGACCGGCCAGAATCAGCAAGAGGCTCGACTTGCCGGCGCCGTTGGGTCCGCGCAGCCACAGCGCGTCGCCCGGGGCCAGCGCGAAGTCGAGCCGGGCGAAGACCGGCCGGCCGCCGCGGACGCAGGCGAGGTCGTGCGCCTCGAACCGCACGTTCAGCCCTGTCCGCGCCGGTCGTCGATCACCCTGCCGTCGTTGGGGAGTTCGCCCGGTCCGGCGAAGGCCACCTCGCCCCGGAGCCCGGTCTCGGCGCGGATGGCCTCCCGGATGCGGGCGGCGAGATCCTCGTCGGGGGCCGCGCATTCCACCCGCAGCACCATCTCGTCGCGCCCCGCCACCTGCCGCACCTCGAGGCGGGCGCGACCCAGTTCGGGGAAGCGCCGGCGGATGCGCTCCACCTGTTCCGGCCGCACGAACATCCCGCGCACCTTGGTGGCCTGGTCGGCACGGCCCATCCAGCCGCGGATGCGGACGTTGGTGCGTCCGCAGGGGCTGCGGCCGGGGAGGATCGCCGAGAGATCGCCGGTGGCGAAGCGGACGAGGGGATAGTCCGGATTGAAGACCGTCACCACCACCTCGCCCACCTCGCCCTCGGGGACGGGATCGCCGGTCCCCGGACGGACGATCTCCAGGATCAGCCCCTCGTCCACCACCATCCCCTCCCGCGCCGGCGTCTCGTAGGCGATGAGGCCGCACTCGGCGGTGGCGTAGGCCTGATAGGCGTCGATGCCGTGTTCCTCGGCGAGGCTCTGCTGCAGGTCCGGCGGGAAGGCCTCGCCGGCCACCAGCGCCTTGCGGAAGCTGACGGGCCGCTCGGTCTCGCGCCCCTTCTCCACCAGGATGCGCAGGAAGGAGGGCGTGCCGGCGTAGGCGACGGGGCGGAGGCGCGAGATGGCGAGGAGCTGGAGCTCGGTCTGCCCGGTGCCGGCGGGGAACACCGGACAGCCCAGGGCGCGGGCGCCGCCCTCGATCATGAAGCCGGCCGGCGTCAGATGGTAGGCGAAGGTGTTGTGGACGAGATCGCCACGGCGGAAGCCGGCGGCGTAGAGGGCGCGGGCCATGCGCCAGTAGTCGGCGCGGAAGCCCTGGGGCTCGTAGATGGGACCCGGCGACTGGAAGACGCGGGCGAGCCGCTCCGGCGGGGTGGCCACCAGCCCGCCGAAGGGCGGCTCCCGTTCCTGGATGTGGACGATCTCGCTCTTGCGCAGGATCGGCAGGCGGGCGAGGGCGGCGCGGTCGGTGACCGCCTCCGGCTCCACCCCGGCCAGGTGCTCGCGGTAGAAGGGGGCGTTGTCGAGGGCGTGGCGCAGCAGGCCCGGCAAGGCGTGGAACAGCACCCGCTCGCGCTCCTCCGGCGGACGGATCTCGTGGCGGTCGTAGTAGGGCGATGCCGGCATCGACACCTCCGGGCCTGCGCTCACGGGACGCCCGGTGATTAGACAAAGCCCCGAGCCCCGTCCAGTGGAGCGCCCGAAGGTCGTCCCGATCAGGGCTCGCCCGCCTGACGGCGCAGCAGCAGGGCGAGGCCGTTGGCGAGCGCCAGCAGGAGGGCGGCGCCGAGACCGGTGGCGAGGGCGCCGAGGAAGCGGCTCTTGAGATGCTCGAAGCCACGGGCGAGGCGGATGGCCCGGCGCAGCTCCTCGCCGTCGCCGTCGCCGAGACCGAGGCGGCGGGCGAGCTCCTCGGCGGTCCGCCGGGCGGTGGCGTCGGCCACCCGCACCGCGAGATGCTCCAGCACCACCTCCCCCTCCGCCTGCAGGAGGGCGAACCTGTGGGCGCGACGACGCCGCACCCCCGGCAGCGTCCCCGCCTCGATCC
This sequence comes from Alphaproteobacteria bacterium, assembly GCA_026982705.1. Lineage (GTDB taxonomy): Bacteria > Pseudomonadota > Alphaproteobacteria > Geminicoccales > Geminicoccaceae > HRBIN39. The sequence goes on from JALSGP010000006.1 coordinate 29,595, forward strand.
CGCCCTCCTCGTCGGCTTCCTCCACCGTCTCGCTCTCCGGCTCCAGGAGAGCGAGGACGGAGGTGGCGGCCGCCGGCGGACCGGCGCCGTCCACCACCAGGATGGGCACGTCCCAGGCCGCCTCCTGGAGGGCGGTGAGCACCTCGGCCCCCTGGGCGTCGGGCAGATCGAGGTCGGTGACCACCAGATCCGGCCGCGCCTCCTCCTGGGCCAGGTCCAGGAGCGCCTCGGCGAGGCTCTCCGCCACCCGCACCTCGTGGCGGCGGGCGAGCTCGCGGGCCCGCGGCGAACCCGCGCGCGCCTCCCGTTCGAGCAGCAGCACGCGCACCTTCGCGTCTCCCGCTTGCTGGGACGGGGACGGCACCGGCGAGGGGACCCGACACCGCCGATCCTAGCCGCCCGCGGGACCGTCGTAAAGATTATTTTCCTATATCGGCCTCGGCGACCCCGTCCGGTTCGAGACGGCGGACGTGGTGGCCCGCGGCCACGAGGGCGCGGGCGATGGCGCGGGCGTGATCGCGGTTGCGGGTCTCGATGGTGAGGTCGAGGTCGGTCTGGCGTACCGACAGGCGCGAGAAGGCCCGCTGGTGGACCACGTCGACGATGTTGCCGCCGGCGCGGGCGATGATGCGGGCGACGGCGGCGAGGGCACCGGGATGGTCGGGGACGGAGACGCGGTAGCGGACCAGCCGGTCGCTGCGCACGAGGCCGCGCAGGATCACCGAGCTCAGGATGCGGCTGTCGATGTTGCCGCCGGAGAGGACGAGGCCGATGCGGCGGCCGCGGAAGCGATCGGGATGGCTGGCGACGGCGGCGAGGGGTGCGGCGCCGGCTCCCTCCGCCACCGTCTTCTCGATCTCCAGGAGCGCCACCACCGCCGCCTCGATGGCCGCCTCCTCCACCAGCAGCACCTCGTCCACGAGGGCGCGGATCAGCCGCAGGGTGAGTTCGGCCGGCCGCTTGACGGCGATGCCGTCGGCGATGGTGGGACCGCCCGCGGGCGGCGGCTCGCCCCGCAGGAGATGGACCACCGACGGATAGAGGGCGGCCTCCACGCCCACGATCTCCACCTCCGGCCGCAGCCCTCGGGCGGCGACGGCGATGCCCGAGATCAGACCGCCGCCGCCCACCGGCACCACCAGCACCTCGAGATCCGGGACGTCCTCCAGCATCTCGAGGGCGACGGTGCCCTGACCCGCCACCACCGCGGGATCGTCGTAGGGGTGGACGAAGACGCGCCGCTCCCGCGCGGCGATGCGACGGGCCTCCGCCGCCGCCTCCTCGACGCCGCGGCCGTGCAGGACCACCCGCGCGCCCAGCCGCTCGGTGTGGTCCACCTTCACGAAGGGGGTGGTCTCCGGCATCACGATCACGGCGGAGATGCCCAGACGGCGGGCGTGGTGGGCCACGCCCTGGGCGTGATTGCCGGCGGAGGCCGCCACCACCCCGCGCCGGCGCTCCTCCGGCGTGAGCCGCAGGAGACGGTTGAGGGCACCGCGCTCCTTGAAGGAGGCGGTGTACTGCAGGTTCTCGAACTTGATCCAGATCTCGCAGCCGTGGATCTCGGAGAGGGTCCGCGAGGGGAGGGTGGGGGTGCGGCGGATGCCGCCGCGGATGCGGGCGTGGGCGGCGGCCACGTCCTCGGGACGGATGGGAAGGTCGGCCCCGGACGCGCCCACGGTCCGCCTCCTCACGGGAACAGGGGCAGGGTGGGGAGGCCCTCCGTCTCCGGCAGACCCGCCATCACGTTGAGGTTCTGCAGCGCCTGACCGGAGGCGCCCTTGACGAGATTGTCGAGGACCGAGACGAGGATGGCGCGGCCCTTCACCCGCGCCCGGTGGACGCCGAGGAGGCAGAGATTGGTGCCGCGCACCTCGCGGGTGGTGGGCAGGCGCCCGAGGGGCAGCACCCGTACGAAGGGCTCCTCGCGATAGGCGCCGGTCAGGGCCGCGTGGAGATCCTCCGGTGTGGCCCCCTCCGCGAGATCCACGTAGATGGTGGCGAGGATGCCGCGGTTCATGGGCACGAGATGGGGGGTGAAGATCACCGCGAGGGACCGGCCGAGGAAGTCGGCGAGGCACTGTTCGATCTCGGGGGTGTGCCGGTGGGTGGCGACGCCATAGGCGTGGAAGCCCTCCGCCACCTCGCAGTAGAGGGAGCCGATCCTGGGTTCGCGGCCGGCCCCGCTCACCCCGGACTTGGCGTCGATCACGATGCGGTCGGGGTCGATCAGCGGCCCGCGCGCGAGCAGCGGCACCAGCGCCAGCTCGGCGGTGGTGGTGTAGCAGCCGGGATTGGCCACGAGGCGGGCGCCCCGGATGGCCTCGCGGTAGTGTTCGGTGAGGCCGTAGACCGCCTCGCGCTGGAGGGCGAGGGCGCGGTGGGGCCGGCCGTAGGTGGCCTCGTAGACGGCGGGGTCGCGCAGGCGGAAGTCGGCGGAGAGGTCGACGATGCGCAGATGGTCCGGCAGGCCCGCCACCACCTCCTGGGTGAGCCCGTGGGGCAGACAGCAGAAGACGGCGTCGAGCCCGGCGAAGTCCACCTCCTCCAGGCGCACCAGCGGCGGCAGGTCGAGGCCGGCGAGATGGGGGAACACCTCGCCGGGGTGTCGCCCGGCCCGGCGCTCGGCGGTGAGCGCACGGATCTCCACGAAGCGATGACCGGCGAGCAGGCGGACGAGTTCGGCGCCGGTGTAGCCGCTGGCGCCCAGCACCGCCACCCGCAGGCGTTCCTTCGCCACCATCCCTCTCCCCCGTCGCCGGGGCTCACACCAGCCCCATCTCCACGAGCTTGTGGGCGATCTGCACCGCGTTGAGCGCCGCCCCCTTGCGCAGATTGTCCGCCACCACCCACAGGGCGAGCCCGCTGGGCACCGTGGGATCGCGGCGGATGCGCGAGACGAACACCTCGTACTCGCCCACGCAGTCGACGGGCGTCGCGTACTCGCCCCGATCCGGCCGGTCGATCACCGTCACGCCCGGGAAGGCCCGGAGGGCGCCGCGGGCGTCCTCCACCTCGACGGGCTCGGCGAACTCGACGAAGACGGCCTCGCTGTGGCCGACGAACACCGGCACCCGCACGCAGGTGGCCACCACCTCGATCTCCAGGTCGAGGATCTTCCTGGTCTCGACCCGCATCTTCCACTCCTCCTTCGTGAAATCGTCGTCGAGGAAGCGGTCGATGTGGGGGATGAGATTGAAGGCGATGGGCCGGGGGAAGACCCGCGGCTCCCGCTCTTCCTGGAGGAACTTCGCGCGGGTCTGTTCGAACAGCTCCTCCATGGCACGGTGGCCGGCGCCGCTCACCGACTGGTAGGTGGCCACCACCACCCGGGTGATGCGGGCGAGATCGTGCAGCGGCTTCAGGGCCATCACCATCTGGATGGTGGAGCAGTTGGGATTGGCGACGATGTTGCGGGCCCGCACCCCTTCCAGCGCCTCGGGGTTGATCTCCGGGACCACCAGCGGGACGTCGGGCTCCATGCGCCAGCGGGAGCTGTTGTCGATCACGATGCAGCCGCAGGCGGCCGCCTTCGGGGCGTATTCGCCCGAGACCGAGGCCCCCGCCGAGAAGAGGGCCAGATCGATCCCCTCGAAATCGAAGTCCGGGAGGCTCCGCACCCTCAGCGTGACGTCGTCGCCGTAGGAGACCTCCTTGCCGGCCGAGCGTTCGGAGGCGACGGCGAACACCTCGTCGGCGGGGAAGCCGGTCTCGTGCAGGATCCGCAGCATCTCGCCGCCGACGGCGCCGGTGGCGCCCACGACCGCGACCCTGTAGCCCATCGCTCCGTCCTCTCCTCTCCGTCTCGGTGTCCCTTCCGCGCCGTCGCGGATCGCCCGGACGTTCCACGCCTCGCCGGGAGTCGCGACCCGAGGGCCCTCCGGCGTCCGGGGACCGCGGCGGGGAGCCGGGGCGGATCCTCGCGCCGCCGCATCCCGATGCCTTGAGCCGGGCGGGCGGGCACCCGGGCGCTCCCGAGGCCGGACGTCGCCGGTCCTCACGCGGCTCCCGGGTCGGCGGGCGGATGGCCGCGGCGCACGACAGGGCCTCCCTCAGCCGGACAGCGCCTCCAGCGCCTCCAGCACGCGACCGCCCATCTCGCGGGTGCCCACCCGGGTGGTGCCGGGGGTGTGGATGTCGGCGGTGCGGTAGCCGGCCTCCAGCACCCGCGCCACCGCCCCCTCCAGCCGGTCGGCCTCCTCGCCGAGATCGAAGCTGTGGCGCAGCAGCATGGCGAAGCTCAGGATGCAGGCGAGGGGATTGGCGAGGTCGCGGCCAGCGATGTCGGGGGCGCTGCCGTGGACCGGCTCGTAGAGGGCGTTGCGGCGGCCGTCCGGGCGCCGCTCGCCCAGCGAGGCGGAGGGCAGCATGCCCAGCGAGCCGGTGAGCATGGCCGCCTCGTCCGACAGCAGATCGCCGAAGAGATTGTCGGTGACGATGACGTCGAACTGGTGCGGATCGCGCAGGAGCTGCATGGCGCAGTTGTCGGCGTACATGTGGCGCAGCTCCACGTCGGGATATTCGCGGTCGTGGACCTCCTGCACCGTCTGCCGCCACAGCACGCCGGTGTACATGACGTTGGCCTTCTCCACCGAGGTGACGCGGTTGCGGCGCCTGCGGGCGAGTTCGAAGGCCACGCGGGCGATGCGGCGGATCTCGGGGGTGGTGTAGACCTGCGTGTCCACGGCCCGGCGTTCGCCGTCGGGCAGCTCCTCGATGCCGCGCGGTTCGCCGAAATAGACACCGCCCGTGAGCTCGCGCAGGATCAGGAGGTCGAGCCCCCGCACCACCTCGGTCTTCAGGGTGGAGGCCTCCACCAGCGCGTCGAAGACCAGCGCCGGCCGCAGATTGGCGAACAGGCCGAGTTCCTTGCGCAGCGCGAGCAGGCCGCGCTCCGGCTTCCGCTCGAAGGGCAGATGGTCCCACTTCGGACCGCCCACGGCGCCCAGCATGACGGTGCCCACCTCCCGGGCCCGCGCCAGGGTGTCGGGATGGAGGGGGACGCCGTGGGCGTCGATGGCGGCGCCGCCCACCAGATCCTCCTCCACCAGGAAGCCGTAGCCGCGGGCGTTGTACCAGTCCACGAGCCGGCGCACCTGGGCCATGATCTCGGGACCGATGCCGTCACCCGGCAGGAACAGGATGCGTCGCTCCGCCACCGTCCGTCTCCCGGAACCGGCCGGCCCTCAGCCGGCGCGCTGCCAGAGCCAGGGCTGCTCCAGCCGCTGGCGTGTCTCGAAGGCCTCGATCTTCGCGAGCCGCTGGAGGGTGAGACCGATGTCGTCGAGTCCCGCCAGCAGGCAGTGGCGCTTGAAGGGATCCACCTCGAAGCGCACCGGCGCGTTGCCGGAGGGCCGGTGGATGGTCTGCGTCTCGAGATCGACGGTGAAGACGGGCTCCGCCGTCTGTTCCGCCTCCTCCATCAGCGCGTCCACCGTCTCCTGGGGGAGAACGATGGGCAGGATGCCGTTCTTGAAGCAGTTGTTGTGGAAGATGTCGGCGAAGGAGGGCGCGATGACGCAGCGGATGCCGAAGTCCAGAAGCGCCCAGGGCGCGTGCTCACGCGAGCTGCCGCAGCCGAAGTTCTCGCCGGTGATCAGGATCACCGCCCGCCGGTAGGGTTCGCGGTTGAGGACGAAGTCCGGATTCTCCGAACCGTCCTCGCGGAAGCGCAGCGATTCGAAGAGACCGCGGCCGAGGCCGGTGCGGCGGATGGTCTTGAGCCATTTCGCCGGGATGATCTGGTCGGTGTCCACGTTGACCAGCGGCAGCGGCGCCGCGATGCCGGTGAGCTTGCGGAAGGGCTGCATCGGCACCTCCTCAGGCCAGCAGCTTGCGCACGTCGGTGAGACGGCCGGTGAGGGCGGCGGCGGCGGCCATGGCCGGGCTCACCAGATGGGTGCGGCCGCCCTTGCCCTGCCGTCCCTCGAAGTTGCGGTTGGAGGTGGAGGCGCAGCGCTCGCCCGGCGCGAGGCGGTCGTTGTTCATGGCGAGGCACATGGAGCAGCCGGGCTCGCGCCATTCGAAGCCGGCCTCGCGGAACACCCGGTCCAGCCCCTCCTCCTCGGCCTGCCGCTTCACCAGTCCGGAGCCGGGCACCACCAGCGCCCGCACCCCGGACGCCACCCGCCGTCCGCTGCGCCGCACCACCTCGGCGGCGAGGCGCAGGTCCTCGATGCGGGCGTTGGTGCAGGAGCCGATGAAGACGGTGTCGATGCGGATCTCCTCCATGGGCGTCCCCGGCTCCAGGCCCATGTAGGCGAGGGCCCGTTCCATGGCCGCCCGCCGCTTCTCGTCGCGCTCGCGGGCCGGATCCGGCACCCGGCCGGTGACGGGGACCACGTCCTGGGGCGAGGTTCCCCAGGTCACCAGCGGCTCCAGCTCCGAGGCGTCGATCGCCACCTCGCGGTCGTAGCGCGCGCCGGGATCGGAGGGCAGGGTGCGCCAGTAGGCCACCGCCTGCTCCCACGCCAGCCCCTTGGGCGCCATGGGCCGTCCGCGCAGATAGGCGAAGGTCTTCTCGTCCGGTGCCACCAGCCCGGCCCGCGCGCCCGCCTCGATGGACATGTTGCAGACGGTCATGCGCCCTTCCATGGACAGTGCCTCGATCACCGGCCCGGCATATTCGATCACGTGGCCGGTACCGCCGGCGGTGCCGATGCGCCCGATGATGCCGAGGATCACGTCCTTGGCGGTGACGCCGAAGCCGAGCTCGCCCTCCACCCGGATGCGCATGGTGCGGGGGCGCTTCTGCAGCAGGGTCTGGGTGGCGAGGACGTGCTCCACCTCGCTGGTGCCGATGCCGAAGGCCAGGGCGCCGAAGGCGCCGTGGGTGGAGGTGTGGGAGTCGCCGCAGACGATGGTGGTCCCGGGGAGGGTGAAGCCCTCCTCGGGGCCGATGACGTGGACGATGCCCTGACGGGGATCGTCCATGTCGAAGAGGGTGATGCCGAACTCGGCGCAGTTGCGGCGCAGGGTCTCCACCTGGATGCGGGAGGTCTCGTCGGGGATGCCGCGGGCGCGGTCGGTGGTGGGCACATTGTGGTCGGGCACGGCGAGGGTGGCGTCGGGCCGCCGCACCCGCCGTCCCGCCTGTCGCAGCCCCTCGAAGGCCTGGGGGCTCGTGACCTCGTGGACCAGATGGCGGTCGATGTAGAGCAGGCAGGTGCCGTCCTCCTGCACGTCCACCACGTGGCTGTCCCAGATCTTGTCGAACAGGGTCCTGGGTCCGCTCATGACGGCACCTCCACGCTCCGACTCAGCCCTCGCCGGCCGCCCCCTCGGCCGTCCGCTCCCCGCCGCGCGGCGTCATGCGCTCGGCGATGCGCGCCGCCTTGCCGCGCCGCTCGCGCAGATAGTACAGCTTGGCCCGGCGCACGCGGCCGCGCCGCACCACCTCGATCTTCTCGATGCGGGGGCTGTAGAGCGGGAAGACGCGCTCCACGCCCTCGCCATAGCTGATCTTGCGGACGGTGAAGGAGGAGTTGATGCCGCGGTTGCGGCGGGCGATCACCACGCCCTCGAACACCTGCACGCGTTCGCGATTGCCCTCGATCACCCGCTGATGGACCCGCACCGTGTCGCCGGGGCGGAAGTCCGGCACCGGACGCCGTGCCAGGAGCTGCTGGAGCTGGTCCCGCTCGAACTGCTGCAGAAGGTTCATGGCCCGTCTCCGTCCTGTGCCCGCAACCCCCGGGGGTTGTGGGCGGTCATCCGTCGTCTTTCAAGAGATGCTCCGGAAGGAGCTCGGGCCGCCGCTCCCGCGTGGTGGCCAGCGCCTGCCGGCGCCGCCAGCGGCGGATGCGCTCGTGATGGCCGGAGAGCAGGACCTCCGGCACGGGGCGGCCCTCCCAGACCTGCGGCCGGGTGTAGTGGGGATATTCCAGGAGACCGTCGCGGAAGCTCTCCTCGTCCAGCGAGGCGGCCTCCCCCACCACGCCCGGCAGCAGGCGCACGCACGCGTCGATCACCGCCATGGCCGGGATCTCGCCGCCGGACATGACGAAGTCGGCGACGGAATATTCGAGGAAACCGCGGGCCTCGATCACCCGCTGGTCCACCCCCTCGTAGCGGCCGCAGAGGACCACGAGTCCCGGCTCGCGGGCGAAGGCGTCGATCTCCCGCTGGGTGAGACGCCAGCCCCGGGGGGTGAGATAGAGGAGGGGCCCCGGCGCCCCCTCGGCGCGCACCGCGTCCACCGCCCGCGCCACCACGTCCGGCCGCATCACCATGCCGGCGCCGCCGCCCATGGGCGTGTCGTCGACGCTCCGGTGACGGTCGGTGGCATAGGCGCGCAGGTCCACCGTCCGCAGCCGCCAGAGGCCCCGCTCCAGCGCCCGGCCCGCCAGCGAGAAGGCGAGCGGCCCCGGGAACATGTCCGGGAAGATGGTGAGCACGGTGCAGGTCCAGGGCGCGCTCACGACCGCGCCTCCCCGCCCTCGCCGGCACCCTCCGCCTCCTCCGCACCGGCGGTGGGCGCGGGCGGCACCGTCACCTCGGGCCGCGGTGCCACCACGATGCGGCCGCCGGCGAGGTCCACCACCGGGACCTCCTCGCGGGTGAAACGGATCATCCGGGTGCGGTGGCGCCCGTGGCCGTATTCGAGGATCTCGCCGGCGCCGAAGTCGTGCACCGCCAGCACCTCGCCCAGATGACGGCCCTCGGTGTCCTCCACCCGCAGGCCGATGAGATCCACGTGGTAGTACTCCTCCTCCCCCGGCTCCGGCAGCGCCGCGCGCGGCACGTAGAGCCGGAGACCGCGCATGAACTCGGCGGTGGTGCGGTCGTCCACTCCCTCGGCCTCCACGATGAGACCCGACTTCCACACCCCCACCACCCGGCGGATCACGAGCCGCACCTCGCCCCGCTCGTCGAGGAGCGGCCCGTAGGCCAGCACGTTCTCCGGCTCCGCCGTGAAGGTCCGGAGCTTGAGGGCGCCGCGCACGCCGTGGGCCGTCGCGATCTCCGCCACGCACACCAGACGCGCGGGATCGCGGTTGGCGAAGGGGCGCAGGCGGCGGAAGGGACGACGGCGGCTACGCTTCGGCACCTTCGGCCTCGGCCGCCCGACGGGCGGCGATCTCCTGCGCGCGCTTGCCCGTGCCACGGTGGCGCGTGGCGCCGGGCACGATGCCCGCCCGGTCGAGGAATCGCGCCACCCGGTCGGTGTACTGGGCGCCCACCGACAGCCAGTAGCGGATGCGTTCCTCGTTCAGCACCACCCGCCGGGGGTGGTCGTCGGGCAGCAGTGGATCGTAGGTGCCGACCCGCTCGATGAAACGTCCGTCGCGGGGGCTCCGGGAATCGGCCACCACGATCCGGTAGAAGGGGCGCTTCTTGCGGCCCATGCGGGCGAGTCGGATGCGAACCGGCATGTGCGAGGCTCCTCTCCAGCTTCTCCGTGTGGCAGGACGGAAGGTCTCAGTGGGGCCGCACGCCCGGCGGCAGACCGGGCGGCATCCCCGCGGCGCCCAGGAGCTTGCCGAGGCCGCCGGCCTTCTTCACCCGCTTGAGCATCTTCTGCATCTCGCGGTGTTGTTTGAGCAGCCGGTTGACCTCCTGCACCGTGGTGCCGGAGCCGGCGGCGATGCGGCGCTTGCGGGAGGCGTGGATGATCTCGGGATGGCGCCGCTCCTCCGGCGTCATGGAATCGATGATGGCGCACTGGCGGACGATCAGCTTCTCGTCCAGCCGCGAGGCGTCGATCTGCTTGCGCAGCCGGGCGATTCCCGGCAGCTGGGCGAGGATGCCGCTCATGCCGCCGAGCCGGCGCACCTGATCCAGCTGCTTCCTGAGGTCCTCGAGATCGAAGCGGCCCCGGGCCATGCGGCGGGCGAGCCGCTCGGCCTCCTCCTTCTCGAGGGTCTCCGCCGCCCGTTCCACCAGCGTGACCACGTCCCCCATGTCGAGGATGCGCGAGGCCATGCGCTCGGGGTGGAAGGGCTGCAGGTCCTCGAGCTTCTCGCCCACGCCCACGAACTTGATGGGGCGGCCGGTCACCGCCCGCACCGACAGGGCGGCCCCGCCGCGGGCGTCGCCGTCGAGACGGGTGAGGACCACGCCGGTGATGCCGATGCGTTCGTCGAAGGTGCGGGCCACCTGGACGGCGTCCTGGCCCGTGAGGGCGTCCGCCACCAGCAGCGTTTCCGCCGGCCGCACCAGATCGCGGACGGCCGCGAGTTCGGCCATCAGCTCCTCGTCCACGTGGAGGCGGCCGGCGGTGTCCAGGATCAGGACGTCGAACCCGGCGCGCCGGGCCCGCTCCAGCGCCCGCCGGGCGATGGCGAGGGCGTCCTCGCCGGGGACGATGGCGAGGCTCTCGACGCCGGCCTGGCGGGCGAGGGTGGCGAGCTGCTCGCGGGCCGCCGGCCGCCGGGTGTCGAGGGAGGCCACCAGCACCCGCTTGCGCGCCCGCTTCTCCAGATGGCGGGCCAGCTTGGCGGTGGTGGTGGTCTTGCCCGAGCCCTGCAGGCCCGTCATCAGCACCACCGCCGGCGGTGCGCCCAGGCGCAGGTCCTCGTTGCGGCCGCCCAGGAGCTCCACCAGCCGGTCGTGGACGATCTTGACCACCATCTGGGCGGGGGTGACGCTGCGGAGCACCTCCTGCCCCACCGCCCGCGCCCGCACGTCGCGGACGAAGTCCTTGACCACCGGCAGCGCCACGTCCGCCTCGAGGAGGGCGACGCGGATCTCGCGCAGGGCCTCCTCCACGTCGCGCTCGGAGAGGGCTCCGCGCCGGCGCAGGCGGTCGAGGACGCCGGTGAGACGCTGGGTCAGACCTTCGAACATGGCCATCCAAACACGATAGGGCCCTCGGGGCCGTTCCCCGAGTCCCGCGGCGTTCCGACGGACGAAGATTCCGCTCCGATCCGGCGGCCAGCGCTGTTATGGGACCGGTGGGGAGCGAGTCAACCGCGGGGCGGAGACGGGCCCCGGAGGGGGCCGTTCCGGCGCGGATTCGCCCCTCAGCGCCGCTCCTCCATGGGCACGTAGGCGCGCTCGCCGGGACCGACGTAGAGCTGGCGGGGACGACCGATCTTCTGTTCGGGGTCGACGATCATCTCGTTCCACTGGGCCATCCAGCCGACGGTGCGGGCGAGGGCGAAGATGGCGGTGAACATCCGCCGCGGAATGCCCATGGCCTCGAGGATGATGCCGGAGTAGAAATCCACGTTCGGGAACAGTTTGCGTTCCTGGAAGTACTCGTCCTGCAGGGCGATCCGTTCGAGCTCCTTGGCGATCTCCAGCTTGGGATTGTGCCTGATGCCCAGCAGGTCCAGCACCTCGTCGGCGCTCTCCTTGAGCACCGCCGCCCGCGGATCGTAGTTCTTGTAGACCCGGTGGCCGAAACCCATCAGCCGGAAGGGATCGTTCCGGTCCTTGGCGCGGGCGAGGAACTCGGGGATGCGGTCGACGGTGCCGATCTCCTCCAGCATCCGCACCACCGCCTCGTTGGCGCCGCCGTGGGCCGGTCCCCACAGGCTGGCGATGCCGGCGGCCACCGCCGCATAGGGGCTGGCGCCGGTGGAGCCCACCAGGCGAACGGTGGAGGTGGAGGCGTTCTGCTCGTGGTCGGCGTGGAGGATGAAGATGCGGTCCAGCGCCCGCGCGAGCACCGGGTCGACCCGGTAGGGCTCGCAGGGCGTGGCGAACATCATGTGGATGAAGTTGGCGGCGTAGTCGAGATCGTTGCGGGGATACATGAAGGGCTGGCCGACCGAATACTTGTACGCCCAGGCGGCGATGGTCGGCATCTTGGCGATCATGCGATGGGTCGCCACCATGCGGTGATGGGGATCGTCGACGTCGAGATCCTCGTAGTAGAAGGCCGAGAGCGCGCCCACCACGGCGATCATCACCGCCATGGGATGGCTGTCGCGGCGGAAGCCCCGGTAGAGGAACTGGATCTGCTCGTGCAGCATCGTGTGATAGGTGATGTCGTGCACGAAGCGGTCGTACTGTTCCCGGGTGGGGAGCTCGCCGTGGAGGAGCAGATAGGCCACCTCCAGGAAGTCGCTCTTCGTGGCCAGCTCCTCGATGCGGTAGCCGCGATAGAGGAGGACGCCCCGTTCGCCGTCGATGAAGGTGATGGCCGAGCGGCAGCTCGCCGTCGAGGTGTAGCCGGGATCGTAGGTGAAGGTGCCGGTCTCGGCGTACAGCCGCCGCACGTCGATCACCGCCGGCCCGAGCGTGCCCTCGAGCACCGGCAGGTCGACGGTACGACCCTCCGGCGCGACGAGACGGGCCGTCTTCGCCGTGTCGCTCATCGGTGCATCTCCCCGATTGCGGGAAAACCGTCGTGGGGGCCCGCTCAGGGACGGCGGGCCGTGCCCACTCTACGGGGTTTCGCGGTGCCGCTCAAGGCGCGTGCTGCAGTGCGGGATTGCGGCCGGCGGCGGCATCGTCGAGACGGGCCAGCACCTCCTCCCGGCCCAGCACCCGCATCACCTCGAAGATGGGCGGCGAGACGGTGGTGCCGGTGAGGGCCGCGCGCAGCGGCTGGGCCACCTTGGCGAAGGCCAGGCCCTCCCGCGCCGCGAAGGCCCGGCACACCTCCTCCAGCCGCGCCGGCTCCCAGGCGTCCACCTCCGCCAGCACCGCCCGCAGGCGGGCGAGGCGGCCCCGGTTCGCCCCGTCGAGGAACTTCGCCGCCCGCGGATCGACGGCGAGGGGCCGCGGCGCCACGTAGACCCGCGCGCCCCGCGCCAGCTCCACCAGCGTGCGCGCCCGCACCACCAGCTCCGCCATGCCGTCCAGCAGCCGCCGCCGGCCGGTCTCGTCGAGCACGAGGCCGAGGCGGGCGAGGAAGGGCTCCACCAGCCGCACCAGCTCCTCCGCCGGCTTCTGCCGCAGCCAGTGGGCGTTGACGTGGAGCAGCCGGTCCATGTCGAAGCGGGCGGGCGAACGGCCCACGTCGCGGATGTCGAAGTGAGCGATCATCTCCTCGGTGGTGAGGATCTCACGATCCCCCAGCGACCAGCCGAGGCGCACCAGATAGTTGCGCATGGCCTCCGGCAGGAAGCCCATCTCCCGGTATTCCAGCACCGAGACGGCACCGTGGCGCTTGCTGAGCTTGGCCCCGTCGGGTCCGTGGATCAGCGGGATGTGGGCGAAGGCCGGCGGCTCGACCCCCATGGCCCGGTAGAGCTGGAGCTGGCGGAAGGCGTTGGTGAGATGGTCGTCGCCACGGATGACGTGGGTGATGCCCATGTCGTGGTCGTCCACCACCACCGACAGCATGTAGGTGGGCGTCCCGTCGCCGCGCACCAGCACCATGTCGTCGAGCTGGGCGTTGGCGATGCGCACCGTCCCCTGCACCAGATCCTCGATCACCGTCTCGCCCTCGGTGGGGACCGCGAGCCGGATCACCGGCCGCACGCCGGGCCGCACATAGTCGGGCGGACGGGCGCGACAGCGGCGGTCGTAGCGCACCGGCCGTCCCTCGGCCCGCGCCCGCGCCCGCATCTCCTCGAGCTCCTCGGGCGTGCACCAGCAGCGATAGGCCCGCCCCTCCGCCAGCAGCCGCGCCGCCACCTCGAGATGGCGGGGAAAGCGCTCGGACTGGAACACCGGCGGCTCGTCCCCCTCGAGCCCGAGCCAGCGCAACCCCTCGAGGATGGCGGCGATGGCCTCCGGCGTCGAGCGCAGGCGGTCCGTGTCCTCGATCCGCAGCAGATAGCGGCCGCCGCAGTGGCGGGCGTAGAGCCAGTTGAAGAGGGCGGTGCGGGCCCCGCCCAGGTGCAGAAAACCTGTAGGCGAAGGGGCGAAGCGGACGACCACACTCATGGTTGAACCGTGACCCCGTCGTGGGTTCAATGGCGTCGGCCGACCGACACCGACCGGAGGACGCTTGCACGCCGCCCACGCCTCCCCCGCCGCCGCCCCGGCCCGGGCGCATCTCGCCCGGCTGCCGGCCGCCCTCGCCGGCTGGACCGCGCGCTGCTGGCGGGAGGATGCCCGGCGCCGTGTGCTGTGGCTGCCGGTCGGCCTCGGTCTCGGCATCGCCATCTATTTCGCCCTGCCGGCGGAGCCACCCCCGGGACCGGCCGCCGTCGCCGGGGCCGGTCTCGCCGCCCTCGCCGCCGCCGTCCTCCGCCGCCGGGGGGCGGCCCGGGCCCTCGCCGCCTTCGGCCTCGCGCTGGTGCTGGGACTGCTGCTGGCGGTGGAGCGCACCCAGCGGGTGGCGGCGCCGGTGCTGGCCCGGCCGGGCACCCACACGGTGGAGGGCCGGGTGGTGGCGGTGGAGCCGCGGGGCGGGCGCTTCCGGCTGCTGCTGGAGGAGGTGCGCATCACCGGCCTCGCGCCGGCGGAGACGCTGGTCCGGGTGCGCGTCGGGGCGGGGCGGGCGGCGGGGGATCTCCGGGCCGGCGATCGCATCCGTCTCCGCGCCCGGCTGCTGCCGCCGGCCGGCCCCTTCCATCCGGGTGGTTTCGACTTCGCCCGCCGCGCCTGGTTCCAGCGTATCGGGGCCGTGGGCTGGGCCCTCGGGGCCCCCGAGCGCCTTTCCCGCGGCGGGGCGGGCTCGTGGGAGCGGCTGGGCGAGCTGCGCCGGACGGTGGCGGAGCGGGCGCGCGGGCGCATCGGCGGCATCGAGGGCGAGGTGGCGGCGGCGCTGCTCACGGGGCTGCGCGGCGGCATCCCGGGCACGGTCTGGGAGGCCATGCAGCGCTCCGGTCTCGCCCATCTCCTCGCCATCTCCGGTCTCCACCTGGGCCTCGTCGCCGCCACCGCGTGGTTCGCCGTCCGCTACGGTCTCGCCCTGCTGCCGGCGGTGGCCCTGCGCTGGCCGCTGCGCAAGCTCGCGGCGGCGGCCGGCATCCTCGCCGCCTTCGCCTATCTGCTGCTGTCGGGGGCGCCGGTCCCCACCCGCCGCGCCTTCGTCACCATCGCCCTCGCCCTGACGGCGGTGCTGCTGGACCGCGATCCCCTCTCCATGCGTCTCGTCGCCCTCGCCGCCACGGTGGTGCTCGTCCTGCAGCCGGAGGCGATCACCGGCGCCTCCTTCCAGATGTCCTTCGCCGCCGTGGTGGCGCTGGTGGCGGTGTTCGAGACCCGCCGCGAGCGGCTCGCCGAGAGGCCGCGGGGCGCGCTCGCCCGTCTCCTCGCCTATCCGCGGCTGGTGCTCCTCACCACCCTGGTGGCGGGCCTCGCCACCCTGCCCCTCGCCGCCTGGCACTTCGGCCGCATCGCCACCTGGGGCATGGTGGCCAATCTGGTCGCCGTCCCCCTCACCGCCTTCTGGATCGTCCCCGCCGGCTTCCTGGCGCTGCTGGCCATGCCGCTCGGGCTCGACGGCCCCCTCTTCGCCCTGATGGGCGAGGGAATCGGGGTGCTGCTGGCCCTGGCCCGCACCGTCGCCGCCTGGCCCGCCGCCTCCCTCGATCTGCCGCCACCCCCCACCGCCGCCCTGATGTCGTTCCTGGGCGGGGGACTGTGGATCGCCCTGTGGCGGGCGCCCTGGCGATGGATGGGACTGCTGCCGGCCCTGGCCGGCCTCCTGCTGGCCCTCCAGAGCCGGCCGCCGGACCTGCTGGTGGCGCCGGGCGGACGGGCGCTGGCGGTGCGCGGGACGGAGGTGGCGTGGCTCGAGGAGCGGCGCCGGGACGGCCTGCGCCGCGAACAGTGGCGGCGGGCGCTGGCGGTGCGACGGCTGCGGCCGCTGCCGGTCGAGGGCACGGCGGGGCCGCTCGTCTGCGATCCGGCGGGCTGCGTGCTGGTGCGGGCCGGGCTGCGGGTGGCCTGGGTCCGGGCACCGCGGGCGCTCGCCGCCGACTGCCGGCGGACGGATCTGGTGATCACGCCGCTGCGCGGGGTGCACTGTCCGGACGGCACGCCGGTGCTCGACGGCGGGCGCCTGCGGCGGCTGGACGGGGCCGCGCTATGGCTGACGCGGGAGGGGATCCGCGTGGTGGGCGTGCGCGAGACGCGCGGTCGGAGGCCCTGGGTGCGCGGGGGCGTGCCCTACTCCTCGCAGGAGTGACCGAAGGCGGCGAGTCCCTCGGCCAGATAGTCGGCGAGCAAGGGCATGCCGAGCAGATATTCGGCGGTGCGCTCGTTGTGGGCGCGGGCGGCCTCGGCCTTGGCGTCCTCCCATTCCTCCGGCGCGAAGGTGCCGCGGCCCACCCAGGCGAGGGCCACCAGCTCGATCTGCTCGTCCTCGTTCATGGCGTCGATGAAGGCCTTGAGTTCCTCGTAGACGGGATCGTCCTCGAAGTCCGCCAGCACCTCCCGCATGTCCTCGTCCGGCGGATCGGAGGCGTAGTCCTCCTCCACCGGGGCCTCCTTCGCATCCAGCTCCCGCGCCTTGACGATGACGAAGCACACCTTGCTCGGATCGAGGGTCAGCATGGCTCCCGCCTCCGCTCGCCGGGCCCGGCCGCGCCGTCTGGTCCCCGGCCCTTCGCTCCCTAGATAGGGGACGATCCGGCGAATCCCCAGACACGGACCCGTCCATGGCCGCGAAGCCGCCGCGTCCGCCCCGGGTGGGGCTCGTGAGCCTCGGCTGTCCCAAGGCGCTGGTGGACTCCGAACGCATCCTGACGCGCCTGCGCGCCGAGGGCTACGAGCTGGTGGGCTCCTACGAGGAGGCCGATCTGGTGCTGGTCAACACCTGCGGCTTCCTCGATTCGGCCCGGGAGGAGTCCTTCGCCGCCATCCGCGAGGCGCTGGCCGCCAACGGGCGGGTGGTGGTGACCGGCTGTCTCGGCGCCGAGGCCGAACGCCTCCGCGCGCGCTTTCCCGAGGTGCTGGCCATCACCGGTCCCCATCAGTACGAGCAGGTGATGGCGGCGGTGCACGCCGCCCTGCCGCCGGCCCACGATCCCCGCTTCGACCTGGTGCCGCCGCAGGGTCTCCGGCTGACGCCGCGCCACTACGCCTATCTCAAGATCGCCGAGGGCTGCGACCGCCGCTGCAGCTTCTGTATCATCCCGAGGCTGCGCGGACCCCAGCGCAGCCGTCCCGCCGCGGCGGTGCTGGCGGAGGCGGAGCGGCTGGTGGCGGCGGGGGTGCGGGAGCTCCTGGTGGTGGCCCAGGACACCGCCGCCTACGGTACCGACCTGCGCCACGCCACCTCGCGTCTCGGAGGACGCGCGCTGCGCGCCCACATCGTCGATTTCGCCCGCGCGCTGGGCGGGCTCGGGGTGTGGGTGCGGCTCCACTACGTCTATCCCTATCCCCACGTGGACGAGCTGGTGGCCCTGATGGCGGAGGGGCATCTGCTCCCCTATCTCGACGTCCCCTTCCAGCACGCGAGCCCCCGCATCCTCCGCCTCATGCGGCGGCCGGCGCGGGCCGAGCGCACGCTGGAGCGCATCCGCGCCTGGCGGCGGGCGGTGCCGGAGCTGGTGCTGCGCTCCAGCTTCGTGGTGGGCTTTCCGGGCGAGACCGAGGCCGACTTCGCCGAACTCCTCGACTGGCTGCGGGAGGCCGAGCTCGACCGGGTGGGGTGCTTCGTCTACGAGCCGGTGGAGGGGGCGGCGGCCAACGCCCTGCCGGATCCCGTGCCGCCGGAGGTGGCGGAGGAACGGCGGGCGCGGCTGATGGCGCTGCAGGAGGAGATCAGCGCCCGCCGGCTCGCCCGCCACGTGGGCCGGGAGCTGGCGGTGCTGGTGGACGCGGTGGACGGCGACGTGGCGGTGGGCCGCACCTACGGCGACGCGCCGGAGATCGACGGCCGGGTCCATCTCCGCGGCTTCGACGATCTGGTGCCGGGCGATCTGGTGTGGGCGGCGGTGGAGGACGCCGATGCCCACGACCTCTACGCCCGTTACGTGGAACATCAGCGGCCGGCGGAGGAGGCCGTCGCCGAGGCCTCCGCGGCCAGCGCCAGCAGCGCCTCCGCCAGCGCCCGCGGGCGCTCCAGCGGGATCATGTGACCACAATCCTCGAGGCACAGGAACCGTCCCCGCGGCAACGCCTCCGCCAGCGCGCGGCCGGCCGCGGGCCGGGTCATGCGGTCACGGGCCCCCGCCACCACCAGCGCCGGCACCCGCACCCGTGACGCCACCTCCGCCGCCCGCCGATAGGCGTCGCAGGCGCCGAGGTCGGCGGCCAGCACCGAGGGGCCGCGCGCGGCGAGAAGCCGGCGGGCGGCCGCCGGCAGCCAGGCGCCGGGCACCGGCTGGGCGCCGAAACGCACCGACCGCGGGAAGCTCCAGGTCACCATGAGTTCCGCCGCGCGGACGGCGTCGCGGGCGGCGAGGGCCAGGAGGTCGGGATGGACGGCCATGCGCGGGGCCGCCGCCACCGGCGCCAGCGCCGCCACCGGCCACCGTGCCGCCGTCTCGAGGGCGACGAGGGCGCCCATGGAATGGCCCACCGGGATCGGCCGCGGCGGCCGCAGCCGGTCCAGCATCGCCACCACCGCCTCGGCGATGGCCTCGATGCGGCCCCGCGGCGCGCCGCCGGAGCGGCCGTGGCCGGGCAGGTCCGGGGCCAGCACGCCATGGCCGGCGGCGGCGAGACGACGGCCCACCAGCGCCCACACGGTGTGATCCATGCCGGCACCGTGGAGCAGCAGGAAGGTGACGCCACCGGGCCGCGGCGCCTCGCTCCAGTCGGTCACCCACAGAGGGTCACCCGCGAGATCCAGGAAGGGCATGGGTCCTCGTGGCAGCTCCGGCGCGAGGGAGGCGGAGGGGTCCGCGCTTGTCTATAGGAACAATATCCTATACGGTGAACGGGCGCGGTCGTCGGACCGCGTCCCCGAACGACGGACCGATCGGAGTGACCACATGGGCAACAGCCGTCAGGGCACGGGCTCGACGCGGGTGAGGGGCGAGGCGGAGACGAAGGGGCGGGCCAAGGCGTCGCCGGTGGACTGGGAGGACGCCGCCCGCCTGCTCGCCGTGGGTCTCAGCGCGAGCGAGGTGGCCCAGCTCGTGGGCACCACGCCCGGGCGGGTGCGCTACCGGCTGGCGCGGGTGAAGGCGTTCCGCGAGCTGGTGGAGCGCTACCGCGCCGAGGGCCGAACCGGTCCGCGCGAGGCCTACGAGCGTCTGTGCCG
Source organism: Alphaproteobacteria bacterium (assembly GCA_026982705.1). GTDB lineage: Bacteria > Pseudomonadota > Alphaproteobacteria > Geminicoccales > Geminicoccaceae > HRBIN39. The sequence goes on from JALSGP010000006.1 coordinate 48,601, forward strand.
ACTGGTCTATGCCCATCTCGAGCGGCAGGTCCGTTGCGGCAATCTGCGGGTGCTGCTGTGGGTCGCCGACCGTCTCAAGCTGGTGCGCCCGGCGGAGGTGGACGTGGCGGAGGCCGAGCTGGCCCGGCTCGTCGACAGTCTCCCGGAGGAGCAGCGCGAGGAGCTCGCCCGTCTCGCCGGGGACCGCTGAGCCGGGGGTGGCCGGCGGGCTCAGGCCCGCCGGTCGCCCTCCGGCTCCACCACCGTCAGGGTGAGGTGGGGCGGGTAGTAGAGGGTCGGGCCGTCGGCGAAACGCACGAAGTTCCAGCCGCTCACGTCGTCGCCGCCGTCGGTGCGGTGGCGGCGCACCCGGCCCCGCTCCAGCACCGGCCGGTCGCTCTCCACCACCACGGTGCCGATGTGGGAGTCGTCGAACAGCACCACCTCGCCGCGGTCGTCCGGCACCAGCCGGTCGATCCGGATCACCGGCATCGATCCGCCGTCGATCCGGCTGCCGCCCGCGATCCCGGGTGCGGGCGCCGGGGGGCTCGGGGTTGCGCGTCTGTGGATCATCGCCGCCTGCCTCGTGTTGGGATTCCCGGAGACTGCCACGTCCCGCGACGGCCGTCACGCCCGCGAGGTTAACCGAGGCGGCGGGACGCTCAAGCGCGAACGCCGGAAGAACGGTCCCTCCGTACGACGGACGGGCCCGCCACACACCGAGTTACGCGCCCCGCGGCGCAAGTCGCAGTCCGGGACGCAGCCGGCGGAAGGGCAGTTTCCGCGGATCGACGGGCATGTGACCCGGCGATTCCACCAGCAGGATCTCCTCGGCCAGCGGACCGAAATCGGCCCGGAAATGGACGGTACTCTTGAGGGCGAGGATGCGGCACCGTTCCGGTTCGACGCCGACGTGCCGGAAGGGCGCCCGGTCGGCGGCCTGCATGCGGCGGCTGGTCACCACCACCTCCACCCCGGGGGCCCTGTGCGGGGCGAGCCGCGCCATGGGGCCCAGCTCCAGCCGGTTGCCCCGGTACATGGGTCCCGTCGCCACCGTGTGTCCGTCGCCGAGCGCCCGGACCTCCCAGTCCGCCACCACCGGCTCCACGCCCGCCGGGCCGTGGCGGCCGCCCAGCGGCAGGCCCGCGAGGAGGGCGCCGGTGCCGGCGGCATGGGCGGCCCGCGCCGCCTCGGGATCGCACAGGAGCCCCAGCACCGTATCGGGTGCCCGCGCCGCCGTCAGCGCCCGCAGCAGGCCGGTGGTGTCGGCGGTGCCGCCGGCGCCCGGATTGTCCTGCACGTCGGCGAGGATCACCGGCCGCCGGCGGGGGCGGGCGAGGGCCTCCCGCACCGCCGCCTCCGGTGACCACAGCCGGCCGGCGAAGCGGGGCTCGGCCTCGGCATACAGCGCCGCGAGACGCCGTCCCACCCGCGTCACCGCCGTCCCGTCCTCGCCGTAGACCAGCACCGAGGGACCGAGCCAGAAGGTGTCGGAGGCGGGAAAGCCCATGCAGAGGGAGGGCACGGTGCCGCTCGCGGCCCCGAGCTCCGCCACCGCCGCATAGAGCCCACGGGCCGGCTCCGCCTCGGTGCTCTGGAAGGGCAGCGGCACCAGATAGTCGGGCTTGTGATGGAAGCGGGCGAGGGGGCGGCCCCGGGCGAGCCTGCGACGCAGCAGTTCCACCGCCCGCATGCCCGTCTCCGCCAGGTCCACGTGGGGATAGGTGCGGTAGGCCACGAGAGCGTCGGCCCGCGCCACCATGGCCTCGGAGACGTTGGCGTGGAGGTCGAGGGCGCACACCAGCGGGAGGTCGCCGACGAGATTCCGGATACGGGCGAGCAGTTCGCCCTCGCCGTCGTCGAGGTGCTCGCACACCATCGCCCCGTGCAGGTCCAGCACCATGCCGTCGAGGCGGCCGGCGGTGCGGATGCGGACCTCGAAGCGCGTCCACAGCGCCTCGAAGGCCTCGCGGGTGACCGGCCCCGAGGGGCAGGCGTTGGCCCAGACCAGCGGCACCACGGTGGCGCCGGCGGCGCGCAGGGCCTCCACCATCCCGGCGACGGCGAGATTGCGCCCCGCCACGCCCGGCGGGAGATCCTCGCCCTCCAGCAGCGGCGGCCAGGCGTCGGCCTCGAGGAAGCGCTCGAGGGTGGCGGGCTGGGGCGCGAAGCTGTTGGTCTCGTGATGGAGACCACCGACGGCGATGCGCATGCCGGACCTCCCCCACGAAGGCCGACGGGGCGGATCGCTCCGCCCCGCGGCACTCAGTCCGCCTCCGTCTCCGCCGCCTTCGCCGCCAGCGCCACGAGATGGGGGGGCGGGCGGAAGCTCGCCCAGTGGATCTCCGGCGTGTAGTAGCGCAGCCCCTGGATGCCGGTCTCGGCGAAGCGGCCGCGGAGGGTCTCGAGATCGAGCTGCCGGTGGGCGGGTTCGTCGGTGGCCCAGCCCAGCGACATGAAGCCGCCGATGTAGGTGGGCACGGCGCAGACGTAGAAGAACACGTCGCGGAAGCCGGCGCGGCGCTTGTTGCGCTGGGTGTCCACCAGCTCCTGCTTCTCGATGGCCGGATTGCCCGTCTGGGTGACGAGGATGCCGCCGGGGGCGAGGCGCCGGCGGCAGGCGGCGTAGAACTCGGCGGTGAACAGCACCGCCCCCGGACCCTGCGGGTCGGTGGAATCGACGATGATCACGTCGAAGGCCGGTCCGTCCCCGGCCATGTACTTCGCGCCGTCGGCCACCACCAGCTCGTAGCGGGGATCGTCGAAGGCACCGCCGCTCAGCTCGGGGAAGTACTTCCGGCAGAACTCGATCACCCCCGGGTCGATCTCCACGTGGGTGACGCGTTCCACCGAGCGGTGGCGGCACACCTCGCGCAGGGTGCCGCCGTCGCCGCCGCCCACCACGCAGACGTGGCGCGCCGCGCCGTGGGCGAGGATGGGCACGTGGGCCAGCATCTCGTGGTAGACGAACTCGTCCTCGGTGGTGAGCTGGAGCGCGCCGTCGAGGACCAGCACGCGCCCCCAGTCCTCGTGCTCGAAGACGACGATCTCCTGCAGACCGGTGTTGCTGTGGTAGAGGACCTCCTTCACCAGCAGCGTCTGCCGCCAGCGCGGGTGGAGGGTCTCGGTGTACCAGAGCATCAGAAGATCCCCCGCAGCTGTTCGGCGACGGTCATGTGGCGCGGCCGGAAGGCTTCCCGCAGCACGGGGATGCAGCGGTGGGGATCGGCGCGCCCGCACATGAAGATGTCGAAGGCGGCGAAACCGCGCTCCGGCCAGGTGTGGACGGAGATGTGGCTCTCCGCCAGCACGGCGACACCGGAGAGACCGCCGTTCGGGGTGAACTTGTGGAGATGGACGTGCAGGAGGGTGGCGCCGGCCACCTCCACGCAGCGTTCGAGCACGGCGCGCACGAAGGCCTCGTCGTCCAGCCGCTCGGCGCCCCACAGATCGAGGATCAGATGGGTGCCGGCGAAGCGGAGACCGTCGCGTTCGACGAAGTAGTCCCTGCGCTCCTCGGTGTCGGGTCGGCCGCCTTCGGTGACGAAGGCCGCTTCGGAAACCTCGGCTCGGGTGTCCAGCACCTCCGCTTCGGCTTCCATCCCGATCCGGGCGAGAGAGTAGGTCATGGCTCTCCTCCTCGACTCGGATGGAAGTGAAGGGTCGGCCCCGGAGGGCCTCGACCGGCGGTTCCGCGGGCGGGAGCCCGAAGGCTCTGCGAGAGTCCTGCAGCCGTGCTCGAACGTGGGGCCGTGCTGCCGATCGCGTCCCGCCCGGTACGAACGACAAAACGCACCCCCCGGCCGGGCCGAAGCAGTGCGTTCCGCCGCTCGCGCGGCTCGACTGCGAGGGCGATTTAGTCGTTCCGGCGCACTTTGCAAGCGCCCGTCGCGGCGCTCAGCCCACGAGTTGGAACCAGGGGACCGTCTCCAGCAGCCAGAAGGAGAAACTCTGCAAGAGGCCGGTCACCATGGCGATGCCCACCAGCACCATCGCCGCCCCCATCACCTGCTGCAGCCGGCGGCCGGTCGCGGTGAGGCGGCGCATGCGGCGCAGCAGCGCGTCCACGAACCAGGCCGCCAGCAGGAAGGGTACGCCGAGACCGGCGGAATAGACGGCGAGCAGCGCCACGCCCTGCGGCAGACTCGCGGTGCTGGCGGTCATGGTGAGGATGGCGCCCAGCACCGGCCCGATGCAGGGCGTCCAGCCGAAGGCGAAGGCGGTCCCCATCACGTAGGCGCCGAGGGGACGTCCGCCCGGCAGCTCGAGGTGGAGGCGGAACTCGCGCCCCAGCGCGCCCAGCGGCGAGAGGCCGAGGAGATGGAGGCCGAAGAGGGCGATCAGCACGCCGGCGGCGACGGTCAGTTCCTCCTTCCACTGCAGCAGCGTCCGGCCCAGCCACGAGGCGCTGGCACCGAAGGCCACGAACACCGTCGAGAAGCCGAAGACGAAGAAGAGCCCGAAGAAGAGCGCCCGCAGCCGTGCCGAACGCCGTTCCCGCAGCTCCTCGAGCTCGGTTCCGGCCACGTAGGAGACATAGCCCGGCACCAGCGGCAGGACGCAGGGCGAGAGAAAGGAGAGGATGCCGGCGACGAAGACGGTGGCGAGGCCGAGTTCGGAGATCCCACCCACGGACGGCGCTCCCGGACCCTGGTCCCGGCCCCGCCAATTGGTGGCCGCGGGCGCCGGCGCAAGGGTGCGCGCCGTCGCGACTCATTCGACGGTGAAGGTGAAGGTCTCGCGGCGGACGGCGTCGCCGCGCCGCACCGTGACCTCGGCCCGATAGGTGCCGGGCCGCCAGCCGCCCCCGGGCCGGCGGCGGCCGGCATAGCGCATTCCCAGCGCCCGGTCCTTCTCCACCTCGGTGAGCTGCTGGAACAGCAGCCGCCCCTCCGGTCCGCGGATGCGGAAGTCCACGAGATCGCCGCGGCGGAGGTGGAAGGCGCGCACCCACAGCACCAGCGCCGGGGCGGTGCGGGCCACCCGTCGGAGTCCGCGGAAGTCGCCGCGCAGCACCTGGGCGAGCCGCGGCGGACGCACGGCGAGACCGACGCCGGTGACCACCGGCAGCGGCCCCGCCCGCGGATCCCCGATCGGGCCGAAGAGCTCCGGGAAACGGGCGCGCGGGTCCAGGAGCCACCCCTCGCGGGCGAGCTGGAGGTGGAGGTGGGGGAAGTTCGTGAGACCCGAGAGCCCCACGAGGCCCAGCAGCGCCCCCGCGTCCACCCGGTCGCCCCGCCGCACCATGACGCTGCCACGGCGCAGATGGCAGTACTGGACGAGCAGACCGTCGGCCGCGCGGATGCGCACCCCGTTGCCGCATTCGCGTCCGGCCACCGCCTCGCGGCCGCGACGGCCGAGCGCCCCGTCCGCCTCACCGTCGCGCACCGCCACCACGGTGCCGGCCACCAGCGCGCGGACGGCAATGCCCTCGATCATGGCGAGGAGATCGGGGACGGCGATGTCGAGGCCGCGGTGGTCCTCGTCGGCGGGACTCCACGGGCCGTCGACGCCGCCCGCCAGCGCCCGCGGTCCCGGCACCCGCACCACCCAGCAGTCGCGGCCCAGGGTGCAGTCGAGGGGAAAGCGCGCCGCACGCACCGGCCCCGTCCCCGGAAGGGTAAGCAGGAGCAGCGCGAGCCACGCGACGCGGCGCACCGCGGCGAGAGCGAGGGCGGGCATGGGGCGCCTCCTGGCGGGTCCACCCGAGGGTAGAGTGCGCCCGGCAGGTGTGGCAAGGATCCGGCCGCCCTCGGACGGGGTCGGCGGATTGAACCGACTCCAGAGATCCTCTAGATCCGTCCCGGTCGTGGGAGACCCGGCATGAGCGAGACCGCCCGGTCCCTCGGCGAGCACCACGCCAGCATCGCCCTGCCCCGTCGCGGACCCCTCTGGCGCCGCTGGTTCGCCGTGGCGGGACCGGCGCTGCTGGTCTCCGTGGGCTACATGGATCCCGGCAACTGGGCCACCGACCTCGCCGGCGGCAGCCGCTACGAATACGCGCTGCTGTGGGTGCTGCTGATGTCGAACCTGATGGCCATGCTCCTGCAGAGCCTGGCCGCCCGGCTCGGCATCGTGCGTCGGCGCGATCTCGCCCAGGCGTGCCGCGAGCGCTTCCCGCGCCCCGTCAATCTCGCCCTCTACGTGATGGCCGAGATCGCCATCATCGCCACCGATCTCGCCGAGGTGCTGGGCTCGGCCATCGCCCTCCAGCTCCTCTTCGGTCTGCCGCTCTTGTGGGGCGTCGCCCTCACCACCCTCGACGTCCTCCTGCTGCTGGCCCTCTCCAGCTACGGGATCCGCAAGCTGGAGGCGCTGATCCTCTCCTTCGTGGTGATGATCGGCGGGGGGTTCCTCGTGGAGATCTGGCTGGCCGATCCCGACTGGGGACGGGTGGCGGCCGGCCTCGTCCCCTCGCTGCCGGATGCCGGCGCCCTCTACATCGCCGTCGGCATCCTCGGCGCCACCGTCATGCCCCACAATCTCTACCTCCACTCGGCCCTGGTGCAGACGCGGCGGACGCCCGATCCGGAGTCGATCCGCCAGGCGGTGCGGCTCAACACCGTCGATTCGGTGCTCTCCCTCAATCTCGCCTTCCTGGTCAACGCCGCGATCCTGATCATGGCGGCGGCGGTGTTCTACCGTGCCGGCGTCGAGGTGGCCGAGATCCAGGATGCCCACAGGCTGCTGGAGCCGCTCCTGGGCAGCACGGTGGCGCCGCTGGTCTTCGCCCTGGCGCTGCTGGCGGCGGGCCAGAGTTCCACCATCACCGCCACCCTCGCCGGCCAGATCGTCATGGAGGGCTTCCTCAACATCCGCATTCGCCCGTGGCTGCGGCGGCTGATCACCCGTCTGCTGGCGGCGGCGCCGGCGGTGTTCGTGATCCTCTTCATGGGCGAGGATCGCACCGGCGAGCTGCTGGTGCTCAGTCAGGTGGTGCTCTCCCTGCAACTGCCCTTCGCCGTGATCCCGCTGATCCATTTCGTCTCCGACCGGGAGACCATGGGCGCGTTCGCGGTGGGGCGGCTGGTACGGACCCTGGCCTGGGCGGTGGCGGCGCTGATCGTGGGGCTCAACCTCAATCTCGTCGTCGGCGAGATCACCGCCTGGACCGCCGACGACCCCACGGGACCGCTGGCCCTCGCGCTCCATGCCCTGCTCGCCGCGGTGCTGCTGCTGTTGGCCTATGTGACCTTCGCCCCGCTCCTCGCCCGCCTGCGCGGCATCCGGGTCCCCGTCCGCAGCATCGACATCCACGGGACCGCCGCCCGGACCGTGGCGCTGCCGGAGGCCGCGCCCCGCTACCGCCGGATCGCGGTCGCCCTGGATTTCGGCGGCGGTGAGGAACGGGTGCTGGCCGAGGCCCTGCGGCAGGTCGATCCCCGCACGGGTGAACTGCTGCTGCTGCACGTGGCCGAGAGCCCGGTCGCCCGCGTCTACGGTGCCGAGGCCGAGGACTACGAGGTGGAACAGGACCGGGCGCGGCTGGAGGCGCTGGTGGAGCGCCTGCGCGCCCACGGCGTGCGGGCCCGCTACCGGCTCGGCCGCGGCGATCCCCTCTCGGAGCTGGCGCGTCTGTGCGCCGAGGAGGCGGTGGAGCTGCTGGTGGTGGGTGCCCACGGTCATCGTGGCGTCGAGGACGTGCTGTTCGGGGCGACGGTGAGTGGGCTGCGCCACCGGCTCGCCATTCCGGTGCTGGTGGTCCCGCCCCCGGCCGCCGACGGGACGCGGTAGGACCGCTGGTCGCCGCGTGCTCGACGGATCAGACTCCTCCCAACGACGACGGGGAGGGGGGCGGTGATCCGGCGAGCGTGGACCCGACGCGGGCTCCTGGCGACGGCGGCGGGACTCGCGGCGACGGCCGGGGCGCGCGAGCCGCTGCGACTGGGTCTCACGCCGGTGTTCCTCGACAACGACCTGATCCTGCTCCGGCGGCTGCAGGCCCATCTCGAGGCCCGGACGGGATGGCCCTGCCGGCTGGTCAAGCGCCGCAGCTATCAGGAGATCACCGTGCTGCTGCTGGCCGGCCGCGATCTGGAACGTTTCGCCCGCCGGTTCGGCGTGGACGTGGGCGGCCTCGCGCCCGAGGCGGCGCGGCTGCTCGGCATCTCCCGCACCACCCTGTGGGAGAAGATGCGTCGCTACGGGCTGGGCTGACGTTCGAAGATCCGGACGTGCCGCGCCGCCCGCGTCCGGTGGATCGAACGCCGGCCGCCGGCGGGTGACGGGTCTCCGGCGCTTCCCGCTCTGGCACGGTTCCTGCTTCGTCGGACGATGACCGGCCACCGGGGCCGGTCGCGGGAGGGAGCGACGGCCGCCCGCGGGACCCTCGGGCCCTTGACGCGGATCAAGGTGGCACCCGGCGGCCGCCCTCTATCGGACCTTCGGCATATGCGCATGCGGTGGAGGAGGCGATGCGACGCTGCAGGCTGATGGTGGAGGTGGGGCGCCGGCAATTCCTGCGCGGCACCGTCGGCACCGCGACCGCGGCGGCGGCCGCGGCGACGGTCGGCGGCGGCGCGCGGGCGGCGACCCCGCGGGGCGGGGTCGTGCCGGACTATCCGCGCATCCGGCTCGCCAACGTGCGGGATCTGGTGGTGGACGAGCCCCTGGAGGTGACCTATCCGGACGCGGATGCGCCGGGGGTTCTCCTCAAGCTGGGCCGGCGGGTCCCCGGCGGGGTCGGGCCCGACGGCGACATCGTCGGCTTCACCACCGTCTGCCCGCACAAGGGCTATCCGCTCCACTACGTCCGTGAGGAGCGGACCCTCGACTGTCCCGGACACTTCTCCCGCTTCGACGTGGAGGCGGGCGGCCAGCAGGTCTGGGGCCACGCCACCATGAACCTGCCCCAGTACGAGCTCCGGGTCGACGAGAAGGGGGACATCTGGGCCGTCGGCCTCGACGAGCTGCTCTACGGGCGTGTTTCCAACGTGCTCGGCTGAGGGGAGGGGATCATGGCCTTCAAGCGCAACGTGGATCGACTGCCGATCGTGCCGCCCGACGCGGAGGAGTACAATGTCGTCTGTCACTTCTGCATCGTCGGCTGCGGCTACAAGGCCTATGTGTGGGACGCCAATCGCGAGGGCGGACCGGAACCGTCACGCAACAAGTTCGGCGTGGATCTCCGGCGCCAGCAGGACGCCGATTCGGCGGCCTGGTACGCGCCGTCCATGTACAATGTCGTCAGGAAGGACGGCCGCGACGTCCACATCGTGATCAAGCCCGATCCCGACTGCGTGGTGAACCGCGGCCTCGGTTCCATCCGCGGCGCCAAGCTGGCCGAGTACTGCCATTCGCTCGTCACCGGCACCCAGATCAACCGGCTCACCGACCCGCTGGTCTGGCGCTACGGGCAGATGCAGCCCACGAGCTGGGACGACGCCCTCGACTTGGTGGCGCGGGTGACGGCGCGGGTGATCAAGGAATACGGCTGGGACGGCGTGTTCGTCTCCGCCTACGACCACGGCGGCGCCGGCGGCGGCTACGAGAACAACTGGGCCATCGGCAAGCTCTACTTCCAGTCGATGGAGATCACCAACATCCGTATCCACAACCGGCCCGCCTACAACTCCGAGGTCCACTCGAGTCGCGACATGGGCGTCGGCGAGCTCAACAACGCCTACGAGGACGCCGAGCTGGCCGACACCATCGTCGCCGTCGGCACCAATCCGCTGGAGACGCAGACCAACTATTTCCTCGCGCACTGGATCCCGAACCTGCGGGGCGAAACCCTGGAGAAGAAGAACCGTCTCCTGCCGGGCGAGCCCCACGAACCGGCGCGCATCGTCTTCGTCGATCCGCGGCGGACGGTGTCCATCAACGCCGCCGAGGCGGCGGCCGGCAAGGACCGTGTGCTCCATCTCGCCATCGAATCCGGCACCGATCTGGTGCTGTTCAACGCCCTGCTCACCTACATCTACGACAAGGGCTGGATCGATCGCGACTTCGTCGAGAAGTACACGGTCGGGTTCGAAAAGGGCCCGCAGGAGCCGCCCATGTATCCGGCGCGCGCGGACTCGGGCGAGTTCGCCGGGCGCTGGCCCGGTCTCGACGAGGTCGTCCGCGAGATCCGCATCTCGCCCGAGGAGGCAGCGAAGATCTGCGGCGTGCCGGCCGGGGACATCGTCAAGGCCGCCCACTGGATCGCCGAGCCCAAGGCCGGCGGCCATCGCCGGCGCACCATGTTCGGCTACGAGAAGGGCGTCATCTGGGGCAACGACAACTACCGCACCATCGCCGCGCTGGTGAACCTCGCCCTCGCCACCGGCAACGTCGGCCGCCCCGGTGGCGGCTGCTGCCGCATGGGAGGGCACCAGGAGGGCTACGTGCGGCCGCCCTATCCGGGCGGACGGCCGGCACCCTACATCGACAAGCTGCTGATCGAGGGCAAGGGGGCGGTCCACCACATCTGGGGCTGCGATCACTACAAGACCACGCTCAATGCCACCGAGTTCAAGCGCGTCTACAAGAAGCGCACCGACATGGTGAAGGACGCCATGAATTCGGTCGGCTGGGCCGATCGCGACCGGCTGGTGGACGCCATCCTGTGGGCCATCCGTCAGGGCGGTCTCTTCGCCGTGGACGTGGACATCAAGCCCACCATGATCGGCGAGGCCTGCCACGTGGTGCTGCCCGCCGCCACCCAGGGCGAGATGAATCTCACCTCCATGAACGGCGAGCGGCGCATGCGCCTGTCGGAGCGGTACATGGACCCGCCCGGCCAGGCGATGCCCGACTGCCTCATCGTCGCCCGTCTCGCGAACCATCTGGAACGGGTCTTCCGCGAGATGGGGGACGAGAGGATGGCCGAGCGCTTCCGCGGCTACGACTGGAAGACGGAAGAGGACGCCTTCATGGACGGCTACCACCGGCACGCGCCCGGCGGCAAATTCGTCACCTACGCGCGGCTGCGGAAGATGGGCACCAACGGCTTCCAGGAGCCGGCGGTGGGCGTCGACGAGGAGGGGCGCATCATCGGGACGCCGCGTCTCTACACCGACGGCCGCTTCTCCACGCCGGACGGCAGGGCCCGCTTCATGATCACCAAGTGGCGCGGGCTGCAGGCGCCGGGCAAGGCGGAACAGAAGCGTCGCTATCGCTTCCTGATCAACAACGGTCGCGCCAATCACGTGTGGCAGTCCTGGTACTACGACCAGGATCATCCGCTGGTGACCGATCGCTGGCCCTGGCCGTTCCTCGAGATGAACCCGGAGGACATGAAGGAGCTGGGACTGCAGGCGGGCGATCTGGTGGAGGTCTACAACGACGCCGGCTGGACCCAGGCCATGGTCTATCCCACGCCGACGGCCAGGCGGGGCGAGACCTTCATGCTCTTCGCCGCCCCCCGCGGCGTCCAGGGCAATGTGGTGAACAACGGCGTCAACGAGCTGGTGATCCCCAACTACAAGCAGACCTGGGCCAACATCCGCAAGATCGCCGACGCACCGGCCGAGGCCCGGCGGATCTCCTTCAAGTCGAAGGAGTACAGACCACCGGCCTGAGCGCGGGGCACGATCCCGGCCTGCCGACGGTCACGGGGCGGGACCAGCCGGTCCCGCCCTTCGCGCCTCCGCCCGCCCCGTCACTCGTCGGCGAAGAGGAGGGCCCGCAGCTCGCGCCACTCGCCGGCCGACAGGCCGCTGGTCTCGCGGGTGACCTCCTCGCCCCGCAGCATCCGCCGCACCACCGCGAGGGCGGTGCGGGAGAGGCAGGCGCCCGCCAGGCGGTACTCCTCGAAGGCGGCGGCGGTGAGGGGGACCCAGCGCCGCACGATGTCGAGGATCACCTCGGCATAGGCGCGGATCTCGAACTGGGCATGGGGATCGGCGCGCAGCTGGAGGAAGTGGAGCAGGTTGTGGAGGTCGATCTTCCAGTACCACTGGGTGTAGGTGGCGAGGGGGAGGACGATGCGGGCCAGTTCGCGGGCGATGCCCGGCCGCGCCTCGTCGCCCAGCAGCCGGTCGTAGACGGTGAAGGCGCGCTGCGAGATGGCACGGATCTCGCGCAGCACCCGCGCCGCCTCCTCCGGCGGCAGCACGTCCTCGCGCCCCTGCCGGTTGGTGGTGGACTGGGCGGCGGTGGCCACCGGCGCCGGCCGCTCCGTCTCCTCGCCACCCAGGAGGTCGAGCTGGGCGGCGGCCGTGCGGCTGCGGCGGACGGCCTCCCGCTGCAGGCGCAGGAACTCCTCGTCCGGGACGTAGAACTCGCGGTCGAGGATCGAGTAGCGGGCCGAATATTCGTTCACGTTGGCGGTCCGGTGACGGATCCACTGCCGGGCGACGAAGATGGGCAGTTTGATGTGGAACTTGATCTCGCACATCTCGAACGGGCTGGTGTGGCGATGGCGCATGAGGTAGTTGATCAGCCCGCGATCCGTGCTGACCTGCTTGGTGCCCTTGCCGTAGGACACCCGCGCCGCCTGCACGATGGCGGAATCGTCGCCCATGTAGTCGATCACCCGCACGAAGCCGTGGTCGAGGACGGGGATCGGCTGGTAGAGGATCTCCTCGAGCGCCGGTACGGTGGCCCGTCGCGTCGGTCGCGCGTGGGCCCGCAGGTCCTCGATCTCGCGTCGCTGTTCCCGGGTCAGCGCCATGACTCGGCATCCCCCGCCGCGTGCCGCCCCCGTGTTAGCCCATGCCGGGCGCCGGGACGAGCCGCCCTCACGCCGCGCTCCGCTCCAGGAGCGCCAGCAGGCGCTGGCGGGCGAGGGGCTGCAGCCGCTCGCGGGGGGCCAGCACGTGGCGCTCGAGGAAGTGGCCGGTGAGCCGCAGTCCGGCCAGCAGATCCGCCGGCGTCGCCGGCGCGTCCGCCACCAGGAAGGGCGGCAGCGGCAAGAGCCGCGGCGCCCAGCGGCCGGCCGCCGTCCGCGCCACGGCGCGGCCCGTCTTCGGCGACACCCAGGCGAGATCGTCGGTGCGTCCGCTCACGGCGCAGGCCGAGAGATCGAGGCCGAAGCCCAGCTCCTCCAGCAGCAACAGCTCGAAGCGCACGTAGCGGGCGAGGCGGTCGGGCGCGGCGGCGGCGAGATGGTCCAGCAGCGAGAGCAGCGCCGCGTACAGGCGCGGATGGGGTTCGCGTTCGGCCAGCCCCAGCTCCAGGAGACCGCAGGCGGATCCCACCGCCGCCAGCCCCACGGCATCCTCCAGCAGCGTCGCGGCATAGAGCCGCAGGGGCTCCAGCGTCCAGTGACCGAGATGTTCGGGAAGGCGCGCCCGCCAGGTGCAGGCGAGGCGGTTGCCGGACTGCAGCAGCGGCCGCCGGCGGCGGCCGGCCCCGCCCCGCACCAGGCCGCGGTGGCGGCCGTGCGCGAAGGTGAGCAGCGAGAGCAGGGCGTCGCCTTCGCCGTGACGGCGCGCCGTCAGCACGATGCCCTCGTCCCGCCACTCCATGCTCAGCCCGGGAAGTCGAGGCCCATGGTCCGGTAGCGCTCCGGATCCTCCATCCAGCGCTCGCGCACCTTGACGAAGAGGAACAGATGCACGCGCCGCCCGAGGAGCGCCTCGAGCTGGCGGCGCGCCTTCTCGCCGATGGCGCGGATGCGCTGGCCGCCCTTGCCCAGCACGATGAGCTTGTGGCTCTCGCGGGTCACGTAGATGGTCTGGTCGATCCGCACCTCCGAGCCGTCCGGGCTCTCGGTCCAGGCGTCGGTCTCGACGGTGATGTGGTAGGGCAGTTCCTGCTGGAGCTGGAGGAACACCTGCTCGCGGGTGATCTCGGCGGCGAGCACCGAGGGCGGCAGGTCCGACGTCTGGCCCTCCGGGAACAGCCACGGCCCCGGCGGCAGCCGTGCCGCCACCGCGTCCAGCAGATCGGCGAGACCGTCGGCCCGGAGCGCCGAGACCAGGAAGGTGCGTTCGAAGGCGAGCGACCGGTTGGCCTCGTCCACCAGCGGGAGCAGCTTTCGCTTGTCCTTCACCAGATCGATCTTGTTGACCACGAGGAAGCGCGGGGTGGCCTGCGTCCGCAGTCCCTCGAAGACCAGGCGGGTCTCGGCATCGAGGCCGCGGCGGGCGTCCACGACCGCCAGCACCAGATCGGCGTCGGCGGCCGCCACCCAGGCGGCCCGCACCATGGCCCGCTCCAGCGGCCGCCGCCCCCGGGGGCGGAAGATGCCGGGCGTGTCCACGAAGAGGATCTGGGCCCCACCGCGGACGGTGATGCCGATGATCCGCCGGCGGGTGGTCTGGACCTTGGGGGTGACGATGGAGACCTTGGTGCCGATCAGCTGGTTGAGCAGCGTCGACTTGCCCACGTTGGGCGCGCCCAGGATGGCGACGAAGCCGGCGCGGCGTTCCGTCGTCTCGCTCATGTCGTTCCGGCGCTCTCGATCCGTTGCAGGAGTTTCGCGGCCGCCGCCCGTTCGGCCGCCCGCTTGGAACCTCCCTCGGCGATCTCCGGCGGCAGTCCCTCGACGCGCACCTCGACGCGGAAACGGGGTGCGTGCGGCGGCCCCTCGCGCGCGAGGAGATGGTATTCCGGAAGCGGAAGACCACGCCCCTGGGCCCATTCCTGCAGCGCCGTCTTGGGATCGCGCGGCGGCGCCACCAGCGCCGCCACCCGCGCCTCGTAGAGACGGCGGACGAGGGCCTCGGCCTCCGCGAAACCGCCGTCCAGGAACACGGCCCCCAGCACCGCCTCCAGGGCGTCGGCGAGGATGGTGGGATTGTCGCGACCGCCACTCTCCGCCTCGCCGCGGGAAAGGTGGAGATGGCGGCCGAGGGCCAGCTCGCGGGCGATCTCCGCCAGCACCCCGCGGCTCGCGAGATGGGCGAGGCGGCGGCCGAGGGCGCCCTCGGGGTCCCCGGGAAAGCGTTCGATCAGGAGACGCGCCAGCGCCAGTCCCAGCACCCGGTCGCCTAGGAACTCGAGCCGCTCGTTGCTGCGCCGGCGGACGCCGGCGAGGCTCGCGTGGGTGAGGGCCAGCTCCAGCAGACCGGGATCACGGAAGCGATAGGCGAGCCGCTCCTCGAGCTCGGCGCGGTCTCCGGGCGCGCGCCGGCGACGGCTCATGGCCGGATCACTGGATGCGGCGGAACAGGCGGTCGAAACGGATGGCCCAGGGCCACTTCCACACCTCCCAGAAGCGGGCGCTGGGGTCGAGGGAGAAGAACAGGATCTCGGCCCGGCCGACCAGATTCTCGACCGGGACGAAGCCGACGTGGGAGGAGCGGCTGTCGAGGGAGTTGTCGCGGTTGTCGCCCATGACGAAGATGTAGCCCTCCGGCACCTCGAACACGCCGGTGTTGTCGAAGCGCCCGTTGGGATAGAGATCCATGATCAGATGCGCCCGGTCGCCGGGCAGACGTTCGCGGTAGACCACCGCCGGCCGGCCGAAGCCCTCGTCGGGATCCCGCAGCTCGCCCACCCGCTCCAGCCGCGCCGGCTCGCCGTTGACGTAGACCACGCCGTTGCGCACCTGGATGCGGTCGCCCGGGAGGCCCACCACCCGCTTGATGTAGTCGGTGCTGTTGTCGGACGGCAGTTTGAAGACCACCACGTCGCCCCGCTCGGGCAGACTGCCGAAGATCCGCCCCTCGAACAGCGGCAGGCTGAAGGGCAGGGAGAATCGGCTGTAGCCGTAGGCATACTTCGAGACGAACAGATAGTCGCCCACCAGCAGAGTGGGCTTCATGGAGCCCGAGGGAATGTTGAAGGGTTCGAACAGCAGCGTGCGGATCAACAGCGCGATGCCCACCGCGTAGACGATGGTCTTGACCGTCTCGCGGATGCCGCCCGCCTTGCGCGTGGTGACGCTGGCCGGTTCCTGCATGCGGAGATCGCCTTCGCCGAATCTGGACGTGGGGTCGGCGTGGGGCCGTACCACCGGCAAACTAGTGCCGGGGTCGGTGGGGGTAAAGCGCGGCGCCGTTGACCGTCGTGGGCGGCCCGCCCATTCTGGCGCGGGCGCGGGAGGCCTTCCATGAGCGTACGGGTGTTCTGGCAGGGGCGCTGGTACGAGGACGATCCCCGGATCCTGGGACCGGGCGAGCACGCCTTCTGGATGGCCTCGGTGGCCTTCGACGGCGCCCGCGCCTTCGACGGCTGCGCCCCGGATCTGGACCGCCACTGCCGGCGCCTCGTCGACTCGGCGAGGGCCATGATGCTGGCCCCCACCGTCGACGTGGACGCCATGGTGGAACTGGCCCTCGACGGCGTGCGCCGCTTCCCCCGCGGCGCCGCCCTCTACATCCGCCCCATGTTCTTCGCCCGCCGCGGCTTCGTGCTCCCGGATCCCGAGTCCACCGACTTCGCACTGGTGGTGCACGAACTGCCCATGCCCGAGCCCACCGGCTTCTCCGCCTGCTTCTCCGCCTATCGCAGGCCCGCGCGCGACATGGCGCCCACCGACGCCAAGGCGAGCTGTCTCTATCCCAACATGCAGCGGGCGCTGGCGGAGGCGCGGGCGCGCGGCTTCGACAACGCCATCACCTTCGATCCCTGCGGCAACGTGGCCGAGCTCGCCACCGCCAATCTCTGGATCGTGCAGGACGGGGTGGCGCGCACGCCGGCCTGGAACGGCACCTTCCTCAACGGCATCACCCGCCAGCGGGTGATGGCGCTGCTGCGGGCCGACGGCGTTCCGGTGGAGGAGGCGGTGCTGGGTCGCGAGGAGGTGCTCGCCGCCGACGAGGTCTTCGCCACCGGCAATTACGGCAAGGTGCTGCCGGTCACGCGGGTGGAGGACCGCCTCCTCCGGCCGGGTCCGGTCTTCCGCCGCGCCCGCGAACTGTACTGGGACTTCGCCCGCAGCCAGCCGGTGGGGTGAGGCGGTGGCGGCGCCGCCGGTGGCGGTGGAGGTGGTGCGGGGCGGCCGGGTGGAGAGCCGCCATCGCGCCTCGCTGGCGGTGGTGCGTGGCGAACGGCCGGTGCTGACGGTGGGCGAGGTGACGCGGCCCGTCTATCCGCGCTCGGCGATCAAGCCCATCCAGGCGCTGCCCTTCGTCGCCGACGGCGCCGCCGACGCCTTCGGGCTCGGCGCCGGGGAGATCGCCCTCGCCTGTGCCTCCCACGCCGGCGAGCCCTGCCACACCGAGCGCCTCGCCCGCTGGCTCGCCCGCCTCGGCCTGGACGTGCGCGATCTCGCCTGCGGCATCCACCCGCCCCTCGCCGCCGAGGTGGCGGCCGACCTCGCGAGACGGGGACGCGCACCCACACCGCTCCACCACAACTGCAGCGGCAAGCATCTGGCCATGCTCACCACCGCCCGCCACCTCGGGCTGTCCGTGGCCGGCTACCACCGTCCCGACCATCCCGTGCAGGAACGCATCCGCGAACTCCTCACCCGCCTCGCGGGGGAACCGCCGGCGGAACCCCCGGCCCTCGACGGCTGCAGCGTCCCCACCTGGGCGATGCCGCTCGTGGCGCTGGCGCGGGCCGCCCGCAGCTTCGCCCGCGGCCTCGGCCTGACGCCGGCGGAGGCGGCCGCCGCCCGCCGCATCCTCGCCGCCTGCCGGGCGCATCCCGTGCTGCTCTCCGGCCGCGGCAGGCCCGATGCCCGCATCGACGGGGTGCTGGCGGACGGTCTGGTCAAGATCGGCGCCGAGGGGATCTATCTCGGCTATTTCCCCGCCGCCGATCTGGGCCTCGCGCTCAAGGTGGAGGACGGCGGCTGCGGGCGGGCGGCGCCGGTGGCGCTGCTGGCGGTGCTGGAGCGACTGGGGCTGCTGGATGCCGAGGGGAGCGCGCGCCTCGCCGATCTGCGGGTCGTCCCCCTCGTCAATCACGCCGGCCGGACGGTGGGCGAGATCCGACCGGCCGCCGGCTGGCCCGGGGCGTCGGCGCCATGAGGCGGCAGGCGGTGGCCGGGGTGGACGAGGTGGGCCGCGGGGCGCTGGCCGGGCCGGTGGTGGTCTGTGCCGTGGTGCTGGAGCGAATCCCCGACGGCCTCGCCGATTCCAAGGCCCTGAGCGAGGCGCGCCGGCTCGCCCTGGTGCCGGCCATCCTCGCCTGTGGTCGGGTGGCCCTGGCCGCCGCCCCGGCGCGGGAGGTGGATCGCCTCGACGTGCTGCGCGCCTCCCTCGCCGCCATGGCGCGGGCGGTGCGCCGGCTGTCGCCGCCACCGGTGCGGGTGCTGGTGGACGGGCGCGAGGTGCCGGAGCTGGACCTGCCGGTGGAGGGAGTGGTGGGCGGCGATCGCACGGTGCCGGAGATCCAGGCCGCCTCCATCGTCGCCAAGACGGTGCGCGACCGCCTCATGCGCCGTCTCCACCGGCGCTATCCGGACTACGGCTTCCTCACCAACGTGGGCTATCCCACGGCCCGCCATCTGGAGGCGCTGCGCCGCCTCGGCCCCACGCCCCACCACCGGCTGAGCTTCGCGCCGGTGCGGGCGGTGCTGGGGCGGCGCTGAGCGTCCCCTGCGCGGGTGCCGGCTCGAAGCCGACGCCGGCCGGTGCCGGCACGCCGGCGAGACGGGCCTCCCAGGCGAGGGCGTGGCGGACGATGGTCTCGAGGTCGTCCCAGCGCGGGCGCCAGGAGAAGCGGCGCCGCAGCCGGTCGGTGGCCGCCACCAGCTCGGCCACGTCGCCGGGCCGGCGGGGCGCCGTCACCACCGGCAGCGGCCGCCCCGCCACCCGCTCCACCGCCGCCACCACCTCCCGCACCGAGAAGCCGCGGCCGTAGCCGCAGTTGACCAGCACGTCCTCGCCGCCGGCCAGCAGGTGTTCCAGCAGCAGGCGGTGGAGGGCGGCGAGATCGGCCACGTGGATGTAATCGCGTACGCCGGTGCCGTCGCGGGTGGGCCAGTCGGTGCCGAAGACGGCGAGGGAGGGCTGCAGGCCGAGGGCGGTGCGGCAGGCGACCCGGATCAGATGGTGGGCGTCGGAGGCCGTCGGCCCGCAGCGCCCCCGCGGATCGGCCCCGGCCACGTTGAAATAGCGCAGGATGCCGTAGCGCGGTCCGCCGGCCGCCCTGGCGTCGAGGATGGTGCGTTCGGCCATGGCCTTGGAGGCACCGTAGGGATTGGCCGGCGCCACCGGCATCTCCTCGTGGACGGGACCGGCGCGCACCTCCCCGTAGACGGCGGCGGTGGAGGAGAAGACCAGCGCCTCGACGCCGGCCGCCGTGCAGGCCTCCAGCAGCCGCAGCGTGCCCGTGACGTTGTTGTCGTAGTAGCCCAGCGGATCCCGGACGCTCTCGGGAACCGAGATGGAGGCGGCCATGTGCACCACCGCCCGCACCCGGCAGGCCTCCAGCACGTCGGCCAGGAGCTCGCGGTCGCGCACGTCCCCCACCACCACCCGGAAGCGCTCGTGGACGGGCAGCAGCCGACCGTGGGAGAGATCGTCCAGGATCACCACCCGGTGGCCGTGGTCGGCCAGTTCCAGGGCGACCTGGGTGCCGATGTAGCCGGCACCGCCGGTGACGAGTATCGTGTCCGGAGAATCCATCACCCGCACTCCACCCGAGAGGAACCGTCGTCCGTTCCGTGGACGCCCGCGGCCCTCGTGGCAAGGCGCCATCCGGGCGCGCGGTACCGGAAAGTGTCTCACGCCCGCGCGCGACGGGTGGGCATCAGCACCCAATAGTCGAAGTCCAGGAGCACTTCCGGCAGATAACGCCCCTCCCCGTCGCGCAGGGGGAAGCCGGCGGCCGGCCGGTTCTTCAGCGCCACCAGGCGCAGGCGCAGCGCGCCCACGTCGTCGCGGCCCGGCAGGACCGCCCGGTCCAGCACCTCCGACCAGGCGTAGACGGTGTCGCCCGCCACGCAGGGATTGGCGTGGGTGCCGCCGTTGACGGCGAGGATGGCGAGGGCGTTGCCGAGGCCGTTGAAGGAGAGGGCGCGGGCGAGAGAGATCACCACCCCGCCGTAGACGATGCAGCGCCCGAGGCGGCCACGCCGTTCCTGCTGGTCCTCGAAATGGACGCGGGCGGTGTTCTGGTAGAGACGGGTGGCGAGGCGGTGCTCGCTCTCCATCACGCCCATGCCGTCCACATGGTCGATGCGCTCGCCCACCTCGAAGTCCTCGAAGAACCAGGGCGAGCCGGTCTCGGCGGGATCGACCCGCACCGGCCCCAGCTCCTCCGGCACCACCAGCCGCTCCGGCGGCACCGCCGGCGCCAGCTCCGGCACCCGCGGCGCGGGGGCCGGCGCCCCCTCGTCGCGCTTGCGCACCAGCACCCAGCGCACGTACTCCAGCACGGGCTCGTCCCGCTGATTGCGGGCGGTGGTGCGCACCCACACGATGCCGGTGCGGCGGTTGCGGGTCTCGCGCAGGCCGATCACCCGCGAGCGGACCGAGAGCGTGTCCCCGGGCCACACCCGCCGCAGGAAGCGGCCCTCGGCATAGCCGAGATTGGCCACCGCGTTGCGGGAGACGTCGGGGACCGTCTTGCCGAAGACCACGTGGAAGACCAGCAGGTCCTCGAGCGGCGTGGTGGGATAGCCGAGGGCGCGGGCTAAGGGCTCGCTGCAGTGCACCGGAAAGCGCGAACCCGTGAGGGCCAGATAGAGGGTGGCATCCGAGTGGCGCAGGGTGCGCGGTGTGGCGTGAACGATCTCCTCGTCGAGCCGGAAGTCCTCGAAGAAGCGGCCGGCCGCCCCCTTGTCCATCGGCGTTCCTCTCCCCGTCCGGTTCCGACCTCCCTCTAGCATGCCGGTGGCCCCCCGCCAGGATCGGGTCGCCGCACCGCGCCGTTGTGTGGCTCCGGCGCACCCCCTACATGGAGGAGGGACCCGCAGGCGACGGCGTCGGGGACGCGAGGGAGGAGGGTCATGCGACTGCACAGTCATCCCGCTTCGCCCTTCGGGCGCAAGGTGATGGTGGCGGCCCACGAGCTGGATGTGGCGGACCGCATCGCCGTCGACTGGCGACCGGTGACGCCGGTGGCGCCCAATGCCGCGGTGGTGGCCGACAATCCCCTCGGCAAGCTGCCCACGCTGGTGCTGGACGACGGCCGCGCCCTCTTCGATTCGCGGGTGATCTGCGAATATCTCGACGACCTCGCCGGCGGCGGACGGCTGTTCCCGCGCGATCCCGGGGTACGCATGCGGGCGCTGCGGCTGCAGGCGCTGGGCGACGGCATCATGGAGGCGGCCGTGCTCGCCCGCTACGAGACGGTGCTGCGGCCCGAGGAACTGCGCTGGCAGGCGTGGATCGAGCATCAGAAGCTCAAGGTCGCCCGCGCCCTCGACTGGCTGGAGGAGCGCGTGGAGGAGCTGCCGGCGGAGGGTGTGGACATCGGCGCCGTCACCGTGGGCTGCGCCCTGGGCTATCTCGACTTCCGCTTCGGCGCCGACCGCTGGCGCGAGGGGCGGCCGCGGCTCGCCGCCTGGTACGAGCGCTTCGCCGCCCGCCCCTCCATGGCGGCCACGCGTCCGCACGATCTCGAGAAGGCGGCCTGAGGGACTCCGGACCGTCCCACGGCGGCCCGGTCGCGGCTCCCCGTGATCCTGCGGTGCGGAAACGACGGCCGCGGGCGCCGGCGGCAGCCCGCGCGGTGCTGCCCGACCTCGGCGGCCGAGGCGTGGGCAGCGGAGGATGGTGCGGTGCGAAAAGGTCTGGTCTTTGCACGCAATTCGTGTTAAAAACCGGCCAGCGGGTCGGCGCCCGGACGGATCCGGTGCCGGCCCTCCGTTCGATCGCCACCGTGGCGCTCGGGCAATCACGTGGGGTGAGTCGGGAGGAGGCCGTCCCCGGGGAGGGGCGGTGCATCGTCGGGAGAGCGAGGAGGATGGCCAGCAAGCTCGCCTTCGCAGCGGGTGACTATGTGGTGTATCCTTCGCACGGCGTCGGCCGGGTCATCGGCATCGAGAAGGAGACCATCGCCGGCGTGGAACTCGAGATGTACGTCGTGCGGTTCGAGAACGAGCGGCTGACGCTGCGCGTGCCGGTGGACAAGGCGCCCCGCTCGGGCATGCGCAAGCTCAGCTCGCGCGAGAAGATCCGCTCGGCGCTGGAGACCCTCAAGACCCGCATCCGGCCGCGCCGCCACATCATGTGGAGCCGCCGGGCCCAGGAATACGAGGCCAAGATCAACTCCGGCGATCCCGTCGCCATCGCCGAGGTGGTGCGGGAACTCTACCGCAAGGACGACTCCGAACAGTCCTACAGCGAGCGGGTGATGTACAAGGCTGCGCTGGAACGGCTCGCCCGCGAGCTCGCCGCCATCGAGAAGGTGGACGAGGCGGAGGCCACCCGCCGCCTCGAGGAGGTGCTGGCCAGGGCGGCCTGACGGGCCGTCGCATCCACGGCGACCGGGGCGGGCACGGCCCGCCCCGTCACCGTCGGCGGTCACGCCGTCCCGGTGCCGCCGCCGGAGGCGTCCGAGGGCGGGGATGCCGGCTCCTCGAAGGCACCGCGGAACGTCCGTCCACGGCGGGAGTCCCGTCCGGGGACGGGACGGGACTCCGGCGGACCCTCGCGTCGGCCCGCGCGGCGGCGGGCGCGCGGAAGGCGCGATGGGGAAGCTCCCCAAGGGGGTCCCGCCCACGGCGAAGGACACGGTACCACGGCTGCGCGGTTCGCGACGATTTCGGCCGCCGTTCCCTCCAGCGCCGGTCCCCGTGTCACCGGGGACGGACCGCCCGCGGGGATCCGGATGCTCCCGGCCCACGATCCTCCGGCGGGACCGCCCCGCGTGACGGCCCGTGGCCGCGGCGGCAGGACGCGGATCCGAGACCGGCTCCGGGATGTCGGCCCCGTCCCGGCCGTGCCGCCGGGAATCCCGCGGGAGCGGCGGACCCGGGCGCCCCGGTGGAGATCGCGGCGGTGCCGGCTCCGCGAACACCGACACCACTGCGGGTGCTCCGGGATCCTTCTCGCCCGGAGGTCCCCGATGCGGGGCGCCATCGTTCGGCTCGGCTGCCTCGTCGGCCCGGTGCGGGCCGGTGAGGTGACGGCGCCGGAGGGATGCACGGGGGGCGCGACCCCGTGGGCGCCGTCGCCCGCACCGGATGGCGCCGTGGAACCGGCCGTGCCGCCGGCTTCCCGCGCCGGGGCGGCAAGGTCGCCGTGGGCCGCTCCGCCACGGTGGTCGTGGCCGCGAGACGGGCGGGCCCATACGGGTCCCCGGCGCGCCCCCGCGAGGCGTGGTCGCGGGCCCGCAGCGCGGCGGGGATGGTCCGGCGGTCCGTCGCCACCCGGGAGGTTCCACCCCTTGATCGTCGTGGCCGCCGTGGTGACATGGAAAGGCGAGCGGGGAGGAGGGACCGTGGGCGTCGTCGAGTCCGTGCGGGCCCCTGCCGTGGCGGGCCGTTTCTATCCGGCGGAGGCGGCGGAACTGGTCCGCACCGTCGAGGCGCTGCTGGATGCCGCGCCCGCCATGGCGCTGCCGGGGCCACCGCGGGCCCTGATCGTCCCGCACGCCGGCTATGCCTTCTCCGGCCCGGTGGCGGCGGCCGCCTTCCGGGCGCTGGCCCCGTGGCTGGGAAACTATCGTCGGGTGCTGCTCATCGGCCCCGCCCACCATGTGCCGGTGGTCGGGCTGGCCCTGGCGCCCCATGCCGCCTTCGCCACGCCGCTCGGGCTCGTGCGGGTGGACCGCGAGGGCGGCGAACGGCTGCTGGCGCGCTGCGCCGGTCTCTGCGTGCACGCCCGGCCCCACGCCCCGGAGCACGCGCTGGAGGTGGAGCTGCCCTTCCTGCAGGTGCTGGGAGCGGAGGCCCGCATCCTGCCGGTGCTGGTGGGCGGCAGCGACGACGCCGAGACGGCGGAGGTGCTGGAGGCGGCTTGGGACGCGGAAACGCTGGTGCTGGTGAGCTCCGATCTCTCCCACTATGAGCCGCTGGACCGCGCCCGTGCCCACGACGCCGCCACCGCCGCCGCCATCGAGGCCCTCGATCCGCGTCCGGTGGGACCCGCCGAGGCCTGCGGCTATCGCGCCATCCGCGCGCTGCTGCCGCTCGCCCGCGCCCGCGGTCTCACGGCCCACCGGCTGGCGCTGGCCACCAGCGCCGATGCCGGCGGCTCGTCCGCATCCGTGGTGGGCTACGGCGCCTGGGCCTTCTGCTGAGGACCGGCACCGCGTGGTCCGCCGTCCCGTGCCCCGGCCCCGGGATCCGCCGGCCGGCCTCCGTCCTGCCGGGCCGTGCTGTCGGCATGGGGGGAGGAGTCCCCTTCCGGATCGCGCCGGACGCACCGTGACCGCGGATCCCGACGCGCGTCGCCGCCCCGCACGCCACGGACGGCGCCGTGGCGGGGATCGGGGACCGCCGTGGCGACCTCGTCGGCCGGTCGCGTTCCCGGGCGCGGGCACGGTTCCGTCGCTCGCCCGGGCGTTCCGCCCCATGTCGGAGCCGGGCCGGAGCGGGAACGGAGCTGGGATCCCGCCTCGACCCGTCACCCGCGCACGGCTCCGTCCGCCGGACGGTCCACGGCCGCCGCGGCGCGCTCGCGTCACCCGTGGGGGCGAGGGGCCGCCCGCGCATCCGGGAACCTCCATGGAGCCCCCGCCGTCTCCCGCGCGCACGCTTCCGGCCCCGCCGGCACGCGAGCGATGAGGGACGCGCCATGTCCCGCGCGCGTCCCACGTCGCCCCGGCCTTCACGAGGGTGGGACCTCGGGCCTGCCTTCCCATGTCCCGCCCGCGTGGGTCCGCGCCGAGGGATGAGGGATCGCGCTCCTTCGAGTCCCATTCCCCGCGTGCGGGTCCGCCAAGGGGCGACACGCCCGCACCGTTTCGGAGAGCCTCTCGCGCCCACGGCTCCGGCCCGCCATGGTCGACCATCCGTGCCGGTGTCGGACCGTCTCCCGCGCGCAGGGCGCGGCTCCCGACCCCGAGCACTCGGACGTCTCCTGCGTGCGCGCTCCCGCGCGCGCATGGCGACGCCCGGAAGCGGCGGTCGCGTCCATCCCGTTGCCGGCTCTCTCCCGCGTGCGGATGGCGACGCCTCGGGGATCCCGAGCATTGCCGGATCCTCGGGGCCCTCACCCGTGCACACGGTGTCGCCCCGCGCGAGATCGAGACGCCGCTCCACGAGGAGGGGCCTCTCCCACGCGCATGGCGTCGCCCCCGGGTGAGCCGCCCCGGCGCCGGCTGCATCCCTCTCTCCTGCGCGTACACGGCACCGTCTTCGGGGAGGACGGCCACCTTCCGACGGCCGGGGCCATCGCCGACGTACGCGCCATGACCCGCTCCGCCGGACACCGGGCATGGTCGATCCCCGGCCATCCCCTCCGGACGAGCGGGGCCCGACCACCGTCGAGGGGGCGGGCCCTCGGGGACCGATCGCCCCCGTGCGTCCGGGATTGCTGCCGGTGGAGGACTTCGGGAGAAGGCGGGCACGGCGATCCCCTCCCATGGGCGCGGGGTTGCCGGCGACGATGTCGTCCCTGCGCTCGCGCAGGGCCATCTCCTCCCTACGCGAGGACTCCCGCAGCTTCCGGAGCTGCGCGACCGTGCGGCTTTCGCCATCTCCGCCGTACGTGAGGACTCCCGGCACCGGTGGCGGCTGTGGAGGGACGGCGCGACCGTCTCGCCCGTGCGTGCGGGCTTCCCTTGCGACTGGGTGGGGAGATGACCGCCCAGAGGCCGTTCCCCTGTGCGTGCGGCGTTCCCTGGCGGGAGCGCACCGGTGTCCGAGATCGGCCCGTCTCGCCCGTGCGTGCGGGGCTCCCGCCAACCGTTTCCTCGATCTTGACGATGTCTCCCCGTCTCCCCCGTAGGTGTGGGGTTCGCGAAAGCACGGGAGGCCGCCGAACAGGGCCGGCACCATCTCCGCCGTATCTGCGGGGCTCCCCGCCGCCTCCGCGCCCGCGAGCGCCGGCCGCGGTCATCTCCCCCATCGTGCGGGGCTCCCGTGAGGGCGCGGCGGATCGAAGGTCCAGCTCCATCTCTCCCTTGCGGACGGGGTTCCCTGCATTCGGCGTGTCGCCGGTCACGGGATCGCCCTTTCATCCATAGGTGCGGGGCTTCCTCCGAAGCGGGTCGATGCGGTCTACGGCGCCGCCCCTCTTCCCTGCGGGTTCGGGGATCTCCGACGGCGGGGCGGTGGACGCCGCCCGGTCGGAGCCTCTTCCCTACGGATACGGATGCGGGGATCCCTGGTGGCCATGGCGGAGCGCACCGCCGCCATCAGCCTCTTCCCCGCGGGTGCGGGGATCCCTGCCCGTCGTCGTGAGGGGCCTCATCCACGCCACCATCTTCATCCCTGAGGGTACGGGGATCCCCCAAGTCAGGCTCCGAGGCATCGCCGCACCGGACCATCTTCTCCACGGGTGCGGGGCTTCCCCGTGGTGCGTGACTGGATGCCCGGCTCGGCGCAGATCGTCTTTACGGGTGCGGGGCTCCCCCGTCCCGGACCTGACCGGGATCGAGCCGTCGCCGGGACCCCGACGCCACCCCGCCAGCGGAGCGACCGCGGAGGATCTGTGGCGTCGGGGGCCTCGCCGTCCTCGACATCGCTCCCACCATGGTCGACCTCGTCGACGCGACCGTGGCCGGCCCCGCCCTCGATCCGGCCCTTCGCCTTCGTGACCGATCCCGGGGCTGCGGCGCGCCCCGCCGCCGACCCCGCCACCGTCCACGGCCGCAGCGGCAGGCCGCGGCCGCCGGTGCCCTCATGGCGCCGGCTCCGGTTCGAGGGCCCGCTCCAGCTTCGCCGTCTCCACCGCCGCCCGCAGCTCCACCTCCGCCAGCACCCGCGCGAGTTCGGGATCCTCGAGCCCCTCCACCCGCTCCTCCAGCAGCCGGCGGAGACGGGCGCAGAGGCCGGCGGGGACATGGCCGTCCAGCAGGCCACGGCGCAGCTCGTCCAGGAGATCCAGCAGCCGCTCGCCGCGCCGGATCGCGCGCCGGCGCCGCTCGCCGACCGGCTCCACCGCGTCCAGCTGCTGGGCCGCCAGCACCGCGTTCAGGGAGGTGAGCACCGCGGGGCCGGCGGCGCGGGGCACCGTCGCGGGGGAAGGGCCGGTCGCCCGGGCCGGAGAGGCGGATCCGCGCAGCGCCGGCCGGGCGGCGAGGGGGAGGGGGCGCGGGATGGCACCGTCGATCCGCATGACCGCCGACTCCTCGTCCATCTCCCTCTCTAGCGGACAAATCCCAACGAACCGTTAACGGGACCGCCGTCGGGCAGATCGTGCCGGGTGGGGGCGGAAGCTGCCGCCCGCGGTGGCCGGCACACCGAGAGACGACCGTGCCCGACGGATGGCACGCGGCTTGCGTGGGAACGGGCGGATCGATCGGGTGCGAGAGCCCATGCGCAGGATCCTGAAGGCCGCATCCGTCCTCGTCGTGCTCGCCCTCGCGGCGCCCGCCGGGGCCGGCTCCCGCCTCAAGGACATCGCCGACTTCGAGGGTGTGCGCGAGAATCCTCTCGTGGGCTACGGCCTCGTGGTGGGACTGCAGGGCACCGGCGATTCACTGCGCAACGCCGTCTTCACCCGCGAGAGCCTGGTCTCCATGCTGGAGCGGCTCGGGGTCTCCACGCGGGGGACCAGGCTCAACACCCGCAACGTGGCGGCGGTGATGGTCACCGCCTCGCTGCCGCCCTTCGCCCGCCGCGGCAGCCGCATCGACGTCACCGTGAGCGCCCTCGGGGATGCCAAGTCGCTGCAGGGCGGCCTGCTGGTGGTGACGCCGCTGCTGGGAGCCGACGGCGAGGTCTACGCCGTCGCCCAGGGCACGGTGCAGGTGGGCGGCTTCCAGGCCGAGGGCGAGGCCGCCAGCATCACCAAGGGAGTGCCGACGGTGGGGCGCATCCCCGCCGGCGCCATCGTCGAGCGGGAGGTGCCCTTCGCCCTCGACGATCTCGACCGCATCCGCATCGCCCTGCGCAATCCCGACTTCACCACCGCCCGCCGGGTGGCGGAGGCCATCGATCGCCACCTGGGCCTGCGCGCCGCCCGGGTCCTGGATCCGGCCACCGTGGAGCTGCGGGTGCCCGAGGCCTACCGGGGGCGCAATGCCGTGCTGCTGGCCGAGCTCGAGCAGCTCACCGTCGAGCCCGACCAGCCCGCCCGCATCGTCATCGACGAGAGCACCGGGACCATCGTCATCGGCGAGAAGGTGCGGATCAGCCGGGTGGCGGTGGCCCAGGGCAATCTCACCGTGCGGGTGCGCGAGGCGCCGCAGGTGAGTCAGCCGCCGGCACTCTCCGGCGGTACCACGGCGGTGGTGCCGCGGACCGAGGTGCGGGCCGAGGAGCCGGCGCCCAAGCTCGCCGTGCTGGACACCGGGACCACCCTCGAGGAGCTGGTGGATGGCCTCAACGCCCTGGGCGTCGGTCCCCGCGACATGATCGCCATCATCCAGGCGATCCGCGCGGCCGGCGCGCTCCAGGCCGACATCGAGGTGATGTGATGACGGACACCATCCCGCCGATTCCGTCCCACCCCGCGGTCGCCGGCACGGCGCGCGCCGACGCCGAGCGGGCGCGCCTGGAAGGGGCCGCCCGCGAGTTCGAGGGGATGTTCCTCGCGGTGATGTTCCGGAGTGCCCTCGGCGGGTCGGAGCGGAAGGATCCCCTCGGTCCGGGCGGTGGCGGCGGGCCATGGCGGGACATGCTGTGGGACGCCTACGGCCGGGCGGTGGCCCGCGCCGGCGGCATCGGCCTCGCCGATGCGGTCCTGCGCCAACTGATCCGGGCTTCGGAGACGCGCTGATGCCCCCCCTCGAACGAGCCAGCATCCTCCTCGGTCTCGTGCGCGAGCTCGTCGCCGTGCTGGAGAAGGAGAATGCGCTCCTGCGCCGGATGGACGTGGAGGGGCTGGCGGAGCTGCAGGAAGAGAAGTGCGCCCTCGTGGACGCCTACGAGGCGGAGCTGGACCATCTGCGTCGGACCCCCGAGCTGGTGGCGGCCCTCGACCCCGCCCAGCGGGAGGCGCTGATGGAGGCCATCCGCGAGCTGCGGCGGGTGATGCGGGTCAATCTCAACGCGCTGGCGGCCGCCAAGGAGGTGGCGGAGCGGGCCGCCTCCCACATCGCCGCGAGCCTCGCCCGCACCGTCGCCAGCACCCGCCCGCTGCCGCCCGGCACCACCGGCGAGGTGGTGCCGCTCTCCCTCGACCGCTGCGTGTGAGGAGGAAATCGTGTCGCTCACCACCGTGCTCGACGCCGCGGTCTCCGGCCTCCGGGTCGCCCGCAAGGGTCTCGAAGTCACCGCCGACAATGTCGCCAATGTGGAGACCGAGGGCTACGCCCGCCGCCGGGTGGTGCAGTCGCACGTGGTGCTGGAGGGCGAGGGACGCGGGGCCCGGGTGGAGGCGGTGCGCCGTTCCGTCGACCTCTTCGTGCGGCGGGAACTGCGGGGGGCCCGCGCCCTCCTCGAGGGGGACCGCGCCCTCGCCGATCTGGTGGAACGGGCCCAGCGGGCCGGCTTCGGCACCCTCGACGGCGGCGGCCTCGAAGAGCTGCTGGTGGCCCTGGGCGAGAAGCTGCAGACGCTGGCATCCGCGCCCTCGCGTCCGGTGGCCCGCACCGCACTCCTGGGTGCGCTGGAGGACGTGACGGTGGCCTTCAACCGGGCCGCCCGGGATCTCCAGGCCCTGCGGGCGGAAGCGGACCGCCGCATCGGCATGGAGGTGGAACGGATCAATACCCTGCTGCGGGAGCTCCATCAGGTGGAGACGGAGGTGGCGCGGCTCGGGCCGACGCCGGCGCTCCTCGACCAGCGCGGCCGGCTGCTGGACGAGCTCGCGAGCCGTCTTCCCATCTCCACCGTCGAGCACGAGAACGGTTCCATTTCCGTCTACGTGCGGGGAGGCCCGGCGCTGCTGGAATACGGCGCGCGCGTGCTGGTCTACCGGCCGGCAACGCTGGTGCGGGCGGACACCGCCTTCGGCGCCATCGAGGTCTACGACGCCGACGACGTCGATCCGGACACCGGCCAACCGAAGCCCGCGGCGACGGGCGAGGTGCTGGTGGGGGCCGGTCCGGACCCGGATCCCACGGTGGAGGGGGGCAGGCTCGGCGGGCTGCTGGCCGCCCGCGACCGGGAACTGGTGCGTCTCGCGGAGCAGCTGGACGAACTCGCCGAGGCCCTGCGCTTCGCCGTCAATGCCGCCCACAACGCCAGTGTGGCGGTGCCGCCGCCGATCCGGCTCGCCGGCACCCGTACCGACGCGGCCACCGCCTGGAACGGGGCGACCCGCAGCGGCATCGCCCATGTGGCGGTGGTGGACCGGGCGAGCGGGGCGGTGGTGCGCACGGTGGCGGTGGACGTGAGCGCGGACTTCGCCACCATGCGGGGGGCGCTCGCGAGCGGCCTCGCCGGCCTTGCGGCGGTCGACGTCGATGCCGAGGGACGACTCGCCCTCACCGCCGCCACCGGCTACGGGCTCGCGGTGGCGGAGGGCGACGCCGCGCTCGTGGAGACCGATGCGGCCGGCCGCACCCGCACCTTCGGCTTCGCCCATTTCCTCGGTCTGAACGATCTGCTGGTGGCGGAACAGGGCGCGCTGGATCTGGCGGTGCGGGACGAGATCGCGGCCGATCCGGCCCGCCTCGCCACCGCCCGGCTCGACGTCGATCCCGCGGGCCCCACCGCCACCATGCCCGGGATCGGGGACGGCCGCGGTGCGGCGGCCCTCGCCCGGGCCCTCGACCGCGCCGTTCCGGTGGCGGCCCGCGGCGGTCAGCCGGCCCGCGAGGTCTCGGTCGGCGGCTATCTGCGGGATCTGATCGCGGTGGAGGCGGATCGCCTCGCCCGCCTGCGGGACGGGATCGCGGGGCGCGAGGCGGTGGTCCGCGATCTCGAGACCCGCCGTTCGGCGGCGGAGGGGGTGGATCTCGACGAGGAGCTCTCGCGTCTCCTGGTCTATCAGCGCGCCTACAGCGCCTCGGCCCGCATCGTGGCGGTCACCCGCGAGCTGTTCGAGGAACTGCTGGCGACGGTGCGCTAGGAGGAGCGGTCATGACCACCCGCATTGGCGATGCCACCCACTTTCGCCATCTCCAGGCCATGATGGCCGAGGTGCGCGGGCGCATCGAGCGGGCCCAGGCACAGGTCGCCTCGGGTCGGCGGGGCGAGGCCTTCGTGGAGGTCGCCGACCGCGCCGACGTGCTGGTGGAGGTCCGGCGTGCCGGCACGCTGCTGGCCTCGCGCCTCGAAGACAACCGTGATGTCCTCGCCCGCATGCGGGTGGCGGACGGGGCCCTCGCCGACATCACGGACCTCGCCGTCCGCGCGCGCGAACTGCTGGTGCGCCGCCTGGGCGACACCAATCGCGACATGCCGCTGGAGACGGAGCTGCGCTCCATCCTCGAGCGGGTGGCGGCACGGCTCAACGTCCGCTACGGTGACCGCCATCTCTTCGCGGGAAGCCTCGGGGATCGTCCACCCGTCGCCATCCCCGAACCGCCGCCGACGGTGACGGATCCGACACTCTATTACCGGGGCGACTCCCTGGCCCCGGAAATCCCGGTGGACGAGGAGGTGCTGCTCAGGATCGCCCCCACCGCCGGCGACGAACCCTTCGCCCGGCTGGTGGCGGCGCTCGGGCGTGCCATCGAGGCCCATGCGGCCGGCGACCGCAGTGGGCTCGAGACCGCCCTCGACCAGCTGGATCTGGCGGTGGACGGTCTCGCCGAGCTCAGGGGTGCCCATGGTGCTCGCATGGCCCGGCTGGAGGCGCTGATCGACCGTCAGGAGGGAGCGCGCAGCTATCTGGACGAGGTCCGCAGCCGCCTTGAGGCGGTGGACCTGCCGGAGACCATGGCGCGCCTCGCCCGGGACCGGGCCACGCTCGAGGCCTCCTACATGCTCACCGCCCGTCTCGCCCAGCTGTCGCTGCTCGATTTCCTGCGGTGATGTCCTGGGTCGCGTTAACCGTTCGTCAGGAAAAGGGAGTCATCCTCGACCCGCAGATCGAGGAGCAGCCGGGAGATCCGCCATGGATGCCGCCGAATCCGCCACCTCGCCGCCCGTGTCACCGCCGGCGGACGATGCCGAAGCCGTCGCGTTCCCGAGCGGCCTGCCCGGCTTTCCCGGTGCTCGCCGTTTCCTGCTGCGGTCGCTCGCCACGGCCGATGGCGCGTTCGCCGAACTGGTGAGTCTGGAGGATCCGGGTCTGCGACTGCCGCTGGTGTGTCGTCCGGCGGACGGGGAGATCCCCGCCGAGGACGATCTGGACGAGGCCTGCCGCGCCCTGGGCTTCGACCGCGAGCGGGTGCGGGTCTATTTCGTGGTGACATTGGAGCCGGAAGCGGCGCGGGCGTGGGTCAATCTGCGGGCGCCGGTGCTGGTGGATCCCGCGGCCGGTCGCGGCGCCCAGGTGGTGCTGGCGGATCCCCGCTATCCGCTGCGCTTTCCTCTCCCCTCGCGAGGCCGCCGTCCGGCCGCCTGACGTCCGCGGATTCGGCCGGATCCGCCGTTCCGTGCGGCGGCATGATCGCGGACCGCGGACTGCGGGGCGGAGTGGCGCTCCCGCGGTCGCCGGGCCAGCGAAACATGCTCGCTCTCGGTCTCGGCGAGGCGAGCCGCCCGGCCGGTGGGCGGCCGATGCCACCGTCGACGGACCGGGGACCGTCCGCCCGCCTGCGGCCGGGCGCGGCGGATGCAGCCGGCGGGCGCACCCTCGCCGGGGGTCCCGATCCCGGTGGGGGCCGCCCGGGCCGGACCGCGTCGCGACGGATGGAGATGGGGCGGTGCCGCGTGGGCGGGTGGTCCCGGTCGCTCCGGCCGATCCGCTCACCAGATCGCCGCGGGCGGGAGCGGATGGAGGAGCTCGGCCGCGAGGCCGGCGGTCGGAAGGACGGCGGGGACCGCGAGGGTGGTGCCGTCGCCGAAGACGATCTCCTCCACACCGCGCACCAATAGCCGGCCGTCGTCACCGTCCGTCGGGTCGAGATCGACGAGGCGCAAGCGGCCCGCTCGCCCGTGCACGGCATAGCCGCCGGCGCCGCCCGCGAGCTCCAGCACGTCGTGGCCGGGTCCGCCGTCGACGAGGCCACCGCCGTTGCCGGGCCGCAGCCGGTCGTCGCCGGGACCGCCTCGCAGCACGTCGCGCCCCGGACCGCCGTCCAGCACGTCGTCGCCCTCGCCGCCGTCGAGGCGATCGCGACCGGGGCCGCCGACGAGGACGTCGTCGCCGGGCCCACCCGCGAGCCGGTCGCGGCCCGCACCCCCGTCCAGCAGATCCGCGCCCTCGCCGCCGTCGAGGCGGTCGGGACCGTCCCCGCCCGCGAGCTCGTCGTCGCCGACTCCGCCGGTGAGTCGGTCGCGATCGTCGTCGCCGTGAAGGACATCGCGCCCGGCACCGCCGTCGAGACGGTCGCGGCCGGGGCCGCCGGCGAGGACGTCGGCGCCGGGCCCGCCCGCGAGCCGGTCGTCACCCGCGCCTCCGTCCAGCACGTCGTCGCCGTCGCCGCCGTCGAGACGGTCGTGGCCGGCGCCACCCGCGAGCCGGTCGTCGCCGCCCCCGCCGGCCAGCCGGTCGTGGCCTCCGCCTCCATCCACCTCGTCGGCGCCCGCCCCGCCGCGCCAGCGATCGGCGCCGGGGCCGAGACGGACCGGGCCGTCGTCCCCGTCTTCGGCGGAGCCGCCGCGGGCGAGGCTCCGACCGAGGACGAGCGCGGTCCCGCCATCCTCCGGGATCCGCTGCCAGTCCCCGTGGGCGGAGGCCGGCAGGCGCACCACCGCGCGCCCACTCCCGGCCTCCAGCACCAGTCGGAGGCCGTCTCCCCCGGTGACGGTGTGCAGCGACAGCATCGACGGTGAGACCTCCCACACGAGGATGCGGTCGCCCGGGGCGAAGTCCTCGATGCGGTCCCCGTCGAGCTCGGCGAGGGTCCCGGCGAAACGGTCGCCGCCGGCACCCCCCACCAGCCGGTCGCGCCCCGGACCGCCCACCAGCAGATCGTCGCCGTCGCCGCCCTCGAGGAGATCGCGGCCGGCTCCCCCCTCGAGACGGTTGGCGCGGGCGTTGCCGATCAGATGGTCGTCGCCGCGGCCGCCGACGGCGTGCTCGATCCAGGTGTCGTAGGCGAGGGCGAGATTGCCGCGGGCCGGCGCATCCGGCCGATCGTCCCCCCACGGGCCGACGTCGGAGGCATGGCCCGGGCGCAGGTCGATCCGCACCGGCCGCGTCAGCGCGCCGGCATCCAGCACGTCCTCGCCGCCGGTGTCGCGGATGGTGGCGAGGAAGGGCCGGTCGCCGCGGAGGACGTAGCGATCGTCGCCGGTCCGACGGCCGGGACCGGGGCCGTAGAGGGCCTGCAGGGCGGCGATGTCGTAGGGCATGAGGGTGCGGGGTGCCACCGGATACCAGCCGTGATCGGCATCGAGGCCGGTGCCGGGATGGTCCCGGTAGCTCATCACCGTGGTGCCGGCGTGATCCTCCGCCGCCGGGAGACGGTGGCGGCCCTCGTGGGGGTGGGCGAGGCCGACGGCGTGCCCGATCTCGTGGAGCAGCACCTGGAAGCCCACCGAGCCCGGACGCAGGTCGCGGAGCGGCGCGATGTCGTTGAGGGCGATCTCGCCCACCGGCGGGGTCCAGGCGGAGCCGGCATAGAAATCGTTCACGAAATCGGCGAAGAAGACGCGGATGTCGGCACCGGACGAACCGGCCCCGCGCCAGGGGACGAAATCGATCCCGGCCACCTCTTCGAAGCGGGCCAGGGCCTCCTCGAAGGCGGCCCGCTCTCCGGCATCCAGCGGACGGGGATCCTCGAGGGTCCGGCCGAGATCGCGCGGGGGCCGGTCGCCGGGCTCCCAGAAGGCATAGGTGACGTGAGTGACCCCGCCGCGGCCGGGCCAGCGGGTGCCGCTGTCGAGGGCGGCGATGGCGCGCTCGGGGGCCGTGGCGGGCGCGGACATGGGCGATCCCCGTGGTTCCACCGTCCCCCACGAGCCTGCCCGCGCCCGGTTGACATCCGGTTAAGGTCGCCGTCCCGACATGGCCGCTTCGCCAAAAAAATGCTCCGAAGATCGGACGATCTCCGGAGCCAGTTCGCGATCCCCGGAGGGGATCGACGGTTCAGGGGAGGCTTTCCGGGAAACTCGCGAATCGACCCGAAGCCGCGGGGGCCCGGGTCGCGCGGACCGGATATGGGGCGAGCCACGTATGAGTCAACCCTCATATTGCGTCGCACAAGCAGGCCCGCACCCTCCCCGGGAGCGTCGTGCGGGTGCACGGCAGGCCGCCGGGCGGACCCGTCTCCGGGCGCGGCGAGGTGGTGTTTCCCGGGGAGGCGGCGTGAGGCCGAAGGGAAGGGGTGGGCCGGGCCACGCCGCATCTCCGGTCCATCGCCATGGCCGGGACGATCCGCCGCCTCCGGCGCGTGCCGGAGCCCGCCGCCCGGTCGGATGGATCCGGCGGGAGCCGCCCGTGGCACCCGCGTCCGGCCCATCCCGAGGCCGTGGATCGCACGGACGCAACCGGGAGACCAGAACCTCGCCCCGCCATGGCCGCGAACGGCGCCGCCACGGCGTCCCACCCGGACACCTCGCGACGCCCTCGGGAGCGGTGCGCCGTCCGTGGACGCCGTCCGTTCCGGCCTTCGCCTCCATCCGACGATCTCTTCGCTCGGGATCGAGGGGGCGGCCTGGCCTCGGCGGGCATCGACGGCGCCCGTTCCGGGACCCGGGAGCGGCGCGCGGAGGATCGGCAGGGGGCCGCGTGACAGCGCAGTGCCCGGGCATCATCGGAACGCCGGCCCCTCCTCCCGCGGGCCGCGACGGCGGCGGCACGCCCGCCGGGGCCCCCGCCGGCACACGCCCTGTGCGACGGGACGGTCGACGTACGCAGGGGACCGACCGCCCGAGGCGCGGCGCACCCTCGCGGGGCTGCGGACGGTCGACGGACCGCAGGGGGACCGCCCCGTTGTCGGACGGCGCGTGACCCCGCTCCGTCGAGACGATCCGGCCCCGCCGGGCCATCCGCCGGGACCCGCCCCCGACTTTCCGGCACCCCCTCACTCCAGGGTCCAGAGGGCGGCGGTGGCGCCGTCGAGGTCCACCAGCAGCCCGCGCAGGGTCGTGGCGAGATCCGCCCGCGGAACCGTCCCGGCGGTGGCGACGAGGCGGACGAGACGGCGCAGATCCTCCCGCATCGCCGCCACCACCGCCCGGCGTCGGGGATCGCCGGCGACGGCCGGATGCGCGGCGAGCCGATCCAGACGGCGCTCCAGGGTCCGCGCGAGGCGGCGGAGGGCGGCGAGGGCGAGGTCGGGACCACCGACGGCCGGCACCACGGGACCGGCGGAGACCCGCGGCGACGGCGCGGAGTCCGGCATCTCCAGGGCATCGAGCTGCACCAGCGCGCGGGCGATGGCATCTTCCAGCACCTCGAGCGCGGGCGCGAGCCCGGCGGCCGGCAGTGCCCCTTCCCCCGCCGCGGCCGGCCGCGGACCCGACACCCACAGCAGCGCGACCACCCAAAGCAGCGACACCACCCGCACGTCCTTCGACCCCATCCGGCTGCCGCTCGGACTATAACCCCTCGGGGTTGACGGAGCGTGAACGACGGAAGGGGATCATGGAACGCGGACCCGACCACCCACATCTTCCCAGCGCCCGCGAGGACCACGAGCACGCGCAGCGCGCCGTCGACACGCCGCAGACCCGCTCGCCCAGCTACCGTCTCGCCTACGCCGACGTGGAGTTCCTGCTGCGGGAGGAGCTGCGGCCGGTGCGGCTGCAGCTGGAGCTGCTGAAGCCGGAGCTGGTGCTGCAGGAGCACGAGATCGAGACCACCATCGTCGTCTTCGGCTCCTCCCGCATCCCGGCCCCGGAGGCGGCACGGGCGCGGCTCGCGGAGGCGGAGCGCCGCCTCGCCGAGGATCCGGACGATGCGGCGGCGGCCCGGGCGGTGGCGGCGGCACGCCGCGAGGTCCGCCGCTCGCGCTGGTACGAGGAGGCCCGCCGCTTCGCCGCCATCGTCTCCCGCGCCGGTCAGACCGACGGACCGCGGCGCTTCGTGATCACCACCGGCGGCGGACCCGGCATCATGGAGGCGGCGAACCGGGGAGCCCACGAGGTGGGAGCCAAATCGGTCGGTCTCAACATCACCCTGCCGCGTGAGCAGTTCCCCAATCCCTACATCACGCCGGAACTGTGCTTCCAGTTCCACTATTTCGCCATCCGCAAGATGCACTTCCTCATGCGCGCGCGGGGAATCGTCTTCTTTCCTGGCGGCTACGGCACCCTCGACGAACTGTTCGAGACCCTCACCCTGGTGCAGACCGGCAAGGCGCGGCCGCTGCCCATCGTGCTGTTCGACGAGGGCCACTGGCGGCGCATCGTCGACTTCGACGCCCTGGTGGAGGAGGGGATGATCGATCCGGCCGACGTCCGCCTGTTCCGCTACGTGGAGACGGCGGAGGAGGCGTGGGAGTACATCTGCGCCTTCCACGGCGTGGATCCCTGGCCGCGGGGACGGTCACCGCGCGCCGCCGGCTGAACGCCGCCCGCGGAATGCCCGCTGCCGACGGGGAATGTCGCTTCGCGGACACGAGCGTGACGGCAGCGATCCGCCGGATCGCCGGCGCCCGGCCGCCGGTGCGCGTGGGAGCCGGCGCGGGTTCAGCCGATGCGGCCGTGGCAGTGCTTGTACTTGCGGCCGGAGCCGCAGGGACAGGGCTGATTGCGGCCCACCTTGCCCCAGGTGGCGGGATCCGTCGGATCCACCTCGCCGCCGGCGCCCGCCATGGCCATGGCCCGGGCGCGCCGGGGGCGGGCCGGCGCCGGTTCCGGCTCGGCGGCCGGCTCCGGTTCCGGCTCCGGCAGGCGGATCTCCAGATGGGCCAGCGCCTGGGTGACGGCGAGGCGCAGCTGGGCGAGCATCGATTCGAAGAGGGCGAAGGCCTCGCGCTTGTATTCGTTGAGGGGATCGCGCTGGCCGTAACCCCGCAGGTGGATGCCCTGACGCAGATGGTCGAGATGGAGCAGATGCTCCTTCCACAGATGGTCGAGGATCTGCAGCAGCAGGCTCTTTTCGGCCATGCGCAGGAGCGGCTCGCCGTAGTCGGCCGCCTTGCGGGCCATGAGGGCGTCGGTGGCCTCGACGATGCGGCGGCCGATCTCCTCCTCGGCGATGCCCTCCTCGCGTCCCCATTCGCGGACGGGCAGGCGCAGGCCGAAGACGGCCTCCACCTCCTTCTCCAGCCCCTCGAGGTCCCACTGTTCCGGATAGGCGCGCTCGGGGATGTGGCGCGCCACCAGATCTTCGATCACCTGGTGGCGCATGTCCCGCACCATGTCGGCGACGTTCTCCGCCTCGAGGATCTCCCGACGCTGCTGATAGACGACCCGGCGCTGGTCGTTCATCACGTCGTCGAACTTGAGGAGATTCTTGCGGATCTCGAAGTTGCGCGCCTCGACCTTCTGCTGGGCCTTCTCCAGGGCCTTGTTGATCCACGGATGGACGATGGCCTCGCCGTCGCGCAGGCCGAGCTTCTGGAGGATGCCGTCCATGCGCTCGGAGCCGAAGATGCGCATGAGGTCGTCCTCGAGGGAGAGGAAGAACTTGGATCGGCCGGGATCGCCCTGCCGCCCGGAACGGCCGCGCAGCTGGTTGTCGATGCGGCGGCTCTCGTGGCGCTCGGTCCCGATCACGTAGAGGCCGCCCAGCGCCTTCACCTTCTCCCGCTCCGCCTCCACCTCGCGGCGGATCCGCTCCGCCGCCGCGGGATCGGGATCGTCGCCCAGCTCCTGACGGATCCGCATCTCGGCATTGCCGCCGAGCTGGATGTCGGTCCCGCGCCCGGCCATGTTGGTGGCGATGGTGACGGCGCCGAGACGCCCGGCCTGGGCGATGATCTGCGCCTCCTTCTCGTGATAGCGGGCGTTGAGCACCTGATGGGGAATGCCCTTCTTCTTGAGCATCCCCGACAGCAGTTCCGACTTCTCGATGGAGACGGTGCCCACCAGCACCGGCTGGCCGCGGCGGTGCGCCTCCTCGATCTCGCGGACGATGGCCTCGTACTTCTCCCGCGCGGTGCGGTAGACCTCGTCGTCCTCGTCCCTGCGGATCATGGGCTTGTGGGTGGGGATCACCACCACCTCAAGCCCGTAGATCTCCTGGAATTCCGCCGCCTCCGTCTCGGCGGTGCCGGTCATGCCGGCGAGCTTCTCGTAGAGGCGGAAGTAGTTCTGGAAGGTGATGGAGGCGAGGGTCTGGTTCTCCGGCAGGATCGGCACCCGTTCCTTCGCCTCCAGCGCCTGGTGGAGGCCGTCGGAGTAACGCCGCCCCGGCATCATGCGGCCGGTGAACTCGTCGATGATGACGACCTTGCCGTCCTTGACGATGTAGTCGACGTCGCGGCGGAACAGGTGGTGGGCCCGCAGCGCCTGCTGGATGTGGTGGACCAGCGTCACGTTCTCGATGTCGTAGAGACCGCCGCCCCGCAGCAGCCCCGCCTCCCGCAGCAGCGTCTCCATGCGCTCGACGCCGCGCTCGGTCAGGACCACCGTGCGCTGCTTCTCGTCCTTCTCCCAGTCCCGCGGCTCCAGCTTCCGCACCAGCTCGTCCACCAGCTGATAGAGGCGCGAACTGTCCTCCGCCGGCCCGGAGATGATGAGGGGTGTGCGGGCCTCGTCGATGAGGATGCTGTCGACCTCGTCGACGATGGCATAGTAGTGTTCCCGCTGGACCATGTCCTCCAGCCGGAGGCGCATGTTGTCCCGCAGGTAGTCGAAACCGAACTCGTTGTTGGTGCCGTAGGTGACGTCACAGGCGTAGGCAGCACGACGTTCGGCGTCGGAGAGACCGGAGACGATGCACCCCACCGACAGGCCGAGGAAGCGGTAGATCTCCCCCATCCACTCGGCGTCGCGGCGGGCGAGATAGTCGTTCACCGTCACCACGTGGACGCCGCGGCCGGTGAGGGCGTTGAGATAGGCCGGCAGGGTGGCCACCAGCGTCTTGCCCTCGCCGGTCTTCATCTCGGCGATCTTGCCCTGGTGGAGGACGATGCCGCCGACGAGCTGGACGTCGAAATGGCGCTGGCCGAGGGTGCGCTTGGCCGCCTCGCGCACGGCGGCGAAGGCCTCGTGCAGCACCTCCTCGAGGGTGGCCCCGCGTTCGAGCCGTTCGCGGAACCCGCCGGTCTTCGCCCGCAGTTCCTCGTCGGACAGCCGTTCGAATTCGGGCTCGAGGGCGTTGATCTTCTGGACCTCGGCGCGCAGCCGTCTGACGATGCGGTCGTTGGCGGTGCCGAAGATCCGCTTGGCGAGCGTGCCCAGCATGTGCGGAATGGACCTCGCGGGCGGTTCGTGACACGATCCCACCTCAAGTAGGCGCGGGCCGGAGGGGTGTCAACGCGGGCCGGGAGGCGCGGCCTTTGCCAAGATCGCCACCGGGGCCTATGTTGCGGGGCAGCGGATGCGGTGGCGACCGGTGGGGCGGCGCGCCCGGGCCGCGTCGGGTCGGAGGAAACGGTCCCATGCGTCAGGACAAGCTGGTCGAGGAACGCGAGCTGTTCTTCAAGCAGTGGCTGCGTTCGCCGCGTTCCATGGGCTCCATCATCCCCTCCTCGCGGGCGCTGGCGCGGGCGGTGGCGCGGGAGACGGTGTGGCGGCCCGGCGCCTTCGTGGTGGAGCTGGGCGGCGGCACCGGCGCCATCACCCGCGGACTGCTGGAGGCGGGGATCCCGCCCGAACATCTGCTGGTGGTGGAACTGGACCGGCCGCTCTACGAATATCTCCGCGACACCTTCCGTGAATGTCGGGTGGTGCAGGGGGATGCCACCCGCCTGGACGAGATCCTGACCCGCCAGGGCATCGCACGGGTCTCGACGGTCGTCTCCGGGCTGCCGATGGTCAACATGCCCAAGGACTTCAAGCGGGCGGTGATCGACCAGGCCTTCCGGGCCGTCGGGCCGGACGGGGTGGTCCTCCAGTACAGCTATTCGCCCGTCTGCCCGATCCCGGCGGCGGAGTTGGGCGTGGAGGCCCGGATCGCCCGCTGGGTGCCGTGGAACGTTCCGCCGGCGGCGGTGTGGCGCTACACGCGCCGGCACCGGCACGTTGCGTCCGGCCGCCATCCGGGCTAGAGCGGGCGCGCCGAATGGTTTCATCTGCAACCGACCAAGGGAGGGGAGCATGCAGAGACGAGCCCTGCTGGCCGGCATCGCCGTGGCGGGTCTGCTGCTGGGGGCACCGGAGGCGCGGAGCGCCGAGCCCATCCGGATCGGCTCCTTCCTCGCCGTCACCGGGCCGGCCGCCTTCCTCGGCGATCCCGAGCGGAAGACTCTCGAACTGTACGTGAAGAAGATCAACGAAAAGGGCGGCGTGCTCGGCCGACCGCTGGAGCTGGTGGTCTACGACACCGGCACGAACGCCAAGAACGCCGTCACCTACGTCAAGCGTCTGATCGAGCAGGACCGGGTCGACTTCATCATCGGCGGCACCACCACCGGCGAGACCATGGCGGTCGTCAAGCTGGTGGAGCGCGCCGGCATCCCCTTCATCTCGCTGGGTGGGGCCTCGGTCATCGTCGAACCGGTCAAGAAGTGGGTCTTCAAGACCCCGCACACCGACCGCATGGCGGTGCAGAAGGTCTACGAGGACATGAAGAGGGAGGGCTACACCGAGATCGGGCTCATCGCCGGTTCGGGTGGCTTCGACAAGTCCTGTCTCAAGAACGCGGAACAGCTCGCCCCCGAGTACGGTTTCACCGTCAAGGCCAAGGAACAGTACGGCCGCGGTGACACCGACATGACGCCGCAGCTCACCAAGATCCGTGACGCGGGCGTGCAGGCGGTGCTCTTCTGCGGCTTCGGCGCGCCATCGGTGATCGTGACCAAGAACTACGCCCAGCTCGGCATCGAGGCCCAGCTCTACCACAATCACGGCTCCTGCTCCAAGCGCTTCGTCGAGGGAGCCGGGGCCGCCGCCGAGGGCGTGCGCCTGCCTTGCGCCGCGCTGGTGGTGGCCGACCAGCTCCCGGCGGACGATCCCCAGCGGGAGGTGGCCCTCGCCTACAAGAAGGACTACGAGGGCACCTACGGCGAGGAGGTCTCCACCTTCGGCGGCCACGCCTACGACGCGCTGATGCTGCTGGTGAACGCCATCGAACGGGCCGGGACCACCGATCGCGCCGCGGTGCGCGACGCCCTCGAGCAGACGAAGGAGTTCGTCGGCGTGGACGGCATCTTCACCATGTCGCCGGAGGACCACATGGGCCTCGACCTGCGCTCCTTCAAAATGCTCGAGGTGCGGGACGGCAACTGGAAGCTGCTGTACTGAATGCGGACAGGAGGTGTGATCGACCGCGAGCAGGAGCGATCACACGAACCGGATCCGGAGGAGGGGGCGGAGCCGACCTTCACGGCTCCGCCCCCGTCTTGGGTGCGTCGTCTCGCCGGGCTCACCCACGAGCTCGGCGTGGTGGTGGCCACCGTCGTCTGTGGTGTCACGGGCGTGGTGCTGGGCGGGCTACTGGTCACCCTGCTCCACGTCTGGCAGGGTATCCCGCTGCTGGTGGCGCTGCGCCTCGGCTTCGCGGCGGGCCTGGTCACCGGGCTGCTGGTGGCGGTGCCGGCAGCGGTGCTGCTGCGGCTGGTGGACGATCTCGTCACCGGCCGCGCACGGCTGGAGGAGGAGATCCGTCGCCGCCGCCGGGTGGAACGGGCGCTGCGCCGGCTCGCCGACGTGGATCCCCTGACCGGTCTCTACAACCGCCGCGCGTTCCTGGAGCGTGCCCGCCAGATCGCCGATCTCGCCCGCCGGCACGGTTTTCCCCTTTCCATGCTGATCCTCGACGTGGACCGTTTCAAGCGCATCAACGACAGCGCCGGCCACGCCGTCGGC
This sequence comes from Alphaproteobacteria bacterium, assembly GCA_026982705.1. GTDB lineage: Bacteria > Pseudomonadota > Alphaproteobacteria > Geminicoccales > Geminicoccaceae > HRBIN39. The sequence continues at coordinate 91,214 of JALSGP010000006.1, forward strand.
GACGAGGTGCTGCGGCGGTTGGGGGAGGTGGTGCGACGCGCGCTGCGCCGCACCGACATCGCCGCGCGCTTCGGCGGTGACGAGTTCGTGGTGCTGCTGCCCTATACCGATGTGCCGGGGGCGCGGGAGGCGGCGGAGCGGATCCGCCGGCGGGTGCGGACCCTGGAGGGGCCGGCCCGCTTCACGGTGAGCGTCGGCGTCGCCACCGTCGCCGGCGCCGATGCCCTGATCGAGAACCTGCTCACCCGGGCCGATCGTGCCCTCTACCGGGCCAAGGAGGAGGGACGGGACCGGGTGGCGGTGGCGGAGCCGCCGCGCGGACTCCCGCCGCCACCTGCGGGGGAGGGGGGCACCGCCTGACGGCGCCCGTCCCCAGTCCCTCGGCGAGGCGGGCGCTTTTTCCGACTCCGGAATCGCTCTAGACGTGGGCGGCGGGCGGTCCGCAGCGAGGAGGAGCCATGTCCCTCTTTCCCCTCTCCTTCGGCCCCAGCAAGCGCTTCACCGATCTCGACGAGCGGGAGGTCCTGGCCCTCGCCATCTCCCTCGAGGAGGACGATGCCCGCATCTACCGCGATTTCGCCGAAGCGCTCCGCGACACCTTTCCCCATTCGGCGCGGGTGTTCGAGGAAATGGCGGCGGAGGAGGACAACCATCGCCGGTGGCTGATGGACGTGTACCGGCGCAAGTTCGGCGACCACATCCCCATGATCCGGCGTGAACACGTGCGGGGATTCATCCGGCGTCGGCCCGTGTGGCTGATGCGACACGCCGATCTCAAGACCATCCGCCACATGGCCGAGTCCCTCGAGGAGGAGACCCGCAACTTCTATCTCAAGGCCGCCGAGCGGGTCACCGACCTGGACATCCGCGATCTGCTGTACCGTCTCGCCGAGACCGAGAGCGAGCACGCTTCGCTGGCCCGGCGACTGCGCGAGCGCTACGCCAGCGGCGAGGCGGCGGCCGAGGAGGAAGAGGCGGCCCACCAGCGCTTCGTGCTCCAGTACGTCCAGCCCGGCCTCCTCGGGCTCATGGACGGCTCCGTCTCCACCCTGGCGCCGTTGTTCGCCGCCGCCTTCGCCACCGGCGACACCTGGGAGACCTTCCTCGTGGGCACCGCCGCCTCGGTGGGGGCGGGCATCTCCATGGGCTTCGCCGAGGCCCTGTCCGACGACGGGGCCCTCACCGGCCGCGGCCACCCCTGGATCCGCGGCGTGGTCACCGGCGTCATGACCACCGTGGGCGGCCTCGGCCACACCCTGCCCTATCTCATTCCCGACTTCTTCTGGGCCACCTTCCTCGCGGTGGTGGTGGTGCTGGTGGAGCTGTGGGCCATCGCCTGGATCCGCGCCCGCTACATGGACACGCCGTTCCTCCAGGCGGTCTACCAGGTGGTGGTCGGCGGCTTCCTGGTCTTCCTCACCGGGATCCTCATCGGCCACGCGTGAGGAGCGCGGGGGCGGCCGCCGCCTCCGATCGCTCAGCGCAGATCCGAGAGGGCGAGACGGGCGCGGGAGACCAGGGCCTGGATCTTCGCCGGGGAAGCGGTCTCCGTCGAGGGCCCGGGCGCGGCGAGACCCTTCGAGAGCTCCGCGAGGATCCCGTCGATCTCCCCGCGCACCGCCTCCGGCGCGCTCGCGGCGACGCGCCTCCAGAGGGTCTCCGCGGACCGCAGCATGCCCCGGGCCGCCTCCTGGTCTTCCCCGTTCGTCACGCGCCCTTCGGTGACGGCTTCTCCATATTCCGCGGCCAGCCGGGCCAGCAGGCGGTCGAGGACCCGCGCCGTGAAGGCCGGATCGCGGAGACGGTCGCCGACCAGCGCCTCCAGTGTCCGTCCGATGGCGGCGCGCGCCGCTTCCGCCCGCCGCCGCGCCACCGTCGCATCCTCTCCGGCCGCGGCGTGGACCACGGCGAGCGCCGCCTCCAGTTCCTCCTCCGCGGCCCGGAACCGGGTCTCGAGGGGCCCGTGGATGCGCGGGAACACCGTCTCCAGAGGGTGTTGGAGATGGGGGCGGGCGGCGTCGCCGGCACCGGCGGCCAGCAGCCTCAGCGCCACCCGCAGATGGCCGTCCATGGCCAGCAGCGCCGCGGCGAGGGTGGCGTCGTCCGCGACGGCGATCCCCCGCTCGCCACGGGCCTCGCCACCCTCTCCCCCTTCACCGCCCTCGCCGCCGGAGGCGAGGGCCGGCGGCACGCCCACGCCGGGTCCGGTGAGGTGCCCCGGCGGGGCGACGGTACCGCCGCCCACCAGCACGGCGGTGGAAAGGCCGATCCAGATGCGGCGTCGTCCGCGGATCATCGGTGGTCGTCCTCCGAGCCGGTCCCGTTCAGTCCTCCGCGAAGCGGCGGAGCAGATCGGCGAGGGCCCTGGACAGGAGGTCGAAGGTCTCGCCCTTGCCCTCGCGTTCGAACACGAGCCGGCGCGCCCGCTCGAGGTCGAAGAGCAGGGCGCGGACGGCGGGGTCGCGCACGTAGCTGCGCACCCAGCCGACCACCGCGAGCCGCTCGCCGGCCCGCACCGGCTCCACCCGGTGGAGGGTGGAGGCGGGATAGAGATAGAGGAATCCCGCCGGTAGCCGGATCTCGCTCTCGCCCTCCGCATCCTCCACCACCAGCGCGCCCCCCTCGTACGAATCCGGCTCACTCAGGAAGAGGGTGAAGGAGACGTCGGTGCGCACCCCGCCCATGAGGGCATCGTCCACGTGACGGCCGTAGCCCATACCCGGGCGGTAGCGGCTCAGCAGCAGGGAGGCGAAGGTCTTGGGCCGGGTGGCGGCGACGAAGAGCGGATGCGCCGAGAGCCGCGCCCGCACCTCGGCGAGGAGGGCCGCCGCCGCGCCGTCGTCCGCCGCCGCCTGTTCGTTGGCCTTGACCAGACGGGCGTGCCAGCCGGCCGTGGCACGGCCGTCGACGAAACGCAGTCGCCGGGCCCGCGCCCGCAACTCGGCGCATTCCTCGGCGGTGAAGACGTCGCGGACGATCAGGCGCACGGCCTCTCTCCCGTCTCCGGCGGTGCGGTGCGTCCACGGAATAGCCGCCGGCGGCCACGCTGGCGAGCGGACCGGTGGTGGAAGGCATTTCGAGATTCGTGGCGCCACTTCGGAGGCCTCCGCGGGCCCGCGGCGGGAACGTAAGGTGAACGGACGTGAGGGGCGAATGCAAGGGGCGTGGCCAAGAAATTGCCGGAAAAGCTTCCTGACGGGCTCCGACCGAGCGTAAAAAATCGTTTGAAATGAAGGGCTTAATGGGATAAGAGAGGGGATGCCGGCGCGTCCGGCAGGTTTCGGGTCCCGTCTCTCCGGTCGCCGTCACAACCGTTCTCCGGGTGGAGACGTGCGGGATGGCACGGAGAGGGAGCAGAGGCACCGGTGGTACGACTCTCGCAGAGGAGCGACCCCGGACCGTGAGCGGAGAGACGAGGATCCGAAAGCGCCCGTGGACGGCGCGGTGGGGAGAACCGGGGGGCTGGTCGGCGGCCTGGCTGTCGGCGAGCTTCATCGGTCTCCTCCACGTCTCCGGCGGCCGGGTGACGACTCCGGCCGAAGCGAAGGACGCGATCCCGACCGGCGCCGGCCGTTCCGGCGTACCCGCTGTGCTGCCCGAACCGTCGCAGCCCGGAGTGGTCGGCGCGACCGACGGCACGCCCCGTACGGCCGATGCGGGACCGCCAGCGCCGGTGACGGACGGTGATGGCGTGCCCTTCACGCCCCTCGCCGCCGGCGCCGTGGCCCCCGAGCTGCTGCTGCGCCTCGCGGGCGGTGCCCGGCTCGCACCGGACCCGGCTCCCGGCATCCCGTCCGTGCCGGAGGGGGCGGGGGCGGTCGCGCCCGCCACGGGCGGCGCGGCCCCGACCGTGGTGCCGCCGCCGACCACCGTCGTGGCCCTCGCGACCGCCGCTCCGGCCGCCGCGGCGGCCGAGGGCGGGCCGGAGGATCCGGGACCCGAGGTGGGGAGCACCGCCGGGGCCGGGGACGAGGGCGCCGTGGTGGTGGGGACCGACGGTGGGGACCGTCTCGCCGGCGGTGCCGGCGACGACATCCTCGCCGGCTTCGACGGGGACGACCGCCTCGCCGGCGGCGCCGGCGACGACCTGCTCACGGGCGACGCCGGCTCCGACTCCCTCGCCGGCGGTGGCGGTGACGACGTGCTGGAAGGGGGGAGCGGCGGCGACCGTCTCGCCGGGGGCGGCGACGACGACCGTCTCGCCGGTGGCGCGGGCCGCGACCGCCTCGCCGGCGATGACGGCGACGACCTCCTCGACGGCGGGACGGGCGCGGACGTGCTGGAGGGCGGCGGCGGCGACGACCTGCTGATCCTGGACGACGTGCGCGACGTGGGGACCGACCGTGGTGCCGGCGCCGGCGGCACCGACACGGCGGTGATCGGGCCGGGGTTCGCGGACTCCGTCCGCCGCCTGCATCCCACGGTAGGGGACGGGGCGGCGACGCTGGTGCTGGACGACCGTCTCGACCGCCCCCTACCCGAGGGAGTCCACGACTATGTCCGCCGCATCGGCCCCGGCATCGAGAACCTCCGGCTCGCGGACGACGCCCCCCACGATCTGGTGGGCAGTGCCACGGCCAACCGTCTCGAGGGCAACGATGCCCCCAACCGCGTCCACGGCCTCGAGGGGGACGACGTGCTCGTCGGCGGAGGTGGCGACGATCTGCTGGACGGCGGCGCCGGTGACGATCTCCTGGACGGCGGCGCCGGTGAGGACCTACTCTACGGCGGCCCCGGCGACGACGTCTATCTGCTCGGTCTCGCCGAGGACGGGCCCGACCGCATCGTCGATCCGGCCGGACGGGAGACTCTGCGTGTCGAGGGCGTGGCGGGCGAGCGGGTGACCGTGGCGGCGGAGGGCGACGATCTGCTGGTGCGGGTGGACGGCGTCACCGTGGCGCGGGTGGAGGACGGCGCTGCCGAGGCGGCGCGCTTCGCCGTCGTGACGGAGGACGGCCCCGTCGCCGCCGCCGGCTCCGGCGGGGCGGACGGTGGCGATCTGCTCGCGCCCTTCCTCGATCTGCCGCGGGTGGAGGGGACGCCCGGACCGGACATCCTCCACGGACGCGTCGAGGGGAGCTGGATCGCGGGCGGGACCGGCCACGATCTGCTGGTGGGCACCGCCGGCGACGATCTCCTGGACGGCGGGCCCGGCAACGACGAACTGCGCGGCGGTCCCGGTGACGACGTCTATCTGGTGCGCGCCGCCGACGGCGGCACCGACGTGGTGGTGGATCCGGCCGGCCGCACCACGCTGCTGGTGCCGGACGTGACCACGGATCTGCTGGAGGGTTTCCTGGTGGGCGACGATCTCTGGATCCGGGCCGACGGCGATCCGCTGGCGGTGGTGCGTGATGCGGCCTCCGGCGGCGTCGACTTCGCCGGCGTGCGGGCCGCCGACGGCTTCGTGGAGGCGGCCCGCCTCGACGGCACCCACGGCTGAAAGGCGGGCGCACGGCCGGCTCGACAGGTGGATCCGAACATGCGAACATGCGGCAGGACCGAGGCCCGACCGGGAGGTGCGCCATGTCCGCCGTGATCCGCCGTCGGCGGCTGCTGCTGGGAGCCGCCGCCCTGCCCTGGCTGGGTGCCGTGCGCGCACGCGCCGCGGGAGATCCCGAGTCCTGCCGGCCGGTGCTGGGCGACGACGGCCTCTGGCACCAGCCCTGGTTCGTCGAGAGTTTCCTCGTCCTGCGCGAGGATCTGGAGGAGGCCGCGGCCGAGGGCAAACATCTGGTACTGTTCTGGGAGCTCGCCGGCTGCCCCTACTGCAAGGAAACGCATTTCGTCAACTTCGCCCGGGAGGACATCTGCGCCTTCGCGCAGGAGCATTTCTTCTGGGTGCAGCTGGACTTCATCGGGGCCCGTGAGGTCACCGATTTCGACGGTGAGGTCACCACCGAGAAGGCGCTGCGGGCCAAGTACGGCATCCGCTTCACCCCGACGATCCAGTTCTTCCCGGACGATCCGGCCGAGCTGGAACGGCGGCTGGCCGAGAGCGGCGGCCATGGCGGTCGCCATCTCGAGGTGGCCCGGATGCAGGGCTATCTGGAGCCCGAGCCCTTCCTCGCCATGCTCCGCTACGTGGCGGAAAAGGCGTACGAGCGCACCACCTTCGACCGCTACCTGCTGGACCTGCTGGGCTGAGCGGCCTCGGACTCCGTGACGCAGGGGCGGGCGCTTGTTCGTCCAGCGAAGCCGTATATGATGCAGCGCTGATGAACACCCCGGCGGGGTGTGGTGCCCGGGTCATCGGTGCGACCATTGGCAGTGTGAGGGAGACGCCATGTCTCACGAGCGCGATCCGAAGCGCGACGGGCTCGCCGTCGCGCGGCGACGTTTCCTGAGCGCCGTCGCGGCGGGCGGTGCGGCCACCGGACTCGCCGGACTGGTGCGGCCGGCGGAGGCGGCCAATCCCGACAATCTCCCGCCCAACGAACCCGAATGGGCGCGGATGCTCGGCCCCGGCGTCGACGACCGCGGTTACGGTCTGCCGAGCATCTACGAGAAGCACGTCAAGCGGCGCTGGGTGCCGTGGCTCACCGCCTCGGCGGAGAGCACGGTCAACTTCACGCCCCTGCAGGATCTCCACGGTTTCGTCACGCCCAACGGTATCTGCTTCGAGCGCCACCACGCCGGACGGGCCGAGGTGAATCCCGAGGATCACCGCCTGATCATCCACGGCCTCGTCGAGAAGCCGTTGATGTTCACGGTGCAGGACCTCAAGCGGATGCCGTCCGAGAGCCATTTCTATTTCTGCGAGTGCGCCGCCAATTCGGGTATGGAGTGGCGCAACGCGCAGCTCAACGGCGTCCAGTTCACCCACGGCATGGTCCACTGCGTCCACTGGACCGGCGTGCCGCTGCGGGTGCTGTTCGAACAGACCGGCCTCAAGCCCAACGCCAAGTGGGTGCTGGCCGAGGGCGCCGACGGGGCGGCCATGACCCGGTCCATCCCCATGGAGAAGATGCTGGACGACTGTCTCGTCGCCTATGCCCAGAACGGCGAGGCGCTGCGGCCGGAGCAGGGCTATCCCATCCGGCTGGTGGTGCCGGGCTTCGAGGCCAACATGTGGGTCAAGTGGCTGCGCCGGCTCGAGGTGGGGGACCAGCCCTGGTACCATCGCGAGGAGACGTCCAAGTACACGGACCTGCTGCCCAGCGGCAAGGCCTACATCTTCACCTGGGTGATGGAGGCCAAGTCGGTCATCACCTTCCCCTGTCCCGAGAAGCCCCTCGACGGGCCGGGCTACTACTCGGTGCGCGGCCTCGCTTGGTCCGGCCGCGGCCGCATCACGCGGGTCGATGTCTCCTTCGACGGCGGCCGCAACTGGCAGACGGCGAAGCTGCAGGATCCGGTCTATCCCAAGTGCCTGACCCGCTTCGAGATCCCCTGGCGGTGGAACGGCGAGCGGGCGCTGCTGGTGAGCCGGGCCATCGACGAGACCGGCTACGTGCAGCCCACCATGTACGAACTGCAGAAGGTGCGCGGCGTCGAGTCCGTGTACCACAACAACGCCCAGCAGGTGTGGGAAGTGAAGCCCAGCGGTGAGGTCGAGAATGTCCGTCTGCGCTACGTCAATGCGTAAGCTGCTCGCGGGATGTGCGCTCCTGGTGCTGGCGCAGGCGGCACCGGCGGCGGCGGAGAAGGATCTGGGGCTCGGGGTGGTCCCGACGCCGGAACAGATCGCCGGCTGGGACAAGGACATCCGGCCCGACGGCGTGGGCCTGCCGGACGGCAGCGGCACCGCCGAGGAGGGCGAGCCCATCTATCTGGAGAAGTGCGCCTATTGCCACGGCGATTTCGGCGAGGGAATCGGGCGCTGGCCAGTGCTGGCGGGCGGCTTCGAGACCCTCACCCACCAGTGGCCGGAGGGACGGCCCGAGAAGACCGTCGGCAGCTACTGGCCCTATTCGTCGACGCTGTTCGACTACATCTGGCGGGCGATGCCCTTCCCCGAGCCCAAGTCCCTCACCCCGGACGAGGTGTACGCCATCTCGGCCTACATCCTCTATGTCAACGATCTGGTCGAGTACGACCAGCGGCTGGACAAGACCAATTTCGCCCAGATCGAGATGCCCAACCGGGACGGCTTCATCATGGATCCGCGGCCGGACGTGCCCGTGCCCGAGGAGCCGTGCATGAAGGACTGCCCGGTGGACACCACCATCATCGGCCGGGCCGGCGAGGTGGAAGGGGCCACGCCGGGCGAGGACGTGCAGCCGGCGGGCATCGAGATGTATCTCGGCGAGTGAGCCGGACGTCCGCCGCGGCCGGGAGGTTCCGGAAGGGGGGATGACGGCACGGGGTGTCCGGCCCCGCTGCCGGCATCCCGCCCGCCGTTCCCGAGCTCATCCTGGCCGCATGGCTCCGGGCACCGCGAAGACCGTCTCGCGGGCGAAGGGGAGGGCGCGGATCGTGCCGGGGCCGGCCTCCACCAGCACCTCGCCCTCCAGCCGGTAGCGGAAACGTCCGCGTTCCAGGACGCCGAGGAGCCAGGTCAGCAGCGCGTCGGTGGGCACCGACAGCACCGGCTCTACCGTCCGTGCGCCCAGCGCCGGCAGGAGGAAGCGGCGATCGCTCAGGGCCGTGCCCAGCGGGCGACCGTCCACCACGAGCGTGAGCCGCAGCCCTCTCACGGTGAGATCGACGGGGTTGGGATTGGCGAGCCGCAGCCGCAGCCGCAGCTCCTGGGCGAAGAGACCGGGGCGGTGCGGACGCAGGTCCAGCAGCGCCACCTCCGGCGGCTCGAGCGGCCCTTCGGCCACCGGCGCGCAGGCGGCCGGCACCAGCAGGAGCGCCAGCAGATCCCGCCGCCTCATCGTCCCGGCTCCCCGTCGGCGAGGGCGGTCCCGCCCTCCTCGCCCCGCACCTCGAAGAGGATGCCGGCGGCGGCGAAGCCGCCGTCCACGCACAGCACGTGGCCGGTGAGATAGCGGGGGGCACGGGTGGCGAGCCAGGCCACCGTCTCCGCCACCTCCTCGGGCTCACCGTAGCGGCGGGCGGGCAGATGGCGCAGCCAGGCCTCGCGGGTGGCGGGCGAATGCATGGCGCGGACCAGCGGTGTCTCGACGGGACCGGGGGCGACGGCGTTGACGGCGATGCCGTGCGGCGCGAGTTCCACCGCCGCCACCCGGGTCAGATTGACCACCGCCGCCTTGGAGGCGCCGTAGGCGGCACGGCCGCAGGAGCCGCGCACGGCGGCGGCGGAGGCGAGGGTGACGATGCGCCCCTCTTCGCCGGCGTCCACCAGCCGCCGCGCCACTTCCCGCAGCACCGCGAAGAGGCCGAACAGATTGACCTCGAAGATGCGGCGGAAGTCGGCGAGCGCGTGATCCAGGAGCGGCTTCTGCAGGCCGATCCCGGCATTGGCCACCAGCACCCGCGGCCGCCCCAGCCCGGCGACGGTGGCCTCGAGGGTCCGCACCACCGCCCCCTCGTCGGCCACGTCCACCGTCCAGCCCCGCACCCGCGCGCCCCCCGCGCGCAGCGCCGCCACCGTCTCCGCCAGGGCCGGACCGTCCCGGTCCCACAGCGCCAGGGCCAGGCCCTCGGCGGCGAGCCGCACCGCCACCGCCCGACCGATCCCGGCGGCGGCACCCGTGATCAGGGCCACCTCCCGCGTCACCGTCCGCCTCCCCTGTGACGGCGCCATGCTGGCGGAGGGGAGGGCGGGCGGTCAAGGGGCGGGCGCCGGGGTGGCCTCGGGGGACGGGAGCGGGGGTGCCGGGCCGGTGAAGTGCCCATGGAAGGGCCGGAGGCTTGCGCGGCGGGCGGCCGCTCCCTATCTCGGGGGGCGACCGCGGAGGGATGGCCGAGTGGTCGAAGGCGCACGCCTGGAGAGCGTGTAGGGGGTCAACTCCTCGCGGGTTCGAATCCCGCTCCCTCCGCCAGATTCCGGCCGACGACGGGGACGGGACGGGTCGAGGTCGTGGGCACCGGGCACGCCGGTGGGGCGTGCGGCCCGGGACTCGGGAACATGTCCAACATGTACCGGGCTTCACGCGCCCGCCGGGGCGGAGGCCGGCGCCAGCGCGAAGCGGCCGAGGCCGAGGGTGGTGCCCTTGCCGAGGCCGAAGGGGCGGGCGGCGGCGAGGAAGGCGGCGAGCCCGGGGCAATCCCGGAGGTCGAGGAC
>JALSGP010000007.1 GCA_026982705.1 Alphaproteobacteria bacterium
GTGCCGGTGGCGCGGGTCGCCGTCGGGACACCGCTCACCGTGACCCTGCGCCGGCCGGTGCGGGCCGATCGACTGCGCGTGCTCCCCCGCATCCCCGGCGGGTCCGTCTACCGCCTGCGGATCGAGGTGAGCCCCGACGGCGAGGGCTGGGAGACGGTCGAGGACGTCGAGGACGTCCGGGGACGTACGCCGGTCGGCGTCGCCCTGGCCGATCGCCCGGTCCAGGGCGTGCGGGTGACGGCGACGGCGCGGACCGGCGACAGCCGGGTGCTCGAGCTCGAGGAGATCGAGCTCTGGAGTCGCGACCACATCCCGCGCCTGCGCTTCGACCTCGCCTGGGCCGGCCACGGCGGACGGGTGATCGGCGTCGCGCCGCCCGTGGACGAACCCCAGCGGCCTCTCTTCTCTCTGATCGACGGCAATCCCTCGAGCTGGTGGGCCGGCGCCCCCGGCGCTTCCGAAGTGGAGGTGACCCTGGGCTTCCTCGAGGACCGCACCTTCGTGGTGGATGCCGTCCAGCTGGTGGTGGATCCGACCAAGGGGATCCCCGCGCGACTCGAGATCCAGGTCAGCACCGAGGGACCGGACGGTCCGTACCGGACGGTCGGCGTGTTCGAGGTCCCCGAGGAGCGCGAACCGCTGTTCGTCTTCGACCCCCATCCGGCTCGCTATGTGCGGCTGCGGGCGATGGAGCCGCGGGGTTCGGCCCGCATCTGGCTCGCCGCGGTGCGGATCTTCGAGGCCGAGGGCGAGGGACTGCCGTCGCGCTTTGCCACCCTCGCCGCGATTCCGTCCGAGGCGCCGCCGGCGGCACGCAATCTCGCGCTTTGGGCCAACGGCGGTGAGCTGGTCGCCCGTCCGGCGGCACTGGAGGGCGAACCGCGTCGCCTGCAGGACGGCATCTTCCACAGCGGGGCGGTGCATTTCGAGCTCGAGGAAGCCCCGTTCGTGCTGGCCTTTCTCGGCGGGCGACGGGTGCGCGTCGACGAGGTCAGGTTCCATCCGCAGAACTTCGGCTGGCCCGGAAGGGTGCGCGTCGAGGTGGCCGAGACGCCGGAAGGCCCCTTCACGCCGGTGGCCGATCGCCTGCTGCCGCCCGGCGAGGGCTGGCGTGCCGTGCGCTTCGAGCCGGTCGAGACCCGCTACCTCCGCCTCGTGATCCGGCCGGATCCCCGGGACGGAGGCAAGGAGTCCCTGACCGAGATCGCGGTGCTGGAGCGGCCCCGGGAGGGGGCGCCCTCGGTGCTGGAGGTGCCGAACGCGGAACGGCGGCCCCTCGGGCCGAACTTGGCCCTCGCCCCGCTCGGCGGCCGCGTGGTGCGTGTCACGTCCGAGGAGCGGCACCAGGGCTGGTCGGCCCGCCGGCTGATCGACGGACTGGTGGCCGATCAGTGGTATCTCGCGCGCGGCTCCGGCGGATTCGTCACGGCGAAGGCGCCCACCTGGCCCGTGGAGATCGACCTCGCCCTCGCCGGTGACCGGCCGGCCCGGCTGGTCGGCATCGGCATCGACCCGCAGGTGCGGGTGCGCGAGCTCGGCTTGTTGGACACCGATTTCCGCGCCGCCCCCGAGGACCGGCCCCGCCGGTTCGAGATCGAGACCAGCCTCGACGGCACGTCCTGGACCCCGGTGCTGCGGGGCATGCTCCGCCCCCACTGGGTGCGACAGGTGTTCGCCTTCGCCGAACCGGTGTCGGCCCGCTTCGTGCGCTTCCGCTTCCTCGACAACTATGGCGGCAAGCGCCTGGCCCTGGGCGAGCTCGAGGCCTATGGCGATCCCACGCGGGACACCGTGTCCTGGCCCCTCGCGAATCGCGAATTGAACATTGCCCGACCGGAACTGGGCGGGGCGGTGGTGACCTACACGTCCCAATATGCGGGCGGCGAGGCCTACGTCGGCAATCTGTTCGACGGTGAGCCGAAGAGCATCTGGAGCCCCGGTGACGGGTGGCGCTGGCCGCAGAAGGTGGTGCTCGCCTTCGCCGGCAACGCCGAGGCCGAGATCGCGGCGCTCGAGATCATACCCCGTGAGCCCGCCTATCGGCCGAAGGTGGTCAAGATCCGCACGAGCCGCGATCCCAACCCCACCCGTGGCTACACCCTGGTCGGCCGCTTCGAGGCACCCGCCGACGTGCCGAGCTGGCGGATCGACTTCCCCGAGCCCGTGCGCGCCCGCTTCCTGGAGGTCTCCTTCGTCGAGGGGTTCGATCCACGGCGCCTCGGCGTGGGCGAACTCCGGGTGATCGAGGTCCGCCGTCCCGGCTATCGTTCGGTGCTGGCGCGCGCCGCCGAGGACCGCGGTGGGGTCGGCACGGACGAAACGCGCGAGCAGCCCTGGACGATCGCGGCCGACCTCGGGGAACGCGAGCCCAACGACGACCCGGCCTCGGCGCAGATCGTGGAACCCGGCCCCGGTGTGGCCGGCCGCATCGATCCCCTGGGCGAGCGCGACACCTATCTGCTCACCACCACCGACGAGATCCCGCGCGCCTATCGCTTCGCCATCGAGGGCCGCCCCGCGCTCAAGACCCGCCTCGAGGTGGAGGACAAGGGTGGCGAGACGGTCTTCACCCTCGATCCCGCTCGCGGTCGCAGCCGGTTCGAGGGAACGGTGACGCTCGGCCAGGCCTCCCACCTCCTCCGACTGTACGAGCCGCGCACCCGCATTGTGCTGGTGGTGGACAAGAGCGGCAGCATGGAGGCGCGGATGGAGGACGCGCGCGCGGCGGTGGAGCGCTTTCTCGCCGGCATGACCGAACAGGAGGAGATCGCGCTCCTGGTGTTCTCGAAGGAGGTGGAGCTGGCGCAGGACTTCACCGCCGACCGTACGGCGCTGCGCGCGGCGGCACGCAGGACGCTCCGGGCGGGGGGCGGGACCCGGCTCTACGACGCCATGATGCAGGCGACCGAGCTGCTGGAAGGCTATCGGGGCAACCGGGCGATCGTGCTGCTGTCCGACGGTGCCGACAGCGGTTCCGAAGATGCGGAGGCCGGCACGGTGTTCGCCCGCATGCGCGAGAGTGGCATCCGCTTCTATGCCATCGCCCTCGGCGAGGGAATGTGGCGCTACGAGCCCGCGATCGGCACGGTGCCCGCGCGCATGCTGGATTTCTGGGCGCGGGCCAGCGATGGGGCGATGCTCGCGACCCCGAGTTCGAGCGAGCTCGAACGGCTCTATGCCCGCATCGCCCGGGATCTGCGCAGCGGCACCCGCTATCGCTTCCGCCTGACGCCGGAGGAGGGCCGCGGCCGACTGGTGGTGCGCCAGACCGGCGAGCGCATCGCCGGCGTCGGCGTGCCCGATCGCATCCTGTTCATCCTCGATGCGTCCGGCTCCATGCGCGGCAAGGACGCCCGCGGAAAGGTCAAGATGCGCACCGCCAAGCGGGTGCTGACCGATCTGGTGCGCGCGCTGCCCGACGACGTGATGGTGGGCCTGCGCGTCTACGGCCATCGCTATCCACGCAAGCCCAAGGCGCGCAGCTGCACGGACAGCCAGCTGGTGGTGCCGTTCCAGCGGGTGGACAAGGATGCCTTCGCCGCCTTCGTCGAGCAGATCCGCCCGCGCGGCCAGACTCCCATCGGTCTGTCGCTGGCGCAGGTGGCCGACGACTTCGGCGATGTGCCGGGCCGCAAGGTGGTGGTGCTGATCACCGACGGCGAGGAGACCTGTTCGCCGGAACCCGGCGATCCCGACCACCCGCCCGCGGTGGTCCGGCGACTGCAGGAACGGGGTGTCGACGTGCAGGTCCAGATCGTCGGCTTCGACATCCGGAAGTCCGAGGTGCGGGACTTCCTCGAGGAACTCGCCGCGAGCACCGGCGGGCGCTTCTACCGGGCGGACGACGCCGCGGGCCTCGCCCGGGCCCTGGACGAGGCGCTGCGGGCCCGTTTCCGGGTGGTGGACCTGTTCGGTCAGGTGGTCGCCGAGGGCGTGCTGGACGGCGGCGCGGTGGAACTGCCCGCCGGCCTCTACCGGCTCGAGGTGGCCTCCACCCGTCCGCTGGTGGTGGAGGAGGTGCGCATCGAGGCCGGGCGCGAGACCCGCATCGACATCAACCGCGAGGGCGAGGAGATCGCCGTCGATCGCAGCATCGGCGCGCCCGTCACGGCGCTGGCGCGGGCCGAGGGTCCGGCGCCCACGGGGACGGTGACCCGACCGGAAGCGACCGAGGGCACGCCGGCCACCGCGCAACCGCCCTCCCCCGCGGCGCCATCCGGACCGGCGCCCGCGGTCTCGCCGCGGGAGACGCGCATCGCGATGCTCCTGGACGAGGCGGAGGACCTGTTCCGGCAGCAGAAACTGACCACGCCCGAGGAGGAGTCGGCGCTCGCCCGCTATCGGGCGGTGCTGGCCCTCGATCCCGACAATGCGGAGGCCCGCGCCGGCATCCGGCGGATCGTCCGCACCTATGCGGCATGGGCCGACCGGGCCGAGAAGCGGGGCGATCTCGCCAAGGCGGAACGCTACTACGGCCGTGCGCTGGTGGCCGATCCGCAGGCGGGCGAGGTCTACATGCTCCGCGGACTGGTGCGGCTGCAGCGCGATCGTTACCGGCAAGCGGCGCAGGATTTCGAGCGTGCGCGCCGGCTGATGCCCGACCGACCGGAGGCCGATTTCTATCTGGGGATCGCCGAGCTCAAGGCCGATCGGCCGGAGAAGGCGCTCGCCCCGCTCGAGCGGGTCTGGCAGAGCGAGTCGGATCGACGTTTCGATGCGGCCCACCTGCGGGCCATCGCCCTGATCCAGGCCGACCGTCCGCGCGAGGCCTTCGATCAGCTGATGGCCGCCCTCGAGGCCAAGGGCGACTGCGAGTCCGCGCCCCTCGACGACACCTGCACCCAGTTCTGGTCACTCACCGTCCTGAGCCTGCGGATGATGGGCCGGGACGACGTGGTCATGGAGAGTATGCCGGAGGTGCTGGAGCTCGGCCCCACCTCGCCCGAGGTCTACGATGCCGTGGCCGAGACCTTCCGGGACAACGGCCGCGAGGAGGAGGCGCGGCGGATCGAGGCCATGCGCCGACAGCGCTTCGGGCGCTGAGCTCTGTCAGCGGCCGGCGGCGGTGAGGCAGCGGCGGGTGAGACTGGCGGTGAGGGCGTCCACCGCCACTTCCCGCAGGGGCCAGCTCCGCAGCGAGGCCACCTCCGGCGGCGGCGCCACGTAGACGAAGCCGGAATAGGCGAAGCCGTCGCCGGTGGGCCGGCAATCGGCGAGACGGACGGCGGGATCACGGTCCAGGATCACGAGGCGGGGCCCGGCGAGGCGCAGCCACAGCTCACCGGGTTCGAGGGCGGTGAGATTGCCGCGGCAGGCGGGCTCCGGCGGCGGTTCGGAAAGGCGCACCCGCAGGTCCAGCAGCACCACCTCGCCCTGGCGCCGCCGCAGGAAGGCGGCGAGCGCCTCCTCCTCCGGGGAGGGTTCGCGGGCGAAGGCCTCCTCCGCCGGTGGCAGATGGAGGGCGACGGCGAGGGCGGCGAGGCGCCGCTCGTCCGGAAGACATTCGACGGCGGCCCGGACGGGAAGGGCCGCCAGCAGTGCCGCCAGCACGATCAGCCGCCGGACCCCCATCGCACCAGCGGCGGCACCAGCAGCGCCAGCAGCAGTCCGCCGCCCACCAGCAGCGACACCGCTCCAGCGCAGCGGCAACCAGCGATCGATCAGTCGGGCGAGCGCCGGGATCCACGGGTCGATTCCCTCGGACACCCCTCCTCTCCGGGCCGCAGGGGCGCACTCACCAGCAGCCGGCCGAGACCGTGGCCGGCGAAGTCGGGACTGTAGACGGCGCGAAGCACGCCGGCCCCGGCCGGGACCGGCAGCTCCACGGTGAGCGCGGCGCCGGGAGCCAGTGTCACCCGATCCCCCTCCGCCAGCGGATCCGGCGCCCGTCCCGGCATCGCGCCGACGAGGCCCGGACGCGGGGCCTCCGCCGCCGGCATCAGTCGCACCGTCGTCGTCGTGAGGGGACGCACCCGCGCCGGCGTCGCACCGCGGTTCTCCAGGACCACCCGCACCCGTCCCGCACCGGCGCAGACGAGTCCCAGCCGCAGGGGTTCGGTCAGGGCGCGCTCCGTCGCAGCCTCGGCGGCGGGGACCAGCCGTGCCACCCAGCCGCGCGGCGGGTCCTCGCCGCGGAACCACCCGGCCAGATAGAGCACGCCGTCGCCGTCGCGGGCGAGGCGGACGGGGACGGTGGGGCGACCGCGGTCCCCCAGATCGGCCACCGGCTGCGGCCGCCCGCCCGGTCGGTGGACCAGCAGCTCCCCCCGCTCGCCCTCGCCGTCGTCGCGGGCGACGGCCAGCAGGACCGCTCCGTCCTCGAGGGCAAGCCCCGCGCCCACCATGCGATCGACCCCGTCGAAGGGCCCCTCGACCGCGAGCACGGTGCCGTCCTCCCGCCGCACCGTGGCGAAGACCGGGTGGAAGCGCACGCCGCGGTCGGTGAGGAGTCCCGCGTGCCCCACCAGCCGCAGCACCTCGCCCGCGGGGAACACGGCGACCGGCTCGAAGCCGTCCCCGTCGCCGAATCGCCGCTGCCAGAACGGTTCTCCCTTGAAGCCGAAGCGGGCGAGCCAGCCGCCGAGACCGGCGCCGGCGGCCTCGAAGGACCATCCGCCCGCGAGGAAGTCCTCCGCGCCCAGGATCCGCGCCACCTGCGCCGAGCGCGGCCGCACATCCTCGAAGGGCCACTCCCCCTCCAGCACCAGCCCGTCGGCACGGAAGACGGCGGCCACGCCGACGGCATCCGCGCCCATGGCCGGCCCCGCCTCACCCACCGCCAGCACGCGCCCGAAACCCGTGTCCACGGCATGGAAGCGAACCGGTCCGCCGCCCCCCACGGTGGCCTCGGCGAGCCGGCGGCCGCGCCTCGGATCCAGGACCACCACCCAGCCGCGCGCGGGCACCGTGGTCGCCTCCTGCCACGAGCCCACCAGCACCACGCGCCCGTCCCCGAGGGCGGCCCCGTCGCGGAAGTCGCAGCGGAGACAGTCGATGGACGTGCGGCGCCCCACGGCGAGGGTGGCGGGGTCCAGCAGCGCCCACCAGGCCCGGCCATCGGTCCCGGGGCCCGCCGCCAACAGCCCCGCGGGCGTCGGCACCAGCACGTGGACCTCGTCCGGAAACCGGACGAGGTCCGTCACCCGCCAGGTCTCCGCCGCCGCCGCGGTCCCCATCGCCCACAGGGCGATCAGCGCCGCGGCCAGCATCCGGATCCCCCGCACGGTCCCCTCCGCCGTCTCTGCGGGGTCCATTCTAGCGGGACGCGGCACCGGCGACGAGCCGGAAACCCTCACCGGCGCCCGCGCGGCCCGGTGCCAGCCCGTTCCACCCGCACCAGCTTCAGCCGCTCGCGGCGGCCGTCGGCCCACTTCTTGGACCGCTCCACCCAGTGCCCGAGCCCGGAGGACCAGTACCAGACATGGGTGCGGAGCACCTCGCCGGTCTCCGGGTCGTGACGGCGGCAGACCACCTTCCAGGTGGGGAAGACGCCGGCCGGCACCACCCGCTCGCGGGCGCCGGCGGCGCGACAACGCCAGAGTTCCGTGCGCCTGGTCCGGCGCCCGTCCTTCTTGCGGATCACCTCGTAGGTGACGCGGACGGTGCGGCGGCTGCCCTTGCGGGCGGGGTGCAGATCCCCGCGCACCTCGAGGGCGACGGTACGCCCGCGGGTGCGGCGGCCGTCCCATGCCACCATGGGCACGAAGGGATCGACCTTGACGAAGGTAACGCCGCGGTCAGTGCGCCAGGTCACGCGCTCACCGTCCACCCGCACCACCTCGCGGACCGTCTCGCGGCCGCGGGCATCCACGTAGACGAAGCGATCGCCCGGAAGATGGCCGGTCCGTTCGAGGGCGGGGGTGGCGCAGGCGGCGAGCAGCAGCAGACCGCAGCCGGCGATGGCGGTGCGCAGGATCGTCAGGCGGCGCACGGCAGGGACTCCTTTTCGGCAGAGACGTGGCACAGTTCGGTGAAGATCCGTTCCACCAGCCGCCCGCGGGCCGGGTCCACACAGGCGGCGAAGTCGTGACCGGCGCCGGGCAGCAGCTGGAGGACCACATCGACGGCGAGGCCCCGTCGGTGGGCCGCCGTCTCGAGGGCCGCGCACCAGCGGCGCGCCCGCTCCAGCCGGTTCGTGCCCTGCAGGGCGTCGAGGCGGCTGCCGCTACGGACCGTCTCGTCGCGCTCGATGTCCTCGCTGCCCACGAACACGCGGATGGGACGGCGCAGGAAGGGTTCGAGACGGAAGACGAGATCGGGCAGCCGCCGGCATGGCGCGAGCCCGTAGGGATAGCGGAGGTCCGGATCGGGCATGGTGTACCAGCCGGCCGCCGCGAGCAGGAGGACGTCGACGAGATGCGGCCAGGCGAGGGCGAAGCGGTGGGCGAACTGGGCGCCGCCGGAGAAGCCGAAGAGGGAGAAGCGCCGCACCGGCCGCCCGCGACGCGCCTCGAGATCGGCGAGGGCGGCGAGGAGGCCCAGATCGGCCCGCCGGCCGCGGCGCCCGAGCCGCTGATAGTCCGGATAACGGGTGGCGTCGAACAGCGGCGCCATCACCGTCCAGCCGCAGCGCCGCGCCGTCTCGTGGAACGCCCGCGCATGCGCCTCGGCGTTGCGGGAGATGCCGTGCACCGCGACCAGCAGCGGAGAGGCGGGATCGTCCGCCGCACCCGCCAGCCAGTAGGGCGGGTGGTCGTCACGACCGGCGATCCTCTCGATCCGATCCATCGACCGTACTCCTTTCACATCGCATGTCCCGGAAACACCACGAGCCCGGCCGAGGCCGGCCGCCCCACCGCGCGGCCACCCTCGAGCCGGATCTCCAGATCGACGGGTTCCCCTTCCGAAATCTCGTGGGTCGCCGTCACCAGCGTGCCGGGAAAGGCCGCGAGCACCCGCCGCACCGCCTCGCGGGCGGCGTCGTCGAGACCGGCCTCGGGCTCGTCCACCAGGAGCACCCGCGGTTCCGCCAGCAGCGCCCGGGCGAGGCCGAGGCGCAGCCGCTCGCCGGCCGAGAAGTTGCGGCCGCCCTGGGCCACGGGTGCATCGAGGCCGCCCGCGTGGCGGATGCGCGCTCCGAGCCCCAGCTCCTCCAGGAGCGCCAGCACGCGCGTCTCGTCGACGGGGTCGTCACGGCCGTAGAGCAGGTTCTCGCGCAGGGTCCCGGCGAGCAGGGGGAAGGCCTCACCGGCGGCCGCCACGGCCCGGCGCCGGGCGCGCGGCCGCAGGGCGTGGACCCGCACGCCGTCGATCTCCACCCGGCCGCGGTCGGGGCGCAGGACGCCGGCCATCACCAGCAGCAGCGTGGTCTTGCCAGCGCCGCTGGGACCGGTGAGGCGCACGCGGCTGCCGGGCTCGGCGACGAAGTCGATGCCGGCGAGACGGTCGCCCAGGGCGAGGTCCCGGACCACCAGCCGTCCCCGGCCCGGCGGCAGTTCCGCGCGCCCGCGCCGGCGCACCGCCGGCGCCGTGAGCAGCGCCGCCACCTTCTCGAAGGCGACCCGTGCCTCGGCCTGGCGACCGCGAAGCCGGGTCAGCTCCCGGACCCGCGGCGCCAGCAGCCCCACCAGCAGCATCCCCGCCACCACCGTCCCGGGGGTGCTCCATCCCTCGCGCACGGCCAGGCCCCCGACCAGCACCACCACCGCGGGGCTGGCCAGCGCGCCCGCCTCCCCCACCGCGGCGAGCCCGGCGAGGCTGCGGGCGCGCGCGATGGCGGCGGCGGCCAGCGCCCGGCTGGCGCGGGCGAGGCGGCGGGCCTCCCCCCGCTCGTGGGCGAAGGCCTCGACGGTCACGAGTCCCTGCAGACGGTCGTGGAAGAGGGCGGCGAAGCGCCCGCGCCGGCGCCGCAGGCGACGGCTGGCCTCGGCCACGTCGCGTCCCTCCAGATGGCTCGCCAGTGCCACCACGCCGACCGCCAGCGCCGCCACCGCCGCCAGCAGCGGATCCAGCACCGCCAGCACCAGCAGGGTGCCGCCGATGGCCACGGCGTTGACCACCGCCCGCGCCACCCCGCGCCGCAGCCAGTTGCCGATGGCCGAGAGATCGGAGCTGGTGCGCACCAGCACGGTGCCGACGCGACCGCCGGTCACCCGCAGCGGATCGAGCCGGAAGAGACGGCCGATCACCCGTTCCCGCAACAGATGGACGTAGCCCTGGGCGAAGCGTTCGGCCTCGATGCGCTCGAAGCGTCGCAGCCAGGCGGCGAGGCCGGCGGCGACGGCGAGGCCCGCCCCGAGCGGCATCAGGCCCGCGGTGCCGTCCGCGGCCACCGCCCGGTCGAAGCCGTCCCGCACCAGGCGGACGGCGACCACCCCGAGGACGGCCTGGACCACGCCGGCCGTCACCAGCCGCGCCAGCCGGCGACGACCGTCGCCGGCCGCAAGGGGGGGCAGGGGTTCAGGCAGCGACCAGGGCATCGTCGGGAAGCCAGGCGGTTTCCTCGAGCCGGGCGGGTGGCACCACCGGCAGGTCGAGATGGTGGCGGCACTCCTCCACGGCGAGGGGCGAGAGGGTGAGGGCCCCGGAGACGGCGAGGAGGGGCAGTCCGCGCTCCCGCGCCCAGGCCCGGCCGGCGAGCGCGCCGGCGGCGTCGGCGGCGGCCAGCAGGAGCCCCCGCACTAGGCCCGCTCGGCACAGCTCCTCCACCAGCCGGGCGCTGTCCTCGAACAGGAAACCGTCGGCCACTTCCACCACCAGGCGCTCGACGCCGCGGCGGATGGCCTCGGCCACCAGCACCCGTACCGTCTCCCACTGGCGGGGCCAGGGGACGTCGGCGGTGGAGGGCAGGCCGTGATCGCTCGGATCCAGCACCACCTCGGCACCGGCGTCCAGATAGGCGAAACGGTCGCCGGCGCTGGCCGTCCCGCTGGCCTTGATGGCCCCCACCGCGAGACCGAGGCGGCGCCAGCCCCGCACCAGTGCCGCCGCGGTGGTGGTCTTGCCGGCGTTCATGGCGGTGCCGGCGACCGCCACCGCCAGCGGTCGCGGTCCGTCCGGCAGCCGGGAATCCGCACCGGCGAGGGGCGCCGTGTCGCGGGTGTTCCACACCCGCCCCGTCTCGTCGGCGAGAAGGCCCAGGGGCGCGATGCGGGTGGGCGCCCGGACGCCGGCGTGGCGGGCGATGCAGCGGCCGGCGAGGCCGCCCGCCGCCAGCAGATGGCAGGCGCCGAGACGGGACGGGACCTCGCCGCGGAACTGATCGGGCGCGTAGCGGGCGCCGTAGACCAGGATCACCTCGTCGCCCGGCTGGAGATCGGCCCGTCGGCCCGTCTCCGTTTCGAGACGGCGATGGCGGCCGATCTCCAGCACCCGCGCCAGCACGTAGTCGCCGATGCGCGGCCGCGCGCCCGGTCCGCGCACCAGGCACGCCACCCGGCCGGCATCGAGATGGCGCGCCATGAAGGCGCGGCGGGCGGCCCGGAGCTGGACCGACCGCAGACGATAGCGCTGACGTTCACTGTCGGCGTCGGCCAGAACGGCCGGTCGCACCTCCGCGAGGTCGTCCTCTGCGCGCGCGTCGAAATCCCGCATCCCTCGTCCACGCTCCGTGTCCCGCTCCCTTCCATAGGGTGCGAAGCTTGCAGGAGGCTTGCGTCACCGGCGAGCGGATGCGCTCCAGAGAGCACGAATGTGTGAAGAAAGGGTGAAGACGGCCGCCGGAACGGGCCGGATCGGGAACACCGGGATCCGGCGGACGTCACTCGGCGGCGGCCGCGAGCGGCTCGGCCCGTCCCTCGAAGCGGGCGAGAAGGGCCGCACTGCGGGCGCGCCAGTCGGCGATGGCGCGTTCCTTGACGTGGCCGAAGCCCCGCACCCGCCCGGCCAGCGAGGCGATCTCCACCGCGAGGGCGTGATTGGCGGGCGAGAGACCGGCGAGGAGTCGTTCCACCTGGGCCCGGTACTCCTCTATGAGCGCCCGTTCGGTGCGCCGCTCGCGGGTCCAGCCGAAGGGATCGAGGGGCGTGCCGCGCAACCGGCGCAGGCGTGCCACCAGCCGGAAGACGTGGCGCATCCAGGGCCCGTAGCGGGCCTTGCGGAGATGGCCGGTGCGGGGATCGCGGCGCGCCAGCAGCGGCGGCGCCAGATGATACTCGATGCGCGTGATGCCCTCGAACTCGCGCGCAAGCGCCGCCTCGAAGCGGCCATCGGTGAACAGTCGGGCCACCTCGTACTCGTCCTTGTAACTCATGAGCCGCCCGAGGGCGTCCGCCACCGCCCGGGCGAGATCGTCCCGTCCCGGTACCCGGCTGCGCTCCACCTCCCCCACCCGGGCGACGAAGGCACGATAGCGCTCGGCCCAGGCCCGGTCCTGCCAGGCCTCGAGGCGGGCCGTCCAGCGGGCGATCCGCGCATCCAGCGTCTCCGCCTCCGCCGGTACCCCGCCCTCGATGCCGGCGAGGCGCCGGACCTCCCCGGGATCGAGGGCGGCGAGACGGCCGAAGCGGAAGGCCCGGCGGTTCATCTCCACCGCCACGCCGTTGAGCTCGATGGCCCGCTCGACGGCGGCCGGGGAGAGGGGCAGAAGCCCCTTCTGGCAGGCGTAACCCACCAGCAGCAGATTGGCGCCGATGGCATCGCCCAGGAGCCGTCGCGCGAGACCGGTGGCGTCGAGGAAATCCACCGCCTCCGCCCCCACCGCCTCCTCCAGGGTCCGGCGGAGCCGCGCACCGGGCAGGCGGAAGTCGGGATCGCGGGTGAAGGTGCCGGTGGGGATCTCGGCGGCGTCCACCACCGCCCGGGTGCGGCCGCGGGCGAGGGTGGGCAGGGCCACCGGCCCCGCGCTCACCACCAGATCGCAGCCCAGCAGCAGATCGGCCGAACCCGGCGCCACCCGCGGCGCGCCGATGGTGGCCATGTCGGGGCCGATCTTGAGGAAGGAGACCACCGCGCCGCCCTTCTGGGCGAGGCCGATCATGTCGAGACCCGCCGCGCCCTTGCCCTCGAGATGGGCGGCCATGGCCAGGATCGCCGCCACCGTCACCACGCCGGTGCCGCCGATGCCGGCGACCACCACGCCCCACGGTCGCACCAGCGGCGGCGGCACCGGCTCCGGCAGCCGCTCCAGCCGCTCGCTCGCCGCCATGGGCGCGCGCCTGGGACGGCCGCCCACCACCGTCACGAAACTGGGGCAGAAGCCGTCGAGACAGCGGTAGTCCTTGTTGCAGGCCGACTGGTCGATCCGCCGCTTGGTGCCGAAGGGGGTCTCGGACGGCAGGATGGCAACGCAGTTGGAGACCAGCCCGCAGTCGCCGCAGCCCTCGCACACCTCCTCGTTGACGAACACCCGCACCGGCGGGTCCGGATATTCGCCGCGCTTGCGGCGTCGACGTTTCTCGGCGGCGCAGGTCTGGTCGTAGACGATGGCGGTGACCCCGGGGGTGCGGCGGAATCGCTCCTGCACCGCGTCCAGCTCCTCGCGCGGATGGACGCGCACCCCCCGCGGCCATTCGGTGCCGATGGGATATTTGTGCGGGTCGTCGGTGACCACCGCCACCTCCCGCACTCCCTCCGCCACCAGCAGGCGGACCAGCTGGGGGACCGTGAGATTGCCCACCTCCATCTTCTGGCCGCCGGTCATGGCGACGGCGTCGTTGTAGAGGATCTTGAAGGTGACGTTGCAGCCGGCGGCCACCGCCGCCCGCACCGCCAGCGAGCCCGAATGGTAGAAGGTGCCGTCGCCCACGTTCTGGAACACGTGCTCGCGGTGGACGAAGGGGGCCTGGCCGATCCAGGAGGCGCCCTCCCCGCCCATCTGGGTGAAGGTGGCGGTGTCGCGATCCATCCACTGGGCCATGAAATGGCAGCCGATACCGGCCAGGGCCCGCGATCCCTCGGGCACGCGGGTGGAGGTGTTGTGGGGACAGCCGGGGCAGAACCAGGGCAGGCGCACCACCGGCGGTGTCCGGCGGGCGGCCGCCCCGGCGCGGGCGGCGAGGGCCTCGGCCCGGCGGACCAGCGCCTCGTCGCCGGCGAGCTCGCCGAGCCGTCGCCCCAGCTCGGCGGCGATGCGATCGATGGCCAGGGCCCCGTAGGAGGGGAACAGTTCGGCGCCGAAACGGTCCCGCTTGCCCTCGATCAGTGGACGGAGGGGGGCGTCGTAGAGGAGGGTGCGCATCTGGTCCTCGATCAGCGGGCGCTTCTCCTCCACCACCAGCACCCGCCCGACGCCGGCCACCGCCCGCTCCAGCCCCCGCGGCTCCAGCGGGAAGACGAGCCCCACCTTGTAGAGCCTGAGCCCCAGCCGCGCCGCCCTCGCGAAGTCGAGCTCCAGGAGATCGAGGGCGGCGATCACGTCGAGATAGGACTTGCCGGTGGTGACCAGCAGCAGCCGCGGCTCCTCGGGTTCGATCACGATGCGGTCGAGGGCGTTGGCGCGGGCGAAGGCGCGCACCGCCTCCAGTTTGTGACGGTGGAGCCGGCGTTCTTGGGCGAGGGCCATGGAGGGCCCGATGCCGTGGTCGGGCCAGCGGATGTGGAGCCCGTCCTCCGGCGGCGTCCAGTCCTCCGGCTCGCGGATGGCGGGGTGCGCCGGATCCACCGCCACCACCGCGGTGCTCTCGACGGTGTCGTGGACGCACTTGAGGGCCACCCAGGCGCCGGAGAAGCGCGACATGGCGATGCCCAGGAGGCCGAATTCCAGGATCTCCTGCACCCCCGCCGGGTTCAGCACCGGCACCATGGCATCCACCATGGCGTATTCCGACTGGTGGGCGGTGGTGCTGCTCTCGCAGAGATGGTCGTCGCCCAGCAACAGCAGCACGCCGCCTCTGGGGTGGGTGCCGAAGAGATTGCCGTGGCGGATGGCGTCGCCGGAGCGGTCCACGCCCGGCCCCTTGCCGTACCAGATGGCGAAGACGCCGTCGTACTTCTGCTCGCCGAAGAGGGCCACCTGCTGGGTGCCCTGGCAGGCGGTGGCGGCCAGTTCCTCGTTCACCGCCGGCTGGTGGACCACCCGGTGTTCCTCCAGGAGCGCCCGTGCCCGCTGGAGCTGGAGATCGTAGGTGCCGAGGGGCGAGCCGCGATAGCCGGTGACGTAGCCGGCGGTGTGCCAGCCGCGGGCGCGGTCCCGCCGGATCTGGTCCAGGGGCAGACGCACCAGCGCCTGGATGCCGGTCATCAGCGCCGCCCCCCGCTCGAGGCGGTATTTGTCGTCGAGGCTCACCGCGCGCAGCTCGCTCATCTCCCCTCCTCCCCGACGCGCGCCGCCGGCGTCCCCACCAGAGGTCCCGGCACCCGGCCGGATTATAGGGCGGCGGGCGGGCGCCGGTAGGGCGGCGGCGCGCGGCGGCCCTTGACGCCGCCGGGAGCGCTCCCTATTGCTCCGGGCAGGCCGGGATGGGGGATAGTTTAACGGTAGAACGCTCGGCTCTGGACCGAGTAGTCCTGGTTCGAATCCAGGTCCCCCAGCCAAATCTCCCGCACCCGTGGTTCGCGTGCGTCCCGTGCTGGACGTGGCGTCCGCTCACGCTATGGTGAGAGCGGCGCACGGGAGGGATCGAGCCGGCCGGTGAGCGCCGCACCCGAAAGACCCGAGAAGACGGACCGGGCCGAGCCGCTGCTGTGGTCGCAGGCGCCGCGCCGCTGGTGGCGGCGGTTGCTGGCGCGTCTGCGCAACTATCTCCTCGCCGGCATCGTGGTGACGGCGCCGGTGGGCATCACCTTCTACATCGTCTGGCAGATCGTCGACTTCTTCGACGAGTGGGCCGCCGCCTTCATCCCGGCCCGCTACAATCCCAACACCTACCTCCCCTTCAGCCTGCCCGGCATCGGCTTCCTGCTGATGCTGGGGGTGCTGGTGGCGGTGGGCTGGTTCACCGCCAGCTACGTGGGCCACAGCCTCATGCGCCTCGGCGAGCAGGTGCTGCGGCGCATGCCGGTGGTGCGGAGCATCTACGGCACCCTCAAGCAGATCTTCGAGACGGTGCTCTCCAGCTCCTCCCGCTCCTTCCGCGAGGTGGTGCTGATCGAATATCCCCGCCGCGGCATCTGGTGCATCGCCTTCGTCACCGGTCCCACCCGCGGCGAGATCGCCGGGATCCGGCCCGAGCTCGAACTGGTCAACGTGTTCCTGCCCACCACGCCCAATCCCACCTCGGGCTTCCTGCTGTTCGTGCCGAGGCGCGACGTGATTCCCCTCTCCATGTCCATCGAGGACGGCATGAAGCTGGTGATCTCCGGCGGCATCGTGGTGCCGGAGACCATGACGGAGCCGGATTCAGCCGGCGCGCAGGAGGTCCCGCGCCCCGTCGTGGTCGAACAGTTCCAGAAGCAGCCGTCGTGAGGGCACGAGGGGCCCCGCCGTCACCGCGCGCCGCGCTTCCGCCGCCGCCTCGGCCAGCAGATCGCGATGGTGATGGAGATCGGCGAAGCGCAGCCGCGGCATGCCGCTCTGCTGGACTCCCAGCACCTCGCCGGGCCCGCGCAGGGCCAGGTCCTCCTCGGCGATGCGGAAGCCGTCGTCGCAGGTGCGCAGGAGGGCGAGCCGCCGGCGGGCCGTGGCGGAGAGGGGTGGCGTGTGGAGGAGCAGGCAGATGCCCGGGCGCGTGCCCCGTCCCACCCGACCGCGGAGCTGGTGGAGCTGGGCGAGGCCGAAGCGCTGGGCCTGCTCCACCACCATGAAGGCGGCCTCCGGCACGTCCACGCCCACCTCCACCACCGTGGTGGCCACCAGCAGCCGCAGCCGACCGGCGGCGAAGGCGCGCAGGGCCCGCTCCCGCGCCGTCGGCGCGAGAGCGCCGTGGACCATCCCCACCACCTCGCCGAAGCGTGCCCGCAGCTCCGCGAAGCGGGTCTCGGCGGCGGCGATGTCACCGGCCTCCGCCGGCGCCACCGCCGGACAGATCCAGTAGCCCCGCTCGCCGCGGGCGAGCGCCCGGCCCACCGCCGCCACCACCTCGTCCCGTCGCCGTTCCGAGACCACCCGCGTCGTCACCGGCGCCCGCCCCGGCGGCCTCTCGTCCAGCCGCGAGACGTCGATGTCGCCGTACCAGCAGAGGAGCCGGGTGCGGGGGATGGGAGTGGCGGTGAGCATCAGCAGATGTGCGCCCGGCCCCTTGGCCACCAGCGCGAGGCGCTGGGCGACGCCGAACCGGTGCTGTTCGTCCACCACCGCGAGCGCGAGACGGGGGATCTCCACCTCCCGCTGGAAGAGGGCGTGGGTGCCGACGCAGAGGCGGAGCCGCCCCCCGGCCAGGGCCGCCAGCGTCCGCCGCCGCACCGGGGCCGGGTCGCGGCCGGTGAGCAGCCCCACCTCGAGCCCGAGGGGGGCGAGGAGACGGGCGAGGGTGGCGGCGTGCTGACGGGCCAGCACGTCGGTGGGGGCCATGAGCACCGCCTGATGGCCCGCCTCTACCGCCACCAGCATGGCCAGCAGCGCCACCAGCGTCTTGCCGCTGCCCACGTCGCCCTGCAGCAGCCGCATCATCGGCCGCGGGCGGGCGAGATCGGCGCGGATCTCGGCGAAGGCGCGCCGCTGGGCGCGGGTGGGGGCGTGGGGGAGACGCTCCAGCAGCGCCCGCACCAGCCGGCCGTCGCCCACCAGCGCGGGGGCCCTCTCCTCGGCCCGCGTCCGCCGCACCAGGGCGAGGGCGAGCTGGAGGGCGAAGAGCTCGTCGAGGGCGAGGCGGCGGCGGGCCGGGGCGTCGGGATCCGGCGGTTCGTCGCCGCGCTGCAGCCGGGCCAGGGCCGCGCGGAAGCCCGGCAGGGCGAGCCGCCGGACCAGGGCCGGCTCGTGCCACTCCGGCGGCTCCGGCACCCTGGCCAGCGCCGCCTCCACCAGTCCGCGGAAGCGACCGGCGCCGATCTCCGCCGCCAGCGGCCACACCACCCGCCGTCCCGCCGCCACCTCGGCGGCGGCCGGCCGCGGATGGTGGATCTCGAGCCGCCCCCGGAACCGCACGAGGCGGCCCGCCACGTACAGCCGCCGGCCCGGCGGATAGGTCCTCGCGACGAGCGGCCGGCGGGCCCGGAAGAACACCAGATCGAGGGGACCGTCGGCGGTGCGCGCCTCGATGCGCAGCGGCGCCCGACCGCGGACGGCACGGTGGCGCAGGATCTCCACCTCCACCACCACCTCGCGGCCGAGGTCCTCCGGAAGGAGCCGCCCGCGGGGTTCCACCGCCCGCACCTCGCGGGGCAGGTGGAAGAGGAGATCGCGGAGACACGGCCGCGCCACGCCCAGCACCCGGGCGAGGCGGCGGGCGAGCGCGGGGCCGACCCCGTCCAGCGTCTCCAGCGGGGCGAACCAGCCGGCGGCCCCGTCCGTCGGTGTCGCGTCCCGGCCACTCGACAAGAAAGCGGCCCGTGCCATCTCTACCGCGCGGAGATATGGCCATGACCGAGTCCGAGACGAGCCTCCGGCGGAAACGCCTGCTCCACCGCAGCCGCTATCGCGGCTGTCTCGAGTGCGACATCCTGCTGGGCCGCTTCGCCGCGCGCCATCTTGCCGGCTTCGACGCGCGCCGGCTCGACCAGTTCGAGGCGCTGCTGGAGGAGGCGGACGCGGACATCCTCGCCTGGGTGTCCGGGCGCCGGCCGGTGCCGGCCCGCCACGACAACGAGGTCATGGCCCTGCTGCGACGCTTCGACCCCGCTGCCCGATGAGTGCCGAGGCCCCGCCGTCCGTCGCCGCGGCGGCCACCGCGGAGAGCACCGCCGCACCGCCGGAGACCCTCGTCGTCCGCGCCCGCGAGGGGGCGGACGCCGCCTTCCTGCTCCGTCTCCTCGCCGAGCGCCGGCCGCCGCTGCTGGTCCACGTGGCCCGCGACGCCGAACGGCTGGATCGGATGGCGCGGCTCCTGCGCTTCCTCGACTGTCCCGTCCCCATCCTCCGCTATCCCGCCTGGGACTGCCTGCCCTACGACCGCGTCTCGCCGCAGGGCACGCTCATGGCCGAGCGTCTCGCCACGCTCCGGCGACTGGCGATGGAGGCGCGGGGGCCGCGGCTGCTGCTGACCACCGCCAACGCCCTGGTCCAGCGCACGGTGCCGCGGGAAGTGGCGCGCGCGGCGGTGCTGGAGCTGCGGCCGGAGCGCCGGCTGGGCCGCGAGGCGCTGGTGAGACATCTGGAGCGGACCGGCCATCGCCGCGGCGCGACGGTGACGGAACCGGGCGAATACGCCGTCCGCGGCGGCCTCGTGGACGTCTGGCCCATGGGCGCGAAGCGGCCGGTGCGGGTGGACTTCTTCGGCGAGGTGATCGAGAGCCTGCGCGCCTTCGATCCCGAGAGCCAGCGCAGCGAGGGGCGGCTGCGGCGGGCGGTGGTGGGGCCGGTGAGCGAGGTGCTGCTGGAGGAGGAGACCATCGGACGCTTCCGTGACCGCTTCCTCCGCCAGTTCGGCGCCGTCACCGACGATCCCCTCTTCGAGGCGGTGGCGGCGGGCCGGCCGTGGCCGGGCATGGAGCACTGGCTGCCCCTCTTCTACGAGCGGCTCGAGACCCTCTTCGATCTGCTGCCGTCGGGCACGCTGCTCGCCCTCGACGAGCCGGTGCCGGAGGCCATGCGGGCCCGCCTCGCCCAGGTGGGCGAGCACTACGAGGCCCGGCGGGCGCCGGATGCCGCCGACGGCAGCTTCGGTGCCGGCGCGCCCTACCGGCCGGTGCCGCCGGAGAGCCTCTATCTCGACGAGCACGAGCTGGCCCGTCGCCTCGCCGGTCTCGAACGCTTCCTGCTGAGCCCCTTCGAGCGCCCCACCGGCACCGGCGGCGGCCGGGTGGTGGCGCTGGAGGTGCGCCCGGCCCGGGACTTCGCCGCCGAGCGCCACGCCCGCGACGGCGGTCTGTTCGCGGAGGTGGCGGCCCATCTGGAGGCGCAGCGCCGGCGCGGCCTCCGGCCGGTGGTGACGGCGTCCGGCGAGGGGGCGGCGGAGCGCCTGCGCCAGCTCCTCGCCGACCACGGTCTCGGCGGCACTCGTACCGTTTCCCGTCTCGCCGAGCTGGAGCCGGGGCAGGTGGGCTTCGCCGCCCTGCCGATGGATCACGGTCTGGAGGCGCCGGACCTCGGCCTCCACCTCCTCACCGAGGCCGACATCCTGGGCGAGCACATCGGCCGGCCCAGGCGGCGGTCCAGGCGGGGACGCGCGGGCGTCCTCGACCTCTCGCTGCTGGAGCCGGGCGATCTCGTGGTCCATGCCGACCACGGCATCGGCCGCTTCCGCGGCCTCGCCACCCTGGACGTGGCGGGCGCGCCCCACGACTGCCTCGAGATCGAATACGCCGGCGGCGATCGCCTCTACGTGCCGGTGGAGAATCTGGATCTCGTGAGCCGCTACGGTCGCGGCGAGGAGGTCCCGCTCGACCGGCTGGGCGGTGCCTCCTGGCAGCAGCGCAAGGCCCGCGCCAAGAAGCGCATCCGCGAGATGGCGGAGGAGCTGGTGCGCGTCGCCGCCGCCCGCCGGCTCGAACGCGCGCCGCGCTTCACCCTGCCCGAGGGCCTCTACGAGGAGTTCGTGGCCCGTTTCCCCTACGAGGAGACGGAGGACCAGGCCCGCGCCATCGAGGCGGTGCTGGAGGATCTCGCCTCGGGTCGGCCCATGGACCGGCTGGTGTGCGGCGACGTGGGCTTCGGCAAGACGGAGGTGGCGCTGCGGGCGGCCTTCGTGGTGGCCACGGCCGGCGCCCAGGTGGCGGTGCTGTGCCCCACCACCCTCCTCGCCCGCCAGCACGCCCGCGTCTTCCGCGAGCGCTTCGCCGGCCTGCCGGTGCGCATCGCCGAGCTCTCCCGTCTCACCGCCCCGCGGGAGGCCCGCCGCGTCCGGGAAGCCCTGGCGCGGGGCGAGATCGACATCGTCGTCGGCACCCATGCGCTGCTGTCGGCCGACGTGCGCTTCGCCGACCTGGGTCTGCTGGTGATCGACGAGGAGCAGCGCTTCGGCGTCGCCCACAAGGAGCGGCTCAAGAAGCTGCGGGCCCGGGTCCACGTGCTCACCCTGACGGCCACGCCCATTCCCCGCACCCTCCACATGGCGCTGGGCGGGCTCAAGGACCTGTCGGTGATCGCCACGCCGCCGGTGGACCGGCTGGCGGTCCGCACCTTCGTGATGCCCTTCGATCCGCTGGTGGTGCGGGAGGCGATCCTGCGCGAGTACCATCGGGGCGGGCAGACCTTCTACGTCTGCCCCCACATCTCCGATCTCGAGCGGGTGGCGGCGCGGGTGCGCGAGCTGGTGCCGCAGGTCAGGGTGGCGGTGGCCCACGGCCGCATGCCGGCCCGGGAACTGGAACGGGTGATGGCCGCCTTCGACCAGCGGCGGGTGGACGTGCTGGTGGCCACCGACATCGTCGAGAACGGCCTCGACATCCCCACCGCCAACACGCTGGTGGTCCACCGCGCCGACCGCTTCGGCCTCGCCCAGCTCCACCAGCTCCGGGGACGCATCGGCCGCGCCAGGGTGCGGGGCTATGCCTATTTCACCTGGCCGGCCGGTCGCATCCTCGACGGCCCCGCCCGCCGACGGCTGGAGGTGCTGCAGTCGCTCACGGGACTCGGCGCCGGCTTCCAGCTCGCCGCCTACGACCTCGACATCCGCGGCGCCGGCAATCTGCTGGGAGCCGAACAGAGCGGCCACATCCGCGAGGTGGGGTTCGAACTCTACAACCGCATGCTGGAGGAGGCCGTCGAGGAGCTGCGGGCCGCCGAGGGCGCGCGCCCGGCCGAGTCACGCTTCACCCCGCAGATCTCCATCGACGCCGCCGCCCTGCTGCCCGAGGCCTACGTGCCGGATCTCGACCTGCGGCTGCGCCTCTACCGCCGCCTCGCCGCCCTCGAGACGCCGGAGGAGCTGGACGCCTTCGCCGCCGAGCTGGTGGACCGCTTCGGCCCGCTGCCGGAGGAGACCCGCCAGCTGCTGGACCTCGTCGCCATCAAGCAGCTCTGTCGCCGCGCCCACGTGGCGCGGCTGGATGCCGGCCCCCGCGGTCTCGTGGTGGCCTTCCACGAGGATCGCTTCCCGCGGCCGGAGCGGCTGGTGCGCCGCATCGCCGAGTCCGGCGGCCGCATGAAGGTGCGGCCGGATCATCGGCTGGTGGTGCGGATGGAGACCCGCGATCCCCGCGAACGGCTGCTGCGCGCCCGCGAACTGGCCGCCGAACTCGCCGCCCTCGCCGCCCGAGGCCCGGTGCTGACGGGCGTGTGACGTGACCTATCTCGGAAGGAGGCGACTGGCGCGGGCCCGGCTCGCGCGATAGAGGAGATCCGGGCGGGGCCGATGCCGGCTCCGGTCCGCGGGAACGACTGCCTACGCGGGTGTGCCGGCCATGCTGTCACGTCTTCTCGGCCTGTTCTCCACCGACCTCGCCATCGATCTCGGCACCGCCAACACCCTCATCTACGTGAAGAACCGGGGCATCGTGCTCAACGAGCCGTCGGTGGTGGCCATCGCCAGCAGCCGCGGGCGCAAGCACGTGCTGGCCGTGGGCAACGAGGCCAAGCAGATGGTCGGCAAGACGCCGGGCAACATCGAAGCCATCCGGCCGCTGCGGGACGGTGTCATCGCCGACTTCGAGGTGGCGGAGGAGATGATCAAGCACTTCATCCGCCGGGTTCACGCCCGCCGCGGCTTCGCCAGCCCGCGGGTGGTGATCTGCGTCCCCTCCGGCTCCACCGCCGTCGAGCGCCGCGCCATCCAGGAGAGCGCGGAGGCGGCCGGCGCCCGCCGCGTCTTCCTCATCGAGGAGCCCATGGCCGCCGCCATCGGCGCCGGTCTGCCGGTGACGGAGCCCACCGGCTCCATGGTGGTGGACATCGGCGGCGGCACCACCGAGGTGGCGGTGCTCTCGCTGGGCGGCATCGTCTACGCCCGCTCCATCCGCGTCGGCGGCAACAAGATGGACGAGGCCATCATCAACTACGTCCGCCGCAACCACAATCTCCTCATCGGCGAGGCCACCGCCGAGCGCATCAAGCGGCAGATCGGTTCCGCCTGTCTGCCCGAGGACGGCGTCGGCGAGGTGATGGAGATCAAGGGACGCGATCTCATGAACGGCGTGCCCAAGGAGATCACCATCACCCAGCGCCAGGTGGCCGAGGCCCTGGCCGAACCGGTCAACGCCATCGTCGAGGCGGTGAAGGTGGCCCTCGAACACACCGCCCCCGAGCTCTCCGCCGACATCGTCGACAAGGGCATCGTGCTCACCGGCGGCGGTGCGCTCCTCAAGAACCTCGACCACGTGCTGCGCCACGCCACCGGCCTGCCGGTGAGCCTCGCCGACGAGCCCCTCACCTGCGTGGCCCTCGGCACCGGCCGCTGTCTCGAGGAGATGAAGACCTTCGAACACGTGCTCGAGCCGGCCTTCTGAGGCCCGGCCGTGGCCTCGGTGCGCGCATGGGTCCGCGGGAGTCCCGGTCGGGGAGGTAGGTTCGGTGGCACGAGCCGCGGCGCGTAGCCCCACCTCCGAGGACATCCGCCGGCTGCTGTGGCAGCGCCGCCTGCGTCTGTGGTGGCTGCTGCTGCGCCGCGTCCTCCGCCGCTTCGCCATCCTCTCCGGGGCGGTGCTGTGTGCCGTGCTGCTGGTGGCGGCCAAGCTCGACATCGCCCTGGTCCGCTTCGTCCAGGCCCGCGCCGGCGATGCCGCCGCGCTGGTGCTCGATGCCGTCCGCCTGCCCCTTGCCGCCGTCGGCCGGCTGGGCGAGACGGTCGGGGAGATCGTGGCGGTGTGGCGCGAGAACCGCCGGCTGGAGGCGGAGAACCGGCGGCTGCTGGAATGGCGGCGCGAGGCCATCCGTCTGTCGGTGGAGAATCAGGCGCTCCGGCGCATGCTGGCCATGCCCACGGTGCCCATGCCCATGCGCCGCACCGCCGCCCGGGTGGTGGCGGACCCCGGTTCCGCCTTCGCCCACACCCGCCTCGTCGACGCCGGCAGCGAGCGCGGCATCCGCGTGGGCATGCCGGTGATGGACGACCACGGCCTCGTGGGCCGGGTGGTGGCGGTGGGACGCTGGAGCGCCCGCATCCTGCTGCTGCTGGACTCCGCCTCCCGCATTCCGGTGGTGGTGGAACCCTCCGGCGACCACGCCATCCTCGAGGGGAACAACGGCCCCCATCCCGGCCTGCGCTTCCTGCCGCTGGAGCCGCGGGTCGAGGTGGGCGACCGGGTGCTCACCAGCGGCGCCGGCGGCCTGTTCCCGCCGGGGCTGCCGGTGGGCGAGGTGGTGGCGGTGGGCGAGCGCGGGGTGGAGGTGCGTCCCTACGCCGACTGGAGCCGCCTCGATCACGTGGTGGTGCTGGACTGGCGGCCGCTGCCGCCACCGCCCGCCGATGCCCAGCCGGCCCCGCCCGTCGCCGTCCCCGCCCCCGCCGCGGCCCCGGAGGCCGGGACATGATCGGCGCCCGCACCACCCTCGCCCGTCTGGCGCGCCGGCAGCTCCCCATGGTCAGCGCCCTCGCCGCGGTGCTGGTGGACCTGGCGCCGCTGCCGGATGCCGCACCCCACAGCCTGTTTCCCCTGGCGACCCCGATGGTGACCTTCCACTGGGCGCTGCGGCGGCCGGATCTGTTCACCCCCCTCTCCTTCCTGCTGGTGGGGCTGGTGCTGGACGCCGCGGGCGGTCTGCCGCTGGGGACCACCGGCCTCGCCCTGCTGGCCGCCGCCGCCCTCGTCCACGGCCGCGAACGCGTCCTGCTCGCCCAGCCGCCGCTGCTGCTGTGGGGGGCCTTCGCCCTCTTCCTCGCCGTCTTCGAGGGCGTGCGCTGGAGCGTGGTGGGGCTGTGGCACGGTCTCGAGGCGCGCCCCCTCGGCCCGCTGCTGGGCGAGTATCTGATCACGGTCTCGGTGCAGCCGCTCATGGGACCGCTGCTGGCGCCGCTGGAGCGGTGGGTGGGACGGATCCGCCATGCGACCGGATCTCGATAGGGCGAAGCTCTTCACCCGCCGGGCGGTGGTGGTGGGCGCGGCGCAGCTCGCCGCCTTCGGCGCCCTGGTGGTGCGACTGTGGCAGCTCCAGGTGCGCGACGGGGCCCGCTATGCCGAGCTCGCCCGCGACAACCGGGTGGCCATCCGCTTCCTCGCCCCGCCGCGGGGCCGCATCTTCGACCGCCGCGGTCGGCCCCTCGCCGTCAACGTGCCCACCTACCGGGTGCGGCTGGTGCGCGAGCGGGCGCCCGATCTCGACACGACCCTCGCCCGCCTCGCCCGCATTCTCCCGCTGCCGCCGCGCCGGCTGGCGGAGGTGCGCCGCCAGGCCCTCGCCCGTCGTCCCTTCGTCCCCGTCACCATCCGCGACGATCTCTCCTGGGAGGAGCTCGCCCGCATCGCCGTCCATCTGCCGGAGCTGCCGGGTCTGCTCCTGGAATCGGCGCTGCTGCGCGACTATCCCCACGGCCCCGTGCTCGCCCACATCCTCGGCTATGTGGGGCCGGTGGCCAAGGAGGACCTGCGGCGCGACCCGGATCCGCTCCTGCGCCTGCCCGAGTTCCGCATCGGCAAGACCGGTCTCGAGCGCACCTACGACCGCCGTCTGCGCGGCCGCGCCGGCCGGGTGGAGGTGGAGGTCAACGCCGTCGGTCGCGAGATCCGGGCCATCTCGCGCGACGAGGGCGAGGCCGGCGAGGATCTGGAGATCAGCCTCGACCTCGAGCTGCAGCGTTTCTGCTTCGACCGTCTCGCCCGCGAGCGGGCGGCCGCGGCGGTGGTGCTGGATGCCGTCACCGGCGCGGTGCTGGCCTCCGCCTCGATTCCCGGCTACGATCCGCGCCCCTTCACCAACGGCATCGACGCCCGCACCTGGCGCCAGCTGGTGGGCAATCCCCTCCATCCGCTGGTGGACAAGTGCATCCAGGGCCAGTATCCGCCCGGTTCCACCTTCAAGATGGTCACCGCCATCGCCGCCCTCGAGGCGGGGCTGGTGAGCCCGGGCTACGAGGTGTTCTGTCCCGGCTACCTGGATCTCGGCAACACGCGCTTCCACTGCTGGAAGCGCGGCGGGCACGGTCGCATCGCCCTGGTCCAGGCGCTGGCCCAGTCCTGCGACGTCTATTTCTACGATCTCGCCCGCCGTGTCGGCATCGACGCCCTCGCCGCCACCGCCCGCCGCTTCGGCATCGGCGAGCGTTTCGGCGTCGATCTGCCGGGCGAACGGAGCGGTCTCATGCCCACCCGCGCCTGGAAGCGGCGCCGCTTCGGCCGTCCCTGGCAGAAGGGCGAGACGCTGATCGCCGGCATCGGCCAGGGCTTCGTGCTGGCGACACCGCTCCAGCTCGCGGTGATGACGGCGCGGCTGTGCAACGGCGGGCGGGCGGTCCGCCCCTGGTTCGTGCGCGACCGCTTCCCCGAGGCGGCGGATCCCACCGGCCGCAGCTGGCCCTCCCTCGAACTGCCGCGCGCCGGGCTGGAGGCGGTGCTGCGGGGCATGTACGAAACGGTCAACGGCCGTCTCGGCACCGCCCGGGCATCACGCCTCGATCTCCCCGGCATCGCCATGGCCGGCAAGACCGGCACCAGTCAGGTCCGCCGGATCACGCGCAAGGAGCGTCTCACCGGCGCCTACCGGGAGGAGAAGCCCTGGGAGGAGCGCGATCACGCCCTCTTCGTCTGCTACGCGCCTTTCGAGGCGCCGCGCTACGTGGTGGCGGTGGTGGTGGAACACGGCGGCAGCGGGGCCAGGACGGCCGCGCCCATCGCCCGCGACATCATGCGCCGGACCCTCGAGATCGATCCGGCGGAGACCGGCGTGCTCACCGCCGCCCTCGCCCGCGGGAAGGACCGGGGATGACGCCGCACGCCCGCATCCGTCCGCTGCGACTCGACCTGGGCGAGAAGCTCCGCGCCCTCAACTGGGCGCTGGTGCTGCTGGTCCCGATCCTCGGTCTCGTGGGCTATCTGGTGCTCTATTCCGCTGCCGGCGGCGCCCATGCACCCTGGGCCTGGCGCCACGCCGTGCGCCTCGCCGTCGGCACCCTCGTGATGCTGGCGGTCGCCCTCACGGACGTCCGTCTCGTCTACCGTTTCGCCTATCCCGTGTTCGCGCTCTGCCTGCTGGC
The DNA here is from genome assembly GCA_026982705.1 of Alphaproteobacteria bacterium. Lineage (GTDB taxonomy): Bacteria > Pseudomonadota > Alphaproteobacteria > Geminicoccales > Geminicoccaceae > HRBIN39. The sequence continues at coordinate 26,976 of JALSGP010000007.1, forward strand.
GCTCATGGCGGTGGACATCGCCGGCACCCTCAGCAAGGGTGCTCAGCGCTGGCTCGATCTCGGTCCCGTCCGTCTGCAGCCCTCGGAAGTGACCAAGGTGGCGCTGGTGCTGGCGCTGGCCCGCTATTTCCACGGGCTGCGGATCGAGGAGGTGGGACGGCCCTCGGCGCTGCTCGCCCCCCTGGGCATGATCGGTCTGCCGGCGGTGCTGGTGCTGGGCCAGCCCGATCTCGGCACGGCGGTGATGCTGGTGGCGGTGGGCGGTACGGTCCTGTTCCTCGCCGGCGTGCGCATCTGGAAGTTCCTGCTGGCGGGCGCGGCGGTGGCGGCGGCCCTGCCGGTGATCTGGGCCAATCTCCGCGACTATCAGCGCGAACGGGTGCTCACCTTCCTCGACCCCGAGCGCGATCCCCTGGGCGCGGGCTATCACATCCTCCAGTCGTACATCGCGCTGGGATCGGGGGGTGTGTGGGGACGCGGCCTGCTCGGGGGGACTCAGGCCCAGCTCGATTTCCTGCCGGAAAAGCAGACCGACTTCGCCTTCGCGCTCCTCGCCGAGGAGACCGGCTTCGTCGGCGCCGTGCTCCTGCTTTCCCTTTACGCGACGATGGTCTTCATCGCCTTCGCCGTCGCCCTCCGCTGCGAACACCACTTCGGGCGCCTTCTCGCCGCCGGTCTCGCCGTCAATCTCGCGCTCTACGTGACGATCAACGTGGGCATGGTGGCGGGCCTGCTCCCGGTGGTGGGGGTACCGCTGCCCTTCGTCTCCTACGGCGGCACCGCCATGTTCGCGAGCCTGCTGGGTCTCGGCCTGGTGCTGTGCGTGGACGTCCACCGCCGGGTGCCGCTGCCGCGCCACCCCGGCGACCCGCCCGCCTGAGGGGCGCTCAGCTCCGGTAGCTGGCGTTGACCTCGACGTAGCCGTGGGTGAGGTCGCAGGTCCACACCACCGCCCGGCCGGGCCCGTCACCCACCCGGATCTCGATGCGCACCTCGCGGCCCTCCAGGTGCCTCCGGAGCGGCGTCTCGTCGAGATGGGGAACGGCACGCCCGTCGCGCGCCGCCGCGTAGCCGCCGAAGGCCACGGCGAGACGGTCCACGTCGATCGGCTCGCCGGCCCGGCCGACGGCGGCGACGATGCGTCCCCAGTTGGGATCGCCGCCGGCGATGGCGGTCTTGACCAGCGGCGAGTTGGCGACGGTGAGGCCGATGCGGCGGGCGGAGGCCTCGTCCACCGCCCCCTCCACCGTGATCTCCACGAAGCGGCCGATACCCTCGCCGTCCTTGGCGATCTGGACGGCGAGCTCGCGGCACACCTCGAACAGGGCCTGCCGGAAGGCGGCCACCAGCGGCCCGTCCGCCTCGCCCAGCGGCGGGCCGCGGCGACCGGTGGCGAAGAGCAGCACCGTGTCCGAGGTGGAGGTGTCGCCGTCGACGGTCAGCGAGCCGAAGGTGGCGGGGACGACCCCGGCCAGGAGGCGCTGCAGCAGCGGTGCGGGGATGCGGGCGTCGGTGAAGAGGAAGGCCAGCATGGTGGCGAGATCGGGGGCGATCATGCCCGCCCCCTTGGCGATGCCGGCGAGGCGCACGGTGGCACCCCCCACCTCCACCGCCCGGGCCGCCCCCTTGGGATAGGTGTCGGTGGTCATGATGGCCCGCGCCGCCGGCTCCCAGGCGCCGGGCCGCAGGGCCCCCGCCAGCTCCGGCAGGGTCGCCTCGATCCGCTCCACCGCCAGCCGCTCGCCGATCACGCCGGTGGAGGCGACGAACACCTCCTCCGGTGCGCAGCCCAGGGCCGCCGCCGCCGCCGCCGCGGTCCGCCGCACCGCCTCGTCCCCCTCCTCGCCACGGAAGACGTTGGCGTTGCCGGCGTTGACCACCAGCGCCCGGGCGCGACCGGCGGGAAGGATGCGCCGGCACCAGACCACCGGATGGCCCACCACCCGGTTGGTGGTGAAGACGCCGGCCACCGTGGTCTCCGGCGGCAGCCGCACGAGGGCGAGATCGAGCCGGTCGGCATGGCGGATGCCGGCGGCGGCGGCGGCCAGCTCCACGCCCGCCACCTCGGGCAGCTCCGGGAACCTGGCCGGTGCGAAGGGCGAGACGGTGGTCACCGTGTCCCCTCCTCTCGGGGCCCGGCGAGGGCCTTCTCGTGGATCTCGATGCGGGCGGCGGCGCGCAGTCGCTCGAGCCGCGCCTCCACGGCCTCGCGGGCGAGCTCCTGGCGCAGCTCCTCCTCGAGCTCGGCGAAGTCGGGCACCAGCTCGCGGCGATCCTCCACCCGGATCACGTGCCAGCCGAAGCGGGTGCGGACCGGTTCGCGTCCGTGGGTGCCGGGCGCGAGGGCGAAGGCGGCGGCGCCGAATTCCGGCACCAGTTCTTCGCGGCGGACCCAGCCGAGGTCGCCGCCACGCGGCCCCGAGGGACCGGTGGAACGGCGCCGGGCCAGCTCGGCGAAGTCCGCCCCCGCGTCCAGCTCCCGGATCACCGCCCGCGCCGTCGCCTCGTCCGGAAGCAGGATGTGGCGCACGCGCAGCTCCACCACCCTCGCCGCCGGATCGCGGACGCGTTCGGCGTAGCGGGCACGCAACGCCTCCTCCGTCGTGGCCGCGGCGACGATGCGCTCCAGGAGGGCGTTGCGCAGCACCCGCGTGCGGGCGTGTTCGATCTCCGCCGCCACCGCCGGATCGCGGTCGAGACCGAGGCGCTCGGCCTCGCGGCGCAGCAGTTCGTCGTCGATCACCCGCTCCAGCAGGGGCCGCAGCAGCGCCTCCTTCGGCAATCGCCGATAGCGCTCGGGCAGCTCGCGCCAGGCCCGCTCCAGGGCGCTGCGCGGCACCGGCACGCCGTCGACGGTGGCCACCACGGGATCCTCCGCGGCCCCGGCGGAGAGACCCAGGACCACCACACAGCCCGAGAGCAGGGGCCGGACGCGACGCCGCACGGCAACCTCCGCCGCCACACGGCGGCAGTGTGGAACGGGCCCCGCCCGGCGGCAAGTGAATTCCCGGTCATGGTCCGCCGGCCTGCGGCCACCGCCGGACACCTCCCGATTGCAACCTTCTGCAACACGACTTGAGTGGCCTGCGCGTACGCACCCGGCTAGCTCTGCGGTGGAGGCTCGGGGACGCGACGATTCGCCCGGCGTCGTCCGGGAGCCGGCCCCGGCGGGGCCGGTCGCCGCGAGGAGAAGGACGGGGATGCTTCGATCTCTGCCCGGCCGCAACGAGCGGCTGCCGTTCCGCGTCGAGGGCTTCGCCACTCTCGTCGAGGGTCTGGAATACGCCGCCCGCGGGGAGACCGGGTTCGGCTTCCACGACGGCCGCGGCCGGCTGGTGACCGTGCTCGCCTATGCCGAGCTCGCCGAGCGGGCGCGGGATCTGGCGGGGCGGCTCCTCGCCACCGGTCTCGCCCGGGGCGACCGGGTGGCGATGGTGGCCGACACCACCCCCGAGTTCGTCGTCCTCTTCTTCGCCTGCCAGTACGCCGGTCTCGTGCCGGTGCCGCTGCCGCTGCCGGTCAATCTCGGCGGTCGGGAGGCCTACATCGCCCGGCTCGCCGCCATGATGCGGGCGGCGGGGGCGGCGCTGGCGGTGGCCACCGACGACTTCCGGCCCATGCTGGCCGAGGCGGCGCGTCGCGCCGCCGTGCGGGCGACGTTGGCGCCGGCGGAGATCGCCGCCCTCGCCCCGCGGGGCCGGCCGGTCCCCTTCGGCCCCGACGAGCCCTGCTACATCCAGTACAGTTCCGGCAGCACCCGCATGCCGCGCGGGGTGCTGGTGGACCAGCGGGCGCTCGTGGCCAACGCCCGGGCCATCGCCCGCGACGGACTGCGGCTGCGGCCCGGCGACCGCTGCGTTTCCTGGCTGCCCCTCTATCACGACATGGGACTGGTGGGCTGCTGTCTCACCCCCACCCTCGCCCAGATCCCGGTGGACTATCTGGCCCCCACCGCCTTCGCCCGCCGGCCGCTGCTGTGGATCGAACTCCTCGCCCGCTATCGGGCCACCATCTCCTACGCCCCCACCTTCGGCTACGAGCTCGCCGCCCGCCGGGCCGAGCGCGCCGGCGGGGTGGAGCGTTTCGACCTTTCCGCCTGGCGGGTGGCCGGGCTCGGCGGCGAGATGATCCGGCCGGCGGTCCTCGAGCGCTTCGCCCGCGTGTTCCGGCCCGCCGGCTTCGATCCCCGCGCCTTCCTCGCCAGCTACGGCCTCGCCGAGGCGACGCTGGCCGTCACCATGGCGCGGCCGGGCGAGGGACTGCGCTGCGACCTCGTGCGCCGTGACGAGACGTTGGAACGGGCGCGGCTGGCGGTGCCGGCCCGGGTGGGCGACGCCGTGCCGGTCCGCGACTTCGTCCGCTGCGGCCGGCCGCTTGCCGGCTATCGGGTGGAGATCCGCGACGAGAGGGGCCGGCCGCTGCCGGAACGCCACGTGGGGCGGGTGTGCGTGGCTGGCCCCAGCCTCATGCGCGGCTACTTCCGCGATCCCGCCGCCAGCGCCCGCGCCTTCGAGCCGGACGGGCTGCTGGACACCGGCGACCTCGGCTATCTCGTCGACGGCGAGCTGGTGGTGACGGGTCGCGCCAAGGACCTGATCATCGTGGGCGGGCGCAACATCTGGCCGCAGGATCTGGAATGGGCGGTGGAGCGCCTTCCCGAGGTGCGGGCGGGCGACGTGGCGGCCTTCGCCGTCGCCGGCGGCGAGGACCGCGAGGAGGTGGTGGTGGTGGTGGTGGAATGCCGCCTCGCCGACCCTGCCGCCCGCGCGCGCCTGCGCCGGGAGGTGCGGGGGACGGTGGCGCGCACCGCCGGCATCGACTGCCGGGTGGCGCTGGTGCCGCCCCGCTCCCTCGCCTACACCACCTCCGGCAAGCTCTCGCGGGCCGCCGTCCGGGCGCGCTGGCTGCGCGGCGAGCTCGTCGACCTCGACGACGCCGCACCCGTGCGGCCGGAAGCCGTCCCCGCCCGCGAGGTGGAAGCCGCCTGAGCCCGTCCGGCATGGCCGTCGTCGCGCTCACCGGAGCCACCGGGTTCATCGGCCGCCACACCGTCCACCGCCTCGCCCGGGACCATCGCGTGCGGGCGCTGGTGCGCACGCCGGCGGAGGATCTGGCCGCCCTCGGCGTGGAGACGGTGCGGGGCGATCTCGACGACGACGCGGCCCTCGCCCGTCTGGTGCGCGGGGCGGAGGTGGTGCTGCACCTGGCCGGCGCCGTCCACGCCCGCGACCGCCGCACCTTCTTCCGCGTCAACGCCGACGGCAGCGAGCGTCTCGCCCATGCCGCGGCCGCCGCCCGGGTGTCGCGCTTCGTGCTGGTCTCCTCGCTGGCGGCCCGCGAGCCCCACGTCTCCGCCTACGCCGCCAGCAAGGCGGAGGCGGAGGCGCGGGTGCTGGCGGTGGGCCGGCCCTTCGAGCTGGTGATCGTGCGCCCGCCCGCCATCTACGGTCCCGGTGACCGCGCCACCCTCGACCTGGTCCGGGGCCTCGCCCGCGGCCTGCTGCCGCTGCCGGCCGCCCGCCGTGGCCGCTTCTCGCTCCTCTACGTGGAGGACCTGGCGGAGCTGCTGGTGCGGCTGGTGGACGCGCCGGGGCTCGACGGGCTGGTGCTGGAGCCGGACGACGGCCGTACCGGCGGCTGGGGCTGGGACGAGCTCGCCGCCGTCGCCACCACCGTCACCGGCCGGCCGGTACGGGTCCTGCCCATCCCGCGGCCGCTGGCGTGGCTGCTGGCCCTCGCCGGCGAGGTGGCGGCCCGCCTCCGGGGCACGGCGCCCCCGCTTCCCCGCGACCGGCTGGGCCAGCTCTACCATCCCGACTGGGTGTGCGCGCCCCAGGCGCTGTGCCATCTTCCCGACTGGCGGCCGCGGGTGGACCTGGCGGAGGGGCTGCGCCGCACCCTCGACTGGTACCGGGCCTCCGGCCGGCCGCAGCGGCTTTTCGCGGGAGAAGGACCGTGACCGACCGCAGCGCCATCCTCGAGACCGTGCGCGACCTGCTCCGCGCCCAGTGCCCGGATGCCGGCGAGATCGGCCCGGAGAGCGATCTCGCGGCCGACCTCGCCATCGACTCGGCGGCGGCCATGGATCTGGTGATGGAGGTGGAGGAACGCTACGACCTCGACATTCCTCTCAACGAACTGGCCGATCTCCGCACCGTGGGCGATCTGGTGGAGCTGGTCGCCCGTCGCCTCGAGGCCCGGGAGGGATGAAGGACATCCTCGCCAAATACGAGCCCCTCGCGGCCCGCCGCCGGCGTCTTCTGGGGGAGGGCGGGCACGATCCCTTCGGCCTGCGCATCGAGCGGGTGCTCTCGCCCACCCGCGCCCTGGTGGACGGACGGGAGACCATCCTCCTCGGCACCAACAACTATCTCGGCCTCACCTTCGACCCGGCGGCGGTGGAGGCCGGGGTGGAGGCGCTGCGGCGCTGCGGCACCGGCACCACCGGTTCGCGCATCGCCAACGGCACCTACGCGCTCCACCGCGAGCTGGAGGAGGACTTCGCCCGCTTCCTCGACCGCCGCCACTGCATCGTCTTCACCACCGGCTATCAGGCCAATCTCGGCATGATCGCCGGCCTCGCCGGCCCCCGCGACGTCATCCTCGTGGACGCCGACTCCCACGCCAGCATCTACGACGGCTGCCGGCTCTCCGGCGCCACCGTGATCCGCTTCCGCCACAACGATCCCGAGGATCTGGACCGGCGCCTCGCCCGTCTCGGCGAGGTGGAGGGCTCGCTGCTGATCGTGGTGGAGGGCCTCTACAGCATGCTGGGCGACGTGGCGCCCCTCGCCGACCTCGTGGCGGTGAAGCGGCGCCACGGCGCCTTCCTGCTGGTGGACGAGGCCCACTCCTTCGGCGTCTACGGCGCCCGCGGCCGCGGCCTCGCCGAACACGCGGGCGTGGAGCGGGAGGTGGACTTCGTGGCCGGCACCTTCAGCAAGAGCCTGGGGGCGGTGGGCGGCTTCGGCGCCTCCGACCATCCCCGCTTCCCGCTGCTGCGTTACGCCGCCCGCCCCTACATGTTCACCGCCTCGCCGAGTCCGGCCACCATGGCCTCGGTGCGGCGGATCCTCGGTCGCATCGAGGCCGAGCCGGAACTGCGCCGCCGCCTCTGGACCAACGCCGAACACCTGCACGCCGGGCTCAGGGCGCTGGGCCTCGAGGTGGCGGCACCGCCCTCGCCGGTGGCGGCGGTGGTGCTGCCGGACGAACGGACGGCGGTGGCGGCCTGGACGCTGCTGCTGGAGCGGGGGGTCTACGTCAATCTGGCGCTGCCCCCGGGCACGCCGGGACGCCGGTCGCTGCTGCGGGCGAGCGTCTCGGCGGCCCACGAACGGCAGGAGATCGACCGCGCCCTCGCCGTCTTCGCCGCCGTCGCCCGCACCCTCGGGCTCGGCGGGGGCGCGACCTGAGCGACACTTGGCGGCGCGTCCCCCCGCCTTACCTTACGGGCGGCACCGCCTCGCGGGCTCCGGAACAGGAACGCGGCGGCCGGGCGGAGCGACTCCGCGGGGCCGGGCGCGTGCGATGCGGTGCGGGAATCCCGGAGGAGAACCAACCAGTCACGGCGAGCGGCGCGGAGGTCGAGACGGGTCGATGAGTACGGACCGCGAGTTCATCGAACGGGCCGAGCGGGCGAGCATGTGGGCATGGCCGCCGCGGGAGACCTTCTACGTCTCCGGCTGGATCCTGCAGGCCGGCGAGGCCTCCATCCCCCGCATCAATGCGGCCAAGACCCTGCGCTTCGAACGGGGCGCCGACCTCGCGCGCGCCATCGAACGGGTGGAGGGCTGGTACGCCGAGCGCGACCGCACGCCGCGCTTCCAGATCACCGATCTGGTGGAGCCCGAGGAGCTGGACGGCGCACTGGAGGCGCGCGGCTACGCCCGCGTGGGCGCCACCTCCGTCTGGTGGCGGCCGCTGGACGAGCTGCCGCCGGCCGATCCCGCCATCGAGATCGAGACCCGCCCCCGGGCGGCGGTGATGAACGCCATCGCCGATCCCAACTGGGACGAGACCATGCGCGAGGAATACGCCGCCATGTTCGAGCGCATCAAGCGGCCGCTCGCGCTCGCCGTCGCCTTCGAGGGCGAGTTCCCGGTGGCCGGCGGCGCCTGCGTGGTGGTGGACGACCTCGCCATCATCCACAGCGTCTTCACCCAGCCCATGTTCCGCGGCCGCGGCCACGGCCGCGCCATCCTCGCCCGCCTGCTGGGCTGGGCCCGCGCCATGGACGGCCGCGAGGCCGTGGCGCACGTGCCGGACGGCAGCGAGATCGCCGAGGCCATGGTGCGCCGCTTCGCCTTCACCCGCCGCTACGGCTACGCCTTCCGTCGCCGCTGACCGCCTCGGCCGTCCGGACGCGCCACCCCGAGCCGGCATGGTCCGGGCGGGGGCGTCGTCCGTCCGATGGCGCGTCTCACGTTGAGATTGATTTTTCTTGGGATATACTCCCGCACGGCGATGGTGCGGGAGCGGGCGGGTGACACGACGCGAGGACATCTGGCCCATCGATCCGGGACGGCGCTTCGACCTCCGTGAGCTCCGCGATCTGCCCGCGGAACGGCTGCGCACCGGCGCCGACGGCGACGCGGTGCTGGTCTTCCGCGGCGAGAGCGCCGCCTGGCACAACAGCCTCTTCGTCTATCGGGTGGACGCATCCGGCCGCTTGGTGGACCTCCGGCCGGTCTGGTCCGATGCCAGCGATTCCCGCTTCGATCCCGCCCGTCCGCGCGATCTCGACGGCCGCGGCCCGCTGCGGGAAGGCGATTCCGTCGCCCTCTCCGACGTCTACGGCCACGTCCTCGCCCCCGGCGAGCGCTTCGGCCTGCTGCTGGTGGCCGACGGTGCCCGCCGCATCGGCACCGTCCATTTCGCCGACGGGGGGAGTTGGCGGCTCGTGGACGTGCGCACCGGCACCGCGCCCGGGCCCGATACCGGAGCCGGCGACGTGCGGCTGATCCACGAGGACGACGCCGGCGTGCGGAGCTGGTCGCGGGGCCTGTGGTTCGCCACCGATCCCGACCCCGACGGCGGCCCCGGCCACGGCCTCCACCCGGACGGGGTCGAACACGTGGCGTGGGCGGTGGACGGGGACGGACGGCTGTGGCTCGCCTTCGAGGATCTGGACACGCGGGCCTACGACCGTCCCGCCCGCAACTTCGTCGATCTGGTGCTGGAGGTCCGCACGACGCCCCTTGCCGCCCCCGCCTGCCCGCTGCCGCTGGACCGGGCGCATCTGGACGGGGGCACGGGCTCCCTCGTGACCGGCGCCGATCCCGGCGGACGCTTCGGCCACGCCCTCGCCCGCGGCGACTTCGACGGCGACGGGGCGGTGGATCTGGCGGTGGGAGCGCCGGATGCGGCCGGCGGTCGCGGGACGGTGACGGTGCTCTCGGGCTTCGCCGGCCGTCCCCTCGACCTCGCGCCGGCCCGCACCGTGACGCTGGTGGGCGACGCCGCGGGCGACCGCCTCGGCACATCCCTCGCCGCCGCCGACGTGGACGGCGACGGCCGCGACGAGCTGCTGGTGGGCGCCATCGGCGTCGACGGCGGCGGTCCCGACAGCGGCGCCGTCTACGTGGTGGACGTGGAGACGGCCGGCGACGGATCGGTGGGGGACGCGGCCGCCCTGCGCCTCGACGGCCTCGCCGCCGGCGACGAGCTCGGGCGTTCCCTCGACGGCGGCATGGACGTGGACGGCGACGGCTTCGAGGACTTGGTGGCCGGCGCCCGCCTCGCCGAGCCGGACGACGCCCGCTACAGCGGTGGCCTCTCCTATGTGGTCTTCGGCGCCGCCGGCGGTCCCGCGGGCGATCTCGCCGCCCTCGACGGGGATTCCGGCTTCCGCATCGAGGGCGGCGGCCGCTTCGATCAGTCCGGCCGCAGCGTGGCGCTGCTGGGCGACATCGACGGCGACGGTTTCGCCGACGTGGCGGTGGGCGCGCCCGATGCCGATCCGCTGGGGCGGACCAACGCCGGCGAGGTGCTGGTGGTCCTCGGCGGTGAGGACGGATTCCCCGCGAGCCTGGCGCCGGCGGATCTGGACGGGGTCCGCGGCTTCCGCGTCGCCGGCCCGCGGGCCGGCGCCTTCGCCGGCTTCCACGTGGCGGCGGCCGGCGACGTGGACGGCGACGGCTTCGACGATCTGCTCGTCGGCAGCTACGGGACCCTCGACGACGCCGGCCGCGGCGGCGCCTTCCTCGTCTACGGGCGCGAGGACTGGCCGACGGTGGTGGACCTCGCCGCGCCCGCGGCCGGCACCGTCACGCGTCTCCTCGGTCCGGGCGGGCACGTGGCCGGAGGTCTCGGGCGGGCGGTGGCGGCGGCCGGCGACGTGGACGGCGACGGCTTCGACGATCTGCTGGTGGGCGCCCGCTACAGCGATCCCGGCGGCCCCGGCGGCGAGGGCATCGCCTATCTGGTTTGGGGGCGCGACGACCGGCCCGCCGAGATCGATCTCGCCACGCTGGAGGCGGACGAGGCCGGCTGCCGGCTGCTGGGCGCCACCGCCGACGCCTATGCCGGCTTCGCCTTCGCCGGTCCCGCCGACATCGACGGCGACGGCCTCGACGACCTGGTGGTGGGGGCACCGGCCCCCCCCGGCGGCACCGATCCCGGAACGGTGTTCGTGGTCTACGGCTCCGCGGACGAGTCCGGCGGTTCCGGACACGACGGCGGATCCGGGAAGGGAAATGGCGGAAACGGGGGAAGCGGCGGCTTCCCCACGCCCGCCGCATTCGCCGTTCCACCCCCGCCTCGGGGCGACGGTGGAAGCGCATCCTCGCCCGAAGAAGAAGGACACGACCGCGGCGCGATCACGGGCGGGGGAGAGGCCCCCGCATCGGGCCGCGGCGGTCCGGGCGATGCCGCATCCGCCCCGGACGGGCATCCGCCACCGCCTCCGTCCACGCCCCACGACACCGCCGGCGAGGGGGGCGGATCCGGGGGCAGCCGTGCCGCCGGCGACGATGCCGTGGCGACCGGCGGTGATCCCGCGGCCGGCGCGTGGCGCCCGGACGACGGAACGGCGGATCCGCCCCCCGGGGCCGAGGACGTCCCGTCACCGCCGGCGGACCCGGAGGTGGACGGTGTCCCCCGCGACGGGACGGGCCGGGGCGGGAGCCCCGTCCCGGCGGACGACCTCCCGGGGCGCGGGAGCGGGGCCGGCGACGGCGCCCCGATGGTGGACGAGGGCGGTGACGACGGCCGGGGACGGGCCGCCGCCGGCGAGGTCCCGGCCCCTCCGGCGGCGATACCGGCGGATGACGATGTCCCCGCGCCCGCAGGAGGCGGCGCCGCGTCCGAGGAGCGTGCGGAGCCCGGCGGTTCCGGGCCGGAGGCGGGCCTGCCTTCCGACTTCGGGGACGGCGGCGCCGACGGGCCCGAGCCGGTGTTCGTGGGCGGCGGCCACGGTCTCGTGAGCCTGCTGTTCGGCGACATCGCACCGCGGGCCGGCTGGGCGGCCCACTTCGGGCTCGACGCGGACCCCCAGCCCTGAAAGGCGCGCCGTCCCGACGGCCCCGCCGTCGAGACGGCGTCACCGTCCCACCGTCCCCGGTCCCGCGCGCGGATGGCATCCGCACGGCAACGGCAACGGCCCCGGCCTCACCGCGACCCGCATCCCCGGCGCGTTTCCACCGCACACGGTGCCGGCGGCTTCCGCGCTCCGCCACGGACCAGCGCTCGGGCCGCCGGTCCCACGGCCCACCGGGGCCGTCGCCCCTCGGGCACGGGATCACGTCGACCCTGGCCCGAAGGCCCCCGACCGCCCGGTCCTTCCGGCCGGCCTCACCGCGCTCCGGCTCGTCGCGACGCCCCGGCACACGCCCCCGGATCCCCGCCACCCGTGCGGCGGGCCGGGCACGGACGAGCGACCGACGGCGGCTCCGCCCATGGTGCACGGCGGCCGTATCCGCCCACCGGCTCCACCGTCCCGGCCCCCACTTCCCGCCGACCCGCGGCGCGTCTCCGGTCGAGGCTTCCGGCCGGCTACCCACGATCCGCGGCCGCGGCGCTCGGGCCGGACATCGCCAACGGCGTGGAGGTCGGGGATGCCGCGCACGCGAGCGGGGGGTCGCCCGACGGACGGATCCGCGTGCGCCCGCGGACGCCGTCCCGCCCCTCCCGGCGGATCCGACGGGCCCCGATCGCCTTCCGGAGGGCCGGACGGACGCCCTGTCCGCGCCGGGGCGCGTGCTGCCCGGGTCGGCATCGCCCGCGGGGGCTCACACCGTCGCCCGCCACCCGTCGCCGCGGCGGGATCCCGACGCGCCGTGCGAGCGAAGCCGGTGAGGAGCGATCGCGCGCGCACCCGCGCCCGCCCGCGGACACGCGAGGCCCCTCGCGGATCGGACGGCCCCTCCAGCCGGGCCCGCCCCTGCACGGGCGACGGCGATCTCCGGAGCTCGACCTCCAGCCGGCGGGGCCGGCCCGCCCGGGCACGGGCGAGGGCCTCCGGGGCCTTCGCGACGTCCCGGAAGGGACCCCGGCCCGCGTGCGCGGCCCGGAGCCGGCGAAGCGGTTCCGGACGGTCCTCGGGGCGATCGCGCCGGGGCGTCCCGACCGTGCCCCGGGGCGCGTGGGTCCGGCCGGTCGGACCGCGCCTATCCGTGACGGACCCATCGGGGTGCCGCCCCCGGGCGGGGAAGGGTCGTCCCGCCGTCAGCCGCCGCCACCCGGCGGCGGTACCGCTCCCGGGCGGAGGAGGGCCGCCTCAGGCCACCCGGCGCGGGGCGACGGCCGGCGGCGGCACGGGTTCAACCCGCTGCGGCCGGAACAACGGCCCGGTGGCGAAATCCACCGGATAGTCCAGCACCTCGAGGAGCTCCCGTTCGCTCGCCAGGTCCCGCACCACCACACGGATGCCGGCCCGCCGGCAGGCCTCCAGCCGCGCCATCAGATCCGGGTCGATGCCGTCCTCGGGGCCGCTCGCGAGGAAGGGGCGGGCCGGCACCATCAGCCAGGCGAAGCCGAGCCGGCGCAGCCGCTCCACCTCCAGTCCGGCGAGACCGTCGGCGGCGAGGCCGAACTCCAGCCGTTCCGGCGCCGCCAGGTCCATCACCAGATCGAGCGGCAGCGATTCCGGCGTTCCGTCCGCCCCCAGCGGGAAGACCGGCACCAAGGTACAGCCCGGCGGCGACGGATCCCCCACGAAGGCGCTCACCCGGCTGCGGGCGCCGGCGGTGGCCAGCACCAGCGGATCCAGATCCACCAGCAGGGCCGTGGCCCGGTTGGCGAAGCCGAGATCGCGGGCGAGGGTCACCGCCCGCACGAGCCGTCCCAGTTCGCGCCCGGTGGAGCGGGTCTCTCCCGCCGGCAGCCAGGCCATGCAGGCGAGTCGTTGCGGCAGCCGCACCACCGGCCACAGTCCCGCCGCCAGCGGCGGCGCACCGCCGGCACGCTCCCGCGGTCTGAGCCCCCGCGCCGACGGAGCGGCCGCGGACGGCACCCCCACCGCCGTCGGCGCCGCGGCCGGCGGCAGCACCCGGTCCAGCAGCCGGTCCACGGCCCGCACGAGATCGTCCCACAGCACCCGTGGCGACGGGATCCGCCGCGCCTCCTCCCGGTGCCGGCCGCGGTGCCAGAAGAGCGCCGCCAGGGCCAGCGCCAGCAGTCCGGCGGTGACGGTGAGCAGCCGCCACCACGGCCACCCCGCCGCCTCCGGCAGCAGCAGCGCCGCCAGCGTCACGCCCGCCACATAGCCCACCAGCACCGACAGCAGCCAGGTCGGGGACATGGCGCCGCTCCGTCGCGTCTCCCGCATTTCCCTCGCACATCGAGGTTAACGGGACGTGAACGCCGAGGGATCTACCACAGGTTGAAATCGACTCCAAGCCCGGCGCTTGCCCCCGGGCCGCCGGCCGACTAACGCTGCTTCCGAGCCAGGGGGGAGGCCCATGCGGACGATGCGGCGGGTGATCCGGCTGGCGCCGGGAGATCCCGTGGTGGTGCTGCGGGAGGCGGGGTTCCCCGGCGATCCGCTGGCCGGCGAGACGGTGCGGCTGCGGGAGGCGGTCCCGGCCGGCCACAAGGTGGCGACGGCGCCCGTGCCGCGTGGCGCGCCCGTGCGCAAATACGGCCAGATCATCGGCGTCGCCACCCGCGACATCCTCCCCGGCGACCATGTCCACACCCACAATCTCGCCCCGGGCGACCTCGCCCGCGAGGCCGAGATCGGCCGCGAGGCCACGCCCCTGCCGCCGGCCGGCGAGATCCGCACCTTCCGCGGCTACCGCCGTCCCGACGGCCGGGTGGGCACCCGCAACTGGCTGGGCGTGATCGCGACCGTCAACTGCGCCGCCACCGTCGCCCACATGGTGCGCGAACGCTTTTCCGCGGACGAGCTCCGGGCCCACCCCACCGTCGACGGCATCGTCGCCATCGCCCATCCCGGTGGCTGCGGCACCGCCCTCGACGGCGAGGGCTTCCGCATCCTCCGGCGCACGCTGCTGGGCCTGCTGCGCCATCCCAACTTCGCCGGCGTGCTGCTGGTGGGACTCGGCTGCGAGGTGGCCCAGATCCGCTTCCTGCTGGAGGCGGCGGGGCTCGAGGAGGGACCGCGCCTGCGCACCCTGGTGATGCAGGAGTGCGGCGGCACCCGCCGCACCGTCGCCCGTGCCGTCGACATGCTGCGGGAGATGCTGCCGGAGGCCGGCCGCGCCCGCCGCGAGGAAGTGCCGGCGGCGGAACTGGTGCTGGCGCTGCAATGCGGCGGCTCCGATGCCTGGTCCGGCGTCACCGCCAATCCCGCCCTCGGCGTCGCCGCCGATCTGCTGGTGCGTCAGGGCGGCACCGTGATCCTCTCGGAGACCCCGGAGATCTACGGCGCCGAGCACCTGCTGGCGCGACGGGCGGTCTCCCGCGAGGTGGGCGAGCGTCTGCTCGCCCGCATCCGCTGGTGGGAGGCGTACGTGGCCCGCCACGGCGGCACCATGGACCACAACCCCACCCCGGGCAATCGCGCCGGCGGTCTCACCACCATCCTTGAGAAGTCGCTGGGGGCCGTCGCCAAGGCCGGCACCGCCCCGCTCGTGGACGTGCTGGAATATGCCGAGCCCGTGCGCCGGCGCGGCCTCGTCTTCATGGACAGTCCCGGCTACGACCCCTGTTCCGTCACCGGCCAGATGGCGAGCGGCGCCACCGTGGTGGCCTTCACCACCGGCCGTGGCTCCTGTTTCGGCTCCAAGCCGGCGCCCACCCTCAAGATCGCCTCCAACGGCGACACCTTCCGGCGGATGGAGGAGGACATGGACCTGAACGCCGGTCTCGTCCTGGACGGGGAGACGACCGTCGAGGAGATGGGCCGGCGGATCTTCGAGCGCATCCTCGCCCTCGCCTCCGGCGAGCCGTCCAAGTCCGAGCGTCTCGGCGTGGGCGACCACGAATTCGTCCCCTGGCAGATCGGGGCGGTGATGTGAGGGAGGCGGCGACATGGGCGGCGGGCGGACGACGCACGGGCCGCGGGTGCTGGTGGCGGTGCCGCTGCTGGCCGAGCGACGCCACCTCCTGCGGCCCCTCGCCGAAGCCGGCTTCACCCCGGTCTTCAACGAGACCGGCCGCTTCTACGACGAGGCGGCGCTGATCCGGGCCCTGCCCGGCGCCGTGGCCACCATCGCCGGCATCGAGCCCTACACCGCCCGGGTGCTGCGGGCGGCCCCGGAGCTCCGGGTGATCGCCCGCTTCGGTGTCGGCTACGACACCGTGGATCTGGAGGCCGCGCATCGCCACGGCGTCGCCGTCGCCATGACCTTCGGTGCCAATCACGAGGCGGTGGCGGACCACGCCATGGCCCTGATCGCCGCCCTCCTCCAGGGTCTGTCGGCCTACGACCGGCGGGTGCGGGCCGGTGGCTGGGGGACCCTGTTCCACCCGGGTGTCCACGGCCGCACCCTCGGTCTCGTGGGCTTCGGGCGCATCGGCCGCGCCACCGCCCGGCGGGCCCTGGGCTTCGGCATGCGGGTGCTGGCCGCCGATCCGGCGGTGCCCGCGGCGGAGATGCGACGGGCGGGCGTGGAGCCGGTGGACCTCGAGACCCTCTTCGCCGAGGCGGAGGTGGTCTCGCTCCATGCCCCGCTGACTCCCGCGACGCGGCATCTCGTGAACGCCGCGCGCCTTTCCCGCATGCGTCCCGGTGCCTATCTGGTGAACACGGCGCGGGGCGGCCTCGTCGACGAGCGTGCCCTGGTGGCGGCGCTGCGGGAGGGGCGGCTCGCCGGCGTCGCCCTCGACGTGTTCGAGGAGGAGCCGCTTCCTGGCGACTCCCCGCTGCGGTCGCTGGATGGGGTGATCCTCACCCCCCACGTGGCCGGCCTCGGCGAGGAGGCCGTCGCCCGCATGACGGAGGTCTGCATCGACAACATCCTGCGCATCCTGCGCGGCG
The DNA here is from genome assembly GCA_026982705.1 of Alphaproteobacteria bacterium. Classification (GTDB taxonomy): domain Bacteria; phylum Pseudomonadota; class Alphaproteobacteria; order Geminicoccales; family Geminicoccaceae; genus HRBIN39. The sequence goes on from JALSGP010000007.1 coordinate 43,360, forward strand.
AGGAACCGCCGGAGGGGCGTCTCCTGACCCCCGCGGTGCCCCGCCGTGCCGGAGGCGGATCGACGGAGCCGGCATGAAGAAGACGCGCACCGTGATCGACGTGGGCGGCACCGGCAAGCCGGTGCCCATCCACGGTCCCGACGACTTCGCCGCCATGCGGCGGGCGGGACGGCTGGCCGCCGAGACCCTCGACTTCATCACCCCCCACGTCCGCCCCGGCGTCAGCACCGGCGAGCTGGACCGCCGCATCGACGCCTTCATCCGCGACCACGGCGCCCTCCCCGCCACCCTGGGCTATCGGGGCTTTCCCAAGAGCTGCTGCATCTCCGTCAACCACGTGGTCAACCACGGCATCCCCAGCGACGACAAGATCCTGCGCGAGGGGGACATCCTCAACATCGACGTGACGGTGATCCTCGACGGCTGGTACGGCGACACCAGCCGCATGTTCTACGTCGGCGACCCGGCGCGGGTGCCGGTCAAGGGCCGCCGGCTGGTGGAGGTCACCTTCGAGGCCCTGTGGGCGGGCATCCGCGCCGTCCGTCCCGGCGCCACCCTCGGCGACGTGGGGCACGCCATCCAGTCGCTGGCCGAGCGCCATCGCTTCTCGGTGGTGCGCGAGTTCGTGGGCCACGGCGTCGGCCGCGCCTTCCACCAGCCGCCGGAGGTGCGCCACTTCGGCCGCCCGGGCCGCGGGCTGGTGCTGGAGCCCGGCATGATCTTCACCATCGAACCCATGATCAACGCCGGCCGGGCGGCGGTGAAGGTGCTGAAGGACGGCTGGACCACCGTCACCCGCGACCGCTCCCTCTCCGCCCAGTTCGAGCACACCGTGGGCGTGACGGAGGACGGCGTCGAGGTCTTCACCCTCTCGCCCCGGGGCTGGCACAGGCCGCCCTATCCGGTGGACGGGACGGCCGGCGCGGAGGCTCAGTAGCTCCTGGGAAGGCCCAGCACCCGGTGGCCGAGATGGGCGAGGATCAGGTTCTCGGAGACCGGGGCGATGCGGTAGAGCCGGGTCTCCCGCCACTTGCGCTCGATGTCGTACTCGCGGGCAAAGGCATAGCCGCCGAAGGTCTGCATCGCCGCCTCCCCGGCCTGCCAGGAGGCGTCGGCGGCCAGCAGCTTCGCCATGTTGGCCTCGGGGCCGCAGGGGGCGCCCGCGTCGAACAGGGCACAGGCCCGGCGCACCGCGAGATCGGCCGCCTCGGTGGCGGCCAGCGCCCGGGCCAGCGGGAACTGGATCCCCTGGTTCTGGCCGATGGGGCGGCCGAAGACCCGGCGCTCGCGGGCATAGGCCGAGGCCCGAGCCAGGAACCAGCGGGCGTCGCCCACGCATTCGGCGGCGATGAGGATGCGTTCGGCGTTCATGCCGTCGAGGATGTGGCGGAACCCCTCCCCCTCGCGGCCCACCAGCGCGTCCGCCGGCAGCTCCAGCCCGTCCATGAACACCTGGGTGGTGTGGTGGTTGATCATGGTCTCCACCGGCCGGATCTCGAGACCGCGCCCCCGCGCCTCCCGCAGGTCCACGAGGAACACCGAGAGGCCCTCGGTGCGGCGCGCCACCCGCTCGAGGGGCGTGGTGCGGGCCAGCAGCAGCATGAGGTCCGAGTGCTCGGCGCGGCTGGTGAAGATCTTGCTGCCGTGCACCACCCAGCGGTCGCCGCGCCGTTCGGCGCGGGTGCGGATGGCCGGCGTGTCGCTGCCGCTCTCCGGCTCGGTGACACCGAAGGCCTGCAGTCGCACCCGGCCGGCCGCGATCTCCGGCAGCCAACGCCGCTTCTGGGCCTCGCTGCCGTGGCGCAGCAGCGTCCCCATGACGTACATCTGGGCGTGGCAGGCGGCGGCATTGCCGCCGCAGGCGTGGACGGTCTCCAACGCCACCGCCGCCGCCCGGAGCGGCAGACCGGCGCCGCCGTAGGCCTCGGGGATCAGCATGCCGAGCCAGCCGCCCTCCGCCAGCGCCCGCACGAATTCGGCGGGATAGGCCCGCTCGGCGTCCAGCCGCCGCCAGTAGGCGGCATCGAAGCGGGCGCACAGCCGCTCCAGCGCCTCCCGCACCTCCGGCCAGTCGCGGCCGATGGCCATGGTGATCCCGTCGTCCGACATCCCCACCTCCCCTGTCGCAGCACGGTCCCCGAACGCCGTCGGCGGACTTGTCGCAGGCGTGGACTTCCGGCATAGGCGGGTCAAGCCCCAGCGCGGGGAGCACGGCCGTGACGGCATGGACGGAGAGCTCGCCGGATCCCCCGGAGCGCATCGCCATCGTGCTGGTGCCGGGCTTCTCGCTGATGGCCTATGCCTCCACCCTCGAGCCCCTGCGCGCCGCCAATCGCATCGCCGAGGCCGAACTGTACGCCTGGACCACCTGGTCCCTCGGGGGCGGGCCCATGCGCGCCTCCAACGAGGTCCAGGTGCTCACGGAGGTGCTGGATCCGGCCGTCGATCCGGTGCCGGATCTGGTGGTGGTGTGCGCCGGTCTCGGCGGCGAGCGCCACCGCGACCGCCGGCTGGAGGCGGCGCTCAGACTGCTGGCCCGGAGGGGCGCCCGCATGGCGGCGGTCTCCACCGGCAGCTTCCTGCTGGCGCGGGCGGGTCTCCTGGAGGGCTACCGCTGCACCGTCCACTGGGAGTACATCGAGGCCTTCGAGCGGGCCTTCCCCCAGCTCGAGGTGGTGCGGGGCCTCTACGTCATCGACCGCGACCGCCTCACCTGCGCCGGCGGCACCGCCCCCATCGACCTGATGCTGGAGCTCCTGCGCCGACGCCACGGCCCCGAACTCGCCGCCCGCGTGACCGACGAGTTCGTCTACGGGCGCGGTCGCGAGGCCGACGAGCCGCAGCGCCTCGCGCCCGCCTTCCGCCACCGCATCCACCATCCGGCGCTGGTGAGGGCGGTGGAGATCATGGAACGCAATCTGGAGCGCCCCCTCTCCACCGCCGCGGTGGCCCGCCGCACCGGTCTCTCCGCCCGCCAGCTGGAGCGCCTGTTCAAGAAGCACGTGGGCCGCTCCCCGGCCCGCTTCTATCTCGACCTCAGGCTGGAGCGGGCGCGGCGGCTGCTGCGCGGCAGCACCCTCTCGGTGACGGAGGTGGCCTTCGCCTGCGGCTTCGAAACCGTCTCCCACTTCGCCCGCTGCTATCGGGCCCGCTTCGGCCTGCGTCCCTCGGAGGAGCGTCGCGAGGCCGCCACGGCGGCGGTGGCGGCCCCGTAGCGCCATCCCCCTCAGTCGGCGTCCACCGGTACCAGATGGTCGGCGAGGAAGCGGGCGGCCGCCTCCAGTCCCACCGGGTCGATGCCGTGGCCGAGCCCGGGCCGCAGCAGCCACTGCACCGGGATCCCCGCCTTCTGCAGGCCCCAGACCGCCTGCATCAGCATCTCCGCCGGCACCACCTCGTCGGCGTCGCCGTGGACCAGCAGCACCGGCGGACGGCTGCGGACCTCCGCCACCAGCCGTTCCGGCGCCACCAGGGCGCCCGAGAAGCCCACCACCGCGCCCGGCGCCCGCGGCCGGCGCGGCGCCACGTGGAGGGCCACCATGGTGCCCTGGGAGAAGCCCAGGAGCCCCACGCTCGCCGGTCGCAGTCCCCAGCGTTCCATCACCTGGTCCAGGAACGCGTCCACATAGGGGCGCGCCCGCTCCACCCCGGCCAGCAGCGCCGTCGGCGACATGTCGCCCAGCGAGAACCACTGCCGGCCGAAGGGGGCCATGTCGAAGGGAAAGGGCCCGTCCGGCGCGTGGAAGGCGCAGTCCGGCAGCCGCCGCTGCAGTTGGGGGGCGAGACCGATCAGGTCCCGCCCGTCGGCGCCCACCCCGTGCAGCATCACCACCGCCCGCCGCGGCCGCCCCTCGCGGGGCAGCACGCTCGGCCCCGACAGTCCCTGCACCTCTCGCTCCCCTCGGGCCCGCGGCGAGGATAGCGGCGTCGCGGGCCGATTCGAAGACCCGGTGCGGGACCGTCAGGAGGCGGAGACCGCGCGGCGCTCCGGCGCCATCGTGGGACCGGCCCCAGAGACCGGTCCGGCACCGGGGGTCGCCCGCGTCACCCAGGCGGACGCCTCCGTCTCGGGGAGCGGACGGGCGAAGAGATAGCCCTGGGCGAAGCCGCAGCGGAAGCCGCGCAGCTCGCGGGCCTGGGCGGGATGTTCGACGCCCTCGGCCACCGTCTCCGCCTCGATGGCACGGGCGAGCCGGCAGACGGCGCGCACGATGGCGGCGCTGCGGGCCGAGCGACCGAGCCGCTGGACGAAGCCGGCGTCGATCTTGAGGGTCTGGATGGGACTCCGTTCGAGGCAGGAGAGAGAGGCCCAGCCGGTCCCGAAGTCGTCGAGGGCGAGGCGCACGCCCAGCTCCCCCAGTGCCCGCAGCACCGGACCGAGGCTCCGATCGCCCTCTTCCACCAGCACGTCCTCCGTGATCTCCAGCTCCAGCATGGCGGGCGGCAGACGGTGGCGGGCGAGCGCCGCCCGGATCCGGTCCACCAGATCCGGCAGACACAGCTGACGATGGCAGAGATTGACGGCGACCGTGCCCGTGAAACCGTGCGCCCGCCGCAGGCGCGCGGCGAAGGCCGCGGCCCGGTCCAGTGACCAGTCGGTGAACTCGGAGACCAGGGCCGAGCGCGCCACCACGTCGAGGAACCGGTCGGGTCCGAGACGGCTGCCACGATAGTCCCAGCGCACCAGCGCCTCGAAGCCGCGCAGCCGTCCGTCGTCCAGCGACACCTGGGGCTGGTAGAGCAGCAGCAGGCGACCGTCGCCCAGGGAGGCGGCGAACTCGTCGAGCCAGTCGCGGGCGAGCGGGCCGCCACCGCCCCGCCGCGCCTCCACCGCGCGGTTGCGCCCGTCGCGCTTGGCCTCGTAGAGAGCGGCGTCGGCCGCGGCCAGCAGCCCCTCGGCGGTGGCGGCGTGATCGGGCACCACGGCGAAGCCGACGCTGACGGAGATGCGCAGGCGCCGACGGCCGAGGACCACGGGTCGGGACAGGACCTCGAGGAGGCGTCGCCCCAGGCGGGCGAGGTGATCCACGTGCGCCCCCTCCTCCACCAGCACGGCGAACTCGTCGCCGCCGACGCGGGCCACCGTGTCCACCTGGCGCACGGAACGGGCCAGGCGGTGGGCCACCTCCACCAGCACCCGGTCGCCGGCGTCGTGACCGAAGACGTCGTTGACCGTCTTGAAGTGGTCCACGTCCAGCCGCAGCAGCCCCACCGGGCGTCGGGTGCGCTCGTGGAGGCGGATCGCCCGTTCCAGCCGCGCCACGAACAGCCGCCGGTTGGCGAGGCCGGTGAGGGGATCGCTGGTGGCGGTGCGCTCCAGCTCCCGTTCCACCGCCCGTGCCTCGTCCTGCTGCAGCCGCCAGAGGGTCTCGAGGGCGAGGGCCAGATCCACCCCCACCGCTTCCGACAGCCAGCGGCCGACGGCATGGCGCCGTCCCTCCTCGAGGGGCGCCCGCTCCACCAGACGACGGGCGATGAAGGCGTAGGCCATGGCCATGGCCCCGGGATCGATGGCGAGGCGCCAGTGCACTTCCGCCACGTGGCGGACGATGGCGAGACGGGCCGGCGCCAGCGGATCCGCCAGCAGCAGCCGCCAGTACCGTTCCTGCTCCTGGCGCAGGCGCCGGATGCGCCGTTCGCCGCCGAGGAGGGCGGCGAATTCGGGCACGGCACCGAGACGGGCGTAGAACTCCAGCAGCACCGCGGGCAGGACGGCGGTGAGCGCCCGGCGGGCATCGTCGTCCGGCGGGGGGACGCGGTCGACCAGACAGGCCGAGGCGCCGAGCGCGTCGGCCAGATCGAGGCGGGTCGGGGTCGCGGGGGCCATCGGGATTTTCGTCACTTGAGTAGACCTTTCGCGTGGACCGGCGGGAATCACCGGCTCGGCCCGACTGTCGGCGCCACCTCTTTGTAAAAGGTGAACACCGCTGCTATAGACAGCGGAGCCCCGTCCGCATCTCGATTTACGCGTATGTATGCGTATATGACCCAACCATCGGGGGATGACCACACCATGCAAAGTCGCGTGGGGGTAGGGCGGCGTCGAGAGCCCGGCGCGTAGTCCCTCAGGGGGATGCTCGAGGAGCCGTGCGCGTGGAGAGATTCACGAGCTGGGCGACACTGGTCCGCGCGTTCCGCCGGACGCAGCGGCTGACCCAGCAGGAGGCGGCCCAGCTCCTGGGCGTCAGTCAGCCGACCCTCTCGCGCTGGGAGGCCGGCCGACAGGTTCCCGACGGCCGGACCCGGCGCCGGCTGCGGGAGCTGATGGAGACCCTGACCGGCGTGCGGCGGCGTCTCCTGGAGGCCATCGTCACCCAGTCGCCGGTGCCCCAGGTGCTGATGGACGGCGAGCTCAGGGTCCTCGGTCTGTCGGAGCCCTTCGCCCGGCTGCTGGACCGGCCGGCGGGCGAGTTGGTGGGGACCCACGATCCCGCCCGCCACCCCCTCGGGCCGTCCTGCCGCGATACCCTGGCGCGGCTGGAGCACGAGGGGCTGGGCCGGGGCGAGGTGGCCTTCGCCGAATGCTACGACATGGTCCACGACCGTCACGGCAAGCGGCTGGCGACACGCCAGCTCTGGGTGCCGGTGGAGACCGGCGACGGCGAGCTTCTGGTACGGGCCGAAGTGGGCCTCGTCGACGAGGCCGCCTATCGGGCCGCGCTCGACGTCGGCGCGCGGGTGCGGATCACCCGCATCCGCGAGGTGGTGGGCATCCCGGAGCTGGCCGGCGGCCCGCGGCACGCGCCGGCCGGACCGTCACGTCAGACGCAAACGTGAGCGCAGGCGGTCACGGGCGAGGACGACCCCAGCGGCCAGCGTCGGATCGGCCAGCCGCAGGGCGATGCGGTCGAGCAGCCGCAGCACCGATCGTCCCGTCCGCCAGCGCGTGCTGCGCTTCTCCGCCTCCAGGGCTTCGAGAATGGCGTATTCCAGCCGCGCCACCGTCCACGGTCTCCCCCGCTCCGCATCCTTGGCCGCCGCCACGATGATGCGCTTGGCCCGGACCCGGGCACTGCAGTCGGCGTCTCCCCAATGGCCCATCGTCGTCGTGATCCCACCCGGTGCCCGGCCAGTCTATGCGGGTCGATACGGAGGGAACAAGCGGCCGCGGTTCGCTGCGTCTCCGAGTATGCCCCACTGTCGCTACCGGGCTACGACCCGGCGTCGACACGCCGGCCAACACCGTCGGTACTCGCGTATGGGTCGTGACCGGTGCGACATTTCGCACCCTCGCGCCGCACCGCACCCCTGTTCATATGCGCGGTCGCGTGCATGCACACGCGTCTCCGGGCCGTGCCGCGCGAGCACGCTCCCGCCGGCCCGGAGGCCGTCACCACGGATTTTGCCGTTGCCCCCGCGTCCCGGATGATGTAGCCACACCGTTCGGGGTGCGCGCCCCGCGGGCGATTCCGATCCGGTTCTTCGCGTCTGCGTCATTATTCCTCCGCGCCCGACCCGTGGAGACGTGACGTCGTCGCGAAAGACCGTGATGTCGACCAACCCGGAGTCGAAATCGACGTCGCTGGCGATGCTGCCCTTCAACCGATCCGATCTCGAGAAGCTGTTCCCGGCGAGCGTGTGGGAGAAGGCGGAGGAGCTCCTCTCCAGCGGCGCGCTCGTCGAGGTCAACGTCGAACGCGACGGCCGTTCCATCACCGGGCGTGTGCGGGGCCGACGACGCACCCCCTATCTCACCCGGGTCAAGATCGCCAACGGCCGCGGGGGCCGCATCCGTCTCTCCGCCACCTGCACCTGCTTCGTCGCCGACTGCGAGCACGCCGCCGCCATGCTGCTGGGGGTGCTGGACCGCGCCGCCGCTCCCCGCGAGGAGGAGGTCTCCGCCACCCTCGACCAGCACCTCGAGAGCTGGATCCGCCAGGTGGTGGAGCGCGCCCGCGCGCTGAAATCGCGCGGCGGCGAGAGCGGCGACTGTCTCCTCTACGTGCTGGAGCCGGCCCAGCGCGCCTGGGGCGAGGTGGGGCTCGCCCTGCCGGTGGCCGTCTCCACCCTCCGTGCCCGCCGCCTGCGCGCCGGCGTCTACACCCGCGAGATCCCCTTCGCCATCGCCAATCTGGTGGGGGACCAGCCGCCGCCCTTCGCCACCTTCGAGGACCTGGTGATCGGCCGCCTCCTGGGCGGGGTGCCCTCCTCCACCCGCCGCCTCGGCGGCCGGGCCGACGCCGAGACCCTGGTGCGCATGGTGGAGACCGGCCGCTGCTTCTGGCGCAGCCCCGCCAATCCGCCGCTGCGCCTCGGCCCGGAGCGGCGCGCCCGCTTCGTCTGGCGCTTCGACGAGGAGGGGCGCCAGCGGCTGGTGTGCGCGCTCGAGGATGCGGCCGAGGGGGTGATCGTCGTGCCGCTGGGCGGTCCCTGGTACATCGACACCGCCGCCGGCGAGGTGGGGCGCGTCGAGACCGACGTGCCCGAGGATCTCGCCGCCCTCTTCCTCAAGGCGCCCGCGGTCCCGCCGGACGCCGCCACCGTGGTCCGCCAGAAGCTGGTGCAGGTGAGCGAGCAGGTGCCGCTGCCGGAGCCGCTGCGCCGCCGCGAGCGCGTCGAGATCCGGCCGGTGCCGGTCCTCCATCTCCACGCCCCCGACGTCACCGTGGTGCGCGGAAGCGGCTGGAACCGCACCGAGGAGCCGGTGATGGTGCCCCTGGCCCGCCTCGCCTTCGACTACCGGGGGCTCCTGGTCCACTGGCACGACCCGCGCGACGAGCTCAACCACGTGGTGGACAACCGCCTGCTGGTGATCCCCCGCGACACGGAGTTCGAGCGCGCCGCCCTCGAACGGCTGCAGCGCGCCGGTCTCGCGCCGCTGGGTCCGGCGGGCCTCGGCCGCTTCGCCGCCGAGGAGCTGCGCCAGGACTTCACCTTCGACGAGGAGGGCGAGGGCGACGTCTCCCTCAAATGGGTGGAGTTCAACCACCGGGTGGTGCCGGAGCTGACGCGGGAGGGCTGGCGCATCACCTTCGCCGAGGGCTATCCCTTCCGCGTGGTGCAGCCTCCCGCCGTCTGGAAGGCGGAGGTGGTGGAGACCGGCACCGACTGGTTCGAGTTCGATCTCGCCGTCGAGATCGACGGCACCCGCGTGCCGCTGCTGCCGGTGGTGCTCGAGCTGTTCCGCCGCGCCCCCGACGCCCTCACCCCCGAGGCGCTGGAGGCGGCCGGCGAGGAGCCGGTCTACGCGGAACTGCCGGACGGCCGCATCCTCCCCATCCCGGCGAGCCGGCTCAGGGTGATCGTCGAGGCCCTCTTCGAGCTGCTGGCGACCCGCAAGGTGGACCGGCGCGGGCGGGTGCGTCTCCCCCGCGCCGCCGCCGCCAAGCTCGAACCCTTCGAGCGCGAGCTGCCGCCGGGGACCGTCGAGTGGCACGGCGGCGAACGGCTGCGCGAGATCGCCCGCCGGCTCTCCCGTCTGCGGGAGATCCCGCGGGTGCCCCCGCCCCGCGGGCTGCGGGCGAAGCTGCGCCCCTATCAGGAAGAGGGACTCGCCTGGCTGCAGTTCCTGGCCGGACACGGGCTCTCCGGCGTCCTCGCCGACGACATGGGCCTCGGCAAGACGCTGCAGACCCTGGCCCACGTCCTCCGCGAGAAGGAGGCGGGACGGCTCGACCGGCCGGTGCTGGTGGTGGCCCCCACCAGCCTCGTGCCCACCTGGCGCAGCGAGCTCAGGCGCTTCGCCCCCGACCTGAGCCTGCTGGTGCTGCACGGACCGCACCGCCACGAGAACTTCGGGCGCATCGACGAGAGCGACGTGGTCCTCACCAGCTACGCGCTGATGCTGCGCGACGCCGAGGTGCTGCTGGCGCGGGAGTGGCATCTGGTGGTGCTGGACGAGGCCCAGGCCATCAAGAACCCCTCCACCAAGCTCGCCCGCACCGCCTGTCAGTTCCGCGCCCGCCAGCGGCTGGCGCTCACCGGCACGCCCATGGAGAACCACCTCGGCGAGCTGTGGTCCATCTTCCACTTCGTCATGCCCGGCTTCCTGGGCGACCGCGAGGCCTTCCGGCGGGTGTTCCGCAATCCCGTGGAGAAAGAAGGGGACGAGGCGCGGCGCGAGCTGCTGGCGGCGCGGGTGCGCCCCTTCATGCTGCGCCGGACCAAGGAGGAGGTGGCCCGCGAGCTGCCGCCCAAGACGGAGGTGGTGCGCGAGATCGAGCTCGGCGAGGAACAGCGGGAACTCTACGAGGCGGTCCGGCTCGCCGTCCACGAGCGGGTGCGCGAGGAGATCCGCGCCCGCGGCCTCGCCCGCTCCAACATCGCCATCTTGGAGGCGCTCCTCAAGCTGCGCCAGGTGTGCTGCGATCCCCGTCTGCTCAAAGACCGGGACGGGCGCACGCCACCGCCGCCCTCCGCCAAATACGAGCTCCTCATGGAGATGCTCGCCAACATGGTGGAGACCGGCCGGCGCGTCATCGTCTTCTCCCAGTTCGTGGAGATGCTGAAGCTGATCGAGGAGGGCCTGCGCCGCCGGAGACTGCCCCACGTCTCCCTCACCGGCACCACCCGCGACCGCGAGACGCCGGTGCGTCGCTTCCAGGAGGGCGAGGTGCCCATCTTCCTCGTCAGCCTCAAGGCCGGCGGCACCGGCCTCACCCTGACCGCCGCCGATACGGTGATCCACTACGATCCCTGGTGGAATCCGGCGGTGGAGGCGCAGGCCACCGACCGCGCCCACCGCATCGGCCAGGACAAGAAGGTCTTCGTCTACAAGCTCATCGCCGCCGGCACGGTGGAGGAACGGATGCTGGAGCTGCAGGCGAAGAAGGCGGCCCTGGTCCGCGGCATCGTCGGCGGCGCCAGGGGCGGCCTCGCCTTCACCGAGGAGGAGATCGAGGCGCTGTTCGCGCCGCTGCCCGAGTGACGGGACCCTGGCCGGTCGCCGCCGCCAGCAGGAAGGCGGCGAGGGGCAGCAGCGTCGCCAGCAGACCGGCGCAGGCGGCGAGGCGCCGATCCCCCGCGGCGGCGTAGGCCAGGGTCTCGGTGGCGAGGGTCCGCACACGGCCCGCCCCCAGGAACAGGGTGGTGGCGTACTGGGCGGTGGAGACGGCGAAGCCCACCGCCAGCGCCGCCGCATAGACCGGCCCCAGCAGCGGCAGTTCCACCGCCAGGAGCCGCCGCCAGGAGCGTGCGCCCAGGGTGCGGGCGGCGTCGAAGAGCACCGGCGGCAGCCGTCGCCACGGCCCCCACAGCACCAGCAGCTGGTAGGGCACCACGTAGAGGAGATGGCCGGCCAGCACCGCCGCGGCCCCGCCGTCGAGACCGAGGCGCAGCACCGGGCCCTGCAGCAGCAAGGCCGCCACCGGCTCCGGCACCAGCAGCGGCAGGAACACCCAGAGGGGTGGTTCGCCGCCCTCCCGCGGGCCGTGCCGCCGTCCGAGGGCGAGGCGGGCGAGGAGGAGGCCGAGGAGGGTGGCGGCGAGGCCGAGGCCGAGGGTGGTGGTGAAGGGGGTGGCGAGGTCCTCGGCGAGGCGCAGCGCCAGCGTCGGATCGAGCCACCGCGGCAGCAGGGCCGGGAAGGGCCAGGGCCCCGCCACCGTCCACAGCGCCAGCGCACACGCCACCAGCGCCGCGAGGGGGGCCACCACCAGCAGTACCAGCGGCGCGCCCGCCCGCGGCAGCCGCAGTCCGGACCGTTCGCCCTCCGCCGCCGCCCGCCGCTCCAGCGCCCACCACCCCGCCAGCACCGGCAGCGCCAGCACCAGCAGCAGCGCCGCCCCGGCCCGGGCGAGGCCGAGGCGGGCCGGGTCGGAATCCAGGAACCAGCGCAGTACCAGCACGGCGAAGGTGGGGGGCAGATCCGGCCCCAGCACCGCCGCCATGTCGGCGTTGCCCAGCCCGTAGGCCAGCACCGCCAGCGTCGGCAGGGCGAGACGGGGACGGAGCTGCGGCCACACCACCCGCGCGTAGGCGGTCCAGGCATCGCAGCCGAGGGTGCGGGCGCAGGCCACCGCCGGGGCCAACCGCAGCCGAGCGCGGGCGGCGAGCCCCAGGAACAGGAGGAAGGGAATCTCCTTGAGGGTGAGGCCGAGGATCAGGGAAAGTCCCCAGGGATCGCCGGCAAGCGGCCAGTCGGGAGGGCGTTCGAGGCCCAGGAGCGGCACCGCCACCAGCCGCACCAGCCAGCCCGAGGGGGCGAGGAGGAAGGCGAGGCCCACGGCGAAGGCGGCGTGCGGGACCGCCAGCAGCGGTGCCAGCAGCATGCCCGCCCGTCGTCCCGGCGCCGAGGTCTCCACCAGTCCCAGCAACAGGGCGGTGGCCGCCCGCGCCAGCGCCGTGGAGGCCACCGCCGTCCAGAGGCCGAGGACCAGCGCCTCGCCCACGCCCGGCCAGCGCAGCACGGCGGCGAGATCGGCGGTCGAGGGGACCAGCAGCCAGGCCAGGACCACCGTCGCCGCCGCCGGCCACCACCGGCCCGCCGCCGGGAGCGTCGCGGGCAGGACGGGGGTCAGCCCGCGCGGCCGTAACGCTCGAGCCACGCCCGTTCCAGCCGCTCCATCCAGTCCGGATGGGGTTCCGGCAGCACCGGCCGCCGTGCCTCGGGCGGCAGCGTGGCCGGATGACGGGGGATCCGCGCGAAGCGTGCCCGCGCCTCCGCGTCCAGCCGGGCGAGGGCCAGGACCGTGCCGTCGCCCCACACCGCGGGATCGGCCTTGCGCGCCTGCGCCTCGGGCGAGAGGAGGAAGTCGATGGCCACCAGCGCGCCCTCCTTGTGATCGGCGTTGACGGGGATGGCCAGGAAATGGGCGTTGCCGATGGTCCCCTCCCGCGGCACGAAGGTGCGCACCGTCTCCGGCAGCCGCCCCGCCAGGATCAGGTTGGATGCCTCGGCCGGATTGAAGGACATGGAGAAGTCCACTTCGCCGTCGGCGAGCAGCTGGTGGAGCTGCCCCTGGGTGCGTGGGAAGCTGCGTCCCTTCCGCCACATGTGGGGATGGAGGTCGTCGAGGCGCTCGAGCACCGCCCCGCCGAAGCGGGCGAAAGTGGCGTCGTCCACCGGCGCCAGCAGGCGTTCGCGCGGCGTGCCCACCAGATGGAGCAGGTGCTTGAGGAAGGTGCTGCCCACGAAGTCCGGCGGCTGGGGATAGGTGAAGCGGCCGGGCCGCGCCCGCACCGTCGCGAACAGCGCCGCCCAGTCCACCGGCGCCTCCGGCACCCGCGCCGTGTCGTGGAGGAAAACGAACTGCGCTGTGCCCCAGGGCACCTCCAGTCCCTCGGTGGGGATGGTGAAGTCGAGGGTGAGCGCGGGATTGCCCTCCACGTCCACCAGCCGGTAGTTGGGGATCCGCGGCGGCAGCGGACCGAACAGCAGGCCGCGCTCCTTGAGGTGGCGGAAGTTCTCGCCGTTGATCCAGATCAGGTCGATGCTGCCGCCCTCGTGACGGCGCCCCGCCTCCACCTCGCCGACGATGCGCGCCACCGCCTCGGCGGTGTCCCGCAGGCGCACGTGTTCCAGCCGCACGCCGTCGCGCTCGGCCAGCCGTTCCCCCGCCCAGCGGATGTAGCGGTTGATCTCGGGCGAGCCGCCCCAGGCGGCGAACCAGACGGTCTGTCCCCGCGCCCGCCGGCGGATCTCCGCGAAGTCGACGGGGATCCCGTGCGCGGCCCGCACCACCGCGGGCAGGGCCAGGGTGGACGCGAGGGCGGCCAGCAGTCCCCTCCGGTCGATGCCGTGCTCGGCCATGATCCTTCCCTTCCCCCGGATCGGCCTTCCCCGCTATGGCGGGGGTGCGGCGGCGTGGCAAGCGGCACCCGCCGTCCTCGCCCTTCACGTCCCTGTCAGTTGGTGCCGGCCGGCGTCGCCGCTAGCTTGGCACGGGAACCCGCGCGGGTGCGCGCACCGGCGGAGTCGCCCGGTGGTGGAAGCGCTGGACTGCGATCTCTGCATCCTCGGCGCCGGGGCCGGCGGCCTGGCGGTGGCCGCCGGCGCCGCCCGCATGGGCGCCCGGGTGGTGCTGGTGGAGGCGGCGCGCATGGGCGGCGACTGTCTCCACGCCGGCTGTGTCCCCTCCAAGGCGCTGCTGGCCGTCGCCGCGCGGGTGCGGGCGGCGCGCGAGGTCGTCCGCCTCGGGGTCACGGTGGCGACGGACGGCGTGGATTTCGCCCGCGTGCGTGCGCGGGTGGCGGAGGCCGTGGCCGCCGTCGCCCCCCGGGATTCCGAGGAACGGTTCACCGCCCTCGGCGTGCGGGTGATCCGGGGCCATGGCCGCTTCACCGGCCCCGACCGGGTGGTGGCGGACGGCGTCGCCATCCGCGCCCGCCGCTTCGTGGTGGCCACCGGCTCGCGGCCGGCGGTGCCCCATCTTCCCGGTCTCGACCGGATCCCGGCGCTCACCGCCGAGGATCTCTTCGGCCTCGACCGGCGGCCCGAACATCTGCTGGTGGTGGGCGGCGGACCGGTGGGGGCCGAGCTGGCCCAAGCCATGGCGCGCCTCGGCGCCCGGGTGACGTTGGTCCAGCGGCGGCGGCTGCTGCCGCGGCTGCCGGAGGATCTGGTGGCGCCGGTGCGGGCGGCCCTGCGGGCGGACGGCGTCGAGCTGTGGGAGCACACCCGCATCGAACGCGTGGCGCCGGGGCCGGTCCTCCATCTCGCCCGTGACGGCCAGCGCACCGCCGTCGCCGGTTCGCATCTGCTCCTCGCCGCCGGCCGGGTCCCCAACGTCGAGGATCTGGGGCTGGAGGCGGCGGGCATCGCCGTCGGCCCCGACGGGATCCGCACCGACGCGCGGCTGCGCACCACCAACCGCCGCGTGTTCGCCGTGGGCGACGTCACCGACCGGCCCCGCTTCACCCACGCCGCGCTCCAGCAGGCCGGGGTGGTGCTGCGCAACGCGCTGCTGGGGCTGCCGGCACGGGTGGACGACCGGCTGGTCCCCCGCAGCGTCTACACCGATCCGGAGGTGGTGGTGGCGGGACGACTGGAGCCGGCCCCCGGCGTCCACTTCGTCGACCTGCCCTTCGCCGAGAACGACCGCGCCCTCGTCGAGGGATGCGGCGAGGGCCGGCTGCGCCTCGCCGTCGACCGGCGGCGCCGGCTCCTGGGGGTGGGGATCGTGGGTGCCCGTGCCGCCGAGATCCATGCCGCCCTCGCCCCCTTCCTGGCCGGCCGCGGGCGTCTCGCCGATCTCGCCCGCGCCGTGCTGCCCTACCCCACCTTCGGCGAGCTGGCGAAGCGCGCCGCCGGCCTCGTCTTCGAGCCCCTGGTCTTCGGACCCTGGGTGCGGCGCTGGGTGCGTCTCGTGGGGAGGTTGCCGTGACCCGCGGCCGGCACCGCCTGCTGCTCCTCGCCCTGCTGGTGACGGCGGCGGCCGCCCTCCACCTCTCCGGTCTCGCCGCCCTCCTGGACCCGGAGACGCTGGCCGCCGAACACCGGCGGCTGCGGGCGCTGGTGGCGGCCCATCCGCGCCTCGCCCCCGCCGTCTTCGTCCTGGTCTATGCCCTCTCGGTGGCGGTCTCCCTGCCGGGGGCGACGCTGCTCACCCTCACCGGCGGCTTCCTCTTCGGGACCCTGTGGGGACTGGTGTGGTGCGCCCTCGGCGCCACCCTCGGGGCGGTGGCGGTGTTCCTCGCCGCCCGCGGCCTCCTGGCGGAACCGCTGCGGCGGCGAGCGGGGCCGTGGCTGGGGCGGCTGGAAGCGGCCTTCCGCCGCGACGCCGTGAGCTATCTGCTGTTCCTGCGGCTGGTCCCGATCTTTCCCTTCTGGCTGGTCAATCTGGTGCCGGCCTTCCTGGGCATGCGGCTGCTGCCCTACACCCTCGCCACCCTCGTGGGCATCCTGCCGGCCGGGCTCGTGTACGTGGCCATCGGGGACGGCCTCGGCGAGCTGCTGGCGCGCGGCGCGCGGCCGGATCCCGCCGTCATCCTGGAGCCCCGCTTCCTCCTGCCGCTGCTGGGCCTCGCCGTGCTGGCGCTGCTGCCGGCGCTGGTCCGCCGCAGACGGGCCGCGGTCGACGGGGAGGCCGCGACGCCGGGCCGTCCGGAATTCAGCTCGCGGTCCCCATCGCCAGGAAGCGGCGCCGGCGGGCCGCCCGCAGTTCCTCGCCGGGGATCTCCGTGAGCTCCTCGAGATGGCGGGCGATGGCATCGCCCACCCGGGCGATGGTGGTCTGGGGCGCCCGATGGGCCCCGCCCAGCGGCTCCTCCACGATCTCGTCCACGAGCCCGAAACCGTGGAGGTCTTGGGCGGTGAGGCGCAGCGCCCCCGCCGCCTCCGGCGCCTTCTCGGCGTCACGCCAGAGGATGGCGGCACAGCCCTCGGGCGAGATCACGGAATAGACGGCGTGCTCCAGCATCAGCACCCGGTCGGCGGTGGCGATGGCGATGGCGCCGCCCGATCCTCCCTCGCCGACGACGGTGGCGACGACGGGCACCCGCAGGTCCAGACAGGTCTCGATGGTGCGGGCGATGGCCTCGGCCTGGCCGCGCTCCTCGGCGCCGACGCCGGGATGGGCGCCGGGCGTGTCCACGAAGGTGAGCACCGGCAGGCCGAAGCGCTCCGCCAGCCGCATCAGCCGCTGGGCCTTGCGGTAGCCCTCGGGCCGCGCCATGCCGAAATTGTGGCGCACCCGGTCCTCCGTCTCGCGCCCCTTCTCCTGACCCAGCACCACCACCGAACGGCCGCGGAAGCGGCCGAGCCCGCCGATCATGGCCGGATCCTCGCCGTAGAGGCGATCGCCGGCCAACGGCGTGAAGTCCTCGATCAGGGCCGCCACATAGTCGCCGGTGTGGGGGCGGTCGGGATGGCGCGCCACCTGGGTCTTCTGCCAAGGGGTGAGCCGGGCGTAGGTCTGCGCGAGGAGGCGCGCCGCCCGCTGCTCCAGCCGCTCGATCTCGTCGGCGAGGTCCAGCTCGGCGTTGTTCTCCATGAGCTGGCGCAGCTCGCGCACCTTGCCCTCGAGCTCGACGATGGGCTTCTCGAAGTCGAGCACGACCCCTCCCGTCAGTCTCCGTCCACCAGCCGCCGCACCGCCGCCGGCACTTCGGCGAAGCCCGTCACCACCGCCTCCGGCGCCAGCTCCTCGGCCCGATGCTCGCCGTAGCCCTCGGCCAGCAGCACGCAGGGCACGCCGGCGGCCCGGGCGGTGAGCCGGTCGTTGCGCGAATCCCCCACCATCACCGCCCGCGCCGGCGCCACCCCGAGGCGGGCCAGCACGTGGCGCAGCGGCCCCGGATCCGGCTTGCGCACCGGCAGCACGTCGCCGCCCACCACCAGCGCGAAATGGCGGGCGAGGTCGAAGGCCTCGAGGATGGCGAGGCTGGGTCGCTGCGGCTTGTTGGTGCAGACGGCGAGGCGGAAGCCGTCGTCCCGAAGCGCCACCAGCGCCTCCACCACCCCCTCCGGCAGGCGGCTGTCGCGATGGGGGTCCGCCTCGTAGAGGTCCAGGAAACGCCGGTGCAGGCGGTCGAGTTCGCCGTCGGCGAGGGGCCGGCCGGCGGCGGCGAAGGCCCGCTCCACCAGCCGCCGCACACCGTCGCCGATCATGCGCCGCACCTGTTCGCGCGCGAGCGGCGCCAGCCCCTCCTCGGCCAGCACCGCATTGGTCACCCGCCACAGATCGGGCAGGGTGTCCACCAGCGTGCCGTCCAGATCGAAGACGGCCGCCTTCCCTTCGTACGTCGGCACCCTCCGGCCCGCTTGTTGCCGCGGCGAGAATTGCTACGTTGGCGCGGGAAGTCCAGTCGCACCGACCGGAGCCGGGTTTCCACCGCCATGAGAGACCTCGCCGTCGTCGTCCTCGCCGCGGGCAAGGGCACGCGGATGCGCAACGATCGCCCCAAGGTGCTGCATCCGCTGGCCGGCGTCCCCCTCCTCGCCCACGTGCTGACCACCGCCCGGGCGCTGGCGCCGGCGCGGCTGGTGGTGGTGGTGGGACACGGTGCCGCGGCGGTGACGGAGGCGGTGGGGCGGATCGCCCCCGAGGCCCGGGTGGTGCGGCAGGAACCACAGCGCGGCACCGGTCATGCCGTGCAGGCGGCCCTCCCGGCCCTGCCGGCGACGGGCACGCTGCTGGTCCTCTATGGCGACACGCCGCTGCTGCGGCCCGCGACGTTGCGGCGGCTGCTGGAGACCCATCGCGACGCCGGGGCCGCCGTCACCCTCCTCGCGATCCGCCCCGCGGATCCCGCGGCCTACGGGCGCATCCGGCTCGATGCCGAGGGGCGGCCGGTGGCCATCGTGGAGGCGCGCCACGCCCCGCCCGAGCTCCTCGCGAGCGATCTCTGCAACGGCGGCGTGATGGCCCTCGATCTCGCGGTGGTGCGGCGGCTGCTGCCGGACCTCCGTCCCCATCCCGAGAAGGGCGAGATCTACCTCACCGATCTGGTGGCCCGGGCGGTGGCGGCGGGATCCGGTACCGCGCTGGTGGAAGCGCCCTTCGAGGAGGGTCTGGGCGCCAACGCCCAGGCGGAACTGGTGGAGCTGGAGCGGCGCTGGCAGAGGCGGCGGCGGGCGGAGCTGCTGGCGGCCGGGGTGGTGATGCCGGCGCCGGAGACGGTCCATCTCGCCGCCGACACCGAGATCGCGCCCGGGGCGGTGGTGGAGCCCTACGTGGTGTTCGGGCCCGGCGTGCGGATCGGGGCCGGGGCCCGGGTGCGCAGCTTCAGCCATCTCGAGGGGGTGCGGGTCGAGGCCGGCGCCGAGGTGGGCCCCTTCGCCCGTCTCCGCCCCGGCAGTCTCGTGGCCGAGGGGGCGAAGGTGGGCAATTTCGTCGAGCTCAAGAACGCCCGTCTCGGCCCCGGTGCCAAAGCCAACCATCTGAGCTATCTGGGCGACGCCGAGGTGGGCGCGGGTGCCAACATCGGCGCCGGCACCATCACCTGCAACTACGACGGCGTCGCCAAGCATCCCACGCACATCGGCGCCGACGCCTTCGTCGGCTCCAACAGCGCCCTGGTGGCACCGGTGCGGGTGGGCCGCGGGGCCATCGTCGGCGCCGGCAGCGTGATCACCCGCGACGTCCCGGAGGAGGCCCTGGCCGTCGCCCGCGGCCGCCAGGAGGTGCGCGAGGGGATGGCGCCGGTGCTGCGCGAGCGTTTCCGCCACCGCCGCGCGACGGCCGGGTCCGGAGCGGGTTCGGCGAGCGAGGGAGGGGATCGCCGGTGAGGAGCACGGTGCGGATTCTGGCCCTGCTGCTGGCCCTGCTGGTCCCGGTGGCGCTGCGGGCCGAAGGGCTGGAGGCGGCGGAGAAGGGCGAACGGCTGTATCGGGAGAAGCGCTACGAGGCGGCCATCGAGGCCTACACCCGGGCGATCGTCTCGGGCGAGCTCGATCCCGCCACCCTCGCCATCGTCTACAACAACCGCGGCGTCGCCTACAACGCCATCGGCGACTACGACCGTGCCATCGCCGACTATCAGGAGGCCCTCGGCCTCGAGCCGGGCGACGAGATCACCGTCCGCAACCTCCGCATCGCCCTCACCCGCCGTGCGGTGGCCGCGGCGAATGCCGGCAAGTACGAGGAGGCGCTGGAGGATCTGGGCAAGGCCATCGAGCTGGAACCCTCCCATCCCCTCGCCTGGCTGCGTCGCGCCCAGGTCTACATGGAACTGGGGCAGCTCGAGCGCGCCCGCCACGATCTGGAGGAGGCGCGCCGGCGCGGGGCCGATCCGCGGGAGGTGGCCGAGGCGACCCGTCGCCTCGCCGTGCTGGAGGAGGCGGCCAAACGGGCGCTGCTGGCACCGCCACCGCCGCCCGCGCCCGAACTCGCCGCCCGGGCCACCCGCACCGGAGCCGGCGGAGACGAGACGGCGGGACCGGGCGAAGGTCCGCCGGAGGGCCGAGCGGAGGAGACCCCGACGACGGCGGCATCGGCGGCGCCGGCCGCCGGAGCGGGCGAAACCCCGCAGGCGGCGTCGGCCGGCGCGCGCTGGCGCGCCCGCGCCCACGTCAACGCCCGCAAGGGACCGGGCAACCGCTTCCCGGTGCTGCGGGTGGCCCGCAAGGGCGAGGAACTCCTGGTGGTGGGCGAGGAGCGGGGCTGGAAGAGGGTCCGCTTCGCCGACGGCACCGAGGCCTGGATCTATCGCAAGTGGCTGGAGCCCGTCGAGGAGGCGGGCACGGCGGGTTCCGCCGACGTCCCTTCGGCCGGCCGGAGGGAGACGTCCCGCGAAGATCGTCGATGATCCGATCGCCCGGCCGCACGACCGTGCAGCCCCTGCCCCGCTGCCCGACCCACCGCCGGCGCGCCCGCTCGACCTCGCCCCCGACCGGGCCGACCCGCGGCGCGCGCCGGAGCGTCGCGGCTGGAGGGGCGAACAGGTGGGCGTCGACGTCTCGCCGGATCCGGCGGCCGACGTCGTCCACGATCCGGTGCCGGAGTCCCTGGCGGCCCCGCGCATCGCCGACCGTGATCGCATCCTCGATCCCGAGCGCCACCGGACCCGCGAGGCGCCGGAGGCGGCAGGCCGGACCGCCGGCCCGCGGCTCGAACACCGGCACGCCTTCGAGGCCGGCCCGGACCCGATGGCGGTGTTCCGGCGGGCCCGGTGAGACCCCCTTGCCGACGACCGGTTTATCACATATTGCTCATATGCGGCCGTCGCGGAGAGCCCCGGAGATGAGCGAACGCGTCCACGTGCCCGTCCACTCCTTCTACGATCCCGAGACCGCCACCGTCTCCCACGTGGTGGTGGAGCCCAACGGCCACCATTGCGCCATCGTCGACTCGGTGCTGGACTTCGACTACGCCTCCGGCCGCACCTCCACCCGTTCGGCCGACCGCATCGTCCGCTTCGTGGAGGAGCGCGGTCTCGTGGTGGACTGGATCCTCGAGACCCACGCCCACGCCGATCATCTGAGCGCCGCCCGCTATCTCAAGCGGCGCCTCGGCGGCCGCGTGGGCATCGGCGCCCGCATCACCGAGGTGCAGCGGATCTTCCGCGAGGTGTTCCATCTCGAGAAGACCTTCAACACCGACGGCAGCCAGTTCGACCATCTGTTCGCCGACGGCGAGCACTTCACCATCGGCACGCTGGAGGCGCGGGTGATGTACACGCCCGGCCACACGCCCGCCTGCTGCACCTACGTGATGGGCGACGTGGCCTTTGTCGGCGACACCCTGTTCATGCCCGACGGCGGCACCGCCCGCGCCGACTTCCCCGGCGGCGACGCCCGCCAGCTCTGGCGCTCCATCCAGCGCATCCTGACGCTGCCGGACGACACCCGGCTGTTCATGTGCCACGACTACCGTCCCGGTGGCCGCGAGCCGCGCTGGGAGACCACGGTGCGGGAGGAGCGCGAGCGCAACATCCACATCGCCGGTCTCGACGAGGAGACGTTCGTGCGCATCCGCACCGAACGCGACCGCACCCTCGGCACGCCGAAGCTCCTCATCCCCTCGATCCAGGTGAACATCCGGGCGGGCGACTTCCCGCCGCCCGAGGACGACGGCCACGTCTATCTCAAGGTGCCGGTGAACAAGCTCTAGGAGCCGCGGCCGGGGAGGCGGCGTGCGCGCGCGGAAGGGACGCGGAGCCGGCTTCGATCCCGTCAACCGCTACGACGGCCGTGCCGTCGAGCCCTTCGACGACGGCTGGGGTTCCCTCGCGGAACGCGCGGCGGACCCGCCACCGGCCACCGAGATCCTGCCGGAGCGGGCGAAGCGGGTGATCACCCGCAACCGTTCGCCCGACGTCCCCTTCGACCGCTCCCTCAATCCCTACCGCGGCTGCGAGCACGGCTGCATCTACTGCTACGCCCGGCCCGGCCACGAGCGCTACGGTCTCTCGGCCGGCCTCGATTTCGAGACCCGCATCTTCGCCAAACACGACGCCGCCGAGCGTCTCGCCGCCGAACTCTCCCGGCCCGGCTACCGGCCGGCGCCGCTGGCGCTGGGCGCCGACACCGACCCCTATCAGCCCGCCGAACGCCGTCTCGGCATCACCCGGCGGGTGCTGGAGGTCCTGCGCGACTTCCGCCATCCCGTCACCGTCACCACCAAGTCGGCCGGGGTGCTGCGGGACGTGGACATCCTGGCCGACATGGCGCGGGAGGGGCTGGTGCGGGTGAATGTCTCGGTGACCACCCTCGATCCCACCCTCGCCCGGCGCATGGAACCGCGGGCGGCAGCCCCCCACAGGCGGCTCGCCGCCATCCGAGGACTGGCCGAGGCGGGGATCCCGGTCCTCGTGATGGTGGCGCCCGTGATCCCCGCCCTCAACGACCACGAGATGGAGGCCATCCTCGAGGCGGCGGCCACGGCGGGCGCGCGGGGCGCCGGCTGGATCCTGCTGCGGCTGCCCGGGGCGGTGGCGGATCTGTTCGTGGACTGGCTGGAGCGCCACGTGCCGGCACGGCGGGCGCGGGTGCTGGCGCGGCTCGCGGCACTGCGCGGGGGCCGGCTGTCGGATGCCGCCTTCGGCCGCCGCATGCACGGTGTGGGCGTCGAAGCCGAGTTGCTGGCGCGACGTTTCGCCCTCGCCTGCCGTCGCCTCGGCCTCGATCGCCCGTTGCCGCCGCTCAGGACCGACCGGTTCCGACAGCCCGGTCCTCAGGGCGAGCTGTTCGCCTGAGCCGCCGGGCCCCGCGCGGGTGCCACCGGCGCGCGATCCGCGTCCTCCGCCGGGAACTCCTTGACGCCGGTGATCATCGCCTTCACGAGATTGACCTTCTCGCGCAGGCTGGTGAACACCACCCCGGCCACGTGCAGTCCCACGAGGCCGATCAGCACGTCGACGGCGCTGGCGTGGAGATTCTCCACCCAGTCCTCGCCCCAGAACATGTCGAGGGTCATCATCCAGCCGGAGACGCCGATCACCAGCAGCGTGGTGAGCAGCGCCACCACCATGAGGCCGCCCAGCGGATTGTGACCGAGGCTGCGCTCCTCCTCGCCGCGCAGCAGGCGCCGGACGTAGGCCAGCACCTCCCGCGGCCCCTTGACGAAATCGGCGAAGCGGGCGTGGCGCGGGCCGAGGAAGCCCCAGACCACCCGCAGCACCACCATGGTGAGGACCAGGTAGCCGACGAGCTTGTGCACGCTCCGCCAGTCTTCCGTGAAGTAGGCGAGCACACAGCCGCCCACCACGGTCCAGTGGAAGATCCGCACGAAGGGATCCCACACCCGGACACGCAGCACCCGCCGGCTGTCGTCGAACATCCTCGTGGACATGATCGTCTCCCCGGAACCGTACGTCGATCTCGCGGCGATGGGGGCGGCGGACGGCCCCGGGCCGTCCGCCGGTCCCGTCACTCGACGTTCTTCTGCACCACCTCTCCGGTCCAGGGATCGATGTAGATCTCCACCTTCTCGCCGTTCTCGTAGCCGTAGATCTCGTAGCATCCGCCGGAGGAGATCTTCCATTTCTTGATCTGGATGCCCTTCTCCTCGTACATCTTCTGGACCTTCTCCTCGGGCAGCTTCTCGCCCTTGCCGGTGCAGGTCGGCCCGGCCAGCGCCGCGGTGGCACCGAAGGCGGTCGCCATCAGGGCTGCCATCAGGATCTTCCCACGCATGTCCTGTTCTCCCTCGTCTCGCATGACCGTTGGGACACATGGCGCTGTCGCGCGCACCCCCCATATCGGGGAGACGGCTTGCAGCCAGATGACACGAAGCTTGCGTGAAGCTTGAATCCTAGGGCGCGGCGGATCCGCGCACTGGAATACGTATCTCGAACACGGCACCGCCCCCCTCGCGTGGCCGTGCCGTGGCGCATCCGCCGTGGATCTCCGCCACGTCCCGTACGATGGCGAGACCGAGACCGGAGCCGCCCGGGTCTTCCGCGCGGGGACGGCGGCGGACGAAGGGACGGAAGAGCTCCTCGAGATCGGCGCCGTCCAGCCCGGGGCCGCGGTCGAGCACCGCGACGGTGCCGTTCTCTTCCAGACGCATCGTCACCTCGCTGCCGGGCGGTGCGAACTTGACGGCATTGTCGAGGAGATTGACGAGGGCCCGGGTGAGGGAGTCGCGATGGACCCGTGCCGGCACCGGCCGGTCCGGCAGCTCCACCGCCAGATCCCGCTCCCGCTCGGCGGCCAGTGGCGCGAAGTCCTCGGCCACCTCGCGCACCAGATCGCGCAGGTCCAGCTCCTCCTCCGGCACCAGGAGCCCGCTCTCGAGGCGGGCGACGGCGAGGAGCTGTTCCACGAGATGGGCCATGCGGTCGATGGTGCCCACGAGCGCCCGTTTCTCCGGCAGCCGCTCGGGGAGCCCCTCGATGCGCGCTCGCAGGGCGGCCAGGGGCGTGCGCAGCTCGTGGGCGGCGAAGGCGGTGAAGCGCCGCTGGCGCTCCAAGGCGAGCTGGAGGCGGTCGAGGGCGCGGTTGACGGCCTCCACCAGCGGCAGGATCTCGGCGGGGACGTCGTCGGTGGGCAGTCTCGCATCGGAACCGGGATGGATCGCCGCCGCCCGTTCCGAGATGCGGGAGAGGGGCCGGAAGGCGCGCCGCACCGCCAGCGCCGCGGCGGCGCTGCCCACCAGCACCACGCTCACGAACATGGGGAGCAGCTCGTAGCCGAACTCGGCCACGACCCAGTAGAGATAGTCGTGGGCGGTGGGCGGACCGCGGCGGGCCACGAACTTGACGGGAATGCCGGCGGGGGTACGGATGATGTCGATGAAGCCGTATTCCGGCTCGCTGACCACGTCCGGTTCGCCCAGCTCGAAGAAGCCCGGCGGCCAGTCGACGATGGAGGTCATCACGTCGGCGGCGGCGGCATCGTGGTCGTAGGCGAACAGCACGTGCCCGCGACGCGGATCCACGAGGCGCAGGTGGAGCTCGTTGATGGCGTGGAGGCGGGCGAGCAGCGTGCGGTCCATCTCCAGTTCGACCACGCGCCGCCGACCCTCGCGCCCGAGATCGTGAAGGCGGGATTCGAACTCCGCCGCCAGCTCCTCCAGCTCGTAGTCGAGCTCGATGGGACGCACCAGCACGTAGCTGGCCATGGCCACCAGCGCCCCGATCAGGACCACCGCGAAGAAGCGGACCAGGATCTGCTGCAGCAGCGAGGGTGTCCGACCCGCTGCCGCGTCGCTCATGGCTTCACCTCCCGCAGCATGTAACCGAGGCCCCGCAGCGCCCGGATCTCGACCCCCGCATCCAGCTCCCGCAGCCGCCGACGCAGACGCGAGACGTGGGACTCCAGCACGTTGGACTCCACCTCGTCGTCGAATCCCCACAGCGCATCCTCGAGGGCGCCGCGCGAGACCACCCGTCCGGCCCGTCGCACCAGCAGCTCCAGGGCCATGTGTTCGCGCCGCGGCAGCACCAGCGGCTCGTCGCCCACCAGGAACTCGCCGCTCGCGGGGCGGAAGACCAGCCGCCCAACCCGGATCTCGCGGCCGAGATCGTCACGCGGGCGCCGCAGCAGGGCCCGGATGCGGGCCACCAGTTCCGCGTGGGCGAAGGGCTTGACCAGATAGTCGTCGGCACCGGCCTCGAGACCCCGCACCCGGTCCTCCACCGCGTCGCGGGCGGTCAGCACGAGGATCGGCGTCGCGTCGCCGCGCCGGCGCATGGCCGTGATCAGCTCGAGACCGTCACCGTCGGGCAGCCCCAGATCCAGCACCACCACCTCGTGGGTCCGGGTCTCCACCGACGCCGCGGCCTCGGCCAGATCGCCCGCCACGTCGACGGTGAAGCCGCTGCGCTCCAGATTGCGGGCCACCGCGTCGGCGAGATCGGCGTCGTCCTCCACCAGCAGGATCCGCACGACTCCTCTCCTTCATCCCGTCGCCGGCGCCCACCGCCGCGGTCGACCGGCGGGCGTTCCCAGCCCATCCAAGATGTGCTAGAGGTGCGGGTGATCGAGACATGGTGGAGGAACGCGTCGTCCGTCGCGTGCGGATCTCCGGCACCGTCCAGGGGGTCGGGTTCCGCGCCTGGATCTCGGAAACGGCGTCCGCCGTGGGGGTGGACGGCTGGGTGCGCAACCGGCGGGACGGGACGGTGGAGGCGGTCTTCGCCGGTCCGCGGTCGCGGGTGGAGGAGATGATCCGTCGTTGCCATCGGGGACCGGCCCTCGCCCGTGTCGCACGGGTGGAGGTGACCGACGAGCCGGACGATCCGGGTGAAGGGTTCTTCCTGCTGCCGACGGCGTGATGCGACCATGACCGGATCCGGAGCCCTGGCGACGAGGAAACGGGGCTGGACGCGCCGGGCGCTGCTGGTCGCCGCCGGTGCCGCCGGCACCCTTCCCCTCCTCCGTCCCGACGCCGCCGTCGGCGCGGAGCGCCGGCTCGTCTTCGAGATCCGTACCGGCACGCAGCGGGTGGGCCGACACGAGGTGCGTTTCCTGCCCCATCCGCGCGGGGGGTTCGAGGTGCGCACCGCCATCGACGTGCGCGTGCGCTTCGCCTTTCTCACCCTCTACCGCTACCGCCACCGGGTGCGGGAGTGGTGGCGGGGCGGGCTCATGCGCGCCCTCGAGGTGGAGGCCGAGAACACCCGCGAGCGCCGCGAGCTGGTGGGAACGCCGGAGGGCGACGCCATCCTCGTGCGGACGCCCGCGGGCGTCCGGACCATCCCCCTCGGTGCCATGACCGACATCGCCTTCTGGAACCCGGCCATCGTCCGGCAGGAACGGCTGCTGGACACCTGGGACGGTGATCTGGTGCGGGTGCGGGGCCGACCGGGGACGACGGATCGGGTCACGGTGGGCGAGCGGACGGTGGAGGCGGTGCGCCATCGGCTCGAGAGCGAGAACGGGCGCGTCGCCGACGTCTGGTACGACGCCGCCGGCGAATGGGTAATGGGGCGCATCCGCATCGGCGAGGTGGCGCTCGACTACCGGCGTGTCGTCTGAGACTCAGTCGGGCCAGACGTAGGCCACCTCCCGGAGCGGGACGCCCGCAATCTCGAGGGACTTCTCGCCGGCGAGGACACCGCCCATGTGCTCGTAGAAGCGGCGGCCGGGACCGGCGGCCAGGGTCCAGGCCACCATGCCGCGCAGCCCCGAGAGGGCGAGCCGGTAGTGGCAGGCCTCGAACAGGGCGCGGCCGATGCCGCGCCCCTGATGGGCCAGGCGGACGTAGAGGACATAGAGCTCGCCCTCGGCGAGACGGCCGTCACGGGCGCGGCCGCCACTGCCGATGCCCACCGCCTCTCCTTCCACTTCCGCCACGAAGGCCCAGCCGCCGGCCGAGAGCGTGTACCGCCACTGCTGCGCGAAGCGCCCGTAGGAAAGGCTCTCCAGATGGTCCGCCGGCAGCAGCCCGGCGTAGGACTCCCGCCAGCAGTCCACGTAGACGCGGGCGATGGCCTCCGCGTCGGCCGAGGTGGCCCGGCGGATCACGAGGCGGGGATGGACCTGGGCGGAACGGAGCCAGTGCATTGCATGCAACCCCGATGTGATCGTGTCGGCGGACCGTCGCTTCCGAGGCGAATTCAACCTATGCCATCCACCGCGGCGCTGCCAAGGCGGTTCTCGTCGGGGTTCGCGCACTCCGGGAACATACGCGGGGGTGGAGGAGAGCACACTGATCGCCGATTCGGTCTCTTTCCGAGACCGTTTTCCTGCTGGATGCCGCGGATTCGCCTAGAATTTTCGACGAATCCGCGAGGGTCCCGCCATGTCCGTCGCCGACCGGCTGCGCCGCATGCTGGCCGAGGAGCCGGTTTCGTCGCCGGATCCCGACCGCGCCCACGCCGTGCAGGCACTGCTGTGGAGCGGGCCGCGCGCCCTCTACCACTGGGCGCAGCCGGTGGTGATCCACTGGCGGATCGCGGCTCCCGACGAGCCGGCCGCCTGGGCGCCGGACGGTCCCCGCCCGCGGCCCACCGCCGCCCTGCGGGCGGCGGCGCGGGCCGCCGCCGCGGCGTGGGAGGCGGTGGCGGAGGTGGACTTCGTGGAGGTCCGCCGCGGTCCGGCGGAGGTGATCCTCGGCGTCGCCGAATTCCCCGACTGGCGCCGCGACATCGCCTACACCGTCGTCGATCCCGACGGGGCCGACCGCATCCGCGGCGCCGAGGTGTGGCTGGATGCGGGACTCCTGGACCGGCTGGCGCCGGGCGAGCTGGGCCGTCTCGCCCTGGTCCACGAGTTCGGCCACGTCCTCGGCCTCGACCATCCCTTCACCGCCGCCGGCGTCTTCGCCCGCGGCCTCGACGACCGCCGCCACACCGTCATGTCCTACACGCCGGCCGATGCGGCGGAGCTGGGGGGACGGCCGCTGGAACCCTCGGGACCCATGCTCTACGACATCGCCGCCGTCCAGACCCTCTACGGGCCCGCCACCGGCTCGACCGGCGACGACGTCTACCGCCTCTCTCCCCGCCGTCCCGAACTGCGCGCCATCTGGGACGCGGGGGGCCACGACCGCATCGATGCCGGCAATCAGCGGCTGCCGGTGGAGATCGACCTGCGCGAGGGGGCCTGGTCCAGCATCGGGCCGGCGGCGCCCGGGGCCGGGACGCCGGCCCGTGCCAATCTCGTGATCGCCTTCGGCAGCGCCATCGAGGATGCCCGCGGCGGCCGCGGTGACGATCGCATCCACGGCAACCATCTCGGCAATCGCCTGGTGGGCGGGCGCGGCGACGATCTGCTGGTGGGCGCCGGCGGCGACGACCGCCTGCGGGGCGGCTCCGGCGACGACGTGCTGGCGGGAGGTCCCGGCGACGACCGGCTCGTGGGCGGGCGCGGCCTCGATTTGGCGGTGGTGGAGGGGGATTTCGCCGACTTCGCCCTCACCGGCCGCGGCCGGCGCCTGTGGCTGGAGGATCTGGATCCGGCCGACGGCGATCTGGGCCGTGATCGCCTCGTCGGGATCGAGCGCGTCCTCTTCGACGACGGCGTGCTGGTGCTGGACGGCGGTACGCCCCGCTTCCACCCGCTGGCCGACCCCGCCATCGAGAGGCTGCTCGCCCCCTTCGATCCCGCCGGCTTCGTGGGCTGAACTCAGGGCGTGGCCGGCTCCGGCACCGCCCGCCGCATGGCCGCCACGCACAGCCCCGCCACCAGCAGCAGCCCCGGCAGTGCCAGCAGGTTCATGGCCTGCCAGCCCAGCGCCTCGTGGAGCATGCCGGAGGTGGTGGCCGACAGGGTGACGCCGGTGAACAGCAGCAGATCGTTGAGACCCTGGACCTTGGCCTTCTCCTCGGGACCGTGGCAGGCGGTCAGCAGGGTGGTGCCGCCGATGAACATGAAGTTCCAGCCGACGCCGAGCAGGAACAGGGCGACGAAGAAGTTGGTCACCGCCACCCCGGCCTCCGCCACCGCCACGGTGACGAGATTGAGGAGCACGCCGGCCAGGATCACCCGGTGCGCCCCGAAGCGGGCGATCAGATGGCCGGTGAAGAAGCTGGGCAGGAACATGCCCACCACGTGGGCCTGGATCACCGTGGCGGTGTCGGCGAAGGCGTGGCCGCAGGCCATCATGGCGAGGGGCGTGGCGCTCATGAGCAGGTTCATGGTGACATAGCCCACCAGCGCCGCCGCCACGGCGGTGACGAAGCCGGGGGTGCGGACGATGGCGGCGAGGGGGCGGCCGCCGGCCGCCCGCACCGTCGCCGGCGGCCGCGGGATGTCGAGTCCGGCCAGCACCAGAACGGACAGCAGCCCCACCGCCGCCACCACCAGATAGCTGCCGAGGAAGACGTAGGGCGGGATCAGCTCGGCGGTGGCGCGGGCGATCTGGGGGCCGGCCACGCCGGCGACGATGCCGCCGGCCAGCACCCAGCTGATGGCGCGGGCGCGCCAGGCGTCGCGGCGGGCGGGCGCCATCACCTCGGCCGCATCGGCCGCCGAGAAACGGTAGTACTGGGCGGTGGCGGCGAAGACGCCGTAGAGGAAGCTGGCGAGGACGAACAGCCAGAAGGCGGCCCGGTAGACGGCGAGGGCCATGAGCAGGCCGGCCACCGTACCGAGGACGGCCCCCAATTGCAACCCCGCCCGCCGACCGAAGCGCTGCATGAAGAAGGAGGCCGGCATGGTGGAGACCATGGTGCCCAGGAACTGGGCCCCCAGCGGCAGGGTGGCGAGCCAGGGGAGCGGCGCGTACTGCAGCCCCACCAGAGAGGAGGTGCTGATCATGGTGGTGTTGGCGACGAAGAAGAGGGCCTGGGCCGTCGCCAGCACCAGCACGTTGGCGAGATAGCGGCGCACCTGCGGCTCCCCGCGGCCGGATCCCGCCGGCACTTTAGCGGTCGCGGATGGACGGGAAAAGCGCCGCCGTTCCCCTCAGTCCCCGGTGCGGTCGCGGCGGCGGAAGCGGAGGGCGCCGTCGGATCCCAGCTCCCGGTCCAGTTCGCCCCGCCGCCACAGATGCTGGAGATGGGCGTAGGTCTCGCCCAGGGCGAAGCCGAGCTGGCTGCGGTCGATGGCGAAGTCGAACAGGGCCGGCATCACCTCGTAGACGGTGCGGGGCCGGTCGCAGGCGGCGAGGGCGCGGGCGAGGCGGGCCTCGTGATGCGCCGCCAGCTCGTCCAGTCGCCGGTGGAGACCGCGGAAGGGCCGGCCGTGGGAGGGCAGCACCAGGAGATCGGGGGCGAGCGGCCGGTAGCGGTCGAGGGAGGCGAGGAAGTCGGCCAGCACGTCCGCCTCCGGCATGCTCGGCGGCACGCTCACCACCGGGCTGATGCGGGGCAGGATCTGATCGGCGGCGATCAGAAGGCCGGCCGCCTCGTCCACCAGCGTCACCATCTCCGGCGCGTGCCCCTCGCCCACGATCACCCGGAAGGTGAAGGGTCCCACCGCGAGAAGATCGCCATGGCGCAGGCGCCGATGATGGCCGGGCGGCGGCCCGGCCCGGGTCCGCCAGAGATTGCCGGCGGCACGGCGCGCCCGGATCAGCTCCTCCGGCAGGCCCGCCCGCCGGTCGTAGCGCTCGTAGGCACGGTCGAACTCGGCGCTGGTGTCCAGGGCCAGCATGCGCGCCATCAGCCACTCGCTGCGGGCAGCCCACAGCTCGGCACCGGTGATGCCACACAGCCAGCCGGCGAGCCCGATGTGGTCGGGGTGGTAGTGGGTGGCGATCACCCGCCGGAGCGGGCGGTGACGGAAGGGCCCCTCCAGCACCCGTCGCCAGACCGCCCGCGTCTCGGCGTCGTCGAACCCGGTGTCGATCACCGTGAGGGTGCCGTCCTCCTCCTCGATCAGCCATGCGTTGACGTGATCGAGACGGAGCGGCAGCCGCAGCCGCAGCCACCAGAGGCCCGGCATCAGGGCCACGGGCTCGCCGCAGGGCGGCGCGGGACGGGGATGGTCGAGGGAACCGGCGCGCGCCGGGCACGCCGCCGCATCGCTGGGCAAGATCCTACTCCTCCCCCTGGTTGGCGGCGAGCGGGGGGCGGGCCTCGTGGAGGCGGAACAGCCGGTCGGTGAAGTCCGCCACCGCCCGCAGCACCTCGTCCGGCCGCTCCAGATGGGGCGCGTGCCCGGTCTCCGCAAGCGCGAGGACGTCCACGGGGCCGTACGACTCCGCCTCCGCCGCCTCGGCGTGGGCCAGGGTGCCGTAGGGATCGGCCAATCCCTGCACGATCAGCATGGGCACGCGGATGTAGGGGAGGTACTCGCGCAGGTCCCAGTCGCGGAAGCGCGGATCCAGCCAGGTCTCGCACCAGCCGCGGAAGGCCACGTCCACATGGTCGTGCCAGCGGGCGAGACGGGCGCGCAGGTCTCCCGTCTCGTAGCGGCGGCGGGTCTCCTCGATGGCGGCGACGGTCACCTCTTCCACGAAGAAGTGGGGCGCCAGCAGCACCAGTCCCCGCACCCGCAGGTCCCCCACCGCCCCGGCATGGACGGTGGCCACCGAGGCGCCGTCGCTGTGCCCCAGCAGGATGCCGCGGCGGAAGCCGATGGCGTCCAGCAGCTGCGGCAGGAACGTCCGCGCCTCCCGCTCCATGAAGTCGAGCGGGCGCGGCAGCGGCACCGGATCGGAGCGACCGTAACCGGGCCGGGAGAAGGCGAAGACGCCGAGCCCGGTGGCCGCCTGCAGCCGCTCGGGGAAGTCCTTCCACAGACCGAGACAACCCAGGCCCTCGTGCAGCAGCACCACCGTCGGCGCCCGCTCCGGGGACGGGCCGAGATGCCGGTACTCGATGCCGCAGCCGTCCACCACCAGTCGGCCGGAACCCGCCTCGATCACGACCGCACCTCCCCGTCCGTCCGTTCGCGTTCCCCGAGCCGGAAGCGCTGGATCTCGCCGGTGGCGGTCTCGGGCAGCCGGTCCACGGACTCGATCCAGCGCGGACACTCCCGGGGCCCCGCCACCGCCTTCACCGGGGCCTGCAGCGCCCGGACCCGCGTCCTCGAAGGCGCCCCGCGCTCGCGCGGCACCACGAAGGCCTCGGGCTCGCTCGGCCCGTCGGCGTCGGGGCGACCGATCACCGCCGCCTCCGGCACCGTCTCGGGGTCCACGAGGAGCGATTCCACCTCGCAGGGCGAGACCCGGATGCCGCTCACCTCGAACATGTCCTCCGCACGGCCGGCATGGTGATACCGGCCCTCCGCGTCGATCCGGTGGCGGTCGGCGGGGATGGTGCACCACCGGTCCGGCGGCAGCAGGGTGGCGACGGCCACCGGTACCATGCCGGCATGGAGCGCGCGCCGGAAGACCACCGGAACGTCCACCGCGTCCCGCAGCGGGAGGGCGATCCGCTCCTCGCGGCGGACGCCGAGGCGCGCGACCCGCTCGGCCGGTTCCGCCCGGGCGAGACGGCGTCCGGGGTCGGCGAAGACGGTCGGCTGCGCCCGGCCCTGTTCGAGACGACGCTGGACGAAGAAACGCATCCCCTCCCCTCGCGGTACGTGGTCCGGACCCGGTGGCGGCGTCCCGGCGCCGCCGACCGGCATTATTTTTCACCATCGGGGACGCGGCAAGAGAAATATGTTTCTTGATGCGGCGCGACGCCGCGGCTATGCTCCCGGCCGTCCCGGTGCTATCGGCCGGGTGACGGCACGGGCCGCCACGGACAACGACGACACCAACGGTTCGGGAGACGAGGGATGCGGAAACGGTACCTGGCGGTGGCGCTCGCCGCCCTGCTGGCGGGGGGATCGGCCGCGGCGCGCGAGTACAGGGTGGGGCTGCTGCTCCCCTATTCGGGCGTCTACGCCGCCCTGGGCAAGGAGATCCAGGCGGGCTTCGAGCTGGGGCTCGAGCATTACGGCGGCGAGCTCGGCGAGGACACGGTCACGATCCTGCCCGAGGACACCGAGGTGAAGCCGCCGGTGGGCCTCACCAAGGCCAAGAAACTGGTGCTCCAGGACAGGGTGGACGTGCTGGCGGGGCTGGTCTCCTCCGGCGTGCTGGCGGCGGTGCGCGATTTCGTGGACGCCGCCCGGGTGCCGCTGATCGTCGCCAACGCCGGCAACATCCACGCCACCGGCGAGAAGTGCAGCCGCTACATCATCCGCGTCTCCTTCTCCAACGCCCAGATCACCCGGCCCATGGGGCGCTATCTCGCCGAGATCGGCGTGAAGACGGTGGTGGCCATGGCCCCGGACTACGCCGCCGGTCATCAGGACGTGGAGGCCATGAAGGGCGCCTTCGAGGCGGCCGGCGGCAAGGTGCTGAAGGAGATCTACACGCCCTTCCGCAAGACCAAGGACTTCGGCCCCTACCTCACCGAGGCGCAGGCCACCGGTGCCGAGGCGCTGTTCGTCTTCTACGCCGGCGGCGAGGCCATCGGCTTCATGAAGCAGTACGCCTCCTTCGGGCTTCGGGACAAGCTGCCGCTGTACGCGGCGGGCTTCCTCACCTCCCAGCTCTACCGGGAGGCCATCGGCGAGCCCGCCCTCGGCTCCGTCAACAGCCTCCACTATCTCACCACCCTCGACAATCCGGAGAACGCCCGCTTCCAGAAGGCCTTCCAGGAGAAATACGGTCGCGTCGCCTCCGAGTTCGCCGTCCAGGGCTACGACGCGGCCCGCCTGATC
This sequence comes from Alphaproteobacteria bacterium, assembly GCA_026982705.1. Lineage (GTDB taxonomy): Bacteria > Pseudomonadota > Alphaproteobacteria > Geminicoccales > Geminicoccaceae > HRBIN39. The sequence goes on from JALSGP010000007.1 coordinate 77,171, forward strand.
GTGGCGGCGCTGGCCGCCTCCCGCGGCGACAAGGAGAAGTTCGTCGACGCCGCCCGCACCACCACCTTCGCCAGCCCGCGCGGCCCCTGGCGCATCGATCCCAGGACCAACAACATCGTCCAGAACATCTACATCTACGAGATCGTGAAGGGCGAGGACGGCCGGCTGGTGGAGAAGCTGCTCGAGACCTACGAGAACGAGCAGGATCCCCCCAACGGTTGCCGGCTCGCGGGCTGACGCCCAGCTTTCCGTACGGCGGCACCGCGGGACGGGGCGCCCCGTCCCGCGGCCCGCGGGGAGAGGGGGTCATCGGTGACGACGGCCTACTGGCTGACGCAGCTCCTCAACGCGCTGCAGTATTCCATGCTGCTGTTCGTGCTGTCGGTGGGGCTGACGGTGGTCTTCGGCCTCATGAACTTCGTCAACCTCGCCCACGGCACCTTCTACGCCCTCGGCGCCTTCGTGGGCTGGAGCCTGTTGCGGATCACCGGCAGCTTCTGGGCGGCTCTCGTGGGCGCGCCGCTGGTGGTGGCGGCCATCGCCGCCCTCCTCTACCTGGTGATGATCGCGCGCATGCAGCGGGCGGGCCATCTCGCCCAGGTGCTGGCCACCCTGGGACTGGTGTTCGTCGGGGTGGAGGTGATGCGCATGATCTGGGGCGATTTCGCCCTCGAGTTCTCGGCCCCGCCCGCCCTCGCCGGCTCGGTGTCGCTGTTCGGACTGGTCTATCCCGCCTACCGGCTGTTCGTCATCGCCCTCGGTCTCGTGGCGCTGGTGCTACTGTGGCTGCTGCTGGAACGCACCGCCCTCGGCGCCATGATCCGGGCGGCGGTGGACAATGCCGCCATGGCCTCGGCGCTGGGGGTGCGGGTGGACCGCCTGTTCTTCGCCATGTTCTGCTTCGGCTGCGCCCTCGCGGCCCTCGCCGGCGTGGTGGCCGCCCCCATCTTCTCCGTCTATCCGGGCATGGGCATCGAGATCCTCATCCCCACCCTCATCGTGGTGGTGGTGGGCGGCCTCGGCAGCCTGCGCGGGGCGGTGGCCGGTTCGCTGCTGGTGGGCTTCGTGGACACCTTCGGACAGGTGCTGCTGCCCCAGCTCTCCGGCATCGTCGTCTACGCCCTCCTCGCCCTGACGCTGCTGCTGCGCCCCCAGGGCCTGTTCCCGGCGAGGGCCTGAGCCGTGTTCCGCCTGTTCGATCCGCTCCGCACCACGGTGGCCCTCGCGCTCCTGATCGCCGGCCTCTGGTGGGCCCGCACCGGCGACTATTTCGGACGCGAGATCCTGGCCGAGATGGCGGTGTTCGCCATCGCCGCCATGAGTCTCGACCTGCTGGCCGGCTTCCCGCGGCTGGTCTCCATGGGCCACGGTCTCTTCGTCGGCATCGGCGCCTACGCCTACACCGTGGCCACGGTGCTGGCCGGCTGGCCGCCGGCCGTGGCCTTTCCCCTCGCCGTTGCCGCCGGCGCCGGCGCCGGGCTGCTGGTGGGCCTCGCCACCGTCCGCGCCCGCGACATCTTCTACATCATGGCCACCCTCGCCTTCGGCCAGATGGGCTACGTCTGGGTGGTCCGCTCCGGCGAGCTGGGCGGCGACGACGGCCTCGCCGGCGCGCCGCGCCCGGATCTCTCCGCCCTCGGCCTCGATCTCTCCGACAGCGCCACCTTCGCCACCCTCCTCGTGTCGGTGGCGGCCCTCGTCTATCTGCTGCTGGGACGGCTGCTCGCCTCCGGCTTCGGCCGCACGCTCCTGGCCATCGGCCAGAACGAGCGGCGGGTGCGGGCGCTGGGCATCGCCCCGGGGCCCTACAAGGTGGCGGCCACCACCCTCTCGGGCGCGGTGGCGGGACTGGCCGGCGTGCTCGCCGCCATGCACAGCATGTACGTCTCGCCGGAACTGTTCCACTGGACCTGGTCGGGCGAGGCGCTGATCATGACCATCCTCGGCGGCATCGGCAGCCTCGTCGGACCGGCGCTGGGGGCGGCGGCGGTGGTCTGGCTCAAATACGCCGTCTCCGCCTGGACCGAGCACTGGGGCCTGTTCCTCGGCCTCTTCCTGATCCTCGCCGTCTGGACCGGCGGGCAGGGACTCTACGGCTATCTGGAGCGGCTGCGGCGGTGGTCCGCCACCGTCCGCGACGCCCGCGGGAGGGAGCATGCTGGAGGCGATCGAGCTCACCAAGCGGTTCGGGGCCCTCACCGTCACCGACCGGGTGTCGCTCCGGGTGACGCGGGGTGAGCGGCTCGCCGTCATCGGCCCCAACGGGGCCGGCAAGACCACCCTGTTCAACCTGCTGTGCGGCGAACTGCGCCCCTCCGGCGGCATCGTCCGCATCGGCGGCGAGGAGGCGACGCGGGAGGATGCGGTCGCCCGCGCCCGGCGCGGCCTCTCCCGCTCCTTCCAGCAGAACACTCTCTTCGACGAGACCACGGTGCGCGACAATCTGGCCCTGGCCGTCCTCGCCCGCCTCGGACGCAACTGGGTGTTCTGGCGGGATCCCGCCCGCGAGCCGCGGGTGACGGCGCGCATCGAGGCCCTCGCCCGCGACCTCGGCCTCGCCGAGGTGCTGGACCGGCCGGTGGGAGCCCTCGCCTACGGCACCCGCCGCCAGCTCGAGATCGCCCTGGCGCTGGCCCGCGAGCCCGAGGTGCTGATGCTGGACGAGCCCACCGCCGGCATGAGCCCGGAGGAGACCCGCGCCATCCTCGAGCTGGTGCGGGGGCTGCCGCGGGAGATGACGGTGGTGCTGATCGAACACGACCTGGACCTGGTCTTCGAGTTCGCCGAGCGGGTGGTGGTGCTGGACTACGGGCGGGTGGTGTTCGACGGCACCCCCGGGGCGGCGCGGGCCTCGCCGGTGGTGCGGGAGATCTACATGGGCAGCGAGGTCTGAGGAGACCGGGGCGGACCATGCTGGAGGTGGAGGCGCTGGAGGCCGGCTACGGCGAGACGCGGGTGCTGCACGGCCTCTCCCTCACCGTGGGACGGGGAGAGGTGGTGGCGCTGCTGGGCCGCAACGGCGTCGGCAAGACCACGACGCTCAGGGCCGTCATGGGCCTGCTGCCGCCGTGGGCCGGCCGGGTGCGCATCGACGGGCGCGACGTCACCGGCCTCCCCGCCCACCGGATCGCCCGTCTCGGCGTGGGCTACGTGCCGGAGACCCGCGACATCTTCCCCTCCCTCACCGTCGCCGAGAATCTGGAGCTGGCCCGGCGCCTCGGCCGCCGCGAGGGCCCCTGGGACCCGGAGCGCATCTACGCCCTCTTCCCCCGCCTGCGCGAGCGGCGCGACCATCCGGGCACGGCCCTCTCCGGCGGCGAGCAGCAGATGCTCGCCATCGCCCGCGCCCTGATCCAGAACCCGGAGCTGCTGCTGCTGGACGAGCCCACCGAGGGGCTCGCGCCCATCGTGGTGCAGGAGATCCGCGCCAAGCTGCGCGAGCTCATCGCGAGCGGCCTCACCGTGCTGCTGGTGGAGCAGAACTTCCGCTTCGCCACCCCCCTCGCCTCGCGCTGTTACGTGCTGGCGCGTGGCCGGGTGGCCTGGCACGGGCCGGCGGCCGAGCTCGCCGCGTCCGAAACCCTGCAGCGCCGGCTGCTGGCCGTCTGAGAGCGGGGAGGAGGGTCCGTGCGTGCCCTGGTCCTGCATCACCGCCACGGCGACGACGGCCTGCGCCTCGAGGAGGTGGCGGAGCCCCGGCGACCGTCCGGCTGGGTGACGGTTCGGGTGTGGACCGCCGCCCTCAACCGGGTGGACGTCTACATGCGCCGCAACGGTGCCGGCATCACCCACCGCCTGCCCATGATCCTCGGCCTCGACGCCGTGGGCGAGGTGGTGGAGTGCGAGGCCGGCTCGGCCCTCGCCCCGGGCACGCCGGTGGTGCTCTATCCGGCGCTGTTCTGCGGCCGCTGCCGCTTCTGCCTCGCCGGCGAGCAACCGCTGTGCCTGCGGGTGCGCTACTACGGCGAGCACCGCGACGGGGTCTTCGCCGAATATGTGAGCGCCCCGGAGGTCAATCTGCTGCCCCTGCCCGACGACGCCGATCCCGTGGAGGCGGCCTGTCTTCCCACCGCCTATCTCACCGCCTGGCGCATGCTCTTCGGCAAACGGCCCCTCGGGCCGGAGGAGACGGTGCTGGTGATGGGCGCGGGCGGCGGCGTGTCGCTGGCGGCGGTCCAGCTCGCCCGCATGGCCGGGGCCCGGCCCATCGCCGTCTCGCGGCGACCCGAGGCCCTCACGCGGGCGCGGGAGGTGGGCGCCGAGGTGACCCTGCGGCTCGGCCGCGACGACGTGGTGGCGGCGGTGCTGGAGCTGACCGACGGCCTCGGCGCCGACATGGTGGTGGAGAACGTGGGCCGGGTCACCTGGCCGCTGGCGCTGCGGGCGGTGCGCCGCGGCGGACGGATCGTCACCTGCGGCGCCACCACCGGCGGCGATCCGCCGGCGGAGCTGCAGCGGGTGTTCATCCGCCAGATCGAGATCTACGGCTCGACCCTGGGATCCCTCGAGGAGTTCCGCCGGCTGCTCGCCGCCTGGCGGCGCGGGCTGTTCCGCCCGGTGATCCACCGCGTCTATCCGTTCGCCGAGGCGATCCGCGCCCTCGACGAGCTCGAGGCCGGCCGCCAGATCGGCAAGCTGGTGCTGGACCTGCGACGACGGGGAGATCTCACACCCGACCGAAGCCTTCGGTGAGGGTGTGCAGCTTCATGTCGTGACGCAGCGCCACCAGCGCCACCGCCATCTGCTCGGCCCACTCCTCCGGCGTCAGCGCCCACTGCCGGAGTTCCTCCGGATCGGCGTCCTCCGGCCGGTGCGGCCGCAGCACGAAGGCGGGCCCCTGCTCGTACTTGGCCCGGGCGAAGGATCCGGGCGGCAGGACATCGGCCGCCTGACGGTCCGGATCCTCGGCGAGCCACCTCTGCAGATCGTCCAGCTTCACGAGCGGCCCCCTGGCCATGACCGGCTCCTCCCCGACGCTTCGCCCTTCATGTGGGGACGAGGACGGCCCGGCGGAAGGCCTCACCCTTCGGTGAACTCCAGGGCCACGCCGCCCAGCTCGCCCGGCGGGATCGCGAGACCGTCGGCGATGCGCCGGTGGGGAACGCCCGCCGCCTCCAGCCGGCGGGCGAGGGCCTCGAGATCCGCCACCGCCACCTCCAGCGAGACGAAGCGGGGCGGCTGTTCGCCCTCCTCCACGCCGGCCAGCGGGTGGAGGAGGTGGGCGTCCTCCACCGGCAACACCAGGATGCGGCCGCGTCCCAGGTGGAAGGCCGCCACATGGTCTGTCTGGGAGCGGGTGGAGGTTCCGAACAGCCGGTCGAACAGCGCCGCCACCGCGTCGGGCGGTTCCGCCAGCACCGACACGCTCACCAGCGTCCGCGCGCCATTGGCGTGCTCCCGCCAGGCCGGCTCCGCCTCCCGCTCCGGCGTCTCGTGACGGCAGGCGAAGAGCCCGAGCCCCAGCGTCTCGTCCGCCGGCAGCGACACGTTGCTGAAGGCGAGCTCCACCCCACCGTCCGCCTCCATCCACCGGGTCAGCCGCTCCGGACCACGGGCGGAGAAGCCCAGCGTGCGCCAGGCGGCGGCGGTGGCGGCGGGATCGTCGCTCGCGAGCGCCACGGCGAAGATGCCCTCGCCGAAGGACCTGAGCCGTCGCACCAGCGGTGCGTCGCCGTCGGGCGTCTCCACCCCCAGCAGCTCGATGTAGCCGCCCTCCAGCAGGATGCAGTGGTTGGCGGTGCCCCATTCGGGATGGCGGCCCCGCGGCGTCAGGGTGAATCCCAGCCGCCGCCAGCGCCCGGCCGCCGTCTCCAGATCGGCCACCGCCACCACCAAGTGATCGATGCCCCGCAGATGCCTGTCCAACCTCCCTCCTCCCGTGGCCGGGACCGGATCCGGCGCGCGCCGTCGGCCTTCCCGCGGCCGCACCGGTGCGCGAGTCCCCTACCGCCATCCCGCCCCCGTCGTCCACGGCGACGGAAGGCCGCGGCCGCCCTTGCGCCGTCGATGCCGGCGGCCTAGGAGCGGGGTCGTCGCCAGCGGGGAGAAGCGCGCCGTGCCGGTGGGCATCGTCTGCGCCATTCCGCAGGAATTCCGCCATCTGGAAGCGGAGCTCGCGACCGCGACCAGCGAGGTGCACGGCGGCCGCAGCTTCGCCCGCGGTCGCCTCGGGGATCGCGAGGTGGTGCTGGTGGAGGCCGGCATCGGCAAGGTCAACGCCGCCGCCGTCACCACCCTGCTGGTGGACCGCTTCGGTTGCGATCCGGTGGTGCTGAGCGGGGTGGCCGGAGGTCTCGATCCGACCCTCCACATCGGCGACGTGGTGGTGGCCGAGCGGGCGATCCAGCACGACGCCGGGGTGATGGAGCACGGCCGCCTCGCCGTCTACCAGGCCGGTCACGTCCCCTTCTTCAACCCCACCGACCGCCTCGGCTTCGCACCGCCGCCGGAGCTGCTGGCGCGGGTGCGCGACAGGCTCGCCGACTTCACCCTGCCCCCCTTCCCGCGGCGTGCCGGTGGCGCGGAGCGGCCGCCGCGCATCGTCTTCGGCACCGTGCTGACGGGGGACCAGTACGTCCACTGCGAGGTCACCCGCGAGCGGCTGCACCGGGAATTGGGCGGGCAGGCGGTGGAGATGGAGGGCGCCGCCCTCGCCCAGGTGTGCGAGGCCTTCGGCGTGGGCTGGCTGGTGATCCGGGCGCTGTCGGATCTCGCCGGACGCGACGCCCGCTTCGACTTCGCCGCCTTCGTCGACGAGGTGGCCCGCGACGCGGCCGCCATCCTCCACCACCTGCTGCCGGTGTTCTGAGACGGTCTTGCCGGCCCGGCCCGCGGTCGCATCTTGCGGAACGGCGCGGAATCGTCGCTTGCGGGACCCTCCATGAAGCCACAGGACCCCATCCGTACCGACATGGTGATCGTCGGCGCCGGCCCGGTGGGGCTGTTCGCCGTCTTCGAGGCGGGCCTTCTCGGCCTGTCCTGCCATCTCGTGGACAATCTGGACAGGCCCGGCGGTCAGTGCGCCGAGCTCTATCCGGACAAGCCCATCTACGACATCCCGGCGGTGCCCGTGTGCACCGGCCAGGAACTGGTGGACCGGCTGCTGGAGCAGATCCGCCCCTTCGAACCCGTCTTCCACTTCCGCCAGATGGCGGAGCGGCTGGAGCGGACCGGCGAGGGACACTGGCGTCTCACCACCTCCGCCGGCACCGTCCTGGAGGCGCCGGTGGTGGTGATCGCGGCCGGTGCCGGCTGTTTCGTGCCGCGGCGGCTGCCGCTGCCGGAGGCGGAACGCTTCGAGGGCCGCTCCCTCTTCTATGCCGTGCGCCGTCGCGCCGATTTCGCCGGCCGCCGCATCCTGGTGGCGGGCGGCGGCGATTCGGCCCTCGACTGGCTGCTGACCCTGGAACCGGAGGCGGAGGAGATCGCGCTGGTGCACCGGCGCGACCAGTTCCGCGCGGCCCCCGATTCCGTGGCCCGGATGCGCGAGCTGGTGGACGCGGGCCGCGCGCGGCTGATCGTCGGCCAGATCCGCGCCCTCGAGGGTGAGGACGGTGAGCTCAGGGCGGTCCGCATTCGCACGAAGGAGGGCGAGATCGTCCATCCCTGTGATCGGCTCCTCGCCTTCTACGGCCTCAAGATGGAGCTCGGTCCCATCGCCGGCTGGGGCCTGGAGCTGCACGAGGGACTCATCCGCGTGGACACCGAGGCCTTCGAGACCAACCTGCCCGGAGTCTTCGCCATCGGCGACATCTGCTGGTATCCGGGCAAGCTCAAACTCATCCTCTCCGGCTTCCACGAGGGCGCCCTCATGGCCCAGAAGGCGTTCCGCTACTGCCGGCCGGACGAGAAGCTGGTGTTCCGCTACACCACCTCCTCCAGCGAACTGCACAAGCGACTGGGGGTCCGCTCATGACCATCCGCGTCCATGTCACCGACCGCGAGGGGCAGCTCCACGAACTCGACGCCGAGCCCGGCTGGACCCTGATGGAGGTGATCCGCGAGGCGGGGCTTCCCATCGAGGCGGCCTGCGGCGGCTGCTGCGCCTGTGCCACCTGCCACGTCTACGTGGACGAGGACTGGCTGGGCCGGCTGGCGGAACCCAGCGAGGAGGAGCAGGCCATGCTGGACGAGGCCTTCGAGGTGCGGGACAATTCCCGCCTCGCCTGCCAGATCCGCCTCGACGAGTCCCTCTCCGGCATCCGCGTGACCCTGGCCCCGGAATTCTGAGACCGACCCCCGTCTCCACCGTCGCCACACCGGTCCTCTTGGCCGGCCCGGTCCATGCGTCGTCCCGTGCGACATCGAACCGTGGTCGGGGCGGGCGAAGGCGTCCCCAGCGGTACCATCGGGGCGCCTCCCTCCCTGGCACCGAGATCCGCCCTGTGCGAGTCAGGGCCACGCGCGCCCGAGGGCGCGACGGCCGGCACCGGTCCCGAGGCCGCTTCCGGTCGGCGCCCCTTCCTCGTCCGGCATTCCGGCGCCCCCCTCGGCCGGGAATGCCCGAGGCGGCGGCGCGTCGCTGAAGAGGAGCGGGACTCCGACGACCGGCGGGCCCGCGTCCGGGAATTCCGGACGGCGTCGCCGGCAGGGCCGTCATCCCCTCCGGGGTGCGCCCCGCGCACCGTGTCGGGAATCACGAACGCCGAGGTGAGGAGAGTGCACAGAGGCCGGGCGGCGGACGTGGCGGGACGGGGCACGCTGTGGCTGTTCGCCGCCCGCCTGTTCTTCATGGCCTCGGGACTGGTCGTCTCGGTGCTGCTGGCCCGCGGCCTCGGGCCGGCGGACTTCGGCCTCTACGGGCTGGCCATCTCGCTGCTCACCTGGACCCAGCTGCTGGTCAACTGGGCGGTGCCGGGGGCGGTGGCACGTCTCGCCCCGGCCCACGGCTACGATCCCCGCATCGCCGGCACCGCCACCACCCTGCTGCTGGGCGCGGCCCTCCTGCTCTACGCCCTGGTGTGGCTGGCGGCGCCGATGCTCGAGCGGGTGGCCGGGACGCCCGGTACCGCCGCCGTTGTCCGGCTGCTGTTCCTGGATCTCCTGTTCCTGGGTGCCCTCGCCGCCTGGCAGGCGGTCTTCCTCACCCATGGCCGGCTGGGCTGGATCGCCGCCACCCTCGTGCTCCAGACCGGGGTCAAGATGGTGGCGGTGGCCCTGCTGTTCGTGGTGGGGCTCGACATCTGGCGGGTGATCCTGGCCCACCTCGCCGGCTCCGCGGTGGCGGTGGCGGTGGTGGCCCTGCGCGAGCGCCTGCCTGCCCCCACCTTCATGCCCGGCTACGCCCGGGCGCTGACCCTCGGGACCCTGCCGCTCCTGGTCTACATGCTGGTCTACCAGTTCCAGGCCAATGTGGGCGTGTGGTGGGTGGCGGCGGTGCGCGGCGCCGACGAGATGGAGGTCACCGGCCAGTTCACCGCCGCCACCCAGGTGGCCCGGATCCTCACCCTCGTGCCCTCGGTGCTCTCGGGCGTGCTGTTCGCCCGGGTGGCGGAGGCGATGGCGCGGAACCGCCGGGACGAGGCCGCGACGGAACTGGTGACGGCGGTGCGCTACGCCCTGCTGCTGCTGCTGCCGGCCCTCGCGGCCTTCGCCGCCGCCGCCGACCGCATGGTGGCGCTGCTCTACGGTCCCGCCTACGGTCCCGCCGCCGACATGCTGCGACTGCTGGCCCTGGCGGGGGCCGCCGTGGCCCTGATGGACGTGCTGTTGCACGCCCTCATGGGGGCCGGTCGTCCGTGGCTCGGCCCGCTGGTGGCGGGCCTCGTCCTCCCCGCCGCCCTCGGCGCCGGTCTCTGGCTGGTGCCGTGGCTGCACGGCCTCGGTGTCGCCGCCGCCCTCGCCGCCGGCAGCCTGATGGCCCTCGCGGTGGCGGTGGCGGTGGTGCGGCGCCGGCTCGCCGTCCCCGTGACCGCCGCTACGCTCCTCAGGGTGTCACTCGCCAGCGCAGCGCTCTATTGGACGTTGAAAGGCTGGCGCGTTTCCGGCATCTGGCTCCTGCCCCAGTTCGGCCTGCTCGGGCTGGGCTATTTCGGACTGCTGTGGGCCATGCGCGAATTCGACAGTCGCGACCTCGCCCTCTTGCGTCCCTCGCTGCGGGCGGGAGGCCCGGGATGAGACCGCGGGTGCTGGTGCCGGTCCGCGGTCGGGTGATCGCCGGCGGGCCGGCGGTGCTGGAGCGGGAGCTGCTGCGGCATCTGCCGGCCGCGGCCCCCGGCTGGCGGTGGATCCTGCTGGCCGCGGCCGGGGATCCCACCGCCCGCGAACTGGCGGCGGCGGCACCGGCCGGCTCGGTCCGCGTCGTCACGGTGGCGGCCCGGCCGGGTCTCGTCTGGGACCAGCTCCTCGTGCCGCGACTCGCCCGCCGCCTCGGCGCGGACGCGGTCTTCAGCGCCTTCTCGGCCCTTCCTGCCCACGGGCCTTTCGCCCGTGTGCTGGTGATTCCGGGTGGCGACTATTTCGTCGTCCCCGACGTGCTGGACCTCCGGAACCGTCTCAAATGGCACCTGCTGCGGCATCTGGTGCTGCCCGCCGCCCATCGCGTCATCTGTCTCTCCGAACGCCATCGGCGGGACGTGCTGGCGGCGACGGGCCTGCCGCCGGAGCGGCTGGTGGCGATCCATCCGGGCATCTCCGACCGCTTCCGGCCGCGGGATCCGGCGGCGGCCCGGGCCCGGCTGCGCGCCCGCTTCGGGCTGGAGGGCCGCTGGCTGCTGTTCGTGGGCCATCTCTTCCCCAACAAGGGGCTGGAGACGCTGCTGGCCGCCCTCGCCCGCCTGCGGGATGCGCCTTCCCTCCGGCTGGTGGTAGCGGGCGGCGTGCGTTGGGGTGGGTACGACGTCGCCGCCCTCGCCCGCCACCACGGCGTCGCCGAGCGGGTGGTGGCGCTGGGGCCGGTGCCGCAGGCGGAGCTGCCGACCCTCTTCGTCGCCGCCGAGGCGCTGGTGGTGCCCTCCCGCTACGAGAGCTTCGGCTTCGTGGCCGCCGAGGCCATGGCCTGCGGCTGCCCGGTGGTGCTGTCCACCGGCGGCGCCCTGCCGGAGGTGGGGGGCGACGCCGCCCTCTATTTCCCGCCCGGTGACGACCGGACGCTGGCCGCCCGTCTGCGCGCGCTCCTCGGCGACGCCGATCTGCGGGCCCGCCTGCGTCGGGCCGGCCCCGAACGGGCCCGGCGCTTCCGCTGGTCGCGGACGGCCCGGGCGACGGTGCAGGTGCTGGCCGAGGCGATGGCGCCGCGGACGGCGGCGGTCGGCGTGCGGGCGACCCCACCGGCGGTGCGCTAGCGCCACCAGCGGCGGCGCAGCAGACCCCGCAGCAGCGCCGGCCAGCTCGTGCGCGGCAGATCGTCCAGTCGGTAGTCGCCGCCGTCGGCGATGGCCCCGGCCGCCCGCATGCCGCTCTCGATGGCGGCGCGGATGCCCTCCCCGAGATCGCGGGTGGCGAGACCGGCGGCGTCGCCCACGAGATAGGCCCCGTCCCGGCGGGCCGCCCGCGGCCGATCCACGAGATAGTAGGTGTGGCCGTCCGGCTCCGGCACCCGGTCGCCGAGCCAGCCCAGCCGGCGCAGCTTCTCGACGCAACGCTGCCAGTGCCGCCACACTCCGTCCTGCGCCCGTCGCAGCGGCTCGGCCAGGGCGCCGACGCCGACGTTCACATGGCCGTCGGCCTTGGGAATGTACCAGTAGTAGCCGGGGAACCCCTCCTCGAAGAACCAGAAGTGACAGTCCCGCTCCCGCGGTTCACACGGGAACTCCGCCTCCAGGGCGGTGATCTGGAGACCGCGCGCCCGCGGCGTCCGGTCCCGGAAGAAGCTCCGGTGGACGGGACAGGCGGTCCCGCCCGCACCCACCACCACCTCGGCGCGGAAGCGGCCGTCCACCACATAGCGGCCTCCCTCCCGCGTCACCTGCCGGACCCGGTGACGGACGAACTCGGCCCCGCTCCGCTCCAGCAGGAACCGGTCGAACTCCACCCTGCGGATGGAGATCTGCGGGCTCGGGACCGCCAGGCGGAGACCGCGCCAGTGGAAGTGGAAGCGGTCGATCCAGAGCCAGCCGTGGGGATAGTCCGCCTCGCGCAGGCCCAGCGCCGCCGCCGCCTCCTGGGTGACGAGCCCGCCGCAGGGCTTGACCCGCGGGAAGGCCGCGCGGTCCAGGACCAGCACCCGCAGTCCGCGGCGCACGAGCTCGCCGGCACAGGCGGCCCCACCCGGCCCGCCGCCCACCACGATCACGTCCCAGTCCCTCACGAGCCGGTCCCTCCCACCGGCCAGAATTCGAGGGTCTCACCCTCCCACGGCGGCTTCGCGTAGAGCCAGTCGCGGGTGGTGGGGTAGAGATCGGCACTCCGTCCCTTGACGAAGACGATGTGGAAGAGATCGAGGCCGGATTCGAAGGTCTCCACCGTCCCCGACAGATAGAGGGTCCAGATGCGGCGGAAGCGCTCGTCGAAGGTGTCGGGATCGAGGGCGCGGATGTCCTCCCAGTGGCGCTCCAGATTGTCCAGCCAACAGGCGACGGTCTTCTGATAGTGCGGCCACAGATTCTCCATCTCCACCACGGTGAGGCCGAAGCGGTCCATCATCCGCAGGGTGAGGGGCAGACTCGGCAGATGGCCGCCGGGGAAGATGTACTTGAGGGTCAGGAACTCCGTCATCTCCCGCACCATCTTGAAGGTGCTGGAGAGCACGCCGATGCCCCCTGGCTTCAGCGCCACCGCGATGCTGCGGATCCAGTCGGCATAGCCGTCCTTGCCCACGTGCTCGTAGACGCCGATGGAGACGTAGCGGTCGTACCGCTCCGGCTCCTGCACCAGCTCGCGGTGATCGCGGTCGAGGATGCGGATGTCGCGACAGTCCCAGGCGTCGAAGCGCTCGCGCATGTAGGCGTTCTGCCGCGGCACCGGGTTGTAGACGGTGACGTTGCAGCCGTATTTCTTCCGCATCAGCAGCGGCATGTAGCCCCAGCCGGCGCCCACCTCCACCACCTCGAGACCCGGCCGCAGGCGCAGCTTGCGGCAGATGTAGGCGTAGTTCTGCACCTTGGCCCGGTCGAGGCCGTCGGTGCCCTCCGGCCAGTAGCCCTCGGAATAGCCCACCGTGCGGCCGAGGAGGCATTCGAAGAAGCGCGGATCGAGACCGTAGTGATAGATGGCGTTCTCCCGCGCGCGCCGGAGGTCGCGGTTGTTCTGGCGCCACTCCTGGAGGATCTGGCGGACGGTGACGACGGGATTGCGGAGGAGCAGCCGCGCCAGCGGTCCCTTGGCGTAGCGGGCGCCCAGCGCCTCGTGGCCCATCTCCGCCAGTTTGACGATCGGCCGCTCGCCGAGGAGATCCACCTCTCCTTCCACATAGCCCTCGAACAGGCCCTGGTAGAAGTGGACGAGGGCCCGACGCTCGGCCCGCCGCGTGCGGAAGACGATGGTGACGTCGGCGGACCCGCTCGGCGGGAAGTAGCGGCTCCGGCTGCCGTCGGCCCAGCGCACCTCCAGATCGTAGCGGCGGCTGCGCGCGGTGAGGTAGCGGAAGATGGCATCGAGTCCGCGACGCGCGAGCATGGCCTCCCTCCCGGTGCGGCCACGTCGCTATTGGACCGGAAGCGACGACGCCAGACAAGTCCGGGCCCGCCGGCCCCGCCGCGATCACCGCAGGGCCCCGCCCGGCGCGCCACCGGCCGGATCAGGAAAAGCGCAGCAGCTTGGCCTGGAGGACGTTGGGGAGGGCGCGGATGCGCGCGAGCAGCGCCTCGTCCGGCGGCTGGTCCACTTCCACCAGGGCCAGCGCCTCGCCGCCCGCCTCCTTGCGGCCGAGGTGGAAGCTCGCGATGTTGATGCCGGCCTCCCCGAGGGTGCTGCCCAGCGCGCCGATGAGGCCGGGCCGGTCGATGTTGCGCACGAACAGCATGCAGGGACCGAGCCGGGCCTCCATGGGAATGCCGTCGACGGCGACGATGCGCGGTTCCTCGGCGTGGATGAGGGTGCCGGTGACCGAGCGGCGACGCCGCTCCGTCTCCACCTCCACCGACAACAGCGTGCGATAGCCCTCGATGCTCTCGCGCTCGACGGTGACCACGTCGATGCCGCGGGCGCGGGCGATCACCGGGGCCGAGACCATGTTGACGCCCTCGAGCTGGGGACGCAGCAGGCCCTGGAGGACGATCTGGGTGAGGGGGCGGGTGTTGAGCCCGGCGGCCTCGCCGCCGTAGGTGATCACCACCCGCCGGAGGCCGGTCTCGGTGAGCTGGCCGGCGAAGGAACCGAGCTGTTCGGCGAGACGCATGTAGGGCCGGAGACGCGGCGCCTCCTCCGCGCTCACCGCCGGCATGTTGAGGGCGTTGACCACCGCCCCGTAGAGCAGGAAGTCGGCGATCTGCTCCGCGATCTGGATCGCCACCTTCTCCTGCGCCTCGCTGGTGGAGGCGCCGAGATGGGGGGTGAGCACCACCTGGTCGAGGGCGAAGAGGGGCGATTCCCGGAGCGGCTCCTCGGCGAACACGTCGAGGGCCGCGCCCGCCACGTGACCCGCCTCCAGCAGCTCGTACAGCGCCCGCTCGTCCACGAGGCCGCCGCGGGCGCAGTTGACGATGCGCACGCCGGGCCGGGTCCGGAGCAGGGCCTCGCGGGAGAGGATGTTGCGGGTCTCCGGCGTGAGGGGCGTGTGGAGGGAGATGATGTCGGCGCGCGCGAGGAGATCGTCCAGCGTCACCTTCTCCACCCCGAGGGTCCGGGCCCGTTCCTCGGAGAGATAGGGATCGTGGACGATCACCTTCATCTTGAGGCCCTGGGCCCGTTCGGCGACGATGGAGCCGATGTTGCCGCAGCCGACGAGCCCCAGGGTCTTGCCGGCCAGCTCCATGCCCACGAAGCGGTTCTTCTCCCACTTTCCCTGCCGGGTGGAGCGGTCGGCCGCCGGGATGTGGCGGGCCATGGCGAAGATGAGGGCGATGGTGTGCTCGGCGGTGGTGACGGCATTGCCGAAGGGCGTGTTCATCACCACCACGCCGAGACGGGTGGCCGCCTCCACGTCGATGTTGTCGACGCCGATGCCGGCCCGGCCCACCACCCTGAGGCGGGGGGCGCCGGCCTCCAGCACCCGGGCGGTGACCCGCGTGGCGGAGCGCACCACCAGCCCGTCGAAGTCGCCGATGACGGCCACCAGCTCGTCCTCCGACAGGCCGGTGCGCACCTCCGCCTCGATGCCGTGCTGCTCCAGGATCCGCCCGGCCAGCGGGCTCATCTTGTCGGCGATCAGCACACGCGGCATGGCTCACGCTCCCCCCGGGGCACCGTCGTCTTCAGCCAGCGTCTCGTGGAAGGCCCAGTCCAGCCAGGGCAGCAGCGCCTCGATGTCCTCGCGCTCCACGGTGGCGCCGCCCCAGATGCGCAGCCCCGGCGGGGCCGCGCGATAGCCGGCGATGTCGTAGGCCACCCCCTCCGCCTCCAGCCGGCCGGTCATGGCCTTCACGAAGGCCCGCCGGTCCGCCTCCGGCCGTGCCGCCACCCGCGGATCGACGATGGTGAGACAGATGGAGGTGGCGGAGCGGATCTCCGGCCGGCGGGCGAGGAAATCCACCCAGGGCGTGCGCGCCACCCAGGCCTCGACGGTGGCGAGATTGGCGCGGGCGCGCGCCGTCGCTCCCCGCAGTCCACCGATGGACTCGAGCCAGCGCAGACCGTCCAGATGGTCCTCCACCGCCAGCATGGAGGGCGTGTTGATGGTGTCGCCGCGGAAGATGCCCTCGTCGAGGCGCCCGCCCTTCGTGAGGCGGAAGATCTTGGGCAGCGGCCAGGGCGGACGCCAGCTCTCGAGACGCGCCACCGCCCTGGGCGAGAGGGCCAGCATGCCGTGCTGGGCCTCGCCGCCCGGGACCTTCTGCCAGGACCAGCTCACGGCATCGAGCCGGTCCCAGGGAAGATCGACGGCGAACACCGCCGAGGTGGCGTCGCACAGCACCAGCCCCTCGCGGTCCGCGGGGATCCAGTCGCCATCCGGCACCCACACGCCCGAGGTGGTGCCGTTCCAACAGAACACCACGTCGCGACGGCGTGCGTCGACGGCCCCGAGATCCGGCAGTTCGCCATAGGGCGCCTCGAACACCCGCACGTCGGGGAGCCGGAGCTGCTGTTCCACGTCCGTCCGCCAGCCGGCGCCGAAACTGTCGAAGACCAGCACGTCCACCCCGCGCGGGCCCAGCAGCGACCACAGCGCCGCCTCGAAGGCGCCGGTATCGGACGCGGGCAGGATGCCGAGGCGCCAGTCGTCGGGCAGGCCCAGCAGCCGGCGGCTGCGCTCGATCACCTCCCGCAGGCGGGCGCGGGCCGGCGCCGAGCGGTGGGAGCGGCCCACCAGCGCCGCCTCGAGGACCCGGACGGACCAGCCCGGGCGCTTGGCGGTGGGGCCGGAGCCGAAACGGGGATTTCGCGGACGGATACGGGGCTTGTCCATCGGCGCGGTGATCCGTGCGGTTGGGGGAAGGGAAGGACGGCGCCTATGTAGGGCCGTTTTTGCTGCACCGCAACGTGACCTGGAGCCGCGCGCGCATCCTACGCCGTCGACGGGGCACCCAGCCGCCGGCACAGCTCGTCCCGATGGGGGACCGTCTCCCCCGGTCCCACCACCGCCAGGGTGGGCGGAGACGCCAGCAGGCGGCGGCCGGCACGACGCACGTCCGCCGGCGTCACCGCCTCGATGCGTGCCCGCAGCTCGTCGACGCCGAGGCGGCGACCGAAGTGGTGGACCTGGCGGGCGGTGTCCTCCACCACCGCGGTGACGCTGTCCAGGGCCATGAGCAGCCCCGCCTCCGCCTGCCTCACCGCCCGTGCCAGCTCGCCCGGCTCCGGCCCCTCGGCGGCGAGGCGGGCGATCTCCTCCGCCATCACCCGCACCAGCTCGCCGGCGCGGGCCGGCTCGGTGGAGGCGTAAGTGCCGAGGAGGGCGGCGTCGTGGTACACATTGGTGAAGCTGAAGACGCTGTAGGCGAGCCCCCGCGCCTCACGCACCTCCTGGAACAGCCGCGAGGCCATGCCGCCGCCGAGGATGTGGGAGAAGAGGTGCTGGGCGTAGTGGTCCTCGTGGACCAGCCCCACCGCCGGGAAGGCCAGCACCACGTGGGTCTGGTCGAGATCGCGCGGCTCGTGCACCTCGCCGCCGCGATAGCGGGGCGGCGTGCGTGCCGGCGGCGCCCCCGCCTCGAGATCGCCCAGCAGGGCCGCCACCTCCGCCACGAAGCGCCCGTGTTCCAGGGGCCCCGCGGCCGCCACCACGGTGCGGGCGGCGGTGTAGTGGCGGGCGAGGAAGGCGCGGGTGCGGGCACGGTCGAAGGCGGCCACCGTCTCCCGCCGGCCGAGGATGGGCCAGCCCAGCCCCTGGTCCGGGAAGGCGGTCTCCTGGGCCCGTTCGAACACCCATTCGTCCGCCGCATCCGTCACCTCGGCGATCTCCTGCAGCACCACCTGCCGCTCGCGGGCCAGCTCCTCCGGATCCAGCGCCGCCCGTCGCACCAGGTCCACCACCAGATCGAGGGCGAGGGGTACGTCCTCGGGCAGCACGCGGGCATAGTAGGCGGTGTGCTCGCGGGTGGTGTGGGCGTCGAGGGTGCTGCCCACGTCCTCGATCTCCTCGGCGATGCGGCGCGCCGAGCGGCGCGACGTCCCCTTGAAGGCCATGTGTTCGAGGAAGTGGGCGAGTCCCGCCTCCTCCGGCGCCTCGTCGCGGGTCCCGGCGGCGATCCAGGCGCCCAGCGCCACCGAGCGGTGATGGGGGAGTGCCACCGTCACCACCCGCAGGCCGTTGGAGAGCGTGGTGATGCGCGCCGCCGGCTCCCTCACCGCTGCTGCTCCCGCGCATGCCGCCGCACCGCCGCCCGCACGGCCTCGAGATCGGGATCCAGGACCAGGAAGCGTTCCTCGCGCCGCTCCAGATCGCGCCAGGCGGGCGGCAGCACCGGCCGTTCGCCCAGGGCCGCCGCCACCGCGTCGGGGAACTTGGCGGGATGGGCGGTGGCGAGGCAGACCAGCGGCCCCTCCCCCGCCGCGCGCAGGCGGCGGCCGACGGCGATGCCCACCGCCGTGTGCGGATCCACCATCACGCCGCTCTCGCGGAAGATGTGGGCGATGGTGGTGCGGGTCTCCTCCCGGTCGGCACGGTCCGCGCGGAAGAGGGCGCGGGCGCGGGCGAGGACCGCGGGCGGCACACGGAAGGCGCCGCGCTCCGCCAGCTCCGCCATCCAGCCGGCCACCCGCGTCCCGTCGCCGTCGGCCAGCTCGAACAGCAGCCGCTCGAAATTGCTCGCCACCTGGATGTCCATGGCGGGGCTGTCGGTGGCCACCGGCCGCCGCGGACGGTAGTGGCCGGTGGCGAGGAAGCGGGCGAGGATGTCGTTCTCGTTGGTGGCGATCACCAGCGTGCGCACCGGCAGGCCCATGCGCCGGGCCACGTGGCCGGCGTACACGTCGCCGAAATTGCCGGTGGGCACGGCGAAGAGCGGCGGCCGTGCCGGCGCGCCCAGCCGCACCGCCGCCCACGCGTAGTAGACGGTCTGGGCCACGATGCGAGCCCAGTTGATGGAGTTGACGGCGGCCAGGTGCAGCTCGTCGGCGAGGGCGCGGTCGGCGAAGAGGGCCTTCACCAGCCGCTGGCAGTCGTCGAAGCTGCCGCGGACGGCGATGTTGAGGACGTTGGGGGCCTCCACGGTGGTCATCTGCCGGCGCTGGACCGGCGAGACCCGCCCGTGGGGGTGGAGGATGGCGACGGTGATCCGGCGGCGGCCGGCGAGGGCGTGGATGGCGGCGGCGCCGGTGTCGCCGGAGGTGGCGCCCACCACGGCGAGACGGCCCTCGCGGCGTTCCAGCACCCGCTCGAACATGCGCCCCAGAAGCTGGAGGGCGAAGTCCTTGAAGGCGAGGGTCGGCCCGTGGAAGAGCTCCAGCAGGAAGGTGTCGGCATCCAGCTGGACCAGCGGCGCCACGGCGGCGTGGTCGAAGCCGGCGTAGGCCTCGCGACAGAGGGCGCGCAGCTCCTCCGCGTCGAAGGTGTCGGCGACGAAGGGAGCGATCATCCGTGCCGCCGTCTCGGCGTAGTCGAGGCCGGCCAGGGCCGCGAAGTCGGCCGGCGCCCACGCCGGCAGCCGGTCCGGCACGAAGAGGCCGCCGTCGCGGGCGGTGCCGGTGAGCAGCACCGTCTCGAAGCCGTGCGGGCCGTCGCCGCCGCGGGTGCTCACATAGCGGATCATGGCCGCCCCTCCGCCGCATCCACCCGGTGCACGCCGTAGCGCTCGTGGAGCTGGTGGAAGAAGGCGTCCACGTCGAGAGGGCCGCCGGTGGCCTCCCGAACCAGCTCCGTCCAGGTGTCGCGGGCGGCGCGGGCGTGCACCCTCCGGCGCAGCCAGGCGAGGATGCGCTCGAAGCGCCCCTCGGCGAGATCCTCGTCGAGATCCGCGAGATCCCGCCGCATCGCCGCGAACAGCCGCGCCGCCAGCAGCGCGCCCACGGTGTAGCAGGGAAAATAGCCGAAGGCGCCCAGCGACCAGTGGATGTCCTGGAGCACGCCGCGGCGGTCGTCGGGCGGCACCACGCCCAGCAGCTCGGCCATCCCCTCCCGCCAGGCCGCCGGCAGCTCGCTCACGGCGAGCTCGCCGGCGAGCAGCGCCCGCTCCAGCCGCCAGCGCAGGATCACGTGCAGCGGATAGGTGAGCTCGTCGGCGTCCACCCGGATGCAGCCCCGTTCCACCCGCTGCACCAGCCGCACGAGATTGTCCGGGGCGAAGGCGGGCTCCGGCCCGAAGTGGGCCTCGAGCCGCCCGGCGAGCCAGTGGAGGAAGGGGCGGCTGCGGGCCAGCTTCATCTCCATCAGCAGCGACTGGCTCTCGTGGACGGCGATGCCGCGATCCTCACCCACCGGGAGCCCCAGCCGGTCCCGCGGCAGCCCCTGGCTGTAGAGGGCATGGCCGGTCTCGTGGATCACCGCCATGATGCCCGAGAGGGGATCGCGCGGATCGTAGCGGGCGGTCATGCGCACGTCCGGCGGGGCACCGCCGCAGAAGGGATGCGTGCTCTCGTCGAGGCGGCCGTGGTCGAAGTCGAAGCCGAGACGGGCCACCAGCTCGCGGGCGAGGCGGCGCTGGGCCTCGGGCGGGAACTCCCGCGCCGGCCGCAGCGGCTCGCGGCGGCGGGCCAGCGCGTCCTCCACCAGATGGGGCAGATGGCGGGCCAGCGGCGCGAAGAGGCGCGTCACCTCGGCGTCACCGAGCCCGGGCTGATAGCCGTCGAGGAGGGCGTCGTAGGGCGCGAGGCCGAGGGCCGTCCCGAGCTGCCGCGCCCGTTCGCGCACGAGATCCACCACCTCGGCGAGACGCGGCGCGAAGAGGGCGAAGTCGCTCCGCGCCCGCGCCTCGCGCCAGACCAGTTCGGCGCGGGTGGTGGCCTCCTGCAGCCGCTCCACCAGCGCCGGATCCACCGCCCGCGCCCGCAGATGGCGCCGGCGCATCTCCCGCAGATCGGCCCGCACCCAGGGATCGGCGTCTCCGTCCGCCTCGGCCTCGGCGAGCCACTCCCCCACCACCGGATCGGCCAGGAGGTCGTGGGCGATGCGGGCGAGGGTGGCGAGTTCGCGGCCGCGCAGCTCGGCGCCGCCCCGAGGCATCCACACCGCCTGGTCCCACTGGAGGATGCCGGCCGCCGCCTCGATGGCGAAGATGCGGCGGAAACGGTCGGCGAGGCGGGCGCGGGCCCGGCTCATGCGGCGACGTCCCCGGCGGTTCCCACCAGCGGCCGGCGGTGGCCCCACCCGATCATCCAGCCCATCGCCGTCACATGGGCGAAGTAGAGGACGGCCAGCGCCTGATGGACCACCATGGCCCACACCGGCCATTCCGCCAGCACCGCCCAGCCGGCGAAGAGCAGGGCGGCGAGACCGTTGGCGAGGGCACCGGTGGCGAGACGGCGGGCCGGATGAGCGGCACGGCGGGCCTTCACGGCGGTGATCGCCGCCAGCACCACCGTCACCAGCGCCCACGCCCGGTGCATGAACTGGACGTGGATCAGCGGATCCGAGAGATCGGGCACGATCCGTCCCTCGCACAGCGGCCAGTCGGGACAGGCGAGCGAGGCTCCCTGTTTGGCCACCAGTGCGGCGGCGGCCATGGCGATCAGCGCCGTGACCCAGGTGGCGAGGGTCCAGCCCAGGAGGCCGCGATGGCGGGGGCCGCGTTCCGCCGGCGGCCGGTGGAGGGCGAGGCCCAGCAACACCGCCAGCACCAGCGAGGCCGCCACCAGATGCACCGCCACCGACCAAGGACTGTTGCGATCGAGGACCGTCACCCCGCCCAGGAGCGCCTGGATCAGCAGCAGCCCCACGAGCAGGAGGGCGAGCCGGACCAGTGCCGGATCCTCGCCCCGGGCGTGCCAGGCCGCCACGGCGGTGACCAGCACCAGCGGTCCCAGGATCACGCCGGCGATCAGCCGGTGCACCCACTCCAGCATCACCTGGTAGTAGGCGTAGCCGGCCTCCGGCGGGATGTCGCCGGGCAGCGGCAGCCAGTGGCCGTAGCAGGTGGGCCAGTCGGGACAGGAGAGGCCGGAATTGGTGGCGCGGACGGTGGCGCCGAGGACGATCAGCACGACGGTGAGCGCCGCGCCGAGGAAGGCGAGGAGGCGATGGACGCGCATGTCGGACCCCGTCTCAGGTGGATCGGGGGGCGAAGCCCCGGGCCAGATACACGGCCAGCAGCGCCGCCGCCAGCCCGAACCAGGTGACGGCGTAACCGAGATGGCGGTTGGGCAGATCGACCCGCACCGGTGTCACCGCCGCCAGCACCTCCGGCGGCGCGGCCCGCTCGGCCACGATCACCACCGGCACCACCTCGCGTCCCACCCAGCGGGCGAGATCGGCGGCATCGAACCGGAACCAGCGACGCCCGGCGAGATCGTTGGTGGGCGTGAAGGGACCGGGACGGTCGCCGCGCCGGTCGCGCAGCACGCCCGTGATCTCGGCCTCCGCCGCCACCGCCAGGGCCGGCGGCTCCCGCGGTGGCAGACGCGCCTCGGGCAGGAAGCCGCGATCGACCAGGACGACGGTCCCATCCGGCAGCTCGAAGGGCGTCATCAGCCGCGCACCCGGCTGGCCGTCGCGGACGGTGCTGCCGAAGGCGAAGTTGCGCCCGGCCAGCAGGCGGCCTCGCACCACCACCCGGCGCCAGTCGAGGGCGGCGGGATCCTCGGCGAGCCTGGCGAGGCGGGCGGGCGCGGTGGCGAGTCCCGCTTCCGCCCGGGCGATCAGCTCCGTCTTCCAGGCGAGACGGTGGAGTTGCCAGACGCCGAGGGCGATCAGCAGGGCGAGGGCCGGGACGGTGACGAGGGTGAGGGGCCAGCCGGGCGCGAAGCGCCTAGTCGGCATGCTCCGCCTCGAAATCGCGGGGACGGTGCTTGAACTGGGCCCCCACCAGCCAGCCCTTGAGGGGGCGCATGAGGGCGAAGGTGAGGGCGAGGGTGAGGGGCAGCCAGAGGAGGAAATGGAGCCAGAGGGGCGGAGCGTAGCGCATCTCCACCACCAGCGCCGCCCCCACCACCACGAAGCCCACCAGCAGCACCACGAAGGCGACGGGACCGTCGCCGGCATCGTGGCGCCCCA
>JALSGP010000008.1 GCA_026982705.1 Alphaproteobacteria bacterium
TGCCGGCCGCCATGGCCGCATCCCTCGCGCCCTTTCCCGAACGGGCCGGCCTCGCCTCCGGCCTGCTGGGGGCGCTCCAGCTCGCCATCGCCTCCGGCATCGGCTACGGCGTCGCCGCCGCCTTCGACGGCACGGCCCGACCCATGGGGATCGCCTGGGCGCTGGTGGGGCTCGCCACCCTGGCGGCGGCCACCCTCACCGCCCGTCGCCTGCGCCACCTCCTCGGCTGAGCCGGGCCTTGCCACCCCCGTCCTGCGACGGCACCATCCGCGCGTCTCGATCCACGAACGAACATGGGGAGGGTTTCCATGCAGAGACTGTTCTCGGGCGCCGTCGCGGCCGCGGCACTGTTCGCCACGGCGCTTTCCGGCCCCGCCGAGGCCCTGGTCCTCAAGGCCTCGCACCAATGGCCCAAGGGCGACGTGCGGGACGAGATGCTGCGGATCATCGCCCGCGAGGTCGAGGCGGCGGACGTGGGGCTCGAGATCCGCATCTATCCCGCCAAGTCGCTGTTCAAGCCGCGCGAGCAGTGGCGGGCCATGGTGGAGGGCCAGCTCGACATCTCCGCCTTCCCGCTGGACTACGCCTCCGGCGAGCATCCCCAGTTCAGCGCCACGCTGATGCCCGGCCTCGTGCGCAACCACGAGCGGGCCCGCCGGCTCAACGACTCCGAGTTCATGAATCGCATCAAGAAGATCATCGAGGATGCGGGCGTCGTGGTGCTTTCCGACGCCTGGCTCGCCGGCGGCTTCGTTTCGAAGAAGGGATGCATCCGGGGGCCGGAGACGGTCGAGGGCCTGGTGATGCGGGCGGCCGGCCCCATGTTCGAGGAGATGCTGCGGGCGGCCGGTGCTTCCATCGCCTCCATGCCCAGCTCCGAGATCTACACCGCCATGCAGCAGGGGGTGCTGGACGCCGCCAACACCAGCTCGGCCAGTCTCGTCTCCTACCGCATCTACGAGGTCTCCAAATGCCTCACGGCGCCGGGTGAGAACGCCCTCTGGTTCATGTACGAGCCGGTCCTGATGTCCAAGAAGACCTGGGATCGCCTCGACGAGGCCCAGCGCGAGGCCCTGCTGCGCGGCGGACGGAAGGCGGAGGAGTACTTCTTCCAGGTCGCCAAGGATCTCGACACGAGGCTGGTGGACGTCTACCGCAAGGCCGGCGTCGAGGTCACCGAGATGACGGCGGCGGAGTACGAGGCCTGGATCGAGGTGGCCAGGACCAGCGCCTACAGGAAGTTCGCCGAGGAGGTGCCGGGCGGCGCCGAGCTGGTGGACCTCGCCCTCCAGGTGGAATGATCCGACGACGGTGACGGACGGGGGACCGGCCGGTCCCCCGTCCTCCTCTTCCGCGCGGAGTTCGAGCCCGATGGCCTTCGTGCGTCTCGTGCGGCGTCTGTCGCTGGCGCTCGCCCTTCTCGCCGCCCTGCTGGTGGCGGCGGCGGTGGCGGTGGTCTGCCAGATGGTGATCTGGCGTTACGCACTCGCCGCCTCCACCGCCTGGCAGACGGAGTTCGTCACCTTCGCCGTGCTGGCCGCCACCTTCCTCGGAAGCCCCTATGTGCTCCATCTCGGCGGCCACGTGAACGTGGACCTGCTGCCCCGGTGGCTGGGGCGCCGTGGCCGGACGGTGCTGGGCTGGACCGCCGATCTCCTGGGTCTCGCCTTCGCCCTCACCCTCTTCCTCCACGGCGTCGAGTACTGGTGGAAGGCGTGGCGCGGCGGCTGGACCACGCCCACCGTCTGGGCGCTGCCGCTCTGGATCCCCATCAGCGCCCTGGTGCTGGGCACCGGCGGCCTGGTCCTCGAGTATCTCGCCCGCTTCGTCGAATACCGGTGCGGCGCGCGCGAGCCCTTCGGTCCGGTGGGAGCCCCGCGATGAGCCCGCTCGAGACCGGCCTCGTGATCGCGGCGGTGCTGCTGGTGCTGCTGGCCACCGGCATGCCCATCGCCTTCGCCCTCGGGCTCACCGCCATCGTCGGGCTGGTGGGCTTCGAGGGGCCCCGGACCCTCTCGGTGCTGGCCGAGACCCTGTTCTCCCATCTCAACGAATTCGCCCTCGCCTCCATCGCCATGTTCATCCTCATGGGCGCGACGGTGGCGAGCTCGCCGGCGGGACGCGATCTCTATCTCGCCCTGGATCGCTGGCTGTGGCGGGTGCCGGGCGGGCTCATCGTCGCCAACATCGGCGCCTGCGCCGTCTTCGCCGCCCTTTCCGGCTCCTCCCCCGCCACCGCCGCCGCCATCGGCAAGATGGGGATCCCGGAGATGCGGCAACGAGGCGTGCCGGCCGACGTCGCCACCGGCGTGATCGCCGCCGGCGGCACCCTCGGCATCCTGATCCCGCCCAGCGTCACCATGATCGTCTACGGCATCGCCACCGAGACCTCCATCGGCCGGCTGTTCCTGGCCGGCGTGGTGCCGGGGCTGATGCTGGCGGCCATGTTCATGGGCTGGGCGCTGTTCGTGGCCTGGCGACGGGGCTGGCGTCTCAGGGCCCGGGCCACGCCCTATTCCTGGCGCGAGAAGATGGAGGTGCTGCCGCGGGTGCTGCCCTTCCTCGCGGTGGTGGTGGGGGTGCTGTACGTGCTCTACGGCGGCGTCGCCACCCCCTCGGAGGCGGCCGGCGTGGGGGCCGCGCTGTGTCTCGTGCTGGTGATGCTGGTCTACCGCATGCGCGATCCGCGCGCCCTCTGGCGGATCCTCGCCGATTCCACCCGCGAATCGGTGATGATCCTCATGATCATCGGCGCCTCCGGCCTGTTCTCCTACATGCTCTCCTACCTCTACATCACCCAGAGCATCGCCGAGGCCATCGCCGATCTCGAGGTGGGCCGCTGGACGCTGCTGGCGGTGATCAACCTGTTCCTGCTGGTGGCCGGCTTCTTCCTGCCGCCGGTGGCGGTGATCGTCATGACCGCCCCCATCCTCCTGCCCATCGTCACCGAGGCCGGTTTCGATCCCTACTGGTTCGCGGTGGTGCTCACCATCAACATGGAGATCGGCCTGATCACCCCGCCCGTGGGGCTCAACCTCTACGTCATCAACGGCATCGCGCCGGACGTGCCGCTGCACGAGGTGCTGCGCGGCGCCCTTCCCTTCGTGCTGCTCATGGTCCTGGCCATCGTGCTGCTGGCGGCCTTCCCGGGCCTCGCCACCTGGTTGCCGGACCTGCTCATGGGCCCCGCCGTCCTCGGCTGAGGGCGGTCAATCCGTCGCCGCCCCCATCCTCTCCCGCGCCCGGGCCAGGTCCGGTTCGCCGGTGGCGCTCAGGAGGAAACGGCGGGCGGCCTCGGACAGGCGCCGTGCCTCGCGGAAGCCTCGCCCCTCCGGCACCAGGGGAGGTCCGATCACCACCCGCACCGGTTCCGCGCGCGGCCACCAGCTCCCGTCCGGGAGGACACGCCGCGCCCCGAGGATGGCCGTCGGCACCACCGGCACGCGGAGCGCCGCCGCCGCCGTGAACGCACCCGGTCGGAAGGGCAGGAGGCCCGGTGCACGGCGGAAGGTTCCCTCCGGAAAGACGACGGGCAGTCGTCCCGCCGCCAGCGCCGCGCCCAGCGCCTCCCGTGGCAGTCGCACGTCGCGGCCGCGGGCGACGAAGACGGTGCCGGTCCGCCGCAGGAACGGGCCGGCCAGCGGATGGCCGCGCAGTTCCGCCTTGGCCACGAAGGCGAGGGGCCGCGGCAGCGCGGCCACCAGCACCACCCCGTCCAGATAGCTGGCGTGATTGGCCACCAGGATCGCCGGCCCCGCGGGCAGCCCTTCGAGCCCCGTCACCTCCAGCCGGACGCCGGCGAGCGTGAGGGCGAGCCGGGCACAGCGGCGGAGGAGGCGGTGCTGGGGGCCGGGGCGCCCCACCAGGAGAACGCCCAGCCAGGCCGGCGGCACCACGAGACCGATGCCGCCCCAGAAGCGCACGGCGGCCCACGGATCCGCCCGCCGGGCGGCACGCCCGCTCCTCAGGAGCTCGCTCACCATGGGCCGAGGCGACGACGCGTTCCGGCGCGTGGACCGGGGGAGGCCCGGCCCCGTGCGCGCGGTCCCCTCGTGGCCGGCATCAGGTCTCCACCGGCGTGTCGGACCGACTCCCCCATTCCACCCAGGACCCGTCGTACACCGCCGCATCGCGGATGCCGATGCGGGCCAGCGCGAGATTGAGCACGCAGGCGGACACGCCGGAGCCGCAGGTGGTGACGATGGGCCGGCGGAGGTCGACGCCGGCCTCGGCGAAGATGCGGCGGATCTCCTCCGGCGTGGCCAGCGTGCCGTCCTCGTGGACGAGGATCCTGTACCAGACGTTGCGGCTGCCCGGAATGTGCCCAGGGCGCAGCCCCGGGCGAGGCTCCGGCTCGGTGCCGTGGAAGCGCCCGGGTGCACGGGCGTCCACGATCTGCTCGCGGCGGGTGGTGAGATCGGCGCGGATCCGGTCCAGCTCCCGCAGCAGCAGATTGTTGCAGCGGGGCGTGAAGTGGCGCTCGCGAGGGCTCGGCGTCTCGTCGCTCACCGGCCGCCCCTCGGCCAGCCAGCGGCGCAGACCGCCGTCCAGCACCGCCACGTCCTCGTGCCCGAAATAGCGGAACAGCCACCAGACCCGGGCGCTGGCGCAGTAGTCGTTGTCGTCGTACAGCACGATACGCACGCCGTCGCCCAGCCCCAGCCGCCGCACCCGCGCGGAGAAGCGGGCGGGATCGGGGACCGGATGGGGATGAATCCCGCGCGGCGGGCAGATCTCGTCGAGATCGAAGAACACCGCGCCGGGGATGTGGCGCCGGGCGTATTCCCGCCGCGGATCGCGCCCCGTCTGCGGCAGACACCAGGTGGCGTCCACCACCCGCACGTCCGGCGCATCCAGATGATCGGCCAGCCAGTCGGGATCCACGAGCGGCGTGGGAAGACCGGCGTCGCTCACCGCTTCCCCCCCTCCAGCCAGTCGGGAACCGGTAGACCCTTGCCCCGCAGGAACTCGGGATTGTAGAGCTTGCTCTTGTAGCGCTCGCCGCCGTCGGCGAGGATGGTCACCACCGTGTGGCCCGGTCCCAGCATGCGGGCGGTGCGGATGGCGCCGGCCACGTTGATGCCGGAGGAGCCGCCCAGCAGCAGCCCCTCGTGCACCACCAGATCGAACAGCACCGCCAGCGCCTCCTCGTCCGGGATGCGGAAGGCCTCGTCCACCGGCGCCCCCTCCAGATTGCGGGTGATGCGGCTCTGGCCGATGCCCTCGGTGATGGAGGAACCCTCCGCCTTGAGCTCGCCGTGCTTGTAGTAGTGGTAGAGGGAGGCGCCCATGGGATCGGAGAGGACGATGCGGATGTCGGGATCGCGCTCCTTGAGGAAGGTGCCGACACCGGCGAAGGTGCCGCCGGTGCCCACGGCGCAGGTGAAGGCGTCGATGCGGCCGCCGGTCTGCTCCCAGATCTCCGGCCCGGTGGTGCGGTAGTGTCCCTCGCGGTTGGCGGGATTGTCGAACTGATTGGCCCAGATGGCGCCGTGGGGTTCCTTCCGGGCCAGCTCCTCGGCGAGACGGCGGGCGTAATGGGTGTAGTGATTGGGATCGCGGTAGGGTACCGCCGGCACCAGCACCAGCTCCGCCCCGTAGAGGCGGATCAGGTCCATCTTCTCGCGGCTCTGGGTGTCGGGCATGACGATGACGGTCCGATAGCCGCGCGCGTTGCCCACCACCGCGAGGCCGATGCCGGTGTTGCCCGCCGTCCCCTCGACGATGACCCCGCCCCGTTCCAGGAGGCCGCGCCGCTCGGCATCCTCCACGATGGCCAGCGCCGCCCGGTCCTTGATGCTGCCCCCGGGGTTCATGAATTCGCACTTGCCGAGGATCTCGCATCCGGTCATCTCGGAAGCGCGGCGCAGACGCACCAATGGCGTGCGACCGATGGCGGCGGTGACGTCGGGGCGAATGTCCATCACGGTCGTGTCCGGTACGGTGTCCCACGGGCGCGAACCGGGATTTAACGTCCGCGGAAAGCCGGCACAAGGCCAGGACGGCGCGGGAGGTCCGGCATGGTACGGTCCGAGGGCGACCAGCAGCGGGAGGTGACGGCGTTCCTCGAGCGGGAGGCCTTCGGCCGCCCGGTGGAGGAACGGATCGAGACCCACGCGGCCGTGGTCTTCCTCGTGGGCGACCGCGCCTACAAGATGAAACGGGCGGTGCGTTATTCCTTTCTCGACTTCTCCACCCTCGACCGGCGCCGCGAGGCCCTCGAGCGGGAGCTCCGCCTCGACCGGGAGATCGCCCCCGAGCTCTATCTGCGACTGGTCCCGGTGGTGCGGCGGTCCGACGGCACCCTCGCCCTCGACGGCGGGGGAGAGCCGGTGGAGTGGCTGCTGGAGATGGTGCGCTTTCCCCAGGAGACGCGGCTCGACCGACTGGCCGCCCGCGGCGCCCTCGATCCCGCCACGGTCGAGTCGCTGGCCCGCGCCGTCGCCCGCTTCCATGCCGCCGCCCCGGTGCGCACCGACTGCGGCGGCAGCATTTCCATGCGGCGGGTGGTGACGGGCAACCGTGACGATCTCCGCACCCTGGTGCCCGAGGTGTTCGACGCCGAGCCGGTGGAGGCCCTGGTGGCCGCCACCGAGCGCGAGTTCCAGCGGGTGCGCGATCTCCTGGACGTGCGCCGGGGCGCGGGACGGGTGCGCCACGTCCACGGCGATCTCCACCTCGAGAACATCGTGCTGTGGAAGGGGCGGCCGGTCCTCTTCGACCGCATCGAGTTCGACGAGCGCCTCGCCTGCATCGACGTGCTCTACGACCTCGCCTTCCTCCTGATGGACCTCTTGGCCCGCGACCTGCGTCCCCTCGCCCACCGGGTGCTGCAGGTGTGGAACGAGGAGATGGTGGACGACGCGGGGCAGGCGCTGCTGCCGCTGTTCCTGTCGCTGCGGGCGACCATCCGCGCCAAGGTGGCGGGTCTGCGGGCGCGGCTGGAGAAGGACGCGGCGGTGCGGGCGGAGACGGTGGCACGGGCCCGCCGCTATCTCGACCTCGCCCGCGACCTGCTGACACCCGTGCTGCCGCGGCTGATCGCCGTCGGCGGCCGCTCCGGCACCGGCAAGACGAGCGTGGCCCGCGCCCTCGCACCCCTGCTGGACCCGGCCCCGGGCGCCACCATCCTGCGCAGCGACGTGGTGCGCAAGCGCCTCTTCGGCCGGGCGCCCACCGAACGCCTGCCCCCGGAGGCCTACACCGCTGAGGTGTCGGCCGAGGTCTTCGAGACCATCGCCATGCGGGCGGGGATCCTGCTGGATGCGGGGCGCAGTGTCGTGTGCGACGCCGTCTACGGCCTCGCCGCCCAGCGCGAGCGCATCGAGCGGGTGGCCCGGGAGCGGCGGGTGGACTTCCGCGGCTTCTGGCTGACGGCACCGGAGGAGGTGTGCGCGGCGCGGGTGGCCGCACGCCGGGGCGACGCTTCGGACGCCGATGTGGTGGTGGTGCGGCGCCAGAGCGAGACGCTGCAGGAGGCGGAGGTGCGCTGGGAGCGCATCGACGCCACCCGGCCGCTCGAGGAGGTGGTGGCGGACATCCGCCACCGTTTGGGAGTGTGAGGCCGTGTGCGGCCGCTTCGCCCTCGCCCTCGGGCCGCGGCAGTTCCGTCTCCGTTTCGGCTGCCCGCCACCGCCGGGCTGGCGACCCCGCTGGAACGTCACGCCGGATGCGGAGATCGTGATCGTCCATGCGCCCGCACCGGGGCTCCGGGAGGCGGCGTGGGCGCGCTGGGGGCTGGTGCGGCCGGGAGGCCACGGGCGGGGGCGCGGCGCGCTCGTGATCAACGCCCGGATCGAGACGGTGGCCGGGCGGCCGCTGTTCCGCCGGGCGCTCGCCCGCGACCGCGTGCTGGTGCCGGCATCCGGCTTCTACGAGTGGCAGAAAGCGCCCCGCGGGCCGGCCCGACCCTTCTTCGTGCGTCGGCGCGACGGCCTGCCGCTCGCCCTCGCCGCCGTGCGGAGCGAACGGCGCCTGCCCGACGGCCGCACCGTCGCCGCCGTCGCCATCCTCACCCGCGAGGCCGTGGCGGGCCTGCGCTCCGTCCATCCGCGCATGCCGGTACCGGTGCCCCCGGAGTGCTGGGAGACGTGGCTCGATCCGGACCGGACGGGCGGCGACGCCCTCGCCGCGGCCCTCGTGCCGCCGGTGGAGGCGGAGCTCGAATGGTACGAGGTCTCGCGGCGGGTGAACGATCCCCGCGAGGACGACGCCGATCTCGTGCGCCCGTGCGCGGAGGGGACACCGGCGTGGGACGACCTGCCGCTGTTCGGAGGACGCTGACGGCGGGCTCACGCGATCGTGGCGGAGGGGGCGCCGGCGTTCCCCCTTGCCGGCGGGAAAGGTGGCTGGCAGCCTCGCGACGGGTCCATGGGAGAGGAACCGCCGTGAGCGAACCCGTGATCGCGCAGAAGGGGCCCTACGCCGTCGAACTCGAGGCCGGACGCAAGTACTTCTGGTGCCGCTGCGGCCGCAGCGCCCGCCAGCCCTTCTGCGACGGCTCCCACAAGGGGACGG
The DNA here is from genome assembly GCA_026982705.1 of Alphaproteobacteria bacterium. Lineage (GTDB taxonomy): Bacteria > Pseudomonadota > Alphaproteobacteria > Geminicoccales > Geminicoccaceae > HRBIN39. The sequence continues at coordinate 8,518 of JALSGP010000008.1, forward strand.
GCCTCGAGCCCCTCGCCTTCACCGCCGAGAAGAGCGGCAAGGCGTGGCTCTGCGGCTGCAAGCGGACGGGTCGTCCCCCCTACTGCGACGGCACCCATTCCGGACTCTGAGCGGGATCTCCGGCGCGGACTGCCGGCCGCGGCCGGAGCCTATCTGCTGCTGCTCGCGACGCGGGCACCGGTCCCGGCACCCGCGGGTGGGGTGGTGCCTCCGGGCTTCTGGCTCTATGCCGGCAGCGCCCGCGGCCCCGGCGGCATCGCCGCCCGGGGCGCGCGCCATCTGGGGCCAGTCCGGGTCCTCCGCTGGCACGTGGACCGGCTGCGGGCGGTGGCACCGGTGCGCTTGCTGGTGCCGGTGCCCGGTGGCCACGAGTGCCGGCTGGTGGCGGCGCTGCGTGCGCGCGGCGGCCGTCCGGGTCCCCGCGGCTTCGGCAGCAGCGACTGCCGGCACTGTCCCACCCATCTCCTGGGCTTCGCCGATCCGCTCCGGGCCCTCGCCGCCGCCTTCGCCGCCGCCCGCTCACTCGCGGCTGGACCGGTGGGCGGGATGCTGGTCCACCTCCGGCGGAAGCTCGTCCTCGTCGTCGAAGAGGATGCGCTCGGCGGCGCCGTCGAGATCCTCGAACTGGCCGCTGCGCAACGCCCACAGGAAGGCGAGGAGTCCCAGCAGACCCATGCCGATGGCGGTGGGGATGAGATAGAGGAGGATCTCCATCGCCCCGCGTTCCGCGCCTCTCCCGCTCCCACATGAGCCCGTCCGCCGTGGCGGCAAGGGGCGGGGCACGCGGCGGATGTCGCGCCGGGACGGGTCCACGGTGGCGCGCGATGGTGGGATCCGCGGACGGACGTGCGATCTTCGCACATCGGGTGTTCCCGCCGCGGTACGCACCGCCGCGGGACGGGCCGCCGCGCTTGCCGCCACCGGCGGGCGTGGGTAGCGTCCCTCGTCGGAGACGCCGGCTCGCCCTCCGGGCCGGGCGGGTCGGGACGCTGCCAGGAGGAGGCACCATCCATGAAGCGCCGGACGCTGCTCCGCACGGCCGCCCTCGCCGCACCCCTCGCCGTCTTCGCCCGGAGGTCGGCCCGTGCCGCCGAGTTCACCTTCAAGCTCCACCACTTCCTCCCCGCCCAGGCGCCGGCCCAGCGCAACATGCTGGAGCCGTGGGCGCGGCGGGTGGAGGAACTGTCCGGCGGCCGCGTCGCCATCGAGATCTTTCCCTCCATGACCCTGGGCGGGCGTCCCCCGGAACTGATCCAGCAGGCCCGCGACGGTGTCGTGGACCTGATCTGGACGGTCAACGGCTACACGCCGGGACAGTTCCCCCGCACCGAGGTGTTCGAGCTGCCCTTCGTCTACCGCAACAATCCCGTGGCCGCGGCGCTGGCCATGCACGACATGTTCGCCGAACACCTGGCCGCCGACTATGCCGGCGTCGAGGTGATGTTCCTGCACGTCCACGCCGGCCAGGCCATCCACATGCGCGAGAAGCTGGTGCGTCGCCCGGAGGATCTGGCCGGTCTGCGCATGCGCATCCCCACCCGCACCGGTGCCTGGGTGCTGGAGGCGCTGGGGGCGGCCCCGGTGGCGATGCCGGTGCCGGACGTGCCGCAGGCCCTGCAGAAGGGCGTGGTGGACGGCATGCTGCTGCCCTTCGAGATCATTCCGCCGCTGCGTCTGCAGCAGCTCGTGAAGTATCTGATCGAACTGCATCGCGGCACGCGTCTCGGCACCACCACCTTCCAGGTCAGCATGAACCGAGCCCGCTGGGAGAGCCTGCCCGCGGACATCCGCGACGCCTTCCGCCGGGCGTCCGATCGCGAATGGTGGGCCGAGGTGGCCCGGCGCTGGTGGAAGGCGGAGCGGGGCGGCCTCGCCGTGGCCACCGGCGCCGGTGTCACCCACGTGGAACTCACGGCCGAGGAGACCGCCCGCTTCGAGAGGGCCCTGGAGCCGGTGGTGGAGCGCTGGATCGAGGAGGTGACGGGACGCGGTCTCGACGGCCGCGGTCTCGTGGAGACCGCCCGCGCCGGCATCGCCCGCCACGCGGATCGCACATGAGCGGAGCCGGCGGCGTGGGGGCGGGCCCGGAGGGGCCCGTGCGCCGTCTGGTGGTGGCCTGGGCGGTGGCCGGCGGCCTCGTGCTGCTGGCGCTGGTGCTGGTGAACGTGGTCTCGGTGGTGGGGACCGCCCTCCTCGCCACCCCCTTCCCCGGTGACGTGGAGCTCACGGAGATGGGGGTGGCCATCGCCGCTTTCGCCTTCCTGCCCTACTGCCAGCTGGTGGGGGCCAATGTGGTGGCGGACATCTTCACGGCCCGGGCCACACCCCGCACCCGGGCGCGCCTCGCCGTGGCGGGCGATCTCGTCGCCCTCGGTTTCGCCCTGCTGCTGCTCTGGCGCATGGCCCTCGGCATGCTCGACCAGCGCGCCTACGGCTACACCACCGCCATCCTCCAGATCCCGGTGTGGTGGGCCTTCGTGCCCGTCCTCGCCTCCCTCCTCCTGCTCGCCGTCGCGGCGCTGCTCACCCTCCGCGACCATCTGGCCGAAGCGCGCCGGCGATGATCGCCGATCCCCTCACCCTCGGCATCCTCGGCCTCGCGGCGCTGGTCCTGCTCATCGTCCTGCGCCTGCCGGTGGCCTACGCCATGATCCTGGTGGGCGGAGTCGGCACCTCGCTGCTCTACGGCCCCACCATCTTCCTCGGCCAGCTCAAGACCCTCGCCTACGGCCAGTTCTCCATCTACGGCCTGTCGGTGGTGCCCGTGTTCGTGCTGATGGGCGCCATGGCGACGCGCTCCGGCCTCTCCTCCGACCTCTTCCGGGCCGCCCACGCCTGGCTCGGCTGGCTGCGCGGCGGCATGGCCATGGCCGCCATCGCCGCCTGTGCCGGCTTCGGCGCCGTCTGCGGCTCCTCCCTCGCCACCGCCTCCACCATGGGGCGGGTGGCGCTGCCGGAACTGGCCCGCTACGGCTACCATCCGCGGCTCGCCACCGGCACCCTCGCCGCCGGCGGCGTGCTGGGAATCCTGATCCCGCCCTCGGTGGTGCTGGTCATCTACGCCATCGTGGTGGAGGCCAGCGTGGTGACCCTGTTCATGGCGGCACTGATCCCGGGAGTGCTGGCGGTGCTCCTCTTCGTCGCCGCCATCGCCGTCACCATCCGCCTGCGGCCGGATCTGGCGCCGCCGGGCGCCGCGCCCGACCGGGCCGAACGGTGGCGGGCCACCCGCGACGTGGTGCCGGTGCTGGCGGTCTTCGGGCTGGTGGTGGGCGGCATGTACGCCGGCTTCTACAATCCCACGCCGGCGGCCTCGGTGGGCGTGTTCCTGGTGGGGATCCTGTGGTGGTGGCGGCGCCGGCCCGGTCCCGCCGAGCTGGCCGACGCCCTGCTGGAGACGGCCCGCACCACCGGCATGATCTATCTCGTGGTCTTCGGGGCGGAGATGCTCAAGATCTTCATGGCCCGGACCGGGACGCCGCAGGCGGCGGCCGCCTGGATCGTCGAGGCCGGCCTGCCGCCCCTCGCGGTGATCCTCCTGTTCCTGGCGGCCCTGGTGCTGCTGGGCTGTCTCATGGACAGCCTGTCCATGATCCTGCTGGTGGTGCCCTTCTTCTGGCCGGTGCTGGCGGAGATCAACGGCGGCCCCTTCCAGCCCGCCGAGGGCGCCGCCTTCGGTCTCGCCACCGAGGATCTCAAGATCTGGTTCGGCATCCTCGCGCTGGTGGTGGTGGAACTGGGACTCGTCACGCCGCCCGTAGGCCTCAACGTCTTCGTCATCGCCGCCCTCGCCGAGGGGGTGCCCATGGCCGAGGTGTTCCGCGGCGTCGTCCCCTTCTTCCTGGCCGAGATGGTGCGGGTGGCACTGCTGCTGGCCTTCCCCGCCCTCACCCTGTGGCTGCCGCGGGTGTTGGGCGGCTGAGGGGAGGAGGACGGTGGAAGGCATCCCCCGCGATCCCGCCGTCACCGCCGCCGCCGTGCTGCTGCGGCGCCTCGCCCGCCACGGCCTCGACCATCTCTTCGTCAACGCCGGCACCGACTTCCCGCCGCTGATCGAGGCCTTCTGCCGGCTCCGGGCGGAAGGCGCGGCGCTTCCCCGGCCGGTGACGGCCCCCCACGAGCACGTGGCCCTGGGCCTCGCCCACGGTCACCACCTCCTCTCCGGCCGCCCCCAGGCGGTGATGGTCCACACCAACGTGGGCCTCGCCAATGCCGTCATCGGCACCCTCAACGCCGCCTGCGACCGGGTGCCGCTGCTGCTCGTGTCCGGACGCACGCCCTGGTCGGAGGGGGGCCGTTTCGGCGCCCGCACCATCCCCATCAACTGGGGGCAGGAGATGCGCGACCAGGCGGCGATGGTGCGCGAGTCCGTCAAATGGGACGTGGAGCTGAGGCTGCCGGAGCAGACGGCACCCCTGATCGACCGCGCCCTCGCCATCGCCCGCTCGACGCCGGAGGGACCCGTCTATCTCGCCCTGCCGCGGGAGGTGCTCTACGGCGAGGTGCCGCCGGAGCTCCGCGATCCGGCGCCGGTCCAGATGCCGGTGCGGACGGTGGCGGAGCCGGCGGCGGTGGAGGAGGCGGCCCGCTGGCTCGCCGAGGCCCGGCGCCCGCTGGTGGTGGCCCAGCACGGCCCGCGCGATCCCGCCCTCTTCGCCCGCTTCGCCGATCTCGTCGCCCGCTTCGGCCTGCCGGTGGTGAGCTGGTGGGCGACGCGCTGCGCCCTGCCCACCGACCATCCCGCCCAGGTGGGGCCGGACCCCACCCCCTTCCTGGCCGAGGCCGATGTGGTGCTGGTGCTGGATTCGCTGGCACCCTGGGCCCCCGACCGCCATCGTCCGCATCCCGGGGCACGGGTGATCCAGCTCGGGCCGGACCCGTTGTTCTCGGCGGTTCCGGTCCGCACCTTCCCGGTCCATCTGGGCCTCGCCGGCGAGAGCGACGCCACCCTCGCCGCCCTGCTGGATGCCCTCGAGGGGACGGCGGGACGGGTGGAGGCGGAGTGGCGGACCCGCACCGCCCGCGCCCACCGCGCCTGGCGGCGGTGGCTGCGCGAGCGGGGGCGCGACGACGGCCGCCTCACCCGGGGACGGGTGAGCCGGGTGCTGGGCGCGCTGCTGGCCCGTCGCCCCTCCAGCGTCTTCTCGGAACTGGGGGCCGAATATGGCGTGCTGGCCCGGCGGGCGCCGGACTCCTGGTTCCAGGAACCGGCCACCGGCGGTCTCGGCTGGGCCCTGCCCGCCGCCACCGGTGCCAAGCTCGCCGATCCGGCGCGCGACTGCGTGGCGGTGGTGGGCGACGGCGCCTATCTCTTCGCCGACCCGCCCGCCGCCCACCGCGTCGCCGTCGCCCACGGCCTCGCCGTGCTCACCGTGGTGCTGGACAACGGCGCCTGGGGCACGGTGCGGCGGGCGGTACGGGAGCTGCATCCGGACGGCTGGGCCGTCCGCCAGAACCGCATGCCCATGACCGATCTGGGACCGGCGCGCGATCTCGCCGCCCTCGCCCGCGCCTGTGGTCTCCACGCCGAGCGGGTGGAGGAGGCCCACGCCCTCCGTCCGGCCCTGGCCCGCGCCCTCGCCGCCACCCGTGCGGGAGAGCCGGCGCTGGTGCAGGTGCGGATCGTCGACTGATCAGCGACGGGCCCGGAAGGCGGGGGCCACCAGCTCCGCCACCCGCCGCAGCAGCGGCAGGATCCGCTCCTGCATGGCCTCCGGGCTCCAGCGTTCGGCGTGGACGCCGACGTTGATGGCGGCCAGCACCTCGCCGCGGGGGCCGGGGACGGGGACGGCGATGGAACGCAGACCCGGCTCCAGCTCCTGGTCCACCAGCGCCCAGCCCTGCGCCGCCACCCGCTCCAGCAGGGCCAGCAGCGCCTCCGGATCGGTGACGGTGGCGGTGGTGAGGGGACGCAGCTCCATGGCGGCCAGCCGCGCCCGCCGTTCCGAGGGCGGCAGGCCGGCCAGCAGCACCCGTCCCATGGAGGTACAGTAGGCGGGCAGACGGCTTCCCACGGACAGCGACACGGACAGCACCCGGCGCGCCGGCGCCCGGGCGATGTAGACCACGTCGCCCTCCTCCAGCACGCCGGCCGAGCAGGACTCGCCGAGGCGATCGCGCACCTGCTCCAGCACCGGCTGGAGGGTCCGGGGCAGGGGCTCCGAGACCAGGAAGGCGTAACCGAGCTCCAGCGCTCTGGGGCGCAGGTGGTAGAGCCGACCCTGCCGCTCGGTGTAGCCGAGACGGGCGAGGGTCTCGAGGCAGCGGCGGGCGGCGGCGCGCGAGATGCCGGCCCGGCGTGCCGCCTCGCTCACCGACAGCGGCCCCGCCGCCTCGCCGAAGGCGCGCAGCACGGCGAGACCGCGGGCCAGCGAGAGCATGAAATCGGGGTCGCGGGTGGCCATGGGTGGCCTCTTTCGTGCGGTTATCGCACATACGGCCGATTATCGTTCTTGACAAGCCCCCACCCCCATGGCACCGCCGTCCCGGTGCGGGAGGAGCCGCCATCATGGCGGAGATCGTCGGACTGCGGGAGGCGGTGGCCGCGCTGGTGCGCGACGGCGACACCGTGGCGATGGAGGGATTCACCCATCTGATCCCCCACGCCGCCGGTCACGAGATCATCCGTCAGGGCCGCCGTGACCTCACCCTGGTGCGCATGACCCCCGATCTGGTCTACGATCAGTTGATCGGCATGGGCTGCGCACGGCGGCTCGTGTTCGCCTGGGGCGGCAATCCCGGCGTCGGCTCCCTCCACCGCTTCCGCGACGCCGTGGAGCACGGCTGGCCCCGGTCCCTGGAGCTGGTGGAGCACAGCCACGCCGGCCTCGCCAACGCCTATGTGGCCGGCGCCTCCGGCCTGCCCTTCGCGGTCCTCGACGGCTATCACGGCTCCGATCTGCCGGTCCACAATCCCGACATCCGTCCCCTCACCTGTCCCTTCACCGGCCGCCGCCTCGCCGCCGTCCGCGCGATCCGTCCCGACGTGGCCATCGTCCATGCCCAGCGGGCCGATCGCCGCGGCAACGTCCACCTCTGGGGCATCGTCGGCGTCCAGAAGGAGGCGGTGCTGGCCGCCGCCCGCAGCATCGTCACCGTCGAGGAGATCGTGGACGAGCTCGACGCCCCGCCCAACGCCTGCATCCTGCCCCACTGGACGGTGACGGCCGTCTGCCCCGTCCCCGGCGGCGCCCATCCTTCCTACGCCCAGGGCTACTACGACCGCGACAACGGCTTCTATCTCGCCTGGGACGGGATCTCCCGCGATCGCGAGCGCTTCCGCGCCTGGATGGAGCGCTGCGTACTCGGCACCGAGGATCACGCCGGCTATCTGCGCGCAGCCGGCATCACCCTGCCGCCGGAGCGGACGTCGTGAGCCTGCCCTGGACCCCGGAGGAGATGATGGCCATCGCGGCGGCGCGGCTCCTGCCGGACGGCCGTACCTGCTTCGTCGGCATCGGCCTGCCCGGCACCGCCGCCAATCTGGCCCGCCGCCTGCACGCGCCGGATCTGGTGCTGATCTACGAGTCCGGTCCCATCGGCGCCCGACCGCCGGTGCTGCCGCTCTCCATCGGCGACGGCGATCTCGCGCGCACCGCCGACACCGTCGTCCCCACCCACGAGATCTTCCGCTACTGGCTGCAGAACGGTCGCATCGACATCGGCTTCCTCGGCACCGCCCAGATCGACCGCTTCGCCAATCTCAACACCACCGTCATCGGCGACTATCGCAGCCCGCGGGTGCGCCTGCCGGGAGCCGGCGGCGCACCGGAGATCGCCGCCCATGCCGGCGAGACCCTCGTGATCCTCCGGCACCGCCGTCGTGCCTTCGTGGCGCGGCTCGATTTCGTCACCACCGTCGGCTATCTCGACGGCGGCGACGCCCGCGAGCGGCTGGGGCTCCGGGGACGCGGTCCCACCCGGATCGTCACCGATCTCTGCATCCTCGAGCCCGAGCCGGAGAGCCGCGAACTCGTGGTCACCTCCGTCCATCCGGGCGTCGCCCGCGAGGACATCGAGGCCAATACCGGCTGGCCCGTGCGCTTCGCCCCCGCCGTGACCACCACGCCGGAGCCCCGGCCGGAGGAGCTGGAGGCGCTCAGGGAACTCAGGGCGCGCACGGAGGCGGCGCACGGCCGGCCCAGCGGGGAGTGATCGAGGTGCCGGAAGCCTTCGTCTGCGACTATGTGCGCACGCCCATCGGCCGCTACGGCGGCGCCCTCGCCGAGGTGCGCCCGGACGACATGGCGGCGCTGGTGTTGCGGACGTTGCTGGAACGCCATCCCGACCTGCCGCCGGCGGCGGTGGAGGAGGTGGTGCTGGGCTGCGCCAATCAGGCGGGCGAGGACAACCGCAATGTGGCGCGGATGGCGGCGCTGCTGGCCGGCCTGCCGCCGGAGGTCCCGGGGCTCACCGTCAACCGCCTGTGCGCCTCGGGCATGGACGCGGTGGGTCAGGCCGCCCGCGCGGTCCGCCTCGGGGAGATCGCCCTGGCCCTCGCCGGCGGCGTCGAGTCCATGACCCGCGCCCCCTTCGTCATGGGCAAGGCGGACCGTGCCTTTCCCCGCAGCGTCGAGATCCACGACACCACCATCGGCTGGCGCTTCGTCAATCCGCTCATCGAACGCCAGTACGGCATCGATTCCATGCCCGAGACGGCCGAGAACGTGGCCGAGGAATTCGGGATCGCCCGCGAGGACCAGGACGCCTATGCCTGGCACAGCCAGATGCGGGCGAAGGCGGCCATGGAGCGGGGCTTCTTCGCCGAGGAGATCGTGCCGGTCACCATCCCCCGGCGCAGGGGGGAGCCGGTGGTGGTCGACCGGGACGAACATCCACGCCCGGACACCACCCTCGAGAAACTCGCGACGCTGCCCACGCCGTTTCGCCAGCCGGGTACCGTCACCGCCGGCAACGCCTCGGGCGTCAACGACGGCGCCGCCGCCTTGGTGATCGCCTCGGAGGAGGCGGCGGAGCGCTACGGCCTGCGCCCGCGCGCCCGCATCCTCGGCATGGCCAGCGCCGGCGTGCCGCCGCGCATCATGGGGATCGGCCCGGTGCCGGCGACCCGCCGGCTGCTGGAGCGGCTGGACCTGCGTCTCGCCGACTTCGACGTGATCGAGCTCAACGAGGCCTTCGCCGCCCAGGTGCTGGCCTGCCTGCGCCAGCTCGGCCTGCCGGACGACGCCGAGCACGTGAATCCCAACGGCGGCGCCATCGCCCTCGGCCATCCCCTCGGCATGAGCGGGGCGCGGCTGGTTGGCACTCTCGTGCGCGAGCTGGAACGCCGCGGCGGCCGGCTGGGCCTCGCCACCATGTGCGTCGGCGTCGGTCAGGGCGTCGCCCTCGCCGTCGAACGGGTGGGCTGAGCGATGCGGGCGCTGACCGATCCCGTCTTCGACGCGGCCGGGGTCGGCGCGCATCTCTCCGACGAGGCCCTGCTCGCGGCCATGCTCGCCTTCCTGCGGGCCCTGGCCGAGGCGGAGGAAGCGGCGGGACTGGTGCCGGCCGGCACCGCCGCCGCCGTCGCCACCGCCTGCGATCCCGCCCGCTTCGATGCGGCGGCCCTCGGCCGGTCGGCGGCGGACGGCGGCAATCCCGCGATCCCGCTGGTGGCGGCGCTCCGGCGGGAGGTGGCCCGCATCCGTCCCGAGGCGGCGCCCTGGGTCCACTTCGGCGCCACCAGCCAGGACGTCTGGGACAGCGCCCGCATGGTCTGTACCGCCCGCGCGGTGGAGGCCGTGGAGGCCGAACTGGACGGTCTCCTGCACGCTCTCGCCCACCTGCTCGCCCGTCACGGGACCACGGTCCGGGTGGCGCGCACGCTGCTGCGCCACGCCCTTCCCACCACCCTCGCCCTGGAGCTCGCCACCGTCGCCGACGGGCTGCTGCGGGTGCGCCGCCGCCTCGCCGCCGCACGGCGGGAGGATCTCGCGGTGCAGCTCGGCGGTGCCGCCGGCACCCGCGCGCTCCTGGGCGCACGCGCCGGCGAGGTGGTGGCGGAGGTGGCCCGTCGTCTCGGCCTCGCGGCCGCGGCGCTTCCCTGGCACGTGGTGCGCGACCGGGTCCAGCATCTGGCGGCGCTGCTGACGGAGGCCGCCGGCATCGCCGCCAAATGGCTGGGCGACGTGGCCCTCGCCATGCAGGACGAGGTGGGCGAGCTGGCCGAGCCCGCGCGTCCCGGCAAGGGCGCCTCCTCCGCTCTGCCCCACAAGCTCAATCCCGTGGATGCCGCCCGCGCCCGCGCCGCCTTCCTGGAGATGCCGGGGCTGCTGGCCACCCTCCATCTGGCGGCGCTGCAGGAGGGGGCCCGCGGTCTCGGCGCCTGGCACGCCGAGTGGCGGCCGCTGGCCCGTCTCTGCGTGCTCGCCGGCGGCATCCTCCGCCTCGCCCGCACCACCGCCGAGGGGCTGGAGGTGGATGCGGAACGCATGCGCGCGAACCTGGAGGCGGGCGGTGGCCTCGTCTTCGCCGAGGCGCTGCGTGCCGCCCTGCTCCCGGCGCTGGGGGCCGGGGCGGGGACGCTGGTGGAGGAACTGTGCCGGCGGAGCGCGGCGGAGGGGCGCCCCCTCGCCGAGCTCGCCCGCGCGGAGCCGGCGGTGACGGCGGTGCTGGACGAACATGCCCTCGCCGGCGTCTTCGATCCCGGGGCCCGGTTCGAGGCCGCGGCGGCCATGGTGGCGGAACTGCGGCGGCGGCTCGTGGAGGAGGTGGGCGATGGACGGGGATGAGCGTCACGCGCGGGGTCTCGCCGTGCGCCGCGAAGTGCTGGGCGAGGCCCATGTGGACCGGGCCCTGCGGGCCGTGGGCGAGCTGGACCGCGACTTCCAGGACTTCATCACCCGCTGCGCCTGGGGCGAGATCTGGACGCGCCCGGGACTGGGACGGCGCGAGCGCAGTCTCGTCACCCTCGCCATGCTGATGGCCCGCGGCCACTGGGAGGAATTCGCCCTCCATCTGCGGGCGGCCCGCCGCAACGGGGCGACGGTGGCGGAGATCCGCGAGGTGCTGCTGCAGGGTGCCGTCTACTGCGGCGTCCCCGCGGCCAACCACGCCTTCCGCGTCGCCCGCGAGGTGCTGGGTCCGGACGGCGGCGGCGGGGATCAGCCGGGCTGAGGGGCCGAGATCGACGGTCGGGGAGGAGGGAAGGTGCGCACGCGCGTGGCCATCATCGGCGCGGGACCGGCGGGGCTGTTGCTGGCCCATCTGCTCCACCGCCGCGGCATCGACTCCGTGGTGCTGGAGCGTCACGATCGCGGCCATGTGGAGCGGCGCATCCGCGCCGGCGTCATGGAGCACGATGTGGCGGAACTGCTGGACCGGGTGGGACTCGGCGCCCGCATGCGGCGGCAGGGGCTGGTCCACGGCGGCATCAATCTGCGCTTCGCCGGCCGCACCGTGCGCGTCGACTTCCGCAAGCTGGTGGGCCGCACCGTCACGGTGTACGGCCAGCACGAGGTGGTGAAGGACATGATCCGCGCCCGGCTGGATGCGGGGGCGCCCATCCTCTTCGAGGCGGAGGCGGTGGCGGTGGAGGACGTGGCGACATCCCGGCCGGTGGTGGTCTTCCGCCACCGGGGCGAGGTGCGGCGGCTGGAGGCGGAGGTGGTGGCCGGCTGCGACGGCTTCCACGGCGTCGCCCGCCGCAGCATCCCCACATCCCACCTCACCACCTACGAGCGCCGCTATCCGTATGCCTGGCTCGGCATCCTCGCCGAGGCCCGCCCCGCCTCCGAAGAGCTGGTCTACGCCCATCACGAGCGCGGTTTCGCGCTGCTCTCCATGCGTTCGCCCACCCTCTCGCGCCTCTACATCCAGGTTCCCCCGGACACCGATCTCGCCGACTGGCCCGATGGACGCATCTGGGACGAGCTGGAGACGCGCCTCGCCGCGCCCGGCTTCCGCCTCGAACGCGGGCCGGTGATCCAGAAGGATCTCACGGTGATGCGCAGCTTCGTCACCGAGCCCATGCGCCACGGACGGCTGCTGCTGGCCGGCGACGCCTCCCACATCGTGCCGCCCACGGGGGCCAAGGGGCTCAATCTCGCCGTCGCCGACGTCACCCACCTGGCCCGCGCCCTCTTCGCCCTCCTCAAGGAGGGACGCGAGGACGGTCTCGAGCGCTACAGCGCCCTCTGCCTCGCACGCATCTGGAAGGTCCAGCACTTCTCCTGGTGGATGACCACCATGCTCCACCGGGACGAGGACGAACTTCCCTTCGACCACCGCCGCCGCCTGGGCGAACTCGAGGCCGTCACCGGCTCGCGGGCGGCGGCGACCTGGCTGGCCGAGAACTACACCGGTCTGCCACTCGACCTCGACGATCTCGTCTGATCGCTTCATCGGGGAGGACCAGCCGTGCGATCCCGCATTCCCTTCCGGCCGAGGGACCCGGCGTCCCATCCGCCCATGATCCATCCCGACTACCGCTCCACCGTGCTGCGCGGTCCCACCCGGCCGCTGGTGCCGGTGCCGCAGACCCTGGGGGATCTGACCGTCCCCGTCTACGGCCACGAGGCCATCGGCGAACTGGACCACGACCTCACCCGCAACGCCGCCCGCAATGGCGAACCCATCGGCGAGCGCATCGTGGTGGCCGGGCGGGTGCTGGACGAGGAGGGCCGGCCCGTGCGCCGCACCCTCGTCGAGATCTGGCAGGCCAACGCCGCCGGTCGCTACGTCCATCGCCGCGACCAGCACCACGCTCCCCTCGATCCCAACTTCCATGGCGCCGGCCGCTGTCTCACCGACGAGGAGGGCTGGTACCGCTTCGTCACCGTCCGCCCGGGTCCCTATCCCTGGCGGAACCACGCCAACGCCTGGCGTCCCTCCCACATCCACTTCTCCCTCTTCGGCCCCGCCTTCGTCACCCGCCTGGTGACCCAGATGTACTTCCCCGGGGATCCGCTCCTGGCCCACGATCCCATCTTCCAGGCGGTGCCGGCGGCGGCGCGGGAGCGGCTCGTCGCCCGCTTCGATCTCGAGCTCACCCGCCCGGAGTTCGCCACCGGCTACCGCTTCGACATCGTGCTGCGCGGACCCGCCGAGACGCCCGTGGAGGCCGGACGATGACCCGCCTGCGCCAGACCCCCTCCCAGACGGTCGGTCCCTACTTCGCCTACGCCCTCACCCCCGAGGCCTACGGCTATGCCGCCATCGCCGGCAACCGCCCGGTGACCGCGGAGACGCCCGGTCGGCATCTGGTGATCGAGGGCCGGGTGCTGGACGGCGCCGGCGATCCGGTGGAGGACGCGTTGGTGGAGATCTGGCAGGCGGACGCCCGGGGGCGTTATGCCGATGCCCCCGGCGGCGGCTCCGCCGACTTCGTGGGCTTCGCCCGCTGCGGGACCGACGCCGAAGGACGGTTCCGCTTCGAGACGGTGAAACCCGGCCGCGTGCCCGGGCCCGACGGCCGCCTCATGGCCCCCCACATCCACGTCTGTCTCACCGCCCGCGGCCTGCTCAACCATCTCTTCACCCGCATCTATTTCGAGGACGAGGCCGAGGCGAACGCCGCCGATCCGATCCTGAGCCTGGTCCCGGAATCGCGGCGCGGGACGCTGATCGCCCGCCGCGCGCACCGTCACGGCGCCCTCGTCTACCGCTTCGACATCCACCTCCAGGGCGAGCGGGAGACGGTCTTCTTCGAGGTGTGAGCGGCGGCGGGAACGGTCACGGGCCCGCCGGAGCGGGCCCGTGCGCCGATGGAGGCCAGCGTTCAGGAGGGAGAGGGACATGCGCCCGGCCCCGCACCGCAGGGCCAGGTGGATGCGGAGGGAGGCTGGCCGACATAGCGGGTGAGGCGCTGCGGCGCGAGATCGAGCAGCCGCAGTTCGGCGTCGAGAAAGGCGCGCAGCATCCGCGCCGGGATGCGGTACCAGGGATCCTCGGTGGCCTGTTCGAGCCGGTCGCAGAAGATCTCGTACCAACGGCCGAGATGGTCCTCGAGGAAGGCGCGGTAGGCCCGCTCCACCACCGCCAGCCCCTCCTCGTCGCCCACGTCGTGGAAATGGACCAGCTTCTGCATCAGCGCCGAGAGGAAGTCGAGCTCGGCCACCAGATGATCCGGCTCCAGCGGTGCCCCCACCCTGAGGCCGAAGGCGCGGTGGAAGCCCTGGATGTCGGCGAGCTCGGCCGCCCGCCGCGCCGTCTTGTCCAGCTCGTAGGCGGTCTCGGTGATGGGCACCTCGAGGGCGGTGACGAACAGCCGGTTGTAGAGCCCCTGCAGTTCCGGCAGACGTCCCTCCGCCCCTTCCAGCACCCGGGGCAACTCCGGCTCCGCCGGCAGTTCCAGGAGCCGGAGGGTCCGTGCCAGATCCTCCGCGCCCGCCCGCAGGCTCGCGACCCGGTCCGCGCGAGGATAGGCGAAGGCGCGGGCGAGCCAGGCGAGGAGGAAGGCGCGGGCCGTGGCCTCCTCGAGGGTGCGGGACGCGGTGCCGCTCACGGTGCCGCCTCCACCTCGAGGGGGATCCAGGCGTAGCCCAGCGCCTTGCGTCCGCCGCGATCCCCGCTGCTGCCGTCCCACACGGCGACGGTGAAGAAGGTCCGCCGCCCGGGCCCCCAGTCGGGATTGGAGGTGTTCTCCTCCACGAACCGCCGGCGGATCACCACCTCCCAGCGCCCGTCCACGTGGACGCCCCGGCCCTCCGCCCGCTGGACGTCCTTCCAGGTGGAGGTGCCGAAGCCCTCGGCCACCACCTCGCGCACCGGGCTCGCGATGGTGTTCTTGCGGAACAGCTTCTCGCCGCCGATGTAGGCGAGCGCGTACTGGTTGCGCCAGTCCTCCGGATAGCGATAGGGCTTGCGGGCGTGGGGGTACCAGTCGTAGACCGCGTTGGGATAGAGCTTGTTCACGTCGGCATAGCCGTTGTCCAGGTTCTCCTGGCGGAAGGCCGCCCAGTGCAGGATCAGCACCCGATCACCGGGACCGCCCATGGTGATGGGCACCTCGTCGGAGGGACGGTAGGGGACCATCACCGCCACCGCATCGGAGAACTTGGCCACCACGTGGAAACGATCCTCGGTGGGATCCTCCCACACCAGGCGGAAGGCGATCTCGCGGCCGTTGGTGAGGGCCTGCACCGAGACCTCGCCGACCGCCGCCTCGAGGGCCATGGGTTCGGTCACCGTCTGGCCGTCGAGGGTGACGGTGACGGCCGGCGCCTCCTGCCAGGCGGCGTCGGTGGGATCCAGTGGGATGCCGTCGGCCCGGTAGACCGCCCGGAGCGCCTCCTGGGCCAGGGCGCTGCCACTCGCCAGCAGCGTCGCGAGGGCGAGGGCGAGCATGCGGGATGCCATGACGCGATCCTCCCTCAGGGGATGTCCTGACGCACCACGTCCAGTTCCGGGTCCTCGTGCGGCCGCTCCTGGTAGGGCTCCACCAGCGGCACCCGCACGATCTCCCGGCCGTGCTCGTCGAAGCCGATGACCTCGTCGCCCACCACGCGGAAGCTGTGGGAGATGCGTTCGGTGGAGCCGAACAGGTGCAGCAGCCCCTGCAGCTCCGGCTCCTCGCCGCGGCGCATGCGCTCGTAGGTGCGGAGCGCGTGGTCGACGCCGGGGCCGAACATCTGGCGGAGGAAGGAACGGGGCACGTGGATGGGTGGGATGTAGTAGACGTTGGGTTCGAGACCGGTCTGGGGATAGAGGGGCAGGGCCACCTTCTTGACGTGCACCAGGAAATCGATGGGATTGTCCGGCCGGATGCGGTCGGGCGGGCTGATGAAGCCCTGCAGCCGGATGCGGCCGATGCAGGTGGTGACGCACTGGGGCTGATAGCCGTTCTCCACCTTGGGGAAACAGCCGATGCACTTCTGGGAGATGCGCGCCACCGCGTTGAAGATGGACTTCTTGTAGGGACAGGCCGCCACGCACTCCTGATAGCCCTCGCAGCGCTCGGGATCGATGAGGACGATCCCGTCCTCCGGCCGCTTGTAGATGGCCTTGCGCGGGCAGGCGGCGACGCAGGCGGGATAGGTGCAGTGATTGCAGATCCGCGGCAGGTAGAACATCCAGGCGAGATGGGGCAGGTGATCCATCACCGTGCCCACCTCCACCGGCTCCGACACCTCGTCCTCGCCCACGTTGGGAAAGGCCCAGTCGTACTCGTCGGGCATCCACTTGGCGAGGGTGTCGCCTTCCGGCGCGGCGTCGAAGAGGGTCGGTCCCTCGTAGGTGGCGTCCACCCACTTCTGACCGTCCCGCAGCAGCTCCATGAGCTTCACGTCCCAGCCGAGGGGATAGAAGCCATAGGGCTTGGTCTCGACGTTGTTCCACAGCATGTATTCCTGACCGCGCCCCGGCGTCCAGGTGGTCTTGCAGGCGATGGTGCAGGTCTGACAGGCGATGCACTTGTTGAGATCCATCACCATCGCGAACTGTTTCCGCGGCCGCTCGTGCTCGTAGGGATAGTCGAGCTCGCGGCGGATCTGCCAGTTGTAGACGGTGGGCATGGCGGTCTCTCCCTCACGCCTTCGTCACGTACGCGGCGGCGAGATATTTCCTGAGCGCCTCACCGGCGTTGGTCGGCCGCAGGCCGAGGGCGACGGGACGCCAGACACCGCGGCCGCCGAGGCCGCCGTCCTCCGCCTTGACGATGCGGCCCATGGCCTCGCGCGGGGCCCCGATGGCGCCGTGGACGTCGACGGCGAAGCCCTTGCCCAGCGCCTGCCCCATGAGGTTCTTGCGGACCAGGGTGTCGGTCAGCAGCGTCGGCTTGAGCCAGCTCCGCGTCACGCTCTGGTGGCTGCCGGCGCGGTAGAGGGACTGGTAGCCGGTGTTGGGATTGCGGGCGAGGCCGTTGGCGTTCTCGCGGGTCCCGCGCACGGTGCCGTGGGAGGATCCGTACATGTTGAACCAGATCTTGGCGACGCCCGGCGGTGTGTTGTTGGAGGCGCGCGCCCGGATCAGCATGCGACCCACCGCATAGTCCTCCGGTCGATCCTGCCAGCCACGGAACGGCCGGTCCTGGGGATCGGCGTCCACCCAGACGTAGTCGCCGTCGCGGATGCCCAGCTCCTCGAGATCCTTCGGATTGATGTCGATGTAGGCCTCGGAGACGAAGGGCTTGCGCGGATCGTGCCGGTAGATGTCGCCGAACGGCCCGAACAGCAGCACCGTGATGTCGGTATCGCCGGTGGTGGTGTGGGCGGCGTGGCGATACTTGGGGGTGTGGACGATGTGGGTGGCGCCGAAGCTCTCCACCAGCGGATGACGCGTGTTCGGGAGATCCTCGGGGGCCACCAGCACGTTGCGGGCCTGGCGCAGTTCCGTGTCCTCGAGGGCCCTGCGGGCGTCCACCCCGTAGTCCTCGGGCCGGGCCGGCCGCAGCAGCGGATGGGGCCGGGCGACGATCACGTTGGGTTCGTGGTGGGTGGAGTCCACCGCCTCCCGGTAGAGGGGCAGATTCTCGCCCGCCTGCTGGAACTCCGGCTCCTCGCGGTAGAACTCCAGCCGCCCGGACTTGGTGTACCAGGGCCTGTGCTCGAGCCGCTGATCCATGCCCACGTACTTCGGATAGCTCCGGGTCATGATCAGGCTCGGAATGCCCTCCTGCGCCCTGGCGGCGATCTCCTCCAGCCGGTAGCCGCGGAGGTTGCTGGAGGCATCGATGATCCGCTGGGTGTAGACCTCGGGCCGTCCGTCGATGGCGAAACGCCAGTAGTCGTGGAAGCGACGGTCGGAGGTGAGTTCGGCCAGGCGCGCCGCCACCAGGGCGAAGGCCTCGCAGTCGTTGCGGGTGTCGAAGAACCGCCGGTGACCGGTCCTGGGCCAGACGTAGACGAACGGATTGGTCACCGAGCCGGCGATGTCCCAGTACTTGTTCTCGTTCCAGGCATCGACGCCGAGGACGATATCGGAATATTCACACGTCAGCGACCACCACCATTCGTTCGTGACGATCATCTCGATCTTGGGCAACGTGTTCATGATGATGTTGTATTTCCACTTGGCGTTGCCCAGGGCCGAATTGGCGTCCACGAACCAGATGGCCTTGGTGGGCGTCGGCATGTGGGTCCTGCCGGTGAGCATGTGCTCGCCGATGTAAAGGGGATGGTCGTCGTGCGAGTAGAAGTGCGCCGACTCCGCCCGCCAGTAGAACTTCACGCGTGCCGGCCTGGTCGGATCCAGTTCGATGTCGAAGGGATTCTCGGCGAGATACTGGCCGGCGCCGTTGAACAGCGGCAGACGGAAGTTGCCGGCATACGAACCGATGTTGCCCTCGAGACCGCCGACGTTGTCGGTGAGGGCGCAGACCAGGTACATGGCCCGATCCTTGAGATCGGCGTGCTGGTACTGGTTGACGCCCATGCCCTGGGTGAGCTTGGTGCGGCCGGCGTTGGCGGCGATCAGCCGGGCGAGGCGCTCGATGGTGTCGGCCGGCACGCCGGTGATCTTCTCGGCGAGTTCGGGCCGGTAGTTCCGCTCGAAGAACTCGTAGTAGACCTCGAACAGCGGCCGCACCTCGACCTTCCGGCCCTCCACGGTCTCCACCTGGAAGGTGCCGCGCAGCGCCGGCTCGATGCCGAGGCGCAGGAAATCGGCACCCACATGGTCGCGGGTGACGATCCTGGGCCTGGCGGTGCGGAGATCCCACACCACGAAATCGTCGATGTCCTCGTTCCGCAGCGTTTCGGGAATGTACTGAGTCTTCTGCTTGAAGAAGGGTGGGAGCTTGTCACCCTTCTTGAACACCACCGCCTTCCGCAGCGGCTGGGGCCGGTAGTCCGGCACGATGTCGCGGGCCCGCAGCACCTTCCCATTGTCCATGCGCACCAGGAAGGGCATGTCGGTCCACGCCACCACCGACTCGGGGCGGTAGCGTTCCTCCTTCATGATGACGTAGGCCATGGAAAGGACGAGGGCGGTGTCGGTGGCGGTCCGCAGCACCACCACCTCGTCGCAGGCGCGGGCGGTGGGCGAATAGTCGTTGTAGATGCCCACCACGTAGGTGCCCTTGATGCGCGCCTCCGTGAGCCAGTGGGAGTCGGGCATCTTGGTGGTGAAGGGGTTCATGCCCCAGAGGATCACCAGCTTCGCCCGCTCCCACAGACACAGATCGAAGTCGGTGTTCTGCTGGCCGGTCACCATGGGATGACCGGGCGCGAGGTCGGTGTGGAAGGCGTAGTTGTCCCAGCCGCGACCACCGAGGGCGGTCTCCGCGTCGGTGCCGCGGACGTGGGAGTCCAGCAGGGCCATCATGTTGGCCATGCGATAGGGTGAGGTGTAGCGGGTGACGGCGAGGAAGGGCATGGAGCCACGGAACTTGAGGGTCTGGGTGCCGGCGCCCTTCATGGCGTCCAGCATTGCCGGATGGTAATGGCCCTGCTTCTCGAGCCGCCGCCGCCCCTCCTCGCCGGAATAGGTCGAGGCGATGTCGATGTAGGCCTTGGCGATGACGTCCGCCACCTCGTCCCAGGTGATCTGCAGCCAGTCGTCCTGGCCGCGGCGGAAGTATTCGGCCGGTGGCCTGCCAGTCTCCGGATCGCGCGGGAAGCCGGCGCGGTACCATTCGTAGAAGCCCCGTCGGATCATGGGCCCCTTGACGCGGCGGTCGCCGTAGAAGCGCCGCATGAGGGAGAGGCCCTTGTTGCAGCAGCGGGGCTCCCAGCGGTGGGAGGCCCGGGTCCCGTAGATGTCGGTGGCCTTCCCGAAGCCGTAGGTGGGTTCGATGCGGGTGATGACCCCGTTCTTGACCTTCGCCCGCAGGAGGCAGTTGTGGGTGTCGTTGGGGGCGCAGAGGAAGGTGAACTCGGACTCGACGCGGTAGATGTCGCGATAGAGGCGTTCCCAGTCGCGATTGGGATAATATCCGATCGGGTTCTCCACGTCGACCACCGGCTCGAACACCTCGAGCGCCAGCACCTTGCCGGCGAAGGCCGACAGCGACAGGCCGGCCGCGGTGCCGGACAGGAAACGGCGGCGTGAGACAGCCATCGGTGGACCTCCCCGCATCGCATCCGCGAGACCGCGTCCCGGCTAGCACGGGGAGGGCCGGCCCGCTTTGACATCGGTCAAGAGCGGGGATCGACGCATGGCGCACCCGGAGACGGCGCGACGGCCTACCGCAGAAGTTGTTGAATTACATGGCTGGGGGTAAGGCTGTGGTGGTGTCGAGTGGTTCGGCGAAGGTGGTGGAGGATGGTTGGACTGGGGTGGTGGTGAGGGGTGGGTGTGTGGAGGGATTTGCGCGTGCGCTGGTGGGTTTGGCGCGGGATCCTGGGCGTGTGGCGCGTTTGGGTCGTGCGGCGCGGTGGTGGGTGGAGGGTCATGCGAGTTGGTCGGCGGCGGCGGTGGTGGTGGAGGGTCTTTGTCGGCGTCTGGGTCGGTGGGGGTGAGGGGGGTTTGGGGTGTGGTGGCGGGATGCGGTCCGGGGCCATGGGTTCGGTGGGCGGGAGCGGCTGGGGGCGGTGGCGGAGGTGGGGGTGTGGTTCGGGGCGGCGTTGCTCTGGTCCCCTGCCTGCGGCGGGGTGCGGTTTCTTCGGCGTCCGTGCGGGGTTCGTCGTGCGGGTTTCTGGTGTGCGTGTCGGGAACGGGTGCCGGGACGGCGGTGGGGGGGCGTGGGGGGTTTTGCGCTCGGCGGGCGTGTGGTGCCGGGACTCGGAGGCGGTGGCGAGCGGCGGGTGATGGGCTGGTGACGGGCCCGTGGGCGTGGTCGATTTCGGGCGCGTCGCCGGTTTCGTGGGGCAGGTTTGGGTGCGTCTTCTTTGGTGTCGGCGGGTGCGGGTTTGGTGGGGGAGGGGTGTGGAGGGGGTTGGTGTGGTGGTGTGGTGTCCCATGGGAGGACCCGGCGACGGCCTACTCTCCCACGCCTGTGTGGCGTAGTACCATCGGCGCTGGGGGCTTTCACGGC
>JALSGP010000009.1 GCA_026982705.1 Alphaproteobacteria bacterium
TCCCGCAGACCACGCCGCCGACCCCACCAAGAGCCGACCCACGGAGACCGCGAAACGGCACCACACCACCGGCACCGCCCGCACATCCCCTCCAAAACAACACCACACACCACGATGTCAGAGAGCGCGATGCCGAGGCCGCGGCTCCCGACCACTCCTCTGGGTCCGGACCGCGTCGGCGAGGCGCTATCTAGCCATCGCCCACCCCGCCGTCAACGGGGACCCTTCGCGGAAGATCTTCCCAGACCTCCGTGCGGAGGCCCCGCCGTCGCGGGGCCCCTCCGACGCCGCCCCTCAGGACCCGCGTTCGGCGATGGCCTTCTTGATCTCGGCGATGGCCTTCGCGGGATTGAGCCCCTTGGGACAGGTCCGGGTGCAGTTGAAGATGGTGTGACAGCGATAGAGCCGGAAGGGATCCTCCAGCTGGTCCAGACGCTCGCCCGTGGCCTCGTCGCGGGAATCGGCGATCCAGCGATAGGCCTGCAGCAGGATGGCGGGACCCAGATAGCGGTCGCCGTTCCACCAGTAGGAGGGGCAGGCGGTGGAGCAGCAGGCGCAGAGGATGCATTCCCAGAGCCCGTCCAGGCGCGCCCGCTCCTCCGGCGACTGGCGACGTTCGCGGTCGGGCGCCGGCGTGCGGGTCTTGAGCCAGGGCTCGATGGCCTCGTACTGCGCCCAGAAATGCGACAGGTCCACCACCAGGTCCTTGATCACCGGCATGTGGGGCAGCGGATAGACCGCCACCTCCTCGCCCGGCACGTCGGCGATGGCGCGGGTGCAGGCGAGGGTGTTCTCGCCGCCGATGTTCATGCTGCAGGAACCGCACACCCCCTCGCGGCAGGAGCGGCGGAAGGTGAGCGAGGGATCGATCTCGTTCTTGATCTTGACGAGCGCGTCCAGGACCATGGGACCGCAGTCGTCGAGATCGATCACATAGGTGTCGATGCGGGGCGGACCGCCCGCCTCCGGATCGTAGCGGTAGATGCGGAAGGCGCGCGGCCTCCGCGCCTTCTCCGGCGCCGGCCAGGTCTTTCCGGGCCGGGGCCGCGATCCCTCGGGAAGAGCGAACTGCACCATCCGTGCGTCTCCGGCTCGCACTCAGTAGACCCGCTTCTGCGGCGGGAAGGGCTCCACCTCGTTGGTGAGGGTGTAGAGGTGCACCGGCCGACGATCGAAGCGCACCCGCCAGTCGCGATCCACCCAGACCAGCGTGTGCACCAGCCAGTTCTCGTCGTCCCGCTCCGGATAGTCCTCGCGGGCGTGGGCCCCGCGGCTCTCGGTGCGGTAGAGCGCCGAGTGGATGGTGGCGACCGCCTGCAGCATCAGGTTCTCCAGTTCCAGCGCCTCCACCAGATCGGTGTTCCAGACCAGCGAACGGTCCTCGAGACGCAGGTCCTCCAGCGACTTCGCCACCTCCGCCAGCCTCCGACAGCCCTCCTCGAGGGTGGGCCCGTTGCGGAAGACGTTGGCATAGTGCTGCATGGTCTTCTGCATCTCGGTCCGGATCTGGCCCACCGTCCGCGAGCCGCGGGCATGGCGCAGGCGATCGAGACGGGCGACGGCCTCCTCGCCGGCGTCGCGCGGCAGCTCCGGATGGGGCGTGCCCGGGCGGATCCGCTCGGCGGCGTGCAGCGCCGCCGCCCGCCCGAACACCACGAGATCGATCAGCGAATTGCCGCCGAGGCGATTGGCCCCGTGCACGGAGGTGCAGGCCGCCTCGCCCACCGCCATGAGCCCCGGCACCACCGCATCGGGATCGCCGTCCCGCGGGCACACCACCTCGGTGCGCCAGTTGGTGGGAATGCCGCCCATGTTGTAGTGGCAGGTGGGGACCACCGGGATCGGCTCCCGGGTGATGTCGACCCCGGCGAAGATCCGCGCCGTCTCGGCGATGCCCGGCAGGCGCTGGTGGATGAGCTCCGCCGGCAGATGCTCCAGATGGAGCAGCACATGGTCCCTGTCGGGCCCGCAGCCGCGCCCCTCCATGATCTCCACCATGATGGCGCGGCTGACCACGTCCCGCGAGGCCAGATCCTTGGCCCTGGGCGCGTAGCGCTCCATGAAGCGCTCGCCCTCCGAGTTGGTGAGATAGCCGCCCTCGCCCCGCGCCCCCTCGGTGATCAGCACGCCCACGCCGTGGATGCCGGTGGGGTGGAACTGCACGAACTCCATGTCCTGCAGCGGCAGTCCCGCGCGCAGCACCATGGCGTTGCCGTCGCCGGTGCAGGTGTGGGCGCTGGTGCAGGAGTGGTAGACCCGCCCGTAGCCGCCGGTGGCCAGCACCGTCACGTGGGCGCGGAAGCGATGGAGGGTCCCGTCCTCGAGACAGAGGGCGATGACGCCGCGGCACGCCCCCTCCGCATCCATCAGCAGGTCGAGGGCGAAGTATTCGTGATAGAATTCCACCCGGTTCCGGAGCGCCTGCTGGAAGAGGGTGTGGAGCAGGGCATGGCCGGTGCGGTCGGCGGCGGCGCAGGTGCGGTAGGCCTGCTCCTCGCCGTAGCGGATGGACTGACCGCCGAAGGCGCGCTGGTAGATGCGCCCGTCCTCGGTGCGGGAGAAGGGGACGCCGTAGTGCTCCAGCTCGTAGACCGCCCGGGGGGCGTTCTTGGTCATGTACTCGATGGCGTCCTGGTCGCCGAGCCAGTCCGACCCCTTGACGGTGTCGAACATGTGATAGCGCCAGTCGTCCTCCTTGACGTTGCCCAGCGCCGCGTTGATGCCGCCCTGGGCTGCCACCGTGTGGGAGCGGGTGGGATAGACCTTGGTGATGCAGGCCACCTGGAGACCCGCCTCCACCAGCCCGACGGCCGCCCGGAGCCCGGATCCGCCGGCACCGACGACGACGCAGTCGTAGGTGTGGTCGACGATGGTGTAGGCCTGGGGCATGGGTTCAGCTCCCGAGCGCGGCGAAGAGGACGGCGACGATGCAGGAGGTGGCGAAGGCGAAGGCGAGAAGGTCCGTCGCCACCAGTGCCGCCACCCTGGCGGCCGGGGCGTGGACGTAGTCCTCCACGATCACCCGTACGCCCAGCCGGGCATGCTGGAAGGCGGCGATCACCGTGAGGATGGTCATGGTGGCGTTGAAGGGGCTCGCGAAGAAGGCCCGCACCTCGGCGTAGGGCTCGCCGGAGAGGGCGAGCATGGCGAAGA
The DNA here is from genome assembly GCA_026982705.1 of Alphaproteobacteria bacterium. Lineage (GTDB taxonomy): Bacteria > Pseudomonadota > Alphaproteobacteria > Geminicoccales > Geminicoccaceae > HRBIN39. Next base: position 3,154 of record JALSGP010000009.1, read on the forward strand.
CGAACCACAGTCCCAGCGGCACGAGGGCGACGGCGGTGAGCCGCTGGAGCTTCCACTCGGCGAGACCCGCACGGGCCGAGCCGAGGCGTCGGGCCGCGGACGCGCGCTGGACCATGACGGGATCTCCCGCGGTCACTTCACGAGGGCGATGGCCCAGACCAGGAGGGTGAGGCCGACGGTGCCCACCACCACGAGGACCCCGGAGCGCTGCGCGCTCTCCCGATCGAGCCCCAGACCCGCGTCCCAGACGAGATGGCGGATGCCGTTGAGCATGTGGTAGAAGAGGGCGAGGGTGAAACCGAACAGCACCAGCCCGCCCAGGACGTTGTCGATGGCGGCCCGCACCACGGCGAAGGCCTCGGGCCCGCGGGCCAGCGCCGTCAGCCACCAGCTCAGCAGCACCAGCCCCACCACCAGCACCGCCCCGCTGATGCGGTGGAGGATGGACAGCGCCATGGTGAAGTACCAGCGGTAGATCTGCAGGTGCGGCGACAGCGGGCGTGCGGCTCGCGTGGCCATCGTGGAACCCCCCGACTGGACGGACGTTCGGGCACTCGCGTCTTTCGCAGGTGCGAGATAACCCCGGGGCACGCCGGTCTGTCAATGGTCCCGGTCGGCGCGGACGGGCGCCGGAACGAGCCGCTCCGGATCGAGGAGGAGGTGGAGCAGGGCCGGCCGACCGCTGCGACGGGCCTCGGCGAAGGCGTCGGCGAATTCGTCGGTGCGGCTCACCCGCGCTCCGAAGCCGCCCATGGCCCGGGCCAGTGCGGCGAAGTCCGGATTGACCAGGCGGCTGCCGCGGGCGCGGCCGGGAAAGGCGCGACGCTGGTGCATGCGGATGGTGCCGTAGCCGCCGTTGTCGGCCACCAGCACCACCGGCGCCACCTCCTCCTGCACCGCCGTGGCGAACTCCTGCAGGGTCATCTGGAGATCGCCGTCGCCGGCCACCGCCACCACCGTGCGCCCGGGATGACGGACGGCGGCGGCCACCGCCGCCGGCAGGGCGTAGCCCATGGAGCCGGAACGGGGAGCGAGCTGGGTCTGCGCGCGGCGGTGGCGGGCGAAGCGATGGACCCAGAGGGTGAAGTTGCCGGCACCGCTGGCGAGGACGGCATCCTCCGGCAGCCGCCGCCCGAGCTCGCCCATCACCCTCGCCAGATCGACCCCCCGCGCCGTCTCCGGCACGGGTGTCGACCAGGCGAGGAAGGCCTCGTGGAGACGCCGCGTCTCCTCCGCCCAGGGTGGATCCGCCGGTGGCGGACAGGCGGCGAGCCGCTCCAGGAAGGGGAGCGGCCGGGCCACCAGGGCGCGGGCCGGCCGGAACACGCGGCCGAGCTCGGCCGGATCGGGATGGACGTGGATCAACCGCGCCCGCGGCACCGGCGCCCGGATCAGCGCATAGTCGCCGGCGGTCTTCTCGTCGATGCGGGTCCCCACCACCAGCAGCAGGTCCGTCTCCTCGACGCGCGCCACCAGATGCGGCGGCGGCGCGATGCCGAGGAAGCCGGCGTAGCCGGGATGGAGATTGTCCATGTGGTCCTGACAGCGGAAGGCCGTGGCCACCGGCAGCTTCCAGCGGTCCGCGAGGCGTTCGAGGGCGGTCCGCTCCGCCTCGCCCCAGTCGCCGCCCCCCACCAGCAGCAGCGGCCGCCGCGCACGGGCCAGCTCCTCCGCCACCGCCCGCACCGCCTCCGCCGGCGGCGCCGCCACCGGCCGCGGCGGCGAATCCACGGGTTCGCCCGTGACGCGGGCATGGAGCACGTCCTCCGGCAGCACCACCACCACCGGTCCCGGGCGGCCGGCGGTGGCGAGGTGGAAGGCGCGCAGGGCGAACTCGGGCAGCCGTTCCGGATGGTCCACCACGAACAGGGCCTTGGCGAGACCGGCGAGGCTGCGCCGCCAGTCCACCTCCTGGAAGGCCTCGCGGTCGCGGACCGCCCGCGGCACGTCGCCCACGAACAGCACCAGCGGCGTGTCGTCCTGGCGGGCCACGTGGAGACCGGCACAGGCGTTGGCGGCACCGGGGCCGCGGGTGACGAAGGCCACACCCGGGGCCCGGGCGAGCTTGCCCCAGGCCTCGGCCATCATGGCCACGCCCCCTTCCTGACGGCCGGTCACCACGCGGATGTCCGGCCGGTCCACCAGCCCGTCCAGCACCGGCAGGAAACTCTCGCCCGGGACCTGGAAGACGCAGTCCACGCCCAGCCGGGCGAGCTGTTCCACGAGAAGCCGCCCTCCGTGCACGCCCGACCTCCCCCGGTTCGATCCGCGGCGAGGGTCGCTCAGCGCGGCGGCATGCGCAAGGCGCCGTCGAGCCGGATCACCTCGCCGTTGAGCATGACGTTGTGGCAGATGTGGAGGACCAGTTCGGCGAACTCCTCGGGCCGGCCGAAACGGCGCGGGAAAGGGATCTGCTCGGCGAGACTCCGCTGCACCTTCTCGGGCATGCCCAGCAGCATGGGGGTGGCGAAGAGCCCCGGGGCCACCGCCACCACCCGGATGCCGCGAGCGGCCAGTTCGCGCGCCGCCGGCAGGGTGAGGGCGGCCACGGCGCCCTTGGAGGCGGCGTAGGCGGCCTGCCCGATCTGACCCTCGAAGGCGGCGACGGAAGAGACGTTCACCACCACGCCCCGCTCGCCGTCCCCGCCCAGCGGCGTCAGTCCGCTCATGGCGGCGGCGGCGAGACGGAGCATGTTGAAGGTGCCGAAGAGATTGACCCGCACCACGCGGGTGAAGGCCTCGAGGGGCATGGGACCGTCGCGGCCGACGATGCGGGCGGCGTCGGCCACGCCGGCGCCGTTGACCAGGATCCGCGGCGTGCGTCCCTCCTCGGCGAGGCGGTCGAAGAGACGTTCGGCCGCCACCGGATCGGCCACGTCCAGGGCCACCGCCTCGCCGCCCACCTCCCGGGCCACGGCGCCGGCACGCTCACCGTCGAGGTCCACCACCACCACGAAGGCCCCGGCCGCCGCGAGACGCCGGGCGGTGGCGGCACCGAGGCCGGAGCCCCCACCGGTGACCAGGGCCACCTGTCCCCTGGGATCCATGGCATCCACCTCCCCGCACGGAACGGGGCGCCCGCGGGCGCCCCGTCCGGATCCTCAGTGCAGACGCCGGGCCACCTCGTCGACGGCGCGATCCAGCAGCTCGCGCCCCCGCGCCTCCCCCAGCCGTTCCGCCAGCACGCCGCGGGTGGCGGCCACGGCCACCTCCACGGTGCGGGCACGGATCTCGGCCACGGCCCGGTTGCGTTCCTGGAGGATCCGTTCCTCGGCCTGGCGCCGGCGACGCGCCACCAGTTCCTCGAATTCCTCGCGCGCCCGCCGCTCCAGCCGCTCGACCTCCTCCTCGGCGCGGGCGAGGATGTCGCGGGCCAGCGCCTCGCCCTCGTGGAGCATGCGCTGGTGGCGGGCGAGGAGGGCCTTGGCCTCCTCGTGGAGACGTCGCGCCTCCTCCAGCTCGGCGCGGATGCGGCGGGCGTGGTCGTCGAGCCCGCCCAGAATGGAGCGGCGCAGGGGCTTCCACACCAGCGCCGCCAGCACCGCCAGCGACAGTACCAGCAGGAGTTCGACCAGCAGTTCCTCGCTCACGGCCGGCTCCCTCCGCCTTCGACGGCACGTGCCACCGCCGCCCGCGCCTCCTCCGGCGTGATCTCGAGACCGGCGAGACGCGATGTCGCCGCCTGCACGATCTCGGCCGCCACCTCACCCAGCTCGGTCAGGGCCCGGTCCCGGAAGCGGGCGATCTCGGCCTCGGCCTCGCGGATGCGCGCCTGGGTGACGCGTTCGAGTTCGGCGGTCCGTTCCGCCGTCTCGCGGGCGATGCGTTCCTGGGCCCGCACCAGCGCCTCGTGGGCACGGCCGCGCGCCTCGTCCAGCATGCGCTCGTAGCGGGCGTAGGCCTCCTCCGCCTCGCGGCGGAGCTGGCTGGCGCGGTCGAGATCGGCGGCGATGCGGTCCTGCCGCTCCTCCAGGATCTCGGTGAGCCGCGGCAGCGCCTTGCGGGTGAAGAGCCAGTAGAGGAGGGCGAAGAAGACGACGAGCCAGAAGATCTGACTCGGGAAGTGGGTGGGATCGAACTGCGGCAGGCCGCGGCTCTCGCCGCCGGGTTCGGCGGCCGAGGCCACCACCGGCAGCAGGACCGCCAGCACCGCCAGATACCCGTGGGTCCTCCGCAAGATGCCTCCTCGGCGGCCGGGGGCGACCGCGGCCACCCCCGCCGCACCCTGCCCGCTCCGGTCAGACGAAGAGGATGATGAAGGCGATGAGCAGCGCGTACAGCGCCACCGCTTCCACCAGGGCGAAGCCGATGATGGCGTAGGGGAACACCCGCTGCTGCACCGAGGGGTTGCGGCCGACGGTGGAGATCAGGGTCGAGAAGATGCTGCCGATCCCCGTGCCCACGCCGAAGAGGGCGATGGTGGCGAGACCGGCACCGATCATCCTGGCGGCATCGAGCTCCATCTCACGTCTCCCGTTGCTGGACTGGAACCTGAAGGGGGCCCGCTCAGTGCAGGTGGATGGCGTCGTGCAGGTAGAGACAGGTGAGGATGGTGAAGATGTACGCCTGCAGGAACGCCACCACGATCTCGAAACCGTTCAGCGCGACGATGATGGAGAAGGGCAGCCAGCCGAACAGGATCCCCAGGGCGACGGCGAAGCCCACGAAGATCTTCAGCATGGTGTGCCCGGCCATCATGTTGACGAACAGACGGATGGAGAGGCTGATGGGCCGGAAGCAGTAGGACAGGATCTCGATGGGCACCAGCAGCGGCAGCATGATCTTCGGTGCGCCGGAGGGGACGAAGAAGGTGAGGAAGCGCAGCCCGTGGATGTAGAAGCCCACCGCGGTGGTGCCGAGGAACACTCCGATGGCGAGGGTGAAGGTGACGATGATGTGGCTGGTGAAGGTGAAGGCGCCGGGGATGATGCCCAGCAGATTGCCGAAGAGGACGAACATGAACAGGGTGAAGATCCAGGGGAAGTAGCGCATCCCCTCCCGTCCGGCATTCTCCCGCACCATGCCGGCGACGAACTCGTAGGCCAGTTCCACCAGCGCCTGCAGCCGTCCCGGCACCAGGGCCCGCTGGCGGGTCCCCGCCATCACCAGCCCGTAGGAACAGGCGACGGCGATGCCCATCCACAGCGACGAGTTCGTGAAGCTGAGATCGAGCCCGAGATCAGGGACCGTGATCCGCACGATGGGCTCGATCGCGAACTGTTCGAGCGGACTCGCCACCGTCTCCCTCCGCCGGTTCGTCGCACGGCCCCCCGGCGCCGGCCGTCCCGTCGTCGAACGGGCCGGTGCGGCGCAGATGCCGGTAGGCGTTCAGGAGGCCCGCCGCGCCACCGAGTATCAGGAACACCAGCAGGAACAGCGGTCGCAGGCCGGTCCACCGGTCGAGCGCCCAGCCGAGGAGCCCGCCTCCGATCAGGCCGCCCATCACCTCGATCCCGGCCTGCAGCCCCTCGGCATAGGGCGAACGTCCGCTCCCACCCCTCCGTCGGCTCCGCCCCGCGAGTCCGGCACGGGCCCGGGCCAGCCTGCGGTCGAAGGCCTCGAGAGAGGGTGGGCGCCTGTCTTCCGCCATGTCCCGCGTCGCCACGGCCGCGACCCGCCGGGGCCGCGCCCGTGAAAGCGCGCGCAACCTAGAAACCGCCTCCCTGCCTGTCAAGCGAGGCGGCCGCCGTGCGGCACCCTGCCCCGTCCCCCCTCAGGCGCTGGCGCGCAGGGCCACCGCCTCGTCGAGGCGCACCGACACCAGGCGCGAGACCCCCTCCTCGGCCATGGTGATCCCGTAGAGGCGGTCCATGCGGGCCATGGTCAGGGGATGGTGGGTGACCACCAGGAAGCGGGTGCCGGTGGTGCGGGCGATCCGCGCCATGACGTCGGCGAAGCGGACCACGTTGGCGTCGTCGAGGGCCGCGTCCACCTCGTCCAGCACGCACAGCGGGGCCGGCCGCGCCAGGAAGAAGGCGAAGACCAGGGCGAGGCCGGCGAGACTCTTCTCGCCGCCCGACAGCAGCCCCGCGTGCTGCAGCCTCTTGCCGGGCGGCCGCACCACCATCTCGAGTCCGGCCACCCGTGGATCGTCGGCGCCGGCGAGCTCCAGCCGCCCCTCGCCGCCGCCGAAGAGCTCGGCGAAGAGGCGGCGGAAATGTCCGTCCACCGCCCGGAAGGTCTCCAGGAGGCGGACCCGCGCCTCGCGGTCCAGCCGGCCGATGGCGGCCTCCAGCCGCCGCGCCGCATCCTCCAGCTCGCGCAGTTCCCCCTCCCGTGTCTCCAGCTCCCGCCGCGCCGCCGCCAGCTCGCGGGCGGCGGCGAGATTGACCGCGCCCAGCCGCTCGCGGCGGCGACCGAGGGCCCGGATCCGCTCCTCCAGGGCGGCGGCGTCGGTCTCCGCCGCCACCGCCTCGGCGGCGCGGGCGAGGGTCTCCTCGTCCCGGCGCGGGTCCGCATGGCCGGCGAGGGCCGCCTCCGCCGCGTCGAGACGTCCGCGGGCATGGATCAGATCGCGGCGGACGGCGGCCACCGCCTCGCGGGCGGTGGCGAGCTCTTGGGTGCGCGCTTCGCGTCGATGCCCGAGATCCTCACGGGCACGGGAAAGAGAGGCGATCTCCGCCGCGAGCGCCCGTTCCTCCTCCTCCAGCCGGGCGATCTGCGCATCCAGTTCCGCGAGGGCGGCGGCATCCGGCACCCCGTCCCCCGTCTCCCCGTCCTCCTCCCGCGCCTCCGCCTCGAGCGCGGCGAGGTCGCGGTCGACATCGGCGCGCCGGACGGCCAGCGCCGCCGCCGCCGCTTCCGCCCGCTCGCGTGTCCGCCGCGCCGCCGCCACCGCCTCCTCCAGCCGGGCCAGCTCGCCGGTCGCCTCGGCCACCGCCGCGCTCGCGGCCTCGAGACGCCGGCGCAGAGCCGCCACCTCGTCGCGCAGACGGCGCTCGCGCGCGACCGCCGTACGGATCCGCGCCTCCAGCCGTTCCAGCGCCGCCGCAAGCTCGCGGTCCTCCGCCGTGAGCCGGCGCGCCTCCTCCGCCAGGGCCTCGAGACGCGCCGCCCGGGCGAGCCGCCGGGCCTCGCGCTCGGCCCGCCGCCGTTCCAGCGCGCCCGCCTCCTCCGTCACCTCCCGCAGCCGCCGCGCGCACGTCTCCCGCGCCCGCTCCGCCTCGGCCACCCGCGCCGCCGCCTCGCCGAGGGCGTCGTCGAGCCGCCGGAGCGCCCGGACCGCCTCCTCCCGCGCCGCCTCCGCCGCGGCGAGGGCCTCGGCGCCGCGTTCCCGTTCCGCCGCGAGCGCCGTCCGTTCCGCCCTCCGCCCCTCGAGCCGGCGCCGCAGCGCCGCCTCCTCGCCGGCGAGTTCCGTCGCGAGACGGGCCCGGCGGGCGCGGGCCGCCTCCATCTCGCGACGGCGGCGGGCGAGGCGGGCCCCGGCCTCGGCCAGACGGGCGCGCTCGGACGCCCGCGCCTCCGTCTCCCGACGCAGCCGCGCGCGGTCCGTCTCCAGGGCCCGCCGGCGCGCCTTCAGCCCCGTCAGGGCGTCGCCCAGGCGCGCGATGGTCTCCGCCAGCGCCCGGGCCTCCCGCGCCAGCGCCCGCAGCCGCACCCGCCGTTCCGCCGGACTCTCGCCGCCCGCACCGTCGCCGCGACGCACGAAGCCGTCCCAGCGCCAGAGATCGCCTCCCGGCGAGACCAGCACCTGTCCGGGCCGCAGCCGCGGCTGCAGAGCCTCGCCCCCCTCCTCCCCCTCCACCAGCCCCACGAAGCGGAGTCGCGCCCGCACCCAGTCGGGCGCCCGGGCGCGCTCGGCCAGCGAGGGAACGCCGGGCAGGGGCGGCGGTGTCAGCGGCAGCGGACGCCAGCGGGCGGCTCCCCCGTCACGGCCGGCGACGAGGGCATCGCCGAAGGCGGCGGCGAGGGCGCGGGCGAGCCCGTCCTCCACCTCGACGAGATCGAGGAGGGTCTCGCCGGCGGAATCCGGCAGCGCCGCCCGCAGCGCCGCCATCTCCCCCTCCACCCGGCCGCGGTCGCGCTCGCGGGCGGCGAGCTCGGCCCCGAGCGCCGTCTCGCGCTCCGCCAGCTCCGCGAGCTCCTCCTCGATGGTGTGCAGACGGGCGCGATCCTCTTCCAGCGCACGGTCGAGCGCCGCCACCCGCTCGGCGAGGCGGGCCCGCTCGGCGACAGGGTCCTCGTCCCCGTCCGCTTCCTCCCCGGCGAGACGATCGCGCTCGCGGGCGAGCCGCGCCAGCGCGTCTTCCGTCGCGGCGATCTCCGCGTCGATGCGGGCGAGCTCGTGGTCCAGCGCCTCCAGCCGCTGCCGACACGCCGCCGTCTCCGCCGCCCGTTCCTCGTGCCGGCGGGCCCACTCCGCCCGCTCCGCCGCCCGCGCACGGTGGGCCTCGCGTGCCTCGGTCAGCACCCGCGCGCACCGCTCCCGCTCCGCGTCCAGACGCCGCCGCTCCGCATCCAGTTCGGCGAGCCGCGCCTCGGCATCCGCCTCAGCCTCCTCCCGCGCCGCCTCCCCGGCGAGCCTCTCCCGTTCGGCGGCGAGTTCCGCGAGTCGCGCCCCGACGGCCTCGCGGCGGCGGGCGGGTCCCGTCCGCTCCCGCTCCACCAGCGCCCGCTCGCGCCCGACCGCGAGGAGGGACCGCTCCGCCTCCGCCAGCGCCGCACGCAGCCTTGCCGCCTCGGCCGCCGCCGCCTCGTGGCGGGCCACCAGCTCGCGGCGGCGGGCGGCGAGGTCGGCGAGGGTCCGCTCCTCGGCCTCGATGCGGGCGGCGAGGGCCTCGGCCTCCTCTCGGAGCCGCCTTCGTTCCGCTTCCAGGTCCCGCCGGCGCGCCTCCCGCCGGGCCCGGGCCCGCTCGGCGGCGGCCAGGCGTTCGGCGAGGGCCGTGCGGCGTTCCCGCAGCGCCGCCCGCTCCGTCGCCAGCGTCGCCCGTCGTCGCTCCCGCTCGGCCAGCCGGCCACGACACGCCTCCAGCTCGGCCGCGAGCGCCCTCTCGCCCTCGGCCAGCTCCCGTACCCGCGCCTCCGCCTCCTCCAGCCGCGCGCGGACCGCCGCCAGCTCCGTGCGGGCCTCGCGCCAATGCAGCAGTGCCAACGCCCGGCGCGCCTCGCGCAGCTCCGCCTGCACCCGCCGGAAGCGTTCGGCCTCGCGCGCCTGGCGCCGCAACGCCTCCACCCGACGGCGTCCCTCGGCGATGCGGGCGGCTACCCGTTCCAGATTCTCGCGGGTGCGGGCGAGACGCTGCTCCGCCTCGTGCCGGCGCTCGAAGAGACCGCCCACGCCGGCCGCCTCCTCGAGGAGCCGGCGCCGCTCGTCGGGGCGCACGTCCACCAGGGCGGCGATGGCTCCCTGGCCGATGATGGCGGCGGAACGGGCGCCGCTGGAGGCGTCGGCGAAGAGCGTACGCACGTCGCGGGCCCGCGCCTCGCGGCCGTTGATGCGATAGACGGAGCCCTCGCCCCGTACCACCCGCCGGGCGATCACCAGCTCCTCGCCCGGACCGGCGAGCCCCTCCACCGGCCCCTCCAGCTGGAGCGCCACCTCCGCCGCATCGAAGGGGGGACGCCAGCGCGAGCCGGCGAAGATCACCTCCTCCATGCCGCTCGCCCGCAGCTGGCGGGCCGAGCCCTCCCCCATCACCCAGCGCAGCGCCTCCACCAGATTGGACTTGCCGCAGCCGTTGGGACCGACGATGCCGGTGAGCCCGTCGAGGATGGCGAGCTCCGTCGGATCGGCGAAGGACTTGAACCCCGAGAGGGCGAGCCGGGTGAACTTCAAGGCGAGTTCGGATCCCCGCGATCGACCGACGCGATGGTAGCGGCCCGCGGCCACCCCCGCAAAGGAGTCCGGGCGGCTCTCAGTCGAGCAGCGGCTGCAGGAGCTTCTCGAACTCCTCGGGCGGAATGGCCCCGGAGTGACGGCGATCCCCGAGGATGAAGGTGGGAGTCGAGTCCACGCCCCAGGTCCGCTCGCCCTCGAGGCGCATGCGCAGCACTCCGTCCACCATCGCCTCGTCGGCGAGGCAGGCGTCCATCTCCTCGTCCGACAGCCCGCCCAGCTTGGCGAGGGTCCGGAGCGCCGTCACCGGATCGGGACTGCGCGCCCACCGGCTCTGGGTTTCCAGGAAGGTCTCCACGAAGGCGGGATAGCGATCGGGGCCGGCGCAGTGGGCCAGCACCGCCGCCACCAGGGCATAGCGGTCGAGGGGGAAGTCGCGCAGCACCCACTTCACCCGACCGGTGTCGATGTACTTCTCGCGGATCACCGGCAGGGTCTCGCGGTGGAAGGTGGCACAGTGGGGACAGGTGAGGGAGAAGTACTCGATCACGGTGACCGGCGCCTCCTCGCGACCGAGCACCACCTCCTTCACCTCGCGTGCCCGCGCCCGCCCGCCCGCGGCGACGAAGGCCATCAGCGCGAGGGGGGCCACCAGCAGCGTCCGTCGGCGCATCACCTTCTCCCCGCTCCGGCGTTCCGGCTATAGGACCGGCTGCGGCGCACCGCAAGCGCCCCGTCACGACGACGAAGGGGCCGGCGGTGCCGGCCCCGGCGCACGCCGGACGTCCGGCGCCCTCAGCGCTTGGAGAACTGGAAGCTGCGCCGCGCCTTACGCTTGCCGTACTTCTTGCGCTCCACCATGCGGGCGTCGCGGGTGAGGAAACCGCCCTTCTTGAGGACGGACCGCAGGGTGGGATCGAAGTTCACGAGCGCGCGGGCGATGCCGTGGCGCACAGCGCCGGCCTGGCCCGAGAGGCCGCCGCCGGAGACGGTGCAGTAGACGTCGAACTCGCCCAGCCGCCCCACTGCCTGGAAGGGCTGGTTGACGATCATCTGCAGCGTCGGCCGGCGGAAGTACTCCGTCATCTCCTTGCCGTTGACGGTGAAGCGGCCGGTGCCGAGCTTGATCCACACCCGGGCGGTGGCCTCCTTGCGCCCGCCGGTGGCGTAGGCCCGGCCGAATTCGTCCAGCTTCGGCTGCAGATCCCCCACCTCCGCCTCGGCGGGCGTCTGCAGCCGGGCCAAGGCCTCGAGACCTTCCGCAGTGGGCGTGCCGGCTTCCGCCATCGTCAGAACTCCTCGATGCGGTTCTTGCGGTTGAGGGACCCGAAGTCGACGGGCTCCGGCTTCTGCGCCTGGTGGGGATGGTGCGGACCCTTGTAGACGTGGAGCTTGCGCATGATCCGCTTGCGCAGCGGCCCCTTCGAGATCATCCGCTCCACCGCCTTCACGATCACCCGCTCGGGGAAACGGCCGTCGAGGATGTCGCCGGCGCGCTCGCCCTTGATGCCGCCCGGGTAGCCGCTGTGCCGCCAGTAGATCTTCTGTTCGCGCTTGCGGCCGGTGAGCGCCACCTTCTCCGCGTTGATGACCACGATGTGGTCGCCGCAGTCCACGTGGGGCGTGAAACAGGGCTTGTGCTTGCCGCGCAGCCGGTCGGCGATGAAGGAGGCCAGACGGCCCAGCACCAGCCCCTCGGCGTCGATCAGGTACCACCTGCGCTCGATTTCGGCCGGTTTCGCCGAATAGGTCTTCATGATCGTCCCATCCGCCAGCTCGTCGGACCGTCGCCCGCCGCACCGCCTCCGACGGCCCCGTGAAAAGGACGCGACGAGCGATGCCGCCCGTCGCCGCGGCCGCTCATCTAGAAAGGCCCCGCGCGGCCGTCAAGCGCCGGGGGCCTTAACCTTCCGTTGGCATTTCCGGGTTACGAACGGTGTGGAACACGCGCGAACGGGGCCACCCGTGCTGCGGATCGTCCTCGTCCATCCCGACACCGATTTCGTGGATCGCGTGGAGGCGCTCTTCGGCCCCCGTGCCGCCACCCGCATCGAGATCCTCCACGCGGCCGATCCCGAGACCGGCATCATGCGGGCGGCCCGCGCCCGGCCCATGGTGGTGCTGCTGAGCTCGGTCTTCCTCGAGGACACCGACGACGCCCGCAACGAGCGGGTGGTGGGCGCCTTCGCGCCGGTGCCGGTGGTGGTGGTGGCGGAACCGGAGCACACCCGCCGCGCCGCCCGTGCGCTGCGTTCCGGGGCCGAGGACTGGCTGCCGTGCGATTCGCCCGTCTTCGCCACCCTGCCGCGCATCGTCGCCTATGTGGTGGAGCGCGCCGAACTGCTGCGGCGCGCGGAGCGGGCCGAGCGGGCCTTCCGCCGCGGCGAGGCCCTGATGGATCTCCTGTTCCAGTCGCTGCCCCTGCCGCTGCTCGAGCTCGACGGGGAAGGGCGCGTCCGCCGGGCCGGCCTCGAGGCGGCGCGGCTGTTCGACGCACCGGTGGCGCATCTGGAACGCCAGCTCCTGAGCGACCTGCTGCCGGGCGAGGACCGGCCCGCCTTCCGGGCCGCCCTCGCCGCCGCATGGGAACGGCCGGGGCAGCCCGCGCGCATGGAGGTCCATCTCGGGCGCGGCCCCGCCACCCGCGCCTTCGAGCTCGCGGTGGTGGCCCCGGACGGAGAATTCCCGGGCGCCGCCCTCGTCTGGCTGCGCCCGGCCGAGGCGGCGGCCGACGAGAGCCGCGAGCTCGGCGAGATGCTGCGCGAACTGCTGGAACAGGGCGAGGGCGAGGTCCCCCTCGCCCAGCTCCATCTCCTCGGCCTCGAGCGCATCCGCGCCGCCCTCGGCGACCGCTGGACGGTGCTCAGGCGCGAGGTGACGGCACTGGTGGAGCGGGTGCTCGAGCGCGAGCTCGGGCCGCGGGAACGCTACCGCCGGGTGGAGCAGGGCTTCCTCCTGGCGTTCCCCGGCCTGTCCGCCGCCGAGGTGCCGGAACGTCTCGCCGCTCTCTCGGAGGCGGTGGAGGCGGCGGTGCTGGGTGCCGGCGATCTGCTGGAGCGGGTCCGGCGGGAGGGCCTGCCCCTCGACGGCGAGGCCCTGAGCCGTGTCGCCCGCCTCGACACCCGCTCGGGCTCGGTCCCTTTCAGCGGCGAGGATCTCGTGGGTCCCGAGGATCCCTGGAAGCTCCTGGAACGGCGCTTCCGGACCGCCGCGAAGCCGGTACCGGAGACGGAACTGCTGCTCCACCGGCTCTACCGGCACGCCGAAGCGGAACACGTACCGGTGCTGGACCGGGACGGCAATCCCTCGCATCTCGTGCTCCTGGTCTTCGACGAGGGCAGCCGTCGCCACGTGGAACGGCTCGCCGAACTCGGCCGCAACGATCCGGAGGCGCTGCTCAAGCTCGACCTCTTCGTCCTCGGCCGGCATCTGCTGCTGCTGGACGACGATGCCCTCGAGGACACCGTGCCGCTGGTGGAGGTCCACTATCAGACCCTGGTGAGCCGCACCGCGGGCCACGCCTATCTCGATCATCTCCGCGCCCTCGGGGTGGACGCCGAGCGCCGCCTCGGCTTCCTGGTGCGCGGGGTCCAGCCCGGCACCTACGCGCCCAGACTCGAACAGGCCATCGCCATGCTGCGGGACCATTCGCGCCTGCAGGCCGTCCAGCTCGAGGAGGTGAAGGGCGAGGCGCCCGACCTGCGGATGGCGCGGGTGCCGCTGGTGGCGATCCCCTTCGGACAGGTTCCCACGCCGCCCTCGCGGCCGTCGGAGGCGCTGCTGCAGACGGTCCGCCGCATCCACCGCACCAAGGCCGAGGTGCTGCTGCGGGAGATCCCCCGTGGCTGGGCGGCGGTGCTGCGCCAGCGCTACGAGGTGGACTACACCTGCATCGCGTGAGCGCGGACACCCCTCCCCGGGCGGACCGTCCGCCGTCCCACACCCGTGGCGCGACGGAGTCCGCCCTTCCTCCGGGATCGCTCGGACCCGCGGCCGGCGACGATCCGCACCCATGCCGGCCGGTTCACCGGCCCCGTCGCCCCCGGCGGGGACCGCCGCCCGGGGACGCCGGGAGGCGCCCGGACCCCGCACGATGCCGCCCCGGGCACCCGGATCACGCCGCCTCGGGCCGGGCATAGGGGATACGGGGGTGCCCCCGCCGGGTGCCGGGCGCGCCCCGCTCGCGCAGGACACGGCAGAAGGGAGGGGATCGTCCCACCGGGTCGGATCTCCTCCGGCCGGACTCCGCCGATCCGGGCGGGACCGATGCGGGGCCGTCGCGGCTCGCCCGACGGGCGAGGTCGCGGGGCCGCGCGGGGACCGGGGAGCGTCCCCGCGGGGCATGACGCGAATCCGCCGCCCGATGTCGGTTTCCGATCCGGTGGTTGAAGCGTCCGCCGCTCTCGGCCAGACTGGGGCCGGCCGGGCGACGGCGGTCGCCGGCGAATCATGCAGGGAACGGGAGGTGCGAGATGAGCGTGAGACGGCAGCCGGGAGCCATCCAGAGGCGGACGTTCCTGCAGGGGACCGCGCTCGCGGGTTCGGCGGCCCTGCTCGTCCCCGGTCTCCTCGCCGGCAGGGCACGGGCGGGAGGTCCGAAGCGCGGCGGCCATCTGGTGCTGGCCCTGGACGGCGCGTCGGCGACCGACAGTCTCGATCCGGCCACCTACACCGCCACCTACATGCAGACCGTCGGCTACCAGTGGGGCAACTGCCTCGTGGAGATCGACGAGAAGGTCCGGCCGGTGCCCGAGCTGGCCGAGTCCTGGGAGCCCTCGCCCGACGCCACGACATGGGTCTTCAAGATCCGCCGCGGTGTGACCTTCCACAACGGCAAGGAACTCGACGCCGAGGACGTGGTCTACTCCATCGACCACCATCGCGGCGAGGACTCCAAGTCGGGGGCCAAGGGCTATCTGACCATGATCCGCGCCGTCCGGGCCACCGACAAGTACGAGGTCACCTTCGAACTGGACAGCCCCTACGCGGACCTGCCGTACGTGCTGTCCGACTACCACCTCCTCATCGTGCCCAAGGGCACGGACTTCGCGAGGCCCATCGGCACCGGTCCCTTCGTCATCAGGGAGTTCGAGCCCGGCGTGCGCACCTACGCCGAGCGCAATCCGAACTACTGGAAGGAGGGCCGCGGCTGGGCCGATTCCGTGGAGACCCTCGCCATCAACGACCCCACCGCCCGCATCGCCGCCCTCCAGGCGGGTCAGGCCCACTTCGTCAACAATCCGGATCCCAAGACGGCGAAGCTCCTGGCGCGGGCCCCCGGGGTCAAGCTCATCGACGTGCCCGGCGCCGGTCACCGCACCTTCGCCATGCGCACCGACACCCCACCCTTCGACGACAACCACCTGCGGCTCGCCCTCAAATGGGGCATCGACCGCCGGGAGATCCTGGAGAAGGTGCTCAACGGCTTCGGCCGCGTCGGCAACGATCAGCCCATCCCCGACTTCGACCCCTTCTTCAATGCGGAGCTGCCGCAGCGGACCTTCGATCCGGAAAAGGCGGCCTTCCACTGGAAGAAGGCCGACGTCACCGGCCGGATCCCGCTGCACGTGGCGGATGCCGCCTGGACGGGGGCCGTGGACGCCGCCCAGCTCTACCGCGAGCATCTGGCGAAGGCCGGGATCGAGCTCGAGGTGATCCGCGAGCCCAACGACGGGTACTGGTCCAACGTCTGGATGAAGAAGCCCTTCGTCGGCTCCTACTGGGGCGGCCGGCCCACCGCCGATCTCATGCTCTCGGTGGCCTACCGCTCGGACGCGCCGTGGAACGAGACCTTCTGGAAACGGCCGGAGTTCGACGCCCTGCTGGACCGGGCCCGCGGCGAGCTCGACCCGGAGAAACGCCGGGAGCTCTACTGGGAGGCGCAGCGCATGATCTGGCAGGAAGGCGGCGAGGTGATCCCCGTCTTCAACAACCATCTCTACGGCGCGCGTGACGACATCGACGGCTTCGTGGCGGTTCCGGTGCTGACCGGCCTCCGGGCGGCCGAGCAGCTCTACTTCACGGATCTCTGAGGGCGGTGCATCCCATCGTCGCCCTGATCGCCCGCCGTCTGGCGCTGGGTGTGCTGTCGCTGTGGGCGGTCTCGCTGCTCATCTTCGCCGGCACCGAGATCCTGCCCGGGGACGTGGCCGAGGCCATGCTGGGCCAGTCGGCCACGCCCGAGGCGGTCGCCGCCATCCGCCGCGAGCTGGGCCTCGACCGCCCCGCATGGGAACGGTATCTGGACTGGCTCGCCGGCATGCTGCGGGGGGACCTCGGCACCTCCTACGCCAACCGCATGCCGGTGGTGGCGCTGGTGGGCGACCGCCTCGCCAACACCCTCTTCCTCGCCTCCGTGGCGGCGGCGGTGGCGGTCCCCCTCGCCATCCTGCTGGGCATCGTGGCCGTGCGCTGGCGGGAGACGCCGGTGGACCGGCTGCTGTCGGCCATGACCCTCTCCGCCATCTCCATGCCGGAATTCTTCGTCGGCTACGCCCTGATCTTCCTGTTCGCGGTGACCTGGCCGCTGGCCTCGCCCATCGCCGCCGTCCACCCGGGCATGGCCCTCCCCGACCGCCTCGCCGCCGTCGCCCTGCCGGTGGTGACGCTGGCCTTCGTCACCGTCGCCCACATGATGCGCATGACCCGCGCCGCCATCCTCAACGTGATGGAGAGCCCCTACATCGAGACGGCCGAGCTCAAGGGTCTCGCCCGCACCCGCATCGTCCTCCGCCACGCCCTCCCCAACGCCCTCTCGCCCATCATCAACGTGGTGGTGATCAACCTCGCCTATCTGGTGGTGGGCGTGGTGGTGGTGGAGGTGGTCTTCGTCTATCCCGGCCTCGGCCAGCTCATGGTGGACGCGGTGGCCAAGCGCGACGTGCCGCTGGTCCAGGCCTGCGGCATGATCTTCGCCGCCACCTACGTCCTCCTCAATCTCACCGCCGACGTGCTGGCGATCCTCACCAATCCGCGGCTCCGGCACCCGCGATGACGCCCCGCATGCCCTGGAGCGCCCGTCTCGGCCTCGCCCTCACCCTCCTGTTCGCGCTGCTGGCGCTGGTGGGTCCCTGGATCGCCCCCTACGACGAGGCGCGGGTGGTGGGCGAGGTCTGGGAGCCCTTCTCCCGGGCCCATCCGCTGGGCACCGACCATCTCGGGCGCGACATGCTCTCGCGGATGCTCTACGGGGCCCGCCGCACCATCGGCATCGCCCTCGCCGCCACCTGTCTCTCCTTCGTCCTCGGCACCACCCTCGGCTATCTCGCCGCCACCCTCGGCGGCTGGGTGGACGCGGTGCTGAGCCGGGTGGTGGACACCCTCATGTCCATCCCCACCCTCATCTTCGCGCTGGTGGTGCTGGCGGTCCTGCCGCCCTCGGTGACGGTGCTGATCCTGGTGATGGCGGTGCTCGACTCCACCCGCGTCTTCCGGCTCGCCCGGGCGGTGGCCATGGACGTGGTGGTGCTGGAGTTCGTGGAGGCGGCGCGGCTGCGCGGCGAAGGGCTGGGCTGGATCGTGCTCCGGGAGATCGGTCCCAACACCCTGCCGCCGCTGCTGGCCGAGTTCGGCATGCGCTTCTGCTTCGCCATCCTGTTCCTGAGCTCCCTCTCCTTCCTCGGCCTCGGCATCCAGCCGCCCGCCGCCGACTGGGGCGGCATGGTGCGGGACAACGCCAACGCCATCGCCTTCGGCCTGCCGGTGCCGCTGGTGCCGGCCGCTGCCATCGCCCTGCTGACCGTCGCCGTCAATCTGGTGGTGGACTGGCAGCTCCGCCGTGCCACCGCCGGCCGGGGAGCATGAGCCGTGTCGCTGCTGTTGGAGATCCGCGACCTGCACGTGGAGGCCCTGGGCGAGGACGGCCGCTGGCACGAGATCGTGGGTGGCGTCAGCGTCACGCTGGAACGCTCGCGGGTCCTCGGTCTCATCGGCGAATCGGGCGCCGGCAAATCCACCCTGGGCCTCGCGGCGCTGGGCTATGCGCGACGGGGCGTGCGCCTCGCCCGCGGCTCCATCCGTCTCGACGGCGAGGAGCTTCTGGGCGCGCCCTACGAGCGGCTGCGCGAGATCCGCGGCCGTCGCGTCACCTACGTGGCCCAGAGCGCCGCCGCCGCCTTCAATCCCGCCTTCCGCATCGAAGACCAGTGCATCGAGGCGGCGGTGGCCCACGGCCTCATGGACGAGGCCGAGGCACGGGCCGAGGCGCGGCGCCTCTTCGCCAAGCTGCGGCTGCCGGACCCCGAGACCTTCGGCCGCCGCTATCCCCACCAGGTCTCCGGCGGCCAGCTCCAGCGGGCCATGACGGTGATGGCGCTGGTGCCGCGCCCGGATCTGGTGGTGTTCGACGAGCCCACCACCGCCCTCGACGTCACCACCCAGATCGAGGTGCTGGCCGCCATCAAGACCGCCATCGAGGGCGAGGATCTCGCCGCCATCTACATCACCCACGATCTCGCCCTCGTGGTGCAGATCGCCCACCGCATCCTCGTCCTCAAGGACGGTCGCGCCGTGGAGGAGGGCGAGACATCCGAGATCCTCGAACGCCCCCGCCAGCCCTACACCCGGGCCCTCGTCCACTTGCGCCGCCGCTTCCGCCCGGAACGCCCGCGGCCGGCGGAGCCGCCGCTCCTCGAGGTGCGGGGCGTGGAGGCCGCCTACGGAGCCGTGCGGGTGCTGGAGGATGTGGACCTCGCCCTCTGGCGCGGGCGCACGGTGGCGGTGGTGGGCGAGAGCGGCTCCGGCAAGACCACCCTCGCCCGGGTGGTGACGGGCCTGCTGCCGCCCCGCCGCGGCGAGGTGCGCCTCGACGGCCGGCCCCTCCAGCCCTCCTACCGCCGGCGCAGCCGCGACGATCTGCGGCGCATCCAGCTCGTCTACCAGATGCCGGACGTGGCTCTCAACCCGCGCCAGACGGTGGAGGAGATCGTCGGCCGCCCCCTCACCTTCTACTTCGACGTGCGCGGCACCGCGCGGCGGCGGCGGGTGGAGGAGCTGCTGGACGCGGTGGAACTGCCGGCGAGCTTCGCCGACCGCTATCCGGCCGAGCTCTCCGGCGGTCAGAAGCAGCGGGTGGCCATCGCCCGGGCGCTGGCCGCCGAGCCCGAGGTGATGATCTGCGACGAGGTCACCAGTGCCCTCGACGTGCAGGTGGCCGACGCCGTCCTCGCCCTGCTGCTGGAGCTGCAGGCCCGCACCGGCATCGCCTATCTCTACATCACCCACGATCTGGCGACGGTGAAGGCCATCGCCGACGAGATCGTGGTGATGCTGCGGGGCCGGGTGGTGGAGAGCGGGCCCAAGAGCGAGGTCCTCGCCCCGCCGCACCATCCCTACACCGAGCTGCTGCTCTCCTCGGTGCCGGAGATGGAGACCGGCTGGCTCGACCGCATCCTCCGTCGGCGGGGCCACCGCGCCGCCCCCGTCGCGGGGAACGCGCCGGCGGAGGCCGGCCGGATGCCTTGAAGCCCACCCGTCCGCTGCCGATCTCGCATGCCCGAGAGGACGGGAGCGGATCCATGCGACTGGCGCTCGCCTGCGCGATGGACGAGGGCGTGGACCCGCGCGAATCCTGCGCGTGGGCCCGCCTCGCCGGCTGCGAGGCGGTGGTGCCCGTCCGGCATGCCCCGCGGCCGCCGGCGGGCGAGGCCGTCGCCCGCTGGATCCGGGCCACGCTGGAGGCCGGCGTCGCCACCGCCGGCCTACTGTTCGAGCCGGCACCGCCCGGCCTCGCCCTCTTCGCCGACGGCGACGAGCTGGCCCGCCACCGTCTGGTCCACGCCCTGCTGCGGCTGGTGGAGACGGTGGGCGAGCTGGGCGGTGGCTGGCTGGCGGTGACGGTCCCGGTGGGACCGGGCCTGCCGCCGGGGCGGGAGGCGGAAGTGCTGAGCGCCGTCGCCCGCGAACTGCACCGCATCGCCGACCACGCCGCCCGTCATCGCCTGCGGCTGCTGCTGGCCGCGGCCGGGACGCCGGACCGGGAGACCGCCTTCGAGCTCGCGGCCGTGGCCCGCAGCCTCGACGGGGCCGGCCTGCTGCTGGACGGCCACGGTCCCCTCGCCGCCCTGCCGCCACCCCTCGCGGTGACGGTGGGGGAGGTGGCGGACGAGGCCCTCGCCGCGCTGCTGCGCGGGCTCGAGAGCCGGGCCTTCGCCGGCGATCTGGTGCTCCGCCCGCCGCGGGCGGATGCGGCCGGCGCGCTGGTGGCGGCGCGCACCGCCGGCTTCGTCCGGGGCTTCCGGGAGCGTGCCGGATGACGCTGCCGACGGCCCTGCGGCTGGTGGACCGGACAGCGGAGGCGGTCCCCCTCGCCACCGAGACCTTCGGCGATCTCGTGGAACTGCGCCTCGTGCTGGTGGTGGAGACGCCGGAGGGACGGCGCGGGCGTGGTCTCGGTGCGGTGCTGCTGGCCCCCGACGAGCCGGTGGCGGCGGTGACGGCGCGCCTCGCCCGCCCGCTCGGGGGCCCGGTCGTCGCCGATCCCGCCGGGCTGGCCGCCGCCCTGCTGGCGCGATGGGCGGAGGACGCCGATGCCGGCCTCGCCCGCATCCTCCGCACCCTCGTGGAGGACGCGGTGTTCGAGGCGACGGTGGATCTCGCCGGCGGCGGCGCCGGGGCGGCGGCGGCCGTGCTGCGGGCGAGCCTCGGCCCCGGGCCCGGGGACGATCCCCTGCCCTCCGTGCGGCCGCCGTGGCTCTGGGTGGCGCCCGATCTGCGGGCGGAGGATCTCGCCACCGGCCGCTTCCACCGTCTCGCGCACGACTGGATGCCGCGGGTGTTGTGCTGGCGGCCCGGCGGCGACGGGATCGAGGGGGCGACGGCGCTGGCCACGGCGCTGGATGCGGTGCTGGAGCCCTACGCGCTGGTGATGGAGGTGGAGGGCGATCTCCCCGACCGGGGTGCGCTGCGGGAGTTCCTGGGCGCCCTCGCGGCGGACCGCCGCCTGTGGCGACTCCACGGCTCGCTCCGGCTGGTGGCCACGTCCTCCAAGTTCTCGTTCGTCACTGGGGACGCGGCGCTGCCGCCCGTGGCGAGCCCCGGGATCGATCCCGCCCGGGCGACGCCGGCGCTGGGGCCGCGTCTCTTCGCCCGCGAGGGCATCCTCACCGCCGCCCGCACCGTGGCCGCCGTCCGCGCCGCATCCCGCCGCCACGGACACGGCGTCCCGCGGGCGCTGGCCCCCCATCTGGCGGTGGCCGGCGCCGCCCTGCTGCGGCATCTGCGTCGGGCATGGCTTCTGGGATTCGACCACGCGCCGCTGGTGGGCGGACCGGAGACCGTCACCCGCGGCGAGACGCCACCGCCCGGTCCCTGGCGACGGCGCGCCGACGCTCACGGCCTCCAGGTCCGCCTCGGCCGCGTGGACGCGGCATCCCTCTTCGCCGATCTCCGTGCACGTCCGTGACGGTCCACGGGAGGTGTCCCATGGCCGATCTCGCACGTCTGTCCATCCATCTCGCGACGCTGCCCGAGGGCGATCTCGCCGATCGGGCGGCACTGCTGGCCCGCTTCGAGGTCGCCGGCGTGGGCGTGCTGCGCGCCCATCTGGAGCGCCACGGGCTCAGGGAGGCCCGTCGCATCCTCCGCGACCACGGCCTCGCCGTCACCAGCCTCTCCTACGGCGGTTTCTTCACCGCACCCGACGGCGGCGAACGGCGCGCGCGCATCGACGACACCCGCCGGGCCATCGACGAGGCGGCGGCGCTGGAGGCCCGCTGTCTCCTGGTGGTGCCCGGTGGCCTGCCACCGGACTCCCGCGATCTCGAGGGCGCCCGCCACATGGTGGAGGACGCGCTCGCGGTGGTGGTGGACCACGCCGCCTCCGCCGGCGTCGTCCTCGCCCTCGAACCCCATCACCCCATGTTCGCCGCCGACCGCTCCGTCCTCACCACCCTCGAGGAAGCCCTCGCCATCTGCGACGCCTTCGGCCGCGATGCGCCCATCGGCGTCGCCTTCGACAGTTTCCACGGCTGGTGGCAGCCCGATCTCGACCGCCGGTTCGCCCACGCCGGCGCCGAACGGCTGCGGCTGGTCCAGTTCGCCGACTGGCCGCGCGCCCTCGCCGATCCCCGTTACGGTCGCACCGTACCCGGCGAGGGGGTGATCGACTTCCCCGCCCTCCGCCGACGACTGCAGGCGGTGGGCTACGACGGTCCCTTCGAGCTGGAGGTGCCGGGCGGCGCGGAGGCGGCCCGCGAGCCCGCCGCCTGGCTGCGGCGGCTGGTGGAGCGCTATGCCCTGCACGCCTGAGGGGCACAGGTGGGTGCGCCCGCGGGCACACGGCCCCCCATCGCGGTTAACGTCCGGTTAGGATCCCGCCGTCCGCGCGAGGGGAGGGAGGAGACATGGCCTCGCGGACGCCGGAGCTGTGCTTCGCGGTGGCACTGGTGGCGGTGGCGGCGCTCTACGGCGGCCACCCGCGGGCGGTCGTGGCCTCGCCCTACGACGTCTGGGTGGAGGCGTGGGCGGTCTGGTGGATGCTGGCGACGCCACCGGCGCTGCTGTGCGAACTGCTGACCCGGGTGCGGCGGACGGCGGACGCGGAGACGGCCCGCACGGGGCGGGCCGTCCCGATTCGGTCACCGCGCGAGCGGCTCAGCCGGCCGGCGGCAGCCCCAGCATCTCGCGCACCTTGGCCTCGCGCGACAGCTTGAGACCGGCCGCCCGACCCTCCTGGATGGCGATGCCCGGCGGCACGCCGCGGCGCGCCCGGTAGAGGGCCCAGGCGGCACCGGCCCGGTTGGCCGAGGTGCACAGCAGCAGCACCGGATAGTTGGCGGGATCCTCCACCACCTTCGCGATGGCGTCGATCTGCTCCCAGCTCGGAGCCTTCCCCGCCACCGGCAGATGGACGACCTCGAGCCCGGCCGCCTTCGCCGCCGCCAGTTCTTCCTGCACCCCTTCCGGATCGGTGCGCAGATTGATCACCGTGCGGAAGCCGAGGGAGGCCACATAGCCGTAGTCCTTGGGATGGACGACGCCGGACGTGGCCACGAAGGGGGCGGCGCGGTTGTAGCGGGGAATCCGCTCGTCCACCTTGGCGGCGAAGGGAGCCTGGGCGACGCCCTTCATGGTGATGTCGAAGGGCGTCCAGGCCTCGGGGGCGAGCCGCGGGCCCATGCCCGGCGCCGCCTTCTGGCCGCGGGCCATCGGTCCCTTGCCCATGGCCGCCGGCATGCCGGGTCGCAGGGCCGGTGCGCACGGGTTCGTCATCCCCATCCCCGGCGCGCAGGGATTCATCATCCGTGGCGCACACGGATTGGCCGGCGCACAGGGGTTCATCATGGCCGGGGCGCAGGGGTTCGTCATCCGCGGTGCGCACGGATTGGCCGGCGCGCACGGGTTGGCGGCCTGGGCCCGCGCCTCCGGCAGCGGGGCGAAGCGCGGGCCGTCGCGGTCCAGATCCATGCCCTGGGCCAGCATCAGCACCAGCGGCAGGGCCGTCATACGCAGGAGACGGGTTCGGTTCATGCCATCCCTCCTGGTCGATCGTGGGTGGTGGAGAAAAAGGGGAGCGGTGTCCGCTCCCCCGACGACGTCACTCGGCCGGCTGGACCCGCCCGAGGTCCGTGCCCGGACGCGGCTCGACGCCATCGAGCTCGGTGAGCACCTTCTGGGCCGTGTAGGGGCCGCCGAAGCGACGCTCGACGGCGGTGCCGAGCTTCCAGCCGAGGAAGGCGATCACGGCGAGGCCCGCGATCACCACGATGTCGGAGACGCCGAGGAGCTGCGGCAGCGTCCAGCCCTGCGGGCCGGCGGTGGCGAGGGCCAGCGGGCGGATCCAGTCGAAGACCATGGCGTAGACCGCCGAGCCGGCCACCATGCCGATCATGAACACCAGCGCGTCGATCCGCCCCGAGGCGAGTCCCACCGCCGAGGTGCCGGGGCAGTAACCGCCCAGCATGAAGCCGATGCCGATGAGGGCGCCGCCCAGGAAGGTGCCGTAGAGCAGCAGGGTCGGCACGTAGTAGGACCCGGGGCGCATCCAGCCGGCGAGCTGGAACAGCCACAGCCCGAAGGCGGCCACGATCACCGCCGTGAACATCACCTTGAACACCGACCAGTCGGTCAGCAGGAACTGGCCGGTGAGACGGCGCGCACTGCCGAAACCGGCGGCCTCCAGCGCATAGCCGAACAAGACGCCGAGGAAGAGCCCGGACAGGAGGCCGTTGTCGTAGAGCGGGAAGGTCATTGCCAGAGCCTCCGGGTGAAGTGGGCCGTCGCGAAGCCGGCGACGAAGAAGCCGGCCAGGAAGACGAAACCGGCCACCGCCAGCGCGGCCGATCCGGAGAGGCCGACGCCGCTGGTGCAGCCTTGGGCGAGTCGGGCGCCGAAGCCCACCAGCACGCCGCCCGCCAGCGCCCACAGCAGGCGCGATCCGGCGGTGATGGAGGGGCCGCGCTCGATGCCGAGCCGGAAGCGGCCGGCCGCGGTGGCGCCCAGGAAGGCGCCGATGACGACGCCGACGATCTCCCAGCTGATCCAGGAGGCGAGCGGATTGCCCCCGCGCAGGAACGGCGCGAAATAGCCGTTGCTCGCCGCCCAGTCCGGCGCCACCAGCGCCGAGAGCCAGGCCGCGGTGCGGGCGAAGAAGCCGCTGGCACCGAGGCCGTGGCCGGTGATCACGAAGGTCGCGAGCAGGGCGACCCCCAACAGGGCGCCCGCCGCCAGCGGATTCCAGAACGGTCGGGGTTGCGCGTCCATCGGAACCTCCCGTCGCATGCTCGTCGCCGCAGCGACCGCGTTCCTCTCTATCACAAGTTAGGAATATGCGATAGACGAAAAAAGAGGGGGCCGCGCCCCCTCCCTCCCGGGCCGGGACCCGGTCTCAGCCGCCGAGGCGGGCGAGGAGCATCGCCGCCGCCTCGGCGTGGGCCAGGGCGCTGTCGGCCTTGGCCAGGGCCCGGGCGTGATCGTATTTGCCCTGCGGCTTCTCGTGATTGTGGCGGGCACCCGCCAGCAGCATGCGGGCATCGTCCAGGAGGGCGTGGACGAGGGCCTTGTCGGCGGCCGCCGCCCCGGAGGCCTCCACCGCCTTCGCCACCTCGGCGATCCGCGCCTCGGCCTGCGCGAGATGGCGGGGACATTCGAAGGCCAGCGCCGGCGCCGCCACCAGGACGGACACGGCGAACAGACCGCTCGCGATGGAACGACGGAACATCGACGATCCCTCCCTGGTCGGAGTCCGCACGCCGTCCATCCTAGGCCCCGCGGAGAACCCGATCCACCGGCCCTCACGGATCCGTGAAGGCGGCAGCGGACCACCCGCGACGCCGGCGCTCGATCCCCCGTGGGAGGGGTGGTCCCTTCCGTCCCTCCTCCACGCGGAGGCGCCTCCCGGCGTCCGGACCGGGCCGCCCTTTCCCCGGAGCCTCCGTCCCGCTAGTGGAGCTGGACCGTGAGCGACGCCGGACGGAACGGATGAGCGGTCCCGCGCCCACCCCCTCGGATCCCGCCTATGCGCGGCTCACCACCCTCGCCGCCGGCGCCAGCGTCGCCACCGCCGTCGCCATCGCCCTCGCCAAGCTGGGAGCGGTGCTGGCGACCCAGTCGCTGGCGGTGCTCGCCTCCCTCGCCGACAGTCTCGCCGACATCACCGCCTCGCTGGTCACCTGGCTCTCGATTCGCATCGCCCTCCAGCCGCCGGACCGTCATCACCGCTTCGGCCACGGCAAGGCCGAGGCCCTGAGCGCCCTCGCCCAGGCGACGCTGGTCGCCGGCGCCACCCTCTTCCTGGTGGTGGAGGCGGTGGGCCGGCTGCTGGAGCCGCACCCGGTGGTCCGGCCCCTCGTGGGCGTGGCGGTGATGGCCGCGAGCCTCGCCCTCACCGTCGCCCTGCTGGCCTTCCAGCGCCACGTGGTGCGACGCACGGGCTCGCGCGC
Source organism: Alphaproteobacteria bacterium (assembly GCA_026982705.1). Lineage (GTDB taxonomy): Bacteria > Pseudomonadota > Alphaproteobacteria > Geminicoccales > Geminicoccaceae > HRBIN39. The sequence goes on from JALSGP010000009.1 coordinate 28,807, forward strand.
CATCGCCGCCGACGCCCTCCACTATCGCACCGATCTGGTCTCCAACGGGGTGGTGCTGCTGTCGCTGCTGGCGGCCGCACGGGGACTGCCGTTCTGGCTCGACCCGCTGGTGGCGCTGGGCCTCGCCGGCTGGCTCCTCGCCGGCGCCTTCCGCATCGGCCGGGCGGCGGTGGACGAGCTCATGGACCGCGAGCTCCCCGACGACTTCCGGCGGCGGGTGCGGGAGCTGGTGGAGGACGTGCCCGGGCTGCGGGGCATCCACGACCTCCGCACCCGCCGCAGCGGCCGCACCGTCTTCGTGGAGATGCACGCCGAGTTCGACCCGGACCTGCCGGTGGGCCGCGCCCACGCCGTCACCGAGCGCATGGAGCGGGCCATCCGCACCGAATTCCCGGACGCGGTGGTGGTGATCCACCAGGAGCCCGTGGGCCTCGAGGAGGAGCGTCTGGATCGGCTGATCGCCCGCCGGCGTGACGGTTGAATCTCGCGCCCCGCCCCCGGGCCGCGCCTCGCCGACCTGGCGGGCGGGCCCCGTACCCTGGCTTCCCCGCGCGTCCGCCGCCGCCCCCGACCCCGCCCGGTGCCCGGGATCGCCGTGAGGCCGCGGCTCGCCCCGCGGCGTCGGGACGGCCCGCGCGCGGGCCGAATCCGTGGACGGCCTCCTGCCTGCCCGGCCCGGGCGCGACGCCCCGTGCGCCCGCCGTCCCGCCCCCGCCGGACCCGCTCAGCGGGCCGGCCGCAGCCGGTCGGCCCGCAGCAGGGTGAGGCGGCCGTCCGCCCGCCCCGGGAAGTGGACGTCGAGGGTGCTGGCGGCGTAGTAGGGGTGATAGTAGCGCCGCACCGCCTCCACCGGACGCGGCCGCGGAGCCAGATTGTCCAGGAGCAGGTCGCGCCCGTCCACCCGCACCTCCAGCACCGCATGGGGCACGTCGCGCCGGGTGTCCTGCAGGACGATCAGGCGCATGTCGCGCGCCGGCACGCCCAGGAGGCGCAGAGAGACATATTTGAAGATCGCATAGTCCTCACAGTCGCCGGAGCGGGTGAGGAATTCGAAGGGCGTGGCCCAGTAGTCGCTCCGTCCCCAGATCTCGGCGTCGGTCCGATAGGGAAAGGCGTTGGCGAACCGATCCACCGCCGCCACCTGCGCCGCCCGCGACCGATCCCCGAGCCGACGCAGCAGATCGCGCCAGGCGCGGGCCCGATCCGACGGACAGGCCCCGGCCCGGGCGAGACAGGCCTCGTAGCGCGGCCATTCCCGCGCCAGCCGATCCAGCAGGCGCTTCCACTTGGGCACCGCCTCGACGCCGGTGGTGTAGGCCACCGCCCGCCCCAGCACCGCCGAGAGGGGCGCCGCCCCGACGGGGGCCGCGAGGAGCAGCAGCAGGAGAGCGCACAGCGGGGCCAGCGCACGCGACATGACGATCCTCCACACTCCACCGCCGTGGAGGATCGCCCACGGATCTTAAGGACCGGTTAGCGGCGCGCCCGCGTGCCGTCCGTTCATACCCGGATATTCGCGTTCCCACACGTCACGGTCGTCGCCCCTCCGCCACCCGCCGCAGCCGGGCGAAGCCCGCCTCGAGGTCCGCGACGAGATCGTCGGGATCCTCGAGGCCCACGTGGAAGCGCAGGGTGGGTCCCTCCGCCCGCCACGGCACCGCCGTCCGCTGGCGCTCGGGATGGGTGACCAGCACCAGGCTCTCGTAGCCTCCCCAGCTCGCGCCGATGCCGAAGAGTTCGAGGCCGTCCACCATGGCGTGCACCGCTTCCGTCGGAACCGGCCGGAGCACCACGCCGAAGAGGCCGGTGGCGCCGCGGAAGTCCCGCTTCCAGAGGGCATGGTCGGGATGGGTGTCGAGGGCCGGATGGAGGACGCGGGCGACTTCCGGCCGTCCCGCCAGCCACTCCGCCACCCGGAGGGCGCTCCGCTCGTGGCGCTCCAGGCGGGCGGCCAGCGTGCGCAGCCCCCGGAGCGCCAGCCAGCAGTCGTCGGGACCGGCAGGCGCCCCGTATTCGTAGATGCCGTCGCGGAGTTCGAGGTGGAGCCCGGCGCCGGTGGTCACCGCCCCCATCACCAGATCGGAATGGCCGCCGATGTACTTGGTCACCGCCTGGATGGAGACGTCCACCCCCACCTCCAGCGGCCGGAAGAACAGCGGCGTCGCCCAGGTGTTGTCCATGGCCGTGAGGACGCCGCGACCGCGGCAGATCTCGGCGATGGCGGGCACGTCCTGCAGCTCGAAGGTGAGCGAGCCCGGCGATTCGAGGAAGACGAGGCGGGTGTTCGGCCGCAGGAGCTCGCGGATGCCGGAGCCGATGCGCGGATCGAAATACTCCACCTCCACCCCGAAGCGGCGCAGCACCCGTTCGCAGAAGCGGCGGGTGGGACCGTAGACGCAGTCCACCACCAGCACGTGATCGCCGGCGCGGGTGAGGGCCGCCAGGGTGAGCACGCAGGCGGCCTTGCCCGAACCCACCACCAGCGTGCGGTGGCCGCGCTCGATGCCGGCGATGGCTTCCTCGAGGGCGAAGGTGGTGGGGGTGCCGGCCCGGCCGTAGGTGACCCCTTCGTGGGGACGCCGTGATTCATAGGCCGCCACGGTGGGCGCCAGCACCGTCGAGGCCCGGTAGACGGGCGGATTGACGATGCCGAAGTGGCGCTCGGGGTCGCGCCCGAGCTGGGTGAGGAGGGTGGCGTCGCGAAGACCGGGGCGGATCCGGGTCATGGCGATGCGTCCGCGGCTGCCCGCGCCCCGCTAGCACCGGCCGCCGGCGGCGACCAGAGTGCACACCCGCAACGCCCGTCCCGCCGGGAGCCGGTGCGGCCGCGACGCTTGCCGCGGCGCCGCGGCGGCGTTAGCTCCGGCGCGGTCGTCCCGGACGGATCGCGAGACCATGGACCCCGCCCCCTGGCTCGAGGCGGCGCTTTTGGGCGCCGTCGAGGGCCTCACCGAATTCCTGCCGGTCTCCTCCACCGGTCACCTCATCCTCCTCGTGGACCTGCTCGCCTTCGCCGGACCGCCCGGGCGGGTGTTCGAGGTGGTGATCCAGCTCGGCGCCATCCTCGCCGTCTGCGTCGCCTACTTCCGCAGGCTCCTCGGCGTGCTGGTGGCGCTTCCCCGCGACGACGGGGCCCGCCGCTTCGCCGCCAATCTGCTGCTGGCCTTCCTCCCCGCCGCCGTCCTCGGCGCCACCCTCCACGGCTTCATCAAGGCGGTGCTGTTCGACCCGCGGGTGGTGGCGGTGGCGCTGGTCGCGGGCGGATTCGTGCTGCTGTGGGCGGACCGGCGGCCCCACGCCGAGCGTTACGGGGAGGTGGAACGGATCCCGCCGCTCCGGGCGCTGGGCATCGGCCTGTTCCAGACCCTCGCCATGATCCCCGGCGTCTCCCGTTCCGGCGCCACCATCGTCGGCGCCCTGCTGCTGGGCGTGACGCGGCGGACGGCGGCGGAGTTCTCCTTCTTCCTCGCCATCCCCACCATGCTCGGGGCCGCCGTCTTCGATCTCTGGAAGAACCGCGCGGTGCTGGATCTCGACGGTCTCGCCCTCGTCGCCACCGGCTTCGCCGTGGCCTTCCTCGCGGCGCTGGCGGTGGTGCGCCCCTTCGTCGCCTTCGTCGGCCGCCATGGCTTCGCCCCCTTCGCCGTCTACCGCATCGCCCTCGGCAGCGTGCTGCTGGGGCTGCTCCTGGCCTGAACCGTCCGTGCGCGTTGACAGACCCCGGCCCCGGCCCTATATGCGCCGCGCACGCCGGGGCGTCCGGTGCCCGACACGTGTCCCCGGCCCGGCACATCCCACGGTCTCGAGCGAAACGGCCCATCCATGTACGCAGTCATCCGCACGGGCGGCAAGCAGTACCGTGTCGCCGAGGGACAGGTGCTCTTCATCGAGAAGATCGATGCCGAGCCGGGCAGCACGATCGAGTTCGACGACGTGCTGATGATCGGCGGCGAGGAGACGCGCATCGGACGGCCCCGGGTGGAGGGCGCCCGGGTGCGCGCCACGGTGCTGGACCAGATCAAGGGCCCCAAGATCGTGGTCTTCAAATTCAAGCGCCGCAAGAACTACAAGCGCAAGAAGGGCCACCGCCAGCGCCAGACGGTGGTGCGCATCCAGGACATCCTCCTTCCCGACGCGTGAGGTGAGCCATGGCGCACAAGAAGGCAGGCGGCAGCTCCCGCAACGGTCGCGACTCGCCGGGCAAGCGGCTCGGGGTCAAGATCTTCGGCGGCCAGCGGGTGATCCCGGGCCACATCATCGTCCGCCAGCGGGGGACCCGTTTCCACCCGGGCAAGGGCGTGGGCATGGGCCGCGACCACACCCTCTTCGCCCTGGTGCCGGGACGGGTGGAGTTCCGTCGGCGCCACGGGCGGACCTACGTCCACGTGGTGCCGGAGGCACAGGCGGCGGAATGACGGCCGCGTTCCCGTCCAGCGAGGAGGAAGGGAAGGCCGCGGCCTTCCCTTTTCCGTTCCATGCGGTTTCTCGATTCGGCCAAGATCTGGATCCGCAGCGGCGACGGCGGTGCCGGCTGCGTGAGTTTCCGACGCGAGAAGTTCGTGCCGCGGGGCGGTCCCGACGGCGGTGACGGCGGACGCGGCGGCCACGTCCTCGCCCGTGCCGACGCCCGCCTCAACACCCTGATCGACTTCCGATACCGGCAGCACTTCCGGGCCGGCCGCGGCGGCCACGGCATGGGCAAGAACCGCACCGGCCGCGCCGGCCGCGACGTGGTGCTGGTGGTGCCGGTGGGGACCCAGATCTACGCCGAGGACGGCACCACCCTCATCGCCGATCTGCTGCGCGACGGTCAGGAGGTGCTGTTGGCCCGGGGCGGTGCCGGTGGCCGTGGCAACGCCCACTTCAAGAGTTCCACCAACCGGGCCCCGCGCCACGCCCAGCCGGGCGAGCCCGGCGAGGAGCGGTGGATCTGGCTCAAGCTCAAGCTCCTGGCCGACGTGGGGCTGGTGGGCCTGCCGAATGCCGGCAAGTCGAGCCTGCTGGCGGCGGTGAGTCGGGCACGGCCGAAGATCGCCGACTATCCCTTCACCACCCTCCACCCCCATCTGGGCACCGTGGTGGTGGGCGACACCGACTTCGTCGTCGCCGACATCCCGGGGCTCATCGAGGGCGCCCATGCCGGCGCCGGGCTCGGCGACCGCTTCCTCGCCCATCTGGAGCGCTGCCGGCTGCTGGTCCAGGTGGTGGATGCCACCCTCGACGATCCCCGCGCCGCCTGGCGGACCGTGCGCGACGAGCTCGCCGCCTACGGCCACGGCCTCGACGGACGGCCGGAAGTGATCGCCCTCAACAAGTGCGACCTCCTGGACGCGGACGCGGTGGCGGCCCTGCGGCGGCGGCTGGCGGCGGCCACCGGCCGGCCGGTGTTCGCCGTCTCCGCCGCCACCGGCGCCGGCACGCGGGCGCTGGTGGCGCATCTCGCCCGGGAGGTGGCGCGGGCGCGGGACCGGTCCGAGACGGCGGAGACGGCATGAACCGCGAGGCCGTGACACGGGCGCTCGCCGCCCGCCGCATCGTGGTGAAGGTGGGCTCGGCGCTGCTGGTGGACGGGGAGGGATGCCTGCGGCGCCACTGGCTCGAGGGACTCGCGCGGGATCTGCGCGAGCTGGTGGACGGCGGCGCGCGGCCGGTGATCGTGAGTTCCGGCGCCGTCGCCCTCGGCCGCCGGGCCCTCGGTCTCGACCGCCGGATGCTGCGCCTCGACGAGAAACAGGCGGCGGCGGCGGTGGGGCAGATCCACCTCGCCCATGCCTGGCGCGAGGTGCTGGCGCGGGTGGGGCTGGAGACCGCCCAGATCCTCATCACCCTCGACGACACCGAGGCCCGGCGACGCTACGTCAATGCCCGCAACACCTTCGAGACGCTGCTGCGGCTCGGCGTGGTGCCGGTGGTGAACGAGAACGACACCGTGGCCACCGCCGAGATCCGCTTCGGCGACAACGACCGCCTGTCGGCACGGGTGGCGGTGATGCTGGAGGCCGAGACGCTGGTGCTGCTCTCGGACGTGGACGGTCTCTATTCGGCCGATCCCGCGCGCTCGCCCCGGGCCGTCCATCTGCCGCGCGTCGCGCGCATCGATCCCGAGATCGAGGCCATGGCCGGGGACAGCCGCACCGGGGTCGGCACCGGCGGCATGAAGAGCAAGCTCGCCGCCGCCCGCATCGCCACCGAGGCCGGCACCACCGTGCTGCTCGCCGCCGGCACCGTGAACCGTCCGCTGCGGGCGCTCCGCGAGGGCGCCCGCCACACCCTCTTCCTCGCCCGCACCACGCCCCGCCGCGCGCGCAAGCGCTGGATCGCGGCCAGTCTCGCCCCGGCCGGTCGCATCCGGGTGGACGACGGGGCGGTGGCGGCGCTCCGGGCCGGCAAGAGCCTGCTGCCGGCGGGGGTGCGGGCGGTGGAGGGGCGCTTCGAGAAGGGCGACGCCGTGCTGGTGGTGGACGGCGAGGGGCGCGCCGTGGCCAAGGGCATCGTCTCCTACGACGCCGACGACGCCCGCCGCATCGCCGGCCGCCGCACCGACGAGATCGAGGCGGTGCTGGGCTGGCGCGGCCGCGACGAGCTCGTCCACCGCGACGACCTGGTGCTGCTGGACGAGACCCACCCGAACGGGCGGGCGCCTTCCCACCCGTAAGATCCCCTCCCACCACCCGCCGGAACGGTCCACCGGTGGCACGGCGGCGCTAGACGTGCGGGCGGCAGGACGCCGCGACGGGAGGGGATCATGGCCGCGTCCACGACCCTCGACATCGGCTTTCCCTACGAGCTGCGCCTCGTCACCGAGGCGGCCGCCCGCGCCTGCTACGACTGGATCGGGCGCGGCGACAAGATCGAGGCGGATCGCGCGGCGGTCCACGCCATGCGCGAGACCCTGAACCGCCTGCCCTTCCGCGGCGTGGTGGTGATCGGCGAGGGGGAGAAGGACGAGGCGCCGGAGCTCTACAAGGGCGAGCTGCTCGGGGCGGCGGCGGGCGAGCCGGCCTTCGACATCGCCGTCGATCCCCTCGAGGGGACCAGCTATCTCGCCAAGGGCCTCACCAACGCCATGGCCGCCATCGCCATCGCGCCGCGTGGTGCCATGCTGGATCCGGGGCCCTGCTACTACATGGAGAAGTTCGCGGCCCCGCCCGCCGCCCGCGGCGCGATCGAGCCCGACTGGCCGGTGGACCGCAAGCTCGCCCGCCTCGCCGAGGTGCTGGACAAGCGGGTGTCGGATCTCACCGTCTACGTGCTGGAGAAGCCGCGCCACGAGCGGCTGGTCAGGGAGATCCACGCCGCCGGCGCGCGGGTGGCCCTCTATCCGGCGGGGGACGTGGCCGGTGCCATCATGGCCGCCCTGCCGGATTCCGGCATCGACGCCCTCATGGGCACCGGCGGCACGCCGGAAGGGATCCTCGCCGCCTGCGCCATCCGGGCGCTCGGCGGGACCTTCTTCGGTCGCATGGACCCGCAGCTCGCCGGCGAGAAGCAGCGGGTCCGGGAGGCCGGCATCGACACCACCCGCTGGTACACCCTCGAGGAGCTGGTCACCGCCTCCGACGTGGTCTTCTGCGCCACCGGCATCACCACCGGTCTGCTGTTCGAGGGCGTGACGCGCACCGACGGCCACTACCGGACCCAGACGCTGATCGTCTCCGGCCTCACCGGCGAGCGACAGCTCCTCACCACCTGGCTGCCCCGCAGCGCCCGCAGGGAGATCTGAAGATGCCCGAAAGGCGTGTGGATCATCCCATCATCCTCGGCATCGTCGGCGATTCCGCCACGGGCAAGACCACCCTCACCTCCGGCATCGCCGCCATTCTCGGCAGGGACCGGGTCGCCACCATCTGCACCGACGACTATCACAAGTACGACCGCAAGCAGCGGGCCGAGCTCGGCATCACCGCGCTCCATCCGGACTGCAACTACATCGACATCATGGAGCAGCACCTGCGCCTGCTGCGGCAGGGGCAGCCGATCCTGAAGCCGATTTACAATCATTCCACCGGCACCTTCGATCCGCCGGAATACATCGAACCAAAACCGTACATCATCGTCGAGGGGCTCTTGGGGTATCATACCCGCAGGATGCGGGAGTGCTACGACGTCAAAGTCTATCTCGAACCGGACGAGAACCTGCGCGTCAAGTGGAAGGTCCACCGCGACACCACCAAGCGCGGCTACACGCCCGAACAGGTCCTGAAGCAGATCGAGGAGCGGCGCGCCGACACCGAGGCCTTCATCCGGCCGCAGCGGACCTTCGCCGACATCGTGGTCACCTTCTATCCGCCGGCGGACCATGCCGAGGAGACGGGGGCCCATCTCAACGTGCGTCACATCCTCCGCCCCACCCTCCCCCATCCCGACTTCACCCCGATCCTCGACGTGGATCCCAACGGCCACATCTATCTGCGGCTCGCCCGCGACGTGGACGGCAAGCCGGTGGACATCCTGGAGATCCGCGGCGACATCCCCGAGGCCAAGGCGAAGCGGGTGGAAGATCTGCTCTGGTCCCTCATTCCCGAAGCGAGCTATCTGCGGCAGAACGTCGGCCGCTACGAGGAGGGGCGCGAGATCAGCCATCCCCTCGCGCTCACCCAGCTCCTGCTCGCCTACCACATGGTCAAGGCGGCGCAGGGGGTCTATGCGGTCTGAACCTGCCCTTCGGGAGTGGAGCCCATGACCACCGCGACCCTCGAGACCACGGCCCGGGAGGTGGAGCTGCGGCGGCTCGCCCATGCCGTCCGCTTCCTCGCCGTGGACGCCGTGGAGCAGGCCCGCTCCGGTCATCCCGGCATGCCGCTGGGCATGGCCGACGTGGCCACGGTGCTGTGGCAGAAGCACCTGCGCTTCTACGCGGCCGAACCGCAGTGGCCCGACCGTGACCGCTTCGTCCTCTCCGCCGGCCACGGTTCCATGCTGCTCTATGCCCTGCTCTATCTGACGGGCGTGCCGGGGGTCGGTCTCGACGAACTGAAGCGGTTCCGTCAGCTCGGCTCGAAGACGCCGGGCCATCCCGAGGTGGGGCTCACGCCGGGCGTGGAGACCACCACCGGCCCGCTGGGACAGGGCTTCGCCAATGCGGTGGGCATGGCGCTGGCCGAGGCCCATCTGCGCGCGCTCTTCGGGGAAGAGCTCGTGGATCACCGCACCTGGGTGATCGCCTCCGACGGCGATCTCATGGAGGGGGTGAGCCACGAGGCGGCTTCCCTCGCCGGCCATCTGCGCCTGTCGCGGCTGATCGTGCTGTTCGACGACAACGGCATCTCCATCGACGGCCGCCTCGACCTCGCCTGCTCCGACGACGTGCTCCGGCGCTTCGAGGCTTACGGCTGGAACGTGGATCGCATCGACGGCCACGATCTCGACGGGATCGACCGGGCGCTCGCGGCGGCGAAGGACTCGGATCGGCCGGTGCTGATCGCCTGCCGCACCGTCATCGGCTACGGCGCCCCCACCCTCCAGGGCAGCGAGAAGGTCCACGGCGCCCCCCTCGGTCCCGAGGAGGTGGCCCGCCTGCGGGAGAAGCTGGACTGGCCCCACCCGCCCTTCGCGGTGCCGGAGGAGCTGATGGCCCGCTGGCGGGCGGCGGGTGCGCGCGGGCGCGAGGCCTATCTGGCCTGGCGGGCGCGGCTGGAGCGGGCGCCCGAGGGGCTGCGGGCGGAGTTCGTGCGGCGGCTGGAGCGGCGTCTGCCCGAGGGACTCGCCGCGGCGATCCGCGATCACAAGCGGCGGCTGGTGGAGGAGCGGCCCACCGTCGCCACCCGCAAGGCCAGCCAGATGGCGCTGGAGGCCATCAATCCGGTGGTGCCGGAGACCATCGGCGGCTCCGCCGATCTCACCGGCTCCAACAACACCAGGACGTCCGATCTCGCCGCCATCGCCCCCGGGGCCTATGCCGGCCGCTACGTCCACTGGGGCGTGCGCGAGCACGGCATGGTGGCGGCGATGAACGGCATGAGCCTGCACGGCGGGGTGATCCCCTACGGCGGCACCTTCCTGGTCTTCTCCGACTACTGCCGGCCGGCGCTGCGGGTCGCCGCCCTCTCCCACATCCCGGTGATCCTGGTGGCGACCCACGACTCCATCGGCCTCGGCGAGGACGGCCCCACCCACCAGCCGGTGGAGCATCTGGCGGCCCTGCGGGCGATGCCCAATCTGTGGGTGCTGCGCCCGGCCGACGCGGTGGAGACCGCCGAGTGCTGGCAGGTGATGCTGGAGCGCCGCGACGGCCCCTGCGTCGTCGCCCTCACCCGTCAGAACGTGCCGCCGGTGCGCACCGTCCAGGTGGACGAGAATCTGTGTGCGCGGGGCGGCTACGTGCTGGCCGAGGCCGACGGACCGCGGGACGTGACGCTGCTCGCCACCGGCTCGGAGGTCCACATCGCCCTCGAGGCGCGCGATCGCCTCGCCGCCGAGGGCATCCGGGCGGCGGTGGTCTCCCTGCCCTGTTTCGAGCTCTTCGACCTGCAGCCGGAAGCCTACCGGCGCGAGGTCCTGGGTTCCGCTCCCCGCCTCGCCGTGGAAGCGGCGGTGCCGTTCGGCTGGACGCGCTATGTGGAGAGCGAGGCCGACGTGGTGGGCATGCGTGCCTTCGGCGCCAGTGCGCCCTACAAGGACCTGTACCGCCACTTCGGCATCACCGCCGAGGCACTGGCCGAGAAGGCCCGAGCGAAACTGTCACGAGAGGGAGCGAGACGATGACCCTGCGCGTGGCCATCAACGGGTTCGGACGCATCGGACGCAATGTGCTGCGCGCCCTGGTGGCGCGGGGCGAGCGCGAGGTGCAGGTGGTGGCGATCAACGATCTCGCGCCGCCCGAGACCAACGTGCATCTTTTCAAGTACGACAGCGTCCACGGCCGCTTCCGTGGCGAGGTGCGCCACGAGGGCGAGACCATGGACGTGGGCTTCGGGCCCATCAAGCTGCTGGCCGAGCCGGAGGTGGAGCGGCTTCCCTGGCGGGAGCTCGGCATCGACGTGGTGATGGAGTGCACGGGTCGCTTCACCAAACGTGACGCGGCGGCCCGCCATCTCGCCGCCGGCGCCCGCAAGGTGCTGGTCTCGGCGCCGGCCGACGGGGCCGATCTCACGGTGGTCTACGGCGTCAACCACCGCATGCTCCGGCCCGAACACACGGTGGTCTCCAACGCCTCCTGCACCACCAACTGCCTCGCGCCGCTGGCCAAGGTCATGCACGAGACCTTCGGCATCGAGCGCGGCCACATGACCACCATCCACGCCTACACCAACGACCAGCGCCTGCTCGACGTGTTCCACAAGGATCCGCGGCGGGCGCGGGCGGCCGCCGTCAACATGATCCCCACCTCCACCGGCGCCGCCCGGGCGGTGGGGCTGGTGCTGCCGGAGCTCGCGGGCAAGCTCGACGGCGTCGCCATCCGCGTGCCCTGCGCCAACGTCTCGCTGGTGGACCTCACCTTCGTGCCCGGTCGCGAGGTGACGCGGGAGGAGGTGGAGGAGGCGGTGGTGCGCGCCGCCGAGGGCGAGCTCGCCGGCGTCCTCGACTATCACCGCGAGCCGCTGGTCTCCATGGATTTCAACGGCAGCGCCGCGAGCTCCACGGTGGACCTCACCTCCATCAAGGTGCTGGAGAGCCGCCTCGTGCGTGTCGCCTCCTGGTACGACAACGAATGGGGCTTCTCCAACCGCATGATCGACACCGCCAAGGCCCTCGGGAGGGTGTGAGCATGGTCCGCTTCCGCACCCTCGACGATCTCGATCCGCGCGGCCGTCGGGTGCTGGTGCGCGTCGACTTCAACGTCCCCATGCAGGACGGCGAGGTGACCGACGCCACGCGGATCGAGCGGGCGGCCACCACCCTGCGGGAGCTCGCGGACAAGGGAGGGCGCGTGGTCGCGCTCTCCCACTTCGGTCGCCCCAAGGGCCGGCGCGAGCCCTCCATGTCGCTGCGGCCGGTGGTGTCGGTGCTGGAGCGGGTGCTGGGACGGCCGGTGGTCTTCGGCGAGGACTGCGTGGGCGAGGCGGCGATGGCGGCGGTGGCGAGGCTCGCCGACGGCGGGGTGGCGCTGCTTGAGAACCTGCGCTTCCACCCGGGCGAGGAGAAGAACGACCCGGCCTTCGCCGAGGCCCTCGCCGCCCTCGGCGACGTCTACGTGAACGACGCCTTCTCCGCCTCCCACCGGGCGCACGCCTCCATCGTCGGCCTCGCCGAACGGCGGCCCGCCTTCGCGGGGCGGCTGCTGCAGCGGGAGGTGGAGGCGCTGGAGACGGCGCTGGGCGGTGCCGCCCGTCCCTCGGCGGCGCTGGTGGGGGGTGCCAAGGTGTCCACCAAGCTCGCCGTGCTGGAGAACCTCCTGGACCGGGTGGACGTGCTCGTCGTGGGCGGCGGCATGGCCAACACCTTCCTGCTGGCACGCGGCCTCGACGTGGGGCGGTCGCTGTGCGAGCGCGAGCTGGTGGAGACGGCCGCCGCCATCCTCGACAAGGCCGCCCGCACCGGGCGCGAGGTGGTGCTGCCGGTGGACGCGGTGGTGGCCCGCGAGCTGGCGCCGGAGGTGGAGACCCGGGTGGTGCCGGTGGCGGAGGTGGGAGCGGAGGAGATGATCCTGGACGTGGGCCCCGCCACCGTGGCTGCCATCGTCGAACGGCTGCGCGCCTGTCGCACGCTGCTGTGGAACGGTCCCCTCGGCGCCTTCGAGGTGCCGCCCTTCGACCGGGCCACGGTGGAAGTGGCGCGGGCGGCGGCCGAGCTCACCGAGGCGGGCGGGCTCGAGACCATCGCCGGCGGCGGCGACACCGTGGCCGCCCTCGCCCACGCCGGCGTGCTCGAGCGCTTCACCTACGTCTCCACCGCCGGCGGTGCCTTCCTCGAGTTCATCGAGGGCAAGCCCCTGCCCGGGCTCGTGGCCCTCGAACGGGCGGCCGCGCGGACCGGATCGGGCTGAGCCAGGGAGAGAGAGCCATGCCCTTCGTCACGCTGCGTCAGCTTCTCGATCACGCCGCCGAGCACGGCTACGGCATGCCGGCGTTCAACATCAACAACATGGAGCAACTGCTCGCCATCATGCGAGCGGCCGATCGCACCGACTCGCCGGTGCTGATCCAGGCGAGCCGCGGCGCCCGCTCCTACGCCGGCGACCTCATGCTGCGGCGCATGGTGGAGGCGGCGGCGGAGATGTATCCGCATCTGCCCATCTGCCTCCACCAGGACCACGGCAACAGCCCGGCCACCTGTCTCTCGGCCATCCAGCTCGGCTTCACCAGCGTGATGATGGACGGCTCCCTCATGGAGGACGCCAAGACCCCCTCCTCGTACGAGTACAACGTGGAGGTGACGCGCCGGGTGGCCGAGATGGCCCACTGGGTCGGCGTGTCGGTGGAGGGCGAGCTCGGCTGTCTCGGCTCGCTGGAGACGGGCATGGGCGAGGCCGAGGACGGTCATGGCGCCGAGGGCAAGCTCTCGCGCGAACAGCTCCTCACCGACCCCGACCAGGCGGTGGAGTTCGTCCGCGAGACCAAGGTGGACGCCCTCGCGGTGGCCATCGGCACCAGCCACGGCGCCTACAAGTTCAAGAGCAAGCCCACCCGCGAGGTGCTGGCCATCGATCGCATCAAGGAGATCCACGAGCGGCTGCCGAACCTGCACATGGTCATGCACGGTGCCAGCTCGGTGCCGCAGGAGCTGCAGGACATCTTCAACGAGTTCGGCGGTGACATGCCGCAGACCTGGGGCGTGCCGCTCGAGGAGATCGTCGAGGCGATCAAATACGGTGTCCGTAAGGTGAACATCGACACCGACTGTCGTCTCGCCATGGCCGGCCAGATCCGCAAGGTGTGCACCACCAAGAAGGGCGAGTTCGATCCGCGCAAGTTCATGAAGCCGGCCATGGAGGCCCTGGAGAAGCTGTGCGCGGAACGCTACGAGATGTTCGGTGCGGCCGGCATGGCCTCCAAGATCGAGCCCATCCCCCTCGCGGAGATGGCGAAGCGCTACGCCGCGGGCGAGCTCGACCCGGTGATCGGCCGGACCGCCAAGGCAGCCGAATGAAGCCCCGACCAGGAGAACGGGTCATGAACGAGGTCAAGGCCAGGAGCGAAAAGGAACGCTACAAGCCGGGCGTCATTCCCTACAAGGAGATGGGGTACTGGCGCCCCGAGTACGAACCCGCGGACACCGATCTGATCGCCTGCTTCCGCATCACCCCGCAGGAGGGCGTGGATCCGGAAGAGGCGGCGGCGGCGGTGGCGGGCGAGAGCTCCACCGCCACCTGGACGGTGGTGTGGACCGACCGGCTCACCGACTACGACCGCTATCGCGGCAAATGTTACCACATCGAGCCGGTGCCGGGGAAGGAGAACCAGTATTTCGCCTACATCGCCTACGACATCGACCTCTTCGAGCCCGGCTCGGTGGTCAACTGTGCCGCCTCCATCATCGGCAACGTCTTCGGCTTCAAGCCCCTCAAGGCGCTGCGGCTGGAGGACATCCGCTTTCCCGAGGCCTATGTGCGCACCTTCGACGGGCCGCCCACGGGCATCGTGATCGAGCGGGAGCGGCTCGACAAGTTCGGCCGACCGCTGCTCGGCGCCACGGTGAAGCCGAAGCTCGGCCTCTCGGCGCGCAACTACGGCCGCGTGGTGTACGAGGCGCTCAAGGGCGGGCTCGACTTCACCAAGGACGACGAGAACATCAACAGCCAGCCGTTCATGCACTGGCGTGACCGGTGGCTGTACGTGATGGAGGCGGTGAACAAGGCCCAGGCCATGACCGGCGAGGTCAAGGGCCACTATCTCAACGTCACCGCCGCCACCATGGAGGAGATGTACGAGCGCGCCGAGTTCGCCAAGGAACTCGGATCGGTCATCATCATGATCGACCTGGTGATCGGCTGGACCGCCATCCAGTCGATGGCCAAATGGTGCCGCAAGAACGACATGATCCTCCATCTCCACCGCGCGGGTCACTCCACCTACACCCGCCAGAAGGATCATGGCGTGAGCTTCCGCGTCATCGCCAAGTGGGCGCGGCTCGCGGGCGTCGATCACGTGCACGCCGGTACCGTGGTGGGCAAGCTCGAGGGCGATCCCTACACCGTGCGCGGCTTCTACGACGTGCTGCGCGAGGACTTCGTGCCGAAGAACCTCCAGCACGGCATCTTCTTCGACCAGCCCTGGGGCAGCCTCCGCAAGGTGATGCCGGTGGCCTCCGGCGGCATCCACGCCGGCCAGATGCACCAGCTCCTCCACTATCTGGGCGAGGACGTGGTGCTCCAGTTCGGCGGCGGCACCATCGGCCATCCCATGGGCATCGCCGCCGGCGCCACCGCCAACCGCGTCGCCCTCGAGGCCATGATCAAGGCCCGCAACGAGGGCAAGGACATCATGGCGGAGGGGCCGGAGATCCTGGAAAAGGCGGCGAAGCACTGCCTGCCGCTGCGCCAGGCGCTGGAGACCTGGAAGGACGTCACCTTCGACTACGCCTCGACCGACACGCCGGACTTCGTGCCGACGGCGACCCCGGTCTGAGGCGAAGGGAGAGCCGAAATGCGCATCACGCAGGGAACCTTCTCCTTCCTGCCGGACTTCACCGACGAGGAGATCGCCGCCCAGATCCGCTACTGCATGGATCGGGGCTGGGCCATGAACATCGAGTTCACCGACGACATCCACCCCCGCAACACCTACTGGGAGATGTGGGGGTTGCCCATGTTCGACGTCGACGATCCGGCGACGGTGATGTACGAGCTCAACGAGTGCCGCAAGGCCTATCCCAACTGCTACATCCGTCTTTCGGCCTACGACAATCGCAAGGGATGGGAGTCGCTGCGGCTCTCCTTCATCGTCCACCGTCCCACCGACGACGATCCCGGCATCCGGCTGGAGCGGACGGAGGGCTGGAGCCGCACCCAGCGTTACAAGCTCTATCCCTATGCCACCGACAAGCCGCAGGGTGAGCGCTATCGCTGAGCGGACCCGGAGTCTCCGGCCCGGCCGCGGCCGGGCCGGAGACCCGGTGGCCAGTGAGGGGAGAGGATCATGAGCGAGCGCGAAGGGCAGGCCGGGACCGGCGGGTCCGGCGAGACCACGGCGGCGGTGGACCTGCGGCGGCTGTGGCAGGAATCGGGCGTGGCGGAGGTCCTGGACCAGCTCGACCGGGAGCTGGTGGGGCTGATCCCCGTGAAGCAGCGCATCCGCGAGATCGCCTCGCTGCTGGTGGTGGACCGGTTGCGGCGCGAGCACGGCTTCGAGGCGGAGCCGCCCACCCTCCACATGTCCTTCACCGGCAATCCCGGCACCGGCAAGACCACGGTGGCGGTGCGCATGGCCGACATCCTCCACCGGCTCGGCTACATCCGCACCAACAAGCTGGTGTCGGTGACGCGGGACGATCTCGTGGGCCAGTACATCGGCCACACCGCGCCCAAGACCAAGGAAGTCCTCAAGCGGGCCATGGGCGGGGTGCTGTTTATCGACGAGGCCTACTACCTCTATCGCCCCGAGAACGAGCGCGACTACGGCCAGGAGGCCATCGAGATCCTGCTGCAGGTGATGGAGAACCAGCGGGACGACCTCGTGGTGATCGTGGCCGGCTACAAGGATCGCATGGAGCGGTTCTTCCAGGCCAATCCCGGCTTCCGCTCGCGCATCGGCCATCACATCGAGTTCCCCGACTATACCCTCGATGAGCTCATGGCCATCGCCGAGCTGATGCTGGCGAAGCAGAACTACCGTTTCAGCGACGAGGCGCGCGAGGCGTTCCGCGAATACCTGCGGATCCGCATGACCCAGCCCCAGTTCGCCAATGCCCGCTCGGTGCGCAACGCCCTCGACCGGGCCCGGCTGCGCCAGGCGGTGCGGCTGGTGGAGCAGGGCGCCCGCGAGGTGCTGGGCATCGACGCGCTGTGCACCCTCGAGGCCGAGGACATCCGCAAGAGCCGGGTGTTCCGCGGCGGCATCGACGGGGATCCGGCGCAGCAGGGCGAGCCGCGGGAACGTGTCGACGCATGAGGAGATACGGCGAGTTTTCCCCGAAGGGGGATCCGGAACGTCACGGGCGTCGCGGCGATCGTCCCGTGACGTATCGGCCGGAGTCGGGGTCCGGGTAACAGGGGATCCGGGGCACCCGGCCCCGTCCTCCGGCCACCGCCGGCCGGTGCCGGCTCTTCGATGCCTCCCCGACTAACCAACTCGGGCCATCGGCTCCGCCGGTGGCCCCTTTTTTCCCGCCTCTACACCCGCATCAGGGAGACAGGCAAGATGGAGCGCAGGCTGCTGATCGCCCCCTCGATCCTCTCGGCCGACTTCGCCCGCCTCGGCGAGGAGGTGAAGGCGGTGGACGAGGCCGGTGCCGACTGGATCCATCTCGACGTCATGGACGGCCACTTCGTCCCCAACATCACCTTCGGACCCCAGGTGGTGAAGGCGATCCGCCCCTGGTCGAAGAAGTGCTTCGACACCCATCTCATGATCGAGCCGGTGGATCCCTACGTGGAGGCCTTCGCCGCCGCCGGCGCCGACCGGATCATCGTCCATGTGGAGGCCACCCGTCATCTCGACCGCACCCTCCAGCTGGTGGCCGGCACCGGTGCCCGGGCCGGCGTCTCCCTCAATCCCCACACGCCGGAGAGCCTCGTGGAGTACGTGCTGGACCGGGTGGACCTGGTGCTGGTCATGAGCGTCAACCCCGGCTTCGGCGGTCAGAAGTTCATCCCCGCCGTCCTCAAGAAGATCCGCCGCCTGCGGCGCATGATCGGCGACCGGCCGGTCCACGTGGAGGTGGACGGCGGCATCGATCCCACCACCGCGCCCCTCGTGGTGGAGGCGGGGGCCGACGTGCTGGTGGCGGGCTCGGCGGTGTTCGGCCGGCCGCCCTATGCCGAGGCCATCGCCGCCCTGCGCGCGGCCGAACGGCATCTGGTACGCTGAGACCATGCGACCATCGGCCGCGATGGACGCTCTCATTCTGTTCATATAAAAATATGCGTATCATCGTGTGAAAATCCGGGAGGGAAGTCTCCATGACCACCATCGTCGTCCTCGGCGCGGGCGTGGGCGGCATCAGCGCGGCCTACGAGCTCCGGCAGGTGCGGAAGCCGGGCGAGGAGATCCTCGTGATCTCCGACCGCCCCACCTTCGACTTCACCCCCTCCAACCCCTGGGTGGCGGTGGGCTGGCGCGAGCCGCGCCAGATCCGGGTGGAGCTGGCCCCCCTCTTCGCCCGCTTCGGCATCGGCTTCACCGACAAGGGAGCCCGGCGGGTGCATCCCGACCGCAATGTGGTGGAACTCGCCGACGGCAGCACCGTCACCTACGACTATCTGGTCGTCGCCACCGGCCCCCGCCTCGCTTTCGACGAGGTGCCGGGCCTCGGCCCCCACGGCGGCTTCACCACCTCGGTGTGCACCACCGACCACGCCCGCATGGCCTTCGAGCGGTGGAAGGACTTCGTCGAGAAGCCGGGGCCGGTGGTGGTGGGGGCGGTCCAGGGTGCCTCCTGCTTCGGACCCGCCTACGAGTTCGCCTTCATCATGGACGCCGACCTCCGACGGCGGAAGATCCGCCACCGGGTCCCCATGACCCTCGTCACCTCGGAGCCCTACATCGGCCATCTCGGCCTCGGCGGCGTCGGGGACTCCAAGGGGATGCTCGAGTCGGAGCTGCGCCAGCACCACATCGATTGGATCACCAACGCCCGGGTGGAGAGGGTGGAACCGGGGGTGATGCACGTGGTGGAGGTGGACGCCTCGGGACGGGAAAAGGCCCGCCACGAGCTGCCCTTCGCCTTTTCCATGATGCTGCCGGCCTTCAAGGGGGTGGAGGCGGTCTTCGGCATCGAGGGGCTGGTCAATCCCCGCGGCTTCGTGATCGTCGACGACTACCAGCGCAATCCCACCTATCGCAACGTCTTCGCTACCGGCGTCTGCGTCGCCATCCCGCCGGTGGAGGCGACGCCGGTTCCCACCGGCGCACCCAAGACGGGCTACATGATCGAGACCATGAGCCACGCCGCGGCGCTCAACATCCGCGCCCTCATCGACGGTCGCGAACCCCATGCCCGTCCCACCTGGAACGCCATCTGCCTCGCCGACATGGGCGACGACGGCATCGCCTTCGTCGCCATCCCGCAGATCCCGCCCCGCAACGTCAACTGGATGAAGAAGGGCAAGTGGGTGCATCTCGCCAAGGTGGCCTTCGAGAAGTACTTCCTCCGCAAGGTGCGGAGCGGTACCATCGAGACCTTCTACGAGAAGCGCACCCTCCAGCTCCTCGGCATCGAGAAGCTGGCGAGCTGACGGGGATTCCGCCGGCGCAGCGGTCACCGGACGGGAAGGCACGGGACGGGCCGACGCGGGCCCGCCCCTTCCGTGTGCGCCTCAGCCCTCGGCCGGGACGGCGGCATCCTCCACCACGAAGCGCACCCGCTCGCGCCGCTGCCAGCGGTCCAGCACCACCCGTCCCGCCAGCCACAGCCGCGTGCGGCCGGCCAGGAGCGCCTCCCCCAGCGGGGTGCCGGCGCTGCGGAAGGCGATGGCCTCCACCCCGCCGCCGCCGGTCCCGGCGAGCCACAGTCGCACATGGTCGCGCCCCACCACCCGCGCACCCCTGGGGATCGCGTCCACCAGCGCGAAGCGGGGTTCGGGATTGCCGGGGCCGAAGGGGGCGAGACGGGCGAGCAGACGGGCGAGGTCGAGGCGGACGCCGCGGGTGGTGAGATGGCCGTCGAGCCACAGCGGCCGGCGCTCCGGCGGACCGCGGAAGACGTGGTGGGCGCGCTCGGCGAGGAAGTCGAGGAAGGCCTCCCGCTTCCCATCGGCGAGGGTGAAGCCGGCCGCGAGCTCGTGACCGCCGCCGGCCTCCAGGAGTCCGGCCCGGCGGGCGGCGATCACCGCCGCGCCCACGTCGAATCCCTCGACGGAGCGGGCGGAGCCGCGGACGTGTCCGCGGCCGTCGTGACCGCCCACGAAGCTGGGCCGGTCGAAGCGTTCGGTGAGCCGGCCGGCGACGATCCCCACCACGCCCGGATGCCAGCCGCCGCCGGCGGCGAACAGCACCGGCCGGTCGCGCTCGAGCTGGGGGCGCACGCAGGCGAGGGCCGCCTCCAGCACCCGCTGCTCCAGCTCCTGGCGGCGCCGGTTGAGGCGATCGAGCTCGGCGGCGAGCCGTGCCACCTCCTCCTCGTCCTCGGCCAGCAGCAGCCGCACGGCGAGATCGCTCGCCCCCAACCGACCGCCGGCATTCAGCCGCGGCCCCAGCACGTAGCCCAGATGCCGGGCCTCGCCGGGTCCCTCGATGCGGGCCACGCGGGCGAGCTCGGCGAGCCCCGGGACCCGCGAGCGCGTCGCCACCTTCAGCCCCTGGGCCACGAAGGCGCGATTGAGGCCGGTGAGGGGCACCACGTCGCAGACCGTGCCGAGGGCCACCAGATCCAGCCACGCCCTGAGGTCCGGTTCGGTGCGGTCGGTGAAGGCGCCGCGGCGGCGCAGCTCGCGATTGGCGGCCACCAGCAGCACGAAGGTGACGCCGACGGCGGCGAGATGACCGAGGGGACTCGCCTGGTCCCGCCGGTTGGGATTGACGAGGGCAAAGGCCGGCGGCAGGGCCTCCTCGGCCTGGTGGTGGTCCACCACCACCACCTCCAGTCCCAATCGCCGCGCCTCCTCCAGCGCCGCGAAGGCGGTGGTGCCGGCATCCAGCACCAGCACCAGGCGGATGCCCGCCTCGGCCAGGGTCGCCAGCAGGGCGGGATGGGGCCCGTAGCCGTGCTCGAGGCGATCCGGCACCACCACGCGGAAGGAGACGTCCAGGGCCCCGAGCCAGCGGCCCAGCAACGCCGCCGCACTGGCCCCGTCCACGTCGTAGTCGGTGAGGATCCCCACCGGCTCGCGCCGCAGCACGGCATCCGCGAGCCGCCCGGCGGCCCGGTCCATGTCCCGCAGGTGGGAGGGATCGGGCAGCCAGTCGCGGATGCGGGGGGTGAGATGGTGCGGCACCTCCGCCACCGTCACCCCGCGGGCGGCCAGCACCCGCCCCACCACTTCCGGCAGGCCGTGGCGCTGGGCGATGGCGAGGGCGCGGCCGGCCGGCGCATCCCTGAGTCGCCACGGCCGGCCGGTGAGCGAGATCGTCTCCGCCGCCCGCTCGGCGGGCGGGGCCAGGGTCACCGCTCAGCCCCGGAAGTGGGGCACGGCGCGCATCTTCTGCGGCAGGTCGTGCTCCGCCTCGATGATGCGCACCGTGCCGGTCTTGGAGCGCATGACGATGGAATGGGTGTAGACCCTGGTGCCGATGCGGCGCACGCCCCGCAACATGGTGCCGTCGGTGACGCCGGTGGCGGCGAACATGACGTCGCCACCCGCCAGCTCGTGGATGTCGTAGATGCGGTCCGGGTCCTCGATGCCCATGCGGCGGGCACGCGCGCGCTCCTCGTCGTTGCGGAACACGAGACGTCCCTGGAACTGGCCGCCGATGCAGCGGAGCGCCGCCGCCGCCAGCACCCCCTCGGGGGCACCGCCGATGCCCATGTAGATGTCGATGCCGGTCTCCGGGCGGGCGGTGGCGATGACGCCGGCCACGTCGCCATCGGTGATGAGGCGGATGCGGGCACCGGCCTCGCGCACCTCGCGGATCAGCCGCTCGTGGCGGGGGCGGTCGAGGATCAGCACCACCAGATCCTCCACCGTCACCCCCTTGGCCTCGGCGAGGCGGCGGAGGTTCTCGGCCGGCGGATCGTCGAGGCGCACCACCCCCTGCGGGAGTCCGGGGCCGACGGCGATCTTCTCCATGTAGGTGTCGGGGGCGTGGAGGAAGCCGCCGCGCGGCGCCATGGCGATGCAGGAGATGGCGTTGGGCCCGCCCTTGGCGGTGATGGTGGTGCCCTCCAGCGGATCGAGGGCGATGTCCACCTCGGGTCCGCGGCCGGTCCCCACCTTCTCGCCGATGTACAGCATCGGCGCCTCGTCCCGCTCGCCCTCGCCGATCACCACCGTGCCGTCGATGTCCAGCACGTTGAGGGCGCGGCGCATGGCGTCCACCGCCGCCTGGTCGGCGGCGCGCTCGTCGCCGCGGCCCATGAGCCGGGCGCTGGCCAGCGCCGCCGCCTCGGTCACGCGCACGGAATCCAGCGCCAGATTGCGATCCTCGCTGTGATAATCGGCCATGGTCTCCCTCTCTCCCTCGGACGTGGCGATTCCCTCAGGCGGCGGGCTCGCCGTCGCGGAAGGGTTCGATCCGGATCATCCGCGGCGGCTCCAGCACCGAGGCGAGGTCGCCGATGCGGGCGAGGGCCGCCGTCATGGCCTCCTCCCGCACCTCGTGGGTGGTGAGCACGATGGGCACCCCCTGCCCCGGATTGCGCGCCCGCTGGATCAGCGCCTCGATGGAGACGGCGTGGTCGCGGAGGATGGCGGCGATCTCGGCCAGCACGCCCGGCCGGTCCACCACCTGCAGGCGGATGTAGTAGCTGCCCTCGTGGCGGCTCATGGGCGCCGGCGTCGGCTCCATGAGGCGG
The DNA here is from genome assembly GCA_026982705.1 of Alphaproteobacteria bacterium. GTDB lineage: Bacteria > Pseudomonadota > Alphaproteobacteria > Geminicoccales > Geminicoccaceae > HRBIN39. The sequence continues at coordinate 51,295 of JALSGP010000009.1, forward strand.
TCGGCCGGGACGCCGAAGACGGGCAGGCGTACGCCGCGGGCGAGGTCCGCCAGGTCCGCCACCACCGCCGAGGCGGTGGGGCCGCCGCCGGCGCCCCGTCCCTCGTAGACGGTGGTGCCGACGAAGTCGCCCTCGACGGTGACGCCGTTGTAGACCCCCTCCACCTGGGCGATGGGCGCCGCCGCCGGCACCATGGCCGGATGCACCCGCTGCTCCAGCCCGTGCTCGGTCATGCGCGCCACGCCCAGGAGCTTGATGCGGTAGCCCAGCTCCTCGGCGAAGGCGATGTCGAGCGGCGTGACGTGACGGATGCCCTCCACGTGGACGGCGTCGAAGCGCGGGACGCCGCCGTAGGCGACGGCCGCCAGCAATGCCAGCTTGTGGGCCGCGTCGACGCCGTCCACGTCGAAGCCGGGATCGGCCTCGGCATAGCCCAGCCGCTGGGCCTCGGCGAGGACGTCGTCGAAGGTCCGGCCGGTCTCGCGCATCTGGGTGAGGATGTAGTTGCAGGTGCCGTTGAGGATGCCGTAGACGCGGCGGATGCGGTTGCCGGCGAGTCCTTCCCGCAGCGCCTTGACCACCGGAATGCCCCCCGCCACCGCCGCCTCCCAGGCGATGGTGGCGCCGTGGCGCTCGGCGAGGCGGGCGAGCCGGGCGCCGTGGTGCGCGAGCAGCGCCTTGTTGGCGGTGACCACCGGCTTGCCGGCGGCGAGGGCCGTCTCCACCACCTCGCGGGCGATGCCGTCGCTGCCGCCGATGAGCTCGCACACCACGTCCACCTCGGGATGGGCGGCAAGGGCGCGGGGATCGTCGAACCACTCCACGCCGGCGAGATCGAGGCCGCGCTCGCGCCGGCGGTGGCGGGCGCTCACCCCGCGGATCTCGAAGAGGCGGCCGGTGCGCGCCCGCAGCAGCTCGCGGTGGCCGCACAGCAGCCGGAAGACGCTGGCGCCGACCGTGCCGAGGCCGGCGATGCCGATCCGGAAGGATGTCGTCATCTCACTCCACGGGCTCGGTTCGCGGTCGCTCCGACAGCCGGGCCGGCAGGGCGCCCGGCGGCTCCACGCCGTGACGGCGCAGGAACTGGCGGATGTTGCGCACGGCCTGGCGCAGGCGATGGCGGTTCTCCACCAGCGCCATGCGCACATGGCCCTCGCCGTACTCGCCGAAGCCGATGCCGGGGGCCACGGCCACGTCCGCCTCCTCCAGCAGCCGCTTGGCGAAGGCCAGCGATCCCATGGCCCGGAAGGGCTCGGGCACCGGCGCCCAGACGAACATGGTGGCGGTGGGACGCGGCACCGGCCAGCCGGCGCGGCGCAGTCCGTCCACCAGCACGTCGCGGCGCTCGCGGTAGAGGCGGCGGATGTCGGCGACACAGTCCTGGGGCCCGTGCAGGGCGGCCGCCGCCGCCACCTGGATGGGGGTGAAGGCACCGTAGTCGAGGTAGGACTTGATGCGGGCGAGGGCGGCGATCAGCCGCTCGTTGCCGGCGGCGAAGCCGATGCGCCAGCCGGGCATGCTGTAGGTCTTGGACATGCTGGAGAATTCCACCGCCACCTCCATGGCCCCCGGCACCTGGAGGATGGAGGGCGGCGGATCGCCGTCGAAGTAGATCTCCGCATAGGCGATGTCGGAGAGGATGAACATGTCGCGCCTGCGGGCGAAGGCCACCGCCTCGCGGTAGAAGTCGAGATCGACGGTGATGGTGGTGGGATTGTTGGGAAAGTTGAGGATCATGGCCGTCGGCGGCGGCACCGAGTGTTCCGCCGCGTGGGCGAACTCGGCCACGAGATCGACGCCGGGGGCGAGGTGGACGTGGCGGATGGCGGCGCCGGCGATGATGAAGCCGTAGGGATGGATGGGATAGGAGGGGTTGGGCACGAGGATGGTGTCGCCGGGGGCGGTGATGGCCTGGGCGAGATTGGCCAATCCCTCCTTGGAGCCCAGCGTCACCACCACCTGGGTCTCGGGATCGAGCCGCACGCCGAAACGACGGGCGTAGTAGGCGGCGAGGGCCCGCCGCAGGCCGGGGATGCCGCGGGAGGTGGAGTAGCGGTGGGTGCGGGGGTTGCGCACCGTCTCGATCAGCTTCTCGACGATGTGGGCGGGTGTGGGGGAGTCGGGATTGCCCATGCCGAGGTCGATGACGTCGCGGCCGGCGGCGCGGGCGCGCGCCTTCATCTCGTTGACCTCGGCGAAGACGTAGGGCGGCAGCCGACGGATGCGGTGGAAGGTGGTATCCGGCATGGGATCCCCGATCCTCCGGGCCCGTGGACGGCGCGGGCGCATCCAATCTGTCGCCGGCACCCCCCGCTGGCAAGCCGGCCCGCGGCTTGAAACGCCCGCGGCGCGGCGCCACTTCACGGCCCGGCTGCGGCCATTGCCCCGGTCCAGCGCGCGAGGTGGAATGAGCGAACCGGCCAACATCCAGGTCTTCCCCGTGCTGCCGTTGCGGGACATCGTGGTGTTCCCGCACATGATCGTGCCCCTCTTCGTCGGGCGCGAGAAATCCATCGCCGCCCTCGAGGAGGTGATGCGCGAGGACAAGCAGATCCTGCTGGTGACCCAGAAGAACGCCGGCCAGGACGACCCGGCGCCGCGCGATCTCTACCCCGTCGGCACGGTGGCGAGCGTGCTCCAGCTCCTGAAACTGCCCGACGGCACCGTCAAGGTGCTGGTGGAGGGTCATCGCCGGGCGCGGGTGCGGGGCTGGCGCGACAATCCCTTCTTCTTCCAGGCCGAGGCGGAGCCGCTCGACGACGTGGTGGGCGATCCCCACGAGGTGGAGGCGCTGGCGCGGGCCCTGTCGGGCCAGTTCGAGCAGTACGTCAAGCTCAACAAGAAGATCCCGCCGGAGGTGCTGGCCAGCATCTCCCAGATCGAGGATCCCTCCAAGCTCGCCGACTCCATCGCCGCCCATCTCAACCTCAAGATCCCCGAGAAGCAGGCGCTGCTGGAGACGGTGCCCCTCGCCGAGCGTCTGGAGAAGCTCTACGGCTTCATCCAGGGCGAGATCGCCATCCTCGAGGTGGAAAAGCGCATCCGCACGCGCGTCAAGAAGCAGATGGAGAAGACGCAGCGCGAGTACTACCTCAACGAGCAGATGAAGGCGATCCAGAAGGAGCTCGGCGAGCTCGAAGACGGCAAGGACGAGATCTCGGAACTCGAAGAGAAGATCAAGAAGACCCGCCTGTCCAGAGAGGCGCGCGAGAAGGCCAAGGCCGAGCTGCGCAAGCTGCGCTCCATGAGCCCCATGTCGGCCGAGGCCACGGTGGTGCGCAACTATCTCGACTGGCTGCTCAACATTCCCTGGAAGAAGCGCACCCGCATCAAGAAGGACATCCGCGAGGCCCAGCGCATCCTCGACGAGGACCACTACGGGCTGGAGAAGGTCAAGGAGCGCATCCTCGAATATCTCGCCGTGCAGCAGCGCGTCGAGAAGATGCGCGGCCCGATCCTGTGCCTGGTGGGGCCGCCCGGGGTGGGCAAGACCAGTCTCGGCCGCTCGCTGGCGCGGGCCACCGGCCGCAACTTCGTGCGGGTGAGCCTGGGCGGCGTGCGCGACGAGGCCGAGATCCGCGGTCATCGCCGCACCTACATCGGCTCCATGCCGGGCAAGATCATCCAGTGCATGCGCAAGGCCAAGTCCAGCAATCCCCTCTTCATGCTGGACGAGATCGACAAGCTGGGTGCCGACTTCCGCGGTGATCCCGCTTCGGCGCTGCTCGAGGTGCTCGACCCGGAGCAGAACGCCCACTTCAACGACCACTATCTGGAGGTCGACTACGACCTCTCGGACGTGATGTTCGTCTGCACGGCGAACACCCTGCGCATGCCACAGCCGCTCCTCGACCGGATGGAGATCATCCGCATCCCCGGTTACACCGAGGACGAGAAGATGGAGATCGCCCGGCGCCACCTGATCCCCAAACAGCGGAAGGCGCACGGGCTGTCGGAGGAGGAGTGGCGGATCAGCGACGAGGCGCTCCTCGACCTGATCCGCCACTACACCCGCGAGGCCGGGGTGCGGAACCTGGAGCGGGAGATCGCCAATCTCGCCCGCAAGGCGGTGCGTCGCATCGTCGCCGGCGAGACCCGGCGGGTGCACGTCACCCGGCGTAATCTCGAGCGATATGCCGGTGTGCGCAAATACCGCTTCGGCGAGGCCGAGCACGAGAATCTGGTGGGCGTGGCCACCGGCCTCGCCTGGACCGAGGTGGGCGGCGAGCTGCTGTCGGTGGAGGCGGTGGTGGTGCCGGGCAAGGGGCGGCTCACCGTCACCGGCCAGCTCGGGGACGTCATGCAGGAATCGGTGCAGGCGGCCCGCTCCTGGATCCGCTCGCGGGCGGTGCGCTTCGGTCTCGAACCGGAGATGTTCGACCGCACCGACATCCACGTGCACGTGCCGGAGGGCGCCATCCCCAAGGACGGCCCCTCGGCCGGCGTCGCCATGGTGACCGCCATGGTCTCCGCCCTCACCCGCATCCCGGTGGACGCCACGGTGGCCATGACCGGCGAGATCACCCTGCGGGGACGGGTACTGGCCATCGGCGGTCTCAAGGAGAAGCTGCTGGCCGCCTCCCGCGGCGGCATCCGCACGGTGGTGATCCCGCGGGAGAACGAGAAGGACCTGGCCGAGATCCCGGACAATGTGAAGCGACGGGTCACCATCGCACCGGTGGCCTCGGTGGACGAGGTGCTGGAGCTGGCGCTCACCGAACCGCCGCGGCCGCGGCCGGCGTCGACGGCCGGAGAGGAGGAGCTGCCCGAGGTGCCCATGACCAAGGTGGGCGAGGCGGGCAAGCCGACCCTGCCCAACTGAGGGGCGTTCGGAGGCCGGACCGGCGCGGGACGGTTCCATGCGGGTGGTGCGTGACCGCGCGCACCACCGGTGCGGGACGATCCCTCACCCTCCGTCCGCATCCGCCAGCGGCACGCCGAGAAGGGCCAGTCCCCGGCGCAGCACCTCGCGGGTGCGGCTCCAGTCCAGCCGACGCAGTGCCTCGGCCGGCGGCATCCAGCCCAGCTCGGCCGCATCCGAGGCGGCGCGGGGGCGCCCCGGCTCCGCGCGGGCGGCATAGTCGACCAGCGTATAGTGGCGTCGCACGCGGCCTTCCGCGTCGCGCTCGATCAGATCCACCACCGCCACCAGATGGAGGGTCCCGAGGGCGAGGCCGGTCTCCTCCGCCACCTCGCGGCGGGCCGCCTCCTCCACCGTCTCGCCGAGCCGCTGGAGACCGCCGGGGATGGACCAGCGACCGGCGTGCGGCGGCCGACCGCGGCGCACCAGCAGCACCCGTCCCTCCCGCACCACCACCACCCCCACGCCCACCCGGGGATGGGCGGGATAAAGCCGACCATGCGCGTCACAGCGGCGAGCGCTCACGACCGGTTGACTCCAATTCAACCCACGGTTATAAACCGCCCCGCACCGATCGACCGGAGGGCACAGCGGCCGGTCGGTGTGACGGACCGATGAGATGGGACCCTGGGGGGCTGTTCGAAAGAACAGTCCCCTACGGGTCCCGTCGGTCCTCCGTCCGCCGCGGGGGCTCGATCCCCCGTTCCACCCGCCGCCGCAGTTCCGCCACCTCCGGCGCCTCCGGAGCCGCCAGCACGAAGCGCAGGTCGATGCGTCGGTTGCGGCGGCGCGAGGCGGCATCCCGGTTGGGCACCACCGGCCGCCTGGCCTCGTAGGCGGAGATCCCGAGCAGCGCCTCGCCGCGGGAGTTGCGCAGCAGGTCCAGAAGCGGCTGGTCGGCCACCAGCGCCCGGAAGGTGTGGATGGCGCGGGCTGCCGAGAGCTCCCAGTTGTCGCGGAAGGGGCCGCCGCGGATGGGCAGATCGTCGGTATGCCCCTCGACGAGCACCGCCTCCAGGATCGGCCGGCTGCCGCGCGGACAGTCGCCGCGGGCGGCGGGCGGCGCGACGGCGTGGCAGGGGAGCACCAGCGCCAGCACTTCGGCCAGCGCCCGCAGGGCACGATGCCCCTCCGGCGTGAGCTCGGCGCTGCCGAGGGGGAAGAGCAGCTCCTCCGGCAGCCGCAGCACGCCCTTCTCCGGCGCCAACGCCACCCGGACCTCCCGTTCCGCCAGCAGTGTGGCGATCCGCACCATCATGGCGCGGCGCTCGGCCTCGCGGCTCTCCAGCCGCTCCACCACCCGGCGCAGGGTATCGCGTTCCTCGCGCAGGCGATCCCGCTCGCGGTCGAGGGCGCGGCGGGCCCGCTCCACCGCTTCCAGCCGCCGCTCCAGCTCGGCGCGGGTCACGTCGGCCTCTCGCTGGGCGGTGCGGAACTGGAGGGCGTAGGCCATGAGCAGGATGATGAAGAGGAAGAGCAGACCCACCATGAGGTCGCTCACGGAGGCGAGATAGCCTCCTTCCGCTGCCCGGCCCTCGCCCGTCTCCCGCACCGTGCCTCACCCCTCGCCGAGCCGCGCGGCCAGCCCGCGCAGCGCTTCCCGCGCCCGCACCAGTTCCCCCTCGGCCGCCCGCACCGTCGCCACGGCGTCGTCCGCCGTCACCTCCGCCTCCGCCAGCCGCTCGCGGAGATGGCGGAGCTGGCGGCGGGCCTCCCGCACCCGTTCCTGCAGATCCGTCACGACGGCGGCGAGCTCGCGGCGGCCGGCGCGGACCCGTCGGCCCCGCAGGCGTTCGCGCAGGGCCGTCAGATGGGCCAGCAGACGGGCGAGCCCGCGCTCCCCCTCGAGGACGGCGTCGAGGCGGGGATCGGCGGGCGCGCGCGGCGACACCGCCGACCCGCCGCCGGCCTCCAGCACCGCACGGATGCGCCGCAGCTCGCGCAGCAGTTCCGCCAGCTCCCCGCCGGCCCCCCGATCGCCCACCACCGGCACCGCCGCCACGGTCCGCCGGCCGCCTCCGACCGCCGCCTCCCGCAGCAGCGCCGGGGCCTCGCGTTCGAGGGCCCCGGCGACGCGGGCCATCGCCTCGTGGAGGGGGGCGAAAGCCCGTGCGATCTCGGCGGCGAAGGTCCGCTCCACCACCTCCGGCAGTTCGGCGAAGTCGCCGCGGGCGAGACGGGCCAGATCCTGCCGCTGCTGGCGCAGCACCTCGAGCTGGGCGGCGGCGAGTCCCTCGGCGGTCAGCGGCACCATCCGCGCCTCGAGGGCGTCACAGAAACGGGCGAGCTCGCGCTGCGCCTGATGGAGCCGGCTTCGCTCCCGCCAAGTGAAGAGGATGGAGGCGGCGAGACCGGCGATGGAGGTGGCGAACTTGAAGGTGGCGGCGGCCAGCAGGTCGCGCAGCGAGGCCTGGGCCACCGCCACCTCGGCGGCGGCCACCCCGCGGCTGGCAAAGTGGAGGGCCGCCACCAGGCCCACGAAGGTGAAGAGCAGCCCCAGCCCCACCAGCAGGTTGGGCACCGATTCGTAGAAGCGGAGATTGAGGGCGCGCACCAGCAGGCCCTGGTCGAAGTGCTCGCGCGGACGGCGGGCGTAGGCCAGCACGTCGCCGTCGCCGGGGAAGGGCTGCACCGTGGGCACCCAGGCCCTCCACGCCTCCCCCAGCACCGGATCGGCCTCCAGCTCGCGGGAGATGCGGGCGAACCGGGCGCGGAAGGCGGCCGGCCCCTCGCAGTTCTCCACCGCCCGGCGGGCGCGGGCGAGGGCCGCCACCACCGGCTCGAGGCGGGTGCGGAAGGCGAGCCAGAGGGCGAAGGCGCCGGCGAGGATGGCCGCCGAGAGGATCCACGGCACCGACTCGCCCGCGAGCAGCGTGAAGAGGGCCTCCATGGGCTGCTCCGACTCCCGCCCGGCGGGCCGCGCACCGCCGTCCCGCCCGCGGCCTCCCGGCGTCGAGATACGTCGGATGCGGCGGCGGATCCACCGGCGCCGGCATCCCCGGGGGCGTCCTCAGCTCAGGGCGTCGATCTCCTCGTCGGAGAGCCGCCCCGGCACCAGCGTCACCGGGACCCGCAGCCGGTGGAGGTTCTTCACGAGATGGGAGACGATGGGACCGGGATCGCTCTGCTCGGGGGCGGTCGCCAGGACCAGCAGCGAGATCTCCGGCGCCTCCTCCACCAACCGCAGCGTCTCCTCGGCGCGGTCGCCCTCGCGGATGTAGAGGGTCGGCATGGTGCCGGTCTCGCGGAACACCTCGGCGGCGAGGGTCTGCAGCCGCCGTTCCGCCTCCAGCCGTGCCTCCTCCTCCAGCACCCGGCCGACCCCGAGCCAGTGCTGGAACTCCGCCGGCTCCACCACGTAGAGCAGCGCCACCCGCCCCCCGGTGTGCATGGCCCGCCGGCAGGCGAAGCGCAGTGCGTTGCGCATTTCCCGGCTCTCGTCCACCACCACCAGGAAGACGCGCGGCCGTGTCCCGCCCCCGGTGGCCGTCCCCGCGGTTCCGCCCATGGTCAGCGCCTGCCCAGCAGTGCGTTGGCCCCGAACCCGGCGATCATCGCGATCACCACGGAAGTCAAGCCGTAGAGGGCCGGCCGGCGACGTGCGAAGTCGGACAGCTCAGCCTCGAGCCCCACCTTGGAGACGAAGAGGACGTTGGTCTGGGCGTGGGCGATGCGGCCGTCGCGGAGATAGAGGGTGCGGACCCGGTAGTTGCCGGGCGGCACGGCACCGGGGAAGTGGAGATCGCCGCGGAAGAGGATGTCGCCGATGCGGCGGACGGCCGCCGGATCCTCCAGATAGAGACCGCGCGCGCGCTTCTTGCGCAGGAGGGCCGCGCGGAACTCGGCCAGCTCCCGCCGCCGCACCGGACCCTCCGCCTCGAGTCGGGCGACCAGGGCCTCGAGGTCGAGACCGAGGGTGGCGGCCAGCCCGCCCGTCCCACCTCCCCCGTCGCCGCCCTCGCCGAGGACGGCGTAGAAGGCCGGCACGTCCCGGAAACGCACCTCGCGGGTCACCAGCCAGAAGGGGCCGACGCGCTCACGGCGCCGGATGCGCACGTCGCGACCCGGCCCCTGCACCACCACGGCGACGCGGCCGGCGGGATCGCGCAGGGCGCCGAAGAGGACGAGATCGGTGCCGGAAAAGACGGTGGTGATGGCCACGAGATGGCGGGAGAGATCGGCGACGAGGGGCTGCCCGCGCCCCGCCGCCGGCCACGTCAGGACCAGCAGCAGTCCCAGCAGCGCGCACCGCGGTCCCACCACCGCCCTGTCCCCGGCGCCCTCAGCCCGCGGCCCGCAGCGCATCCGTCCCCTCGCCACGGCCGGTGCGGGGCGACGTCCCGTCGCCCGTCCCCACGGAGGCCGGCCGCGCCTCGCCGCGCCCGGGTTCCTCGCCGCGGGCCGGCACGCAGTAGAGATCGTAGAGGGTGGCCAGCACCGCCTCCACCTCCGGCGAGGCGAGGGAATAGAAGATCTGCTGGGCCTGGCGGCGGGTGCGCACGAGGCCGTGGTGGCGCAGCTTGGCCAGCTGCTGGGAAAGGGCCGACTGACTGATGCCGATCTGGCGCACCAGCTCGCCCACCGACATCTCGCGGCCCACCAGCTGGCAGAGGATGAGCAGCCGGTGTTCGTTGCTCATGGCCTTGAGCAGGCGCGAGGCCTCCTCGGCCGCCTCGCGCAGCCGCGCCATGTCGGCGGGCGTGGCGTGATCGGCGTGTTCGGGACGGGTCATCCTCGTCTTCCTCCCTGATCCTCAAGGTCGGGTGCCGGGGGACATGCGCGACATCCCGCGCAGCGCGCGCGGATGGAAGAGACCGGCGGCGAGCAGACGGACCCCCAGCCGTCCGCCCAGGACGATGCCGAGGAGGGCCAGCAGCGAGCCCGCCGACAGGGTGGAGAGGCCGGTGAGGCCCTGCCCCACGGTGCAGCCCATGGCGAGGGTCCCGCCCACCCCCATCAGCAGACCGCCGGCGAGATGGCGCCCGGCGTCGCCACCGTCGACAAAGCCGTCGAAACGGAATTCGCCGCTCCCGCGGGCGGCGGCGAAGGATCCGGCGAGCACGCCCAGCACCACCGCCACCCCGAAGCCGGGCCAGCCCTCGCCGGCCATGAGGAACCAGACGGTCCGGGCGAGGGGACCGACGAAGGACAGGGAGACCACGGGGCCGGGCTCGAAGAGGTCGTGGGTGAACATCCCGGTGATCCACCAGCCGGCGAGGACGGCGGCGGCGAGACCGAGGGCGGTGGCGGACTCGCGCGAGGGCCGGCGCAGGCGCGGCTCGGCCAGGGCGAAGGCGAGCAGGGCACCGCCCGCCAGCAGCGAGAGGAGGAGGGTCCCGCCCGTCCCGAGGCCCAGGGGCGCCGCCATCAGGTCCGGAAGGGCAGCGCCCGCCTCCGGCCGCGCCGTGCCCACCGCCCGCAGCCAGCCGTGCAGCGGTGCCAGCGGCCCCGCCATGGTGGCGAAGGCGGAGATCGCCAGCATCAGCACCGCCAGCAGCGCCCGCACGCTGCCCTCGCCGGCGCGCACGAGACAGCGGCTGGCACAGCCCCCGGCCAGCACCATGCCGATGCCGAAGAGCAGACCACCACCCAGCGCCCCGAGCCAGAAGATCCCGTCCCGCAGATAGGGACTCTCGGCCAGCGGCAGACCGGCCAGGGTGGCGCTCGCACGCACGCCGAGAACGGCGAGGCCGGCGGCCATCGCCCACACCCTGAGCCGGCGCAGGCTGCCGAACACGGTCCAGTCGGAGACCGCGCCCATGAAACAGTAGCGGGTCCGCTGCAGCAGCGCGCCCGTGAACAGTCCGAGCGCGAAGCCGGCGGCGGCACGCCACAGGGCGATCTCCACCTCGTCCGCTCCCTCGCGATCCGCGTCCCGTTTATCCGATTCCGCGAACATTATCAATACGCTCAACCATATGCTCTTCGACGGATTTTCCACATCCATTTCGAGGAAATATCCGCGCCGTCCCCGCCCCGACGGTTTACTCGCCGCCGGCGGACCCTACACCAGCCCCGTGCGGCATCGGGGATGCGCATGCACGGAGAGACGGCGTCCGTCGGCATCGTCGGGGCCGGGAGCTGGGGCACGGCCCTCGCCTGCGCGGTGGCGCGGGCCGGCCGCCGCGTCCGGCTGTGGGCGCGCGATCCCACGGCCGTCCAATTCATGCGCGCGCGGCGGGAGAGCCCGCGGCTTCCGGGCGTGCCGCTGCCGCGAGGGGTGGAGCCCACCGCCGATCTCGCCGACCTCGCCGATTGTGCGGTGCTGCTGCTGGCGGTCCCGGCCCAGACGGTGCGGACCGTCGCCCGCCGCATCGCATCGCTGCCGGGCACACCCCTGGTCTGCGCCAAGGGCATCGAGCGTGGGACCCGCCTGCGCCTCACCCGGGTGGTGGCGGAGGAGACGGGGCACCGGACGGTGGGGGTGCTCTCCGGTCCCTCCTTCGCCCGCGAGGTGGCCGAGGGCCGCCCCACCGCCCTCACCCTCGCCGCCCCCGATCTCGCCCTCGCCCGTCGCCTCGCCGCCCTCCTCGCCAGTCCCGCCTTCCGCCTCTATCCCGCCGACGATCCGGTGGGGGTGGAACTGGCGGGCGCCCTCAAGAACGTGGTCGCCATCGCCGCCGGCGTGGTGATGGGTCGCGGCCTCGGCGAGAACGCGCGGGCGGCGCTGATCACCCGCGGCCTCGCCGAGACGGCGCGGCTGGTGGTGGCGGAGGGCGGCCGCCGCGAGACCCTGATGGGGCTTTCCGGTCTCGGCGATCTCATGCTCACCGCCACCAGTCTCACCTCCCGCAACACCCGTTTCGGCTACGACCTCGGCCGCGGCGTGCCGCTGGCCGAGCTGCACGTTCCGGATCGGCCGCTGGCCGAGGGCGTGTGGACCGCCCGCGCCGCCCTCGAACTCGCCGCCCGCCACGGGGTGGAGCTGCCCGTCACGGCAGCGGTGGCCGACGTGGTGGAGGGGCGCATCGACGTGGCGGCGGCGGTGCGGCGCCTGCTGGCCCGCCCGCCGGCCGCCCGCGAGTGAAGGGGATGCCGGAGCCGCCCTCGCGCGGCGGGCGAGGATCGGCGCGGGGGATTGCCTTCCACGGGGCTTTGCGCGAAACTCGATCCTGACGCACAGGCTGTGCCCGCGGCCTTCGTGCGGGGATCCGCCCTGTGGGAGGAGGCCATGAACTGTGCGGATCTCGACCGGCTGCTGGAGGCGCACGTCGGCCGTCGGCTGACCGCGCGGGAGCGCGACGGGCTCGTCCGCCATCTCCTGGTCTGCCGCCACTGTCGTCTGCGGGTGCAGGAGCTGCGCCGCTTCGAACTGGAGCTGGCGCGGCGTCTGCCCGCCTTCGCCGAGATCGCCTTCTGGTCGGTGCTGGCGGCGGAGCCCGCCACGGTGGCGCCGCGCGAGGCGGGCCGCCGGCTGTTGCCGGTCCAGCTCCCCGCCCGCCTGCCGGCGCCCGCCCGGCGTCCGCCGGCGCCTCGACCGCCGCGGATGCGGGATCCCGGGGCCGGCACGCGCGGCCGCCGGATGGGACGGGTGTTCAGACGCACCCTCGGCCTCGCCGTCCTCGCCGCTCTCGGCATGGCGGCCCTTCACCGGCTGCTGACCCCCGCCGGGATGCCGACGCCCGAGCCCGTGGATCTGCGGGCACCCGCCGACTTCGACCGGGTCGACTTCGTCACCCCCGATTCCGCGGTGCTGCGCGACTGGTTCCGCATCCAGCTCGGCGGCGCGCCGCCGCTGCCGGAGCCGCCCGCCGACGTCGCGCTCCTGGGGGGCCGGGTCGAGGGGTTCGGCGCCCGGGTGCGGGCGGTGGCGGTCTACGAGCACCGCGGTCGTCGTTTCGCGCTCTATGCCCTGCCCGCCGATCCGTCCTCCGACCTTCCGCGCGCCCCCGGCATCCGGCGTGAGGGCTGGATCCTGGTGCCGGTGGGCGACGTGCCCGCCGAACACCGGACCCTCTTCACCGGTGCACCGGTGCCGGTCCCGTGAGCCTCCGGACCCGCATCGTCGCCCTCGCCGTCGTGCTGGCGATGCCGGCGCCGGTGGCCGTCCGCGCCGACATGATCGTGGAACTCCGCGACGGCCGTCGCATCGTCCTGCCGGTGCGGCGGGAGGAGGTGGTGCGCGTCCGCTTCTCGGACGGGACCGTCCTCTCCGGCGGCCGCATCGGCCTCCTCGGTGCGGAGACCGACGCGGCCGACGTCCGTCCGGCGACGCCCACCGGCGGCGGCCGGGTGCTGCGGGTGGGACCGGAGGGGCCCTTCCGTCGGCCGAGCGAGGCGGCGGCCGCGGCAAGGGACGGCGACGTGGTGGAGATCACCGCCGGCCACTACCGCGACGTGGCCGTGTGGCGGGCGTCGGATCTGGTGATCCGCGGCGTGGATGGCCGGCCGGTGATCGACGGCGGCGGCCGCGGCGCCGAGGACAAGGCGGTGTGGGTGATCCGGGGCGCCCGGGTGCGGGTGGAGAACGTGGAGCTGGTGGGCGCCGCCGTTCCCGACCGCAACGGCGCCGGCATCCGTGCCGAGGGCGCCGATCTCGAGCTCGTGGGCGTCTCCGTCCACGACAACGAAATGGGCATTCTGGTGGCGGCCGACTTCCGCGGCACCGTGCGCATCGTCGATTCCGAGTTCTACCGCAACTTCACCGATCACGAGCGCTACGGCGTGCCGCCCGGCCACAACGTCTACGTCTCCGGCGGCGACCGGCTGGTGCTGGAGGGCTCCCACCTCCACGGCATGCGCGGCGGTCACGGCGTCAAGAGCCGCGCCCGCGCCAATCTCATCCGCTGCAACCGCATCGAGGACGGCGACGGGGCGGGCTCCTATCTGATCGACATCGCCGAGGCCGCCCCCACGCGCATCGAGGGCAATCTGCTGATCCAGGGGCCGCGGGCCGAGAATCGGACGCTGGTGGCCTTCGGCACCGAGGGGGGCGATCCGGATGCCCGCCTCGAGCTCGCCTTCGACACCCTGGTGAGCGAGGTGGCGGGCGCCGTCTTCGTCGCCAACCACACGCCCACACCCGCATCGGTACGGGCCACCCTGCTGGTGGGCCGCGGGCGGCCGCTTTCGGGTCCCGGCACCCTCACCGCCACCCTCGCCTTCCCCGACGCCGCCGCGGCCGGTCTCGACGGCGACGGCATCCCGCGGCCCGATTCGCCCGCCGTCGACGCCGCCGGCCGCCAGCCGCCGCCGCCCTGTCGTTTCCGTGCCCCGCGCGGCACCCTTCCCCGGACGGTGCGGGGGCGGGGCGCCGATGTGGGCGCCTTCGAGGGCGGCTGATCAGACCTCGCAGGCGAGGTCCTCCGGCGCCCCCTCCACCTCGGCGATGCGCCGCTCGAGCCGGCCCAGCATCCGCTCCAGACAGGCGCGCTCGCACCCGTCCAGACCGGCGAGGAAGCGTCGCTCCCAGGCCAGCGCCTCCGCCGCCACCGCGGCGTAGATCTCGCGTCCGCGTCCGGTGAGCCGGTGACGGGTCACCCGATGGTCCCGGCGGTCGCGCTCGCGGGCCACGAGCCCCTTGCGCGCCAGCGCCTGGGCGGCGCGGGTGATCTTCACCTTGTCCATGGCCGTGCGCGCCGAGAGTTCGCGCGCCGACAGGCCGTCCTCGCGTCCCAGGACCGCCATCACCCGCCATTCCGGCACCGACAGGCCGAAGCGGTCGCGATAGCGACGCGCCAGCGCCGCGCTGATGCGATTGGCCAGCACCGAAAGCCGGTAGGGGACGAACCGTTCCAGCCGCAGGACGGGCTCGGACGCCTTCACGGATTCTTTTCCCGTTGCCTTTGGTTTCAGATGAAACTAATTCGGGGGGTGCCTCACGGACAACCCCGACCCCGCACGGTCAGAGAGGAGGCGGTCGTCATGCGCAAGCCCATCGCGTTCCCGCGCGTGGAAGGCGAAGCCGCGCGCCAGGCCCATGCCGGCTTCCGTCGCGAGCTCTACGAGCGCGAACTGGGCCGGGAGGGCTTCTTCGGTCCGGCCACCCACATGTACCATACCCATCCCCCCACCGGCTGGCTCGACTGGGAGGGGCCGCTGGCCCCGCGCTGCTTCTATCTGGAACGGATCCGGGATGTCCACGCCTCGCCCTGGGACGCGGTACGGTTCCTCCACAATGCCCACTGCAAGATGCGCTTCTGGCGGGCGCCGGAGCGGATGGACCATCTCGTCCGCAACGCCGACGGTGACGAACTCCTCTTCGTCCACCGCGGGCGCGGCCATCTCTTCTGTGACTTCGGCCACCTCGAGATCCGGCCGGGCGACTACGTGATCCTGCCGCGCGGCACCATGTGGCGGATCGAGGCCGAAGAGCCGATCACCGCGCTCCTGATCGAGGCCACCGGCTCCATGTACATGCTGCCCGAGAAGGGCATCGTCGGCCGCCACGCCATCTTCGACGAGGGCGTGCTGGAGACGCCGCACATCGACGAGCGCTTCCGTGCCCAGTACGACGAGCTCGGTCCCGACGGCACCTGGAAGGTGCGGGTCAAGCGGCGCGATGCCCTCAGCACCGTCACCTTCCCCTTCAATCCGCTGGACGCGGTGGGCTGGAAGGGCGACAATGTGCCGGTGCGCCTCAACGTCGAGGACATCCGCCCGCTCGCGAGCCACCGCTATCACCTGCCACCCTCGGCCCACACCACCTGGGTGGCCAACCGCTTCGTGGTCTGCACCTTCGTGCCGCGGCCCTTCGAGAGCGCGCCCGACGCCCTCAAGGTGCCCTTCTACCACAACAACGACGACTACGACGAGGTGATCTTCTATCATGCCGGGGACTTCTTCTCGCGCGACAACGTCGAGCCCGGCATGGTCACCTTCCATCCCTGCGGCTTCACCCACGGTCCCCATCCGAAGGCCCTCGGGCGGGCGTGGGAGCAGCCCAAGGCCATGACCGACGAGTACGCGGTCATGATCGACACCCGCGATCCCTTGGAGGTGGGCGAGCTGCCCGAGGGGGTGGAATGGAAGGAGTACAGGTACAGCTGGCGGGGATCCTGAGGTACCGCCGGACCGAGGACGGAACGATTCCGGAGTCCGCGAGGCGATGAAACTCGCCACTCTGCGCGAGGGCGGCCGCGACGGCACGCTCGTCGTGGTCTCCCGCGACCTCACCCGGGCGGTGCGGGTGCCGCAGATCGCCCGCACCCTCCAGCAGGCCCTGGATCGCTGGGCCGAGGTGGAACCGCGGCTGCGGGCGGTGGCCAGCGCCCTCGAGGCCACCCGGCTCGAGGAGGAATTCCCCTTCGATCCCGCCGCCTGCGCCAGCCCCCTGCCCCGCGCCTATCAGTGGGCCGACGGCTCCGCCTACGTGAACCACGTGGAGCTGGTCCGGCGGGCGCGCGGCGCCGAGATGCCGCCCTCCTTCTGGACCGATCCGCTCATGTACCAGGGCGGATCGGACAGCTTCCTCGGCCCCACCGACGACATCCCCCTCGAGGACGAATCCTGGGGGCTCGACTTCGAGGCGGAGATCGCGGTGGTGGTGGACGACGTGCCCATGGGCATCCGGCCGGAGGCGGCCCTGCGCCACGTGCGGCTGATCATGCTGGTCAACGACGTGAGCCTGCGCAATCTGATCCCGGCCGAGCTCGCCAAGGGGTTCGGCTTCTTCCAGTCCAAGCCCTCCTCCGCCTTCTCGCCGGTGGCGGTCACCCCCGACGAACTGGGCGAGGCCTGGCGCGAGGGGAAGGTGCACCTGCCGCTGCGCTCCTGGCTCAACGGCGAGCCCTTCGGCGAGCCGGACGCCGGCGTCGACATGACCTTCGACTTCGGCCGCCTCGTCGCCCACGCCGCCCGCACCCGCCCCCTCGGCGCCGGCTCCATCATCGGCTCCGGCACCGTCTCCAACCGCGATGCCGACGGCGGACCGGGACGGCCGGTGCGGGCCGGCGGGCGCGGCTATTCCTGCATCGCCGAACAGCGCATGGTGGAGATCATCCTCGAGGGCGAGGCGAAGACGCCCTTCATGCGCTGGGGCGACCGGGTGCGCATCGAGATGTGGGATCCCGACGGGCGCAGCATCTTCGGCGCCATCGACCAGCGCGTGGTGCGCTACGTGCCGCCGGCGGAGGGGTGAGCGCGTCCCGGCTCCCGGACGTCTCAGATCCCGAAGTAGAGCTGGAATTCCACCGGGTGGGGCGTGCGCGCCACCCGTTCCAGCTCGCGCCGGCGCACCGCGATGTAGGCCGTCACCAGATCCGCCGGGAACACCTCGCCCTCCAGCAGGAACTCGTGGTCGGCCTCGAGGGCGGCCAGCGCCTCCTCGAGGCTGGCGGCGGCCCGCGGCACCTCCTCCATCTCCTCCGGGCTCAGATCGTAGACGTTGCGGTCCATGGCGTCGCCCGGCTCCAGCCGGCGACGGATGCCGTCGAGCCCGGCCATGAGGATGGCGGCGAAGGCGAGATAGGGATTGGCGGAGGGGTCGGGAAAGCGGAGCTCGATGCGCTTGGATTCGGGTCGCGCCGCGAAGGGGATGCGGATGGCGGCCGAGCGGTTGAAGGCGGCGTAGGTGAGGAGCGTCGGCTCGTCGCCGCCGGCGAGTCTGCGGTAGCTGTTGGTGGTGGGATTGGTGAAGGCGGCCAGCGCCCGGGCGTGGGTGAGGACGCCGGCGATGAAGCGCAGACAGTCGGGGCCGAGATCGGCATATTCGCGACCGGCGAAGAGAGGACGACCGCCCCGGTGCAGCGAGACGTTGACGGCGAGGTGCGAGCCCGGCTCGTCGAGCAGCGGCTTGGGCAGGAAGGTGGCGGTCTTGCCGTAGGAGGCGGTGACCTGATGGACCACGTATTTGAGGATCTGCAGCCGGTCGGCGGCGCGCACCAGCGACTCGGGCCGCACGCTGAGTTCGCACTGGGAGGTGGCGCGACCGTGGCGGTGCTGGATGCGGCCGAAGTCGAGCCGCTCCAGGATGGTGGCGATCTCCGCCCGCAGGTCCAGCAGATGGTCCGCCGGCGGCATCGCCAGATAGGCCGCCCCCGGCGCCGGCCGGTGGCCGGTGTTGCCGGTGGCGTAGCTGCGCGCCGCCGCCGCCCGGTTCTCGGTGGCCTCGAGGCGGAAGCCGAGGCGGGTGGGCTCGCCCTCCACGATCACCTCGTCGAAGACGAAGAAGGCGATCTCCGGCGCGAACAGCGCCTCGTCGGCGATGCCCGAGCGGCGCAGATGCTCCAGCGCCCGCCCGGCGATGGCCCGGGGATCGCGCTCGTAGCCGAGGCCGGTGCTGGGATCGGAGGCGCTGCACAGCAGCACCAGCGTGGGCTGGGCGGTGAAGGGATCGACGAAGGCGGTGGCGGGATCCGGCCGCACCAGCAGATCCGCCTCCGTCACCTCGCGCCAGCCCGGGACCGCCGAGCCGTCGATGAAGAGTCCGTGTTCCAGCACGGTGGCATCCACGCTGGCGGCATCGATGGCGGTGTGGCGGAAGCGGCCGCCGAGATCGGTGAAGCGGAAGTCGACGATGCGGATGCCCTCGCGCTCGATCCGCTCGAGGATCTCCCGGGCGTCGCTCATGCTCCTCCTCCCACGCGCCCCGCGCCCGCCGGTTGTAGGCGAGCCGGGGCCGGGCGCCAAGCGCGCGGCCGGCGGCGCGGCCTGGCCGGCCTCCTGCTCGCGCTGGCCGCCCTCCTCCTCCCGCCGGCGCCGCTGCGGGCGGTCGCCGATGCCGCCTCCTGCCGGATCGCCGTGCTGGGCGATTCCCTCACCGCCGGCTGGGGGCTCGCCGATCCCGACCTCGCCTTCCCGGCGGTGCTGGAACGCGCCCTCGCGGAGCGCGGCTTCGCCTGCACCGTGATCGACGCCGGCGTCTCCGGCGACACCTCCGCCGGCGCGCGCGCCCGCCTCGACTGGGTGCTGGCCGCGCGCCCCACCCATCTGCTGGTGGAGATCGGCGGCAACGACGCCCTCAGGGGGCTGCCGGTGGAGGCCTTCGCCCGCAATCTCGACGCCATCGTGGCCCGGGCCCGGGCGCGCGGTGTGGCCGTCTTCCTCCTCGGCATGGAGGCGCCGCGCAACTGGGGGGATGACTATGTGCGGGCCTTCCGGCGGGCGTGGCGCGCGGTGGCCCGTCGCCACGGCGTCCCCCTCGATCCCTTCTTCCTCGCCGGTGCCTGGGGCGTGCCGGGCCGCATGCAGGCCGACGGCATCCATCCCACGGCCGAGGGTGTGCGGGCCATCGTGGCACGTCTCCTGCCCACCCTCGTCCGCTGGCTGGAGGCGACGGGGGTGCGGCCGGCGGCGCCGTCTCAGCTGCGCGAGGAGTCGAGGAGGGTGCGCAGCTCGGCGGCGACCCGGCGCAGCCGTGCCGCCAGCGCCCGCATCTCCGCCGCCTCCCGCCCCTCGCGGGGAGGTCCGGCCCCGGCGGCGCGGGCGCGCCGCTCGCGCAGACACCGGCGGGCGCCGCGGATGGTGTAGCCCTCCTCGTGGAGCAGCGTCTTGATCTCGCGCAGCAGCGCCACGTCCTCGGGTCGGTAGTAGCGGCGGCCGCCGCTGCGCTTGAGGGGGCGGAGCTGGGGGAACTTGGTCTCCCAGAAGCGCAGCACGTGGGGGGCGACGCCGAGTTCCTCGGCCACCTCGCTGATGGTGCGGTAGGCGTTCTCCGATTTCGTCCCGGCCGTCGCCATCAGCCTCCGTCGTCCCGCGGCGCGCCGGCCGTGGCGCGGTTGAGACGCTCGCGCAGCAGACGCGAGGGGCGGAAGACCAGCGTGCGGCGCGGCGCGATGGGCACCACTTCGCCGGTGCGCGGGTTGCGCCCCACCCGCGGGCCGCTGGTGCGCACCACGAAGCTGCCGAAGGCGGCGATCTTCACCGACCCCTCGCGCACCAGCGAGTCGCGGATCTCGTCGATGAGCGCGTCCACCAGCGCCGCCGATTCCGTCCGCGACAGGCCGAGCTCGCGGTAGACGGCATCGGCCAGGGTGGCGCGGGTGACGGTGCCGGACTTGCCGCCCACGATCGCCTCTCCGCCCGTGCGATCCCCACAAACCCTACGCGATCCAACGACTTCGATCAACTCGGAGGATCCGCGCGCGGGGATTGATCCCTCCCGCCGACCTACGCAGTTTGAGCCCGGCGCCCGCCTCTGCTAGGCGGGATGCGCCGTCGGCGCAGTCCGGAGGAGAGGAGCCCGATGCCGCGCAACCGGCCGCTCGTGATCGTCACCCGCCGCCTGCCCGAGGTGGTGGAGGCCCGCATGGCCGAGCTGTTCGACGTGCGTCTCAACGAGACCGACGCGCCCCTGAGTCGCGAACAGCTGCGCGAGGCGCTGCAGGAGGCGGACGTGCTGGTGCCGACGGTGACCGATCGCATCGATGCCGCCCTCCTCGCCCACGCCGGCCCGCGCCTGCGCCTCATCGCCAACTACGGCGCCGGCGTCGACAACATCGACGTGGAGGCGGCCTACCGGCGCGGCATCACCGTCACCAACACCCCCGGGGTGCTGACCGAGGACACCGCCGACATGACCATCGCCCTCATCCTCGCCGTCATGCGGCGGCTGGTGGAGGGCGACCGGCTGGTGCGCTCCGGCGCGTGGACCGGCTGGAGCCCCACCTCCATGCTGGGCCATCGCATCTGGGGCAAGCGCCTCGGCATCCTCGGCATGGGCCGCATCGGCACGGCGGTGGCGCGGCGGGCGCGGGCCTTCGGCATGTCCATCCACTACCACAACCGCCGCCGCGTCCACGAGAGCATCGAGGAGGAGCTGGAGGCCACCTACTGGTCCAGCCTCGACCAGATGCTCGCCCGCATCGACATCCTCTCCGTCAACTGCCCCCACACGCCGGCCACCTATCACCTGCTGTCGGCCCGCCGCCTCAAACTGCTGCGGCCTCACGCCATCGTCGTCAACACCTCGCGGGGGGAGGTCATCGACGAGGCGGCGCTGGTGCGCATGCTGCGCAACCGCGAGATCGCGGGCGCCGGCCTCGACGTCTTCGAACACGAGCCGGCGGTCAATCCGCGCCTGCGCGAACTGCCCAACGTGGTGCTGCTGCCGCACATGGGCTCGGCCACCCTCGAGGGGCGCATCGAGATGGGCGAGAAGGTGATCATCAACATCAAGACCTTCGTCGACGGTCACCGTCCGCCCGACCGGGTGCTGCCGAGCATGCTCTAGCCCGCGCGGTCGCGGTCTTCCGGTGCCCCGCCACCGAGGCCGAGCCGGGCCACCAGCGCCTCCGGGGCGGCGGCGAAACGGCCCCGCCCCTCCACCGTGCGCAGCCAGGCCCGTCGCCGGCACGGCCCCCGCAGGGCCATGCAGGTGTGAAAGGCGCGCACCGCCACCACCAGCCCCTCCGGCGCCAGCGCCCGCTCCAGATGATCCGCGATCTGGCGGGTGAGGCGCTCCTGGATCTGCAGCCGCCGCGCCAGCGCCTCCACCAGGGCGGCCACGTGGCCGATGCCCGGCAGGTGCGCGCCCACCCGCAGCACCACGTCCACGGTGCCGAAGAAGGGGGCCAGATGGTGCTCGCAGTGGGAGGCGAAGGCGATGTCGCGGATCTCCACGAGCTGCCCCCGCATCTCTCCCGCCGCCATGGGTGTGCCCAGCGCCGCCGCCGGATCGCGGCCGTAGCCGGCGAAATACTCGTCCAGCGCCGCCACCACCCGCCGCGGTGTCGCCACCAGCTCCGGCCGGTCGGGATCCTCGCCCAGATAGCGGAGCAGCAGCCGCACGGCCGCCTCCGCCTCGGCCCGTCCGGGCCGTCCCCGCTCGCCCTCGCGCAAACCCGCTCCTCCCGCTCCCCGATCCCGGCCGTGAGATGGCCCCGGCCGATCCCCCCGGTCAAGGGCGGGGGTGGACCGTCGACGGCCGGGCGTTGACAAGCGCGATCGGCGGACCTACCGCCTGTGCGGTGCAACACGAGCCATCGAAGGGCGCAGCCGTCGGGGTGAGGAGCGCATGAAGATCCTGGTGCCGGTCAAGCGGGTGGTCGATCCCAACGTCAAGGTCCGCATCCGTGCCGACGGCCGCGGCGTGGACACCACCAACCTCAAGATGGCCATGAACCCCTTCGACGAGATCGCCGTGGAGGAGGCGATCCGCATGAAGGAGCGCGGACTCGCCCGGGAGGTGGTGGCCGTCTCCATCGGCGAGCCGCGGATCCAGGAGACCCTGCGCACCGTGCTGGCCATGGGGGCGGACCGCGCCATCGCCGTCGAGACGGAGGTGGCGGTGCAGCCGCTGGAAGCGGCCCGGATCCTGAGGGCCGTCGTCGCGCGGGAGGAGCCGGATCTGGTGATCATGGGCAAGCAGGCGGTGGACGACGACTCCAACCAGACCGGCCAGATGCTGGCGGCGCTCCTGGGTTGGCCCCAGGCCACCTTCGCCTCCCGCATCGAGATCGTCGACGGCGAGGCCGAGGTGGCACGGGAGGTGGACGAGGGCATCGAGGTGATCCGGGTGCGGCTGCCGGCGGTGATCACCACCGACCTGCGCCTCAACGAGCCGCGCTACGCCTCCCTGCCCAACATCATGAAGGCCAAGCGCAAGCCGGTGGAGAGGACGACCCCGGCCGACCTCGGCGTCGATCCCACCCCGCGTCTCGAATATGTCGAATTCGCCGAACCGCCGAAACGGCAGGCGGGGATCCGCGTGGAGTCCGTGGAGGAACTGGTGGCGAAGCTCGTGGAGAAGGGAGTGATCGGATGAGCGCCCTCGTCGTCGCCCAGCACGACAACCGCAGGCTCGATCCCGTCACCCTCGCCACCGTCACCGCCGCCCGCCGTCTCGCGGAGGAGGTGGACGTGCTGGTGGCGGGATCCGGGGCGCGCGCCGTCGCCGAGGAGGCGGCGCGGATCGAGGGCGTGCGCCGGGTGCTGCTGGCCGAGGCTCCCCATCTCGAGAACCCGGTGGCGGAGGACCTGACGGAGACGGTGCTGACCGTGGCCGGCGACCACGAGGCGCTGCTGGCCCCCGCCACCACCTTCGGCAAGAATCTGATGCCGCGGGTGGCCGCCCGCCTCGACGTGGCCCAGATCAGCGACATCGTCGAAGTGCTGGCACCCGACACCTTCCGCCGGTACATCTACGCGGGCAACGTCCTCACCACCGTGCGCACCCGCGACGGCCGACGGGTGCTGACGGTGCGCACCACCGCCTTCGACAGGGCGGCCGCGGAGGGGGGCGCGGCCGAGATCGTGCCGGTGGAGGCGCCGCCCGCCACCGGTCTCGCCCGCTTCGTGCGGCGCGAGGTGCATGCCAGCGAGCGCCCCGAGCTCACCAGCGCCCGGGTGGTGGTTTCGGGCGGCCGCGGCGTCGGCTCCCGGGAGAACTTCGCCCTCATCGAGAAGCTGGCCGATGCGCTGGGCGCCGCCATCGGTGCCTCGCGGGCGGCGGTGGACGCCGGCTTCGCCCCCAACGACTGGCAGGTGGGCCAGACCGGCAAGATCGTGGCGCCGGAACTCTACGTGGCGGTGGGCATCTCCGGCGCCATCCAGCACCTGGCCGGCATGAAGGACAGCAAGATCATCGTCGCCATCAACAAGGATCCGGAAGCCCCCATCTTCGAGGTGGCGGACTTCGGCCTCGTGGACGACCTGTTCCGGGCCGTGCCGGAGCTCGTCGAGCGCATCGAGAAGATCAAGCGCGAAGGCGCCGCCTGAAGGAGAGGCCGCGATGGCGCAGGAATACGTGGAGCGCGACTATCCGCCGATTCCCGAGATCCGCACCATCGGGGTGATCGGCGCCGGCCAGATGGGCTCGGGCATCGCCCAGGTGGCGGCCGTGCGGGGCTTCGAGGTGCGCCTCGTGGACGTGGCGCCCGAGCAGCTGGAGGCGGCACTGGCCAAGATCGACTATTTCCTCGGCCGCAGCGTCGCCCGGGGCCGTCTTCCGGAGGAGGAGAAGAAGGCGGCGCTGGCGCGCATCCGCACCGACACCGACCTCGCCCACGTCCGGGACTGCGAGTTCGTGGTCGAGGCGGCGACGGAGAACGAGGAGGTCAAGACCGGCATCTTCCGCGAGCTGTGCCCCCTGCTGCGGCCGGATGCGGTGATCGCCACCAACACCTCCTCCATCTCCGTCACCCGCCTCGCTGCCCGCACCGACCGGCCGGAACGGTTCATCGGCATGCACTTCATGAATCCGGTGCCGGCCATGAAGCTGGTGGAGATCATCCGCGGCATCGCCACCAGCGAGGAGACCTACCGCGCCACCGTCGACCTCGCCCACCGGCTCGGCAAGGAGACGGTGACGGCCGAGGACTTCCCGGCCTTCATCGTCAACCGCATCCTCATCCCCATGATCAACGAGGCCATCTACACCCTCTACGAGGGGGTGGGGAACGTGGAGAGCATCGACCGGGCCATGCGGCTCGGCGCCAACCATCCCATGGGCCCGCTGGAACTGGCCGACTTCATCGGCCTCGACACCTGCCTCGCCATCATGCAGGTGCTCTACGAGGGCCTCTCCGACAGCAAGTACCGGCCCTGCCCGCTGCTGGTGAAGTACGTCGAGGCCGGCTGGCTGGGCCGCAAGACCAAGCGCGGCTTCTACGACTACCGCGGCGAGAAGCCGGTGCCCACGCGCTGATCCCCGCGCGGTCACGGAGGGAGAGACGGTGCAGGTGGATCTGTCGGGGCGGGTGGCGATGGTGACGGGCGCCTCGGGCGGCCTGGGTTCCCACTTCGCCCGCACCCTCGCCCGCCACGGGGCGGCGGTGGTCCTCGCCGCCCGCAGAATGGACCGTCTCGACGCCCTCGCCCGCGAGATCGAGGGGGCCGGCGGCCGGGCGGTGGCGGTGCCGCTGGACGTCACCGACCCCGTGAGCGTGCGGGCGGCCTTCGATGCCGCCGAACGCGCCCTCGGACCCGTGGACATCCTGATCAACAATTCCGGCATCGCCGGCCGCACCGGCTGGATGCTGGAGCTGGAGGACGGCGACTTCGAGCGGGTGGTGGAGGTCAACCTCGACGGTGTCTTCCGGGTGGGCCGCGAGGCGGCGCGACGGCTGGTGGCGGCGGGTCGCGGCGGGGCCATCGTCAACATCGCCTCCATCGTCGCCTTCGGTGCCCGCGCCGGCATCGCCGCCTACGGCGCCTCCAAGGCGGCGGTGGCCCATCTCACCAAGTCCATGGCGGTGGAGTGGGCGCGGCACGGCATCCGCGTCAACGCCCTCGCCCCCGGCTACATCCCCACCGAGCTCAACCGCGACTATCTGCTGAGTCCGGCCGGCCAGAAGCTCCTGCGCCACATCCCGCTCGGCCGCTTCGGCACCCCCGAGGACCTGGAGGGACCGCTGCTGCTGCTGGTCTCCGAGGCCGGCCGCTGGATGACCGGCACCGTTCTCGTGGTGGACGGCGGGCAGGTGGCGTCCATGCCCTGAGGATCGACGAGGGGGAGGCGATCCCGTGGACTTCACCCTGTCCCTGCGCCTGCGCGAGCTGCGCGCCAAGGTGGTGGAATTCGTCGAGGACCGGCTGCTGCCGCTGGAGCGCGATCCGGCGAGCTTCGGCGAGGGCGAGCACATCCGCTGGGAGCTGGTGGAGACGCTGCGACGCGAGGTGCAGGATCTCGGCCTGTGGGCGCCGCAGGTCTCCCGCGAGCGCGGCGGCCTCGGCTGTTCCATGACCGAGATCGCCGTCCTCTACGAGGAGATGGGGCGTTCCCGCTTCGGGCCGGTGTGCTTCAACTGTGCCGCCCCCGACGACGGCAACATGATGTGCCTCGAGCGCTGCGCCGACGAACGGCAGAAGGACGTGTGGCTCGATCCCGTGGTCCGCGGCGAGGTGCGCTCGGCCATCGTCATGACCGAACCCCATCCGGGTGCCGGCTCCGATCCCGCCGGCATGACCCGCACCCGCGCCGAGCGGCGCGGCGACCGCTACCGGGTCCACGGCCGCAAATGGTTCATCACCGGCGCCGAGGGGGCGAAGCACTTCATCCTGCTGGCGCGCACCGGCGACGACCGCCGCCGCGGTCTCACCGCCATGATGTTCCATGCCGACCAGCCCGGCTGGCGGATCGTCCGCCGCATCCCCATCATGGGCCCCGAGGAGCACGGCGGCCACTGCGAGCTGGAGTTCGACGGGCTCGAGGTCCCGGTGGAGAACGTGCTCCTGGGCGAGGGGCTGGGGATGCGGGTGGTG
Organism: Alphaproteobacteria bacterium; assembly: GCA_026982705.1. Lineage (GTDB taxonomy): Bacteria > Pseudomonadota > Alphaproteobacteria > Geminicoccales > Geminicoccaceae > HRBIN39. The sequence continues at coordinate 77,237 of JALSGP010000009.1, forward strand.
CTCACCCGTCTCGCCCGGGCCCGCCTCACCCACTGCATGCGGTGGCTGGGCATGGCCCGCCGCGCCCTCGAGATCTGCGAACCCTACATCCGCGAGCGGGAGGCCTTCGGCCGCCGGCTGCTGGAGCTGGAGAGCGTCCAGCAGATGCTGGGCGAGGCGGCCATGCGCATCGAGGTGGGGCGCCTCCTGGTGATGCGGGCGGCCTTCGCCCTCGACCGCGGCGAGCGCGCCAATCGCGAGGTGTCCATGGCCAAGATCCAGGTGGCCGACACCCTCCACCATGCCGTGGACACCGCCATCCAGCTCATGGGCGCCCTGGGTTATTCGAAGGACACCCCGCTCGAGTGGATGTACCGCTACGCCCGTCAGGCGCGGCTGGTGGACGGCGCCTCCGAAGTGCACCGCATGGTGGTGGCCCGCGAGCTGCTCCGGCAGGGGCGCGACTTCTTCACATGGCCCGCGTGATCGACCTCGACGCCCGCAGATCCGCCCTCGAGGCCTTCCTCGCCGAGGCCTGCGGTGCCGCGCGGGCCGAGCTCCTCGGCTGGAGCCGGCTCACCGGCGGCGCCATCCAGGAGAATCTGGGACTGGACGTGCGGTTCGAGGGCGGACGTCTCGCCGGTCGCCGGGCGCTGGTGCTGCGCACCGACGCGCCCACCCGGGTGGCGGCGAGCTGGGATCGGGTGCGCGAGTTCGCGGTGCTGCGGCGGGTCCACCGGGCCGGCGTGCGGGTGCCGGAGCCGGTGGCGGTGGAGCCCACGGGCACGGTGCTGGGCCGTCCCTTCGCGGTGATGGCGCGGGTCTTCGGCGAGACGCGGGGGCCGCGGCTGGTCCGCGATCCGGCGGTGGCGGCGCGGGGGGCGGAGCTCGTCGCCGAACTCGCCCGCGAGCTCGCCCGGATCCACACCGTCCGCCCGCCCGATGCCGAGCTCGCCTTCCTGCCGGATCCGGGGCCACGGCCGGCCCTCGCCCGCATCGCCCTCTACCGCCGCTGGCTCGACGAACTGGACGCGGCGGAGCCGGTGCTGGAGTGGGCGCTGCGGACGCTGGAGCGGTTGGCGCCACATCTCGGGACGGAGGAGGTGGTGCTGGTCCACGCCGACTTCCGCACCGGCAATCTGGTGATCCGCGACGGACGGCTGGTGGCGGTGCTGGACTGGGAGTTCGCCGCCTGGTCGGATCCCCTGGAGGACGTGGCCTGGTTCTGCGCCCGCTACTGGCGTTTCGGCCGCGACGCCATGGAGGCGGGCGGGCTCGGTCCCCGCGAGGCCTTCCTCGGGGCCTACGAGGCGGCCTCGGGACGGCGGGTGGATCCCTTCGCCTTCCTCTGGTGGCGGACCCTCGCCGACGTGCGCTGGGCGGTGATCGCGCTCCAGCAGGAGGCGCGGGTGGCGGCGGGCGAGTCGTCGCTGGAGCTGGCACTCACGGGCCACGTGGTGCCGCGGCTGGAGCGGGACATCCTGGACGGTCTCGCCGAACTGGAGGCGCTGAGGTGAGCGATCCCACCGCCCTGCTCCTCCTCGCCGCCGAGACGTGCCGGCGGGAGCTGCTGCCAGAGCTCGCCGGCGAGGCCCGCTACCACGCCGCCATGGCGGTGCGGGCCATGGAGATCGCGGTGCGCCTCCTGCGGGAGGGGGAGGCGCTCGCCGAACACGAGCGGCGGGCGCTGGCCGCCCTCTATGGGGCGGAGGCGGCGGCGCTCGACCTCGCCGCCCTGCGGCGGCGGCTCGCCCGCGACATCCGCGCCGGCCGCTTCGACGATCCCGCGGCCGCCCGCGCCCTCCGCGCCGCCCTCGAGACCCGCACCGCCTGCCGCCTCGCCGTCTCCTGGCCGGGGTATCGGTAGAGGACGCCCGTCGGCCCGGCCCCGTCACCGCCACGACCGGCGCTCCGGGGCCCCATCCCCGATCCTCTCCATGTCCCCGGGCGAGACCTCCCCCTTTGCCGCCCGCGAACGCCACCACGAGCCGGCCGTCCGGGACATCGCCGACGACCGTACCTTCCTCTCCCGCGTGCGGGAGCCGGGTCCCGACCGGTGGTCCGACGATGCGGTGGACATCCGCGTCACCGACGTCCTTCTCCTCTCAGATCTCCGTCCAGCTCCGCACCAGCCCCTCGACACGCGCCGTCGAGAGCCGCGTGGCCGTCCTGCGTGCGTCCTCCCCAAAACAGCGGCGCGACCACGGAACAGGCGAAGGTGTCACGTGCACCTCGTGGCAATCCCCGCCCTTCCCTCAGACGACGCGGAAATCCTTGAGCGGACCCCAGTTCTCGTAGATTCCTCCTTGCCAGTGATAGAGGACCACTTGGAAGGTATTGGCCAGATGGGCTCCCACCACGGCCGCCACGGGCACGGGGACACCCAGGAAGAGATGAACCCGGTCCACGCCGAGCCCGCTCAACCGGCCGATGGCCTTTCTCAGCTCGCGGTGGAAATCGACCATCTCGTCGGCGGTGATCGGTCGGTCGCGTCGGAGGGTCACGATCCGCTCCGGTGGAATCGCCGCGAGATGGGCCTGCTGCCTGCGGAACTTCTCCACATTGGCCCGGATGTCCTGTTGCGGCAGCAGATCGACGATCAGCACCCCCGGGCGTTCGCCCGGTTCACGGCGGATCTGGGCGAAGACCGCCTTCCGCTGCCGCCAGGCCCGAAGGAGCAGGACCCAGGACCAGACGATCGGAACCGTCGCCACGACGCCCAGCCATATCCCGATCGGGTCGATCCAGTATACCGTGAAGTCCGAAAAGCTATTCCACCAATCCATGACAACGATACTCCACGAGATCCCGATCGGACTTCCTAGTCTTCCTTCGTCACCTCCGTCAGGGCCCATGACGGCCCTCACCGCCGCGTCTCGCCGGATCGGAGTCGATCGCCAAGGGGCATCCCGGCCCCGGACTCGCGGAATCCGCACCGATACGATCCGCGACGGTCCGTGGACCCGAAGAGGTGAAGGCCGGACGCGGAAATGCCCGTCGTTCGGCCAAGAGGAAGACAACGATCAGACCGTCCCCCAGAGCGGCTCGCCGCGGGTGAAATTCACGAACCTGCCGACGGAGATGCGGCGCGCGCGCACGAGCTCGGCGACCCCGTGGGGACGGAGCCGCTCGGCCCGCGGCATCGGTGCCACGAGTTCGGGATGGGCCAGGAGATGGCGGATGGCCGAAAGACGCGAGGGGACCGTCCAGATCGGCCAGGTGATGGTGCGGCCGCTCTCGTGCCGCGCGAAGCCGGTGGTGGCCAGGCCGTTTCGGCTCGGGAACACCGGGAAGAGCGGGATACCGACGGCCGCGAGGCGGTTGGCACCGGGAACGGTTCCGATCTTGCCGTCTTTGCTCGTCGGATCCGCGAACTGGTAGGCGTAGCGCCGGTCCTCCCGGGGATCGAACCGGAAGCCGCCGAAGTTCGGATCGCGCTGGCGCTCCCAGTCTTCGGACAGCGTCCGTCGCACGAGGTCGGCACCGTCCTGACAATCCTCGAGAGGAAAGGCGACGCCTCTTCCGGTTTTCTCGCGCGGGCTCATCCGTTCGAGAAAATGCTGATTCCCCTGACCGAACATCGTGCAAAGCGGAGTCGGTACGACGACCCGCTTCTTCTCGTCGCGCACCACACCGTCGCTCGCGAGCGAAGCGAGCACCTCCGCCCGCACGCCCTCGGCGTCACGAGCGAGTCTGCGGAATTCCTCGTCCGTGAAATCGGGATCCTTGCGCCCGCAGAAGGATTGGAATTCCGCGAGCTCCAGCACCCCGCGTTCGGCTTCGGCTGCGAGGTCCTCCAACACGACCCCCGCCCCGTCCACGACCGCCACCACCGGGATCCAGGGGCCACGGCCCCCGCGCCGCCGCCACCAGGTCCGCACCCGCCAGTCCGGGCGGGCATGGTCCAGGGCGCGCACGAGGCCCAGGAGTGCGAGGAAGGCGAGCAGATTGTCGTGGCGGAAGGGCTTGAGTTCGAATTCCCGCGCCATCACCCCGCTTCCTCTTCGGACGTTCGGTGATCGGCGAGTCTGAGGATCGCTTCGAGATACGCGAGCATCCAGGGGCCGAAACGGCGATGCAGCCGCGCGTGGAGATCGAACCAGAAGGAATCGAGGCGGGCGAGGCCCGGGTCGCCCGGGACCTCGACCTCGCGCCCGCAGGCCTCGACGGTGAAGTCCCGCGCCTCGGGATCCTCGACCGGCGGGAAGAACGGCCTCCCGCGACCGTGATGGGTGCCGACGAGCCAGAGGACGAGATCGCGAACGGGCTCGTCCTCCCCCTCGAGCAATGTCGCGGCTGCCGCCACCGACCATGCTTCGTGACGGATGCCCGCGGGAAGACCCGCAAGCTCTCGCGCCCGCCTCGGGTTCGAGAACCGGTCCGATTTGGCGAGCGGAGCCTGGAGCCGGGCCGCGAGACGGTCACCGCCGCGCAAGTAGGCCTGGAAGCGCGGCTCCGCCTTGCCGAGATCGTGCAGGCGCGCGGCCGTGACGACGGCCTTCGCGAGTTCGGGGGCGAGTCCGAGAGTCCGGGCGAAACGCTCGGCCTTGCGGGCGACGCGAAGGAGGTGATCGCTCAAGTTCACGGGCTTCGGTGCGAGGAGCGAACTGCGGTCGCTTTCGCCCACGGCCTCGCCCGAAAGCGCGTCCTCGTCGTCCTCGGGCGAAGGGAGCCGTCGGAAGCCACCGAGCACGCAGCCGGCCGGGAACTCCGGCCCGTAACGATGGAGGATCCGCGGATCCAGCCCGGCGAGGCGTTCGAGACGTTCGCGAAGGCGTGTGGGCAGCGCCTCGCGGGCGAGAAGGGCGTCGACGAGCTCCGGCGCCTCCGCGTCCCCGAGCCGTTCGAGCTCGTCCCGCACGATCCGCCAGGCGCCGGCGCCGTCGAGATCGTCGTCCTCGCCGATCCAGCTCGGGGCGAGGGCCGGATGCAGGCGGAGAAGGAGGCGCCTTCGCTGACGCTCGATCGCCGCTTCGGCGAGATCCACGACAGGCTCGCGCGCTTTCGGGTTCCAGCCATAGCGGTCGCAACCGCCGTAGGACGCCGGCACGACGAGCACGTCGCCGGGCCGGATCGCCTCGGGGCCCACCACGGTCGTGGCCTCGTCCTCGGGTCCCCGCCAGCGGAGCACGCGGCGCCCCTCGCGCCGCCCGTCGTCTTCGCCTTCCTGTGCGGCGCCTTCCACGTCGGCCATGTCCCGGAGGTGTCCTTCGAGCCAGGCGCGGGCGACGTGAAGGGGAAGCTCGAGCGCTTCCAGGGACGAGGGCGGTGCGACGGAAAGGAGCTCCCGTACGCGCTCCGGGTGGTCGAGGTCCCATTCGCCGAGATCCGCACGCCAGACGATCCGGACATCCGGAGGACCGGCCTCGAGCCCGTGCAGGAACAAGCCGATGTCGGGTTCGGCCGCGGGTGGTGGCGAGGTGCGGGCGAGGACTTCGGCGTAGACCGGAAGGAAGACGGGCGCGCGGGCGCGCGGTGTGAGCCGTTCCGCGGTGAAGGCGCCCTCCTGCGTCCGGAAGGCTTCGATGCCGAAGTCCATCACCCGTGCCCGTCCGTCCCGTCGGGCGCGCGCCCAGAGCCACGTCCAGCTCGCGCGCAACGCCCCGCCGTAGACGGGATCGAGCCGCTTCCCCGTGACGTCCGCCTTGCGGGCGAGGATCACGGCCGGCGCCTCGAGGGACTCGCCCCGGCGGTTCAACCGCCCGAAGCGCTGACAGAGGGCGTCGATGGGCGCGGCTTCGGTGACCAGCGCGTCGAAGTCGAAATCCGCGCCCACCTCCACCGTCTGCGTCGCGACCAGGATCACGGCACGACCGCCATCCCCGCGCGCCGGCCCGAGTCGCGCCTCGAGTTCGCGGCCGAGCTCGTCGCGCTCGAGCGGACGCGACCGCCCGATGGCGAGACGGACGTCCGCGATCTCACGGGCCGCATTCGAAAGGCGCTCGAAGATCGCGCGCGCCCGGGAGACGCGGTTGACGACGACGCCGATGCGCCTGCGGCCGTCCTCGAGGAAGGAGAGCGCGCGCTCGACGAAGGCGCGGGCCGCGGCCGCTTCGTCCTCCGAGTCGATTCGCTCGAGCCGCGCGGGCTTCCGCGCCGAAAGACGCCGCTTCAGCGCCTCGTGCGCGCGGTCCTCCGCGTCGAGCGCGAGGGCGCCGTCCGTCTTCGTGCCCGGTGTGGCGGTGAGACGGCAGACGACGAAGGGCGGGTCGAACCCGACCTCGGATGCGCGCCGGAGCCGTGCGACGGCTTCGAGCGTGTCGAGAAAGGCCGCGGAAAGGTGGGCCTCGTCGACGAGATGGAGCACGTCGTTCGCGAAAAGACCGGCGTGGACCGGCCACATGGAGGGGGAGAGGCCGTAGCCCCGGAACAGCAGCCGGGAGCCCACCTGGTCGACGGTGGCGAGGACCACCGTGGGCTGGTGCGGAGTCCGGACCCAGTCGGGATCCAACGGCATGCCGCCGCGAAGGCGCACGACCGCGAGGGGTGGTCCGCCGTCGGCGAGGCCCCGCAGCGCCGCCGCCACGGCCGCAAGGGGCCCTTCTCCGGCCTCGCGGAGCCTGCGGGAGATCGTCCTGGCCCGGGTGAAGGCCTGGTCCACCACGAGCCGACGGTCGACCACATAGACCACGCGCACCGCGGCCCGCCGGGGGCAACTCGCGGCTTCGCGGGCCAGATGCCACACGGCCACGTCCAGCGCCGCCGTCTTGCCGCAGCCGGTCGGAATGTCGAGGAGTTCCGGCCAGCCGCGCTCCACCACCCGGGCCGCGAGCCGGCGCTGCCAGGGGAAAGGCTCGTGTCCCCAGAGTGCCGCGAAGAATTCGGCGAAGGAGGGAAAAGCGCTCACGGGCCCACCTCTTCCGACACCGGCAGCATCAGCCCGAGCCCGAAATGGCGTCCCGCCCCCAGCATCACGGGTCCGGCCACCGGAGTGGGAAAGCGGATCCGGGCGTGGACCAGGGAGCGATGCCCGAACGCCGCGCGCACGATCCAGCCCCGACCCCGTGGATCCCGGCCGGAGCGCCGGCGTGCGAGGCTCGTGCCCGTGAGATACGGATGTGCCCCCACCTCGATGGCTTCCGGCACCGGAAGCCCCTGCTGCCGGCAGGCCAGTGCGATCTGCGCCTCCGCGCTGTCGCCGCGCCTGGCCTTCATGTGGCGCGGGAGCACGATCGGGGTCACGCTCGCGAAGCGCCGCGACGACCGCAGATAGCGGGCGGGGCGCAGCGAGGCCCGTTCCGGCGACGGATCGTGTTCGAGACGCCAGGTGCCGAAGCGGCCGAGGGTGAGGGTACCGCCGGCCTCGAGAAACCGCGCCACCGCATTCTCCAGTTCGATCCGGATCGGATCGGCGAGCCCGTCGTGTTCGCGGGGGAGGACGAGGGCGAGACCGAAGAGCCTTCCGTCCGACCAGTCGAAACCGACGTTCGCGAGAGGCAGGATGGCGAGATGCGGTGCCGCCGCCGGGCCGCTTCCCTCGTGGCCGCCGAGCACGGGCAGGACGGGCCCCTCCGCGTGCGCCAGGAGGGCTCCCCGCATGGCCTCGGCCACCCGGACGAAGGCCTCGAGGGCGGGGGCGCGGCGGCCCGTGCCTTCGAGCACGATCCAGTTGCGACCGTAGGCCGTGCCGGCGAACGCATCCGGCTCCCGTTCCCGCCACAGGTCCCGATAGCTCACGACGGGCGCGGGCTCCGGCCGGAAGCCGCGGCCCTTCCCGGCTTTGCGGCCCTTCCCGGCTTTGCGGTCCTTCGCGGCTTTGCGGTCCTTCGCGGCTTCGAAGCCGACGACGAGCTCTCCGAGCCGTCCAGGATAGGGAACGCGAAGCCGCACGACGCCATCCGCTGCCGGCACGAAGCGCGGCACGGGATCGCGCGTCTCGCGCAGAAAGCGCATGGAGACGAGCGAGGCGGAATGGCCGAGATAGCCCACCTGCCGCGCGATGCGGTCGAGGGCGGGGAGATGATGGGCGACATCCTCCGCCGAGGCCCTCCACCAGAGCCGTACCCGCGGCGCGTCGGGCACGACGGCGGGGAAGACCCGCGGCTGCAGCTTGGCGGGAAGGCCGAGCTCGCGCCGCCCGTCGCTGCGATCGTTCGGGGGCACGTAGACCGTGCACACGTCCCGCGAGCCCGCGCTCGGTGCTTCGAGTGCGGGCGGGTCCAGGGATTCGAGCCACGAGAGCGCCGCCCGGCCGGGCTCGTCCGCCCCGTTTTCCGCCCAGGCGCACACGAGCGCCGAGAAGATGCGATCGGGATGGGGCGGCCATTCGGCACGCTCCTTGGCGGCGACGGTCGCGGCGCGAAAGACCCCCGTCAGGAAATGAACATCGAGGCGGAGCACGGCCTCATCCCTCCGCCTCCTCGGCCCCGCCCGAGAGTGCCAGCCTGCGGCTTTCGGCGACGATTGCCACGAGTTTTTTCTGCGGCCGGAGCCGAAGCGGCTCCTCGCGCCAGGGGAGGCCGGCCTCCTTCGCCGCTTTCACCGCGTCCGCACAGAGCGCACGGGCGGCTTCGAGATCGAGCGGGAATTCGCGCACGCTGCCGTCGGCATCGAGGATCTCGAACGATGCTGCGCCGTCCGGGACCAGATCGCAGCGCGAGCGGAGATTGTAGCCGGCACGATCCTGGGCGACGACCGCGAGCAGGGCCAGGGCCGCGAGCACCGTGCGCGCGGCCTCGTCGCGCCCTTCGTCCGCTTCACCGTTCACCGGAAACCGCAGGCGCCGGAGCGTCGGCAGGCTGACGACGACGGTCTGCAGGGCGTGGTCGATGGTCACACCCAGCTCCTGGACCGTCGGGGCGATGTTGCCGTGATTGACCTCAGAGGGGCGAACGCGCTTCGCTTTCTCGCCGGCCTCCTCCCTGCTGAGGCCCCAGCCGGCAGAGCCCTTGTAGATCTCCACTTCGCGCCGGACCTGGAGCGGATCGATGCGGCTTCCCGTACGTTTTCCCGGGACGGCATCCACACCGACGATCTCCGAGACGATGGCCCGCGGGAATTTCGCCCCGAGACCTCCGCCCTGACCGGTCGAGTGCCAGCAGCCGAAGACCAGCGCGGTGGGCGAGAGCGCGAAGACGGCCGTGGCCTGGTCCGGCTTCGCCCGGATCAGCTCGAGGCCGGGCGGAGAGTGCCAGAACGACGTGCCGTCGAGCTCGCTGTCGCGGAAGATCGCATCGAACACCCGATGCGGGGCCTCGAGGGAGGTGATCTGCCCGAGATCGGAGAGATCGTCGTCACCGTCCTTCACTCCCTCGAAGTCGACCAGGATGTGCGGGATCCACACCCCGCCTCGTCGCAGGAGATCGCGCAGCGCGAGCTCCATGCGGTTCGCCTGGCTCTGGACCGAATCGAGGAGCACGCAGGTCTTCGTGTCCTCCCCGATGCGCCGTCGTTCGAAGACGTGCGTCGGCGCGTTGTCCGGCCCCGGATAGGTGGGCGGGAACACCTTGTCGCCCGCCCCTCCCGCGGGCACGAGACGCCGCACCCGCCGAATGGCGGCCGCCTCGTTGACGATCATTCGGAGCTGTCCGAGATCCATGCCACACCTTCCGTCGAACGCACCGTCAGTATGAACCCGGCGGTACCCCCGAGTCGAGCTCGAGGCGAGCGCGGCAGGCCTGCCCGATCGACCCGAAGACGGCCGCACGGGGGCGGCTACGGATCATCGGCACGCCGCGAGAGATCCGTCGAAGGTCCGACGGCGGCCCGGGACCGACCCGGGCTGGTCGGGCCCGATGGCGTCGGGACGAGGGCACCTCCGCCGGACCCCTTCTCGGACGTTCTCCGTCCCTTTTCTTCTTTTCGGACCTGTGGTCCTCTCGGAGGATCTCCGGGCACGTCCTCGCGCCGAACTGCCGCTCGACGAGCCGCCGGTGGAACGGGCGCGGCGTGTGGCGACGCGCGAGGAGCTGCTGCAGCTCGCCCGTGAGGTGTTCGGCGGAGATCGGGCACGGTTCGACGTGGCCGGGCTGCCGGTGTGGATCGACGTCCCGGCGCTCGCGGCGCACATCGGCCTGGAGCGGTCGATCTGGCTGCCGCTGGTGCCGGATGTCCTTACACGCCCGCGAGAGGTATGGCTTGGCTTCGAGCGCCACCAGCGCACGGGTCGGGTCCGGCTGCGCATCCGCGTGCTGAAGGCTTATCGGATCAAGGATGGGCGTGCGCTCGTCATCGTAATCGATGGAGACAAGGGCTTTCTGGCAGCGATCACCACCTTCCCAGTTTCGCGAATGCGCGAGCTCGAGAATATCCGCGTCGGCCGTCCCCTGATGGTCCGCACGGTCTGAGTCGGCACAATAGATCGGCGGGAGCGTTTTCGCGCCCCCGCCTGAACAAAGCGTGCGCCACTTGCCGCCCCGGCGCGACCAGGCTGGCTCGCCCCGCTCGAGCGGCAACCGGGACCATCGCGGGGCCAGCTGTCATGAACATGGGTGCGTGCCGGCTCGAGTGCAAGACGCCCGACAGCGTTCGCCATGACAGCGCCGCATCGCCCCTCATACTCGCACGGCGATGATGATCGAGATCCTTCGCACGGGGCGTTTCCTGGACAGCCACGGCCGGCCCGTCGAAATCCGGCCGGACGACCTGCACCGCATCGCCGAGTCCTACGATCCGGCGCTCCACGAGGCGCCCGTCGTCATCGGGCATCCGAAGGACGACGCCCCGTCCTACGGGTGGGTGCGGCGGCTCGTTGTCGAGGGTGACCGGCTGCTGGCCGAGCTCGACCAGCTCGACCCGGCCTTTGTCGAGCTCGTCAAGGCTGGCCGGTACAAGCACCGTAGCGCCTCGCTCTACCTCCCCGGCCACCCCAATCATCCCCGTGGCGGCAAGGGCATGTACCTGCGCCACGTCGGCTTCCTGGGCGCGCAGCCGCCGGCGGTGAAGGGCCTGCGTCCGGTCCAGCTCGCGGACGACGGCGATGGGGTCGCCGAGCTCTTCCTCCCCGCGAGGGACGGCCCGGCAGACACCGAACCCGCCCGCCCACGGAAGGGAAACGCCGACATGGCCGACCACGACGCTCCCGATGGGATGGAGGGGCGAGGGCTTCCATGAGGCCCCGGCAGTATTGCCGGGGAAGATGGATCGGAGCGGTTTCAGCGGCACCGATGGCACCTCGCTTCAATGAGGCCCCGGCAGTATTGCCGGGGAAGATGCATCCGTCCGGGGTGAACGCTCCCCCACTTCTACAGAGCTTCAATGAGGCCCCGGCAGTATTGCCGGGGAAGATTTGAGGAGCTCCACGAGCCTCTTGGCCCCTTCACGCCCAGCTTCAATGAGGCCCCGGCAGTATTGCCGGGGAAGATACGTCCTGAACGTCCACGTCCTCGGCATAGAGAGTGGCTTCAATGAGGCCCCGGCAGTATTGCCGGGGAAGATGGGCGGCCGGCCAAAAAAAATCCCCGCGCCGCATACCGGCTTCAATGAGGCCCCGGCAGTATTGCCGGGGAAGATGGCGCGAGCTGATTGCCCAGAACGCGGAGAAGTTCGGGCTTCAATGAGGCCCCGGCAGTATTGCCGGGGAAGATCCGCGCGCGCCCTCGCAAGCGCAAGCGAGTATCCGCGTGGCTTCAATGAGGCCCCGGCAGTATTGCCGGGGAAGATGACCTGAAGGAGAAGGTCGAAAACGGCCTCCTCGACGCTTCAATGAGGCCCCGGCAGTATTGCCGGGGAAGATGTCGAGCGGGGCGATCGGGTCTGGACGTGGACCCCGGTCGCTTCAATGAGGCCCCGGCAGTATTGCCGGGGAAGATGACGGACGCGAGAACGGGGCCCGCAGCCGTATGGCGGCGCTTCAATGAGGCCCCGGCAGTATTGCCGGGGAAGATGCGCGCTGCATGAGGTTGTTGTCTATGGCAAGGCCCCGCTTCAATGAGGCCCCGGCAGTATTGCCGGGGAAGATGCATCCGTATCCCCCGTGGGCTGCGACGGCCCACGGAGCTTCAATGAGGCCCCGGCAGTATTGCCGGGGAAGATAACGGCCACCCCCGTGTAGGGGTAGCCGGGAGAGAGGCTTCAATGAGGCCCCGGCAGTATTGCCGGGGAAGATCGGCCGGGGTTCGGCACGTACCTTCGGGCGCATCTGGTCGCTTCAATGAGGCCCCGGCAGTATTGCCGGGGAAGATCTGTCGACGGGCACGACGGACGACACGCTCGGCTTCGAGCTTCAATGAGGCCCCGGCAGTATTGCCGGGGAAGATCTTCAGCGCCCCCTGCGCCGGGTCGGCCCAGTTGACCAGGCTTCAATGAGGCCCGGCAGTATTGCCGGGGAAGATCCCCTCCAGCAGGGAGACGTGCTGAGCGGGACCATCACCGCTTCAATGAGGCCCCGGCAGTATTGCCGGGGAAGATCACTGAGCCTGAGATCGCCCCTCTCCTCGCTTCCCTCGCTTCAATGAGGCCCCGGCAGTATTGCCGGGGAAGATTGCAGCAGAAAGGATTGCCGCCGCTCGTCGGATTAATGGCTTCAATGAGGCCCCGGCAGTATTGCTGGGGAAGATCTTGATGCGGCGGCGGAAGTCGCGACCGGTCATCATATGCTTCAATGAGGCCCCGGCAGTATTGCCGGGGAAGATGTCGATTCGGTTTACGGCGTCAGTGATAGTGGTGACGCCGCTTCAATGAGGCCCCGGCAGTATTGCCGGGGAAGATGCACCAACGGGGCGGGCTCGACGCGTTCGATCACAGGCTTCAATGAGGCCCCGGCAGTATTGCCGGGGAAGATCGGTGGAGAGCCTGAGCGTCCCGTGGTGATCCGCGCCCGGCTTCAATGAGGCCCCGGCAGTATTGCCGGGGAAGATCGGCGGAAACAGCAATCGCTGTCATCCTCCGCCGCCACTGCTTCAATGAGGCCCCGGCAGTATTGCCGGGGAAGATACGGTGGGCGAGTGGCAACTGGAGGTGCGGCCGGCATGCTTCAATGAGGCCCCGGCAGTATTGCCGGGGAAGATGGGGCGCTCACCGTAAAGTGGGTCATACCGCATCGCCGCTTCAATGAGGCCCCGGCAGTATTGCCGGGGAAGATTTCCTCGGCGTGGCGCTGGCCGACGCGGCGGGGGGCGAGGCTTCAATGAGGCCCCGGCAGTATTGCCGGGGAAGATGCCGCGGAAGATGAGATTTCCGACGCAGAGCGCGCTGCGGCTTCAATGAGGCCCCGGCAGTATTGCCGGGGAAGATTGGGCTGGGCCCTGGACCCCAGCCGAGCCACTCCAGGCTTCAATGAGGCCCCGGCAGTATTGCCGGGGAAGATGGGCACGCTGGTCAGCTATGCCCGTCGAGGCCACCGACGCTTCAATGAGGCCCCGGCAGTATTGCCGGGGAAGATCTCCGCGTCGCTCGCTCGCTTAGGGGCGCGGTTTACAGCTTCAATGAGGCCCCGGCAGTATTGCCGGGGAAGATTGGGCGAGGGGCGGGATGGGCCCGCTCCGGAGCAGAGGCTTCAATGAGGCCCCGGCAGTATTGCCGGGGAAGATCGCGCCGGCGAACTATTACGGGACGGACCATTGGCGGCTTCAATGAGGCCCCGGCAGTATTGCCGGGGAAGATTGAGCTCCCCGATGGTGCGTGGGACGGGGGCCCATACGCTTCAATGAGGCCCCGGCAGTATTGCCGGGGAAGATAATGTGGTGTGGGACCGCATTCCGCCGGATGCGATGGTGCTTCAATGAGGCCCCGGCAGTATTGCCGGGGAAGATTCCTCGAGCTGTCTCAAAAGCGAATAAAAGCTATCGCGCTTCAATGAGGCCCCGGCAGTATTGCCGGGGAAGATAGGGGGCCGCGCGGCTGGTGATCGCGCGGCTCGCGCCCGCTTCAATGAGGCCCCGGCAGTATTGCCGGGGAAGATGCCGCCACCAGCGGTTCGCGCCCTGGTCGATGCCGGAGCTTCAATGAGGCCCCGGCAGTATTGCCGGGGAAGATGAGGGCCCCCGCCCGCGCCCGCGGGGACGGGACGAACGTGCTTCAATGAGGCCCCGGCAGTATTGCCGGGGAAGATGCTCTGCGTCGGCAATCTCATCTTCCGCTGCTTTCAACAGCTTCAATGAGGCCCCGGCAGTATTGCCGGGGAAGATGGAGGGAGTGGGGCGCATATCTCCGCTCCCTCGACTGGCTTCAATGAGGCCCCGGCAGTATTGCCGGGGAAGATCCGAGGAGCTGACGCGGAGCCTGCCGGTCGCACCGGAAGCTTCAATGAGGCCCCGGCAGTATTGCCGGGGAAGATCCGCCGCCGCCACTCGGCGGCGTGGCGGCCGATGCCCATGCTTCAATGAGGCCCCGGCAGTATTGCCGGGGAAGATTTCGTCGCCGACACGAACCGTCACGCTTGATCCCGGAGCTTCAATGAGGCCCCGGCAGTATTGCCGGGGAAGATCCCCGGAGAAAGGGGGGGGGCGGGGGCGCCGCTACCGCGCTTCAATGAGGCCCCGGCAGTATTGCCGGGGAAGATGGCTCCACGACAACCCGCTGGCGTCGCTGTCGGAATTCCCGACCCTGCGAGCACCCCCGTTCGAAGGAGCCTGTCCGGTTCCCCCACATCGCCCATCGCATCCTCACGATATCACGGATCGCTTGGGGCGCAAGGCCCCGGGCCCGATGCGAGCGGTCCCCGCCCCTGCGGTCGGACCGGACCGCTCGCGGCGAGCCGGCGAACGTTTCAGACGATCACCGGCTCCCGTCGCACCGGCTCGAACCGGCGGCCGAGGCTCCACACCCGCACCTCTACACCCTCGGCCGGCCCCAGGTCCAGCACGAGGACATGATCCTCTTCACGTTTCACGAGCCTCTCCAGCTCCGCCCGAAGTTCCACCATCCGCCGCCGCGAGAGCCGACACTGGAAGACCGAGAGCTGCAGCCAAGCGCCATAGCCCTGCATCAGCCGGTAGACCCGCCGCCAGCGTCGGGGATCGGAAATATCGTAGGCCACGATGTAGAGGTGGGCATCCTCGCGGACACTCATGTCAACGAACCAGATATTCGGGATAGTCGGCAATGTCGCCCAGAAGATGACGTGCCAGAAGTCTCGCCTGCAGCTCCAGCAGTCGTCGATATTCGAGACGGTAACCGAAAACCGGATGGGTGGCCTCCACGGAGAGACGGCGCTCGAAGGCGGCGATGAGCCGACGGCGACCACGCGGGGTGAGCGCCACGGCACCGCCGGCCCGAAGGAAGTCGTCGCGACCGATCTCACCGTTGTTGACGGCACCCAGCACCGTCGAGTCGGCCAGCACCGGCCGCAGCGCTTCCATGAGGTCGAGGGCCAGCGCCGGCCGTCCGTAGCGGGGACGATGGAAGAACCCCCGCCAGGGATCGAAGCCGACCCGCACCAGCGTCACCGTCAGCGTGCGCGCGAGGAGGGCATAGGTGAAGGACAGGAGCGCGTTGAGGGGATCGGAGGGCGGCCGACGCTTGCGTCCCTCGAAGGTGTAGCCCTCGGCGAGGGCACGGTCGGAAAGCATGTCCGGGAAATGTTCGAAGTAGATCCGCCCGGCGCGTCCCTCGATGCCCAGCAGCCTTTCCATGTCGGGCGCCCGTGCACCGGCGGCGGCCAGACGCCGCAACTCCCGCAGCGCCCCTTCCACGGCGGCACGGTCGCGTGCATTGCGACGCAGCAGGGTGCGCTGATTGCGGATCTTCGCCTCGACGAAACGACGGGCGAGGGCGAGGCAGCGGGTCCGGTCGAAGCTCGCGGCGTATTGGGCGCTGCGCAGTTCGACGTTGCGGTGTCCCAGTCCGACGGTGAGGCCGAGGAACCATCCCCCGTAGCTGTGCCAGGCGACCGGGATTTCCCGGCGCATGAGCTCGTGGAGCGCGGGGGTGGTGATGCTCGCGGTACCGAACAGGACCACCGACGAGAGATCGGCGAGGCGAGCGCGGACCGGCTCGCCCTTCTCCCGCTCCACCACCAGTTCCATGCCCTCCTTGCGAATGCGGGCACGGGGATCCTGGACGTAGAGCGGCAGGGTCTCCTCGCGGCGGACCGCCAGCGGGCGGGGTGCGCCTTCACCGCGACGCAGGAACGCCACTTCGTCCGGCAGACAGATCCCCACCAGGGCACAGCGCGGACATTTGGGGCTGTCCTCCAGGGGCGGTGGCACGCGCCCGGAGAGGACGGTGAGGCGGAGACCGGCGATGGCCTCGCGGGTCTGCCGCCGCAGCTCCTCGTCGAACACCACGCGGACACGCTCGCGGCTCCCGGCGAACCACAGGAACCCCTCCGGGACCCGATAGCCGTGATCCTCGAGGATGAGCGCGTGGACGCAAAGCTGGACGCGCTCGGGCAACCAGGCCCCCTGCGCCACATGGGGACGCCGGCCGCGTTTGATCTCCACCGGACTCGTGGCGCCGTCCTCGCCCTCCACCACGTCCATGCGGGCGATCAGTCCGAGCCTGTCGGATCCGAGGGTGAGGGCCCGGACGGTGAAGGGCGGCGAGTCCTGCGCCTCTTCCGAAGGCGGGAGACGGCCGGTGGGTCTGTCCACCCGGCGATGGACACGTCGGCCGTCGACGGTGTCGGCCGTGTCCTCCCATTCCCGCTGGACCCACATGAGATAGGCGAGGCGCGGACAGTAGACGTATTCGCCGACCATGCGCGCCGGCAGCGGCGGCAGGTCGTCGGGCAATGGTGGGGCCGGCAGCGGCAGGGTCGGCTGGGCGATCCGCTGGTCCATGGCAGGGACTCCTCACCGGCAGTTTACGGAAGCCGGTGGGGGAGAACAGTCCACGTGGGGACCGCGCAGGCCTGCCACCACCCCGATGCGTATCCGGGAATGCCGCCGTCCCCGGGCGCCTTCGCCGTGGCGATGGCATGTGAGCGATCTCCGACCGCGTTCCGAGACGTCGGCCGGACCTTTTCGGATCCGCCGGACGGCAACGCCCGGTGGCCGCATCCCGATCCGAACCAAACGGCCAGGTCCTCGAGAACCCTGGCGCGCCCTGGAGGACTCGAACCTCCGACCCGCTGCTTAGAAGGCAGCTGCTCTATCCGACTGAGCTAAGGGCGCACGGAAGCGGGCCGATGGGGCCCGTCGCCCTCGATATAGCCCCGCCCCGTCCCGCCGGGCAAGGACCGGGAGGGCGGCGGTGGCGGCCCGCGGTCCACGCGCTCGCGGGTACGAGCCCGACAGCACGCCGAAAAGTACGCCGGAGTGCCGCGGTCCACACGATCGCGGGTAGGAGGGTGCGCTCCCGCGGGCGCCGGGGCGGTGGCACGGCGGCCCGGCCCCACGGGCGTGCCCACGCATCGGCGCGACCCCGTCGCCGTGGGCCCCGCGGATCGGCGCCCGATCACGCGTCGCCGCCGCGGTCCTCCCCGCCTCCGCCTTCGCGGCCGAAGGCCGTCACCAGCACCAGCTTGCCGATGTGGACGTCCGCCTCCATCATCCGGTGGGCCTCGGCGGCCGCCTCCAGCGGAAAGGTGCGGAAGATCACCGGCCGCACCTCGCCCCGCGCGAGCAGGGGCCATACCCTCTCCTCCAGGGCCCGGGCGATGGCCCCCTTCTCCTCGGGCGTGCGCGGCCTGAGGGTGCTGCCGGTCCACCACAGACGCCGGAACATGAGGCGGGCGAAGTCGGCCGTCACCCGGGCGCCCCGCAGCCAGGCGATCTGCACCAGCCGCCCCTCCACCGCCAGCGCCTCCAGATTGCGGGGCACGTAGTCGCCGCCCACCATGTCGAGGATCACGTCCACGCCGCGGCCGTCGGTGAGCTCCTTCACCACCCGCACGAAGTCCTCCTCGCGATAGAGGATGGCCCGCTCGGCCCCGAGCCGTTCGCAGGCCGCCTTCTTCTCGCGGGTGCCGACGGTGGCGAAGACGCGGGCACCGAAGGCGCGGGCGAGCTGGATGGCGGTGGTGCCGATGCCGCTGGCGCCGCCGTGGACCAGCAGGCTCTCGCCCATGGCGAGGCGCCCCCGCTCGAAGACATTGTGCCAGACGGTGAAGAAGGTCTCGGGCACGGCCGCCGCCTCCACCGGCGAGAGGGCCGCCGGGACGGGCAGTACCTGGGGTTCCGGCGCCACCGCCCATTCGGCGTAGCCGCCGCCGGCCAGAAGGGCGCACACGGAATCGCCGGGCCGGAAGCGGCGCACCCCCTCCCCCACCGCATCCACCACTCCCGCCACCTCGAGACCCGGCAGGTCGCTGGCGCCGGGCGGCGGCGGGTAGCGGCCGAGCCGCTGGAGCACGTCGGGCCGGTTGACGCCGCAGGCGGCCACCCGGATGCGCACCTCGCCCGGGCCGGGCTCCGGTACCGGCCGCCGCTCGGGCACCAGCACCTCGGGGCCGCCGGGCTCGCGGATGGCGACGACGGTCATGGTGGCGGGCCGCGGATCCTGCACCTCCACGCCTCCCCGGAGGACCCCGCGTGCCATAGCGGCGGGACCGGCCTCCGGCAAGCGCACCCCTCGTCCACGGCCGGCCGCCGCCCTAGCTGGCACGACGGATCGCGGGAGGGCGCGCATGGACCGTCGCGGATTCCTCGCCGGGCTCGCCGCCGGGGTAGCCCTCGTCCGGAGCGGCGCCGCCGTCGGTGCCCGGACCGTGTCGGTGGTGGCGACCGAACGCCATCGCCTGCGACTCGTGGAACTGGCGCGCGGGCTCGAACATCCCTGGGCCCTCGCCTTCCTGCCGGACGGCCGCCTATTGGTGACGGAGCGTCCCGGCCGGCTGCGGCTGCTGGAGCCGCCGGATCTTCGCCCCTCGCCGCCCCTCCCGGGCGTGCCGGAGGTGTGGGCGCGGGGTCAGGGCGGACTGCTGGACGTGGCCCTCGATCCCGACTTCGCCCGGAACCGCCTCGTCTATCTGAGCTATGCGGCGGCCGGTGCGGACGGCCGGGCCGGCACCCGGGTGGGACGGGGCGTGCTGGACGGGGGCCGGCTGCGCGACTTCGCGCCCGTCTTCGTCGCCAACGCCCGCACCACCACCGCGCGTCACTTCGGCTGCCGGCTGCTGTTCGACCGGGCCGGTCGTCTGTTCGCGACCCTGGGCGATCGTGGCCACCGTGCCCTCGCCCAGGATCTCGCGAGTCACGCCGGCAAGGTGGTGCGGCTGTGGCCGGACGGATCGGTGCCGGCGGACAATCCCTTCGTGGACCGGCGCGATGCCGCCCCCGAGATCTACACCTACGGCCACCGCAATCCCCAGGGGATGGCCCTGGAGCCGGGGACGGGGGAGGTGTGGATCCACGAGCACGGCCCCCAGGGCGGCGACGAGGTCAACGTGCTCCTGCCCGGCGCCAACTACGGCTGGCCGGTGATCACCCACGGGCGCGAGTACGGCACCGGGGCGCCCATCGGCGAGGGCACGCGGCGACCGGACGTGGTGGATCCGCTCCGGGTGTGGATCCCCTCCATCGCCCCCTCGGGCATGGCCTTCTACGACGGCCCCCTCTTCCCGGCCTGGCGCGGCGATCTGCTGGTGGGCGCGCTGCGCGCTCGCACCCTGGTGCGCCTTCCGCGACGGGGCCGGACCCTCGTCGGCGAGGAGCGCATGCTCACGGGCACCATCGGTCGCATCCGCGACGTGCGGGTGGGGCTGGACGGAGCGGTGTACCTGCTCACGGACCATCGTGATGGCGGCCTCTACCGCCTCGAGCCGGTCTGAGGGGCGAGGCTCCGGACCGCACCGAGCGTCGTGGCCCTCCCTCCCCGGCCCCGTCCGCCACCACGGGCGCGGCCTTGCGGCCCGGCGATGGGGCCATGCATCCCGGGGGGGCCGTCGGACCCCGATCCTCCGTCGTGGCGCACGGACGCCCCGGGGCGCGGGCCGCGTCGGCACACGCCCTCTCCGGGGTCGCGGTGGTCGTCCGCGGTCCCGGCGTCACCGTCGGGCTGCGCGCCCGCACGGCCCCGCAGGCGGCATCCGGATCCCGCGGCCCTCGCGTCCGCGGCCGCCGTCGCCCCCCCCCCCCGCGGGACGGGTCCCGCGT
>JALSGP010000010.1 GCA_026982705.1 Alphaproteobacteria bacterium
CCGGCAAGGGAGAGTGAGGCCCACACCCGACGCGGAGAACCCCCGCCCCACCCCCGATCCCCCGCGACGCCGCCCCCGACGCGCCCCGAACACCACCCGCACCCGCGGAACGCCTTCCGGAGCCTGAGATGTCCGTGGATGTCCCGTCCCGGGACGGCAACCGCGCCAACCACGTGGCGGTAGTGGACGTGAAGAGCCGCGAGGTGGTCAAGTCCATTCTCATGGGGGCCGCGCTCGGGGCCTCGCCCTCACCCACGACGAGAGGTATCCGTGGGTGGCCGACGGCTTCTCCGACGACGTGTCCATCGTCGACACCGAGAGCTTCACCGTGACCAGATCGGGGCGCACCGGTGAGATCCCCCACGCCATCCCGATCGACGATCACTGAGCCCTCCCGCGGGACCGGGGTCGATGCCCCCGGCGGCCCGCGATCCCGGCCGCGACGCGCCCGCCGCCGGCGGCGGGGGGACGGAACGGATGGCGGCGCCCGAGAGGCGCCGCCGGCCGGTCAGAGAGGGGAACAGCTCCCGGCGAAGGAGATCACTCGACGATGAATTTCCCTACCAGCCCCTGCTTCTCCATGCCTTCGCAGGCCCATTCGTATTCACCGGGCCGGATCGGCACGAAGATCATCCGGAACTCGCCCTCGTCGTCGAGCTCGAAGACCGAGACGTAGGGAACCTTGAACTCCACGTCACCGGCCTGGATCATGCGCAGCCAGATGTTGTCCATGAACTCCCGCATCACGAGCTCGCACTCCACGAGCCCGGTGGAGATCACGTCCAGTTTGTAACCCTTGCCCGTGACGAGACGATATTCCTTGGGCTCCATCCCGTAGCCGTCCTCGCCGATCCCGATCTTGAGTGGCGGCAGCTTCTCGGCCCGTCGGCCGAGATAGCCCTCGGCGCCGGCCACGGCGGCGGTGAACCCGACGGTCAGGGCGGCCAGGGCGGCGAGCAGACGCTTCGTCATCGTTCGGACCTCCCTTGTGATTCGTCCCGTTCAGAGGCGGCAGGCGGTGTTGGGCTCGTCCACCCCGAGAGTGTCGAGCACGTTGCGCTGGTGCAGGAACTGCGGCAGCGGCGCATAGGTGATGACGGCATTGTGGGTGCCGAGCACGATGGGCTGGCGCATCTGCCGGTCCCACGGGCGGAAATTGGCGGGGACGCCCTTGTAGACGTCGAGACGGGCATCCGGCGCCAGCAGGGCCTCGCGCACGGCGGCGAAGTCGGTGCGCTTCGCCTTCATCATGGCCTCCAGCAGTTGGCGCACCGCCGCCCAGGCCGCGAAGTCGGCATCGCGCATGCGCCGGCGGTGCTCCACCTGACGCTCGAAGCGCTGATTGAGCTGGGGCGACCCGAAACGTTCCGACGCCCAGTGCCAGGCCGACGGCACGAGGCCGATGGTGGGACCGTGGTCCGGCAGGCTCACCACCGGCCGCGGCAGCACCGTGGCGTAGGGAACCCGTCGCCCGAACTCGCCGCGATGATCGGCGACGAACACCACGTCGTACTCGACGCCGGTGGTGAGCAGGCGTACGTTGTTCTGCTCGCGGGCCCGCGGATCCCGGGTGGGGAGGAAGCGGCGCACCTCCACCACCTCGTTGCCGAAGCGGCGGGCCGAGATGGTGAACACCTCGGCGATACGCGCATCCTGCGGATCCGGCCCCTGCAGCAGCAGGATGCGGTGCCAGCCCTTGTGGGCCAGATACTGGGAGAGGGCGTCGGCGAGCATGCGGAAGCTCGGGATCACGTGCAGGACGTTGGCCTGGCACTTCTCCCCCCGCAGCTCGTCCTCCATGGCGGAGACGTTGAGGAACACCACCTCCCGATCCCGGTACGGCGCCACGAAGGCGCTCAGCGTCTCCGCCGGCAGGTCCAGGAGGAAGAAGCGGGCTCCCCCCTCCGTCAGCTCCTCGAAGGCCGCCCGCAGCCCGTCCAGATCCTTCGCCCGCCGGACCTCGAGGACGAATTTCACCTTCAGCACGCGTCCCACGATGCGCGCATCGCGCATGGCCACCCGCGCGCCGTCCACCGGATCCATGGCTTCGCGCAGCTCGAGATTGGCGTAGGTCTCCCAGCGCTGCCAGCGGGGATCGTCCTCGAGGCCGAGATAGCCGACGACGAGGGTGGGTCGTGGCGCGCGGGCCCGCTGCGCCTCGGCCGCGCCCGACGCGACCGCGAGCAGCAGGGCCAGGACCAGGGCCAGGGTGCGCATGGCTCACTCCCGGACGAGGACCTTGTAGGGGATCTGACCGACGGGGACCGACTGGACGTTGGTGAGGGTCTCCGTGTCGATGATGGAGACGTCATCGGAGAGGCCGTTGGCGGCGTATAGGATCTTCTCGTCCTTGGTGAGGGTGAGACCCCAGACCCGGTTGCCGGCGAGAATGTACTTGATCACTTCCCGCTTTTCGACATCCACCACCGCCACGTGGTTGGCCCGGCCCAGCGCCACATAGGCGCGCTTGCCGTCCTTCGTGATGAGGACGTCCACGGGGGTGACCTGTTCGGGACGGAACCCCTGGGGCAGGAAGGAGATGGAGTCGATCACCTCGAACGTCCGCGCGTCGATGATGTCCACCTTGCCCGCGAGCTCGGCCGAGACCCAGATCTCCCGCCCGTCCGGGGTCATGGCGAAGCGGCGCGGCCGCGTGCCGACGGGGATGTCGGCCAGCACCTCGTAGGTCTCGCCGTCGATGACGTGGACCAGATTGGAGGCCTCGGAGGTGACCCAGATCTGCTTGTCGTCCGGCGTCACCAGCACCCCCTCCGGCTCCTCGCCGGTCTCGATCCAGGCGATCACCTCCCGGCTCTCGAGGTCCACCACCGAGAGCGCCGCGTCTTCCTCGTTGGAGACGAACAGGCGCTTGAAGGCGTGGTCGAACTCGAAGGCCTCCGGTTCCTCGATGTAGGGGATGGCGTCCACCTGTTCGCCCTTCTCGACGTCGATGATTCCGATCTCGCTGTCGTCCGCACAGGCGACATAGATGAACCGCTTGGTCGGATCCCACTCCATGTCGCGCGGCCGACCACACGCCTCGATGGTGGCCACCAGCCGATGATCCTGCGCGGGATCCAGGACCGAGATGGTGTCGCTCTTCTCGTTGGAGACGTAGACGAGCCCCTGGGCGCCGGCCTGGACCTCGGTCACCGCCAGCAGGCCGCATGCCGCCGCCAGGGCGGTACGGATGCTCGAGCGCCGCATGCACTCTCCCTCCCTGATCGCGTTCCACATAAGGTATGCTTTATCCGGAGGTCAAGATCTTAGTCGGACTCACGCCTCCGGCACCAGTCGGACGCTCCGGGCGAAGCGACGGTCGGAGCTGTCCTCCACCTCCACGCCGAGCTCCACCTCTCCCGGCGGGACCAGGGTGACCAGGAAGGTGGGGTCCTCCGAGATGGAGATGTCGCTCTCCACCTCCACCGCCGTGCGACCGGCGAGGCGCAGGCGCACCCGGGTCACGTAGTCCGGCGGGATCCACTGGCGGGTGAGCTGGTCGATCTGGAGGCCGGTGTAGTTGGGGTGGGCGATCTTGATCTTGACGCGCACCGGTCTGCCGGCCACCACCGGCTCCAGTGGACGGATCTTCATGCGCCCCACCCGTGCCAGCGCCTCGCCGCGATCCCGCGTGCCCGGCGCCGAGCAGCCGCCGGCCGCCTTGACGAAGCGCGCCACCACGAAGAGGCGGCCGTCGACGGCCTCCGCCACCGCGTGCACGGGCGTGTAGCTGTTGACGCGCACCCGGGTCTCGATGTCGGCTCTGGCGAGCTCGGGATCCAGCCGGAACACCGCCGCCACCGGCGCCGGGTTCTCGTCGATCACCAGCCACAGGGTGCGGATGGGCGGCGCCCCCGCGCGGGCCCGGATCCGCACCGGGACCAGGGCCGCGTCCAGGGCCCGCTGCGGCGCCTCCAGTTCCAGCACGGCGGTGCCGTCGGCGAGAGGCCGATCGTCGAACAGCATGGCCCGGATCTCGTCCCAGCGCGACGATTCGCCGGCGACGGAGGACCCCGCCGCGGCCCACAGCAGCAGCAGCGACAGCACCGCCGGCCATTTCCTTCCCGGACGTCCCACGGGTCACTCCTCCCATTCCAGTTCCGCATAGGCCGCCGTGACGTTGCGGCCGTGGTCGGGATCGACGAGCCGCCAGCCGGAGGGTGGCGGGATCCGCGCCGGCGCCTCCGCCAGTGACACGCCTTCCCGCACCAGTCCCCGCACCGCATCGTGCAAGTCCCGCAGATACCGCCGTTCCGCCGCGAGGGCGGCTGGCCAGGGGGCCACGGCCGGCCCGTGGCCCGGCACCACCCGCGTCGCCGGAAGCCGCGCGAGCTCGTCCAGCACGCGGAGCCATCCCAGCAGGCTTCCGTCCACCACCGGCAGCCGGTCCAGGAACACCAGATCGCCGGCGAGGAGGGTGCCGGTGGCCTGGTCCAGGACGGTGAGGTCGGTGTCGGTGTGGGCCACCGGCCAGCCGCGGATCTCCACGGTGCGGTCGCCGAGATCGAGCCGCAGCCGTTCGCCCGGTGCCACCGTCCGCGTGGGTGCCGGGACCTCGGAGCCCGCGAACACCTCCGGCCCCAGCAGGCGCTCCATGCTGGCCGCGTAGACCGGCCCCCGCTCGGCGAAGGCGCGGGCGAGGCGCGCATGGCCGACGATCACCCGGGCACCGGCCGCGACCACCGTGCCGGCGCCGAAGACGTGGTCCGGATGGACGTGGGTCAGCACCAGCCAGCGGATGGGCCGGTCGGTGACGCCGCGGACGGCGGCGACCCAGTCGCGCCCCACGGCGGCACTGCCGCCGGCGTCCACCACCAGCACGCCGCGTGTCCCCACCACGAAGGCGAGATTGGCGATGTCGCCGCGATTGTCGGGCGCGAAGTCCGCGACCGCCCCCCGATGCACCCAGATGCCGGGGGCCACTTCCTCGACGGTGAACGGCGCCGCAGCTGCCCCCGCCACGGCGCGGCTCACCGCCAGCAACGCCACGAGCAGAGTGCGCCGCCACCCTCGTCTCAACGTCCAGCTCTCCCGACCCACCGCCAGATCCGTATCACGTCTTCATCCCGCGCGGAAGGCGGCGGGCGCGCGAATGCCCCGGAGTGAAGAACGAATGATCGACGCCCCCTCTTGAACCCGCCGCGGCATGGTGGTAATCCGGTGGCGTACGCGAACCGGACGGTATCACCCCACGGGTATAAAGGTGGCCATCATCGAGACCGCCGGCCCGTGAGAGGACCGCAACGGGAAGCCCTCCGTTCCCGTCGTGCGTCCGGTTCGGTGGGTCAGAGAGTGGAGGCCAGTGACAATGCGAAGGCTGTCGTTGTGGACCGGCGCTGCTGCGGTGGCGCTCCTCGCGGGTATCGGCTCGTCGGCCCAGGCCAACGAGGAGCTCCTCGCCCTCCAGTCCAATCCGGCCTATTGGCCGATGCAGAATCGCGACTACGCCAACACCCGCTACAGCCCCCTCGCGCAGATCAACACCGAGAACGCCGGCGATCTCGAGGTGGCGTGGACCTTCTCGACCGGCGTGCTGCGCGGTCACGAGGGCGGGCCGCTGGTGATCGGCGACGTCATGTACATCCACACGCCGTTCCCCAACATCGTCTACGCCCTCGACCTCAACGAGCCGGGCCGGATCCTGTGGAAGTACGAGCCCAAACAGGATCCCAACGTCATCCCGGTGATGTGCTGCGACACCGTCAACCGTGGCGTCGCCTACGCCGACGGCAAGATCTTCCTCCATCAGGCGGACACCACGCTGGTCGCCCTCGACGCCAAGACCGGCAAGGTGCTCTGGCAGGCCAAGAACGGCGATCCCACCAAGGGCGAGACCGGCACCTCCGCCCCGATGGTCTACAAGGACAAGGTCTACGTGGGCATCTCGGGCGGCGAGTTCGGTGTGCGCTGCCATCTCACCGCCTACGACATCAACACCGGCAAGCGGGTCTGGCGCGCCTATTCCATGGGGCCGGACGACGAGATCCTGTTCGACCCGGAGAAGACCACCGAACTCGGCAAGCCGGTGGGCAAGGACTCCAGCCTCAAGACCTGGGAAGGCGACCAGTGGAAGCTCGGCGGTGGCTGCACCTGGGGCTGGATCTCCGTCGATCCCGAGCTGAACTTGGTCTACTACGGCTCGGGCAATCCGGGTACCTGGAACCCGGTCCAGCGTCCCGGCGACAACAAGTGGTCCATGACCATCTTCGCGCGTGACGCGGACACCGGTGTCGCCAAGTGGGTCTACCAGATGACCCCCCACGACGAGTGGGACTACGACGGCATCAACGAGATGGTGCTGTTCGACGCCGAGGTCGACGGCAAGATGCGGAAGCTGCTCTTCCACGTCGACCGCAACGGCTTCAACTACACGCTCGATCGCGTCACGGGTGAGCTCCTGGTGGCCGAGAAGGCCTTCCCCTGGGTCAACTGGGCGAAGGGCATCGACATGGAGACCGGGCTCCCGATCCGGGATCCCAAGTACTCCACCGACAAGGGTGGCAAGGGTGAGGACGTCAACACCAAGGGGATCTGCCCGGCCGCCCTCGGCACCAAGGACCAGCAGCCGGTGGCCTGGAAC
Source organism: Alphaproteobacteria bacterium (assembly GCA_026982705.1). Taxonomy (GTDB): domain Bacteria; phylum Pseudomonadota; class Alphaproteobacteria; order Geminicoccales; family Geminicoccaceae; genus HRBIN39. The sequence continues at coordinate 6,581 of JALSGP010000010.1, forward strand.
CCGGATCTCGGGCTCATGATCGTGCCCTACAACACCGTCTGTATGGACTACGAGCCCTTCCGGGTGAGCTACACCGCCGGTCAGCCCTATGTGGGCGCCACGGTGCGCATGTATCCGGCGCCGGGTGGCGACACGCTGGGCGCCATCGGTGCGTGGGATCCCATCAAGGGTGAGCACAAGTGGCTCAACACCGAGCGCTTCTCGGTGTGGTCCGGCGTGCTGACCACCGGTGGTGGGATCGCGGCATACGGCACGCTCGAGGGCTATCTCAAGGTGGTGAACGCCGCCACGGGTGAACTCCTCTACAAGTTCCGGACCCCGTCCGGCATCATCGGCAACGTCATGACCTATCTCCACGACGGCAAGCAGTACATCGCCGTCTACTCCGGTGTCGGCGGCTGGGCCGGGATCGGTCTCGCGGCCGGCCTCACCGAGGACACCGCGGGTCTCGGTGCGGTGGGTGCCTACAAGGCCCTGTCGCAGTACACGAGCCTCGGCGGCCAGCTCACCGTGTGGACGCTGGGCGACTGACGGCCAAGTGGATCGGGAGGCGGGCCCGGTGCCTCACACGGCACCGGGCCTTTCCTTTCCGGCATCGCCACTCGCCCCGTCGCCCCGGGCGTGTCGGACGCCACCGGCGCGCCCGCGGGATCGCGACGACATCCGTCACGGATCCGTCATGAACCTGTCCCTCTGTCCCTTCTGCCCCCTCCTGTGCGACGACGTGCCGGCCCTCGCCCTCCGGGATCCGGCGGCGACCGCGCCGCCCTGCCCGCGCCGCCGGGCGGCCGTGGCTCGCCTGGCCGCCGCCGGTGAGGCCGTCCCCCGCATCGACGGCCGTCCCGCCTCCCGGGACGAGGCCCTCGACCGCGCCGCCGATCTCTTGGCCGCCGCCCGCATGCCGCTGCTGCTGTGGGCCGGCGGCGACGTGGCCGCCGCCCGCGCGACGGTGGCCCTGGCCGAACGGCTGCGGGCCGGCCTCGACCTGGACCGCGGCGGACGGCCGGCGGCGGATGCCGTGCTGCGCGCGCGCACGCCCCTCGTCCTCGCCACCCTCGCCGAGGTGCGCAACCGGGCCGATCTGGTGCTACTCTTCGGCACCGACGGCACCACGGTGCTGCCCCGGCTGCTGCCGCGCGTCCTCCGTCCGTCCCGTGCCATCGCCGCCGAACACCTGCGGACGCGCCGCATCGTCCGCATCGGTGAGGGTTTCGCGCCGGCGGAGGGAGTCGAGGACATTCCCTGTCCCGCCGATACCCTCCATCGTGCCGCCGCGGTGCTGCGGGCGCGGGTCAAGGGGCACCGCCTGCCGCCCTCGCCCCTCGCCGGGCGTGACGATCTCGCCGCCCTCGCCGAGGCGCTGCGGACGGCCCGCTATGCCGTCGTGATCTGGCACGCGGCCGAACTGCCGCCGCCGCGGGCCGAGCCGGTGATCGAGATGCTGGCCGGGCTCGTCCGCGACCTCAACCGCGAGCGTCGGGCGGTGGCGCTGCCCCTCGCCGGCGGATTCGGCGGGACCCTCGAGAAGGTGGCGCTCTGGCAGACCGGCACCAATGTGCCGCTCTCCTTCGCCGACGGCGCCCCCGACGGCGAGCCGCGGCGCTTCGACGGCGCCCGTCTCGCGGCGGCGGGGCGGGTGGACCTGCGTCTCTGGATCGGCGCCGGTGTCGACGCCGATCCCCCGGCCGGCCCCGGCCCGCTGATCGCCCTCCACCATCCCGCCCGCAGGCCCGATGCGGCGGTGGCCCTGCCGGTGGCCATCCCCGGCATCCACACCGATTCCACCCTCTTCCGCCTCGACGGGGTGGTGGCGTTGCGGGCGCGGGCGGTGACCCCGAGCGTTCTCCCTTCGGCGGCGGAAACGCTCGCGGCGCTGCGGCGGCGTCTCGACCGCTGAGCCGATCGCCGGCGGTTGTCTCGCCGGCGCTTCCGGCCCACACTGGTGGTGACCGTCGGAGGCTCCGCCGTGCGGCTGCGCGTCGGCCTGTTCGCCCTCCTCCTCGCCCTCCTCGCGGGGGCGGCGTCCCGCGGAGAAGGCGGTCGCGCGCCGATGTTCGAGATCGAGGGCCCCATCGGTCCCGCCACCGCCGACTACATCGCCCGCGGCTTCGCCGATCTCGCCGCCACCGACGCCCGCCTCGTGATCCTGCGCATCGACACGCCCGGCGGACTGGATACCTCCATGCGGGAGATCGTCCGCACGGTGCTGGCGAGCCCGGTCCCGGTGGTGGGCTGGGTGGGACCGGCCGGTGCCCGCGCCGCCTCCGCCGGCGCCTTCATCCTCATGAGCACCCACTTGGCGGCCATGGCCCCCGGGACCAATGTGGGCGCCGCCACACCGGTGGCGCTGGGCGGGCTCCCCGGCGGACCGTCCCCGGACGGAGAGCAGGAGGGCGAGGGTACGGACGGCGGTGGCCGGCGCCCCGGCCTCATGGACAAGGCGCTGGAGGACGCCGCCGCCTACATGCGTTCGCTGGCGCGGCTGCGCGGGCGCAATGTGGAATGGGCCGAGCGCTTCGTGCGCGAGGCCCGCAGCCTGTCGGCCGAGGAGGCGCGGGAGTTCGGCATCGTCGACCTGCTGGCCGCCGATCTCGACGAGCTCCTCGCCCGTCTCGACGGCCGTACCGTCATCCTCGCCGGTCGCGAGCGGGTGCTCCGGACCGCGGATCTGGAGGTGGTCACCGTCGCGCCCGACTGGCGGGCGCGGCTGCTGGCCATCCTCACCAATCCCAACGTCGCCTACATCCTCCTCCTGGTCGGCATCTACGGCATCATCCTCGAGTTCTACAGTCCCGGCCTCACCGGTCCCGGCGTGATCGGCGCCATCTCGCTCCTGCTCGCCCTCTACGCCCTCCACGTGCTGCCGGTGAGCTACGCCGGCCTCGCCCTCGTGCTGCTGGGCGCGGGACTGCTGGTGGCGGAGCTGTTCGTGGGCGGCTTCGGCGTGCTGGGCCTCGCCGGCATCGCCGCCCTGGTGATGGGCGGGGTGATGCTGATGGAACGGGACGTGCCCGGCTTCGCCGTCTCCCTGTGGCTGGTGGGCGGGGTCGCGGCCGGCGGCGGCACGCTGCTGATGGCGGCGGGCTGGATGGTGGCGAGGAGTCGCCTGCGGCGGGTGGAGATCGGTCCCGAACGCTTTCCCCATGAGCGGGCGACGGTGCTGCGCTGGCGGGGAGGCGAGGGCGAGGTGCGGCTGCGGGGTGAGGTGTGGCGTGCCCGCGGGCCCCTGGATTTGGCGCCGGGCACCCCCGTCGAGGTGATCGGACGCGAGGGGCTGGTGCTGGAGGTGCGCCCGCTCCCGGACGGTTCCCGTGGATCCCAGGGATAGGGAGGTGCTGGCGATGATCCTGTCCGTACCGGTGGCGATCCTCGTCGTCCTCGCCGTCCTGCTCGCCTCGCTGCGGGTGGCGCGGGAGTACGAGCGGCTGGTGGTGTTCCTGCTGGGCCGCTTCTGGAAGGTGAAGGGGCCGGGGCTCGTGATCGTGATCCCCATCCTCCAGCAGGCGGTGCGGGTGGATCTGCGCACGCGGGTGCTGGACGTGCCCACTCAGGACGTGATCTCGCGCGACAACGTCTCGGTGAAGGTCAACGCGGTGGTCTACTACCGGGTGGTGGATCCGGAGAAGGCGGTGATCCAGGTGGAGGATTTCGAGGCCGCCACCAGCCAGCTCGCCCAGACCACCCTGCGTTCGGTCCTCGGCCAACACGAGCTGGACGAGATGCTGGCCGAGCGCGAGAAGCTCAACGCCGACATCCGCCGCATCCTCGACGAGCAGACGGACGCGTGGGGCATCAAGGTCTCCAACGTGGAGATCAAGCACGTGGATCTGGACGAGAGCATGATCCGCGCCATCGCCAAGCAGGCCGAGGCCGAGCGCGAACGCCGCGCCAAGATCATCGCCGCCGAGGGCGAGTACCAGGCGGCCCAGCGCATGCTGGAGGCGGCGAAGATCATGGCCGAGCGGCCGGAGGCGATGCAGCTCCGTTATCTGGTGGCGCTGCAGGAGATCGCGGGCGAGCGCAGCCAGACCATCGTCTTCCCCTTCCCCGTCGAGCTGGCCAAGCTGCTGCCCACCCTCGAGGGACGGACGTGAACGGCCCTTCCCCGGTCCCCCAGCGTAACCGTGCCATCGCGAGCCGTCCGCGTCGGGCCGAGGCGGGCGAACTCCCCCGCATCGCCCCGCGCCGCTTCGACCCCGCCGGCGAGGCGTGGCGGCCGGGGATGCACGCCCGCCGCGGCCCCTGGGCGTTCACGCTGCTCCACTCCGACACCGCCCGCGCCCACCGGCTCGGACGCGTGGACGACCGGGTGGTGATCGACTTCCACCGCGACGACGAGGAGGGCCGGCGGACGGGGGTGCCGGAGCGGCGGGGTCCGCTGCGGGGCCGGTCGGCGGTCCGCGGCCGCGGGCCGGAATGTCTCCCCCACCACGGCCTTACCGCCGCCGACCCGCCGCCCTCCGGCGAGCCCGCGGAGCCGGAGGAGGACCGACGGCGCGCGGCCGCGGACTCCTCCTCGCCGGCGCCGTCCTCCGCCACGATCCGGTGGCGACGGGGTCGCCGATGCTGTTCGCGGCCGGGGGCATCCCCTATCTGATGTTCCCGGACATCGGCCCGCAGGTGCCCCTCGCCCGCCACCGGGGTCCACCGCCGGGGACGGTGGCGGGCCGGGCGGGCATCCGGTCGCGGACCGGACGGGATGCGGCATCTTGCCGGCCCGCCCGCGGGTTTGCTAGGAGGGGACGCGATCCCCAGCGGAGAGGCCGGTGCAGCTCCAGGAACGCCACTTCGCCATCCTCCGCCGGCACATGGTGGAGGTGATCGAGATCTGGACCGAGCTCTCGGCGGAGGAGCTGGGCAGGGACCGGCTCGAGGCCCGGGTGCTGGAGGCGATGGGTCGGGTGCCGCGCCACCGCTTCGTGCCCGAGGTGCTGCAGCCCTTCGCCTACAACAACTCGCCGCTGCCCATCGGCTTCGACAAGACCATCTCCCAACCCTTCATCGTCGCGGTGATGACGGATCTCCTGGAACTGCGCCCGGGCGACCGGGTGCTGGAGGTGGGCACCGGCCTCGGCTATCACGCGGCGGTGCTGGCCGAGCTGGTGGCCGAGGTCTATTCGGTGGAGATCATCGAGGAGCTGGCGGCGGAGGCGGAGAGCCGTCTCCGGGAGCTGGGCGTGTGCAACGTCCGCATCCGCATCGGCGACGGCACGCTGGGCTGGCCCGAGTTCGCGCCCTTCGAACGCATCCTGGTGACCGCCGGGGCCGAGCGGATCCCGCCGGCACTGCTGGAGCAGCTGGTGCCGGGCGGACGCATGGTGCTGCCGCTCGGCCGTCCCGACGACCAGCGGCTGGCGGTGGTGGTGAAGGCGGAGGACGGGAGCGGACGGGTGGAGGTGCGGGAGGTGATGCCCGTGCGTTTCACGGAGCTGGAAGTGGTGCGCTAGGCCCCTCGCCGCGCGGCCCTCCGGGCGCGACCGTCGGGCCACACCGCCGCCCGGACACCGCCACGTCGGTCGGAGATGGCTCCGGCGGCAGGACTCGAACCTGCGACCCGGCGGTTAACAGCCGCCTGCTCTACCAACTGAGCTACGCCGGACCAAGCACGACACCACGCCTTCCAGCAGCCCGGCCGGCGCCTGTCAAGCCCCGGCCCGGACTGGAGGCCCGGGCCGGAATCGAACCGACGTCCGGGGATTTGCAGTCCCCTGCATGACCACTCTGCCACCGGGCCTCGGCGCGAGGGGGATATAGGCGGCGCGCGGATGTCGGTCAACCGTACCGGTCGCGGGGCGTCGCCGCCCGGCGCGTCCGGGCATCCCGGTTCCGCAGGCTTCCGGAAGGAGTGGTGGGCGCGGCTGGGATCGAACCAGCGACCCCTACGATGTCAACGTAGTGCTCTCCCGCTGAGCTACGCGCCCCTACGCCCGCACAATTAGGGACGCGGCCGGCGACTGGCAAGGCCCGCCCTCAGCGCAGCAGCGCCGCCAGCACGGCGTCGAGCCGGGCGCGGCCCCGCGCCGTCGCCCGCAGACGCTCCCCCTCCCGCACCAGATCGCCGGCCGCCACCAGCCCCTCGAGGGCCGCCGTATCCACCACCGCCGCGACCGGCAGGCCCGCGAGCCGCTCCAGGCGGGCGAGGGAGACACCCTCGGCGAGGCGCAGGCCCATGAGCAGCCCCTCCAGCAGGATCTCCCGCGGCGTCAGCGCCTCGCGGGACTCCTCGCCGCTGCCCCGCACCGCCACCGCCCGCAGCCAGGCCTCGGGGCGGCGGATGCGGACGGTGGCGATGCGCCGTCCGCCCAGGGTGAGGCGGCCGTGGGCGCCGGGGCCGAGGCCCACCCAGTCGCCGCTCCGCCAGTAGACCAGATTGTGGCGCGAGGCGCCGCCAGGCCGCGCCCAGTTGGAGACCTCGTAGGGGGCGAATCCCAGCCCGCCCAGCACCTCGGCGGTGACGGCGGCCAGCCTCAGCCGCCGCTCCTCGTCGGGCAGGACCAGACGTCCCTCCCGGTGGAGGCGGTGGAAGGGCGTGCCCGGCTCGATGGTGAGCTCGTAGACGGAGAGGTGATCGCCCAGGAGCGGCGCCACCCGCAGGAGTTCCCTCCGCCAGCCCGCCTCCGTCTGGCCCGGACGGGCGGTGATGAGATCGCAGCTCCAGCGCGGGAAGATGGCGGCCGCGCGCTCGAGGGCGGCGAGCGCCTCGGCCGCGGTGTGACGGCGGCCCAGCAGCCGCAGGCCCGCCTCGTCCAGCGCCTGCACGCCCAGCGAGAGGCGACCGACGCCGGCGGCACGGAAGTCCCGGAAGCGGGCCGCCTCGGCACTGGTGGGATTGGCCTCGAGGGTGATCTCCGCCTCCGCCGGCAGCCGCCACCAGCGGGCGGTCCGCGCCAGCACGGCGGCCACCGTCGCCGGCTCCATGAGCGAGGGGGTGCCGCCGCCGAAGTAGACGGCATCCAGGGTACGCCCCGCCGTCTCCGCCCCGGCCCGGTCCAGCTCGGCCAGCAGCGCCCGGCGGAAGTCCTCCTGCGGCAGGCGCGGGCGGACGTGACTGTTGAAGTCGCAGTAGGGACATCGGTGGAGGCAGAAGGGCCAGTGGACGTAGAGGGCGAAGCCGCCCTCGAGGGCCGCCGCCTCGCACGCCGCGGCCGCCGTGGCCGGTGCCGTCGTCGTCACGGCCCCGCCTCGCCCTCCCCGGCCAGGGCCGCGTCCTCCCGCCGCGCCACCGCCCGCTCCACGGCCCGGATGCCGCCGCGGAAGGCGTAGGCCTCGAAGCCGGCCTGCTGCATGAGCTCGGCGAGGAGCGGCGTCTGGGTGCCGAAGGTGCAGTAGAGCACGTAGCGGCGGCCGCGGTCGAGGCGGCGGAAGGTCTCCACCAGTTGCGCCACCGGGATGTTGATCGCCCCCGGCACGTGCCAGATGCGGTAGAGTTCCGGTTCGCGGCAGTCGATGACCACCGCATCCTCCGGGATGTCGTCCACGAACAGATAGTCGGTGCGGAGATCCGCCGCCGTCACCTCGTGCACCCGGATCACCCGCCGCTCGCGGACGGCCCGCTCCAGGAGCTCCGGGTCGAGCTTGTCCACCTCCCGCTGCAGCACGCCGACGCGGGCGTTGACCGCCGGCTTCGCGCGGGCGAGGCCGCACATCTCGGGGATGCGCTCGGAGAGGGGGGCGGTGCCGACGCGGCGCGCCTCCGCCACGATCTCACTCTTGTCGTAGCCGCACAGCGGCCGCAGCACCGGCACTTCGGCGAAACGATCGAGGGTGGCGAGATTGGGCAGGGTCTGGGAGGAGACCTGCCCCACCGCCTCCCCCGTCACCACCACGTCGGCCCGCTCCATGCGGGCGACGGCGGCGGCGGCCCGGTAGAACAGCACCTTGAGCACCATCTGCCACAGGGTGGCCCCGGTCCGGCGACGCAGTTCCTCCACCAGCGGCACGAAGTCCAGCACGTGCAGCCGCGGTCTGAGGCCGAAGCCCCACAGTTCGTGCAGCACCTTCACCACCTGCAGCACCATGCGCTCGTGGGCGCTGCCGCCGAGATTGCAGTAGACGTAGTGCATCTCGGCACCGCGCCGCATGATGCGCCAGGCCGCCACCGCCGAGTCGAAGCCGCCCGAGACCAGCGCCACCGCCCGTCCTTGCACGCCGGCGGGGAGCCCGCCGGCCCCGGGCCGGCGGCGGGTGAAGAGGAAGGCCTCGCCGCCGGAGAGTTCCACGTGGACCGTCACGTCCGGGTTCGTCAGGTCCACCGTTCCCGCCCGTGCCAGCGGGGCCCCCAGCGCCCGCTCGATCTCCTGGGTGGAGAAGGGATGGCGCTCCAGCTTCTTCGCCCGCACGGCGAAGCGCCGTCCCGCCACCGCCTGTCGGAAACGCTCGGCGCCGACCCGGACGATGTCCTCAAGCTCGGCCCGCGCCACCGCCTCCACCACCGCCACGGTGGCGATGCCGAAGACGTGGCGCAGGACCGAGGCGGCCGCCTCCGGATCGGGCGTGCGGACGAGGAAGCGGGTCCCGCGCAGCACCGTCTCGTGGGGCACGCGGTTGCGGGCCAGCGCGTCCTCCAGATTGGCCCGCAGCCGCTCGACGAAGCGGCGGCGGGTGCCGGGCGCCTTGATGACGATGTCCGGCGCCAGGAGGGCGAGGACGATGCCGGGGAATCGGGGCTCGGGCATGGGGATTTCCGTTCGCCGGCCGGGACCGCGGAGCCGGTCCCGGCCTGGATGTTGGCCCCGCCCGCGGGCGCGGCAAGGGGTCAGGAGGCGGTGCCGCGGAAGCCGTTGGCGACGGCCTCCAGCCGGCGCAGCCGGCGGTGGTCGAGGGCGGTGATGTTGACGGCGAAGCGACGGTCGCCGGCCTCGATCAGCCGCACCTGGACGAACAGTTCCAGCGGGTCACGGCCGAAACGGCAGCTCAGCACCCGCTGGCCCACCAGCGAGCGGCGATGATCGCAGGCGCCGAGGGCGAGTCCGCCCAGCCGCTCCAGGAGCCGTGCCAGCCCCCGCAGGAGCGTCGCCACCGTGGGGTCGCCGGCCTCGCGGCGCAGACGATCCAGGGCGCGGGCGAGACCGCGGGTGTCCAGCATCAGCTGGCGCTCCAGCCAGCGTCGGGGATCGGTCCAGGCGAGGAGGTCGTCACCGCGGCGCTCCAGTTCGCGCAGGGTGAGCCGCTCGAGGGGATGGGCGGCCCCGGGGTCCCGCACCACCAGCCGCATGCCGAGGCTGCTGCGCTCGCAGCGAGCGAGGAAACCGGGGGGTACGGTGAGCAGCCGGCACACCCCGTCGCCGCCCGCCGCCTCTCCCGCCCGACCGGTCAGGAGGGCGGCGAGAAGCATCATCACGAGCGTCGGCACCCGGCGGCGAAGGCCCGTGCTCACGAGGCGTCTCCTCCCGTGTGTCCGGTGCCGGACGTCGCCCGCCGGGTTACGCCCCCCAGCCGCCCCGGTCAACCGCCGGCCCGGCCGGGTTCCGGCACCACCTCGCCCATCAGCCGCCGCAGGTGTTCGACTCCCACGTCGGAGACGCGATAGCGCCCCTTGCGCACCACGAACACCCGCCGCGCCTGGATGTTCTGGCGCACGCACTGGGAGGGGTTGCCGATGCGGATGCCGTGCTCGGCGAGGCGCCGGCTGGCCTCGGCGGTGGCGAAGCTGCGCTCGGGGCCGTGGAGCTGGACCCAGAGGCCGGCCGCCAGCATTTTGTCCACCTCGGTGGCATCGGTGGGCAGATGGTGGATGAACTCGCCGAAGACGGGCAGGGCCGGCCGGCCCGTCCCCCCCTCGGGAGCCGGCGCCGGGATCGGTGCGGGCGCCCGGCCGCCGGCCGGGACCTCCGCCGGCGGCGCACCCGCGCCCAGCCGCGCCAGGAGATCCTCCAGCCGCGCGGCGTAACGCTGGACGAAGGCCTCGCTGCCCTCCACCTCGAACTCGTGTTGAGAGAGGTTGATGCGGATGCGCGCCCGTTCCGTCACCGGCGGCTCCCGTCCCGCTGCCGCCGCCACTCTACCGCCGCCGGGAGCGGCGCACCAGAAGATCGGTCGGCGGCGGTCCGCAGCGCCTCCAGCGCCGCGCGGAGGGGGGCGGGGATGGGGACGGCCCGCTCCGTCTCACGGTCGACGAAGACGTGGACGAAATGGCCCTCGGCCACCGGCTCGGCGGCGCCGCGGCGGAAGACGCCCAGCTCGTAGCGCACGCTGCGGTTGCCGATGTGGGCGACCCGCACGCCCACCTCCAGCTCCTCCGGATAGCGCACCGGCCGATAGTAGCGGCAGCCGCTCTCCACGCAGAAACCCACCACCCGGTCCTGCACCGGTTCGAGGCCACCCTCGCGGATCAGCCAGGCGTTGATGGCGGAATCGAAGTAGGCGTAGTAGTGGACGTTGTTGACGTGGCCGTAGACGTCGTTGTCCAGCCAGCGGGTGGTGACGGGGTGGAAGTAGACGTAGTCCTCCCGCCGGCCGCGCCGGTCCGCGCTCATGATCCGCGCGCCTCCGCCCACCGTTCGACGGCCAGCGCCAGCGGCACCAGTCCCGAGGCCTCGCCGCCACGGGGCCGGCCGGGCCGGCTCTCGTCGTTCCAGCAGTAGACGTCGAGATGGACCCACACCGCCGCCCGTTCGACGAAGCGCCGTAGGAACAGGGCGGCGGTGATCGCCCCGGCGAAACGGCTCGATCCGGCGTTGTCGAGGTCGGCCACCGGGCTCTCCAGCAGCCGCAGATAGGGCTCGTGGAGGGGCAGGCGCCAGAGGGGAAAGCCGTGGGCCGCGCCGGCCTCCGACAGGAGGGCGGCGAAGCCGTCGTCGGGCGTGAACAGGGCCGGCAGATCGGGGCCCAGGGCGATGCGGGCGGCGCCGGTGAGGGTGGCCACGTCCACCAGCAGATCCGGCGCCGTCTCGTCGGCCAGCGCCAGGGCGTCGGCGAGGATCAGCCGGCCCTCGGCGTCGGTGTTGCCGATCTCGACGGTGAGCCCCCTGCGGCTCCGGAGCACGTCGCCGGGGCGGAAGGCGGCGCCGGCGACGGCATTGTCCACCGCCGGCACCAGCACCCGCAGGTCCACCGCCACCTCCAGCGCGTGGAGCGCCCGGGCGAGACCCAGCACCACCGCCGCCCCGCCCATGTCCTTCTTCATGTGGCGCATGAACTGGGCCGGCTTGAGGTCGAGCCCGCCGGTATCGAAGCACACCCCCTTGCCCACCAGCACCAGCCGCGGGGCGCCCGGGCGCGGCAGATGCAGGTCGACGAGCCGCGGCGGCCGTGCGCCGGCCCGGCCCACCGCGTGGATCAGGGGGAAGTCGCGGGCGAGGGCCTCGCCGCTCGTGACCTCGATCCGACCGTCCCGTTCCGCCGCCAGCTCCCGCGCCACCGCCTCCAGCTCCGCCGGCCCGAGATCGGAGGCCGGCGTGTCGACGAGGGCGCGGGCGAAGACCACGGCCTCGGCGAGGATGCGGGCGCGCGGAGGCTCGTCCAGGACGAGGCGGGCGAGGGGCGTCGCCTCCGATGCCTGCCGGTAGCGGTCGAAACGGTAGCCGGCGAGCCGCCAGCCGAGAGCGAGGTGGAAGGGATCCACGAGATCCGCCCCCGCCACGATCCGCCAGTCGCCCGGCGGCAGGGCCTGCCGCAGCGCCGCCGCCTCCCACGGTCCCGGCGACTCCGGCAGCACGAAGAGGGCGGCGGGAAGCCCGTCATCGTCCGGCCAGAGGGCGAGACGGCCGGCCCTCGCCGTGAAGCCGGTGGCGGCGAGCCAGCGACGGGCCGGCTCCGCCAGGGCGCCCACCGCCGCTCCGGCCTCCGCCTCGCCCACCAGATGGAGGGGACGGGCGGGGACGTGGGCGGGCGCGAAGGGATCGTCCACGGCCACGGTCCGGTCCTCAGGCGATGCGGGCGAGAGCCCGCTGCAGGCGCTCGCGGGTCCGGAGCGCCTCCTCCCGCCGCCGGCGCTGGGTCTCCACCACCTCCGCCGGCGCCCGCTCGAGGAAGCGGCGGTCGGCCAGCCGCGCCTCGAGACCGCGGATCTCCTTCTCCACCCGGCCCAGTTCCCGCTCCAGCCGCGCCCGCTCGCGGGCGAGATCCACCACCTCGCCCACCGGCAGGCTGTAGGTGACCTCGTCCACCACCGCGACGATGGAACGCGGCTCCGGTTCGCGCGGCGCATAGTCGACGCGGGCGAGCCGGGCGAGACGCAGGATCGCCTCCTCCCAGCGCCGCAGCCGTGCCAGCGTCTCCTCCGAGGCACCGTGCTGGTGCAGCACCAGCCGCGCCGAAGGCGGGACGTTGAGCTCCGTGCGGGCGGCGCGCAGGGCGGTGACGGTGCGGATCAGCCACTCCAGCTCGGCGCGCGCCGCCGGATCCTCCAGCGCCGGGGGCCATTCCGGCCACGGCCGGTCCATGAGGAGGCCGCCCGGCGCCTCGAACAGACGCTGCCACAGCTCCTCCGAGACGAAGGGCGCCATGGGATGGAGGAGGTGGAGGATCTGCGCCAGCACCCAGCCGGCGACGCGCCGGCTCTCCTCCCGCACCGCCGCCTCCGCGCTCTGGAGGAGGGGCTTGGCCAGTTCGATCCACCAGTCGCAGAAGGTGTCCCACACGAAATGGTAGAGGCCGAGGGCGGCGTCGTTGAAGCGGTAGGACTCGAGGGCGAGGGTGACGTCCCGGCCGCAGCGCGCCGTCTCGCCCACGATCCAGCGGTTCACCGGGAGTCGGCAGCCGGCCGGATCGAAGTCGGGGTCGAGGAGACCGCCGTTCATCTCCACGAAACGGGCGGCGTTCCACAGTTTGGTGACGAAGTTGCGGTAGCCCTCCACCCGCTGGGGGCCGAACTTGATGTCGCGGCCCTGGGCGGTGCTGGCGAGGATGGCGTAGCGCAGGGCATCGGCGCCGTAGCGCTCGATCATCTCGAGCGGATCGACGACGTTGCCCTTGGTCTTGGACATCTTCTGGCCGCGCTCGTCGCGCACGAGGCCGTGGATGTAGACCTCCCGGAAGGGCACGTCGCCCATGAAGTGGAGGCCCATCATCATCATCCGGGCCACCCAGAAGAAGATGATGTCGAAGCCCGTCACCAGCACGTCGGTGGGATAGTAGCGTTCCAGCTCCGGCGTGCGGTCGGGCCAGCCGAGGGTGGAGAAGGGCCAGAGCGCCGAGGAGAACCAGGTGTCCAGCACGTCCGGATCGCGCTCGAGCGGCACGTCGCGGCCGTAGTGGTCCCGCGCCTTCGCCCGCGCCTCCTCCGCGCTGCGGGCGACGAAGATCTCGCCGTCCGGTCCGTACCAGGCGGGAATGCGGTGGCCCCACCAGAGCTGGCGGGAGATGCACCAGGGCTGGATGTTCCGCATCCATTCGAAATAGGTGTTCTCCCACGCCTTCGGCACGAAACGGGTGCGCCCCGTCTCCACCGCCTCGATGGCAGGGGCCGCCAGCACCTTCGCGTCCACGTACCACTGGTCGGTGAGGAAGGGCTCCAGGGGCACGCCGGAGCGGTCGCCGTGGGGAACCATGTGGCGGTGCGGCTCCACCTTCTCGAGGAGGCCGGCCCTCTCCATGTCGGCGACGATGCGCCGGCGCGCCTCGAAGCGGTCGAGACCGCGATAGGCCTCGGGCGCGTTGTCGTTGAGGCGGCCCCGTTCGTCGAGGACGCCGATCATGGGCAGGCCGTGACGGCGGCCGATCTCGAAGTCGGTGAAGTCGTGGGCGGGCGTGATCTTGACAGCGCCGGTGCCGAACTCCGGGTCCACCGACTCGTCGGCCACCACCGGGATGCGGCGCCCCACCAGCGGCAGGATCACCCGGCGTCCCACCAGATCACGGTAGCGGGGATCGTCCGGATGGACGGCGACGCCGGTATCCCCGAGCATGGTCTCGGGGCGGGTGGTGGCCACCACCAGATGCCGCCCCTCCTCTCCCTCCACGGGATAGCGGAAGTACCAGAGGTGACCGTCCACCTCCACCGGCACCACCTCGAGGTCGGAGAGGGCCGTCTGCAGCTTCGGATCCCAGTTGACCAGCCGTTTGTCGCGGTAGATCAGCCCCGCCTCCCACAGGGCCACGAAGGCCTCCAGCACCGCCCGCGAGAGGCCCTCGTCGAGGGTGAAACGCTCGCGGCTCCAGTCGGGCGAGGCGCCGAGACGGCGGAGCTGGCGGACGATCCGCCCGCCCGATTCCTCCTTCCACTTCCACACCTCGGCGAGGAACGCCTCGCGCCCCAGCTCGCGGCGGCTCTTGCCCTCCGCCTCCAGCCTGCGCTCCACCACCATCTGGGTGGCGATGCCGGCATGGTCGGTGCCCGGCTGCCAGAGGGTCTCGCGCCCGCGCATGCGGTGGAAGCGGATCAGCGTGTCCTGGAGGGTGAAGGTGAGGGCGTGGCCCATGTGGAGGCTGCCCGTGACGTTGGGCGGGGGCATCATGATGCAGTAGGGCACCGCCCCCTCCCGCACCCGCGGCCGGAACAGGCCGCTCCGCTCCCAGGCCGCGTAGATGCGCTCCTCCACCTCCTGCGGGCGGTAGGTCTTGTCCAGCATGATGGCGCCGGTCCTCGCCGTGTCGGGGAAATCGCCGCAACCGCGAAGGGTTCTAGGGGGTCGGACGGCGCCGGGCAAGGCGCGGCGCCACGGGCGGTGTCCCGTGCTGCGGCGCAGCAACTTGTAAGAGGCCGGACCCGGCGCTAGTTTCGCGCGTGCGGAGCGTCCGATCCCCCATCAGCCGCGGAATCCGACCTTGCCCGACATCCAGGAAGCCGGACACGTCGAGCCCGTCTCCCTCGAGGAGGAGATGAGGCGCTCGTACCTCGATTACGCCATGAGCGTGATCGTGAGCCGGGCGCTTCCCGACGTCCGCGACGGCCTCAAGCCGGTGCAGCGGCGGATCCTCTACGCCATGCGGGAGGGCGGCTACGACATCGGCAAGCCCTACCGCAAGAGCGCCCGCATCGTCGGCGACGTCATGGGTAAGTACCACCCCCACGGCGATGCGGCCATCTACGACGCCATGGTCCGTCTCGCCCAGCCCTTCTCCATGCGGCTCGTGCTGGTGGACGGGCAGGGCAATTTCGGTTCCATGGACGGCGATCCGCCGGCGGCCATGCGCTACACCGAGGCGCGGCTGGCGCCGGCGGCGGCGGCGCTCCTCGACGACATCGACAAGGACACCGTCGACTGGCGGCCCAACTACGACGAGAGCGCCCGCGAACCGGAGGTGCTGCCGGCCCGCTTCCCCCATCTCCTGGTCAACGGCGCCGGCGGCATCGCCGTGGGCATGGCCACCAACATCCCGCCCCACAATCCCGCCGAGGTGGTGGACGCCACGGTGGCGCTGCTGCGCGATCCCGACCTCGATCTCGACGCGCTCATGGCGCATCTGCCGGGACCGGACTTCCCCACCGGCGGCATCGTCGTGGGCCGCGACGGCATCCGCCAGGCCTACGCCACCGGCCGCGGCAGCATCGTGGTCCGGGGCCGCGCCCACATCGAAGAGTACCGCAAGGACCGCTACGCCATCGTCGTCACCGAGATCCCCTATCTCGTCAACAAGGCCCGGCTGGTGGAGCGCATCGCCGAGCTGGTGCGGGAGAAGAAGCTGGACGGGGTGGCGGACCTTCGCGACGAGTCGGACCGCGAGGGCGTGCGGGTGGTGGTGGAGCTGCGCCGCGACGTGGATCCGGAGGTGATCCTCAACCGCCTCTATCGCTACACACCGCTGCAGACCACCTTCGGCGTCAACATGGTGGCGCTGGTGGGCGGCCGCCCGCGCCTCGTGGACCTGCGCGGCCTGCTGCGGGCCTTCCTCGCCTTCCGCGAGGAGGTGGTGCGCCGCCGCACCGCCTTCGAGCTGGCCCGGGCCCGCGAGCGGGCGCACGTGCTGGCCGGCCTCGCCGTGGCGGTGGCCAACATCGACGAGGTGATCCGGGTGATCCGCGAGGCGCCCGATCCGGCCACCGCCCGCGCCCGGCTCGTGGCCCGCGACTGGCCGGTGACGTCGGTGCTGCCGCTGCTGCGGCTGGTGGAACCGGAGGCCGGCCGGGAGGGAGGGGCCGCCACCCGGCGGCTGTCGGAGCGTCAGGCCCAGGCCATCCTCGAGCTGCGCCTGCAGCGCCTCACCGCCCTCGAGCGGGAGAAGATCCACGGCGAGCTCGAGGAGCTGGGCCGCCGCATCGAGGAACTGTCCGCCATCCTGCGCTCGCGGGAGAAGCTGATGGCGGTGATCGAGCGCGAACTGCTGGAGTTCCGCGAACGCTTCGCCGATCCCCGCCGCACCGACATCGAGGACACGGCGCCGGCCGAGGCCGGGATGGAGGACCTGATCCAGCGCGAGGAGATGGTGGTGACGGTCACCCACCGCGGCTACATCAAGCGGGTGCCGCTCTCCACCTATCGCGCTCAGCGGCGGGGCGGCCGCGGCCGTTCGGCGGTCCGGACCCGCGACGGCGATTTCGTCACCCGTCTGTTCATCGCCTCCACCCACACGCCGGTGCTGTTCTTCACCAGCGCCGGCCGGGTCTACAAGCTCAAGGTGTGGGAACTGCCGGCCGGCACCCCGCAGGGCCGCGGCCGGCCCATCGTCAACCTCTTCCCGGCCATGGCCGCGGGCGAGCGGGTGACCACCATCCTGCCGCTGCCCGAGGACGAGGCCAGCTGGGGCAAGCTGGACGCCGTCTTCGCCACCGCCCGCGGCCGGGTGCGCCGCAACGACCTCTCCGACTTCGTCCAGGTGCCGCGCACCGGCAAGATCGCCATGGGACTGGAGCGCGGGGACCGGCTCGTGGACGTGGCCGTGTGCGACGACGGCCACGACGTGCTGCTGGCCTCCCGGCTGGGCAAGGCCATCCGCTTTCCGGTGGCGGATCTGCGGGTGTTCCGCTCGCGCAGCGCCGCCGGCGTGCGGGGCATGGAGCTGGGGCGCGACGACGAGGTGGTCTCCATGTCCATCCTCGACCACGTCGAGATCGACCAGGAGGAGCGGGAGGAGTACATCCGCATCCAGAACGCCCGCCGGCGGGCCGAGGGAGAGAACGGCGAGGGGGTGGAGGTGCCGGCCCCGCGGGTCCTCGGCGCCGAGCGCCTCGCCGAGCTCGAGCGGCTGGAGCAGTTCGTCCTCACCGTCACCGAGCGGGGCTACGGCAAGCGCACCAGCTCCTACGAGTACCGCATCACCCACCGCGGTGGCCAGGGCGTGGTCAACATCGAGGTGACGGAACGCAACGGGCCGGTGACCGCCGCCTTCCCGGTGGAGGAGACGGACCATCTCATGCTGGTCACCGACCGCGGCCGCACCATCCGCATCCCCGTTGCCGAGATCCGCATCGCCGGCCGCCGTACCCAGGGCGTGCGCCTCATCGACCTCGACCTGGAGGAGCGGGTGGTCTCGGCGGCCCGCCTCGCCGAGGCCGACCAGGACTGAGCCACCGGCGCGAGCACGGGGAAAAGCGCGCATGCGCACGCGCGTGGGCGTCTATCCGGGGACCTTCGATCCCATCCACGTCGGCCACATCGACGTGATCCGCCGCGCCACCGCGCTGGTGGACCGGCTGGTGGTGGCGGTGGCCGTCAATGCCGGCAAGAATCCCCTCTTCTCGGTGGAGGAACGGGTGCGCATGGTGGAGGCGGACGTGGCCGGGCTCATGGCCGCCAACGAGGCCAACGGCGCCCGCATCGAGGTGCGGGCCTTCGACAGTCTGCTGGTCCGCTTCGCCACCGAGGTGGGGGCCGATCTCATCGTGCGCGGGCTGCGGGCGGTCTCCGACTTCGAGTACGAGTTCCAGATGGCCGCGAACAACAAGCGCATCTGTCCGCGGATCGAGACGGTCTTCCTCATGGCCTCGGAGACGGTGCAGTTCGTCTCCTCGCGCTTCGTCAAGGAGATCCATCTGCTGGGGGGCGACGTCTCCAGTTTCGTCTCGCCCGCCGTGCTGGCCGAACTGGACCGCAAGCGCGGCCGCCCGCTCCCCGCCGGCTGACCATGCGCCTCGAGCTGTTCGACTTCCCCCTGCCGGCCGGGCTGGTGGCCCAGGAGCCGGTGCGGCCGCGAGACCTCGCCCGCCTCCTGGTGGTGCCCCGAAGCGGTCCCTTCCGCGAGGCGCGGGTGCGCGATCTCCCGGCGCTGCTGGATCCGGGGGACCTGCTGGTGGTGAACGACACCCGGGTGCTGCCGGCGCGCCTGTTCGCCCGTCGCGGCCGCGCCCGCATCGAGCTCACCCTGATCCATCCCCTCGACGACCACCGCTGGCGGGCGCTGGCCCGCAACGCCCGCCGCCTGCGTCCGGGCGACCGGCTGGTGCTGGCCCCCGACTTCACGGCGATGGTGGAGGCGCGGGAGGGGGGCGAGGTGGTGCTGGTCTTCGACCGCGCCGGCGAGGACCTCCGCGCGGCCATCCACCGCCACGGCGCCATGCCGCTGCCGCCCTACATCCGGCGGCCCGAACCGCGCGCCCAGGACCGGGTGGACTATCAGACGGTCTTCGCCGCCCGCGAGGGGGCGGTGGCGGCCCCCACCGCCGGCCTCCACTTCACTGAACGGCTGCTGGCGGCGCTGGAGGCCCGCGGCATCCACCGCGCCAGCGTCACCCTCCACGTGGGCCCCGGCACCTTCGCGCCGGTGCGGACCGACGATCTGCGCCGCCACGAGATGCATGCCGAACGATACGAGATCCCGGCGGCCACCGCGGAGGCGATCCGGGCCGTCCGCGCCCGCGGCGGGCGGGTGGTGGCGGTGGGCACCACCGTGGTGCGGACGCTGGAGACGGCCGCCCGCGACGACGGCACCGTCGCCGCCGGTGCCGGCGAGACCCGCCTGTTCGTGCTGCCGGGCTTCCGCTTCCGGGTGGTGGACCGGCTGCTCACCAACTTCCACCTGCCCCGCTCCACCCTCTTCGCGCTGGTGTGCGCCTTCGCCGGCTTTCAGCGCATGCACGAGGCCTACCGCTTCGCCATCGCCCGCCGCTTCCGTTTCTTCTCCTACGGCGACGCCTGTCTGCTGGACCGCCAGGAGGGCGGCGATCTGCCGCCGGAGGGACCGTGACCGGCATCCGCTTCACCGTGCACGCCACCTGCGGGGCCGCCCGCGCGGGGCGGGTGGAGACCGCCCACGGCGCCTTCGCCACCCCCGCCTTCATGCCGGTGGGCACCCTCGCCACCGTCAAGGCCCTCACCTGGGAGATGGTGCGGCGGGCCGGTGCCGAGATCGTGCTGGCCAACACCTACCACCTCATGCTGCGCCCCGGTGCCGAGCGCATCCGACGTCTCGGCGGTCTCCACCGCTTCACCGGCTGGGGCGGGCCGATCCTCACCGATTCCGGCGGCTTCCAGGTGATGTCGCTGGCGGCGCTCCGGGAGATCTCCGATGCGGGGGTACGCTTCCGCTCCCACATCGACGGCAGCCTCCACGAGCTCACGCCGGAACGGGCGGTGGCGCTGCAGGAGATGCTGGATGCCGACATCGCCATGCAGCTCGACGAGTGCGTGCGCCTGCCCGCCCCGCGGGCCGCGGTGGAGCGGGCGATGGAGCGCAGCCTGCGCTGGGCCGAGCGCTGCCGGGCCGCCTTCCGTCCACGTCCCGGCCACGGTCTCTTCGGCATCGTCCAGGGCGGGACCGAGGCCGGGCTGCGCCGCCGATCGGCCGAGGCGCTGGTGGCCATGGACTTCGACGGCTATGCCGTGGGTGGCCTCGCCGTGGGCGAGCCGCAGGCGGCCATGTTCCGGACCCTCGAGGCCACCGTCCCGCATCTGCCGGCGGACCGGCCCCGCTATCTCATGGGCGTGGGCACGCCGCTGGACATCCTGGGGGCGGTGGAACGCGGGATCGACATGTTCGACTGCGTGCTCCCCACCCGTTCCGGCCGCACCGGCCAGGCCTTCACCCGCTTCGGTCCCGTCAACCTCCGCAACGCGCGTCACCGCGACGATCCGCGCCCCCTGGACGAGACCGCCGACTGTCCGGCGGCGCGCGACCATTCCCGCGCCTATCTCCACCATCTGGTGCGCAGCGGCGAGATCCTGGGCTGCATCCTGCTCACCTGGAACAATGTCTGGTTCTACCAGAAGCTGATGCGGGACCTCCGCGCCGCCATCGCCGCCGGCACCCTCGCCGACTTCGCCGCCCGTTTCCGCGCCGACTGGGCGCGCGGCGACATCCCGCCCTGGTCGGGGCCGCGACCGCTGGTGCCGGCGGCGGGCCCCGGCGGCTGAGAGCCTCGGCTTTACCGCCCGGGGCGCTCCCTCTATATGGCGCGACGCACCCGGCCACGGACCCGATCGGAACCGCCACCCGTGTCCACCGCCTCCGAACCCGCGCCGCGCGTGCGCCTCGCCCTGCCCAAGGGGCGCATGCAGGACAATGTGGTCCGCCTTCTGGCCGATGCCGGCATCCGCCTCACCTTCGACCGGCGCGGCTACCGGCCGGTCCTCTCCCTCGACGGTTTCGAGACCAAGCTGCTCAAGCCCCAGAACATCGTCGAGATGCTCCACGTCGGCTCGCGCGACCTCGGCTTCGCCGGCGCCGACTGGGTGGCGGAGAAGGGGGCGGAGCTGGTGGAGCTGCTGGACACCGGCCTCGATCCGGTGCGCATCGTCGCCGCCGCCCCCCGCGACTTCCTCGCCGGCGAGCGCCCCGTCCGCGAGCCCTTCGTGGTGGCCACCGAATACGAGCGGCTCACCGCCTCCTGGCTCGCCCGGCGCGGCTACCGCGCGCGCGTCGTCCGCTCCTACGGCGCCACCGAGGTGTTCCCCCCGGAGGATGCCGACTGCATCGTCGACAACACCGCCACCGGGGCCACCCTGCGGGCCAACGGCCTCGTGATCTTCGACGAGCTCATGCCCTCCTCCACCCGTCTCTACGCCCATCCGCGGGCGCTGGAGGACCCGGCCCGCCGCGACCGCATCGAACATTTCGTGCTGCTGCTGAAGTCGGTGCTGGCGGCGCGCGAGCGGGTGATGCTGGAGCTCAACGTGGGGCGCGAGGATCTGGAGCGGGTGGTGGCGATCCTGCCCTGCATGCGCGAGCCCACCATCGCACCGCTCCACCACGAGGCCGGCTATGCGGTGAAGGCGGCGGTGCCCCGCGCCCGCCTGCCGGAGCTGATCCGCGAGATCAAGGCGCGCGGCGGCAGCGACATCATCGTCACCGAGATCAACCAGATCGTCCCCTGAGCCGCCGCGGGACGGTGGGACGACGGTCCGTGCCGGCACATCGGACGGATCCCCGTCCCGAGGTCCGCGGCCGTGGTCCGCTCGCCCCGGCCCCTTGCCGGCGCCGCCGGGGTGGACCACCGTCGGCGCGGCCAGCGGGACAGCGGTGGATGCGGCCGCCGGAGATCCCCCATCTGCGCCTCGCCCTCCATTTCCGCACGCGGGCGCCGCTGCGGCGACCGCCCCTCGTGGGCTCGGCCCTGCGCGGGCTGCTGTGGTACGCGCTCGAGGCCCTGGCGCGGGAGAGCGTGTCGCCGGTGGCGCGCGGGCGGATCCTCGATCTCCGCGCCCGCTTCTTCCGTCCCCGGCGGCCGGCGGAAGGGGGACCGCTGGGTCGGGTGGACCGCATCCCGCCACCCTGGGCCCTGGGCGACGTCTTCGTCCCCCGCACCCGCCGGCTGCCGGCCGGTCATCCGCTCGTGGCGGAGTGCGTGCTGGTGGGCGGAGCGATGGGCGAGCGCACGCTGTTGGTGGACGCCTTCGCCCTCGCCCCGCGCTTTCCCTTCCTGGGCGTGCCCGGCGCCCTGGAACTGGAGGCGGTGACGGAGCCTCCGCCCCTGCCGGCGCCGCCCCCCACGCCGGCGCTGGCGCTGCGCCTGTCGAGCCCGCTGCGGCTGCGGCGCGGGGGCCGGGAGGTGGGGCCGGAGCGGCTGGACGCGACCACCCTCGCCTACGCCACCGTCCACCGCCTGGCGCTGCTCGCCCACTTCCACGCCGGCATGGACCGTCCCGTGGACGTGCGCGCCGTCCTCGCGGCGGCGCGGCGGGTGCGGCTGCGGGAGCGGGAACTGGTGTGGTGGGACGGTCACCGCGCCTCGGCCCGCCAGGGCCGGCGGGTGCCGGTGGGCGGTCTCCTGGGCCGTCTCGTCCTCGACCTCCGGGATTGCCCCGGGCTCGCCGCCTTCCTCGCCGCCGCCCGCCCCTTCGGCCTCGGCAAGGGCACCACCCTCGGCCTCGGCCGCTTCGCGCTGGCGCCGGCCTCCGCCCCGGCGG
>JALSGP010000011.1 GCA_026982705.1 Alphaproteobacteria bacterium
ACCAGCACCGTCCGCGAGCTCCCCGCAGGACCCGGGCGGAGATGGCGGGCGGGAGCCGGTGGAACAAGGGTGGGCCGGCTCCGGGACGGCGTCGACGGAAGATCGGCGGGATCCCGTCCGCGGACCGGCTGCGGCGCGATGGGCGCACCGGCGTTGCCCTCGTCCGCACCGTCGCTAGCATCGGAGGCGGACGCGACGGACGCGAGGGGAGGGACCCGCGATGGGCCGGTACGCCGACATCTACCGTCGTTCGCTGGAGGATCCCGAGGGGTTCTGGGCGGAGCAGGCGGAGAAGATCGACTGGGAGCGGCGCTGGGACCGGGTGCTGGACGACACGAACCCACCCTTCTACCGCTGGTTCCGCGGCGGCGTCCTCAACACCTGCTGGAACGCGGTGGACCGGCACGTGGAGGGCGGTCGCGCCGATCAGCCGGCAATCGTCCACGACTCGGCCATGACCGGCGAGATCCGGACCCTCACCTACCGCGAACTGCGCGACCGGGTGGCGCTGTTCGCCGGCGTGCTGCGCCGCTACGGCGTGGAGAAGGGGGACCGGGTCGTCATCTACATGCCGATGGTGCCGGAGGCCGTCGTGGCCATGCTGGCCTGCGCGCGCCTCGGTGCCGTCCACTCGGTGGTCTTCGGCGGCTTCGCCGCCCACGAGCTCGCCGCCCGCATCGACGACGCCCGGCCGAAGCTCGTGGTCTCCGCCTCCTGCGGGCTCGAGCCGGGCAAGGTGGTGGCCTACAAGCCGCTCCTGGACGGTGCCATCGCCATGGCCCGCCACCGGCCGGAGCGGTGCATCGTTCTCCAGCGGCCGCAGCTCGCCGCCGAGCTCGATCCCGCCCGCGACGTGGACTGGCACGACGCCCACGAGGGAGCGCAACCGGTGGACTGCGTGCCGGTGGCGGCCACCGATCCCCTCTACATCCTCTACACCTCCGGCACCACCGGCCGGCCCAAGGGCATCGTCCGGGACAATGGCGGTCACGCCGTGGCCCTCCACTGGACGATGAAGAACATCTACGACGTGGATCCCGGCGAGGTCTACTGGGCCGCCTCGGACATCGGCTGGGTGGTGGGACACAGCTACATCGTCTACGGCCCGCTGCTCCACGGCAACACCACCGTCCTCTACGAGGGCAAGCCCGTGGGGACGCCCGATGCCGGGGCCTTCTGGCGGGTGATCGCGCAGCACGACGTGAAGGTGCTGTTCACCGCGCCCACCGCCTTCCGCGCCATCAAACGCGAGGACCCGGAGGGCGCCTTCATCCGGAAGTACGACCTCTCCCGCTTCCGGGCATTGTTCCTCGCGGGCGAGCGCTGCGATCCCGACACGCTGCTGTGGGCGCGGGAGAAGCTCGGCGTGCCGGTGATCGACCACTGGTGGCAGACGGAGACCGGCTGGGCCATCTGCGCCAATCCGCTCGGTATCGAGCCCTTGCCGGTGAAGCCCGGCTCGCCGTCGGTGCCCATGCCCGGCTACGACGTGCGGGTCTTCGACGAGGAGGGCCGGGAACGGCCTCCCGGCGAGCTGGGCGCCATCGTGGTGCGGCTGCCGCTGCCGCCCGGGACCCTGCCGACCCTGTGGAACGCCGACGAGCGCTACGTGCAGTCGTATCTCTCCCGCCATCCCGGCTGGTATCTGACGGGGGATGCCGGCTATCGGGACGAGGACGGCTATCTGTTCGTCATGACCCGCATCGACGACGTCATCAACGTGGCCGGCCACCGGCTGTCCACCGGGGCCATGGAGGAGGTGCTGGCGGCCCATCCCGACGTCGCCGAATGCGCGGTCATCGGCGTGGCGGACGCGCTCAAGGGCGAGCTGCCGCTGGCCCTGGTGGTGCTCAAGGCGGGCGTGGACCGCGATCCCGGGACCATCCGGGAGGAGCTGATCCGGCGGGTGCGGGAGACCATCGGCCCGGTGGCGGCCTTCCGGCTCGTGGCCATCGTCAAGCGCCTCCCCAAGACGCGCTCCGGCAAGATCCTGCGCGGCACCATGAAGAAGATCGCCGACGGCACGCCCTGGAAGATGCCGGCCACCATCGACGATCCGGCCATCCTCGACGAGATCGCCGAAGCGCTCAGGACACTCGGCTACGCCCGTACCCCGAGCCGCACCGACGCCTGAGCCGCCGTCGAGGCGGCGTCCGGCAGCCGGCCCCGGAGGGCGCTTCTCCCGTCGTCCCCGGGTGCGGGCGGATGGTGGACAAGGAAGGCCGCGGCGGGCATGGTGGCCGGGACCGGATGGCAGGAGACGCCCATGCGCTGCGTGTTGCTCAAGTTCCTGGCCGTGCTGGCGGTGGTGGCGGTGGCGAAGATCGCCGGGGCGGAGCCGGTGGGGCTCTGGACCATCGACCGCGAGGCCATGCGCGCCCAGTTCGAGGCGCTGCTGGAGAAGGACCTGGCGCAGGTGCCGGTGGAGGCACGGGATGCCGTCCGCCAGCAGGCGCGCCAGGACATCGCCGCGATGGTGGAGAAGCTCACCGGCTCCGCCGAACTCGCCGACGACGGAACCGTGATCTTCCGCGACGGCCAGGGCCTCGAGGAGAAGGGCAGCTGGGAGGGGAGCGACGAGGCGCTGACGCTCACCTCCGGCGACGGCCGCCGGTGGGTGGGCCGCATCGAGAACGGGAAGCTCTACATCCGCCCCGCCGAGGAGGCGGACGCACCCTTCGCCATGATCTTCTCCCGCGAATGATCCCACGCGCGTTCACCATTCGGTAAGATTCCGGTGCCACACTGCCGGTACCGGCAAGCGTCGCCGGCGCTGTGGAGAACCGGGAATGGTGGACCGCGAGACGGGTTCGGACGAGGCCAGGGCACGGGAGGGCTCGGCGGGGACCGCCGCCGGAACGCAGGGCGCGGCGTCGGAATCCCGGGAGCGGGCGCAGGCGCGGTTCCGCGAGCTGCTCGGGAAGGCCGAGGCCGGGGATCCGCAGGCGATGCATCTCGTGGGCATCGCCTACGCCCGGGGCAAGGGCGTGGGGCAGGACGACGGGCGGGCGGTGGACTGGTTCAAGCGCGCCGCCGCCCGCGGTCACACCAAGGCGCAGGTCTCCCTCGGCTACTGCTACGCCACCGGCAAGGGCGTGCCGCGTGACCTGGCCCGGGCCTACATCCTCCTGCGGGAGGCGGCAGACGCCGGGGACCGGGAGGGGTTCGAACTGGCCGAACGGGTGGCCCAGCGCATGCACGTCCAGCAGCTCCGCCAGTGCGACGAGGTGATCCGCCGCCGTCGCATCCTCCGCAAGGTCCGTCAGAAGGAGCGGGAGGTGAAGGCGACGGGCACCGGCGAGCCGACCCTGGAGCTGGACGTGCCGCCCGACTGAGCGGGGACACCGATGCATGGACGGCTCCGCGGCATCGGTCGACGGCGCTTCGGCGACGGATCGCGCCGCGGACGGAGGCGGTGGGAGCGCCCCCTCCGAGCCCGCGTCCGGGTGGAGGGAGACCGGTTCGCCGACCGTCGCGGCGAATCGCCCGCCGACCCGTGGCGACTGGCCGCGTCGTCCGGCGAACGCTCGGGCCGTCCCCGCTCCGGACCGATGGGAAGCCGAGGGGTCGGGGCCATCGGCCGCACGACGGCGGGGCGGTGCGACCGGATGCCGAGCGACCTTGATGGGTGGATCCGTGGTGGCCCATCCCGCGGGGGGCCGGTGCAGCCGGATGCGACGGCGACCGCCGGCCCGTTGAGGGTGGGGGTGCCCCGGCCTAAGCTCGGTCGCGGGGCGCGCGGACGGAGAGCATGAGCGGCGCGCGGCCGAGCCTGTGCATCGTCAACTACAACGGCGCCCGCCATCTCCGCCGCAGCCTGCCGGCGGCCTGGCGGCTGCGCGACCGCTTCGCCGAGATCCTGCTGGTGGACGATGCCTCCACCGACGACGGCCCCGCGTGGGTGGCGGCCCACTATCCGGAGGTGCGCATCCTGCGCCAGCCGGAGAACCGCGGGCCCGGTGCCGCTCGCAACGCCGGCATCGCGGCGGCGGTGAGCGACCGCATCCTCTTCATCGACAACGACGTGAGCCTGCAGCCGGGTTGCGTGGAGGCGCTCTCGGCCGCTCTCGACGCCCATCCCGAGGCGGCGGCGGCCCAGGCCACCGTCCTCTACGCCGATCGACCGGAGATCGTCCAGTATTCCGGAGCCTCCGCCCATTATCTGGGTATGATGATCCCCGAATTCACCGATCGGTCCATCGCGGAGGTGCCAGCGGGCGTGCGCGGCTGCGGCTCGCTCGTCACCTGCTGTTTCATGGTGGACCGCCGACGCCTCGGGGACGTGCGCTTCGACGAGGATATCTTCATCTATTTCGACGATCACGAGTTCGGGCTCACCCTCCGCGAACGGGGGCACGCGCTGCTCGCCGTGGGCGAGGCACGCGTGCTCCACGGCGAGGGCACCGAGGGCATGTCCATCCGGGCCCTCGGCACCTACAGCGAGCGACGGGTGTTCCAGACCATCCGCAACCGCTGGCTGGTGCTGGCGAAGCACTATCCGGGGGGGACGCTGGCGGTGCTGGCTCCGGCTCTCCTCCTGTTCGAGACGGCCCAGTTCGCCATGGCCCTGCGACGGGGCTGGCTGGGCCCCTGGCGGCGGGCGGTGGCCTGGATCTGGCGCCATCGCCGCGCGCTCGCGCGCAAGCGGGGCGGGACCTTGGCCCGCCAGCGGGTTCCCCTCGCTCGGCTGCTGCAGGGCGGACCGTTGCCGTTGCGCCCGGAGGTCGCGGCCACGGGCTTCGAACGGTGGCTGATCCGGGGACTGGACCGGATCTTCGCCGCCTACTGGCGACTGGTGGCCCCCTTGCTCTCGGCCTCCTCCGCCAGCAGCCGATCGAACCACTGAATGGTCCGCTCGAGCCCCACCCGCAGAGGTGTTTTCGGCTCCCATCCGAGCAGGGTCCTGGCGCGGGTGATGTCGGGGCGCCGGCGGACGGGATCGTTTTCCGGAAGCGGCCGGAAGACGATCTCCGACTTCGAG
>JALSGP010000012.1 GCA_026982705.1 Alphaproteobacteria bacterium
CTCACCTGCGTGTTCGTCGACACCGGGCTCCTGCGCAAGGGCGAGGCGGAGGAGGTGGTCTCGCTGTTCCGCGGGCACTTCAACATCCCGCTGGTGCACGTGCGCGCCGGCGAGATCTTCTTCGAGCGTCTGCGCGGCGTCACCGATCCGGAGCGCAAGCGGCGCATCGTCGGCGAGACCTTCGTCGAGCTGTTCGAGCGCGAGGCGGAACGGCTGGGCGGCGCGGACTTCCTCGCCCAGGGCACCCTCTATCCGGACGTGATCGAGAGCGTCTCCTTCCGCGGGCCGTCGGCCACCATCAAGACCCACCACAATGTGGGCGGCCTGCCCGAGCGCATGCGCATGCGGCTGGTGGAGCCGCTGCGCGAGCTGTTCAAGGACGAGGTGCGCGAGCTCGGGCGCGAGATGGGCCTGCCGGAACGGTTCGTCGGCCGCCATCCGTTCCCCGGGCCGGGGCTGGCGGTGCGCATCCTCGGCGAGGTGACGCCGGAGCGGGTGGCGGTGCTGCAGGAGGCGGACCGGATCTTCCTCGAGGAGATCCGCGCCGCCGGCCTGTACGATTCCATCTGGCAGGCCTTCGCCGTGCTGCTGCCGGTGCGCACCGTCGGCGTGATGGGCGACGCGCGCACCTATGAGATGGCCTGCGCCCTCAGGGCGGTGGTGAGCGAGGACGGCATGACCGCCGACGTCTTCGGCTTCGACCTGGACTTCCTCGCCCGCGTCGCCACCCGCATCGTCAACGAGGTGCGCGGCATCAACCGGGTGGTCTACGACGTCACCAGCAAGCCCCCCGGTACCATCGAGTGGGAGTAGCCCCGCCGCTCGCCCGCGGGGCGAGGCTTGACCGCGCCGCGCGCGATGCGCATGCTGTCCCATCATCACCACGAGGTCGGGGAAGGCCCATGCAGCGGCGCATCGTACCGCACATCGTCGACGGTCGCAGACCGGTCGTGTCCATCGCATCCGGGGCGAGCACGCGGGAGGCGGCCCGCCGCATGCGGGAGCGGCGGGTGGCCGCCCTGCTGGTGATGGAGGGCGCGCGCCTCGCGGGCATCGTCACCGAGCGCGACATCGTCTTCCGCGTGGTGGCGGAGGGCCGCGATCCCGCCACCGTGACGGTCGCGGAGATCATGACCCGCGAGCCCGTGACCGCCCGTCCCGACGAGCGGGCCCTGGACGCCCTGGTCAAGATGCGCGAGGGGCACTTCCGCCACCTGCCGGTGGTGGACCGGGACGGCCGGGTGGTGGCCGTGGTCTCCATCCGCGATCTCTACGAGGCGGTGTGCCGCGGTCTCGAGGAGGACCTCCACGAGGCGGAGAGCTACATCCACGGCGAGCCCTACGGCATCGCCGGCTGAGGCCGCCCACCGCCGGTCGCCGTCGCCACCGCCGCCGGCGCGAGCCTGCGGGCGAGATGGTCGGCCAGACGGAGGGTGAGGGCCAGCAGGGTGAGGGTGGGATTGGCGTGGCCGCCGGTGGGAAAGACGGCGCTGGAGGCCACGTAGAGATTGGCCACCGACCACACCCGCAGCTCCGGATCCACCACGCCCTCGCGCGGCGTCGCGCCCATGCGGGTGGTG
The DNA here is from genome assembly GCA_026982705.1 of Alphaproteobacteria bacterium. Taxonomy (GTDB): domain Bacteria; phylum Pseudomonadota; class Alphaproteobacteria; order Geminicoccales; family Geminicoccaceae; genus HRBIN39. The sequence continues at coordinate 1,581 of JALSGP010000012.1, forward strand.
CCCAGATGGTGGGAGGCGTCGGTGTAGCGGGGAATCCCCTCCCCCGGCTCCAGCTCGCCCAGACCCGTCGTGCGGAGGGCGCGGGCGAGATGGTCCTGCAGCCGCCACAGGCTCTCGTGGACCGGATCGGGAATGCGCCAGTCGAGGCGGATTCTGGGAAGACCCAGGGCGTCGCGGGAGTCGTCGAGGGTGACGCGGCTCTCGGCCGACGGCGGCTGCTCGCAGAAGTAGACCACCACGTAGCGCCGCGCCCGCCTCCGCGTTTCGAGACGGCTCCTCGTGACGCGCCAGGCCCGCCACAGCGGGAAGGGGAGGATCTCCTTGGGCGGCAGCAGATAGATGAGGGAGTCGAGCCGTGCCGCCCGGCGGATGCGCCCGAGATCGAGGCGGCTCCCGGCATGCCCCCGCCGCAGCAGCACCTTGCCCGCCTCGACGGCGGTGCGGTAGGTCCGCTCCGTGTAGGCCGAGTGCTCCTCCTCCAGCGTGGCGTAGTGGTGGAGCAGCCCCTCGCGCGCCTGGAGATCCGGCGGCAGGGCGAAGCCGAGCTGCACCCGGCCGTCGGCGAGCGGCCAGCCGCGGGTGAGGGGCAGCGCCACCCCGGCCCGCACCGTCACCCGGCCGTAGGCGGTGCGGGGATGATCCATGAAGAAGCGGCCCACCAGATCGTGCTCGTTGCCGAGGCCGTGGGGTCGGGCGCGGCGCGAGAGCAGCAGCAGGCGCGGCACCTCGAGTCCGCCGCAGGCCAGCACCACCACCTCCGCCACCACCCGCAGCTCGCGGCCGGAGAGACTGCGGGCGCGTACCGCCACCACCCGGCTCCCCTCGGCGTCGGTCTCGAGCTCGGTGGCATTGGCGTGCAGCACCACGGTGATGCGGCGGGAGGCGGCGAGTTCGCGGCGGTGGGCGCGGGCGAAGCGACGCGGGCGCCGCGCCCACAGGGAGAGGATCGGCGCGAAGGGGCCGGCCGCCAACAGCCGCCGCTCGTCGGCCGACACGCGTCCGCCGTGGGCCGCGAGGTCGAAGTGGACGGGATCCGGCAGTCCCAGCAGCCGCGCCGCCTCCCGAAGCCAGGGCGCCAGCGTCTCCCAGCCGAAGGGCCAGCCCACCTCCGCCACCCACGGCCGCCGTTCCAGATCGAAGGGCGTGAGGCGCATGCAGCGGCCGGCCCAGAGATTGCAGCTGCCGCCGAACTCGCGGGCACGGTTGACGTGACCGGGCCGCAGCGGATAGCCCACCGGCACCAGATCGTGCAGGGCCTGGGTGGCCGCCTCCGGTCGCGATCCGCCGCCCTCCAGCACCACCACTTCGAGCCCGCGGGCGGCCAGTGCCCGGGCGAGGGTGATGCCGGCGGCCCCGGCCCCCACCACCGCCACGCGAGCGCGCAGCTCGCGCCCGGATTCGAGGTCTTCCAGATCGAGGACGGTCACGGCGCCACATCCCGCCGGGCTCCTCCCCCACATAGGCGGGCGGTGGGTGGGGCGGAAGCGGCGCGAGGGTGGGGGCCGTCCCGGCGTGCGCTTTCTTCGGGGACGGGATCGTCCTATCTCGCCCCCGTGCGGAGGAGACCATGCGGATCACGGCCGGTCCTCTGATCCGGGCCACCGCCTTCAACCTCGCCTTCTACGCCTGGACGGCCCTGCTGGCGGTGGCCGGTCTGCCCTTCCTGCCCTTCTGGGACGAGGCCCGCACCCGCGCCTATGCCCGCTTCTGGGAGCGCGGCATCCACCGGCTGCTGCGGTGGCTGGTGGGTCTCGAACACGAGGTGCGGGGTCTCCACCATCTGCCGGCGGGCCCGGCCATCCTCGCCAGCAAGCACCAGTCGGCCTGGGAGACGCTGGCCTTCCATCTCATCGTCCCGAACCTGGTGGTGGGACTGAAACGCGAGCTGCTGCGGATCCCCCTCTTCGGCCTCTACCTGCGTCGTGCCGGCAGCATCGCCATCGAGCGGGGGAGTCCGCAGCGGGCGATCCGCTCGCTGGTGGAAGGGGCGAAGCGGGCGGTGGCCCGCGGCGACCACGTGCTGATCTTCCCCGAGGGGACGCGGCGGCCGCCGGATGCCCCGCCCGACTACAAGCCGGGTGTGGTGGCCCTCTATCGCGCCCTCGGCGTGCCCTGCGTGCCGGTGGCCCTCAACTCGGGCCTGTTCTGGGGGCGACGGAGCTGGCTCAAGCGGCCGGGACGCATCGTGGTGGAGTTCCTGGAGCCGATCCCGCCGGGCCTGGACCGGACCACCTTCCTGCGGCAGTTGGAGCGACGCATCGAGGGCGCGACCCGGCGACTGGTGGCGGAGGCCCGTGGCACGCCTCAGCCCACGGCGCCGCCTCCGGTGGCGGCCCGCAGCCGGGCGCGGAGCTGACGGAGGGCGTGCTCCAGCCGCAGCGGCGCCGTCGCCCGGGCGAGGACGCGGTGGACGATGTCGGGGCCGGGCGCGGCCAGCTCGGCCTTGTAGGGTTCGCTGCCGGCGCCGAGATCGTAGACCCGGAAGCCCTCCGCCCGCAGCCGCGCCACCGCCAGGGCGTGGGCGACGAGACCGGGCTTGAGGCGGTTGTCGGCCGGGAAGTCGAAGCCGCCGGCGTAGAAGAAGGCGTGGTCGCGCCAGCACAGCAGATAGAGGAACCCCAGCGGCGTGCCGCCGGCATCGAGCCGGAAGAGACGCCCCACCTCGGGCGCACCGGCCACGAGGCGGCGGTGGAAGGTGCGGAAATCCTCCCGCGCGAAGGCGCTCGGCCGTCCCCGTCGCCGCCAGCGGGCGACGTGGAGGGCGGCGAGGGCGTCGAGCCAGGCGAGGGCGGTCGCGGCATCCGGCGCCGGTCGCAGCCGCAGCGGTCCGTGCATCCGCTCGTAGAGTCGCATCGACCGCCGCAGCCGCCGGCGGACGCCGGGGCGCAGCCCCGCGAGATAGTCCTCGCCGACGGCGTCGAGGCGGATCCGGGCGGAGGGCCTGCGGGCGTGGAGCCGCTCGATGCCGCCCGCGACCGTCCAGCCTGCGGTGGCGGCCGCCAACCCCGGCAGATGGAGTTCCGCACAGGGCGGTCCCGACCACCGGCGATCGAGCAGGACCGTCGCCACCGCCCGCCGGGCCGCCACCGCCTCTTCCGGCCGGGCCAGCAGATCGTTGTACTCGACGGTGACGGCGTCGCGGACCGGATCGCCGGTGGCATGGAGGTGGAGGGTCCGCACCGCGAGGAGCCCGTGCCGGCGCAGTCGCCGCGGGCATACCACGGCCAGGGCCACCACATCGCCGCCCCGCCGCACCTCCACCAGCCACGGATCGACGGCGAGGGTGGCGAGCCAGCTTCCGATCCAGGCCCAGGCCGTGAAGGCGGTGGCGGCCGCCTCTCCCTCGAGGGCGCGCCAGCGACGGGTGAGGGTCTCCGGATCACGCAGGGGCGTCGGATGGACGCGCAGCTCCGCCATCGCCCACCTCTCCAGCGCCGGTGAGCCGCCCCAGGATCTCCACCGGCCGGGCCAGCACCAGTCCGGCCCGGTGGCGGGCCCAGTCCAGGAAGGCGTCGAGGGTGGCGAGCAGCCGGTCGCGGTCGGCCCGATCGCGCACGTAGGGGGTCCAGCCCGGGGCCAAGGAGGGACTGTGGAGGGTCACGACGAGACAGCCGACACCGTGGGCCAGGAGGCTGCGGGCGAGAGCGGTCATCTCCGCCGCCCCGTGTCCCTCCGGCGACAGGCGCAGGCGCCGCACCATCCGTCCTTTCTGGGCCACGGCCCGCGCCAGGAGACGACGACGGTGTTCGTCGAAGAGGGCGGGTCCGAGCCGGGCGAGGGGACCGACGAAACCGCCGCTCGCCGGCAGGGCGACGACGGCGCTGCCGTCGGCGCCCACCAGCCGCGCCGGCCCAGGCGGGGCCCGGCGGAAGTCGGGGCCGCCCAGATGACGGTAGTCGAAGCCGGGCGAGGGACTGAGGTCGAGGGGCACGGCGAGACGGCGGAGCGCCCGCGGCGTCCATGGTCCGAGACCGTAGCGACCGGCCTTGTGCAGATGCGGCGGGCGGCCGAAGCGCTCGCGGAAGAGGGCGGCGAGTTCCCCGAGCTTGGCCTCCTCCAGTTCCGCCGGCAAGGCCCCCTGGAAGCCGCGCGCCTCCAGCTCCGGTGCCACGAAGGGCGGCGTGGTCCACACGTGGAGATGGAGGCCCGCCGCGCCGCCGGCGGCGGTCAGATCCTCCAGCACCCGGGCGGCGCGATCGTCGGCCAGCACCGGCCAGGTGACCACGTAGCAGGGGAGGAGGTCGTGGGCGAGGGCCAGCTCGTGCAGCCGCGGCAGCTCGCCGACGGCGGCCACGTCGTGGCCGTCGCGGCGGAGCGGCGCATTCCAGTCGAACCCCTCCTCGGTGTCCACCACCAGCAGCAGCCGCGGCGGCTCGCTCGCCGGCCAGGACAGCGGCCGGAGGCGGAAGTCCGCCCTGTGGCCGTCCTCCCGCGCGCGGTCGACCGCCGCGGGACGCGGGATCGGAAAGGGGAGACGGCTCGACGCTGGGTGCATCTCGGCGTATCCACTCCGGGGGAGGCGGGAGTGCGACCGATGGCCACGGATCGGCGCGACGGAGCCCGGGCGGCGCTGGAGGCCGCAGCGGCCGCGGGCGTGGCGGTCTGCTTCGCCAATCCCGGCACCACCGAACTCCCCCTCGTGAGGGCCCTCGACCGGGTGCCGGCCATCCGCCCGGTCCTCTGCCTCCACGAGAACGTCGCCACCGGCGCGGCCGACGGCTACGGGCGCCTCGCCGAACGGCCGGCGCTGGCGCTCCTGCACACCGGCCCCGGTCTCGCCAACGGCATGGCCAATCTCCACAACGCCCGCAAGGGCCGGAGTCCCGTGGTCACCCTCGTGGGCGACCATGCGAGCTGGCACCGGCCGGCCGATCCGCCGCTGGCCATGGCGGTGGAGGCGGCGGCGCGGACCGTGGCCGATGCGGTGCTGACGGTGCGGCGGGCGGAGGACGCCCCCTTCTGGATGGCGGAGGCGGTGGCGCTGGCCCGCGGCGCCGGGGGTCGGGTGGTGGCGGTGGTCTTCCCCCACGACCATCAGCTCGCCGCGACCGACGCCACCGCCGACCCACGGCCGCCGGAGCCCCTGCGGCCGGTGCGGGAGGAGCCGGTGGCGCGGGCGGCCGCGGCCCTGCGGGCGGCCCGGCGACCGCTGCTGCTGCTGGACGGCGCGGGTCTCCACGGCGCCGGCCTCGCCGCCGCCGGCCGGGTGGCCGCCGCCACCGGGGCCACTCTCGCCGCCCCCACCGGCTTCCGCCGTCTGCGGACGGGTCGCGGCCTGCCGCCGCTGGTGCGGGTGCCGTATTTCCCCGAGCGTGCACAGGAATTCTTCGACGCCTTCGACCTGGTGGTGCTGGCCGGCGCCCGCGATCCCGTCGCCTTCTTCGGCCTGCCGGACCGGCCCAGCCGTTTCCTCGCGAGCCATCCGGGACGGCTGCCGCTGGCCGCCCCCGGCGACGACGTGACGGCGGCGCTGGAGGCGCTGGCCGACGCGCTGGCGGCCCCGCCGGCGGTCGCCGCACCCGCGGTGGAACCGCCGCCGGCGCCCACCGGTTCCCTCGATCCCGAGCGCCTCGCCGCCGCCTGCGCGCGGGCGGTGGCCGCGGAGGGGGTGGTGGTCCTGACCGCCGTCTCGAGCAGCTGGCCCTTCTCCCGCCTCGCCGCCGCGGCCGCGCCCCACGAGGAGATCGCCCTCACCGGCGGCGTGGTGGGGGCCGGCAGTGCGCTGGCGGTGGGAGCCGCCCTGGCACGGCCGGGGGTGCGGGTGCTGCACCTCGAGGCCGACGGCAGTCTCGCCTATCTGCCGGCGGCGCTGTGGACCCAGGCGCGCGAGGGGCTCCCCGTCACCACCGTGGTCTGCGCCAACCGCCGCTATCGCATCCTCGAGCTGGAGCTGGCCCGCGCCGGCACCTCACCGGGGCCGGCCACCCGCGCCCTCACCCGCCTCGAGGATCCGGCGCCGGACTGGGTGGCGGTGGCCCGCGGCTTCGGCGTCCCGGGGGTCCGGGTGGAGACGGCGGAGGATCTCGCCGCCGCGCTGGCGCGAGCCGCCGCCGACGACGGTCCCTTCCTGATCGAGGCGCTACTGCCCTGAGACGGCGAGACAGGCGCGGACCGACTCCCCCACCCGCCGCAGCAGTTCCGGATAGAAGTCGGGCCCGGGCGCGATGTCGCGGCCGAGGGGATCGACGGTGCCGATGCGGGCACCCAGTCGTTCGGCGAGGCGCTCGACCCGTCTCCGGTCGAGCTGGGGTTCGGCGAAGACGCAGACCACGCCGGCGCCGCGGGCGCGGGCGAGGAGTTCGAGGAGGCCGCGGGCACCCGGCGGCAGCTCCGGCGAGACGCTCACGGCGCCGAGGCCGGCGAGGCCGAAGGCCCGCTCGAAGTACTGCAGGGAATCGTGGGCGAGGAGGAAGGGCCGGTCGCGCACCGGTGCCAGCCGCGCCCGCAGTTGGGCCACCACCGCATCCAACCGCGCCTCGAAACGGGCGAGATTGCGCCGGTAGATCTCCGCACCGGCGGGATCGCGACGGACGAGGCGTTCGGCGAGCGCGCGGGCGATGCGACGGCCGTTGTCGGGATCGAGCCACAGATGGGGATCGAGACCGGCCCGTGCCGCATCCTGGTGGCCGACCCGCCGCGGCAGCCGCCGCAGACCCGGGAGTTCCGCCACCGTCACCACCTCGGCGCCGGCGGCGAGACGCGGAAGCGCCCGTGCCAGCGCCGTCTCCAGCATCGGACCGATCCATACCACCAGCTCCGCCGCCGCGAGCCGCCGGGCCTCGCTCGGGCGGAGCGCGTGGAGGTGGGGCGAGCGGTCCGGCGGAAACAGGCGCGCCACCTCCGCCCGTCCGGCGCCGACGGCGGCGGCGATCCCGTGGAGCGGCGCGATGGAGGCCAGGAGACGCGGCGGGCCGGCGAGGGCCGGGACCACCGTGAGCCACGTCAGCAGCAGCAGGCCGAGCCGGGACACTTTCCGCCCTCCTCTCCCCGGTCTAAGTCTCGCGTCATGGACGCACCGGCAGCGGAGATCACCGGCCGCGAAACCGCGCGGGCGGCGGAGGCGACGGCCGAGACCCTGATCGCGGCCGAGGGCATCCTCGTGCGCCGCGGCCGCGAGACCGTTCTGGAGGACGTGGACCTCGCCGTCCACCGCGGCGAGATCGTGACCCTGGTGGGGCCCAACGGCGCCGGCAAGACCACCCTGGTGCGGGTGCTGCTGGGACTGCTGTGGCCCGATCGCGGTCGCGTGCGGCGCCGGCCGGGGCTGGTGGTGGGCTACTGTCCCCAGCGCCTCGCCCTCGATCCGGTGCTGCCGCTGAGTGCCCGCCGCTTCCTGGAACTGGCCGGCCGGAGCACGGCGACGCGCATCGCGGCGGTGGCGCGGGAGGTGGGGTTGGCCGGCCGGCTGGAGCGGCCGGTGCACCATCTCTCCGGCGGCGAGTTCCGACGGCTGCTGCTGGCGCGGGCGCTGCTGCGTGCGCCGGAACTGCTGGTCCTGGACGAGCCGCTCTCCGGCGTCGACCAGAGCGGTCAGCTGGAGCTCTACCGGCTGGTGCGGGCGGTGCGCGACCGCTACGGTTGCGGGGTGCTGCTGGTGAGCCACGATCTCCATCTCGTCTTCGCCGCCACCGACCGGGTGGTCTGCCTCGACCGCACGCTGCGCTGCGTGGGCGCGCCACGGGACGTGGCCCGTGATCCCGCCTTCCGCCGCCTGTTCGGGGCGCGGGTGGCGGAGGCCTTCGCCCCCTACGTCCACCGCCACGAGCCGGATGGGGCGCCGTGACGATGGAGCCGCTGCTGCTGCGGGCGCTGCTCGCCGCCGTGCTGCTGGCGGCCACCGCCGCTCCTCTCGGCGCCTTCGTGGTGTGGCGGCGGATGGCCTATTTCGGCGAGACCCTGGCCCATGCGGTGCTGCCGGGGGCGGCGCTGGCGGTGTGGTGGGATCTGGCGCCGGAGACCACGCTGCCGCCCTTCGTGCTGGGACTTGCGGGCCTGCTGCTGGTGCTGGAACGGCGGAGCCGACTTCCCGCCGACACCCTGCTCGCCATCCTCGCCCACGGGGCGCTGGCCGCCGGTCTCCTGGGCCTCGCCCTCGCCGGCGGCTATCGCACCGATCTCCTCGCCTATCTCTTCGGCGACGTGCTGGCGGTGGGGACGGTGGACCTGGGTCTGCTGGCGGCGGCGGCGGTGGCGGTGGCCCTGTGGCTGGGGGCCAGCTGGCGCGGGCTGGTGTCGGCGACGGTGAGCGCCGAACTCGCGGCGGTGGAGGGCGTGGCGGTGGGGCGGTTGCGGCTGCTGCTGGTGATGGCGCTGGCGCTGGTGGTGGCGCTGGGGATGCGGGTGGTGGGGATGCTGCTGGTGATGGCGCTGCTGATCGTGCCGCCGGCGGCGGTGCGGCCGTGGGTCCGGGAGCCGGAGGGCATGGCGCTGGGCGGACTCGCCTTCGCCGTGGGTGCGGCGGCCCTGGGCCTCGCCGTCGCCTTCCGCTGGGATCTGCCGGCGGGACCGGCCATGGCGGCGGTGGCGGTGGCCGGCTTCTTCGCCAGCACGGCGCTGGCGCGGCTGGTGCGCCGGGAGGGGGGAACGGAGCCGTGAGCGGCAGGCCACGCCTCGTGGTGGGGATCACCGGCGCCACCGGCGTCGTCTACGGCGTGCGGCTGCTGGAGGTGCTGCGCGGGCTCGGGGTGGAGACCCATCTGGTGATGACACGGCCGGCGGCGCTCACCATCGGCTACGAGCTGGAGCGGACGCCGGCCGAGGTGAAGGCGCTGGCGGACCGGGTGCATTCCGTCCACGACGTGGGCTCGCCCCTGGCGAGCGGGAGCTTCCGCTGTCTCGGCATGGTGGTGGCGCCCTGCTCCATGCGCACGCTGGCGGCCGTGGCCCACGGCCTCGCCGACAATCTGCTGACCCGCGCCGCCGACGTGATGCTGAAGGAGCGGCGGCGCCTCGTGCTGCTGGTGCGGGAGACGCCGCTGTCGCTGGTGCACATCGAGAACATGGCGGCGGCGACGCGTGCGGGGGCGGTGATCATGCCCCCGCTGCCGGCCTTCTACGCGCGTCCGCGGACGCTGGCGGAGATGGTGGACCACACCGTGGGACGGGTGCTGGACCTGTTCGGCCTCGCCAACGATCTGGCGCCACGCTGGCGCGATCCGGGCGGCGGGTGATCCGTCCGCGGCCACGCCCGCCTCGGTCCACCCGGCCGCGGCGCCCGTTCATCCCACCGTCGGGCGCTCGCCGGACGGAGACCCGGATCGTCCGCACCCAGGCCCGCCTCCTCTCCGCGGCGCGAGATCCACGCCGGGGCGGGCGGCGCGTCCCGGGCTCATGCGTCCGTGCCGCTCCCCCGGCCCGGTCCGGGGCCGTGTCCAGGGCCGCGGGCATTCCGTCGCGGGCGACGGATCGACGTCGACGGGTTCACCCCACATTGCCGTCATTGTCGGCACCCGGACCCTCGCCGCCATCCCCACCGTCCTGTCCGGCAGGATGGTCCGCGGCGGGATCCTGCACGATCCAGTCCGGATCCCGACTCGCCTCGTCGTCGTAATCGGGTCCGGCGATCTCGTCGTTCCCGCCGACATTCGGAGCCATGGAGAGATCCGGACCGACGAGGATCGCCGCCAGGATGAACATCCCCACGATGACCGCGTGAATGACCATTCCGCCCCTCCGATTTCGAACAACCCTCTCTCGATATCGGATTCGGCCGAGCCACGATCGTGTCAAACCCCTCCTTGTTCCAATGTTTTTCGTATTTTCGGCGAATCCGTCCGACCGCCCGCGGCCCTCCTTCCCGTCGCGGCCCCGGATCGCCGCGCCCCGCGTGTGCGGGTGCGTCGTCGGGATGGGTCGGCCCGGGCGGCATCCCACGGTCCATGCGCGGCTTCCGGGGTCCCCCGCCCGGATGCCGCCGCCGGAGACGTGCACCGGCCCGCGGACAAGCGGCCGCGGACACCTTCGCGGGTCGGGGAACGGCGGCTCTGGGATCGCCGGGCCGTCCGCCCGCCTCCGGAGCCGGACACCGCGCCCGTCGGACACGGGAATCCCCGGAGACCGCATCGCTCCCGGACCCATCCGGGCCGTCCCGATCCCCCGTGCGTGCGGCGAAGGGACCGCGACGCCCGTCGGGAGAAACCGTTCGCGACGCCGTCTCGGCTTCGATCCCCCGCTCCCGGAGCAGGATGCACGAGCGAAGCGTGGCCCCGGTGCCGCGGGCCGTGCGGTGCCGGCGGGCCGCGACCCGACCGCCTTCCCCCGATCCCCGGCACGCCGCCGCGGGACGCCCGACCCCGGCCGGATCGCGCCCCGCGTCACCCCTCCCGACTCAGCGGGCGGCGGTTCCTTCGTCGGCGCGGGGGAGACGGACGGTGAAGACGGCGCCGCGGCCGGGCGCCGACTCCACCGCGATGCCGCCGCCGTGGCGCTCGACGATGCGTCGGCAGATGGCGAGGCCGGCGCCGGTGCCGGGGATCTCGTCGCGGCTGTGGAGACGCTGGAAGATGCGGAAGATGCGCTCGTGGAACTCGGGCGGGATGCCGATGCCGGCATCCCGCACGGCGATCTCGGCGAAGGTGCCGGCCCCGTGTCCCGAGACGGTGATGCGGGGCGGGGCCTCGCCGCGATAGCGCACCGCATTGTCCAGCAGTTCCCGGAACAGGCGGGCGAGCTGGGGCGGATCGCCCCGCACCGCCGGCAGCGGCCCGATCTCCAGCGTCCCGCCGAGTTCGGCCACCAGCGGCCGGAAGCCCTCCGCCACCTCCGCCACCAGCGGCCCGAGGGCCACCGGCACCAGCGGCCCGCCTCGCGTCTCCACCCGCGAGAAGTCGAGGAGCGCGCGCAGCAGCGCCTGCATGCGGCGGGCGCCGTCCACGGCGAAGTCGATGAAGGTGTCGGCATCGGCATCGAGGCGGCCGCGGTAGCGGCGGCGCAGAAGCTCGCAGAAGCCGGCCACCGTCCTGAGTGGCTCCTGCAGATCGTGGGAGGCGGCATAGGCGAACTGCTGCAGCTCCTCGCGCGCACGCGCGAGATCCCGTTCCAGCCGGGCGGCGCGCCCCACCTCGCGGAGCTGAACCGGCCGTCCGCCGGCATCGTCCACCGGCCCCACCACGAGCTCCACCACACCCGCCTCCGTCTCCACCAGAAGGCGCCGGCAGCCGCCCCCGGCTCCCGCCGGTTCCGCCTCCGAGACGAGGCGCGCGAGCCCCTCGGCCAGCGGTCCGGGCAGCGCCTCCGCCACCATCACCTCACCGGGCCCGGCCACCATCTCCGGCGGACTCTCGGGCCCGCGGGCCAGCACCCGGAGCGGCCCCGCCGGAGTCCGGTACAGCAGGAGCCCCGGCGCGAAGGCCACCGGCAGGGAGAGGATCGCATCGCCGGCCACGGCCGGTCCTTCCACCACGCACGCGCACACCGTGCCGCCTCCGTCGCGCACCGGCACCAGCCTGCCACTCCTTTCCCAACATCCGGTTAACGGGCGCGGCCTCAGGGCTCCAGTTCCACGTCCCAGTACAGGAAGTCGCGCCAGCTCTCGTGGAGGTAGTTGGGCGGGAAGTGGCGGCCCTTGCGGCGCAGCTCGTGGAGGGTGGGCACCCGCGGGCGGCTCTTCGGATACATGCCGCATTCGTCGGGCAGGCGGCTGCCCTTGCGGAGATTGCAGTCGCTGCAGGCGGTGACGATGTTGGTCCAGCAGGTGCGCCCGCCGCGCGAGCGCGGCACCAGATGGTCGAAGGTGAGCTCCTGCGCCGGCAGCCGCCGCCCGCAGTACTGGCAGGTGAACATGTCGCGCAGGAAGACGTTGAAGCGGGTGAAGGGCGGGCGGCGGTCCTGGGGCACGTACTCGCGCAGCGCCACCACGCTGGGCAGGCGCATCTCCGTGCCGGGCGAGCGGATCACCCGGTCGTACCAGGACAGCACGTCGACGCGGTCGAGGAAGATGGCCTTGACCGCCTCCTGCCAGTTCCAGACGGAGAGGGGGAAGTAGCTGAGGGGCTGATAGTCGGCGTTGAGCACCAGGGCCGGACAGGCGGAAAGGGGCAGGGCGGCGTCCGGCCTCGCCATCACCGCCTCCTCACCCGTCCGTGCGGGTCCCCGAACGCGCGCACCGGCTCCTTCCCGCTCACCCCGGGGGGATCCCGGCCCCACCGCGGAACTGGCCCGGCGCCGGCGGGTTTTCAAGACGCCGGCCACGGAAGGTCTCCCCCATCCCCGCGTACGCCGCCGTCCTCTGGTGCGCGGCGGGCGCCGTCGCTAGGATGGCCGGTGTCGAGCCACGCGGGGAGGACTGCCTTGGCCGGGCGGGTGCGCAAGTCGGATGCGGAATGGCGGCGGGAGCTGCCGCCGGAGGTCTATCGGGTGACCCGGCTCGGGGGCACCGAGCCGCCCTTCACCGGGGCCTACTGGGCGACCAAGACCCCCGGTACCTACCTGTGCCGCTGCTGCGGGGCGCCGCTGTTCTCCAGCGAGGCCAAGTTCGACAGCGGCACCGGCTGGCCCTCCTTCACGGCGCCCATCACGCCGGACGCCGTGGCCACCCGCGAGGACCGCAGTCTCGGCATGGTGCGCACCGAGGTCCTGTGCGCGCGCTGCGACGCCCATCTCGGCCACGTCTTCCCCGACGGCCCGCCGCCCACGGGCCTGCGCTACTGCATCAATTCGCTGGCGCTGCGGCTGGCCCCGCGGCGGGAGGGCGGCGCATGAGGGCGTGGCGCGGTCTCGGCCTCGCCGTCTCGGCGGTGGTGCTGCTGGCCGCCTGCGCCGCCGGCCCGCGACCGCCGCGCGACCGGCTGGTGGTGCGGCCGGGACCGGTGGCGGAGCCGGTCCGGGACCGGCAATGGCGGCTGTGGCGGCTGGCCGACCGCGGGGATTTCCTGCGCTGCCGGCTGGAGGACGGACGCATCCGCATGGGCGGCGACTGGCGGCGCTACCAGCCGGAGGTGTTCTTCGTCCTGCGCGGCCAGACCCGACGGCTCCGGGTGCTGCGGGCCGACGGCAAGGCGGGGCGCTGGCTGTGGGTCCGCTATCGCGGCGACGGCCGTCGCCTGAAGCTCTGCACGGTGCCGGTGGAGGACGCGCCGCGCTCGCGCTGCATCCGCCTCGCGGTGGACCACCGCCGGGACTTCCGCCACGGCGTCTCGGGAGTGCGCTCGGCACGGCGTGCCTTCCGCACCGTGACCCTCAGCTGTCGCTGGCCGCGCCGCAAGCCGCCCTTCGACCTCGTCTTCGGTCCCGATCCCCACTGACCACCGCGCCGCTTGTGGGCCGGACGCGCCTCGGCTAGGAGGGCGGCCGCGGGATCGGACGTGGAGGTGCGGGCCATGAGCGCGGCCGGCTTCGCCGCCGACAAGCTGCGGCGATTCGTCGAACGCATCGAGCGCCTCGAGGACGAGAAGCGGGAACTGCAGGAACAGATCCGCGAGGTCTACGCCGAGGCCAGGGCCGAGGGCTTCGACGTCAAGGTGATGCGCCAGCTGATCCGCCTGCGGCGGATGAAGCCCCACGAGCGCGGCGAGCTCGAGGAGCTGCTGGAGACCTACAAGGCCGCCCTCGGCATGGTGTGAGGTCCGGACGCCGCCGGCGGTCCCTCCCTTCCCGTCCGCCCCGACCGGCGCCGGTGGGTGCGGAGGATGCTGACCACCACCCGCCGCACCTCGGTGGCCGGCAGCGGCGGCCGGCAGCGGACCCGGTTCCAGCACTGCAGCAGCTCCTCCACCACCGCCGGATCCACGCCCCGCCGGAGCAGATGGCCGGCCAGCGAGGCGAGGGTCGTGTTGCGCGTCCCCTCGTCCACGCCCTCCACCACCAGCCGCCGCCAGTGGGCCATCGGACGGCCCGTGCGCGCGCCCGCACCGGTCGCGAGCCGGAACAGCCAGGCGGGAAGCGGTGCCGGCTCGCGGTCGGTGAGGTCGTGGTCCACCTCGAAGACATAGGGGCGACCGTTGGGGTGGAGGGAGGGCGGCACCACCACCAGCGCCCCCTCGCCCCGCAGATCGAGCCCCGGCCGCAACCCCACCCGGGTGGGCACGGCAAGGCCGGGATGGCGGAACCAGAGATGCCGTCCGCCACCGCCCGTCTCCACCTCCACCGTCTCCGGCAGCGGACCGAACTCGGCCTCGAGCGCCGCCAGCGCCTCGTCGCCGCCGTGACGGGGATCCACGTCCAGCACCACCAGTCCCGAGACGGCCCCGGTCACCACCCCGAGATTGGCCTCGGGCCAGCGCGCGAGCCAGCGCCGCACCCGCAGCGGCGACGGCCGCTCCCGCTGGAAGCGCCGCCAGGGGACCAGCGGGACCTTGTCCCGCGGCCGCAGCGGCACCACCGCGAGACCGCGGCGCAGATAGGCGAGGGCATGGGCGAGCCGACCCCACATGGATGGAACATTCCAAGAACATTTCCCCTATGGCACGGCGTCCGGCTCTTGTCAGCAGGGACAGGCGCCCGATAATTCCCCTCGCCACGGGTCACGGGCCGCGGGTGCGGATCGGCCGGGGTGCCGCCTCCCGACGGAGGGAGGAACGAGCCGTGACGCACGAGGTCCCACGCGACATCGAGACCGGCTTCCACCCGCGCATCCTCGTCTGGATGGCGGCGACCGTGGTGTGGGTGGTGGTCGCCGCCTGGTTGTGGTTCGCGGTCGACACCTACGCCGCCATCATGCTTGCGGTGGTGGCGCTGGCCGCCCTCGGCTTCCTCGCCGTACCCCTCGTCTTCTGGCTGCTCTCCGGTCATCCCTCGCCGACCGGACGGCCCGAAGCCTTCGACGAATGGGTGCGACGCCGGCTCGACACCGCCACCGGCCCCCTCGCCTCCGGCGAGGCGGCGCTCACCGCCCTCATCGCGCCGCTGGCGGCGGCGGTGACCATCACCGTGGTGGGCGGCATCGCCTGGTACATCGGCAGCACCGCTCCCTGAGCCGGCCGGCGGCCGCCCCCGGCGGTCGCCGCCTCCGGCCCGCCGCCTATATCGGGGGCGGAGGGCCGGAGGGACTCGCCATCGCCGCCACGCCGCCACGCAAGCCCCGCCACGTCTGGGATCAGCTCGTCCGCACCCTCGAGGCCTTCGGGATCGAGGCGGTGCTGGACGTGGGCGCCAACCGGGGGCAGTACGCCCGCCGGCTGCGCCGTCACGGCTGGCGGGGTCCCGTCGTCTCCTTCGAACCCCTGCCCGACGTCCACGCCGAGCTCGCCGCCGCCGCGGCCGACGATCCCCTCTGGTTCGTGCCGCCGCCCCTGGCCCTGGC
Source organism: Alphaproteobacteria bacterium (assembly GCA_026982705.1). Classification (GTDB taxonomy): domain Bacteria; phylum Pseudomonadota; class Alphaproteobacteria; order Geminicoccales; family Geminicoccaceae; genus HRBIN39. The sequence goes on from JALSGP010000012.1 coordinate 16,819, forward strand.
CGAGCGGGACGGCACCGTCCTCCTCGAACGTTCGGCCGAGGACGACATGAGCTCGCTCCTGCCCCAGAACGCGACGCTCCGGGCCATCTCCCCCAGCTCGCGGGTGGTGGCGCGGGTGGAGGTGCCGGTGGCCCGCCTCGAGAACGTGGCGCTGCCCGATCCCCGCTGGCGGCGGCTGTTCCTCAAGCTGGACGTGCAGGGCGCCGAGGCCCGGGTGCTGGAGGGCGTCGGCCGGCTGTGGCCGCGCGTCGTCGGGGTGCAGCTGGAAATGGGACTGGTGCCGCTTTATGAAGGCGAGTGTGACTTCGCGCGGATGCTGGCGGCGATGCAGGCGCGCGGCTACGACCTCCATCTGCTGATCCCCGGCTATTTCGAGCCCAAGCTGGCGCGTCAGCTCCAGGTGGACGGCGTCTTCTACCGGCGCGAGGTGGCGCCGGCGGCGGCCGGGGCGGGGCAGCCGTGAGCACGGAGCTCCACCGGGAGGGCGAGGCGCCGCCGCTCGCGGCCCGGGTGCTGGTCCCCGTCCGCCGCGAGGGCTGGCCCTTCGTCGCCCTGTTCCTGCTGCTGGCCCTGGCGCTGGGGATGCTGTGGACGCCGCTCGGCTGGGCCGGGCTCCTGGCCGCCGCTTGGTGTGCCTGGTTCTTCCGTGATCCGCCGCGGGTCACGCCGCTGGATCCCCGCCTCGTGGTGAGCCCGGCCGACGGCATCGTCCAGGCGGTGCGGCCGCGGGTGCCGCCGCCGGAGCTCGGACTCGGCGACCGACCGCTGCCCTGCGTCAGCGTCTTCATGAACGTCCTCGACGTCCACGTGAACCGCACGCCGCTGCCGGGGCGGGTGCTGCGCCGGGCCTACCGGCCGGGGCGGTTCCTCAACGCCTCGCTCGACAAGGCCAGCGAGGACAACGAACGCTTGTGCTGGCTGGTGGAGGGCGAGGACGGGACGCGGGTGGGGGTCGTGCAGATCGCCGGTCTCGTGGCCCGCCGCATCGTCCCCTTCGTCGAGGAGGGCGCGCGTCTCCCCGCCGGGGCCCGCATCGGCCTCATCCGCTTCGGCAGCCGTTGTGACGTCTATCTGCCCGCGGGTACCGTCCCGTGCGTGCTGGTGGGCCAGCGGGCCGTCGCCGGCGAGACCCTCCTCGCCGATCTCGCCGGCCGCATCCGGGTGGAAGGAGGACGCCGATCATGAAGGGCCTCGGACGGGAGATCCTGCGCGAGCGGCGCCGGCGCCTGCGGGAGCGGCCGCTCCTCCATCTGGTGCCCCATCTCTTCACCATCCTCGGCCTCGGCGCCGGCATGACGGGCATGCGCTACGCCTTCGACGACCGCTGGGAGCTGGCGGTGGCCTTGGTGGGTCTCGCCGCCGTCTTCGACGGTCTCGACGGCCGTTCCGCCCGGATCCTGCGCATCGAGAGCAAGCTCGGCGCCCAGCTCGACTCCCTCGCCGATTTCATGAGCTTCGGCGTGGCGCCGGCGGTGATCGTCTATCTGTGGAGCCTCCACGACGTGCGCGGCGTCGGCTGGGCGCTGGCCATGCTCTTCGCCACCTGCTGCGCCCTGCGCCTCGCCCGCTTCAACGTGGAGCTGGAGGAGCCGGAGGTCCCGCGCTGGCGGCTCTGGTTCTTCCAGGGAATCCCGGCGCCGGCCGCCGCCGGGCTCGCGCTGCTGCCCCTGGTGGCCTGGCTCGCCACCGGCGCCGGCTGGCTGCGGAGCTGGCCCCTCAATGCGGCCATGGCCCTCTTCGTGGCCGTCATGATGGTGAGCCGGGTGCCCACCTTCTCCATCAAGCGCGTCCGGGTGCCGCCCGACTATGTGGTCCCGGTGCTGGTGGGCGCCATGCTGGTGGTGGTGTTCCTGGTCACCGAACCCTGGGCCACCCTCACCCTGCTGGGCCTCGCCTATCTGGCGAGTCTGCCGGCGAGCGTGGTGGCGGCCCGCCGCATGCGCGAGCGCGAGGCGGTGGCGCGCCGGCTCGCCCGTACCGCGCCGGAAGGGACCACGGCGGCAGCCTCCGCGGCGCCGACTTCGCCGGCGCCCCACGACGACGGTGGCGGCGCGCGGGTGGTGCGACTCGAACGTGGACGGGGCGGCGAGTGAACCGGTGCTGGACGCGCCCGTCCGTCGTCGGCTCGACCCCTGGCTGGATGCCGTCGGCCGCCGTCTCGCCGCGGCCGGCGTCTCCGCCGACGCCCTGACCCTCGCGGGCTTTCTCGCCGGCCTCGCCGCCGTCGCCGCCGTCGCCCTCGGCGCCTACCGCGGCGGCCTCGCCCTGTTCCTGCTGGGCCGGCTGCTGGACGGGCTCGACGGCGCGGTGGCCCGCGCCCGCGGCATCACCGACCGCGGCGGCTTCCTCGACATCGTCCTCGACTTCCTGGTCTATGCCGGCATGGCCTTCGCCTTCGCCCTGGCCGATCCCGCCGTGAACGCCCTCGCCGCCGCCTTCCTGCTCTTCGCCTTCATGGGCACCGGCAGCACCTTCCTCGCCTTCGCGGCCATGGCCGCCCGCCGCGGGCTCGAGACCCGCGCCCGCGGTCGCAAGTCCCTCTACTATCTGGGCGGGCTCACCGAGGGGACCGAGACCATCCTGTTCTTCACCGCCGCCTGCCTGTGGCCGGCCCATTTCGTGCCCCTCGCCCTCACCTTCGCCGGCCTCTGCTGGATCACCACCGCCGCCCGCATCCTCGTCGGCTGCCGTCTCCTGGGCGATGCCGGAGGGCGGCGGTGAGCGCCCCCCTTCCCGATCGCGCCATCCTGCGGCGCCGGCTGCTGGCGGCCCGGGACCGTCTCGCGCCGTCGGAGCGCCGTGCCGCCGCCGCCGCCATCACCGCCCGCCTCCACGGCCGCCTGCGGACCACCACCGGCGCCATCGCCCTCTACTGGCCCATCCGCGGCGAACCCGATCTGCGTCCCCTCGCCGCCGTCCTCGCCGCCGAGGGGCGCACCCTCGCCCTGCCGGTGATCGTGGCGCGCCGGGCGCCCATGGTGTTCCGGCGCTGGCGGGTGGGTCGTCCCCTCGTCCGTGGCGTCTGGGACATCCCGATCCCGCCCGCCGACGAAGCGGAGCTGGATCCGGAGGTGGTGGTGGTGCCGGTGGTGGGCGTGGGGCCGGCCGGTCATCGGCTCGGCTACGGCGGCGGCTACTACGACCGCACCCTCGCCCGCCGGCGGCCGCGGCTGGTGGTGGGCGTCGGCCATCGCGGCGCGCGCCTCGCCCGCTTCGCCGCCGCCCCCCACGACCGTCCCCTCGACCTCTTCGTCCATCCCGGCGGCATCGTCAGTTTCCGCGACGGGCGCGCCCCAGCTCCGTGAGCAGACCCAGGAGCAGCGCCAGCAGCAGTGCCTCTGCCGGCCGCCGCCGCGCCGTCTCCGCCAGCAGCCTCGTCACCTCGCCGCCCGCGGCGTCGGCGGCGGGCGGGGCCGCCGCCCGTCCCCGCGCCAGCAGTCCCAGGACCAGCGCCACCAGCGCGTAGATCACGCCCAGGATCAGCGCCGCCAAGGGCGCCCCCACGCCGGCCGCGAGGCCGAGGAAGAGGGCGACGGTGAGGAAGCCCGTCGCCACCAAGGCGGCGAGGGCGGCGGCCAGCCACAGGCCGCCCGCGCCCGCGAGCCGCGCCGCCCGCCCCCGCAGATCGGCGAGGCCCGCGAGCGCCGCCAGCAGCCGCCCCGCCATGGTCAGCGCCCGAGCAGACGGCCGATCAGCACGCCCACGCCGAAGGCGGCGAGCAGGCTCACCAGCGGCTGTTCCCGCACCGTCTCCTCCAGCCCGGCGGTGGCACGCCGGCGCGCGGCCTCCGCCTCCCGGCGCAGCTCCGCCAGCGCCCGCTCCAGCTCCCGCAGCTTCTCCTCCGCCACCTCCCGCACGCGCCCGGCCCGCGCCATGCCCTCCTCGCCGAGATGCTCGGCGAGCCGGCGCAGATCCTCCCGCAGCCGGGCCACGTCCTCGGCCAGCCGGTCGACCCGGCTGCCGCCGTCACCCCCCGTCGCCTCCGGCGCCGTCCGCGCTGCCGTCTCCTCCGCCATGGCCTGCCTCCCTTCGGAACCGTCCCATCCTGGGCTATGGGGATCGCGCGGGCGCACCGCAAGGTCCCTCCGGGAGCATGGTCGGCATGTGGGATTCCTTCACGGCCCTGGTCGGTCTGCTGCTGATGGCCGTGGCCGGCGGCCTCCTGGGCCCCGTCCTGGGCATCGTCAGTCTGATCCGCCAGTCGGAGGTGAAGGGCCGGCTGCTGCGCCTGGAACGGGAGGTGGCCGAGCTGCGCGAAGCCCTCGCCCGGGAGGTGACCGCGCCGGCCTCGCCCGCGATGCCCGGCACCGCCGCGAGACCGGCCACCGATGCGACCGGATCGGCGGGAGCGGAGGGGCATCGGCCCGCCACGGCGGAGGCCGGCGCCGGTTCCGTCTCTCCCCCGCCGCCCCGGGCTCGCACCCCCACCGGCCAGCCCCTGGTCTGGATCGGCGGTATCGCCCTCGCGCTCGCGGGACTCCTCGCGGTGGTCCAGGCGGTGGAGCAGGGACGCATCGGACCGGGCTTCTGGCTCTCGGGGCTGGCCCTCCTCGGTCTCGGCGCCTTCGCCGCCGCCCTCGCCCTCCATCGCCGGGGGGAGGGGGGCGCCGTCCCGCAGGCCCTGGCCGGAGCGGGGCTCGTCACCCTCTTCGCCACCCTCCACGCCGCCGGCAACCTCTTCGCCCTGATCCCGCCCGCCCTCGCCTTCGCCCTCGGGGTCCTCACGATCCTCGCCGCCCTCGCCGCCGGCCTCGCCCTCGGCACGCCCGTTCTGCTGCTGGGGGCGGTCGGCGCCTACGCCGCCCCGCTGCTGGGGGACTACGGTGCGACGAGTCCCCTGCCGTTCTGGGCCTATCTCGGCTTCGTCACCCTGCTGATCGGAACCCTGGCCTGGGCACGCGGATCGGTCTGGCTGTCGTGGATCCCGCCCCTCGGTCTGCAGCCCTGGTTCGCGCTCTCGCTGCTCGCGATCCCGTGGTCGCTGGCCGACCGGCCGGTCGTGGTGACGGGACCGACGGCGTGGTCCTGGGACGTCGCCCTCTTCGGTCTCCTCGCCACCCGTCCGGAGCTGTGGGCGATGCTCCGGGCCGGCATCGGTCCCCGTTCCTTCGCCCAGCGCCTCGCGCATCATCTGCTCCACCTCGCGGTGGCGGTGGTGCTGCTGGCGGGCTGGCTCGCCGCCCAGCCCGGCGTCGATCCGCCGCTCCTCGCCGTCCTCGCCGTCGGCGCGCCGCTGTCCCTCGCGGCCGCCGCCGGCGGGGCCGGCTCCGCCGCGGTGCTGCCGGCCGCGCTGGTCGCCGTGGCGGCCACCTGGACCGTCGACATCCGATCCTTCCGGCTCGCGGAGCTGCTCCCCGATCCGGCCGTCGGCCTCGATCCCCTCCTGTGGGTGCCGCCGGGCGGCCGGCGGGTCCTCGTCACCGCCCTCGTCCTCGCCGTCGCCTTCGCCACCAGCGGTCACCTCCTCGCCCGCTCCGGCCGCGACCGGCCGGTGGCGGCGGCGGCCGCCGCCCTGGTCCCTCTGCTGCTGCTGATCGTGACCCGCGGGCGCCTCCAGGAGACCATGGGCGACGGGCCCTTCGCGGCGACCGCCCTCGCGCTCGCCGCCCTCGCCACGGCCGGCACGGCCGACCTGCTGGTCCGCGGCCGGCCCCGCGCCGCCGGTCTCGAGGCCCTCGCCGCCTTCGCCGCCGTCGCCACCGGCGCCGCCTTCCACCTCCCCACCGCCGAACTGCCGGTGGCCCTCGCGGTGGTCCCGCTGGGCGGAGCCCTGATCGCGCGGCGTCTGCCGCTGCCGGAGGTGACCCTCGCCACCGGCCTCGTGGGCATCGCCGCCCTGCTCGCCCTTCTGCGCGAGGCGCTGCGACTCACGGCGGCGGAGAGTCTCGATCACGCGCTGCTAGCCTACGCGCTGCCGGCGCTGGTGCTGACGGTGACGGTGCAGGGACCGGTGCGGGGACGGCCGGTGCCGGCGGAGGTGCTCGCGGCCGTCCGCGACGGCGCGGCGTTCACCACCCTCGCGGCGCTGGTGCTGGTGGCCAACGGCACCGCCCCGACCCTCGCCGCCGACCCGATCCTGGCCCCGGGGCTCGCCCTCGCCCTCTGGCTCCGCTTCACCCACGCCCTCCTCCGCCTCGCGCCGCACCTGCCCTCCCCGGCCCACCGGAGCTGGATCCTGCCGGCCACCGCGGCGTTCTGGCCGGCCCTCGCCCTCCTGGTCGGCGAGGCCTCGCCGCTGCGGTGGCCGTGGGACGTGGGAGTCCTGCCCCTGTGGGATTCGCTGCTGGTGGCCGCCCTCCTGCCCACCCTGCAACTGGCCCTCCTCGCCCGTGATCTCGCCCGCGGGGGAAGGCGGGAGGCCGCCGGCGCCGTCGCCGCCCTCGCCCTCGCCGGGCTGCTCTGGTGGCTGCTCCTGGAGATCCGCCATCTGTTCCACGGCCCGATCCTCGGCCCGGAGGTCCCCTGGACCGCGGCCGAACATCTCACCCTCACCCTCGCCTGGACGGCGGTGGCGGTGATCCTCGCCGTCGTCGCCCGCCAGTGGGGCCGCTCCGAGGCCCGGGCGGGGGCGGTCGCCGTGGGCGCGCTGGTGGCGGTGAAGCTCTTCTGGGTGGACGTGGCCGAGCTCGGCGGTACGATCCGCGTCCTCGCCCTGGCCGGTGCGGGGGCCGGTCTGCTGCTCCTGGGCTGGCTGGTGCGGGGTGGCCGCTCAACCGATGCGGCCGAGTGAGGGGAAGGTCTCCAGCAGGAAGAAGCCGATCCGGTTCATGGTGCCGGTGACGAAGAGCAGCCCCGCCGCGATCAGCAGCACGCCCATCGCCTGCTCCACCCGCCGGGCATGGCGGCGGAAGCGCTGGAGGAAGCGGAGGAAGGGGCGCACCGCCGCCGCCGCCGCCAGGAAGGGGACGGCGAGACCGGCCGAGTAGGTGAAGAGCAACGCGGCCCCGCGCCAGACGTTCTCCTCGCTGCCGGCCACGAACAGGATCGCCGCCAGCACCGGTCCCACGCACGGGGTCCAGCCGAAGGCGAAGGCCATGCCCACCAGGAAGGAGCCCGCGAGGCCGGCCGGCCTCTCCACCTCCAGCCGGGCCTCGCGCATGAGCAGCGGGATGCGGAGCACGCCGAGGAAATGGAGGCCGAAGACGATGAGCAGCAGCCCGGCCATCACCGCCAGCGTGTCGGCGTGTTCGGCGAGGAGCTGGCCCACGGCGGTCGCGGTGGCCCCCATGGCCACGAAGACCGCCGTGAAGCCGGCGACGAACAGGAGCGCGGCGGCGAAGACCCGCCGCGCCACCTGCGGGGACGCCTCCTCGGCGGCCAGCTGGTCGAAGGTGAGTCCGCCCAGATAGCAGAGATAGGGCGGCACCAGCGGCAGCACGCAGGGGCTGAGGAAGCTCAGCAGTCCGCCCAGGAAGGCGCCCAGATAGCCGACCTCGAAGCCGCTCACCGCCTCAGCCGCGCACCAGTTCCACCCGGCTCACCTTCTCGCCGCCGAGCACCCTGCGGTCGCGGATGTAGTCCAGCACCAGCTCCCACACGGGCGGCCCCTCCACGTCCGGATTCACCGAGGCCCAACCGGCGACCACGTACTTGCGGTCGGGGTCGACGGGCTCGCCGGTGGCCAGCAGCGTCATGTCGATGATGCGACGTCCCATGGGGGCGGTGGGGTCGATGCGGTAGCCCATGCCGCCCACGCGGACCATGTCGCCGCCCTGCTGATAGTAGGGATCCGGGTTGAAGAGATTGTCGGCCACGTCCTCCATGACGGTCTTGAGCTGCGCCCCGGTCATCTCGATCCGGTAGACCTGCGGATAGGTCATGGCCGTGTGGGTGTAGACGAACTCCCGGTCGATGGGCGCTCCCGAGGGCAGCGAGGCGCCCCAGCGGAAACCGGGCGAGAGGGCGATCTCGGCCTCCCGCCGTTCCAGCAGCGCGGCGAGGATGACGTCGTCCATGGTGCCGTTGAAGTTGCCGCGGCGGTAGAGGGTGATCTCCGTCTCCCCCACCACCTCCGACAGTTCCGCCGCATAGGGCGCCCTGAGCTCGGTCACCGTCTTCGCCATCTCCGGATGGGGGACGATGGCGTCCGCCAGCACCGGCATGAGCTTGTAGGCGTAGTCCACCACGCGCCCGCCCTCGACGCGGAGATCGAGGCGGGAGACGAACTTGCCGTGGGAGCCGGTGGCCACCAGCAGGGTGTTCCCCACCTTCATGGGTCGGGGCATGGCGTCGTGGGTGTGACCGGTGAGGATGACGTCGATCCCCTCCACCCGCGAGGCGAGCTTGTGATCCACGTCGAATCCGTTGTGGGAGAGGAGCACCACCAGCTCGGCCCCCTCCTGCTCGCGGGCCTCGCGGACCAGGGCCTGCAGCTCCTCCTCGCGGATGCCGAAGCTCCACTGAGGGATCATCCAGCGCGGATTGGCCACCGGCGTGTAGGGGAAGGCCTGGCCGATCACCGCCACCTTGACGCCGCCCCTCTCGAAATAGGCGACGCCGTCGAAGACCGGCTCCTCCCAGTCGGTGTCGCGCACGTTCTGGGCGAGGAAGGGGAACTCCAGCATCCCGATGAGTTCCTCCACCCGCTCCGCCCCGTAGGTGAATTCCCAGTGGGCGGTCATGGCGTCGGGCCGCAGCAGGTTCATGGCCCGCACCATGTCCTCGCCGCGGGTCCGGAGCGCGGTCCAGGAGCCCTGCCAGGTGTCGCCGCCGTCGAGGAGGAGCACGCGGTCCTCACCACGCTCGGCCCGCACCGCCTCCACCAGCGTGGCGATGCGGTCGAGGCCGCCCACCTTGCCGTAGGCACGGGCGAGGGCATCGAAGTCCTCGCTGGTGAGCATGTAGGCCTCGGGCGAGCCCGCCTCGAGACCGAAATGGGCGAGGAAGTCCCTGCCGGTGAGATGGGGGGGCCGCCCCGCCGCCTCGCCGACGCCGATGTTGACCGAGGGCTCGCGGAAGTAGAGGGGCACCAGCTGGGCGTGGATGTCGGTGATGTGGAGGATGGTGACCTGGCCCAGGGGTTCGAACCGCAGGATGTCCTCCTGGCCGAGCCGCTGGCGGGCGAGGGCCCGGGTGACGTTGCCGAAGCCGACGAGGAGCGGCGCCGCGGCCACGGCCACCTGGAGGAGTTCACGGCGGGTGAGCATCGGCGTCCCTTCTCCGACAGTTGAACACATTCTCACCTAAAGGCGGCGAAAGGGGCGGCCCCCGAGGGCCGCCCCCCGGCGCCGCGCGGACTCACTGCCGCACGGCGGGCGTCTCGACCGGCAGGCCCATGCCGCGCCAGGCGAGGTACACCTCGAGAGCGATGTACTCGTCGTCCCCGTAGGGATTGGGCGTGGCGCGGATCTGCTTGTTGCAGCCGCGGAAGCGGCGATGGAGGGAGCCGATCTTCTGCCACTTGAGACGGTATGTGGGGAAGCCGTTGATCTGGCCCTGGCTCAGAGTGTCGGCGCGGATCTTGTGGCCGTAGTAACCTTCGTGGCAGTTGGCACACGACATGTCGAGCTGGCCGCGGCGCTGATAGTATTCCTTCTTCCCGCGCTCCCACCATTCCTTCATGGGGCCGGAAATATCGATGTTCATCGGCATCCCGCGAGACTGATACTTGATATAGGTCGTCATCGCGAGAAGCTCTTCCGACTCCCACTTCCAAGGCTTGGCCTTCTGATTGTTTTCCCGGCAGATGTTGATGCGCTGTTCGAGGTTGACCGGCTTGCCGAGAGGCTCGAACCACTTCGGATAGCTGGCGCCGACGCCCTTCATGCTCTCCTCGGCCGCGCCATGGCAGTCGGCGCAGGACTTGTTGGCCTCACCGTCCTTGGTGTTCCACAGCTCTTCGCCGCGCTCGACCCACAGGAAGCCGGGATTCTCGAAGTCGTCGTCCTGCAGGGCCCGCACCTCCGCGGTGCGGAACCAGTAGCCCGAGATGAGCTCCGGCAGCGGATTGCCCTCCTGCGGCTGGACCGACTTGTACCCCGGCACCGGCCACTGTTCGTGCTCGGTCGCCGAGACCGCGGTCGCCAGGCCGGCGACCGCGATCGCGGCGACGAACACCACGCCCCAGCGTGTCTTGGACATCGACCGAATCCCTCCCGATGACCGGACGCGTCAGCTCGCGACCTTGATCTTGGCCTTCTTGGTGTACACGGAACCGTCGTCGTCGACCCACTTGAAGGCAAGTTCACCCGCCTCGTCGACCCGAAGGTTGAAGGCGATGTACGGATTGGCGGAGATCGCCGGGTGCAGATCCATGGCGAAGACGAGCTCGCCGTTGTAGGTGGCCTCGAAGCGATTGATGATCTTGCGCGGGATGACGTTACCCTTCTTGTCCTTGCGCTGACCCGACTCCATCGGATGCGAGATCAGCGTCTTGACGGTGATCACCTCGCCCTTGGGCACGGGCTTGCGGGGAACACGCACGCGAGGCTTGGGCTTGGCCATGTCTCTTCTCTCCCGAATCAGCCGCCGCAGCCGCCGATGGTCACCTTGACCTCACGGCTGGTCAGGTACACCGAGCCGTCGCTCATCTCCGCCAGCGCATACACCTTCTGCGTCTTGGCCAGGCGGATGCGGGTACTGGCCCAGGCCTCGCCGTTCTTCGGCGTGAAGTGGAAGGTGCACACGTCCGGACGCGGATTGCCGTCGGCGAACACGTGGACGCGCTGCACGTGGTCGTCGGCGGTCATGGGGCTGTCCACCGAGACGGAGACCGGCACGGTGTTGCCGTTCTCGGCGATCTCCGGCGCGTCCAGGGTGATCCGCCCCTCCTGGACGGTGCGATCGCCGACGATCTCCTTGATCTTGGCCTCGACGGCCGCCGCATCGGCGCGGGCCGATCCGCCGGCGAGGCCCGCGAGGCCGAGGCCTGCCACCACTCCACCGGTGCCGAACAGCAGCCGGCGACGTCCGATCCTGGTCTGCATCGCTTACTCCTTCTGCGACTCCACGGTTGCCCGGCTCACTGGAGCGTCTTGAGGAAGGCGATCACGTCCTCGACCTGTTCGGCGGTGAGGATCGTCTTGCCCCGGAACTTCTCGAGCACGTCGTGCAGGCCCGTCGACCGGAAGAAGGCCGGCATGATCGTGTCCGGATTGACCACCTTGGGATCGACGATCCGCAACCGCATCTCGCCCTCGCTCAGACGCGAGGCGACACCGTCCAGCGACGGCCCCACGTTGCCGTGGTAGGGCTCGTCGGCCAGTGCCGACACCTGGTGGCACGCGAGGCAGTTGCCGAGCTTGCGGTTGACGAACACCTTGCGCCCCTTCTCCGGATCGCCCGGCTTGCCCGTGAGCGATTCCGGAATCGCGTGCTCGTCGACGATGGTATAGGTGATCCCCTGCTCGGTCACCTGCCGCTCGGCGGCGATGGCCGCGCCCCCGATCACGGCGGAGACGGCCAAGGCCGCCACCATCACCCCTGTTCGCATGGACGTGGAGCTCCCTCTCTTCTCTCTCGCTGGCCCGATGGTGCCGACATGCCTGCGCACGCCCGCCACCATGTGGCGGCGATCATATTCGCGCTTTTTCATATCGCAAGACGCCGCGACGCTCCCGGCGTGCCGCCGAGTGTCGCACGGGGACGCGTGGGACGGGCAATTCTACCGCAGGTCTGTATCAATCGGTCGCGGCGTGCGCCGCCACCTCCTCCCCGTGGGGCGGCAGGCGCGCCAGCAACTCCGCCAGCAGCGGCCAGAAGAAGTCCTCGCCGGGATAGCCGGTGATGCGGCCGATCTCCCGCCCGTTCTCGACGAGCACGAAGGTGGGCGTGTAGCGGATGCCCTTGACGAAGGCCAGATCCGGCGGTCGCGGCCCGTCCACGTCCACCCGTCTAAGGGGGGCGATCCGCGCTTCCGGGGTCCTGGGATAGATGGGCCCGATCTCCTCGTGCCAGCGCTCGCACCACTCGCAGTACGCGCTCTCGAACATGACCAGCTGCGCCGCCCATGCCCTCGCCGCCACCACCAGCAGCGGCAGCGCCAGCACGATCGAGAGGATCCGACGCATGGGGCGATCTCCCTCGCATCCGCCGCGGAAACGACGGACTTCGCCGGGGGGCACCCGGCGCCGCCAGCCGTCTCCGGCGACCATATAGCCCAGCTGATCGGCGGGACCATCGAGGGCGCGGCCGAGACGCGGATCGACCAGGGCGCGGTACGGGATCCACAGCTCGCGTTCGTCGGGGCCCGTGACCACCGCCGCCATCGCCGCGAACAGCGGGCGGGCGACGGTGCCGCTGCGCGCCGGCTCGACGAGCCACAGGCGGGGAACGGTGAAGAGGACCGGTCGATCCGGTGGCGGCGGATCCAGCAGGAACCCGGCCCACAGCGGTCCGTCGTCGCGGCCGAGGCCGAAGACCCGCCGCCCGGCCCGCGCCCGCAGCCAATCCTCGATCCGGTGGCAGAACTCGGATGGCGCCTGCGCCTCGCCGTTGGCCGCGGCGATCGGCCACAACAGGCGGCAGTGTCCGATCCCGAGTTCCTGCAGCCACCAGCGCCCGGCCGTCGGCGTGTCCCTCGCTCCGTCCATCGCCGAGGCTCCTCCATCGGACCCCGCCTATCGACCCCGACCCGATGCCACATTGACCCATCTCAAACTTTGTCCCACTAAGGCGGGTGATACTGGAACGGCGGGAGGACTTCCCTTGGCCGCCGTCGTCGACGACCGGGCCGTCTGCTGCGGACACCACCGGGTGTGCGAGAGTTGCGAGGTGCGCGACCTCGCCGTCTGCCGCGTCCTCTCGCCGGAGGAGCTGCGCCGCTTCGCCGCCCTCGCCCGTCACGTGACGCTGGAGAGCGGCGCGACCCTGTTCCACGAGGGCGATCCCGCCACCCACGTCTATTCCCTGACCCGCGGCTATCTGCGCCTGTGCAAACTGCTGGCCGACGGCCGCCGCCAGATCACCGGCTTCCTGGTGCCGGGCGACTTCATCGGCCTCGCCTTCGCCGACACCTACGTCTATTCGGCCGAGGCCCTGGGGCCCACGAGACTCTGCGCCTTCGCCAGGACCGCCTTCCAGGACTGGCTCGCCCGCACCCCCCACCTCGAACACGAACTGCTGGGCCGGGCCCGCGGCGAGCTCGCCGCCGCCCAGGAACAGATGCTGCTGCTGGGCCGCAAGAGCGCCCGCGAGCGGGTGGCGAGCTTCCTGCTCGCCTTCGCCCGCAGGCTCGGCCGCGAGCCCGGCGAGACGGTGCCGCTGCCCATGACCCGCACCGACATCGCCGACTATCTCGGCCTCACCATCGAGACGGTGAGCCGCACCCTCTCGGGCCTGCGGCGCGAGGGACTGATCGAACTGGTGGGCAAGAACGGCTATCGCATCCGCCACGCGGCGGCGCTGGAAGCGGTGGCGGCGCTCTGACGCCCTCGCACGACCGTGACCGTCCGCGGCACCCCCTGCGATCCGCCCCTCCGTCCGGTAGGGAGGGGACGCCCGCACGGGTCGGGTGAGCCGCGCGGGACGCGGGGCCGCCATCGATCCGCACCGGTCTCCGCGATCCCGGGATCCCCTCGGAAAAGACGGCGATCGCGGCGATCCCCGGTGCGGACGTCGCTCCGTGCGGTCCTCGTCCGCCGGTGCACGGGCGGGCCCGTCCGACGCGCCCGTCGCATCGGGAGACGGCGGGCCGGGGAGCACCGCCCGCCCCGGCGCGGCTCACCCCCCGCCCAGCACCGCCACGATGGCCGCGCCGATGGTCTCCCACAGACGGCCGGCACTGTCGGCGAAGGCCACGTAGCCACCCACCGCCGCCACCGCCACCAGCGAGGCCACCAGGGCGTACTCCACCGCCGTGGCCCCGCGCTCGTCGGCGGTGAGCCGGCATCCACCTGGAACGCGCATCCCGGGCTCCGGCATCGTCCACCGCCGCCAGCATGCGGGGAGATCATGAAGAAGTCGTGAACGGCACCGCCTCCTCCGGGTCCCGCACCGCCGCCCAGGCCTCCAGCAGCACCCGCGGCGGCACCTCCCGGCCGCGGGCGCCCTCGGAGAGGAGGCGGCGGAAGCGGCGGGCACCGGGAAGACCGTTGGCGAGGCCCAGCATGTGCCGGGCGACCGCGTAGAGCGGGACTCCCTCGGCGGCGACGCGGGCGGCGTACGCGGCCATGGCCGCCACCACCGTCCGGCGGCGGGGCCGGAAGTCGGGGTCGAAGAGGGCCCGCTCGAAGGCCACGAGCCGCCACGGCTCGCGATAGGCGGTGCGGCCCACCATCACCCCGTCCAGGTGGGCGAGATGGGCGCGCGCCTCCTCGGGGGAGGTGATGCCGCCGTTGTAGACCACCGTGAGCTCGGGGAAGGTCTCCTTGAGGCGGTAGACCCGCTCCGGCCGCAGCGGTGGGATCTCGCGGTTCTCCTTGGGCGACAGGCCCCGCAGCCAGGCCTTGCGGGCGTGCACCAGGAACACGCGGCAGCCGGCCCCGGCCACCCGCTCCACGAAGCGGGCGAGGAAGGCGAAGTCGTCGTCCTCGTCCACGCCGATCCGGCACTTGACGGTGACCGGCAGCGAGGTGGCCGCCCGCATGGCCCGCACGCAGGCCGCGACCCTGGCCGGCTCGCGCATCAGCACCACGCCGAAGGCCCCCTCCCGCACCCGCGGCGAGGGACAGCCGCAGTTGAGGTCGACCTCGTCGTAGCCCCAGGCCTCCGCCAGCTCGGCACAGCGGGCGAGGGCCGCGGGATCGCTGCCGCCGAACTGGACCGCGAGGGGCCGTTCGGCCGGATCGTGGGCGAGATGGCGGACCGGATCGCCGTGGAGCACGGCCCCCGCGGCGATCATCTCGGTATAGAGACGCGCGTGCGGGGCGAGCTGCCGGTGGAAGTAGCGGCAGTGGCGATCGGTCCAGTCCATCATGGGCGCCACGCAGAGGCGCCAGGGGGACGCACCTTCGTCGCGGGGTCCCGTGAGGTGCCGGCTCATGAGGATGCGCGCTCTCCGTCCCTTCCGTCGCCACGCGTCCCGGAGGCCGCCGGATCACGCACCGGCCCGCGGTCCCGCCGGTTCCAGTTCGAGGAGACGGATGCGGCGACCGGCCACGGCCAGCGCGAGGCGCCCGTGCTTGAGGGCCAGCGCCCGCTCGCCGAACACCTGCCGGCGCCACCCCCGGAGCGCCGGCACCTCGGCCCGGTCGTCACGGGCGATGCGCTCGAGATCGGCGGCGCCGGCGATCAGCCGCTGGGCCACCTCGTGCTCCTCGGCGCAGTATTTGAGCAGCACCCTGAGCAGATCCACCACCGGCCCGAGTCCCGGCGGCGGTCGTTCCGGCCGCGGCAGGCGCGGCAGCTCCGATTCGGGACGCGCCATCACCTCCCGCACGATCTCCAACACCGCCCGCCGCTGCGGGGCATCGAGGGCGATGCGCCGCAGCCGGGCCAGCGCCTCGGCGGTGGTGGGTCGGGCGGCGGCCAGCTCCAGCAGCAGATCGTCGCGGAGGACGCGGTTGCGGGGCACGTCGCGGGCCTGCGCCTCCCGCTCCCGCCAGGCGGCCAGCGCCTGCACCAGCGCCACGAAGCGCGGCTCGCGCGAGCGCAGCTTGAGCCGCCGCCAGGCCTCCTCGGGCCGCTGGACGTAGAGTTCCGGATCCAGCAGCCGGGCCAGCTCCTCGTGCACCCACTCGAGCCGCCCCATGGCCAGCACCCGCGCCCTGAGCCTCTCGTAGAGGTCGCAGAGATGGATCACGTCGGCGAGGGCATAGCGCAGCTGCGCCTCGTCCAGCGGCCGCCGCGCCCAGTCGAGGAAGCGATGGGACTTGTCGAGGCGCACGCCCAGGAGCCGCGCCACCAGCTGGTCGTAGGAGACCTCCTCGCCGAGGCCGCAGACCATGGCCGCCACCTGGGTGTCGAAGACCGGCGCCGGCAGGCGCCCGCCCAGCCGCCGGTGGAAGATCTCCAGGTCCTGCCGGCAGGCGTGGAAGACCTTGGTGACGGCGGGATCGAGCAGGAGTTCCGCGAGCGGCGCGAGGTCGAGGCCGGGGGCGAGGGGATCGACGGCCACCGCCGTGCCCGGCCAGCCGAGCTGCACCAGGCACAGCCGGGGCCAGTAGGTGCGATCGCGCATGAACTCGGTGTCGACGGCCACGTACTCGCGCCGGCGCGCCTCGGCGACGAGGCGGGCGAGGGCTTCGGTGCTGGTGACGACGGTCATGGTCTCCCACGGGAAGGGGTGCGAGGGCGGCCTTGACAGCGGCCGGGCGGGGATGACCTTAACGCGCGGCCGGCCGCCGGGCCAGCCGTCCCCGGATGTCCTCCCCCAAGGCGAGCGCGCCCATGCATCCCTATCGCACCCACAGCTGTGGCCAACTGCGCAAGCACCACGTCGGCGAGACGGTGCGGCTTTCGGGCTGGGTCCACCGCAAGCGCGACCACGGCCAGCTCCTGTTCGTGGACCTTCGCGACCACACCGGCATCACCCAGGTGGTCTTCCACCCGGACCGGCCCTTCTTCGCCGAGGCGGAACGGGTGCGCCTCGAGAGCGTCGTCACGGTGACCGGCCGGGTGGTGGCGCGCCAGCCGGAGACGGTCAATCCCAACATCCCCACCGGCGAGGTGGAGCTGGTGGCCGACGCCTTCCATCTGGAATCGGCCGCCCTCACCCCGCTGCCGCTGCAGGTCAATTCGGACCGCGACTATGCCGAGGAGGTGCGGCTGCGCTACCGCTATCTCGACCTCCGGCGGGAGAAGATGCAGCGTCGCATCCGCCTGCGCAGCGCCGTCGTCGCCTCCATCCGCCGGCGCATGCAGGAACAGGGCTTCGTCGAGATCCACACCCCCATCCTCACCGCCAGCTCGCCCGAGGGCGCCCGCGACTTCCTCGTCCCCTCGCGCCTGCATCCGGGCCGCTTCTACGCCCTCCCCCAGGCGCCGCAGATCTACAAGCAGCTCCTCATGATCGCCGGCTTCGACCGCTACTTCCAGATCGCCCCTTGCTTCCGGGACGAGGACGCCCGCGCCGACCGCAGTCCGGGCGAGTTCTACCAGCTCGACCTGGAGATGGCCTTCGTCACCCAGGAGGACGTGTTCGCCGCGGTGGAGCCGGTGCTCCACGGCGTCTTCACCGAATTCTCCGAGCGCTCGGTCACCGAGCCGCCCTTCCCGCGGATCCCCTGGCGGGAGGCGATGCTGAAGTACGGCACCGACAAGCCGGATCTCCGGATCCCCATCCACATCGCCGACGTGACCCACGTCTTCCGCGGTTCGGAGTTCCGCATCTTCGCCCGGGCGGTGGAGAAGGGCGCGGTGGTGCGGGCGATCCCGGCGCCGGGCGCGGCGGCGCGGCCGCGCTCCTTCTTCGACCAGATGATCGCCTTCGCCCAGGAGCAGGGCGCGCCCGGGCTCGGCTACATCGTCTTCGCGGGCGGCGAGGCCCGGGGACCGGTGGCCAAGTTCCTGGATCCGGTGCGCCTCGACCGGCTGCGGCAGGCGGCGGAGCTGGACGAGGGGGACGCGGTGTTCTTCGTCTGCGAGAAGGAGAAGGCCGCCGCCCGCCTCGCCGGTCTCGTGCGGGTGGAGCTGGGCCGGCGCCTCGATCTGGTGGCGCAGGACACCTTCCGCTTCTGCTGGATCGTCGACTTCCCCATGTACGAGTGGGACGAGGAGGAAGGGCGCATCGTCTTCTCCCACAATCCCTTCTCCATGCCCCAGGGGGGCCTCGAGGCGCTGGAGACCCGGGATCCCCTCGAGATCCTCGCCTGGCAGTACGACATCGTGTGCAACGGGGTGGAGCTCTCCTCCGGGGCCATCCGCAACCATCGTCCCGAGATCATGGAGAAGGCCTTCGAGATCGCCGGCTACGACCGCACCGAGCTGGAACGCCGCTTCGGTGGCCTCTATCGCGCCCTGCAGTACGGGGCACCGCCCCACGGCGGCCTGGCGCCGGGCATCGAGCGCATCGTCATGCTGCTGGCCGACGTGCCCAACATCCGCGAGGTGACGCCCTTCCCCCTCGACCAGCGGGCGCGGGAGCTGATGCTGGGCGCTCCCTCGCCGGTGAGCGAGCGGCAGCTCCGCGAGCTCCACATCCGCCTCGCGCCGGAGGCGCGGCGGGCGCTGGAGACGGAGGCCGTCCGCGGCGCTCCGGAAGCCGACTCCACCGCGGCGGCCACGGAGGACGCGGGCGGGGGATCGGCCGCGGCCGCCTCCTGAGTCTCAGTCGCCGCCGAGACGCCGTCTCTCCTCCCCGGGATCCAGCACCCGCGCGCCCAGCCGCGCCAGCAGCGCCTCCATCGGCCCGCGGGCGTCGCCGCCGGCGGGCGCGTAGGTGGCGGGAGCGGGATCGCCGTACCACAGCACCACCCGCCAGTCGCCGTCCGCCCCGCGGCAGGCCAGCCCCTCGCCGCCCTCCGCCTCCAGGCGGTAGCGCCGGCACAGCCGCCCGTCGGCGGTGACCACGGTGAGCAGCGGGCGGATCCCCTCCGCCTCGGTGCCGCTGGGGACCGTTCCGAGCACCCGCGCGAGCCGCGCCGCCGGATCCGGATGCAGCGTCCACCAGCCCCCCACCAGCAGCAGGGCGGCGAGACCGGCGGCGATGGCCGCCGCCAGCGGGCGCGGACGGATCCGCCGCGGGAAGGGCGGGATGCGCGCACCGGCCCCCGTCGCCGCCCGCACCAGTCGCTCCGGCACCGGCTCCGTGAGGGTGTCGGCGAAGGCGGCTCGGGCCAGGGCCGCGGTCTCCAGATAGAGACGCAGCCGCGCCCGCGCCTCCGGATCCCGGGCGAGCAGCGCCTCCACCGCCCGCGCCTCGGCGGCATCCAGCTCGCCGTCGGCGTAGGCCATGATCCTCTCGTCGCGATCGCGTTCCGACGTCATGCCGTCTCTCCCGTCGCGGCGGCATCCGCATCCGACAGTCCCACCCGCTCCGCCAGGCGCCGACGGGCCCTTCCCAGCCGGCTCATGAGAGTCCCGAGCGGTACCCCCATGCGCGCGGCCGCCTCGCGGTACGGCAGCCCCTCGATGCACACCAGCACCAGCGCGAGGCGCTGCCCTCCGGCAGGGCACGGATGGCCTCGCGCACCCGCCCCAGGGTGAGCCGCATCTCGCCGTCGCGGCGGCCGTCGGATCCGGGCAGATGATGCACGGTCTCCAGCTCCACCGTCGGGCCCCGCCGTCTGCGGCGGCGGCAGTCGTCGAGCCAGAGATTCTGCATGATGCGGTGCATCCAGGAGTCGAGGCGGGTGCCCGGCCGGAACCGGTGGCGGTTGGCCAGCGCCCGCTCGACGGCCCGCTGCACCAGCTCGTCGGCCTCCTCCTCGTCGCGGCACAGGGCCCGCGCCATCCGGCGCAACCGGGGCAGGAGATCGACGAGCTCCGCGTCCATGCCGCCTCCTCGGCAGGGGTCCCTTCCGACAACGTCCGGCCGGCGCCTTTCATCCCGCCGGCCGGGCGGGGACGGGACCGGGATGAAACGTCTCCCGCCGTCGTTGGCGGGGGTGGCGGGCGCGGCGGTCGCGCCCGTGGACATCCCGGAGGATAGGAGATCATGATCACGAGGCGAACGACTTGTCCGGCGACCCTGTGCCGGAGCGTCTCCGCGCTGGCCCTGGGTCTCGTCCTCGCCACCGCGTCAGTGGGACCGGCCTTTGCCCGCGGCCACGGCGGCGGCATGGGGGGCGGTGGCGGTATGGGCATGGGTGGCGGCATGGGCGGCGCGCCCGCCGATCACGACGTCGGTCCGGACCGCGCCGACGGGCCCGGCGACCAGGATGCCGGCGGGGGCGGCACCGGTGGCGGTCCGTCCGGCCCGGGGGCGCCCGGCGACGCGGACCACGGCCCCGGTGAAGACCGGCCCGGTGGTGCGGACGGCGGCATGGGTGGCCCCGGTGGCTTCGGCGGTGGAGCGGGGATGGCCGGCGACGGCGCCGCCACCGCCCACGACGGCGGGACGCTCGACGACGGAACGGACCACGGAGGTTCGGGACCGGGTATGGACAGGGATCCCGGCTCCGGCCGTGGTCATGCCGGCTCCGGCCTCGATCGCGCCGCCGGCATGGCCCCGGTGGCGGTACCGAACGGGGGCGAGGCCGCGGGCGACCGTCCGCGGCGGATGGGACCGCCGGCGGGAGCCGGCCGCCCGGTCGACCGGCCCACGCTGTTCCAGTATCTGTTCGGCCGGTCCGACGGCTGACACGGGACCGTGATCGTCCGCCCGCTCCTCGCCCTGCTCGCCGCACTGGCGCTGGTCCTGACCGCCCCGGGCGTCCCCGCCCGGGGCCACGGCGGCGGCATGGGCGGGGGCGGCGGCGATCACGGCGGTCCGCCGGACGGGATGGGGCCCGGTGCCGCTGCGGGGTCGGGACACGGAACCGGCGCCGAGGATCGCGGCCCACCCGACGGCGCGCGGGCGCGCGGGGAACCGGGCATCGGCCCCCCATCGCCCGCGGCCACGGGCCGGGGATCGATGCGGGGGGCGGCCATGCCCGCGAGGACGGGGGTCGGACCCGGTGCCGGATCCGAGAACGATCGCTTCGGACCCGCCCTGCTCGCGAGCGGTCTCGATGCGGACGCGCTGGAGGCGGCCCTCGCCCTGGGCTTCCGGCTGCGCTCCCGCGAGCGGCTGGCGGCGCTGGATCTCCAGCTCGTCACCCTGGAACCGCCCCTCGGGGTCGATCCGGAGCGGGCGGCGCGCATGCTGACGGCGCGCTTTCCCGGCGTGGTGGTGGACTTCGACCATGCCTACGCCCCCCAGGGCACCGCCTCCCTGGAGACCTGCGACGACTGCTGGCCGCGGCGGCTGGTGGCCTGGCCGCCGGCACCGCGCTGTCGGGCCTCCGGCCCCCTGGCCCTGCTCGACGGCGCACCCCGCGTCGATCATCCCGCCCTCGCCGGCGCCCGTCTCACCGTCCACCGCCTCGCCGACGCCCCCGCCACCGAGCACGCCACCGCCCTCGCCCTGCTGCTGGTGGGCCGCGGCATCGGCCTCGTGCCGGAGGCGGCACTGCACGCCGTCGCCGTCTACCGGTCGACGCCGTGGGGCCCGCGGGCCGGCGTCCGCGATCTGGTGCGCGGTCTCGATCTCGCCCTCCGCCACCGGGTGCGGGTGGCGCTGATGCCGCTCGCCGGTCCGCCCAACCGGCTGCTCGCCCTCGCCCTGCGGCGCGCCCGCGCACGCGGCCTCCTCGCGGTGGCGGCGGCCGGCAATGGCGGTCCCTACGCGCCCCCGGCCCATCCGGCGGCACTGCCGGAGACGGTGGCCGTCACCGCCGTCGACCGCCGCCTCGCGCCCTGGCCCGCCGCCGGCCGCGGACCGCATCTGGACTTCGCCGCCCCCGGCGTGGCCCTGCCGCTTTCCGGTGCCGACGGGCGCCCCTTCCGCGCCAGCGGCACCTCCTTCGCCACCCCCTTCGTCGCCGCCGCCCTCGCCCTGGGTCCGGCCGCAGGCTTCCCGCGACCGGACGCGCTGCTGGCGGAACTGGCGCGTCAGGCGGTGGATCTGGGCGCACCCGGGCGCGATCCCGTCTTCGGCCACGGGCTGGTCCGCCCGCCCGGCCCGTGCCGTCGTTCGCCCGCGACCGCACCGCCCGTTGCCTCCTCCACCGCGGCGCCCTAAGGCTGCCGGGGAGCCGTGGGGGAGGCGGACCGTGCGCATGCGCGTGGTGGACCAGCTCTGGGTGTCGCTGGCGGAGGCCGGGCGCGAGCTGCTGCGGCTCGGACGCGGCAATCGCCGGCGCGATGTCCTCGACCTCTGCCGCGACCTCCTCTCCACCCGCGGCGAGGCCTCGGGTACCGCCCTCGCCCGCGAGGTGGTGGAGGCGTGGCTGGCCATGGACGAGGACGCCCGTCTCCGCTTCTTCCTCCAGCTCCTCCACGAGTTCGGCGTCGACCAGGAGGCGGTGGAGCGGGCGCTGGAGTCCTACCGCCGCCACCCCGACGCCCGCACCCTCGCGCGCCTGCGGACGGCGGCCGAGCCGCGCCGGCAGGAACTGTTCCGGCGCATGAACATGGCGCCGGACGGCACCCGCCATCTCGTGGCCATGCGGGCCGAGCTGCTGCGCCATCTCGCCGCCCATCCGGAGCTGGCGGAGGTGGACGAGGACCTGCGCCAGCTCCTCTCCGGCTGGTTCAATCCGGGCTTCCTCACCCTCCAGCGCATCGACTGGCACAGCCCCGCGGCCCTGCTGGAGAAGATCAAGACCTACGAGAAGGTCCACCGCATCCCCGATCTCGAATCCCTCAAGCGGCGCCTCGCCGCCGATCGCCGCTGCTACGCCTATTTCCACCCGGCACTGCCGGACGAACCGCTGATCTTCGTGGAGGTGGCGCTGGTGGCGGGCATGGCCGAGCACATCGCGCCCCTCATCGATCCGGAAGCGCCGGTCTTCGACCCGACCCGCGCCGACACGGCCATCTTCTACTCCATCAACAACTGCCAGGAGGGGCTCCGGGGCGTCACCCTCGGCAATTTCCTCATCAAGCTGGTGGTGGAGGACCTGGGCCGGGAGCTGCCGCAACTGCGCACCTTCGCCACCCTCTCGCCGGTGCCGGGTTTCCGCTACTGGCTGGAACACGCCGAACAGGGCGAGGATCCGGTGATCGGCGAGGCGGAGCGGGCGGCGCTGGCGGTGGTGCGCGAGCCCGACTGGTGGCGGGATCCCGCCCGCGCCGAGGAGGCGCGCGGGCCGCTCATGGCCCTCTGCGCCCACTATCTGGTGCGGGTGAAGGACGAGCGGGGCCGGCCCCGCGATCCGGTGGCGCGCTTCCATCTCCGGAACGGCGCCCGGCTCGAGCGCGTCGACTGGCTCGCCGACACCTCGCCCAAGGGGCTGCGCGAGAGCTTCGGCATCATGGTCAACTATCTCTACGATCCGGCCCGCATCGTGCGGAACCACGAACGCTACGTGGCCAGCGGCGAGGTGACCCACTCGCCGGCGGTGCGGACGCTGCTGCGCGGCCTCGAGACGGGCGCCCGCCTGCCCGCCCGCGCCGGCGGTGCTTCTTGACCCGCCGCCCCCGTACCCGCACATGCGCGGGCGGACGGAGGAGACGGCGATGGCACAGGGGTCCGTGCTGCACGGCACCACCATCCTCTCGGTGCGCAAGGGAAGCCAGGTGGTGGTGGCGGGCGACGGCCAGGTCACCCTCGAACACACGGTGGTCAAGGGCAACGCCCGCAAGGTGCGCCGCATCGGTCAGGGCGACGTGCTGGTGGGCTTCGCCGGCTCCACCGCCGACGCCTTCACGCTCCTGGAACGGCTGGAGGCCAAGCTGGAACGCCATCCCCACCAGCTCGCCCGCGCCTGCGTCGAGCTGGCCAAGGAATGGCGGACCGACCGGTATCTGCGCCGCCTCGAGGCGATGCTGGCGGTGGCGGACCGCGAGATCTCGCTGCTGGTGACCGGCGCCGGCGACGTGCTGGAGCCGGAGGACGGCCTCATCGCCATCGGCTCCGGGGGGCCCTACGCCTTGGCGGCGGCGCGGGCGCTGCTCGACGTGGAGGGCCTCACCGCCGCACAGATCGCCCGCAGGGCGCTGACCATCGCCGCCGACATCTGCGTCTACACCAACCACGCCATCGTGCTCGAGACGCTGGAGGCCGGATGACCGCCCTCACCCCCCGCGAGATCGTCGGCGAACTGGACCGCTTCATCGTCGGCCAGCGGGCGGCCAAGCGGGCCGTCGCCATCGCGCTGCGCAACCGCTGGCGGCGCCGGCAGCTCGACGAGAGCCTGCGCGAGGAGGTGCTGCCCAAGAACATCCTCATGATCGGCCCCACCGGCTGCGGCAAGACGGAGATCGCCCGCCGCCTCGCCCGCCTCGCCCAGGCCCCCTTCCTCAAGGTGGAGGCCACCAAGTTCACCGAGGTGGGCTATGTGGGCCGCGACGTGGAGAGCATCGTCCGCGACCTCGTGGAGGTGGCGGTGAAGATGACCCGCGAGCGGCTGCGGCGCGAGGTGTGGATCCAGGCCGAACGCCAGGCCGAGGAGCGGGTGCTGGACGCCCTCGTGGGTCCCACCGCCTCGCGGGAGACCCGCGAGAAGTTCCGCCGCATGCTGCGCGCCGGCCAGCTCGCCGACCGCGAGATCGAGGTGGAGGTGCTGGAGACGCCCCAGGGACTGCCGCTGTTCGAGATCCCGGGCATGCCCGGCGCCCAGATGGGGATGATCAACCTCCAGGACCTGCTGGGCCGCGCCTTCGGCCAGCGCACCCGCCGCCGCCGCATGACCGTCGCCGAGTCCCACGCGGTGCTGGTGGCGGAGGAGGCGGACAAGCTGGTGGACCAGGACCGGGTGGTGCGCGAGGCGATCGAGGCGGCGGAGCAGAACGGCATCGTCTTCCTCGACGAGATCGACAAGATCACCGCCCGTGAGGGCCGGATGGGTGCCGACGTCAGCCGCGAGGGGGTCCAGCGCGACCTGCTGCCGCTGGTGGAGGGCACCACCGTGGCCACCAAATACGGACCGGTGCGCACCGACCACATCCTCTTCATCGCCTCCGGCGCCTTCCATCTCGCCAAGCCGTCGGATCTGCTGCCGGAGCTGCAGGGCCGTCTGCCCATCCGGGTGGAGCTGGAGCCGCTGGGGCGGCGGGAACTGCGCCGTATCCTGGTGGAACCCGAGGCGAGCCTCGTGCGCCAGTACACGGCCCTGCTGGCCACCGAGGGCGTGACGCTGGAGTTCACGGAGGAGGCCCTCGACGAGATCGCCGCCCTCGCCCACGAGATCAACACGAGGGTGGAGAACATCGGCGCCCGCCGGCTCCAGACGGTGATGGAGAAACTGGTGGAGGAGATCAGTTTCACCGCCCCCGACCGCGCCGGCGAGCGGGTGGTCGTCGACCGCGACTATGTGCGCCGGCAGGTGGGCGAGCTGGTGGCCGGCGCCGATCTCTCCCGCTTCATCCTGTGAGGGACGGGAGGACGCCGGCCGCCTCGAGGCCGTGCCACACCTCCAGCCCGCCCTCCCAGATCATGTCGAGGGCCACGTAGAGGACGATGGCGATGCCGACATAGGCGATCCAGCGGTGGCGCTCGACGAGACGGGCGATGAAACCGGCGGCGACGGC
Organism: Alphaproteobacteria bacterium; assembly: GCA_026982705.1. GTDB lineage: Bacteria > Pseudomonadota > Alphaproteobacteria > Geminicoccales > Geminicoccaceae > HRBIN39. Next base: position 41,812 of record JALSGP010000012.1, read on the forward strand.
CATCAGGGCCACCGACAGCACCAGGCCGAAGGCCATGATGTAGGGATGCTCGCGGGCGGCCCCGGCCACCGCCAGGACGTTGTCGAGGGACATGGAGACGTCGGCGACGGTGACTTGGGCCACCGCCGAGGCGAAGGTCTTGCCGCCGGCGCCGACGACCGCCGTGGCGGCGTTCGCCGCCTCCCCGTCCGTCCCGTCCGCGGGATGGAGCTCGCGCCACATCTTCCAGGCCACCCACAGCAGCAGCAGGCCGCCCGCCAGCACCAGTCCGAAGACGCTGAGGAGCTGCACCGCGACGAGCGCGAAGAGGACGCGCAGCACCAGCGCCAGGGAGGCACCGAGGGCGATCACGCGCCGCTGCTGACGCGGCGGCAGTCCGGCGGCGGCGGTGCCCACCACCACCGCATTGTCGCCGGCCAGCACGATGTCGATGAGGACCACCGACACGAAGGCCTGGATCTGGCTCGCCAGCAGCGGATCGATCACCATCGCCGCCTCTCCGGCACCCCGGCGGAGGCTTAGAGCAGTGCGCGGCGCTTGACCATGGTGGAGGGGGACGGACGGCCGCGGTCCGCTTCCGCCGGGGCCCGCCGCGTGCTAGCGGGAGCCGCGACCGGTCCGGAGCGGAGGGACGCGGCGGTGCAGGACATCCTGGAGGAGCTGGAGCGACGGCGAAGGCGGGCCCGGCTCGGCGGCGGCGAGCGTCGCATCGCCGCCCAGCACGCCCGCGGCAAGCTCACGGCGCGCGAACGCATCGAACTCCTCCTCGATCCCGGCTCCTTCGAGGAGGTGGACATGTTCGTGGAGCACCGCTGCACGGACTTCGGCATGGCCGACCAGCGCATTCCCGGCGACGGGGTGGTGACGGGTCAGGGAACCATCAACGGCCGTCCGGTGTTCGTCTTCAGCCAGGACTTCACCGTCTTCGGCGGCTCCCTCTCCGAGGCCCATGCCGAGAAGATCTGCAAGATCATGGACCGGGCCATGCGGGTGGGGGCGCCGGTGATCGGTCTCAACGATTCGGGTGGTGCCCGCATCCAGGAGGGCGTCGCCTCCCTCGCCGGCTACGCCGAGGTGTTCCAGCGCAACGTCCTGGCCTCCGGCGTCGTCCCCCAGATCAGCGTCGTCATGGGTCCCTGCGCCGGCGGCGCCGTCTACAGCCCGGCCATGACCGACTTCATCTTCATGGTGCGCGACACCTCCTACATGTTCGTCACCGGTCCCGACGTGGTGCGGACCGTCACCAACGAGGTGGTGACCCACGAGGAGCTCGGCGGCGCCGACACCCACACCCGCCGCTCGGGGGTGGCGGATCTCGCCTTCGACAACGACGTGCAGGCGCTGCACGAGGTGCGGCGGTTCTTCGACTTCCTCCCCCTCAACAACCGCGAGGAGCCGCCGGTCCGGCCCACCTTCGACGATCCCTTCCGCGAGGAGCCTTCGCTCGACACGCTGGTGCCGGCCGACCCGTCGAAACCCTACGACATGATGGAAGTGATCCTCAAGGTCGTGGACGAGGGGGACTTCTTCGAGCTCCAGAAGGACTACGCGAAGAACATCATCATCGGCTTCGGGCGCATCGAGGGCCGCACGGTGGGCATCGTCGCCAATCAGCCCATGGTGCTGGCCGGCTGTCTCGACATCGCCAGCTCCGTCAAGGCGGCGCGCTTCGTGCGCTTCTGCGATTGTTTCAACATCCCCATCGTCACCTTCGTGGACGTCCCCGGCTTCCTGCCGGGCACCGCCCAGGAACACGGCGGCATCATCAAGCACGGCGCCAAGCTGCTCTTCGCCTACGCCGAAGCCACCGTGCCGAAGGTGACGGTGATCACGCGCAAGGCCTACGGCGGCGCCTACGACGTGATGAGCTCCAAGCATCTGCGGGGCGACGTCAACTACGCCTGGCCCACCGCCGAGATCGCCGTCATGGGACCCAAGGGCGCGGTGGAGATCATCTTCCGCGACGAGAAGGACGATCCCGAGAAGATCGCCCGCCGCGAGCGCGAGTACCGCGAGCGCTTCGCCAATCCCTTCGTGGCGGCCAGGCGGGGCTTCGTCGACGACATCGTCATGCCGCACGGCACCCGCCGCCGCATCGTCCAGAGCCTGCGCTGGCTGCGCCGCAAGAGAGTCGACAACCCCTGGAAGAAGCACAGCAACATCCCGCTCTGAACCCGCTCCGGGCCGACGCCCGCGGATCGCCGCGGACGCCGGCCCCTCCGCGGGCTCAGTCGGGCACGCGGCGCCAGCCGCCGGTGCGGCGGTCGATCTCGAACTTGTCCACGACGACACCCCCTTCCCGGGTCACCAGTTCGGCGACGATGGTGTCCTCGTCCTTCTCCTCGACGCGCCCGACGGTGATGCGCGGGTTGCCGTGCATGGCGAGCCAGCGCTCCAGCCAGGCCTTCACGTCCCCGGTATCGAGGGGGCGGCTCGGGGTGACGCGTCCGGGAGCGCCGTCCCAGCCCCCGCCCCAGCCGGGCATCGCCCAGCCGCGACCCATCATCCCTGGGCCCATCATCATGCCCCCCATCATGCCCATGCCGGGTCCCATCATGCCCATGCCGGGCCCCATCGTGCCCGGGCCCGGCATGCCGCCGCCGGGGGCCGCGGGGGCACAGGGACCGGCCGGCGCCTGCCCCGGCTTGCCGGGCATCGCCGGCCCCCGGCCCGCCATCCCCGCGCCCGGGCCCATCATCCCGGGGCCCATCATCCCCGGCCCCATCGGGCCGACGGTTCCGGGCGTTCCGCCGCCGTGGGCCCAGGCGCCCGCCGCACCGGCCAGCAGCGCGCCCGCGGCCGCCGCCGCCAGCAGTCGTCGCGGGGCACGACCCCATCCGCTCCTCGTCGTCATCTCCGCCTCCGTTCTCTCGCGGACGCGGCTCCGCGCCCGCCGGTTCGGACTTCGAGCTGGGCATTCCCCCTGCCGGAAGGTCAAGGCGGCGGAGATGAAGCTTCCGTCACGAACGGACGGCGCCGGAGCCCGCGGCTCCGGCGCCGCCCCTCGTCGCCGTGGGGCGACGGGCCGTCTTCTCAGGCGGTCTGCGGCTCGTGCCGGGCCCGCCAGGCGCTCCAGACGGCGAGGGCCAGGGTCACCAGCCCCACCACCACGTGGTTCCACACCGCCGCCGTCACCGCCGCATAGCCCACGAGCCAGGGCGAGACCACCAGCCACAGGCCCAGCAGGGCATTCACCCACTCCTCCCACTCGTGGAAGGCGGTGAGCGCGGCGATGGCCGCCACGGCGACGATCACGCCCGGAATCCAGGCGTTCCACGCCGCCGCCGTCTCGCCGGCGTAACCCAGGAGCCAGGGCGAGATCACGAGCCACAGACCGAGCACGGCGTTGACGGCATCCTGCCACTGCCGCGCGATCCGTTCGCCGAAGGTCGCCATGGCTCACCTCCCCGATCGAATCCGCGACCCGGCACTTCGCTTTTCGGAACGAATCTAGGTTCCGTCGCCCTCGCCGCGCAAGAGGGGACCGCAGAGGCGCAGCACGTAGAGGACCGCCGCCACCGCCGTGGCCAGATTGAGGCTGGAGACGCCCGCGCGCATGGGCAGGCGGAAGCGGCCTCGGGCCCGCGCCCGCAGCTCCGCCGACAGACCGCGCCGCTCCGAACCGAAGGCCAGCACCGCATCCGCCGGGATCCGGCGAGGGTCCAGCGGCGCGCCCTCCGGATCGAGGGCGTAGAGGGGACGGTCCAGGACCGGCGGCGCCTCGCACCCCACCACCGGCAGCGCGAAGTGGAGCCCCGCCGCCGTGCGCAGGGCCGTGCCATGCCAGGGATCGTAGGGGCCGGTGGTGACGACGCCGGCACAGTCCGCCGCCGCCGCCACCCGGATCACCGCCCCCACATTGCCGAGATGGGCGGGCCGTTCCAGCAGCACCACCGGCCGGTCGCGGGCGAGATCGGCGAGGGTGGCGCGGGGCCGCGCCGCCACCGCCAACACCCCGGTCTCCGGCGGCCGCGGCCACAGCCGGGCGAAGACCTCCGCGCCCACCTCCTCCGGGACGCGCGCGAACCAGTCCGCGAGATCGGGCGCGAGGGTGCGGGCGAGAGTCACCACCTGAGACCGATCGGCCACGACGGCGAGACGGATGTCGGCGCCGAAGCGCAGGGCGTGCTTGACGGCGTGGAAACCTTCCAGCACCACTCGGTCTCCCCGGGTCGCGGCCTCGCGCAGACGTGCGGCGAGGACGGCGCGGTGGCGACGGTCCGTCGTCACGGCCCCGCCCTCCGCCGGCCGTGATCCGGGCAAGGAAGAGGAAACGCCGGGAGAGACGGGATCATGAGGGGGCTCCGGGACAAGCGGGTGGTGGTCACCGCCGCCGCCGCCGGCATCGGCCGGGTGACCGCCGAGGCCTTCGCCGCGGCCGGCGCACGCGTGTTCGTCTGCGACATCGACGACGCCGCCCTCGCCGATTTCGCCGCCGCGAACCCGACCATCGGCACCACCCGGGCCGACGTGGCCGAACCTGGGGAGGTGGCGCGGCTGTTCGACGAGGCTCTCGCCTTCCTGGGCGGGCTCGACGTGTTGGTCAACAACGCCGGCATCAAGGGCCCCACCGGACCGGTGGAGACCTTGGACCCGGCGGAGTTCCGCCGCTGTCTCGCCGTCAACGTGGAGGGCATGTTCCTCTGCACGCGACGGGCGGTACCGGCCCTCCGCGAAGCGGGCGGCGGCGTCATCGTCAACCTCGCCTCCACCGCCGGCCTCTTCGGCTTTCCCAACCGCACGCCCTATGCCGCCTCCAAATGGGCGGTGATCGGCATGACCCGCACCTGGGCCATGGAGCTCGGGCCGGAGGGCATCCGGGTCAACGCCGTCTGTCCGGGACCGGTGGCGGGACCGCGCATCGAGCGGGTGATCGAGGCGGATGCCGCCGTCACCGGCCGGCCGGTGGCGGAGGTGCGGGCGCGCTATCTGCGCACCAACAGCCTGCGCACCTTCGTCGACGCCCGGGACGTGGCCGAGCTGATCCTGTTCCTCTGCTCCGACCACGCCCGTCGCATCCACGGGCAGGCCATCGCCGTCGACGGCCACACCGAGACGCTGCGGACGGGATGAGCCATGGACGGAACGACAGCCTTGCTGCGGATCGTGGTGGGGCCGGTGGTGCTGGAGGTGGAGCCCCTGGACACGCCCACCGCCCGCGCCGTGCTGGCGGCGGTGCCCTTCGAGGCGGTGGCCCATCGCTGGGGTGAGGAGGTCTGGTTCGAGACCCCGGTGGTGGCGGCGCGCGAGGCCGGCGCACGGGAGGTGGTGGAGCCGGGCGAGATCGCCTTCTGGCCGGAGGGACGGGCCATCGCCATCGCCTTCGGTCCGACGCCGGTCTCGCGGGCGGGCGAACCGCGGCTGGTGAGCCCCTGCAACGTGTGGGCCCGCGCCCGCGGCGACGTGCGGCGCCTCGCGGGGGTGGCGGAGGGGGCGCCGGTGCGGGTCGAGCGCCTCGGGACGTGAGCGTGCTCGCCGTCTCCCCCGAGGTGGCGGCGGCCCTCGCCACCGGCCGGCCGGTGGTGGCCCTCGAGAGCGCCATCACCACCCACGGGCTGCCGCCGCCGCATCATCTGGAGACGGCGCGGGCGATGGAGACGGCGGTGCGGGAGGCGGGGGCGGTCCCCGCCACCGTCGCGATCCTCGACGGCGTGGCGCGGGTGGGTCTCTCCGCCGACCAGCTCCGTCGCCTCGCCGACCATCCGGCCCGCGAGAAGGCGTCGGTGCGCGATCTCGCCCGACTCGTCGCCCTCGGCGGCACCGCCGGCACCACCGTGGCGGCGACGCTGCGCATCGCCCACCGCGCCGGCATCCGGGTGATGGCGACCGGCGGCATCGGCGGCGTCCACCGGGGGGCCGCGGGCGACCTCGACATCTCCGCCGATCTCGCGGAACTGGTGCGCAGTCCCCTCGTGGTGGTGTGCAGCGGCATCAAGGCGGTGCTGGACGTGCCGCGCACGCTGGAGCTGCTGGAGACGCTGGGGATCCCGGTCCTCGGCCTCGGCACCGACCGCCTGCCGGGCTTCTATCTGCGGGCCCTGCCCCATCCGGTCCCCCGCCTCGCCGATCCGGCTGCGGCGGTGCGGCTGGTGCGGGCCCAGGCGGCCTGGGGCTGGCCCACCGGCCTCCTCCTCACCGTCCCGCCGCCGGCGGACCTCGCCCTGGATCCCGCCGAGTTCGAGGCGCTGCTGGCGGCGGCCCTCGCCGAGGCGCGTCGGTGCGGCGTGCGGGGACCGGAGGAGACGCCCTTCCTCCTCGCGCAGCTGGCCTCCGCCAGCGGCGGCCGCACCGTCGCGCTCAACCGCGCCCTCGCCGTGGCCAATGCCCGCATCGCCGGCACCCTCGCCGCGGCCCTCGCCGTCGCCCCTTAAAGGGGCCGCGCGCCATGCGCATATGCGGGGAAAGGGGGACCGGAAGGGGAGTGCGCCATGCCCACCTACGTCCAGCTCGTCGACTACACCGAGAAGGGCATCATGCACGTCAAGGAGTCGCCCCACCGCCTCGATGCGGCCAAGGCCATGATCGAGGACATGGGCGGACGGATCCTCGCCTTCTATCTGACCATGGGCCCCCACGACGCGGTGGTGGTCTTCGAGGCGCCCGACGACGAGACGGCGGCGCTCTTCTCGCTGCGGGTGGGGGCGCTCGGCAACGTCCGCACCACCACCATGCGCGCCTTCGGCGAGGGGGAGTTCCGCCGCATCGCCGCCCGCCTGCCCTGAGCGGGGATCGCCCGGCACGACGTGCGAAAGGAGGAAGGCGGCCCATGGGGCCGCCTTCCCTCGCGCGACGTTCCCTTCCGGCCTTCCCGCGGGCCGTGGGCGCTCAGACGTCGTAATAGAGCACGAACTCGTACGGATGCGGCCGCAGCCGGATCGGATCGAGTTCGTTGGAGCGCTTGTAGTCGATATAGGCCTCGATGAAATCGGCTGTGAAGACGTCGCCCTCCATCAGGAAGTCGTGATCCCTTTCGAGGGCGTCGATGGCCTCGGAGAGCTGCCCCGGAACCTTGCCGATGGCGGCGGCCTCCTCCGGCGGCAGGTCGTAGATGTTCTTGTCCACCGGCTCGCCCGGATCGATGCGGTTGCGGATGCCGTCGAGGCCGGCCATCAGCATGGCGGCGAAGGCCAGATAGGGGTTGGAGGAGGCGTCGGGGCAGCGGAACTCCACCCGCTTGGCCTTCGGGCTCTCCGAATACATGGGGATGCGGCAGGCGGCCGAACGGTTGCGCATGGACCAGGCGAGATTGACCGGCGCCTCGAAGCCCGGCACCAGCCGCCGGTAGGAGTTGGTGGTGGGCGCCGCGAAGGCGAGGATGGCCGGCGCGTGTTTGAGCAGGCCCCCGATGTACCAGCGCGCCACGTCGGAGAGGCCGGCATAGCCGCCCTCGCCGGCGAAGGTGGGCTGGCCGTCCTTCCAGATGGACTGGTGGGTGTGCATGCCGGAGCCGTTGTCGCCGTAGAGCGGCTTCGGCATGAAGGTGGCGGTGAGGCCGCGCTTGCGGGCGACGTTCTTCACCACGTACTTGTACATCATCACATTGTCGGCCATGCGCAGCAGCGTGTCGAAGCGCATGTCGATCTCGCACTGGCCGGCCGTCGCCACCTCGTGGTGATGGCACTCGACGGGAATGCCGAGGGTCTCCATCACCCGCACCATCTCGCTGCGCACGTCCTGCAGCGTGTCGGAGGGAGGCACCGGGAAATAGCCCTCCTTGGGACGGATCTTGTAGGCGAGATTGGGCCCTTCCTCGGCATCGGTGTTCCAGTGTCCCTCCACGGAGTCGACCCGATAGAGGGAATAGTTGACGTCGGATCCGTAGCGCACGTCGTTGAAGACGAAGAACTCCGGCTCCGGTCCGAAGTAGGCCGTGTCACCGATGCCGGTCGACTTCAGGTAGGCCTCGGCCTTCTTGGCGATGCCCCGCGGATCACGGCCGTAGAATTCCTTGGTGACCGGATCCTTGACATCGCAGATCATCACGAGCGTCTTGTGCTCGAAGAAGGGATCGAGGAAGGCCGTCGTCGGATCCGGCACCAGCAGCATGTCGGACTCCTGGATCTGCTGGAAGCCGCGGATCGACGAGCCGTCGAAGCCCAGTCCCTCGACGATGGCGTCCTCGTCGAAGGTCGAGGCCCCGAAGGAGGTGTGCTGCCAGGTGCCGGGCACGTCCGTGAAGCGCAGGTCGACGATCTCGACCCCGTGCTCGCGGATCGCCCGGATGACGTCGGCGGGTGTCTTGCAGTCCAGTTTCATGGGCTCCCTCTCGTGCTCCGTGGACGGGACATGGGGCCGCCGCCGCCTCAGAGGGCGTCGGGGCCGCGTTCGCCGGTGCGGATGCGGATCACCTCCTCCACCGGCGAGACGAAGATCTTGCCGTCACCGATGCGGCCGGTGCGGGCGGCCTCGGCGATGGCCTCCACCACGCGCTCGACCAGCTGGTCCTCCACCACCACCTCGAGCTTCACCTTGGGCAGGAAGTCGACCACGTATTCGGCCCCGCGATAGAGCTCGGTGTGCCCCTTCTGACGGCCGAAGCCCTTGGCCTCGGTCACCGTCATGCCCTTCACGCCGACCTCCTGCAGGGCCTCCTTCACCTCGTCCAGCTTGAACGGCTTGATGACCGCTTCGACCTTCTTCATGGCTCTCGGTCCCGCGCCCGTGTCGCTCCACCCGCACCCACGCAGGAACCGTGCCAGCCCCGGCGGTGCGGATGCCGGCCCCGGCCGCCCTCCTCGCCTGCCCGGAAAATGGGCAGTCTGCCTACGGAATGGGCAGGTCGCTTGTGCCGCCGCCGGCCCGTCCCCACCTTCGAGCCGACGGGAACGGTCCAGCCGCACCCGCCGCAGCCGGAGGGACCGTGGCCGGGTGCGCGTCCGCGGGGAGGTGTCTCGCCATGCGTGTCACCCTGAGCGTCATCAAGGCCGACGTGGGCTCGGTCGGCGGCCATACCCGCCCCTCCGAACGGATGCTGGCGGCGGTGCGCGAGGAGGTGCGGGGCGCCATCGACGCCGGCCTCCTCCTCGACGGGCTCGTCACCCGCACCGGTGACGACATCGCCATCGTCGCGCGCCACACCCACGGCCGCGGCACCCGGCCGGTCCACGATCTCGCCTGGCGGGCCTTCATGCGCGCCACCCGGGCCTTCATGCGCGCCACCGAGGTGGCGAAGAAGCGCGGTCTCCACGGTGCCGGTCGGGACCTGCCGACGGACGCGCCCGCCGGCGATCCCAGGGGGCGGGACCGGCCATGCTGCCCTACGCCGCGCTCGAGTATTCGGGCTTCCGCGAGACGGTGGGCGGGCTCCCGGAGCGCTTCCGCACGCGCCCGTGAGGCGACCGCTGACAACGTCCGGACGGCCCGCTAGACTTGCTCCGTCCGGGCGGTCGGAGATCCGTCGTGTGGATCGTGCTCACCTTCCTCGCCTGCCTTTCCGGCAGTGACCCGCGCGAGTGCCGCGAGGTCCGGATCCCCTGGCAAGGCACGGTGATGCAGTGCATGGTGCAGGGCCAGGCGCGCATCGCCCGCTGGGAGCGGGAGCATCCGGGCTACCGGCGCACCGGCCCCTTCGCCTGCGGCGACGAGCGGGGGAGCTGAACCGGTAGGCCGGATGCGACGATTCGCCTCTCCCGCGACCGGGGGCCTGACAGACGTGCCGTCGCGCTCTATAGCGGGAGCACCAGAACGAACGGATCAGGGAGGTCGCGACGCGATGCCGCCTTACCTGCGCCTTGTGCTCGCCGCGCTGCTGCTCGCGGGTTCCGTCACCGTGGCCGGGGCCGCCGAGGACGGGGGCGAGCCCAGCGAGGACGAGCTGTACGAACGCCCCTACATCGGCCAGATCTGCGGCGACAATGTGGTCTCGAAACAGCTCTACAACGGCGCCCGGCGTTACGGCAACTTCTGCCACCGCTGCCACGGCGAGGCCGGTCTCGGCAGCTCCTTCGCGCCGTCGCTGGTGGAGTCCCTGAAGCGTCTGTCGCGGGACGAGTTCAACGAGGTGGTGGTCAACGGCCGCGAGAATCTCGCCGCGGGCCAGGAAAAGGTCATGCCCTCCTTCGGCCACGTCACCGACGTGATGCTCTATCTCGAGGACATCTACATGTACCTCAAGGCCGTCTCCGACGGCAAGGTGAAGCCTGGTCCCCTCGAGCGGTGTCCGTCGTGATCACGAGACGTCTCTTCGCCTCTCTCCTCCCGCTGGCCGGTGCGCTCGCCCTGGTGCTGGCTCCGTGGGCCGCCACGGCCCAGGAGCGCAGCCAGGGCGAGCTGCGCACGCGCGCATTCCTCCGCGTGTGTGCCGATCCCGACAATCTCCCCTTCTCCAATCGCGCCGGTGAGGGCTTCGAGAATCGGATCGCCGAGCTCCTCGCCGCCGATCTCGGGGCCGAACTCCGCTATACTTGGCATCCCCAGGTGATCGGCTTCATCCGCAACACCCTCGCCGCCCACCGGTGCGACCTGGTGATGGGGATCACGGCCGGCCACGAGCTGGTCTCCAATACGCGGAGCTACTATCGCTCCGTCTATGTGCTCGTCTATCGGGCGGCCGACCGCGACAAATTCTCGAGCCTCGATTCGCCGCTGGCCCGGATCGCCCGCATCGGCGCCGTCGCCAACACGCCCCCCGTGCAACTGATCCGCTGGAAGGGGCTGGAGGACAATCTCGTCCCCTACGAACTGCAGGTGGACACCCGGATCACCCACCCCGCCCGCCAGGCGGTGATGGACGTGGCCGCGGGCCGTCTGGACATGGCGCTGGTCTGGGGGCCCATCGGCGCCTATTGGGCGAAGCGCGCCGAGGTGGCGCTGGAATGGGTGCCGCTCGAGGGCGATCGTCGTCGCGGTCTGCCCATGGATTTCCGCATCTCCATGGGCGTGCGCTACGGCGAGAAGGAGTGGCTGGATACCGTCAACCGCTTCGTCCGCAAGCGCCGCCGCGAGATCGAGGCCATCCTCCGCGACTACGGCGTGCCCCTGCTGGACCGCCGCGGGCGCCTGATCAATCCGCCTCCCTGGCTGGCCGAGCCCGAGCGGAAGTCGCAGGCGCCGGCGGATGCCGCCTCCGTCGTCGCCGCCTCCGGGCCGGCACCGGAGGATGTGACGGTGCTGGACACGCCGGCGCTCGTGCGTCTGCTCGAGGGTGCGGCGCCGCTCGTGATCGACGTCTATCCCGGCGCCCGCGAGCCGCCGCCCGAACGCGGCCCCGGTCGCCTGTGGCTGCCGCCGGAGAGGGCCACCCTGCCGGGTGCCGTGTGGCTGCCCAATGTGGGCGCCGAGGTTCTCCCCGCCGACCTTCACGACTATTTCGTCCGCGCCCTCGCCGTCCTCACGGGCGGCCGGCAGGAACATCCTCTCGTGTTCCTGTGCGATCGTGATTGTCCATTCTCGCGCCGGGCCGCCGTCCGGGCGGTGCGGGAGCTGGGCTACCGTCGCGTCCACTGGTATCCTGAGGGGGTGGACGGCTGGCGGGAGGCGGGGCGGCCGCTGGTACGGGTCCGGCCCTTCGATCCCGCCACCGCCGATCGGGAGGCCAGTTGAGATGACCCTCGTTCCACGACGCAGTTTCCTGCGGGACCTGGGCCGCCGCCTCGGTGGCATCGTCGCCCTCGCGGCGGTCGCGCGGAATGCCCGGGGCCAGGGCATGGACATGATGATGCGGGGTCTCGATCTCGACTCGCCCCGCATGACCGAGGCGGAGCTGGATCGTGCCGCCGTCGAGGCCATGATCCATCGCGGCGGACCGGTCGATCTGCGGGGGCGCGGCCTCAACGGCCTCGATCTCGCGGGGCTGGATCTGCGGGAGGCCGATCTCACCGGCGCGCGCCTCAACCGTTCCCGCCTCGCCGGAGCGCGGCTGGACGGGGCGAAGCTCGCGCAGGTGTGGGCCATCGAGGCGGACTTCTCCGAGGCGTCGCTGCGCGGCGCCGATCTGTTCCAGGGCCAGTTCCCGCGTGCCCGCTTCGACCGGGCCGACCTCACCGGGGCCCGCCTCATCGGCAATTTCACCGGGGCCCGCTTCCGGAAGGCGGTGCTGCGCGAGCTGCGCGGCGGCGCGGATCTCACCAATCAGAGCATGGGTCTGATCCGTGCGGTGCTGCGCTCGGCCGATCTCGAGGGTGCGGACCTGCGCGACGCCGATCTCACCCTCGCCGACATGGAGTACGTGCGGCTCCGCGGCGCCGACCTCCGCGGTGCGAGGCTGGTGAAGGCCATGCTGGGCGGGGCCGATCTCACCGGCGCGCGGGTGGACGGGCTGGACCTCGCCGAGGCCGACATCGCCAGCGCCGTGCTGCGCGATCTCGTGGGCCGCGAGGGGCTGAAGGGTCTCGAGCGGGCCCGCAACCGCGACCGCGCCTTCTTCTGAGCCGCCGGGACGACGCGTCGGGACGATCCCTCCGTACGTCTCGACCATGCCCGCCCTTGCCCCGTCGTCCCCGGCGCGGCAGGGGAGGGCGTGGGGGACGTGGCCGTGTTCTACCGCATCCGCCGCGCTGTGGGCTATGCCCTGTTCCGCCGCATCGCCGGCGAGGTCCTGCGCACGCCGCCGCTCCGCATCGTCGATTCGCCGGTCCGTATCGTCACCCAGCTCCACCCCCGCGACCTCCTCCTCTATCTGGTGGCGGCCAAGACCTTCTATCCCCGCCTCGGCCACGGCCGCTTCGTGCTGCTGCTGGACCCGGACCTGGACCCCGCCGGACGCGCGCTCCTCGTGCGGCACCTGGGCGGCGCCGTCGTCTTCCGACGGGTGGCGGAGGTGGACACCGGACGCTGTCGGCGGGGCGGGACGTGGGAGCGGCTCGTCACCTGCCTCGACCTCGCCCGCGACCATTACGTGATCCAGCTCGACGCCGACACCCTGACGCTGGGCGAGCTGCCGGAGGTGTGCGAGGCCGTCGCCACCAATCGCCCCTTCCTGCTGGGCGAGGGGGAGCCCGTGGTCTCCTGCGCCGAGGCGGCGCGGGGTCCCGCCGTCACCGCGTCCGATGCCACCCACGTGGTGGACGTGGCCCAGCGGGTCCTCGGCGATCTGCCCGATGCCGAACGGCTGCGCTACGTCCGGGCCTCCTCCGGCTTCGCCGGCTTCGACCGCGCCGGTGGAGCCGGAGGGCGCTGGCTCCTGGAGTGGTTCCACGGAGAGATGACGGCGCGTCTGGGCCGGCGCTTCGCCGAATGGGGGAGCGAGCAGGTCGCCTCCGCCTTCGTGCTCGCCAACCGGCCGGAGCCGGCCGTGCTGCCCTGGCCCGACTACGCCACCGTCACGCCGGCGGTGCCGCTGGCGCGGGTGCGCTTCGCCCATTTCATCGGCACCTGGCGTTTCCGCCGGCTGGCCTACCCCCGTCTCGCCCGCCGCACCCTGCGCCGGCTCCACGTCCCCGCTGCCGTCCCGTGACGACGCCGCACCGGACCCGGACGGTCCTCAGCCGACGATCTCCACCTCGGCGAAGAAGAAGGACACCTCGCGGGCCGCCGTCTCCGGCGCGTCGGAGCCGTGGACCGAATTGGCCTCGATGGACTCGGCGAAATCGGCGCGGATGGTCCCCGGCGCCGCCTTCGCCGGATCGGTGGCGCCCATGAGCTCCCGCCAGCGGCGGACGGCGTCCTCGCCCTCCAGCACCATCACCACCACCGGCCCCGAGGTCATGAAGGTGCAGAGGGAGTCGAAGAAGGGCCGCTCGCGGTGGACGGCGTAGAAGGCCTCGGCCTGTTCGCGGGTCAGGCGCAGGCGTTTCATGGCGACGATGGCGAGCCCGGCCTGCTCGATCCGCTGGACGATGGCGCCCACCAGCCGTCGGCGGGTGGCGTCGGGCTTGACGATGGCGAGGGTACGTTCGACGGCCATGCGTCTCCTCCGTGAACGGGCCGGCACCCGCGGGTGCCGGCCGGGGTTGCGGACGGACGGTCCGGATCAGAGTTCCAGCTCGCCCCGGGTCAGCGCCCGGAAGTCGTCGAGGAGCTGGAGGGTGACGGGCCCGGCCTGGAACTCCCGGTCCTCGATGGCCAAGACGGGCGTGATCTCGGCGGCGGTGCCGGTGACGAAGATCTCCTGCGCGTCCCGGATCTCTTCCGGCATGATGTGGCGTTCCACCACCGGGATGCCGCGCCGTTCGGCGAGACGGATCACCGTCCGGCGGGTGATGCCGTTGAGGAAGCAGTCGGGAATGGGGGTGTGGAGCTGCCCGTTCATCACGAGGAAGATGTTGGCGCCGGTGGTCTCGGCCAGATAGCCGCGCCAGTCGAGCATGAGGGCGTCGCCGTAGCCCTTGGCCTCGGCCGCGTGTTTGGCGAGGGTGCAGATCATGTAGAGGCCGGCGGCCTTGGCGTGGACGGGGGCCGTCTCCGGCGACGGGCGGCGGTAGATGGCCCAGGCGAGGCGCAGGTCCTCGTAGTAGGCCCCCCATTCCCAGGCGGCGATGGCGAGGTGGATCCGGGTCCGCTGGGCGGAGACACCCATCTGCTCGCTGCCGCGCCAGGCCACCGGCCGCACGTAGCAGTCGGCGAGCCCGTTCTTCTCCACCGTCGCCACCGACGCCCGCTCGATCTCCTCCAGCGACCAGGGAATCTCGAAGTCGAGCATTCGGGCACTGTCGATCAGCCGCTGGCTGTGCTCGCGCAGCTTGAAGATCCGTCCCCCGTACGCCCGCTCGCCCTCGAAGACGCAGCTCGCGTAGTGGAGACCGTGGGAGAGCACGTGCAGCCGCGCCTCCCGCCACGGCACGAACTCGCCGTCCAGCCAGATCCAGCCGTCGCGGGCGTCGTAGGGGACGGGGTCGGCCATCTCGGCGCCTCCGACTCGCAGCGAATCCGGATTGTGTGGGTTGCCCCGGGCGAGCGCGACGCGTATCACCCGGGGACAGAGGTGTCAACGAACCCCCGCGTCGCGGAGGACGCCATGGCGTCCGTGAGCCCCCTCTATCTGCGGGACGAAGAGCTCACGCGGGCCCTGTACCTGTTCTGGCTGGCCGAACTCGAACTGGTCCGCCCCGGTCTCCGGCGGCTGGCCGACCGCGATCTCATGCTCAAGGACTATCTGATCCTGCTCTTCGTCGCCGCCCGCCCCGACACCACGGTGGCCGCCCTCACCCAGCTCCTCGGCAGCTCGAAGCAGGCCCTCTCCCGCCACGTGATCCGCATGCGCGCGCAGGGGCTGCTCACCGAGGGGGAGCGCGGCCGCGACCGCCGCTGCCGGCCGCTGCGCATCACCGAGCGGGGCGCGGCCCTGCTGGAGGAGCTGGTGAGTCTGCAGAAGCGGGCGCTGCGGCGCGGTTTCGGCCAGGCCGGCCCCGAGGCGGTCGGCGGTTTCCTCGGTGTGCTCGCGCATCTCGTTCCGGAGCGCGGACGGCCGTTCCTGCCGCCGTCGGGGACCGCCGGCGAACCGTGAGCGATCTCCTTTCCCACATCCTCGTCGTCGACGACGATGCCCGTCTCGCGCGGCTGCTGGAACGCTTCCTGCGCACCCACGGCTTCGCCGTCACGGTGGCCGCCGACGCGACGGTGGCCCGCGCGCGACTCGCCCAGTTCGCCTTCGATCTGGTGGTGCTGGACGTGATGCTGCCGGGCGACGACGGCGTCACCCTCGCCCGCGAGATCCGCGCCCGCAGCGATCTGCCCATCCTCATGCTCACCGCCCGCGGCGAGATCGAGGATCGCATCGCCGGTCTCGAGGCGGGCGCCGACGACTATCTGCCCAAGCCCTTCGAGCCGCGGGAGCTGCTGCTGCGCATCCGCGCGCTCCTGCGCCGCAGCGGGCACGTGCCGGCCCCGCTGCCGCGCGAGCTCCACTTCGGCCCCTTCGTCTTCGACGCCGGGCGCGGCGAACTGCGGCGGGCGGGGGAGCGGGTCCGCCTCACCCCGTCCGAGCGGGCGCTGCTGGACGCCCTGGCGCGCACGCCCGGACGTCCCATATCGCGGGCGGAGCTGGCCGCGCGTGCCGGCATCCGCGGCAGCGACCGGGCGGTGGACGTGCAGATCACGCGTCTGCGCCGCAAGCTGGAGGAGGATCCGCGCCATCCCCGTCACCTGGTGACGGTGCGCGGCGAGGGCTACGCCCTCCTCGTCGATGCGCCGGACGGGCCATGAGATTCGGCCCCTTCCTCGCCCGCCGCCTGCGCCGGGTGCTGCCCCGCACCCTCTGGTGGCGGGCGATGCTGATCGTCATCCTGCCGCTGGTGCTGCTGCAGGTGATCCTCACCCTGGTCTTCTACAACCGTCACTGGGACACGGTCACGAGCTGGCTCGCCGCCGGCGTCGCCGGCGAGGTGGCCATGGCGGTGGAGGAGCTGGAGGCCCTCGAGGATCCGCGGGCCCGCGCCGCGGTGCTGGAACGCATGCGGCGCCATCTGGATCTCCGGGTGTCGCTGGAGCCCCAGGGCCGGCTCGAGGAGCTCGTGGCCCGCATCGCCCGCACCACGGGCCCCTTCAGCCGCATCGACGCGAAGATCCTCGAGGCGTTCGAACGCAAGCTCGACGTCCCCTTCGCCGTGGATCTGCGGCCGGGCCAGCCGGGACGGGTGGCGGTCTACGTGCAGCTCTCCGATGGTCTCCTCACGGTGCTGGCGCCGCGCAAGCGGGTAACCAGCACCACCACCGGCATCCTCCTCGCCTGGATGGTGGGCGCGAGCCTGGTGCTGCTGCTGCTGGCCGTGCACTTCATGAACCTGCAGATCCGCCCCATCCGCCGCCTCGCCCGCGCCATGGACGCCTTCGGCAAGGGCGGCGAGGTGGGCGAGGTGCCGGTCAAGGGGCCCCTTGAGATCCGCAAGGCGGCGCGCGCCTTCAACAGCATGCGCCGGCGCATCGAGCGCTTCGTCCAGCAGCGCACGGAGATGCTGGCGGCGGTGAGCCACGATCTGCGCACGCCCCTGACCCGCATGCGCCTCGAGCTGGAACTGCTGGAAGGGGGCGATCCGGAGACGGTGGCCGGCCTGCGCCAGGACCTGGACTCCATGCAGCGCATCGTCGAGAGTTATCTCGACTTCGCCCGCGGCGAGGGACGGGAGCGGCCGCGGCCGGCGCGCCTCGACCGCATGCTGGACGAGCTCCTCGCGCGCAGCGGCCGCGACGGGGTGCGCATCGAGACCCGCATCGAGGCCGGCCTCCACCTGCCGCTGCGCCCCCTCGCCTTCCGCCGCTGCCTCGCCAATCTGCTGGACAACGCCCTCCGCCACGCCCGCCGTCTCGTGCGCGTCTCGGCGCGGCGCCGCCGCGACCGGTTCGAGGTGGTGATCGAGGACGACGGCCCGGGCATCCCGCCGTCGGAGCGGGAGCGGGTCTTCCGCCCCTTCTACCGGCTGGAGCGGGCGCGCGGCGGCGCCGGCGGCAGCGGTCTCGGCCTCGCCATCGCCCGCGACATCGTCCTCGCCCACGGCGGCGAGATCACTCTCGAAGACTCGGAGCTGGGCGGTCTCGCCGTCCGCCTCACCCTGCCGGCCTGAGGATGGTGCGGACCAGCGCCAGCACCTCGGCGTGGACGCGCGCGTCACCCGCCGCCACCACCTCGCCGGCCGAAGCCGGTCCCAGCGGCGCGCCGGCGAGATCGGTGACGAGGCCGCCCGCCTCCTCCACCAGCGGTACCAGCGGCAGGAAGTCGTGGGGCGCCAGCTCCCGTTCCACCACCAGATCGGCGAAGCCCGCCGCCAGCAGGGCGTAGCCGATGCAGTCGCCGCCGTAGACGAAGAAGCGCACCCGCCGACGCAGCGCGTGGTAGAGGCCCTCCCACGGCGAATCGAGGAACATCTCCGGCGAGGTGGTGGAGGCCACCGCCGCCGCGAGCCGCGGACAGGGGCGGGTGCGCGCCGGGACTCCGCGGAAGCGGCAGCCGCGCCCGCGGACGGCGATCCAGCGATCGCCGGTGATGGGCTGGTCCACCAGCCCCAGGACCGGCCGTCCCTTCTCGAGCAGGGCGAGGGCGATGCCGAAGGTGGGACGGCCGGCGAGAAAGGCCCGGGTCCCGTCCAGGGGATCGAGCACCCACACCGGCCGGTCCTCCGGGAAGGTGCCGCCGAACTCCTCCCCCACCACGGCATGATCCGGCAGCACCCGCGCGAGATGGGCGCGCATGGCCCGCTCCGCCTCCCGGTCGGCGCGGCTCACGGGGCTCCGGTCGGCCTTGCTCTCCACCGCGAGGGATGTGCGGAAGTGGCGCCGCAGCACCGCGCCGGCGAGATCGGCGAGCTCGCCGGCCACCTCGGCGCAGCGGTCGAGGTCGAGGCTCACGGCAGCGGTGCCGGCTCGTCGGCGAGGGTGCGCAGATAGGCGAGCAGATCCGCCAGATCGCCGGGCCTGCGGATGCCGGCGAAACTCATGCGGGTGCCGGGGACGGTGCCCCGCGGATCCTCGAGGAAGCGGGCGAGCCGGTCCCAGCTCCACGCACCGCCGAATTCCCGCAGCGCGGGCGAATAGCGGAAGCCCTCGACGCCCGCCACCGGCCGGCCGACGATGCCCCAGAGATTGGGCCCCACCTTGTTCGGCCCGCCCTTCTCGAGGGTGTGACACGCCTTGCAGGTGCGGGCCACCTTCTCGCCGCGACCGGAATCGGCACCGGCCAGGAGGGCGAGAACGGGATGTCCGGCCCCGGCCGCCTCCTCCGCCGCCGGCCCCTCTTCCGCGGGCGTCGCCGCGGCCGCCGTGTCCGCCGTCGCCGCTTCGGCGGCGCCCTCCGCCGCTCCCGTCTCCATCCCGGCGTCCCCGGCGGCCTCCGTCTCCGTCGCGGCCGCCGGCAGGGGGACCGGCGCGTCGGCCTGCTGCGCCATCCAGGCGAGCAGATTCGCCCGATCCTCCGGCTTCCGGAGACCGGCGAAGGCCATCTTGGTGCCGGGGGCGAAGCCCTTGGGATCGGCGAGGAAGGCGTCGAGCCGCTCGAAGGTCCAGGTGCCGCCGAGGGCCCTCAGGGCTTCGGAGTAGGCGAAGCCCTCGGCGCCCGCCACCGGCCGGCCGACGACGCCCCAGAGGTTGGGGCCCACCTTGTCCGGACCGCCCTTCTCGAAACCGTGGCAGCCGGCACATTTCTTCGCCACCTTGCGACCGAGCTCCGGATCCGCCGCCGCCAGCCGCTCGGGCAGCGAGCGGGGGGCCGCCGCCTCCTCTCCGGCGACCGCGGTCTCTTCCGCCGCGGCGGCCTCGACGCGGATCAGCGGCTCCTCCATCTTCTCCTCCGGATAGAGGATGCGGGCGAGATTGCCGGAGGCCGAGGCGGCGATCATGGCGGTCAGAATGGCCCCGACGATCTTGTTGTGCTCCATGGTATAGGGCATGGGTGCTCCCCGTCCTGGTCGAAGCGGCGTCCGGCACGGTCGTGTGCGCGTCCGTCGGTATCCCGCGCCCCCGGACCGGTCAAGGCGACGCCGTGCCGCCCGGACGACGGCCGCATCGGCATCGGAGTGAGGATCCCGTGAGCGCGACGGCTGCCGATCCCGCGACGGTGGTGGTGATCCCGGTCCGCATGAGGGCGACGCGGCTGCCGGGCAAGCCGCTCGCCGACATCCACGGCACGCCCATGGTGCTCCACGTCTGGCGGCGGGCGGTGGCGGCCGGGGTGGGGCCCGTGTACGTGGCGAGCGGCGATGCCGAGATCCTGGAGGTGGTGGAGCGGGCCGGGGGCCGGACCGTCCCGACCGATCCGGATCTGCCCTCGGGCACCGACCGGGTGCGGGCGGCGGTGGCGGCGCTGGATCCGCAACGGCGCATCCGGCGGGTGGTCAATCTGCAGGGGGACCTGCCCACCATCGATCCCGCCGCCGTCGCCCGGGTGCTGGAGCCGCTGGCCCTGCCGGGCACCGACATGGCGACGCTGGTGGCGCCCACCCACGATCCCTTCGAGCGGGAGGATCCCCACGTGGTGAAGGCGGTGGTGGCCTTCGATCCGGCCCGTCCGGGCTTCGGCCGGGCCCTCTATTTCACGCGCGCCCCCGCCCCCTGGGGAGAGGGGCCGGTGTGGCACCACATCGGCATCTACGCCTTCACCCGCGACGCGCTGGAGCGCTTCGCCGCGCTGCCGCCCAGTCCGCTGGAGCGGCGGGAACGGCTGGAACAGCTGCGCGCCCTCGAACACGGGCTCACCATCGGCGTCGCCACGGTGGACAGCGTGCCCTTCGGGGTGGACACCCCCGAGGATCTGCGCCGCGCCCGCGAACTGCTGGAGGGAGAACCGCGGCCGTGAACACCGCCCCGGCGCGATCGGATCCGGCCCGCACCATCGCCTTCCAGGGCCATCCCGGCGCCTATTCCCATCTCGCCTGCCGCCGCATGTTCCCGGAGTTCGCGGTGCTGCCCTGCGAGTCCTTCGAGGACGCCTTCGCGGCGGTCCGCGAGCGACGCGCCCGCTATGCCATGATCCCGGTGGAGAACACCGTCGCGGGGCGGGTCGCCGACGTCCACCACCTGCTGCCGCGGGGGGGCCTCCACATCGTGGCGGAGCACTTCCTGCGGGTGAACCACCATCTGTTGGTGCTGCCGGGCACGCGCCTCGAACAGGTGGAGACGGTGCTCTCCCACGTCCACGCCCTCGGCCAGTGCCGCGCCTTCATCCGGCGCCACGGTCTCAGGCCGCGGGCGGTGGCGGATACCGCCGGGGCGGCGGCGGAGGTGGCGGAACGGCGGGATCCGCGCCTCGCCGCCATCGCCTCCTCCCTCGCCGCCGAGATCTACGGTCTCGACGTGCTGGCGGGCGACATCGAGGACGCCGAGCACAACACCACCCGCTTCCTGGTGCTGGCCCGCGAGCCCCGCTATCCGGGCCCGCGGGACGGTCCGGTGGTGACCACCTTCGTCTTCCGGGTGCGCAACGTCCCCGCGGCCCTCTACAAGGCACTGGGCGGCTTCGCCACCAACGGCGTCAACATGACCAAGCTGGAGAGCTACATCGACGGCAGCTTCACCCAGGCCCAGTTCTACGCCGACATCCTCGGCCACCCCGAGGAGGAGCGGGTGCGGCTCGCCTTCGAGGAGCTGCGCTTCTTCGCCCACCACGTGGAGATCCTCGGCGTCTATCCCGCCGATCCCTTCCGCGAAAGGGTGGCCTCAGCGGCGGAGGGCCCGTAGTCCCGCCGCCGTCACCAGTGTGAGGGCGAGGGCGAAGAGGGCGTTCCAGGCGGCGAGGGTGAGGCCGAGGAAGAAGAACTCCGGCCGGTCGCAGCGCGGCACCGTCTCCAGCACCAGCCGCTTCAGCTCCTCCAGCGTCTCCGCCCGACCGGCGGCGGCGCAGCTCTCGGGCAGGGTCAGGATCCCCTGCTCCACCCCCACGTGGTAGAGGGCGATACTCAGATCCCCCAGGTAGAGCAGCAGGGCCACCACCAACGCCGGCCGCGGCCGGCCCAGGATCGCGCCCACCGCCAGCACCGGCACCGCCGCATAGTAGGGATAGCGCTGGTAGAGACAGAGGGGACAGGGGGCGAAGCCGGCCGCCTCCAGCCCGTGGGCGATGGCGAGGGCCAGGGCCGTGACGGCCGCCAGCGCCCAGGCGAGACGGACGGGATCGGCGAGGAGACGGGCGGGAAGACTCGGCTCAGACATGGCGCAGCACCAGGAAGCCGCCCACCAGCAGGGCGACGAAGAGGAGGGTGAGGAGACCGAGGCGGCGTTCCACGAAGTCGCGCACCGCCTCGCCGAAGGCCCGGAGCAGCGCCGCCACCAGGAAGAAGCGGCCGGCGCGGCTCACCGCCGAGGCCAGCAGGAAGGGCAGGACCGGAAAGCCCACCACCCCGCTCGCGATGGTCACCACCTTGTAGGGGAAGGGGGTGAAGCCGGCGACGGCGACGATCCACAGCCCCCAATCGGCATAGAGGGCCCGCAGGCGGGCGAATTCGGCCTCGTAGCCGTAGAAGGCGACGATGGCCCGTCCCACCGTCTCCCAGAGGGCGAGGCCGATGGCGTAGCCCAGAAGGCCGCCCGCGACGCTCGCCACGGTGGCGAGGAGGGCGAGGCGGAAGGCGGCGCGCGGGCGCGCCAGGACCATGGGGATCAGGAGGGCGTCCGGCGGGATCGGGAACACCGAACTCTCGGCGAAGGCCACCGCCCCCAGCACCCAGCCGGCGTGCCGGTGGGCGGCGAGGGCCATGATGCGGTCGTAGAGCCAGCGCAGCATCGGGCTGATCCCGCCGTCCGTCGGGGAGGGTGGGGACGCGGGCGCCGCCGGCAAGTCTCAGAACGTCCCCGGATAGGCGCCGCCGTCCACCAGGATGTTCTGCCCCACCAGATAGCCCGCCTGCACCGAGCAGAGGAAGGCGCAGACGGCGCCGAACTCGGCGGGATCGCCGAAGCGGCCGGCGGGGATGCGGGCCAGCATCCGCCGTTCCATCTCGTCGCGGTCGATGCCCTCCTTCTCGGCATTGTAGCGGATGTTGGCCTCCAGCCGGTCGGTGCGGAAGCGGCCCGGCAGGAGGTTGTTGACGGTCACGCCATGGGGGGCGAGCTGGCGGGCGAGACCGGCGACGAAGCCGGTGAGGCCGGCGCGGGCGCCGTTGGAGAGGCCCAGCTCGGGGATGGGAGCCTTCACGGCGCTGGAGGTGATGTTGACGATGCGCCCGAAGCGACGGGCGATCATGGCATCCACGGTGGCGCGGATCATCTCGATGGCCGAGAGCATGTTGAGGCGGAGGGCGGCGATCCAGGCCGCTTCGTCCCACGCCCGGAAGTCGCCGGGCGGCGGTCCGCCGGCGTTGTTGACGAGGATGTCGGGCTCGGGACAGGCCTCCAGCAGACGGGCGCGGCCCTCGGTGGTGGCGACGTCGGCGGCGACGCCCTTCACCGTCACCCCGAAGCGGCGGGCGATCTCCCCGGCCGCGGCGGCGGTGCGGTCGGGATCCAGCCCGTTGACCACCAGGTTGACGCCGGCACGGGCGAGGGCCTCGGCGCAGCCGCGCCCGAGCCCCCGCGTGGAGGCGCAGACGATGGCCCAGCGGCCGGCGATACCGTAGTCGATGCTCATCCTTCTCCTCCCCCTTCCCACGCGTCGCCTTCCGTCTCCGCCGCGAGCCGCGCGAGCGCCCGCCGGGCGAGGTCGAGCCCCACCCGCCGGCCGCTGCGCAGCCCCAGCTCGTCCAGCAGTTCCACCAGCCGCCGCACGGCGGCGAAGGCGCGTTCGCTGCGCACCGCCAGATAGCGCACCACCGGCGGATCCAGCTCCAGGCCGCGGTCGCGGGCGAGCTTGACCAGGAGCGCCTCCACCAGCGTCTCGTCCGGCGGCGCGATGGGTACGTGGTGGGCGGCCCGCAGCCGCGAGCGCAGATCCGCGGGCCCCATCGCCCAGCGTGCCGGCGGCGTGCGGCCGGCCAGCAGCAGGCGGCCGTCACGCTCGCGCACGGCGTTGTAGAGGGCGAGCAGCGCCTCGGGTTCGCGCACCCGGTCGGCGTCGTCCACCGCCACCGCCCCCGCGGGACCGAGGCGGGCGAAGGGGGAGCCGGCGGCGTCCAGCGCCGGTCCCGACCACACGGGGGCCCGGGCCAGATGCTGGAAGATCCGCAGCAGATGCGACTTCCCACAGCCGGCCGGTCCGCTCACCACGGCGCACGCCGCCGGCCACGCCGGCCAGCCCAGCACCAGATCCAGTGCCTCGGCGTTGCAGGGGGCCGGCAGGAAATCCTCAAGGGTGCGGCGCTCCGCCGGCGGGAAGCGGAAGGCGAGCTGGCGGAGGCGCAGGTCGAGGGGCGCGCGGCCGGCGCTCACGGTCGGACGGCGCGGTCCGAGAGCGCCCAGCGCAGCCCCGCCGCCAGATAGGCCAGCGCCGAGGCGAGGACGAAAGCCACCACCGCGAAGGCGAGGGGATCCACCCACACCGCCGCGAAGTCGAAGCCCGCACGCTCGCCCAGGAGGAAGCCCAGATAGAGGAGCTGGACGAGGGTGCAGAGCTTGCCCACCACCAGCGGCTCCACCCGGAAGGCCCGCACCCGCATCCGCAGCACCAGGGCGCCGCCGGCGATGGCGAGATCGCGGGTCAGCACCAGCGCGCACAGCCAGACGGGGATCTCCCCCTCCCACGTCAGCACCACGAAGGCGGTGCCGACGAGCACCTTGTCGGCGATGGGGTCGAGGACCGCGCCGAAGGGCGTGGGCCGGTTGACCCACTTGGCGACCAGGCCGTCGGCGACGTCGGTGGCGCCGGCCACCACGAACATCCAGAAGGCGAGTTCGTGCTCGCCCTTCACCACCGCGAGGGCGAGGGGAGCGGCCACCACCAGCCGGACCGAGGTGAGCAGGTCGGCGAGACGGCGCCAGCCGAGCCTGAGGGTGCACCAGCCGAAGCGCATCACGGCGCTCAGCGCACCCCCGCTTCCGCCGCTCGACGCAACAGCCATACGTCCCCCTCCGGCACCACCTCGAAGCCGGCCTCGGCCACGAGCCGCGCGAGCCGCTGCCGGCCTCCGAGGATCTCGACGGCGAAGCGGATCTCGCGCCGTGACACCCGGTCGGTCTCGAGCCGGCGCACCTCCGGCGCCGCCTCCAGGGTCCGCCTTATTTGAACCCACTCGCCGAGCTCGGCAAGCGGCAGCACCAGCACCACCCGCGCGCGCTCGTCGGTCCGGACGATGTCGTGTCGCTTCCAGTCGAGCTCGAGGCCCTCCACGGCCCGCCGCACCGCCGTCCGCCAGAGCCGTTCCGCCTCCTCCGCCGAGGTCGCGGTGACGCGCAGCCGGCGCAGGTCGCCGGGCCAGTCGCCGTAGGGGACCAGCACCACGTCCAGCTCCCGCGGCGGCGGGACCGCCGTGACCGGGGGGGCCTCCCGCGCGTCCTCCGCCATCGTCTCCGCCGTCGGGGCCGGGGGCCGCCAGCGGGCCACCACCCGCGCCTCCGCCAGCACCACCGCGCGGGTGCCGTAGCGGCGGCGTAGTTCCTCCATCACCGCCGGCGCCGGCCGCACGTCCAGCCCCGCCAGCGCCGCCACGTCGGCGATGTCGCCCAGCAGGAAGACGAGGGTGAGGAGGGTGTCCCGCACGCCCTCCACGAGCCACGCCTCCCGCCAGGGATCGCGCCAGGGATCGTCGGTCTCGAAGATCCGCCGCCGGCCCTCCTCGTCCACCCGGACCGGCAGTACGAGCAGCGGATCCGAGGGACGCAGCACGGCGGGGATGCCGGCCTTCCGCAGCAGCTCCTGCACCGCGGCCCCGTCGAAATGGACGGAGACGGTGGCGACGTAGCGGGTGGCCGAGCGCTTCTCCCGCTCCACCGAGATCCCGGCCACCAGCGGTTCGGGGTCGAGGGTCTCCGGCTCCGGCAGCCGTCCCCAGTCCTCCGGCAGGGTGAGCCGCCGCAGCAGCCGGGCGAGGGCCCGGCGCTTCGCCTCCTCGAGGGCCTTCGTGCGCGCCGCCACCGCGGAGTCCGCCACCACGTCCACCGCGACGCCGGAGACCGCGTACATGTCGGCGGCCCCCAGGGGGGGCACCGTCCCGAGCCAGACCAGCAGCAGCGCCAGCAGCGCCGCCGGCCGCAACCGGATCCCTCGCCTCACGGCCGCACTCCCTTGATCTCCGCCGGCGGGGGGCCCACCCTCCCCGCCGTCCCCGCGCGCGGCACGGACATCATGGCAGAAGCGCACGGCGAGCGCGATCCCTACCGGGAAGCCGGGGTCGACATCGACGCCGGTCACCGGCTGGTGGCGCGCATCCGCCCGCTGGTGGCGGCCACCGCCCGCCCCGGCGTGCTGGGCGGGATCGGCGGCTTCGGCGGCCTGTTCGATCTGGATGCCAGCGGCCACGGCGGGCCGGTGCTGGTGGCGGCCACCGACGGCGTCGGCACCAAGCTGGTGCTGGCCCGCGAGGCGGGACGGACGCGTGGCCTCGGCGTCGATCTCGTGGCCATGTGCGTCAACGATCTGGTGGTGCAGGGGGCCGAGCCGCTCTTCTTCCTCGACTACTACGCCACCGGGCGGCTGGCGGTGGAGGAGGCGGCGGAGGTGATCGCCGGCATCGCCGCCGGCTGCCGCGAGGCGGGCTGCGCGCTCCTTGGCGGCGAGACGGCCGAGATGCCGGGCGTCTATGCGCCGGGCGAGTTCGACCTCGCCGGCTTCGCCGTGGGCGCGGTGCGACGCGAGGAGCTCCTGCCGAAGCCGGCGGAGCCCGGCGACGTGCTGCTGGGACTCGCCGCCTCCGGCGTCCACGCCAACGGCTTCTCGCTGGTGCGCCGGGTGCTGCGCGCGCGGGGACTCGCTCCCCTCGATCCGGCTCCCTTCGCACCCGGACGCACCCTCGCCGACGAACTGCTCACCCCCACCCGCATCTACGTGCGCGCCGCCCTCGACCTCGCCCGTGCCGGACTGGTGCGCGCCCTCGTCCACGTCACCGGCGGCGGCCTCCTGGACAATCCGCCGCGGGTGCTGCCGGCGGGGCGGGTGGCGGTGATCGACGTGCGGCGCTTCCCGCTGCCACCCGTCTTCCGCTTCCTCGCCGAGGCGGCGGCCATGGACGCCCGCTCGCTGGCCCGCACCTTCAACTGCGGCATCGGCATGATCGCCGTGGTGCCGGCGGCGGCGCGGGAGGACGCCCTGGCGCGTCTGGAGGCCGCCGGCGAGCGGGTGTGGGAGATCGGGCGCATCGAGGCGGGTGCGGGCCCCGCCGTCGTGCTCGAGGGAGTGGAGGAGGCATGGCGCTTCGCCGCGTCGCGGTCCTGATCTCCGGCTCCGGCACCAACCTCCAGGCGCTGATCGACGCCACCCGCAGCGGCCGGGTGCCGGCGCGCATCGTGCGGGTGGTGAGCGATCGTCCCACGGCCGGCGGGCTCGCGCGGGCGGCGCGGACCGGCATCCCCACGGCGGTGATCCGGCCCCACGACTTCGAGTCGCGCGGCGCCTTCGAAGAGGCCCTCGACCGCCTGCTGCGGGAGGCGGAGGCGGAGATCGTCTGCCTCGCCGGCTTCATGCGGGTGCTCGGCCGCGCGATGGTGGAGGGCTGGGCCGGGCGCATGCTCAACATCCATCCCTCGCTGCTGCCCGCCTTTCCCGGCCTCGAGGTGCACGAGCGGGTGCTGGAGGCGGGCATGCCCGTCACCGGCTGCACCGTCCATTTCGTCACCGCCGAGGTGGATGCGGGACCGGTGCTGGTGCAGGGCGTGGTGCCGGTGCTGCCGGACGACACCCCCGAGCGCCTGCGGGCGCGGGTGCTGGAGGTGGAGCACCGGGCCTATCCGCGGGCGCTGGACCTGCTGGTGCGCGGCCGCGCCGTCGTCGAGGGCGAGCGGGTGGTGGTCCGCGACGAGCGGCCGGGCGAGCGCCTCCTCCTCCACCCGCTGCTGGCGCGCTGGACCGGGCCGTGATCGCGGGACTGCTGCGACGCCTCGTCGAAAGTCTGCTGGTGCTGCTGCTGGTCGCCTTCGCCAGCTACGCCCTGATCGGCCTGATGCCGGGCGACCCGGTGGACCTCATGATCGCCGCCGATCCCCGGCTCACCAGCGCCGACGTCGCCCGTCTCAGGGCCCTCCACGGTCTCGACCGGCCGCTGCTCGCCCGCTTCCTCGACTGGCTCGCGGCCGCCCTCGCCGGCGATCTCGGCCACTCCCGCCTCTACGGCCGACCGGTGGCGGAGGTGCTGCCGCCGCGGCTCGCCGCCACCGCCCTCCTCATGGGCACGAGCCTGCTGCTGGCGCTGGCGGCGGCGGTGCCGGCCGGCATCCGGGCCGCCCTGCGCCCGGGCGGCCGCTTCGACGTCCTCGCCCATCTCCTCGCCTTCGCCGCCTTCTCCCTCCCCTCCTTCTGGCTCGCCATCCTGCTGGTGATCCTCTTCTCGGTGGTGCTGGGCTGGCTGCCGCCGGGGGGCGTGCCCACGGGACCGGCCGGTCTCCTCGACCAGCTCCGCCACATGGTGCTGCCGGTCCTCACCCTGACCCTCGCCACCTTCGGCGTCTTCTTCCGCTTCGTACGCCAGGCGGTGGCGGAGGTGCTGGCCGAGCCCTTCGTCGCCGCCGCCCGCGCCAAGGGCCTGTCCACCCGGCAGCTGGTCCGGCGCCACGTGCTGCCGGTGGCGCTGCCGCCGGTGGTGACGGTGACGGCGCTGCACTTCGGCGGGCTGCTGTCGGGCGCGCTGGTGGTGGAAACGGTGTTCGCCTGGCCCGGCACCGGACGGCTGCTCTACGAGGCCATCCTCGGCAACGACTTCAACCTGGCCCTCGCCGCCCTCCTCGTCGCCACCGCCGCCACCCTGCTGGCCAATCTGCTGGCGGACATCCTCCATGTCCGGCTCGATCCGCGCATCCGCGACGCCCTCTGACGCCCCGCGCGGCTTCCTCGCCCGCCTGTGGGCGCGGCCGCGGGCGCGGGTGGGCGGCGCGCTGCTGCTGCTCCTCCTCCTGGGCGCGCTCGCGGCGGATCTGGCCGAGGCGGTGTGGGGCGGCGGCCCGGAGACGGTGGACCTGCTGGCCCGCCTGGAACCGCCGGGCCTCGCCCATCCCCTCGGCACCGACGAATTGGGGCGCGACGTGCTGGTGATGCTGCTGCACGCCGCCCGCACCTCGCTCGCGGTGGGCCTGGGCGGGGCGCTGCTGGCCTCCGCCCTGGGCACGCTGGTGGGTCTGCTCGCCGGCTGGTACGGCGGCCGGATCGACGCCTTCCTCATGCGTCTCACCGATACGGTGCTGGCGCTGCCGCTGCTGCCGGTCCTCGTCGTCCTCGCCGCCGTCGATCTCGGGCGGCTGGGGTTCGAGGGGACGGGCCCCCTCGCGAGCGCGCTCCGCATCGTGGTGATCGTGGCGCTGTTCGGCTGGCCCGCCACCGCCCGCATCGCCCGCGCCGCCACCCTCACCCTCGCGCGACGGGAGTTCGTCCTCGCCGCCCGCGCGCTGGGCGCCTCCGACGGCCGCGTCCTCCGCTGCCACCTCCTCCCCAATCTCGCCGGGCCCGTCACCGTCGCCACCACCCTCGCCGTGGGCCAGGTGGTGCTGGCGGAATCGGTGCTGAGCTTCCTGGGGCTCGGCATCCAGCCGCCGCTGGCGAGCTGGGGGACGATGCTCACCCGCGCCCAGGAGCTGGTGTTCGAGGCGCCGCAGCAGGCCCTGTGGCCGGGGCTCGCCATCTTCGCCGCCGTGCTGGGGGCCAATCTCCTCGGCGATGCCCTGGAGGAGACGCTGGACCCGCGCCGGCGCACCGGGACCCCGCCGACGCGTTGACGGTCGCGTCCGAACGCTTTAGCTGCGAAGCGGATCGCGCCAGGGGAGGCGCCGGGCATGACCCTCGGCCTCGACGAACTCCGCGAAGCCGTCGGCACCGGGGAGATCGACACCGTCCTGGCCTGCATGGTGGACATGCAGGGTCGACTCGTCGGCAAGCGCTTCGACGCCGAGTTCTTCCTCGAGCACGCGCGGGACGAGTTCCACGCCTGTGACTATCTGCTGGCCAACGACATGGACATGGAGCCGGTCCCCGGCTACGAGGTGACGAGCTGGGAGACCGGCTACGGCGATTTCGCCCTGCGCCCGGATCTCGCCACCCTGCGGCGGGTGCCGTGGCTTTCCGGCACCGCCCTCGTCCTCTGCGACGTCTGCGACCACCACGGCGAGGAGCTGCCCCACAGTCCGCGCGCGGTCCTCAAACGCCAGCTCGCCCGCCTGGCCGAACGGGGCATGATCGCCTTCTTCGCCTCCGAACTGGAGTTCTATCTGTTCGACCATTCCTACCGGGAGGCGTACGAGCGCGGCTACCGCGACCTGAAGCCGGCGGGCTACTACATCGAGGACTATCACATCCTCCAGACCACCCGCGAGGAGCCGGTGATGCGGGCCATCCGCCTCGGCCTCAGAGGCGCCGGCATCCCGGTGGAGAACACCAAGGGCGAGTGGGGCCCCGGCCAGGAGGAGATCAACGTCCGCTACACCGAGGCCCTGGCCATGGCCGACCGCCACGCCATCCTCAAGCACGCCTGCAAGGAGATCGCCGACCAGCACGGACGGGCGGTCACCTTCATGGCCAAATGGCGCTACGATCTGGCCGGCAATTCCTGTCACATCCACCACTCCGTCCGCGACGCCGCCGGCGGACGGCCGCTGTTCCACGATCCCGACGACGAACTGGGGATGTCGTCGCTCATGAAGAGCTGGCTCGCCGGCCAGCTCCGCTATGCCCGCGAGATCACCTGGTTCCTCGCCCCCTACGTCAACTCCTACAAGCGCTTCCAGGTGGGCACCTTCGCCCCCACCCGCGTCTGCTGGAGCCGCGACAACCGGACCGCCGGCTTCCGGCTGGTGGGCGAGCGGACGCCCTCGGTGCGCATCGAGTGCCGCATCGGCGGTGCCGACCTCAACCCCTATCTCGCCTTCGCGGCGCTGATCGCGGCCGGCCTCAGGGGCGTCGAGGAGGGACTGGAGCTGGATCCGCCCTACGCGGGCAACGCCTACGAGGATCCGGCCCTGCCCGAGGTGCCCAAGACCCTGCGCGAGGCCGTGGCCCTCATGCGGGAGTCCGCACTGGTGCGGGAGATGCTCGGCGAGGTGGCCTTCCGCCACTACCTGCACACCGCCGAGTGGGAGCAGTTCGAGTACGATCGCCGCATCACCGACTGGGAGCTGTGGCGCGGCTTCGAACGGGCCTGAGCGCCGGCAGGGGAGGCAGGTCATGACCACCGTCCGCGTCGTCAGTCCCGCCGACGGCGCCGTCGTCGCCGAATACCCCCTCGCCACCGACGCCGAGGTGGAGGCGGCGGTCGCGGCGGCGCAGCGGGCGCAGGCGGAATGGCGGCGGGTGCCGCTGGCGGAACGCCGGCGCCTCGTCGAGGCCTTCGTCGACGCCATGCTGGCCATGCGCGAGGAGATCGTGCCGGAGCTGGCCCGCTGCATGGGCCGGCCGGTGGCGGTGGGCGGCGGCGAGCTCGGCGGCTTCGAAGAACGCGCCCGCACCATGATCCGCCTCGCCGAGGAGGCGCTGGCGCCGGTGGTCCCGTCGCCCAGGCCCGGTTTCACCCGTTACGTGCGGCGCGAACCGCTGGGGGTGGTGCTGGTGGTGGCCCCTTGGAACTACCCCTATCTCACCGCCGTCAACGCGGTGGTGCCGGCGCTGCTCGCCGGCAATGCGGTGATCCTCAAGCACGCCACTCAGACGCTGCCGGTGGGCGAGCGTTTCCGCATCGCCATGGAACGGGCGGGAGCACCTCCCGGCCTCTTCCACCACCTGATTCTCTCCCATGGCCAGGTGGAGCGGCTGCTGGCCGACCGGCGGGTGGATCACCTGGTTTTCACCGGTTCGGTGGAGGGCGGGCGCCATCTCGGCACGCTGGCCGCCCGCAGCCTGCTCGGCGCCAATCTCGAGCTGGGCGGCAAGGATCCGGCCTACGTGCGGCCGGACGTGGACCTGGACTTCGCCGCCGAACAGCTGGTGGACGGGGCCTTCTTCAACTCCGGCCAGAGCTGCTGCGCCATCGAGCGCATCTACGTCCATCGCGAGGTGTTCGACCCCTTCCTCGCACGCTTCCTCGAACGGGTGCGTCGCTACGTGCTGGGCGACCCCCTCGACCCCGCCACCACCCTCGGGCCGATGGTGAGTCGGCAGGCGGCGGACCGGGTGCGGGCCCAGATCCGCGAGGCGGTCGCCATGGGGGCGCGCACTCTCGTCGATCCGGCCGAGTTCCCGGCGGATACCGGCGATTCCGCCTATCTGGCGCCGCAGGTGCTGGTGGACGTGGATCACCGCATGGCCATCATGCGCGAGGAGACCTTCGGCCCGGCGGTGGGGATCGCGCCGGTGGCGGACGACGAGGAGGCGGTGCGGCTCATGAACGACAGCCGCTACGGCCTCACCGCCGCCCTCTTCACCCGCGATGTCGCGGTGGCCGAGGCGCTGGGGGACCGGCTGGAGACCGGCACCGTCTTCCTCAATCGCTGCGACTATCTCGACCCCGAGCTGGCCTGGACCGGAGTCAAGGACTCGGGACGCGGCGCCAGCCTCTCGCGCATCGGCTACGAGCAGCTGACCCGCCCCAAGAGCTTCCACCTGCGCCACCATCCGGAGTGACGCCATGCCGCCGCGCGCCGACTGGCACTATCCCACCCGCGTGCGCTTCGGGTGCGGCCGCATCGAGGAGCTGGGGGAGGCCTGCGCCGAGGCGGGCATCCGCCGGCCGCTGCTGGTCACCGACCGTGGCCTCGCCGCCGCCGCGCCGGTGGCACACGCCCGCCGCGCGCTGGAGGCGGCGGGGCTCCCCGTCGCCGTCTTCGCCGAGGTGGCGAGCGATCCCGACGAGGCGGTGCTGCGCGAGGGGATCGCCGCCTTCCGCGGGGCCGGCGCCGACGGCGTGGTGGCGGTGGGCGGCGGCAGCGCCCTCGACGTGGGCAAGCTCGTGGCCTTTCAGCAGGGCCAGCGGCGGCCGGTGTGGGACTTCGAGGACGTGGGCGACAACTGGCGGAGGGCCGATGCCACCGCCATCGCGCCGGTGGTGGCGGTCCCCACCACCGCCGGCACCGGCTCGGAGGTGGGACGGGCGGCGGTGCTCGTGGACACCCGTGGCGACAAGCGCATTCTCTTCCATCCCCGCATGATGCCGCGGGCGGTGGTGGCCGACCCGGAGCTGACGGTGGGGCTGCCGCGTCCCCTCACCGTCGGCACCGGCATGGATGCCTTCGCCCACGCCTTCGAGGCCTACTGTGCGCCCGGCTTCCACCCGCTGGCCGACGGCATCGCCGTGGAGGGCATGCGCCTCGTGGCCACCGCCCTCGAGCGGGCGGCGTCGGTGCCCGACGATCTCGAGGCCCGCAGCCGCATGCTCGCCGCCTCCATCATGGGCGGCACCGCCTTCCAGAAGGGGCTGGGGGCCGTCCACGCCCTCTCCCATCCGCTGGGCGGGCGCTTCCACGTCCATCACGGCACCCTCAATGCCGTGCTCCTGCCCTACGTCGCCGTCTTCAACCGACCGGCGGTGGAGGAGCGGATCGCCCACCTCGCCGCCTGGCTCGGTCTGGAGGCACGCTTCGAGGCCTTTCTCGACTGGCTCCTGGACTTCCGCGCCCGTCTCGGCGTCCCCGCGGGCCTGCGGGAGCTGGGTCTGCCGGAGGATGCCGGCGAGGCGATCGCCGAGGCGGCGCTGCGCGATCCGTCGGCGGCCGGCAATCCGCGGCCGCTGCGCCGGGACGACGTGATCGCGCTCTATCGTCGTGCCTGGGCGGGAGATCCGCCACGGTGAGACGGGATCACGGCCGGGGAGGGATGTGGACGGAGACGATGCCGGGGCCGATCCGCGCCTACGTGCGCTTCGTCGACGGTCTCAACCGGATCGTCGGCGTGTTCGCCATGTACATCTTCGTGTTCCTCATGGGCATGCTGCTCTACTCGTCGGCGACGCGGCTCGTCACCGGCACGAGCTACATCTGGGTCGTCGAGATGGCCCAGTTCACCATGGTGTCCTACTACATTCTCGGCGGCGCCCATTCGCTCCAGCTCGGATCCCACGTGCGCATGGACCTGTTTTACAGCCGCTGGTCCCCCCGCACCCGCGCCGTGGTGGACGCCGTCACCATCCTTCTGGTCGTCGCCTATCTGGTGATGCTCATCCGCGGCGGGGTGGCCAGTACCCTCTATGCCTGGCAGTACGGGCAGAAGAACTATTCCGCCTGGGCGCCGCCGCTGTGGCCGATCAAGTCCATCATGGTGATCGGCTTCGTGCTGATGCTGCTGCAGCTGGTGGCCACCTTCTTCAAGGACCTGGCGCGGGCGCGCGGGGAGAGCCTCGAATGAGCTACGAGGCCATCGCGCTCCTCATGTTCCTGTCGATGATGCTGCTGCTGGCCACCGGCCAGCGGGTGTTCGGCATCATCGGCTTCGTCGGCGCCGTCTTCGCGCTGCTGCTGTGGGGCCGCGGCGGCGTGGAGATGCCCTTCAACGCCGCCTTCAATCTGGTCAACTGGTACGCGCTGGTGACGCTGCCGCTGTTCGTCTACATGGGCTACATGTTCGCCAACAGCGGCATCGCCGGCGATCTCTACCGGATGTTCCACGTCTGGTCGGGGCCGGTCCGCGGTGGCCTCGCCATGGGCACCATCCTCATGATGGTGGTGATCTCGGCCATCAACGGCCTCAGCGTGGCGGGCATGGCCATCGGCGCCACCATCGCCATCCCCCAGATGCTGCGCCGCGGCTACGACAAGGTGATGATCACCGGCGTGGTCCAAGCCGGCTCCTCCCTGGGCATCCTGATCCCGCCCAGCGTGGTGATGGTGCTCTACGGCATGATCGCCCGTCAGCCGGTGGGCCATCTGTGGCTGGCGGGGGTGCTGCCGGGCCTGCTGCTGGCGAGCCTGTTCATCCTCTACATCGGCCTGCGCTGCTGGCTGCAG
Organism: Alphaproteobacteria bacterium; assembly: GCA_026982705.1. Lineage (GTDB taxonomy): Bacteria > Pseudomonadota > Alphaproteobacteria > Geminicoccales > Geminicoccaceae > HRBIN39. The sequence goes on from JALSGP010000012.1 coordinate 76,045, forward strand.
CCGCGCCTCGGTCCCGCCCTGCCGCCGGAGGAGCGGCGGATGCCGCTGCGCGAGAAGCTCAAGCTGCTGCGCGCCGGCATCAGCCCGCTGGTCATCTTCCTCGCCATGATGGGCTCCTTCTTCACCGGCGTCACCAGCCTCGTGGAGAGCGCGGCCCTCGGCGCACTGGCCACCACCATCGACGCCGCCGTCAAGCGCAAGCTCACCTTCGCCGTGTTCCACGAGACCCTGCGCAACACGCTGGCCGTCACCTGCATGTTCATGTGGGTGATCACGGCGGCGCTGTGCTTCAGCGCGGTGTTCGACGGCCTCGGCGCCATCCGCGCCATCGAGCGCATCTTCCTCGGCTGGGATCTGGAGCCGTGGCAGGTGATCCTGATGATGCAGCTCTCCTACCTGCTGCTCGGCACCTTCCTGGACGACACGGCGATGCTGGTGATCGTGGCCCCCCTCTACATTCCCCTGGTGATCAAGCTCGGCTACGATCCCATCTGGTACGGAGTGCTCTACACCATCACCTGCCAGATCGCCTACATGACGCCGCCGTTCGGCTACAATCTCTTCCTCATGCGGGCGATGGCGCCGCGGGAGATCACCCTGAGCGACATCTACCGTTCCATCTGGCCGTTCGTGATCCTCATGGTGATCGCCATGCTGATCGTGACGGCCTTTCCCGAGATCGCCCTCTGGCTGCCGGGTCAGGTCTACGGCCGCTGAGGACGACGCACGGACCAGCGCGCGGGCTCCGCCCGGGGAGGTGAGGAGGACGAGGTGGGAGAGAAGGAGAACCGGCGAAACCCCGGACCGCGGCCGCGCCGATGCGGTTCCGGTCCGCGATCCGAACGACCATCGTGCAGCGGAGGAGGCTTTCCGTCATGACCAGGAAGAAGGATCTCGCCGCCAAGAGGATCGCCAAACGCGACTTCCTGAAGACCGCAGGCGCCACGGTGGTGGGCGCGACCGCCGCCAGCAGCTTCCCGGCACCCCACGTCAAGGCCCAGCGCAAGATCCGCTGGCGGCTGCAGACGTACGCCGGCACCGCTCTCGGCCAGCACGTGATCAAACCCTCCATCGACGCCTTCAACAAGGCCGCCAACGGTGAGATGGAGATCGAGCTCTACTACGCCGACCAGCTGGTACCCCATCCGGAACTGTTCCGGGCGGTGCAGAACGGCACCATCGACGCGGCCCAGTCGGACGACGACTCCATCGGCGCGCCGGTGGACATCAAGGTGTTCGGCGCCTACTTCCCGCTGGCGGCCCGCTACAGCCTCGACGTGCCGGCACTGTGGCACTGGTACGGCCTCAAGGAGATCTGGGAGGAGGCGTACCGGGAGGTGCCGGGCGTGGTGTGGCTGTCCACCGGTGCCTGGGATCCCTGCAACTTCGCCACCACCAAGCCCGTCCGCTCGCTGGAGGACCTCAAGGGCCTGCGCGTCTACATGTTCCCGACCGTGGGCCAGTTCATGCAGCGCTTCGGCGTGATCCCGGTGTCGCTGCCCTACGAGGACGTGCAGGTGGCGATCCAGACCGGCGAGCTGGACGGCGTGGCCTGGTCCGGCATCACCGAGGTCTACACCGTGGGATGGGCGGACGTGACGAAATACTTCCTCACCAACCCCATCTCGGGTGCCTGGGCCGGATCGTACTTCGTCAACGAGGAGCGCTGGAACGAGCTGCCGGAGCACCTCAAGCAGCTGTTCCTGCTCTGCATCGACAATTCCCACTACTACCGGCTGCACTGGTACTGGTGGGGCGAGGCCGAGTACCGGACCCGCGGCGGCAAGCTCGAGCTCACCACCATCCCCGACGAGGAATGGCGCATCGTCGAGGACGAGGCCTTCAAGTTCTGGGACGAGATCGCCCAGACCAGCGAGCGCAATGCCCGGGTGGTGGAGATCATCAAGAAGTACATCAACACCATGCGCAAGGCGGGCTCGCCCTACCGCTGCGCCTGACCGCCCGGCACCGCCTTCCCGCGGGCCCCGGCTCCGGCCGGGGCCCGTTCCGTGACCGCCCCTTCCCGCGATCCGTCCCGGACCCGCGGGCCGACAGGGTTCGCCCCCGGGTACGCCCCGGACGCGGGCTCGTCCGGGGCGCACATGGGGCCATCGGGACCGCGATGCCTCAGAACAGGCGGGTACCGTCGGGGACCGGGCGGTCCGGGCCCACCAGCACCACCCGTCCCTCGGCGTCGGAGAGACCCAGCACCAGCACCTCCGAGACCACCCCGGCGACGCGGCGAGGCGGCAGGTTCACCACCGCGATCACCTGCCGTCCCACCAGCTCCTCCGGCCGGTAGAGATCGGTGATCCGGGCCGAGCTGGTCCGGGTCCCGATCTCCGGCCCGAAGTCGACGGTGAGCACATAGGCGGGGTTGCGCGCCTTCGGGTTCGGACGCGCCTCGCGGATGGTGCCGCAGCGGATGTCCACCCGCTGGAAGTCCTCGACGGTGATGGTCGGGGCCGCGCTCATGCCGGTGCCCCCTCCTCCGCGGCGGCGGGACCGGGCCGACGCGGCGCCGCCGTTCCCTCCGCCGCCACCCCCACGAGCCGGGCGAGCCGCTCCACCCGCGCCAGCTCGCGGTCGAGGGTGGCGAGGGTGCGGGCGAGGTCCTCGCTCTCGTCCCCGAGCCAGGTCTCGAAGGTGCGGGCGTAGGCGCGGACGAGCGCCACCGTCAGCAGGCAGCGGCGCGGTCCCGCGACGGGCCATCCGGCGAGTTCCAGCCACCATTCGGCGGTCCGGTCCAGATTGCACAGGGAGCGCAGGGCGAGCCGCGGGTCGCCGCGCAGTTCCCGGATCAGCCGGGCGAGGCCGGCGCGGAAGGGAGCCGCCGCGTCCAGCCGCCGCATGATCAGCTCGAACAGGCGCTCGCGCGCGCCGAGGGGGCCGAGCTCGGCCGGATCCAGATCCAGCATGGCGCGATCCAGCCGCCGCCCGAGCTCCGTCACCAGCGCCGCCCGGGTCGGCAGGGCCTCGTAGACGGCGGCGAGGGACACGCCGGCGCGCCGGGCCACCTCCGCCCGGTCGAGGCCGCGCACGCCGCGCTCGGCCACCACCGCGAACGCCACCTCGAGCAGATCCGGCTCACGTGCCCGCGCCCTCGCCATCGCCTTCTCTCCCCCGACCGTTCCCCTCCTCGCCGGCCAGCTCGCGCGAACGCCGTGCCGCCGCCGCCACCGCCTCCGCCAGCAGATCCACGAGACCGCCCTCGCGCCGGAGCACGCCCAGTGCCGCCTCGGTGGTGCCGCCGGGGCTGGTGACGCCGCGGCGGAGGGCGGCGGCGTCCTCCCCGCTCTCCAGGAGCAGCCGGCCGGCACCGGCCACCGTGTGGCGCGCGAGGGTGGTGGCGAGATCCGCATCGAGGCCGAGCCGCCGCCCCGCCTCCGTCAGCGCCTCCACCAGCAGGAACACGTAGGCGGGACCGCTGCCCGAGACGGCGGTGACGGCGTGCATGGCGTCCTCGTTCTCGATCCAGGCCACCTCGCCCACCGCCCGCATGAGCCCGGCGGCCGCCGTCCGCACCTCCGGCGGCGTGCCGGCCGGCGCGTAGAGCACCGTCATGCCGGCGCCGACGGCGGCGGGCGTGTTGGGCATGGTGCGCACCACCACCGTCTCCGCCCCCAGCGCTCGGGTGAAGGCCGCCACCGGCTTGCCGGCGACGATGGAGAGGACGAAGCGGCTCCGCGCCGCCACCGGCCGCCAGGCCGGCAGGATCCCGTCCAGCACCTGCGGCTTGACGGCGAAGACCAGGGCCGCCGGCGCGAGATCCGCCGGGATCTCCGCCACGCCGGCCACGATCCGCGCCCCGGGCGCGCGCGCGCCCAGCACCCGCCGGCGGGTCGCATCCGGCTCCACCACCCAGGCCTCGCCGGCGGAAAGCCCTCGCGCCAGCCAGCCCTCGAGGAGGGCCGCGCCCATGCGGCCGCCGCCCACCAGCACCAGCGGATGGACGGGTGCGCTCACGGTCAGGCCTCCCCCTCGGTCTCCAGCATGGCGGCGGTCAGCGCGTCCTCCGGATCACGTCCCTGTTCCACCACCGCCCGGAAGGCGGGATAGAAGCGATCGCATTCGTGGACCACGATGTCCACGAGATCGGCCACCGTCTCCGGCGAGATGCCGCTGCCTTCCCGGAACAGCACGCCGTGGCGGAAGGCCGGCAGCCGGCTGTCCGGCCACAGCTCGAAATGCCCCAGCCACAGCCGCGGATTGGCACGGCACAGCAGCTCGGCCACGGCCGGAAGACGCCCCTCCGGCACCTCCAGATCCAGGGTGCAGGCGATCTGGAACAGGCCCAGATCCTCGTGCCAGCCGAACCACACCCGGTAGGTGGCCCACTGGCCGGGCACGTCGGCGTGCAGCTCCTCCTCGCCCCCTCGCTCGTAGGCCCAGCCCTGGGCCCGGACCAGCTGTTCCACCAGGTCGAGGAGATCGAGTTCGTCGGCGGATTCGGTCCAGGGAACGGACACCGCTGCCTCCCTCACGGCAGCCGCGCGACCGCGGGGCCCCGCGGCGGTTCCGGGATCGCGGGCCGACGGTGCGGAGAGGGGCTCATGTCCCATGCTCCTCGCCGGTCCCGCCCTCGTCGCCCTTGCGCCGGCGGCGGCCGCGGCCCTCCCGTTCCGCGAGCCGCGCCTCGAGCTCGGCGATGCGCGCTTCCAGGGCCGCCACCCGCGTCTCCAAGGCCTCCTGGGCCTCGCGCGCCCGGGCGGCCATCTCCCGCGCTGCCTCGAACTCCTCGCGGGTGACCAGGTCGAGGTCGGCGGCGAGACGCTCCACCCGCTCCCGCACCCGGGCCTCGATCTCCTCGCGCAGCGCCCCCAAGGTCGCGAGCGCGCCGCTCGCGACCCGCGCGAGATCGTCGAACAGGCGATTCTCGGTCTGCATCCGGGCCCTCCGCACGACCCACGAGCGGCATATCGGGCGGCGGGACGGGCCGGCAAGGGGCGTCAGAGACTCCAGCGCACGCTCTCGGCGATCCAGCGGAAGCCCGTGCCGTCGCGCACCACCCGGCCGAGGCCCGGCCAGGGCATGTGATAGCCCAGGACCCGCAGCCGCTCCGCCGCCAGCATCTCCAGCACCCGCCGGCGGGTCTCCGCCGCTTCCGGTCCGTCGAAGTCGAACCCCAGATGCCAGTCCGGGCGGGCGAGGGAGACGACGGGATGGTTGAAGGTATCGGCGGAGACGAACAGCACCTCCCCCTCGCTCTCCAGCAGCAGGGTGCAGTGGCCGGGGGTGTGACCGTAGGCGGCATGGATGCGGATGCCGGGCGCCACCTCGGTCCCGTCCTCCACGGTCCGCAGCCGGTCCGCCACCCCCTCCAGCTGGCGACGGGCGCCCACCACCATGGCCTGCATGGCCTCCGGCACCCGGGCCTCCAGCCCCTCCTCGCGCCAGAAGGCGTGTTCGCGGGCACCGATCACCACCTCGGCCTCGGGGAAGGCCGGTTCGTCGAACTCGTCCAGCAGCCCCCAGCAATGGTCGGGATGGGCATGGGTGATCACCACCGTGTCGATGTCGGCGGGATCCACGCCGGCGGCCTCGAGATTGGCGGCGAGATGGCCGGCGGTCTCCTGGAAGCGGCCGCCCGAGCCGCAGTCCACCAGGATCCGCCGCGCGCCCTGGTCGACGAGCAGCACGTTGGTCTGGGTCCAGTAGCGTGGGCGCGGCAGGGCCATGGCCTCGGCGAAGGCCCGGAAGGCTTCCGGCTCCGCGTTGACGGCATAGAGCTCGGTGGGCACCACCAGATTGCCGTCGGAGAGCACGGTGAGGGTCCAGGCGCCGAGACGGAAGCGATGGAAGCCCGGTGCCTGATCGCCCTCCTGGGCGCGCACCGGCCGCGGCGCGACGCCGCTCGCCGCGGCGACGGCGAGGCCGGCGGCGGTGGTGCGGAAGAAATCCCGACGCGATGCGCTCACGGTTCCCTCCCTCGCTGGCCCGGCCCCGTCCTTCTATCCGGATTCCCGGATATGCGGAAGGGGCGACGCCCTATCGCCGCCGCAGCAGCACCAGACCGATGGCGGGCAGGATCAGGGCGAGGGCGGCGAACTCGCGCAGGCCCGCCGGTTCTCCCAGGAGCCAGGCGGAACTCACGAGGCCCACCACCGGCGTCGCCAGGATGGCGATGCCCGCCACCGCCGGCGGCAGCAGGGTCACGATCTTGATGAAGGCGGCGAAGCAGAGCACCAGGGCGATGGTGGAGGCGTAGAGGGTGCCGGCGATGCCGCGCCAGGTGAGGCCGGAGAGGTCCGGGACCGGATCCGTCACCAGCCAGATGGCCACCACCGGCATCCCGCCCAGCACCAGTTGCCAGCCGGTGAGGGGCAGGGTGGCGAGGCTCCAGCGCCCCGCCTTGGTCATCACCGAGCCGGTGGCCCAGGAGAGGGCGGCCAGCAGGATCAGCAGCGCCCCCAGCGGCCGGTCCGACAGCCGGCCCAGCTCGGGGCCGATCAGCACCGCCACGCCGGCGACGCCCAGCGCCAGCGCCGCCATCACCCGCGGCCCCTGGCGCACCCCCAGCCACAGCCGCTCCACCAGCGCCGCCCACACCGGCATGGTGTAGGCGACGATGGCCGCCCGTCCGCCCTCGATGCGGTCGAGGCCGAGGCCGGTGAAGAGGTGCCAGCCACCGACGTTGACCAGCGCCACCGGCAGCAGGCGGACGAGTTCCCCCGGGGCCGGACGCAGTCCCTCCCCGGTGAGGCGGGCCAGCAGGAACAGGCCCGCCGCCGCCAGATAGATGTTGACGCTGCGGAAGAAGAGCGGCCCCAGCTCGGCCACCGCCACCTTCATTGCCGGCCAGTTGAGACCCCAGAACACCGTGATGAAGGCCACGAGGCCGAGGACGAGCCGGCGCTCGCCCACGGCGCGGCCGGATGCCGTCGCCACCCGCCGCCTCCCCCCGACGCGGCGCCGCCGCTCAGAAATCGATGCAGCGACCGCCGCGCTCCCAGTCGCCGTAGCGGGTGGGCTCGGGCCCCGCCGGCCCGCCGATCTCGCCCGGCGGCTGCGGTACCGCCCGCCGTCGCGCCCGCTCCGCCGCGCCGACGGTGCCCGCCTGCGGAAGCTCCGGCCGCCCGTCGGAGGCTGGCGGCGTCATGGCCGCGCTGGTCTCCCTCCGCCCGTGCCCGCCCGCCATGGTCACGACTCGTCCATCACCTGTGCGCGCGCCACCTCCTCGAGCTCCGAGAGGCGCTTGCGCAGACGGTGGTCGCTCACCTCCACCCCCTTGGCGGCGAGATCCCGTCGGACCTTCTCCATCATGTCGTCGTCCCCGGGCCCCTCGAAGTCGGCCAGCACCACGTCCTTGGCGTAGGCCAGCGCCTCCTCGCCCGAGAGCCCGAGGAACTCCTCCGCCACCCACAGGCCGAACAGCTTGTTGCGGCGGTTGCGGATCTTGAAGGCCAGTTCCTGCTGGTGGCGGAACTTCGCCTCTTCGTCACGTTCGCGATCCCGGAAGGCGTCCATCGATGCTCTCCGTCCCGGCGCCTGCGGCGCGTCCTCCACGGCCTATATAGCGGCAGGATCCCGACGCCGCCATCGCAGTCCCGGAGGCCGCGACCGTGTGTTCCCTCGTCGTCCGCTTCGATCCCACCGATCCCTGGCCGCTGCGCCTCGCGGCCAACCGGGACGAGCATCCCGGGCGCCCGTGGGATCCGCCGGATCGCCACTGGCCGGCGCGGCCGGCGATGGTGGCCGGACGCGACCGCCTCGCCGGCGGCAGCTGGCTCGGCGTCAACGATCACGGGGTGGTGGCGGCGGTCCTCGACCGAACCGGCAGCCTCGGTCCCGTCGCCGGAAAGCGCTCGCGGGGCGAGCTGGTGCCGGAGGCGCTGGACCATGTCGAGGCGACGGCGGCAGTGCGCGCCCTCGCCCATCTCGATCCCGGGACCTTCCGTCCCTTCAACCTGCTGGTGGCCGATCCGACCCGGGCCTTCTGGCTGCGGAGCGACGGTCGCGAGCTGCGGGTGCGGCCGCTCGGCCCCGGCGTCCACATGCTGACGGGCCGCGAGCTGGACGATCCCGCCTGTCCCCGCATCCGCCGTCATCTGCCGCTGTTCCGGACCGCGGCGCCGCCGGAGCCGGAGGCGCCCGCCTGCTCCGACTGGCGGCTGCTGCTGGCCGCCCACGTCGCGGCCGGCGACGATCCGCGGCACGGCATGTGCCTCCACGGCGAGGACTTCGGCACCCTCTCGGCCAGCCTGCTGCTGGTGGACCGGGACGGCCGCACCCTCTGGCACTTCGCCGCCGGTCCGCCCTGCCGCACCGCCTTCCGGCCGGTGGCCGCCCTCGCCCACACGGCCGTCGCCGGATGACCCGTGGGATCCCGGTCCTCCTCGCCCTCCTCGCCGCACTCTCCGCGGGGGCGGCGAACGCCCTCGAGAGCGTCCGCATCGGCCGCCTCACCCTCCGCCACGGCGCGGAGATGCTGGAGGTCCGGGATCTCGGCCTGCGGTGGGAGGGCACGGCGGTGCTGCTGGAGACGGGACGGCTCGGCGGGCGGTTCGCCGGCCTCGTCCCGCCGCCTCTCGCGCTCGCCGCCCGCCTCGCACCCGATGCGGGAGAGGCGTGGCTGGAGATCCGCGTCACCGGCACGCCGCTCCGCCTCGTCGCCGAAGTGGAGACGATCGACGACGGACTTTCCGTGTTCCTCGACAGCGGTCGCATCCAGGTCGCGGACCTCGATCTCGCCGCGCTCCTGCCGGGCCTCGTCCGGGATCTGCGGCTGTCGGGCGAGGTGGAGGCATATGGCCATCTGTTGCTGGACGCCGAGGGGCCGCGCGGGGGCATGGAGCTGCGGATCCGGAATCTGGCGCTGCGGGGCCCGGCCTTCGCCGTCACCGGCCTCCACCTCGACCTCGCCCTCGACCGCCCGTGGCCGCCGCGGAGCCTTCCGGGTCAGCGTCTCACGCTGCACCGGATCGAGGCGGGTGTCGCCCTCCGGGACATGGAGCTCCTCTTCGCCCTCGACGGGCCACGCCTCCACATCGCCGGCGGCCGCGCCCGCCTCGCCGGCGGCCTCGTGACGCTGCGGCCCGGCGCATTCCGGCTGTGGCCGCCCGCGGGGACCCTCGCCGTCGAGATGCGGGGGCTCGATCTCGCCCGGCTGGTGGCGGCGGCGTCACTGCCCGATACCGAGATCACCGGCCGGGCCGACGGGAGCCTCGTCCTCGTCCTCGACCCCCACGCGGGCACGCGGCTCGAGGGGCGGATCGCCACCCGGCCCGGCGGTGGCGTGCTGCGCTGGCACGGGGAGCTCCCCGCCGACGATCCACGCCTGCGCCCGGTGATCCGTCTCCTCCGCGACTTCCGCTACCGGCGGCTGGCCGCTACACTCGCGGGCGATCCCGCCGGCGAGCTCGAACTCGCGGTCGAGCTCCTCGGCGACAACCCGGACGTGTACGGTGGTCGTCCCGTCGCCCTCCGCCTGCGCTTCACGGGTCCGCTCGGCCGCGTGCTGCGGAGCGGTCTCGCGAGCGCCACGCTGCCGGCCCGCATCCAACGGGCGCTCGAACGGGGTCTCGCGCGCTAGCCTGCTGCTGGCGGCGGTGGGCATGCTCGCCGCCTGTCAGCCGACGGTGCGGGTGGAGGCGCCGCGCGAGCCCATCACCATCAACCTCAACGTGCGCATCGAGCACGAGGTGCGGGTGCGCATCGAACGCGAGGTGGAGCGGGTGCTGGAGACCCGCGACGACATCTTCTGAGGACCGCCATGACCCGCCGCCCGCTGCTCCTGCTGCTGCCGCTGCTCCTCCTGCCCCCGGTGCCGTCCGCGGCGGCGGAGGAAGGGCCCCTCACCCTCGACGAGGCACGCCGGCGCGGCTGGGTGGGCGAGCGCCCGGACGGCTACGTGGCGCCGGTGGATCCCGCCGCGCCGGAGGCGGTGCGGGCGCTGGTGGCCCGCGTCAACGCCGAGCGCCGCCGCGTCTACGAGGAGCTGGCCCGCCGCGAGGGGGTGCCGGTGGCGGTGGTGGCGGCCATCACGGCGCGGAAGATCGTCGAAAAACTCCCGCCCGGCGCCTACTTCATGGACGAGAAGGGCCGCTGGCATCGAAAGGGGGAAAAGTCGCCGTGAGGGAGGCCGAAGCCGCGACCGCGCCGGTGGGCTGGAGCCGCTCGCCCGGCCTCGTGTCCTATCCGGAGGCGGTGGCGGCGATGGAACGGCACGTGGCGGCCATGGCCCGCGGCGAGGCCGACGAGCGCGTGTGGCTGCTGGAGCACCCGCCGGTCTACACCGCCGGCACCAGCGCCCGCGAGGGGGAGCTGCTGGAGCCCCGCTTTCCCGTCTACCGCACCGGTCGCGGCGGCCGCTTCACCTATCACGGTCCGGGGCAGCGGGTGGCTTATGTGATGTTGGATCTCGGCCGGCGCGGGCGGGATCTCAGGGGGTACGTCCACCGTCTCGAGACCTGGCTCGTCCGTGCCCTCGCCCGCCTCGGCGTGCGCGGCGAGCGGCGCGCGGGGCGCGTCGGCATCTGGGTGGTGACGGCGGACGGCCGCGAGGCCAAGATCGCCGCCATCGGCGTGCGGGTGCGCCGCTGGATCACCTATCACGGCATCGCCCTCAACGTGGCGCCCGATCTCGACCACTTCCGCGGCATCGTCCCCTGCGGCCTCGCCGGCCATCCGGTCACCTCGCTGCGCGCCCTCGGCGTCGCCGCGGATCTGCCCGCGGTGGACGCGGCGCTGCGGGCGGCCTTCGAGGAGACCTTCGCCGTCGCCACCGTCCCGGCCCCGGCGCCCCTCGTCCCCGTCGCGGAAGCCGTGCGGTGAGCGCTCGCCGTCCGATCCTCGCCGCGATGGTGGCGATGTTGCCGCTGATGGCCGTGGAGGCGGTGCGGGCCGACTGCGCCGACGTGGCCGCACCGGGCGTCGAATGGCGCCGTTGTCTCCTGGACGGACTGGACCTGCGCGGCGCCGATCTCACCGGTGCCGACCTGCGGGATTCCTCCCTCAAGCGGGTGGACCTGTCGGGTGCGATCCTGCGCCGCATCCGCGGCCGGCGCGCCAAGTTCGTCTCGGCCCGGCTGCGGGGCGCCGATCTCACGGAGGCGGGACTCCGCCTCGCCGACTTCACCGAGGCCGACCTCGAGGGCGCACGACTGGTGCGGGCCGACCTGCGCGGCGCCCGTTTCTTCCGCGCCAGTCTGCGCGAGGCCGATCTCACCGGTGCCCGCATGGACGGCGCCGATCTCCTGCGCGCCGACCTCTCGGGGGCGCGCTGGGTGGACGGACGCACGGTCTGCGCCGAGGGCTCCCTCGGCCGCTGCGTGCCGCGGCGGCCGGAGGCGGCGACGCCCGCGGTCCGTTGAGCTCAGCCGCGCCGCACCCGATAGCGGTTCATGTAATGGTGCCGCAACTGCCGGCGCAGCTGGCGGGCGAGGGCCGGCGGCGTGCCCCGCGCCGGCTTCGTCGCGGTCGTCCTGCCGCCGTCGCGTCCGCGGGTCCCCTTCCTCTTCATCGGTTGAGCCACCAGAAGATCGCCGTCAGCACCAGGCTCAGCACCACCGACAGCAGAATGGAGGTGGCGAGCGGGATGTAGACGTGGAGACCGTCCCGCTCGATGACGATGTCGCCGGGAAGACGGCCGAGCCCGAGCCGGCCCAGCAGCTCCCAGAGCAGCCCCAGCACGATCAGCACCACGCCGAGGACGATCAGGAACCTGGACATGGCCTCCGCGTCCGGTGGTCCCCGTGCTTCCATATCGGCATCGGACCCGCCGCCGTCGAGCCGCCGCGGCCGGGGATGGCGCCCGTTCCGTGCCGTCTCCATATGGTTCCGTGCAAGGAGGTGCGGGATGGCCGGCGGTCACGCCCATCGTCACCACCACCGCGACGGCGTGCCCGGTGAGGGGGCGTTGCTGGCGGCCACGGTGGTCAACGCCCTGCTCACGGTGGTGCAGATCACGGCCGGCGTGCTGGCCGGCAGCCTCGCCCTGGTGGCGGACGCCGTCCACAATCTGAGCGACGCGCTGGCGCTGGCCGTGGCCTTCGCCGCCCGCCGCATCGCCCGCTGGCCGGCCCACGGCGGCATGACCTTCGGCTACGCCCGCGCCGAGCTGGTGGCGGCACTCGTCAACCTCACCACCCTCGTGGCCATCGGCAGCTATCTGGTGTGGGAGGCCCTGGTCCGCTTCTTCGTGCCGGAGCCCATAGCCGGCGGGGTGGTGGTGCTGGTGGCGGGCGTGGCCCTCGTCGTCGACCTGGCGACGGCGCTGCTCACCGCCCGTCTCGCCCGTCGCAGCGTCAACGTGCGCGCCGCCTTCCTCCACAATGTCGCCGACGCCCTCGGCTCGGTGGCGGTGATGGTGGCGGGCGCCGCCGTGTGGACGCTCGGCTGGCTGTGGGTGGATCCCTCGGTGACGCTGCTGATCGCCGCCTACATCCTGGTCCACGGCGGCCGCGAGATGGTGCCGGTGGTGCGCATGCTGATGGGTGCCACGCCGGCCGGCCTCGACGCCGCCGCCGTCGCCGAGGCGATCCGGCGCGTGCCGGGCGTGCGGGACGTGCACCATCTCCACATCTGGAGCCTCGCCGAGCACGAACCCTCCCTCGAGGCCCACGTGGTGGTGCCGGACACCACCTCGGCGGTGGAGCTGGAGACGGTCAAGCACCGGGTGAAGGCGGTGCTGGCCGAGCGCTTCGCCATCCGCCACACGACCCTGGAAATGGAGCTCGAGGGGGAGGCCTCCGCCTGCCCGGACCGGGACCTGGTGGTCCCGCACTGAGCCCTCAGCTCGCCTCCGCCGGTCGCGGCGGCGGACGCGTGGTCGGGGCGGCCGCCCGACCGGCGGTCCGCTTCAGCAGGCGCGCGTTGACCGCCACCACCACGGTGGAGAGGGACATGAGGGCGGCACCGGCCGCCGGCGTCAGCACCACGCCCCACGGCAGCGCCACGCCGGCGGCGAGGGGGATGGCCACGAGATTGTAGCCGGTGGCCCACACCAGGTTCTGGGCCATCTTGCGGAAGGTGGCCCGTGCCAGATGGAGGATCGCCGCCACGTCGCGGGGATCGTCCCGCACCAGCACGATGTCGGCCGACTCCACCGCCACGTCGGTGCCGGCGCCGATGGCGATGCCCACGTCCGCCTCCACCAGCGCCGGCGCATCGTTGACCCCGTCGCCCACCATGGCCACCACCAGCCCGCGCTCCCGCAACCGCCGGATCACCGACGCCTTCTCGTGGGGCAGCACCTCGGCGAACCATTCGTCGAGCCCGAGCTCCCGCGCCACCCGTGCCGCCACCGCGCGGTTGTCGCCGGTGAGCATCATGCAGCGCAGCCCCATGCCCCGCAGCCGGCGCACCGCCTCGCGCGATTCCGGCCGCACCCGGTCGGCGAGGGCGAGGGCGGCCAGGGGACGCTCCCCCTCCGCCTCCCGGGCCAGCAGGAAGACCACCGTGTATCCGGCCTCGAACAGCGGGCGGATGCGCGCCTCCTCCACGGCGACGCCGCGCTCGGACAGGGCGCCGGGGCTGGCGATGGCGAGGGTACGCCCCTCCACCACTCCCTCGACCCCGCGCCCGGGCACGGCGCGGAAGGACTCGGGCGCGGCCGGGGCGAGCCCCCGCTCCTCCGCCGATCGGACGATGCCCCGGGCGATGGGGTGCTCCGAACGGCTCTCGAGGGCGGCGGCGAGGCGCAGCGCCTCGTCCGGCGCGAGGTCGGCGAGGGGCACCACCTCGGCCACGCCGAACCGGCCCTCGGTGAGGGTGCCGGTCTTGTCGAAGACCACCGCCCGGAGCAGCCGGGCCCGCTCGAAGGCGGCCCGGTCGCGGACCAGCAGGCCGTCGAGGGCGGCGAGCTCGGTGCTCACCGCCACCACCAGCGGCACCGCGAGGCCGAGGGCGTGGGGACAGGCGATGACCATCACCGTCACCATCCGCTCGAGGGCGAAGGCGAAGGGATGGCCGAGGACGAGCCAGGTCACGAAGGTGAGGCCGCCGCCGCCGATGGCGACGAGGGTGAGCCAGGAGGCGGCGCGGTCGGCCAGATCCTGGGTCCGGGAGCGGGTGGCCTGGGCGTCGCGGACCAGCTGGATCACCTGGGCGAGATAGGTCTCGGCGCCGGTGCGCTCCACCGCCACCACCACCGCGCCCTCGCCGTTGACGGCACCGCCGATGACGCGGTCCCCCGGTCCCTTCTCCACCGGCCGCGATTCGCCGGTGAGCATGCTCTCGTCGAAGCTGGAGCGGCCGTCGACCACGACCCCGTCCACCGGCACCTTCTCGCCCGGCCGCACCAAGACCCGATCACCCGGCCGGAGATCCTCCACCGGCACCTCCTCGCGGCCGCCGTCCGGGAGGAGCCTCAGCGCCGTCGAGGGCATGAGCCGCACCAGCGCCTCGAGGGCGCCCGAGGCCCCCAGCACCGAGCGGGCCTCGATCCAGTGGCCCAACAGCATCACGTCCACGAGGGTGGCCAGCTCCCAGTAGAAGGGCTTGCCGGGCAGGCCGAAGGTGACGGCGGCGGAATAGAGGAACGCCACCGAGACCGCCACCGCCACCAGGGTCATCATGCCGGGTCGGCGCGCGCGCAGCTCCTCCGCCATGCCGGCGAGAAAGGGCCGGCCGCCGTAGCCGTACACCACCGCGGCCAGGGCGAAGAGCAGGAAGCGGTCGCCGGGGAAGGCCAGGATCCGTTCGAGACCGAACAGCCCCTGGACGGCCGGCGAGAGGGCGAGGATGGGGACGGTGAGGACGAGACACACCCGGAAGCGGCGGCGGAAGTCGGCCACCATGGCCGCATGGTCGTGACCGCCGTGACCGTGATCGTGGTGGTGGGCGTGAGCCGTGTCCGGCCCGGCCTCCCGTCCGTCACGCGCACGATGACGACGATGCCCGCGATGGGCGTGACCCGCCTCCCCCTCTGGACCGGACATGCCGCCGCCTCCCTTTCCTTCCCGCCCGTCCTTCCAACTGGACCTTGCACCGGGGGGAAGGTCAAGCGCGGCGTCGGTCGGAAAACGGTCCGGCACGGACGCGGACGTTCGCGCGATCGGAACGGGTCGGCCTCGGCGCCCGGCCCGTGGCGGCCCTGGGCGCCGCGCTCAGCGGATCACGGGCAGGGGCGCGAGGGCCAGGAGGCCGCCCGGCAGGGGCGCGGGCAGGGCGGCGGTGAGGGGCACGAGACGGCGGGCCAGCGCCAGCCACTCGGCGAGGTCCGGCTCCGGCAGCCGCCGCAGTCGGATCGGCACGTCCGGGGCCAGATCGAGGCGGGTGCGCAGTAGCGCCAGCGCCTCCTCGAGCCCGCCCAGCCGGTCCACGAGGCCCAGTTCGAGCGCCTGAGCACCGGTCCACACCCGCCCGCCGGCCACCCGCCGCACCCGTGCCGGCTCCATCCCCCGGGCCGCCGCCACCCGTTCCAGGAAGCGCCGGTAGAGATCGTCCACCACCGCCTCGAGCCGCGCCCGCTCGGCCGCGTCCAGCGGCCGCACGAGGCTGTAGATGCCGGCATGGTCGCCCCGCTCCAGCCGCAGCCAGCGGATACCGAGGCGGCGGCTCGCCTCCGCCAGGACCGGTTTGCCGGCGACGACGCCGATGGAACCGGTGAGGCTGTCGGGTCCGGCCACCACCGCGTCGGCGGCGACGGCGATCCAGTAGGCCCCGGAGGCGCCGGCGTTGCGCAGCACCGCCACCACCGGCTTGCCCGCCTCGCGCACCGCCTCCACCGCCCGGGCGATGCGCTCGCTCGCCAGGGCCGAACCGCCGGGACTGTCGATGCCGAGGACCACCGCGCGGACGTCGGCCTCCTCCGCCGCCCGTCGCAGCGCCCGCACCACGGGCTCGGCGAACACGCCGTCCACCAATGGTCCGTCGCCGGGCCGGACGGTGCCGGCGAGCGCCACATAGGCGACGGTGACGGCCTCCGCCGGCCGCTCCAGGGCGGCGGCGTAGTCGGCGAGGGTCACGGGCTCGGCGTCCAGGCGGCGGGCCAGTTCCTCGCGCGCCGCCTCGAATTCGCCGATGCGGTCCACCAGCCCCGCCGCCTTCGCCTCCGTCGCGGTCCAGGGCCCGCCGCCGGCGAGTCCGCGCATGCGTCCGGGCGGGATGCCGCGTCCGCGCGCCAGCGCCGCGACGAAACGGTCGTGGACGTCGTCGAGGAGGGCGGTGAGCATCTCGCGCTGCTCGGGGCTGGGCTCCGCCGCCACCAGGTTCTCGAAGGCGGTCTTGTAGCGCTCGCGGCGGATCACCTCGGCGTCGACGCCGAGGCGCTCCCGCAGCTCGCCGAAATAGGGGATCTCGATCCCGAGGCCGGTGAGGCCCACCACCCCCACCGGCCCCAGCACGATCTCGTCGAAGGCGGAGGCCAGATAGTAGCCCTCGTTGCCGGGGCCGAAATCGCCGAGACTCTCGGCCACCGCCACCGTCGGCCGGCCGCTCTCGCCCAGCGCCTCGATGGCCCGCCGCAGCTCACCCGCAACCGCCAGCCCGTGGCCACCGGCGTCGACGCGGGCGAGGATCCCCACCACCCGCGCGTCGCTCCGGGCGCGCGCCAGCAGCCGCAGCGTGTCGGTGAGGTCCGGACGTTCCTCGCCCGGGAGCCACGTGGCCGCCGGCGGCCGGTCGGCGAGGGTACCGCGCAGGTCCACCACCAGCAGGATGCGTTCCGGCAGCTCCCGCCCCACCGGCACGGCGAGGCGCGCCGCATACCACAGCGCCGCCGCCGTTCCCACCATCAGCAGGAAGACGAACAGGCCGAAGAGGGCGAAACAGCCGGTGAGCAGACGTCGCACCCCTCTCCTCCCCGCTCCGGTTCAGGCGGCCCGGCGCCGGCGCCGCGCCCGCTCGGCGGCGGTCCGGAGCTGGCCGCAGGCGGCGAGGATGTCGCGCCCGCGCGGGGTGCGCACCGGCGCCTCGATGCCCGCTTCCTCGAGGATGCGGCGGAAGCGGCGGATGCGCGCCTCGTCCGGACAGCGGAAGCCGCTGCCGGGCCAGGGGTTGAAGGGGATGAGGTTGACCTTGGCCGGGAGATCCGCGAGCAGCGTACGGAGCGCCCGCGCGTCGGCCGGCGCGTCGTTCACCCCCTCCAGCAGCACGTATTCGAAGGTGATCATGCGCCCGCCGGGATAGCGGCGGCAGGCGGCCATCAGCTCGGCCAGCGGCCATTTGCGGTTGAGGGGGACCAGCCGGTCGCGGCGGGCGTCGTCCGGCGCGTGCAGCGAGACGGCGAGGCGCACGCCGAGCTCCCGTCCCAGCCGATCGATGGCCGGGACCACCCCGGCGGTGGAGACCGTCACCTTGCGCCGGGAGAAGCCGAGTCCCTCGGGATCGAGCAGGATGCGCAGCGCCGTCGCCACCGCCTCGTAGTTGAAGAGCGGCTCGCCCATGCCCATGAACACCACGTTGGTGACGCGGCGGGGGCGGCCGCTGCGCGGCCAGTCGGCCAGCTCGTCGAGGGCGAAGAGCACCTGCCCCACGATCTCGGCCGCCGAGAGATTGCGCACCAGCGGCATGGTGCCGGTGTGGCAGAAGGCGCAGGAGAGGGTGCAACCCACCTGCGAGGAGATGCAGAGGGTGCCGCGACCGCCGCCGGGGATGAAGACGGTCTCGATCTCGCGGCCGTCGGCGAGGCGCAACAGCCATTTGACGGTGCCGTCGGCGGCGTGCCGCGCCGTCATCGGTGCGGGCCGGGCCAGGGTGAAGCGCGCGGCGAGCCGGGCCCGCAGCGCCGCCGGCAGATCGGTGAGGGCGGCGAAGTCGCGCACGCCCCGGTGGAACACGCCGCGGACGATCTGGGAGGTCCGCATGCGCCGCTGGCGCCCGGGCACGCCCAGCTCCTCCAGCGCCGCCGCGAGCGCCGCACGGTCGAGGCCGGGAAGGGGCACGCGCGCCGCCTCCGCGGCCGGGGCGGGCGCGTTCACCGCTTCCGGCATGCCTTCAGCATCGCCCGGTAGGCCCTGGTGAAACCGCGAAGCGAATAGGTGTCCAGGGACCAGGTGCCCTTGGTGGAGGTGCCCTTCACCTTCATGGTCCGGCCCTTCTTCATGGCCTCGATGAGCTTCTCGTCCTCGGGCGGGGTGTCCTCGTAGGCGCTGTCGCCGTGGGTCATGAGATCGAACTTGCGCCCGTCCACGTCCACCTCCACCCGGCTGTCCTTCTTGTAGCGGTAGCCGGCCTGGATCACCACCTGGACGTTGGGCGGATCGATGGGGAACTTGGCCACCATCGCCACCGGCGGATCGCGGCGGCTGTAGTTGCCGTCCATCTTGACGGGCTCGCTGGCGATGTAGCAGGTGCGGCCCTTGTCGTCGTCGAAGGTGAACACGTTCCAGTCGCCGAAGGTCTCCAGGAATTCGGCCTCGGCCGCCGCGGCCGGGACGGCGGCGAGGGTCCCGAGCGTCAGCAGGATCACGAGGCGCCCCGTCGGTCTCATCCGTGTCCTTCCCCGCAGGTCCACGTCCTCACCGGCCACCTTAACCGACTCCCCCGGCCGATCAACGGCCGTGGCGATGGGGGGTGAAGAGGGGCGCGTCCAGCCGCACCACCTCCGGTGGCGGGCCGCCCTCGTGCAGCGGCCGCTCCGGCAGGCGGCCGAGGCTCAGGAGCCGGTCGTACATGACGATGGCGCCGGCCACGGCGAGATTGATGCAGAAGCGGGTGGGAATGCGCACCACATGGTCGCAGCGGGCCAGCATGGCCGGCGACAGGCTGCCCTTCTCGGGCCCGAAGACGTAGGCCGCCCGCAGCGGATGGCGGAAGCTGGGCAGGGGGATGGCCTCGTCCACCAGCTCGACCCCCACCAGCCGGCAGCCGCGCGGCAGCCGCAGGTCCTCCGCCGCGGCGAAGTCGTAGATGGGGATGTGGGATTCCGCCAGCGAGGTGTCGGAGCGGGCGCTGCGCACCGTGTAGTGGGCCGCCACCAGGAAGACGAAGCTGGCGCCGAAGGCATGGGCCGAGCGCACGAGATTGCCCAGGTTCATGGGCTTGCTTATACCCTCGGCGCCGATGCCGAAATAGCCGCGCATGCGTTCCATCGCGGGATTCCCGCTCGCTCGGGGACGGGGCCGGGATGGGACCGTGCCGCGATATGGTGAGGGTTGCGGGGAGATCGAGCCCGTGCGTGCCGTCGTCTGCCCCCGCCCCGAGGGGATCGGGGCGCTGGAGATCCGCGATCTACCGGTGCCGGAGCCGGGCGCCGGCGAGATCCGCATCCGCGTCGTCGCCGCCGGCGTCAACTTCGCCGACACGCTGGCCATAAGCGGCCGCTATCAGGAACGCCCGCCGCTGCCCTTCGTGCCGGGGCTGGAACTGGCCGGTACGGTGGACGCCCTCGGCCCCGGCGTCGACGGCCCGCCGCCGGGCACGCCGGTGGTGGCGGTGGTGGACCACGGCGCCTATGCCGAGTTCGCCGTGGCGCGGGCGGTGGACGTGGTGCCGCTGCCGGCGGGACTGCCCGCGGAGGTGGCGGCCGGCTTTCCCGTCACCTACGGCACCGCCCACGGCGCCCTGGTGTGGCGGGCGGGACTGCGGCCGGGGGAGACGGTGCTGGTGCACGGGGCGGCCGGCGGCTCCGGGCTCGCCGCCGTCGAATGCGCCCGTGTCCTGGGGGCGCGGGTGATCGCCACCGCCCGCGGCGAGGCGCGCCTCGCCCTCGCGCGGGCCCACGGCGCCCACGAGGTGCTGGATGCCGACGATCCCGAGCTGGTGACCCGCATCCGGACCCTCGCCCCGGAGGGGGTCCATGTGGCCTTCGATCCGGTGGGCGGCGCGATGTTCCGGGCGAGCCTGCGCACCGTCGCCTGGGAGGGGCGCATCCTGGTGATCGGCTTCGCCTCCGGCGAGGTGCCGCAGATCCCCGCCAACCACCTTCTGGTCAAGAACGCGGCGGCGGTGGGCTTCTACTGGGGCAGCTACCGCCGCCACGACCCGGGACGGGTGCGCGCGGGACTCGCCACCCTCCTGGACTGGTGGCGGGCGGGGCGGTTGCGGCCGGAGGTGGCCCGCCGCTACCCGCTGGCGCGGGTGCGGGAGGCGCTGGAGGACCTGCGCGCCCGTCGCGTCGCCGGCAAGATCGTGCTGCTTCCCTGACCGCCGCCCCGATGCGGGGATGGACGCGGGCCGGAGCCCGGCACACCTTGGCGGCGGGCGCGCCAGCGGCGGGGCGGAGAGGATGACGGAGACGGTGGACGGTCCGGCACCGCTCCTGGAGCTCAGGGGCATCACCAAGCGCTTTCCCGGGGTGGTGGCCAACGACGGCGTGGATCTCGCGGTGCGGCCGGGCGAGATCCACGCGCTGCTCGGCGAGAACGGCGCCGGCAAGAGCACGCTGGTGAAGATCCTCTACGGCGTGCTGCGACCGGATGCCGGCGAGATCCGCATCGACGGCCGGCCGGTGGCGGTGACGGGCCCCCACCACGCCCGCCGCCTCGGCATCGGCATGGTCTTCCAGCACTTCACCCTCTTCGAGGCGCTGAGCGTGGCCGAGAACGTCGCCCTCGGCCTCGACCGCTGGCCGGAACGGCGCACGCTCCGAGCCCGCCTCGCCGCCCTCGCCGAGCGCTACGGCCTCGATCTCGACCTCGCCCGCGAGGTGCACGATCTCTCCGCCGGCGAGCGCCAGCGCATCGAGATCCTGCGCTGTCTCCTGCAGGAGCCGCGCCTTCTGGTGCTGGACGAGCCCACCTCGGTGCTCACGCCCCAGGAGGCGGACCGGCTGTTCGTCACCTTGCGCCGGCTCGCCGCCGAGGGCCGCGGCATCCTCTACATCTCCCACCGCCTCGAGGAGGTGGTGGAACTGTGCGACCGGGCGACGGTGCTGCGGGCCGGGCGGGTGGTGGCGACGGTGGATCCGCGGCGGGAGACCCCGGCCACCCTCGCCCGCCTCATGGTGGGGCGGGAGGTGCGCGAGCCGGTGCGCCACCATCCCGATCTCGCCGGTGCGCCGGTGCGCCTCGCCGCCCGCGGCCTCGGGCTGCCCCCGGACCGACCCCACGCCGTGCCCCTCGTGGACATCCGGTTCGAGCTGCGGGCGGGCGAGATCCTCGGCATCGCCGGAGTCGCCGGCAACGGACAGCGGGAGCTGGTGGAGGCGCTGGCGGGCGAGCGGCCGCTGCCGGCGGCGGAGATGCTGGAGCTGGACGGCCGACCGGTGGGCCGGGTCGGGCCCGCCGGGCGCCGGCGTCTGGGCCTCGCCGTGCTGCCGGAGGAACGGCTCGGGCACGCGGCGGTGGCGGAGCTGGATCTCGTGGACAACGCCCTGCTCACCGCCTGGCCACAGCCGGATCTGGTGCGCTACGGCACCGTGCGCCGCCGGCTCGTCGCCGCCTTCGCCGCCGGGGTGGTGGAGCGCTTCCGGGTGCGCACGCCCGGCCTCCGGGTCCCGGCCGCCGCCCTCTCCGGCGGCAATCTCCAGCGCTTCGTGGTGGGCCGCGAGATCGCCCAGCGGCCGCGGGTGCTGGTGGTGGACCAGCCCACCTGGGGAGTCGACGCGGCGGCGGCCGCCGCCGTCCACCGGGCGCTGGTGGCGCTGGCCGAGGAGGGGGCGGCGGTGCTGCTGATCTCGCGGGATCTGGACGAGATCCTGCGCTTCTGCGACCGGGTGGCCGTGCTCTACCGTGGCCGTCTCTCGCCGCCCGTGCCGGTGGGCGAGGTGACGCTGGAGCGGCTGGGCCTGCTCATGGGCGGTGCCGGCTTCGCCGGGCGCGGCACCGTGGTGGCGTCGTGAGCCGCCTCGTCGTCGAACGCCGGCCGCGGCCGTCACGGTGGCTGTCGTGGGCGGCACCGCCACTCGCCCTCCTCGCCACCCTGCTGGCCGGTGCCCTCCTCTTCGGCCTCTCGGGTCACGATCCGCTGGCGGCGCTCCGCGCCTGGTTCGTGAGTCCTCTCGCCTCCCTCTACGGCCTCGGCGAGCTGGGCGTGAAGGCGACGCCCCTGGTGCTCGTCGGCACCGGTCTCGCCCTCGGCTTCCGTGCCGGCGTGTGGAACATCGGTGCCGAGGGCCAGCTCACCGTGGGCGCCATCGCCGCCGGGCTCGTGGCCCTCGCCACCTGGGGAACGGAGGGCGCGTGGATCTTCCCCGCCATGCTGGCGGCCGGCGTGCTGGGCGGCATGGCCTGGGCCGCGGTACCGGCGGAGCTGCGGGTGCGGCTCGGCGTCAACGAGATCCTCGTGAGCCTGATGCTGGTCTACGTGGCCGACCTGCTGCTCAAGGCGCTGGTCTTCGGCCCCCTCAAGGATCCGGAGGGCTACGGCTTTCCCCAGTCACGCCTGTTCGACACCCCCGCCCTCGCACCGATCCTGGTCCCGGGCACCCGCCTCCATCTGGGCGCCCTCCTGGCCCTCGCCGCCGTCCTCCTCGCCTGGGCGTTCACCGCCCGCACGCTCGGCGGCTTCGCCTGGCGGGTCCAGGGGCTGGCGCCGCGCGCCGCCCGCTATGCCGGCTTCGCCGAAGGGCGCATCGTGCGGCTCTCCTTCGCCGTCTCCGGCGGCCTCGCCGGCCTCGCCGGCGCCCTCGAGGTGGCGGGGCCCATCGGCCAGCTCCTCCCCTCCGTCTCCCCCGGCTACGGCTTCACCGCCATCATCGTCGCCTTCCTCGGCCGGCTGCATCCCGCGGGCGTACTGGTGGCGGCGCTGGTGGTGGCCCTCGCCTACATCGGCGGCGAGAACGCCCAGATCGAGGCGGGGCTGCCCGAGGCGGTGACCGGCGTGTTCCAGGGGCTCCTGCTGTTCTTCCTGCTGGCGGCGGAATTCCTCGTCCACTACCGCATCCGCCGTCGCGGTCCCGCCGCCGCGCCGCGGACCTCCGCCTCCTCCGCCGAGACCGCGGCATAGGCGCTGCGGCGGGCGATCTCGGGGATGTCGGCCCGCGCGATCCCCACATCCGCCAGCAGCCGGTCGGACAGCGCCTCCAGCTCCCGGCGGGTGCGCCGCGCCAGCCGGCGCCACCGCCATGCCGTCCACAGCCGATGCCCCACCCGATGGAGGACGGAGCGGAGGCGGACGGGGGTCTCCCCGGAGACGAGGGGAAGGGCGAGGCCGCGGGCCATGGCCGGTCGCTCCCGTGCATCCTCGACCGGGAGATCGGCAGCGGCGGTCCGGCGCGACGTGCGAAAGGCGACGGATGCGGCACCGGTTCCGACCCGCGGTGTCGCGAAACGGACGTCTCACGTCCTTTTCACGATACGGGAGGGCGGGCCGTGCTATCCTCGCCGCCGGTCCCACGGATCCGCCCGCCATGGCGACGGCCCCCGAGACCTCTCCTCCGGCGCCCGCGATTCCGCCGTACCGCCGCCTCGTCCGTCTCCTCGCCCCGGAGGGCGACCGACGGCTGCCGCCGGCGGTGGCGGCGGAGGTGGCGCGCGCGCAGGATCGCAGCGAGATCGTCACGAGCCTCGTGCAGCTCGCGGCCGTCGCCTTCTTCGCCGTCTTCTATGCCCTGACGCCCAAGGCCTTCCCGCCGGACGTCCCTTTCGAGCCGGTGCCCGTCGCCCTCGCCCTCTACGCCGCCTTCACCCTCCACCGTCTCGCCCGCGCCTGCCGTGGCCGCCTCGGTCCCGTCTTTCTCGCGCTGTCGGTGCTGATGGACGTGGCGGTGCTGCTGACGACCATCTGGAGCTTCCACCTCCAGTACGCGGCGCCGCCCGCCATCTCGCTGGAGGCGCCCACCCTCATGTATCTGTTCATCCTGATCGCGCTGCGCGCCCTGCGCCTCGAGCCGCGTTGGGTGGTGCTGACGGGTCTCGCCGGCGCCGCCGGCTGGCTCGCCCTGGTGGCCTACGTCCTGGCCGATCCCCGCACGGAGGTGACCCATTCCTTCCTCGACCACGCCCTGGGCGGACGGGTGCTGCTGGGCGCCGAGGTGGACCGGGTGGTCTCCATCCTCGTGACCACCGCCATCCTCGCCCTCGCCCTCCGGCGCGGCCGCGCCCTGCTGGTACGGGCGGCGGCCGAACGTCACGCCAGCATCGCCATGGGCCGCTTCTTCGCGCCGGAGGTGGCGGCGCGCATCCGCGCCCACGAGGCGCTGCGCCCCGGGCTGGCCGAGCTGCGGCGGGCGGCGGTGATGGTGGTGGATCTGCGCGGCTTCACCGCCCTCGCCCGCGCGCTCCCGCCGTCGGAGGTGATGGCGCTGCTGGCGGACTATCAGGGCCGGATCGTCCCGGTGGTGCGGGCCCATGGCGGGACCATCGACAAGTTCATGGGCGACGGCATCCTCGCCAGCTTCGGGGCGGTGCGTCCGCGGGCCGATCCGGCGGTCGGGGCGATGACCGCCGTCGAGGCGGTGCTGGCGGAAGGGGAGCGGTGGCGCCGGCAACGGGCCGCCCGCGGGCTCCCGGCGCCGGCGGTGGTGGTGACCGCCGCCGCCGGCGAGGTACTGTTCGGCACGGTGGGCGACGTCGAGCGGCTGGAATATACCGTGATCGGCCCGCCGATGGACCTGGCCGCCAAGCTGGAGAAGCACGCCAAGGTGGAACGGGCGCGGGCGGTGGTCCCGGCCGATCTGGCGGCGCGGGCACGAGCCGGCGGCTGGCGGCCCGCCCTCGCCTGGGCGATGCGGCCGGCGCGGCGGGTGGCGGGCCTCCAGGGCACCCTCGACCTGGCGGTGGTGGAGGCGTCATGAGGGACTGGTTCAACGGATTCCGCCGTGCGCGGATCCGCACCTCGGAGGTGGAGATCTCCCTGCGCATCGGCGGCCACGGCCCGCCCCTCTTCCTCCTCCACGGCTATCCCCAGACCCACGTCATGTGGCACCGGGTGGCACCGCTTTTGGCCCGGCACTTCACCGTGATCTGCCCCGACCTCCGCGGCTACGGTGATTCCGACAAGCCGCCCGGCGGTCCCGATCATCTCGCCTACGCCAAGCGCACCCTGGCCCGGGACCTGGTGGAGGTGGCCGATGCCCTCGGCTTCCGCCGCTTCCGGATCGCCGGGCACGACCGCGGCGGGCGGGTGGTGCACCGGCTGTGTCTGGACCATCCGGAGCGGGTGGAGGCGGCGGCGGTGCTGGACATCGTGCCCACCGCCACGGTCTACGAGGCCACCGACGCCACCCTCGCCCGCGGCTACTTCCACTGGTTCTTCCTGATCCAGCCGGAACCGTTGCCGGAACGGCTGATCGGCGCCGCCCCCGACTTCTGGCTGGAGTGGATCCTCGGCCGCTGGGCGGCCGACGGCGGCACCGTCTTCGATCCCCGTGCCCTCGCCGAATACCGGCGCTGTTTCGCCGATCCGGCGGCCATCCACGCGAGCTGCGAGGACTACCGTGCCGGCGCCACCGTCGACCTCGACCACCACCGCGCCGACGGCGCGCGCCGCATCGCCTGCCCGCTGCTGGTGCTGTGGGGCGAGCGGGGGCTGATGCACCGCTGCTTCGACGTGCTGGCCATCTGGCGGGCCCACGCCCGCGGGCCGGTGCGGGGGCACCCGCTGCCCTGCGGCCACTTCCTGCCGGAGGAGGCGCCCGAGGAGACGGCGCGGGCGCTGCTGGCGTTCTTCGCGGATCCGCCCGTGGCCTGAGACGGAACGGAAACGGGCGGGTCCGCGCCCGCCCGTCGCCGGCGGCGGAGGCGCCCGGGCTCACTCCTCCCAGACGCCGCCCTCTTCCCTCAGATAGGCGATGAGGTTCTCGCGGTCGGCCTTCTTCTTGAGGCCGGCGAAGGCCATGCGGTTGCCCTTGATGAACTTCTTGGGATTCTCGAGCCACTTGTCGAGGTTTTCCTCGGTCCACACCAGACCGTTGGCGGCCGCATCCTTGAGGGCCTTGGAATACTTGAATCCTTCGACGCGGGCCGCCGGCCGATTGACGATCTTCACCAGATGCGGACCGACCTTGTTCTTCTCCTTGGTCAGCTCGTGGCAGGCCTTGCACTTGCGGTAGACCTTGGCGCCCTTGGCCGGATCGCCGGCCGCGTGGGCGGCCGACAGGCCCGCGCCGACCACCGCCGCCACGAGCGCCGCGCCGAAGAGACGAACCATGCGCATCGACTGACCTCCCAGGATGGGTACGCGGTCGGGGTACCGTTCGCTCTCACCGGGTTAAGGGGACACGACAGGGGGGTCAAGCGCGACGCCGCCTCCGGCGCCGAGATGTCGCAGCGGAGTCTAGCCGCGTCCGCGCCGACGCGCCGCGCCGGGACCGAAGGGCTTGACCACCGGACCGGGCGGGGCGGGCGTGCCGAGGGACGTCGGGGGCGGCTCGCCGGCGCCGGTCCCGGTGTCCGTCACCGGTACCGCTTCGACTCCCCCCGAGGGAGGCGCTGGCGACCGCGGCCGCCGCCGGAACAGCCCGCCGCCACCGCGCCGCGGGCCGGCGGCCGCGGCCGGCCGGGTCTCCACCGCCGGCTCCGTCGTCGCGACCGGCGTCGAAGCCGGAGCGGGCGGAACCGCCGATGCGACTTCCTCCTCCACCGCCTCGCCCTGCTCCATCCGCGCCAGACGCCACCATTCGCGGGCCTCCGGCCGCTCCAGGAGGGCGGCGAGCGAAGCGTCCACCGCCTCTTCCTCCGCGGCCAGGAGCTCGTAGGTGGCGAGCCGCCAGGCCCAGGGCAGGGCGAAGGACTCCACCACGGGCCCGCCGGAAAGACGCGCCGTCTCCTCCCCTTCCGTCAGCTCTTCGGCGAGGCGGGCGCGCAGCCGCGCGAGCTCGCGCTCCTGCAGACGGGTGAGACGGTCGGGGCGGGCGAAGCGGCCCAGCGCATCGAAGGGCAGCAGCGCCTCGAGATCGGCGAAGCCGTACAGGAGATCGGCGGCGAGGGCACGCGCCCGGGCGCGGGCACGGCCATCCTCCGGCCACAGACCGGGACGGCCCTCCGCCACCAGCTCGACGATGGCGAGGGGCTCGTCCAGCACCAGCCCTTCCACCAGGAGCACCGGCAGTCGCCCGCGCGGCGCCACCGCCGGAAGACGTTCGGCGGCGTCCTCGGCGTAGAGGTCGAAGCGCTCGAGCGCGAAGGGGATCTCCGCCCGCACCAGCACCGCCCACACCGCCAGCGAACGCGGCGAGGTGGTGAAATTGCCGACCCGCAGCCGCCACGCCGCATCCATCGTCCGCTCACCGGCCCCGTCACGATCTCCGCTGGGCCAGATAGCCGCGATCGGGGCCGAGGGAAGGACGGCTCAGGGAATGGTGGTCCCGGTCCAGGCCGGCGGGTCGCTGGCCGGGAAGGATTCCTCGTCCGCCTCCTCCACCGGGTCCACCGCACCGTCACCGGCCACCGCCGCCCGCGCGGCGGCGAGGGGCGACGTGGAGCGGTGCAGGCGCTCGGTGAAGTTGGCGGCGTACGACTTGGGGCGCACGGGCCGGTGCGGCGGTTCCACCACCATCCAGGACCAGCCCCGCGCCTCGGCGAACTCGACGGCCCGTTCCAGCGAGGGGAACTCCAGGATCACGGTCCCCAGGGGATCGCCGCCACCGCTCCAGCCCAGGAGGGGATCGGGGAGGGCCGGGGCGAGGGGTTCGAACTCCAGCACCCAGCGCCGATCGAAGGCGCGGCCGCCGCGCCCGGCCTGGACCTCGCGACGGTGGATCCAGGCGGTGCCCGGCGGGCTCAGGTCCGGAAAGCGTGAGCCGGGTCTGCGGGCGAGGGCCCGTCCGATGTTCCGCAACGCCGGCATGGCCGCGCTCCCCGTGGACCTCCGGCTTGAATATGGCCAGCCACAACGGCTACACAAGCGCGGATCGTCCCGCCGACACGGGGACGGGTCCG
Organism: Alphaproteobacteria bacterium; assembly: GCA_026982705.1. GTDB lineage: Bacteria > Pseudomonadota > Alphaproteobacteria > Geminicoccales > Geminicoccaceae > HRBIN39. The sequence goes on from JALSGP010000012.1 coordinate 103,689, forward strand.
GACGGGATGGCATGCAGGAGTGGCACTTCATGAGCGCGCGCAACGCGGTTCTTCGTCTCCTCGCGGCGCTCGTCGCCGCCGGCGGGGTCGCGGTTTCCGGAGGTGCCGGTGCGGCGCCGGCCTGGCTGCCGCAGCCGGACGACGTGCTGGACATCCAGTTCGTCGACCGGCCACGGGCACGGCGCTGGGTGGACATCGTCGACGTGGACGCCTTCGACGTGACCGACCGGGCCCTGGCCAGACTGAAGCGCCGGGGCAAACGGGTGATCTGCTACATCAACGCCGGCGCCTGGGAGGAATGGCGCGACGACGCCGACCGCTATCCCGCCGGCATCCTCGGCAAGCCCCTCGACGGCTGGCCCGACGAGCGCTGGGTGGACATCCGCCGCCTCGACGTGCTCGGTCCGATCCTCGAGGCCCGGCTCGACCATTGCGTCGATCGCGGCTTCGACGGCGTCGAGTTCGACAATGTGGACGGCTGGACCAACGACACCGGCTTTCCCCTCACCGCCGCCGACCAGCTCCGCTTCAACCGCTGGCTGGCGAACGCCGCGCACGCGCGCGGGCTCGCCGTCGCGCTCAAGAACGATCTCGATCAGATTCCCCAGCTCGTGGCCGACTTCGATTTCGCCATCGTCGAGGAATGCTTCACCTACGAGGAGTGTGAGCTCACCCGTCCGTTCCTGGACGCCGGCAAGCCGGTCTACGTGATCGAATACGTCCGCAAGCGGCGCATCCAGCGGCGGATGTGCCGACAGGCACACGAGCTCGGCGTGCACCTGATCTTCAAGCGTCTCTCCCTGGATCGCCGGACCCGCCGCTGTCGCTGAGTCGACCCGGTCCCCTGGCCTCTCGCTTCTCCTCCCCGACGGCCGCCTGTGGGCGGCCGTCCTCACATATGCCGGGGTCGTATGTCATGGTGGATGAGAACAAAATAGGAACATCGTGGTGCCCGTGCGCCCTCAAAAGGCCGCGCGGCCGTGCCCATATAGGGCATGGACCGTTCGCCGCCCGCGCGGGCACCCGACCCGGAGGATCCGAGACCGATGACCTTCGATCCGACCCGATGGATGTGGATGGAGGCCTGCGAGATGCTCGCGCGCGCCGAACGGCTGCAGCGCCAGTTCTTCGTGCCGCGGCCGCCGGTGCGCGAGGCCTCGCAGTGGGAACCTCCGGTGGACGTGTTCGCGGAGGACGGTCGCCTCTGGATCCAGGTGGCGCTGCCCGGCGTGGCGCCGGAGGAGCTGGACGTCCTGTTCGAGGGGACGACGCTGGTGGTGCGCGGAAGGCGCCCGCTGCCGGCGCCGGCCCACGGCGCCCGGCTGGTGCGCATGGAGATCCCCCACGGCCGTTTCGAGCGCCGCCTCCGCCTGCCGGCGGGCCGCTACGTGCTGCGTTCCAGCACGCTGGAACACGGCCTGCTGTCGCTCGTACTCGAACGCATGTGAGGTGAAGCCGTGAGCGAAGACCGGCGCGACATCCCCGCCCCGTCCGCCGCGACCGAGGCCGCCGCCCGCGCCGACGAGACCCGCCCGCCGCGGCTGCCGGAGGGCGTGATCGCCATCCTGCCGCTGCGCAACGCCGTGCTCTTCCCGGGGGTGGTGCTGCCGCTGTCGGTGGGACGCCGGCGCTCGGTGCTGGCCGTCCAGGCCGCCCTCGAGGCGGAGCGGCCCGTGGGCGTGGTGCTGCAGAAGGAGCCGGAGATCGAGGAGCCGGGGAGCGACGCCCTCCACACCGTCGGCACCCTCGGCAACGTGCTGCGCTTCGTCACCACCGGCGAGGGCCATCATCACCTGATCTGCCAGGGGGTGAAGCGCTTCCGCATCGTCGAGTTCGTCGACGGCCTGCCCTTCCTCGCCGCCCGCATCGAGGAGATCGAGGTGCGCGAGGAGACGACGCCGGCGGTGGAGGCGCGCATGAACGAACTCAAGCGCCTCGCCGGCGAGGCCCTGGAGCTGCTGCCGCAGGTGCCGAGCGAGGTGGCGGAGGCCGTCCGCAACATCGCGTCACCCGGCATGCTCGCCGACTTCGTCGCCTCCTTCATGGACTTCGAGGCGCCGGAGAAGCAGCGGGTGCTGGAGACCCTCGAGGTGGAAGCGCGCCTCTCCCTCGTGCTGCGTCTCCTGGCCCACCGGGTGGCGGTGCTGCGCCTGTCGCGCGAGATCGCCGAGGAGACCCGCCAGACCATCGAGCGGGAGAACCGCGAGCGCCTGCTGCGCGAGCAGCTCCGCACCATCCGCCGGCAGCTCGGCGAGGAGGGCGAGCGCGAGGCCGAGATCGAGGAGCTGGAGAAGGCCATCGCCGAGGCCGGCATGCCGGAGGAGGTGGCCGAGCACGCCCGCAAGGAGCTGCGGCGGCTCGAGCGCATGCCCGAGGGCGCGGCCGAATACGGCATGCTGCGCACCTATCTCGAATGGCTCGTGGAGCTGCCCTGGTCGAAGCTGGACGAGGAGGTGATCGACATCCCGCGGGCGCGGGAGGTGCTGGACGCCGACCACTACGACCTCGAGAAGGTCAAGAAGCGCATCCTCGAATATCTGGCGGTGCGCAAGCTCAACCCCGGCGGCAAGGCGCCGATCCTCTGTTTCGTGGGGCCTCCCGGCGTGGGCAAGACCTCGCTGGGCCAGAGCATCGCCCGCGCGACGGGGCGCAAGTTCGTGCGCATCAGCCTCGGCGGCGTCCACGACGAGGCCGAGATCCGCGGCCATCGCCGCACGTACATCGGCGCGCTTCCCGGCAACATCGTCCAGGCCATCCGCAAGGCCGGCACCCGCAATCCGGTGCTGATGCTGGACGAGGTGGACAAGCTCGGCACCGGCCTCCACGGCGATCCCGCCTCGGCGCTGCTGGAGGTGCTGGATCCGGAGCAGAACCACAGCTTCCGGGACAACTATCTCGGCGTGCCCTTCGATCTCTCGCAGGTGATGTTCATCTGCACCGCCAACGTGGCCGAGATGATCCCGGGGCCGCTGCGCGACCGCATGGAGGTGATCGAGATCCCGGGCTACACCGACGCCGAGAAGCTGGAGATCGCGAAGCGCTATCTGATCCCGCGCCAGCTCGAGCAGAACGGCCTGCGGCCCGAGCAGTTCGCCATCGACGACGAGGCGGTGGGCCGCATCATCCGCGAGTACACGCGCGAGGCGGGCTGCCGCAATCTGGAGCGGGAGATCGGCGCGGTGGTGCGCCATGCCGCCGTCCGCATCGCCGAGGGCGAGGCCGCGCGGGTGGAGGTCCGGGCCGCCGACATTCCGGAGATCCTGGGCCCGCCCAGGTTCGAGAACGAGGTGGCCATGCGCACCTCGCTGCCCGGGGTGGCCACCGGCCTCGCCTGGACCCCCTTCGGCGGCGAGATCCTCTTCGTCGAGGCGACGCTGGTGCCGGGCAAGGGCCGGCTCATCCTCACCGGCCAGCTCGGCGACGTCATGCGCGAGAGCGCCCAGGCGGCCCTCACCCTGGTCAAGGCCCGCGCCGAGGCGCTCGGCTTCGACCCCAGGGTCTTCGAGGAGCGCGACCTCCACGTCCACGTGCCGGCGGGCGCGGTGCCCAAGGACGGGCCCAGCGCCGGCGTCACCATCTTCACCGCCATCGCCTCGCTGGTGACCGGACGCACCGTACGCCCCGACGTGGCCATGACCGGCGAGATCTCGCTGCGCGGCCTGGTGCTGCCGGTGGGTGGCATCAAGGAGAAGGCGCTGGCGGCCCACCGCGCCGGCATCCGCACCGTGCTGCTGCCGGCACGCAATCGCAAGGACCTGCCGGACGTCCCGGAGGTCGTGCGCGAGGCGCTTCGCTTCGTCTGGCTGGAGACGGTGGACGACGCCCTCGCCCACACCCTGGAGCCGGCGGGCACCCCCCACGGCCGGGCGGCGGAGGCGGCGGCCTGACACCGTCCCGGCGCCCTTCCCGGATCCGACCCGTCCACAGGGAGATCCCACCTTGGCGGAGGACCTCTACCATGTTCTCGGCGTCTCGCGGACGGCCTCGCAGGAGGAGATCCGCAGGGCCTACCGCGAGCTCGCGAAGAAGTACCATCCGGACTTCAATCCCGGCGACAGGGAGGCCGAGGAAAGGTTCAAGAAGATCTCCCGCGCCTACGAGATCCTCGGCGATTCGGAAAAGCGCGCCCGCTACGACCGCGGCGAGATCGACGAGACCGGCCAGGAGCGGCCGCAGCCGCGCTTCTGGCGCGAGTATGCCGAGGCGGGCGGTCCGCACCGCTACGAGTCCACCGCCGGCTTCGAGGACCTGTTCGATCTCGACGAGATCCTGGGAGGACTGTTCGGCGGCGCGCGGGCCCGCGGACCGCGGCCCAGGCGCGGACGCGACGTCCACTACCGGCTGGAGGTGGACTTCCTGGAAGCGGCCCGCGGCGCCACCAGACGGGTGGTGACGCCCGACGGGCGCGGCCTCACCGTGGTGATCCCCGCCGGCATCGAGAGCGGGCGGGTGCTGCGGCTGGCCGGCGAGGGCGAGCCCGGCGTCCACGGCGGCCCGCCCGGCGATGCCCTGGTGGAGGTGGTGGTGCGGCCCCATCCCGTCTTCGAGCGGCGCGGCGACGACGTGTGGGTGCGCCTGCCCATCACCCTCGACGAGGCGGTCCTCGGCGCCAAGGTGGAGGTGCCGACGGTGGAGGGACGGGTGCGCCTCACCATCCCGAGGGGGACCTCCTCCGGCCGTCGCTTCCGGCTGCGGGGCAAGGGGCTGCGCAACCCCGTCACCGGCCGCCGCGGCGATCAGTACGTGGAGGTCCACATCGTCCTGCCCGAGCGGGTCGATCCCGAGCTCGAGGACTTCGTCCGGCGCTGGCGCGAGACCCACGCCTACGATCCGCGCCGCGGGCTGCTGCGGGAGGTGGCGTGATGTGGTACCGCGAGGAGGAGGTGGTGGCGCGGGTGCCGGGCCTCACGGTCCGGCGTCTCAGGCGCTGGGTGGTGCGCGGCTGGGTGCGCCCGGCCCGCCGCGACGGCGAGGTGGCCTTCGACGAGCTGGACCTGGCCCGCCTGCGCCTGCTGGTGGAGCTGCGGGACGAGCTCGGCCTCGGCGAGGACGTGCTGTCGGTGGTGCTGGGGCTCATGGACCAGCTCTACGGCCTGCGCCGGCGCCTGCGCCTGCTGCTGGAGGCGGTGGCCGAACTGCCGGAGGAACAGCGCCGCCGCATCCTCGAACGCCTCGGCGGGTGAGGCCGCTTGCCGCCGGCCCCGTCCCGTGCCACCTGCGGGCGGGGATCTGTGGGAGTCGCCCTTGACCATCCTCGTAACCGGTGCCGCCGGATTCATCGGCGCCTTCGTCGCCCGCGCGCTGCTGGAGCGCGGCGAGCGGGTGATCGGGCTCGACAATCTCGATTCCTATTACGACCCCGCCCTCAAGCGTCATCGGCTGGAGATGCTGGAGGCCCACGGGGATTTCCGCTTCGTCCGGGCGGACATCGCCGATTTCGCCGGTATGGTGGAAACGCTCGGCGGCGAGCGCGAGGCCGTCCGGGTGGTGGTCCACCTCGCCGCCCAGGCGGGCGTGCGCCATTCGCTCGAGAACCCCTTCGCCTACGCGCGCAGCAATCTTCTGGGCCACCTCGCGATCCTCGAACTGTGCCGCCACCGACTGCCACGGCTGGAGCGGCTGGTCTATGCCAGCTCCAGTTCGGTCTACGGGGCCAACACCGAGGTGCCCTTCGCCGAGGACCAGCGGGTGGACCGTCCGGTCTCGCTCTATGCCGCCACCAAGCGCGCCGACGAGCTCATGAGCGAGACCTACGCCCGTCTCTACGGCATCCCCCAGATCGGCCTCCGCTTCTTCACCGTCTACGGGCCCATGGGCCGGCCGGACATGGCCTATTTCGCCTTCGCCGACGCCATCGTCGAGGGACGGCCCATCCGCCTCTTCAACCACGGGCGCATGCGCCGCGACTTCACCTGGATCGAGGACGTGGTGGCCGGGGTGCTGGCGGCGGCGGACCACCGGCCCGCCCGCGAGGACGGTGTGCCGCATCGCATCTTCAATCTCGGCAACCACCGCCCGGTGGAGCTGCTCACCTTCGTGCATCTGCTGGAGCGGGCCATCGGCCGCGAGGCCGTCAAGGAGTTCGCGCCCATGCAGCCGGGCGACGTGGTGGAGACCTGCGCCGACATCACCGCCGCCCGCCGCGAGCTCGGCTTCGCGCCGACGACGCCGCTGGAGGAGGGCCTGCCCCGCTTCGTCGCCTGGCACCGCCGCTGGCGTGGCTGGTGAGCGACGTGGCGGTTGCGCATGGTTTCATCCGAAACTAATTGCGGGGCGGGCGCCCGCAGGAGGGAGGCATCGGAGTCCATGGCGCGTTTCCATCCCCTCGAAGTGGCCGAGGTCCGCCGCGAGACCGCCGACTGCGTGTCGGTGCGCTTCGCCGTGCCACCGCATCTGGCCGACACCTTCCTCGGCTTCCGCGCCGGCCAGCACCTGGTGCTGCGGCTGGTACGGGACGGCGAGGAGCTGCGTCGCACCTATTCCATCTGTACGCCGGAAGGTTCGGGAGAGCTGCGCATCGCCGTCAAGCGCCAGCCCCACGGGCGGGTCTCCGGCTGGCTCAACGAGGCGCTGCGGCCGGGCGACGTGCTGGAGGTCTCGCCCCCTCTCGGCCGCTTCGGCATCGACTTCGATCCCGGGCGTCGCGCCCACTATGTGGCCTTCGCCGCCGGCTCCGGCATCACGCCGGTGATCTCCATCCTGGAGACGGCGCTCCGCCGCGAGCCGGAGAGCCACTTCACCCTCTTCTACGGCAACCGCAACACCCGGTCCATCATCTTCCGCGAGCGCCTCGAGGACCTCAAGGACGTCCACCGCGAGCGCTTCGCCCTCTTCCACGTGCTCTCGGCGGAGACGGCGGAGGGCATGGAGCACTTCACCGGCCGCATCACGCCGGAGAAGGTGCGCTTCTGGGCGGGCCGCCTGTTCGATCCGCAGGAGGTGGACGCCTTCTTCCTCTGCGGCCCCGCGCCCATGATCCAGGATCTCGCCGACACCCTCGCCGACCTCGGCGTGCCGCGGGCCCGCATCCGCTACGAATACTTCACCCCGGAGGGCAATCGGCCGCGCTCGGCGGCGCCGGCCGGGGCGACGGACCCGGTCGCCGGCGGTACCGCCCGGGTGGTGGTGATCCTCGACGACGAGCGTCACGAGTTCGACATGCCCAGGGGCGGCCCCAGCATCCTCGAGGCGGCGCGCGAACACGGCCTCGACGTGCCCTTCAGCTGCACCGCCGGCGTCTGCGCCACCTGCCGGGCGCGGCTGCGCGAGGGTCGGGTGGAGATGGCGGAGAACTACGCCCTCGAGGACTGGGAGATCGCACGCGGCGAGATCCTCACCTGCCAGGCGCGACCCGTCACCGAACGGGTGGTGGTGGACTACGACGCGACCTGAGACGCCGCCGCGGCGGCGCACAGCGCCCCCAGCGACACCAGGTGTCGCCGTGCCGCCACCTCCGGCGGGCCGTAGCCGCCGCCCGGGACCCAGGCCGACGGGATGCCGCGGGCCCGCAGCATGCCCAGCACCAGCCGCTCGCGGGCGGCGAGGGCGGCGTCGTCCAGGGCGAGGCGCCCCAGCGGATCGTCCCGGTGCACGTCCACCCCCGCCACCACCAGCGCCAGCTCGGGTCGCAGCCGGTCCAGAAGCGGCGGCAGCAACCGGTGCAGCAGCGTGAGATAGGCCGTCCCGTCGAGCCCGTCGTCGAGGGCGAGGTCGAGGCGGCTTCGGGCCTTGCGCACCGGATGGTTGCGGGCGGCATGGAGGGAGACGGTGGCGATGTCGGCGTCCCGGGCCATGATCCGGGCTGTGCCGTCGCCCTGGTGCACGTCCAGGTCCAGCACCAACACCCGCCGCACCCGTCCCTCCGCCCGCAGCACCCGCACCGCCACCGCCACGTCGTTGAACAGACAGAAGGGGCCGGGCCCGTCGGGGCCGGCATGGTGGCCGCCGCCGGCGAAGTGGAAGGCGAGACCGTGGTCGAGGGCGAGGCGTGCGGCCAGCACCGTGCCGCCCACGCCGAGGCGCACCCGCAGCAGCCAGTCCGGCGTCGGTGCGAAGCCCAGGAGCCGCCGTTCGCGCGCCTCCAGCCGGCCGCTCAGGGCCCGCGCCACCCAGGCGGGATGGTGGGCCAGCTCCAGCCAAGGGCGGGGGGCCGGCGCCGGCGCGAGGACGGGAGCGCCCTCCAGCAGTCCCGCCGCCCGGGCGAGATCGTGGAGCAGCCCCGCCTTGCCGGCGGGCAGGCGGCGGTCGGCCGGCAAGCGACGGCGGTAGAGGGGGTGGAAGACGAAGGCGACGGCCGCCTCCCTCATCGGCCCCGCTGCCAGCGCCCCCGCTCGTCCTGGCGGTAATAGGCGACGGTGTGACCGACGCGGCCCGCCTCCCGCCAGCGCCGCCGCGCCGCCTCGAGCTGCTCCGGGTCGTTGCCGTCGAAGAGGTCCAGCACCCGGTCGAAACCGTCGAGGCCCTCGTGGGGCGCCCCGTCCACCAGGATCAGGATGCGGGCGCCGTTGGGATTCTCCACCGCCGTGGTGAGCCAGACGGGCTGGCGCTCGGGGTGGCCGTCGCGGCGGGTGCCATGGGGCAGGAAGGAGTCGCGGCGGTAGGTCCAGAGCACCCGTGCGAGCTGCTCGACGCGTTCCTCGTCGGTGCCGCGCACCACCGCCCGCTGGCCCGCCGCCAACACCTTCTCCAGGAGCCGCGGCAGCGCCTCCTCCAGCCGCGAACGGGTGAGATGGTAGAAGGCGATCTCGCTCAAGCCCCGCCGCCGTCCCCGTAGCGCAGCCGCACGAAGCGGTCGAGCAGGCGCACGCCGAAGCCGGTGGCGCCCTTGCGCACCAGCGGCCGCTCGCGGTCGGCCCAGGCGACGCCGGCGATGTCCAGATGGGCCCAGGCCCGCTCGCCCACGAAGGGGGCGAGGAAGGCGGCGCCCACGATGGCACCGGCCTCGCGGCCGCGGCCGATGTTCCTGAGGTCGGCCTCCTCGCCCTTGACCAGCTCGCGGTAGGCCTCGTCGAGGGGGAGTCGCCACAGCCGCTCGCCCACCTCTTCGCCGGCCCGCAGCAGCTGGTCGGCGAGGGTGTCGTCGCTGGCGAAGAGACCGGCCCGCTCCTTGCCGAGGGCGACGATCACCGCGCCGGTGAGGGTGGCCACGTCGATCAGCACCTCGGGATCGTGCCGTTCCACCACCCAGCCGATCACGTCGGCCAGCACCAGCCGGCCCTCGGCGTCGGTGTTCAGGACCTCCACCGTCCGGCCGGCGTAGGTGCGGACGATGTCGCCCGGACGCTGGGCGGTGCCGGAGGGCATGTTCTCGGCGAGTCCCACCGCCGCCACCACGTCCACCGGTGCCCGCCGCGCCGCCAGCGCCCGCAGCGCCCCGGCCACCGCCGCGGCACCGGCCATGTCCCACTTCATGTCGTGCATGCCCTGGGCGGGCTTGAGGGAGATGCCGCCGGTATCGAAGCACACCCCCTTGCCCACCAGCGCCAGCGGCCGGCCGCCGTCCCCCCCGCGCCAGCGCATCACCACCATGCACGGCGGCCGCGCACTGCCCTGTCCCACCGCCAGTAGCGCGTTCAGCCCCAGCTCCCGCAGTCGGTCGGCGTCGAACACCTCCACCTCGACGCCGAGATCGGCGAGCGCCCGCAGGCGTTCGGCGAAGCTCTCCGGATCGAGGACGTTGGCCGGCTCCGCCACCAGCTCCCGCGCCCAGTCGCTGGCCTCCCACACCGCCCGCGCCTCGGCGAGGCGGGCCTCCGGCACGGTCCCGCTCAGGAACTCGAGCCGTCGCGGCCGGGGGCCGCCGTCCTCCTCGTCGCGACTGCGGTACTTGTCGAAGCGCCAGGCCCGCAGATGGGCGCCGGTGGCGAGGGCCAGCACCGCCTCCGCCTCGTCCGTGCCGAGATCGAGCCCGGTGGGTGCCGCCACCGCCAGATCCTCGATACGGGCCGCCTCCGCCGCCTTCACGAGGCGGGCGCCCGCCCGTTCGAGATCGTGAAGGGTCGGCGCCCGGTCCGCGAAGCCGAGCACCTGGATCAGCACCCGCTCGTGGTCGAGGCCGCGCGGCAGCACCAACTCGGCCACGGCACCGTGTTCGGGTTTCGGCCCCAGCATGGCCAGCGCCCGGCCGACGGCGCCGCCGGAGCGCCGGTCGAGCTCCGCCGCCGCCGCCGACAGGCGGCCGTCGCGCCCCGCGAACACGGCCACACGACCGTGGGTGGGCAGGTCCTTCCGCACCACGACGATGTCCACGTGATCCTCCCGCGCCGCTCGGCGAAGATCCGCCCGGCCCGTCCGGCGGATCGCTTCCGCATTCCGGTGCAGCCGTTATAGTGGCGGCGGCCGGTCGCCCCCGCAAGGCCGGCCGGGAGGGATCGCCACCGCAAGGGGTCCATGTCCGTCCGCAGCTGGATCGCCGCAGTCCTGGCCGGCGCCGTCCTCCTCGCCCCCGCCGCCTCCCGCGCCGGCGCGACCGGATCTCCGCCCGTCCGACGGTCGGCGGAGGGACTCGCCCGCGAGCCCATGCTGCTCGAGGCCGACCGCCTGCGCTACGACTTCGCGCGACGGGTGGTGACCGCCGAGGGGCGTGTCCGTCTGGAGAGCGCCGGCCACGTGCTCACCGCCGACCGCCTCGTCTACGACGCCCGCGCCGACCTGGTGCGGGCGGAGGGACGGGTGACCCTCGCCACCGCCGGCGGCCAGGTGTTCTACGGTGAGAAGGTGGAGCTCACGGGCGACCTCCGCGAGGGCTTCGTGCGCCACGCCGCCGCCCGCCTCGACGGCGGCGCGCGCCTCGCCGCCAATCTCGCGATCCGCCTCGGGGGGCGCACCACCATCCTGGAGCGGGCGGTCTTCTCGAGCTGTCCGGTGGCGTGTCCGAACGGCCGGCCGCCGCTGTGGCGGCTGCGCGCCGCGCGCGTGATCCACGATGCCGAGCGCCGCACCCTCACCTACGAGGAGGTGGTGCTGGAGCTGGGCGGCGTGCCGGTGCTGTGGCTGCCCCGCTTCTCCCATCCGGATCCCACCGTCGAGCGGCGGACCGGCTTCCTGGTGCCCGACGGTGGCACCGACACCGAGCTCGGCCTGTGGCTGCGCACCCCCTTCTTCGTGGTGCTGGCCCCCAACCGCGACCTCACCCTCACGCCCATGCTGGCGACCTCCCAGGGCGCCATGCTGCGGGCGGAGCTGCGGGACCTCGAGACCTTCGGCCTCACCGAGCTGGGCGCGAGCCTCGCCTGGGCCAAGGAACACGTGGCGAATCCGGGCCGGCCGCGCAAGCGTACGCTCCGCGGCCACCTGGAGGGGCGCGGTCGCTACGCCGTGCGCGACGAGGACCGCTTCGGCTTCGACTTCGCCCTCGCCTCCGACGACACCTATCTCGACACCTTCAGGATCTCCGACGAGGACGTGCTGGAGAGCCGCCTGTTCTACGAGCGGTTCGACGGCCGCGACTTCCTCGGCGTCGAGACGGTGGGCTTCCAGGGCCTCAGGCCCGGTGACGACCAGGGACGCATCCCCGTCGCCACGCCGGCGGCCACCGTCCATCTGCGGCGGGCGCTGGGCATGGTGCGCGGCGCCTCCTGGACCTTCGACGGCGACCTCCTGATCCTGTCCCGTCGCGACGGCCTCGATACCCGGCGGCTGGTGGGCGAGGGCGGTCTCGAATGGTCGGGCCTCGGCCGCTTCGGCGATCTCTGGCGGCTGCGCGCGAGCCTCCGCGGCGACCTCTACTGGATCGACGGCGATCCGGCGACCCTCGGCGGCGGGCCCGAACGCACCGCCGCCCGCCTCGTCCCCCAGTTCCACGCCGGCTGGAGCTGGCCCCTCGTGACCACCACCGGCCGCTGGTCGCATCTGGTGGAGCCGTCGCTGGCCGTGACGGTGGGCACGGTGCGCGACAGCGACGATCCCCTGCCCAACGAGGACAGTCTCTCCTTCGAGTTCGACGAGACCAATCTCTTCGCGCCCACGCGCTTTTCCGGCTTCGACCGGGTCGAGCGGGGGCTGCGCCTCGCCTGGGGTGTGCGCTTCGAGAGCGTGCGTCCCGGGGGTCTGCGCATCGGCGGCACCCTCGGCCAGGTGATCCGCCCCGATCCCGCCGACGTCTTCCCGCGCGGCAGCGGCCTCGAGGGGACCTTCTCGGATCTGGTGGGACGCCTCGACCTCCGCCCCCACGACTGGCTGGAGGCCACCTACCGGTTCCGCCTCCACCTACCGACCTCCGCCTTCCGCCGCAACGACGTGGCGGCGCTCTTGGGACCATCCTGGCTGCGCCTGCGCCTCAACTACGTGGAACTCTCCGACGAGCCCGCCGCCGGCTTCACCCGCCGCCGCGAACAGCTCCTCGCGGGCCTCCGCCTCGCCCCCTCGGCCCGCTTCGCCCTGGGCGGGCAGATCCGCTACGACTTCCGCGACGACGAGCTGCTGTCCTGGAGCGCGGGCTTCGTCTGGCGCGGGGCCTGCCTCTCCTTGACCGCCGGCATCGAGCGTCGATTTACCAGCCGGGGCGAGCTGCGGGACGAGACCACCTTCCGGGTGCGGCTGGGGCTCGCCGGGCTCGGCGGCGAGGAGGCGGGAGGCGACTGTTCGGGCGGAAGACCCATGCGGGAGGTGGCGGAACGGTGATCGCGGGAATGCAGCGGAGCGGGATGCGACGGTGGCGGGCCTGGCTCGGGCGGCTGGCCCTGGGCCTCGGCGTGATGGCGACGCTGCTGCCGGCCCGCGCCCAGCCGCAACGGGCGGCGGCCGATGCCGGCCTCCGCATCGCCGCGGTGGTGGAGGACCGCGTGGTCACCGTGCGCGATCTCGACGCCCGCCTGCGCCTCGTGCTGTTCACCGGCGATCTCCCCGACCGGCCGGAGGTACGCGCGCGGCTGCTGCCGCAGGTGCTGCGCTCCTACATCGACGAACAGCTCATGCTGCAGGAGGCGGAGCGCCGCGGCATCCGCGTGGACGAGGCGGAGGTGGACCGTGCCTTCGCCGCGGTGGCGGCCCAGAACCGGATGACGCCGGAGCGTCTCGCCGCCCTGCTGCGCGAGAACGGCGTGCCGCTGGGCACGCTTCGCGATCAGCTCCGCGCCCGTCTCGCCTGGCAGCGCTTCGTCGAGCGCGAACTCCGGCCGCGGGTGGTGGTGACCCGCGAGCAGATCGAGCTGGAGCTGGCCCGCCGTCGCGCCGCCACGCCCGCCGTCCGCGAGCTGCGGCTCGCCGAGATCCTGCTGCCGGTCTACCGGCCGCGGCAGGAGGCGGAGGTGGCGGCGGAGGCCCGCCGGCTCGTGGAGACGCTGCGCGCCGGCGCCGACTTCGGGGCCCTCGCCGCGCAGGTGTCGGCGGCCCCCTCCGCCGCCGACGGCGGCGAGGTGGGCTGGGTGCGGCTGGACGATCTCGCCGAGCCGGTGCGCCGCGCCGTGGCCGGGCTGGCGCCGGGAGAGGTGTCGGATCCGGTGCGCCTGCCCGACGGTTTCCGCATCTTCCGGGTGCTGGAGGTGCGGACCGCCTCCGGCCGCGACCCGGCGGAGGAGGTGGTGGAGCTGGCCCAGATCGTCTTCCCGCTGCCGCCCGACGCCTCGGAGCGGGAGCGTGCGCGGGCCCTGCGCCGGGCCGAGGCGGTGCGGCCGCGGCTGGTGAGCTGCCCCGCCGCCGAGACCCTCGCCGCCGAACTGCGCACGCCCGCCTCGGGTCGTCTCGGCTGGATGCGCATCGACCGGCTGCCGCCGGCCTTCGCCGAGGTGGTCCGCACCCTCGATCCGGGGCGGCCGAGTCCGCCGCTCGCCGGCCCCCTCGGCATCCACCTGCTGCTGGTCTGCCGGCGCGGCGGCGAGGAGGGGCTGCGCGAACTCGTCCGCCTCGAGCTGGAGCGGCGCCAGCTCGAACGGCTGGCCGCGCGCTATCTGCGGGATCTGCGCCGCGACGCCTACATCGACATCCGCATCTGACGCGTGCCCGCCCCCGACCCCGACCGTCTGCCCCGGCCCGCCGAATTGGTGCGGCGCCACGGCCTCGCCGCCCGCAAGGCGCTGGGCCAGCACTTCCTCTACGACGAGGCGATCCTGCGCCGCATCGCCCGCGCCGCCGCTCCCTTCGCCGGCCTGCGGGTGGTGGAGATCGGACCCGGACCCGGCGGCCTCACCCGGGCGCTGCTGCTGGAGGGCGCCGAGGCGGTGGTGGCGGTGGAGCGGGACGCGCGCATGGTGGCGGCCCTGCGGGAGCTGGAGGCGGCCGCCGGCGGCCGGCTGCGGGTCACGGCGGCCGACGCCCGCCGTCTCGATCCCGCCGCCCTCGCCGGCGACCGGCCGGTGCTGCTGGTGGGCAATCTCCCCTTCCACATCGCCACCGAACTGCTGCTGGGCTGGCTGCACCGCCTGGACGCCGTCGCCCGCATGGTCCTCATGTTCCAGAAGGAAGTGGCGGCGCGGCTGGTGGCACCGCCCGGCACCGCCGCCCGCGGGCGGCTGTCGGTGCTGGCCCAGCGCCTGTGCACGGTGGAGCGGCTGTTCGACCTGCCGCCCGGCGCCTTCCGCCCGCCGCCGAAGGTGGCGGCCTCGGTGGTGCGGCTGGTGCCGCGCGGGGACCGACCGCCTCCCCCCCATCTCGCCGCCCTCGAGCGCCTCACCCGTGCCGCCTTCGGGCGGCGGCGCAAGACGCTGCGGCGCAGCCTCGCCGGACTGGGCGTGCCGTCGGCGCGGCTGCTGGCGGCGGCCGGCATCGATCCCGGCCGGCGGGCGGAGGAGCTGGATCTCGACGAATGGGACCGGCTGGTGGCGGCCCTCAGGACGGCGGCGTCCCCGTCCTGAGGCGGGCGACGAAGCCGGCCAGATCGGACTGACGTTCGCGCCGCATGCGCTCGGCGGCGAGGATGGCGCGCACCGCCGCCACCGTCGCCTCCAGCTCGCGGTTGACCAGCACGTAGTCGTATTCCTCCCAGTGGGTCACGTCGTCGGCCATGCGGGCGAGGCGATAGCGCACCACCTCCTCCGGATCGCGGGCCCGCCGGCGCAGCCGTCGCTCCAGTTCCTCCCGCGAGGGCGGCAGCACGAACACCTCCACCGTGTCCGCGGGCATGCGCGTGCGGAGCTGGCGCGCCCCCTGCCAGTCCACGTCGAACAGCACGTCACGACCCGCGGCCAGCGCCTCCTCCACCGGCGCGCGGGGCGTGCCGTAGCGGTGACCGTAGACCTCGGCCCATTCCAGGAACGCCCCCTCGGCCACCATGGCGGCGAAGCGGGTCTCGTCCACGAAGCGATAGTCGACCCCGTCCACCTCGCCCGGTCGCCTCGGGCGGGTGGTGACGGAGACGGACATCACCAGCTCCGCCTCCAGTTCCAGCAGGCGGCGGGCGATGGAGGTCTTGCCGGCGCCGGAGGGCGAGGAGAGGACCAGCATGAGGCCGCGCCGGCGGCCGGGCAGGACCCTCGCGAGCTCGACGGTCATGGGCGCTCTCCGTCGGGATTCCCGGCGACGGCGGCGGCGGCGGGCCGGGGCCGCGGCGGGGGCGGCATCCGCGTCTCCGCGGCCGCCGACACCGTCGGGCGCGGGCGCGGCACCGGCGGGATGCGCCCCGAGGCGAAGCGGCGCAGCCTGCGCCAGTGGCGCACGTTGCGGCGATGTTCGGCGAAGGTGGCGGCGAAGCGGTGACCGCCGGTGCCGTCGGCCACGAAGTAGAGATCGTCCACCTCCGCCGGGCGGGCGGTGGCCATCAGCACGGCGCGGCCGGGATTGGCGATGGGACCCGGCGGCAGGCCGGCATGGCGATAGGTGTTGTAGGGATCGTCCACCCGGAGATCGGCGCGGGTGAGGGGACGGCCGAGCCGTCCCTCGCCGCGGGTGAGGGCATAGACGACGGTGGGATCCGCCTGCAGCTTCATGCCGCGGCGCAGGCGGTTGACGTAGACGGCGGCCACCCGGGCGTACTCCTCCGGCCGCGAGGTCTCCTTCTCGACGATGGAGGCGAGGATCAGCAGCTCGCGGGGCGACTTCAGGGGCAGATCGGGGCGCCGCGCGGCCCACGCCTCGGCCAGCGCCTCGCGCATGGCCTGCTGCATGCGGGCCACCAGCAGCCGCCGCGGATAGTCGCGCGGCACCAGCCAGGTGTCCGGCAGCAGACTCCCCTCTTCCGGCAGCGGCGGCAGATCGCCGGCCAACAGGTCGTTCGCGCGCAGCCGCGCGTAGACCTCGCGCACGGTGAGCCCCTCGGGGACGGTGATCCGGTGCAGCAGCACCTGGCCCCGCACCATGCGGTCGACGGCGGCGGCCAGCGTCATCCCCGGCTCGAAGCGGTATTCGCCGGCGCGCAACCGCCGGTCGCGGCCGGAGAGGGCGAGATGGAGGCGGAACAGCCACGGCCGCCGCACCACCCCGGCCTCGACGAGACGGCGCGTGATCTCGGCGACACCGGCCCCCCGCGGCAGATGCACCACCACCGGCCGCGCCAGCGCGAGGGGGCGTTCGAGCTCCCGCGTCACGAGGGTGTAGAGGCCGCCGAGCGCGGCGGCCACCAGCAGGGCGAGGGCGACCAGGGCCGCGAGCACACGCCCCGCCGACACGGTCTCACCGCGGGAAGGCCTCGGGATCCGTGAAGATCAGCGTCGCGTTGGTGCCGCCGAAGCCGAAGGAATTGCTCAGCGCGGCCCGCACCGGCCGGCGCTGGGCCACCTTGGGGACCAGGTTCATGCCCTCGGAACCCTCGCAGGGTTCCTCGAGGTTGAGGGTGGGCGGCACCACGCCGTCACGGATCGCGAGGATGCAGAAGATGGCCTCCACCGCCCCCGCGGCACCCAGCAGATGGCCGATGGCGGACTTGGTGGAGGACATGGCGAGCCGCCCGGCGTGATCGCCGAACAGCCGCCGCACCGCGCCCAGCTCGATCTCGTCGCCGAGCGGCGTGGAGGTGCCGTGGGCGTTGATGTAGTCGATGGCCTCCGGCGGCAGGTCGGCGTCCTCCAGCGCCGCCTTCATGGAGCGGAAGCCGCCGTCACCGTCGGGGGCCGGGGCGGTGACGTGATGGGCATCGCCCGAAAGGCCGTAGCCGCGCACCTCCGCGTAGATGCGGGCGCCGCGCCGCAGCGCGTGTTCGTATTCCTCCAGCACTACCACACCCGCGCCCTCGGCCATGACGAAACCGTCGCGGCCGCGGTCCCACGGCCGCGAGGCCTTTTCCGGCTCGTCGTTGTAACGGGTGGAGAGGGCGCGGGCGGCGGCGAAACCGGCGATGCCCAGGCGGCAGACGGCGGCCTCGGCGCCGCCGGCCACCATCACCTCGGCATCACCGTGGGCGATGAGGCGGGCGGCGTCGCCGATGGCGTGGGCGCCGGTGGAGCAGGCGGTCACCACCGCGTGATTGGGCCCCTTGAGGCCGAAGCGGATGGAGATCTGACCGCTGGCGAGATTGATGAGGGCGGCGGGAATGAAGAAGGGGCTCACCCGCCGTGGTCCCGACCGCTCCAGCAGCACCGCCGTGTCGGCGATGGTGGCGAGGCCGCCGATGCCGGAGCCCACCAGCACGCCGGTGCGCCGGCGCGCGTCCTCGTCCGCGGGCGTCCAGCCGGCATCGCGCAGGGCCTGGGTGGCGGCGGCGAGGGCGTAAACGATGAACATGTCGTTGCGCCGGAGCTCGCGCGGCTCCACATAGTCCGTCGCCCGGAAGCCCCCCTCCTCCTCCGGCCCGGGCACGAGGCCGGCGATCCGGCAGGGCAGGTCCGACACGTCGAACCGGTCGATCCGGCGGATGCCGGAACGCCCCTCGATCAGCCGCGCCCAGCTCGTCTCGACCCCGTCACCCAGCGGGGTGACGAGCCCGAGCCCGGTCACCACGACCCGTCGCATCGTCCGCGCTCTCCCGCCGTCCCGGCCGGTCGTTCACTTGGCCAGGTGTTCCTCGATGTAGCGGATCGCGTCCCCGACGGTCTCGATCTTCTCGGCCGCGTCGTCGGGGATCTCGATCCCGAACTCCTCCTCGAAGGCCATCACCAGCTCGACGGTGTCCAGACTGTCGGCACCGAGATCGTCCACGAACTTGGCCTCGGGCTCCACCTTCGCCTCCTCGACGCCGAGGTGTTCCACGACGATCTTCCTCACGCGTTCGGCGATGTCGCTCATGGGGGCTCTTCTCCTGTGACGGCAGGACCCGGGCACGGCCCGGGGACGGGAACTCGGACGCGGCGGCTTTTAGCGGAACCGACCGCCCTTGCCTAGCGCACGCGCCGATCCGCCCACGCCGGACGGCCGGCGCGTCGCCCGGCTGCAATATGGCACCGCCGCCGCCCGCGGCGAGGGGCCTCAGGCGCTGTAGACCGCCTCGCGGCTCTCCACGAAGCGGCGTTCGATGGCGTCCCAGATGCGCGCCTCCAGACACACCCCGTCGAAGCGGTCGATCTCCTGCAGGCCCGTGGGCGAGGTCACGTTGATCTCGGTGAGGTGACCGCCGATCACGTCGATGCCCACGAACACCAGGCCGCGCTCCCTGAGGGTGGGGCCGATGGCCGCGCAGATCTCGAGATCGCGCGGCGTGAGGGTGGCCTTCTCCGCCCGGCCGCCCACGTGGAGATTGGCGCGGGCGTCGTCGGGCGGCGGGATGCGGTTGACGGCCCCCACCGGCTCGCCGTCCACCAGCACGATGCGCTTGTCCCCCTCGCGGACCTCCGGCAGGTAGCGCTGCACCAGGATCGGTTCGTTCAGGGTGTTGTGGAAGAACTCCACCAGCGCGTTGAGGTTCTTGTCGTCGCGGCGGATCACGAACACGCCCGAGCCGCCGTTGCCGTAGAGGGGTTTCACCACGATGTCACCGTGCTCGCGGTGGAAGGCCCGGATCTCCGCGAGGTCGTAGGTGATCAGCGTCGGCGGCATCAGCTCCTGGAACTGGGTGACGAACAGCTTCTCCGGCGCGTTGCGCACGGAGGCGGGATCGTTCACCACCAGCGTGCGGGGATGGACGCGATCCAGGAGGTGGGTGGCGGAGATGTACGCCATGTCGAAGGGCGGGTCCTGGCGCATCAGCACCACGTCCAGCGTCTCCAGGTCCACCGTCTCCGGCGCGCCGGCGGTGAAATGATCGCCGTGTGCACGCCGCAGCTCCACCGGGCGCATCTTCGCGAACACCCGCCCGTCGCGGTAGAACAGCTCGCGGGGCGTGTAGTGGAACAGGGCGTAACCGCGGCGCTGCGCCTCGAGGCCGAGGACGAAGGTGCTGTCGGTGTCGATGTCGATGGACTCCAGCGGGTCCATCTGGATGGCGACGGCAAGGGACATGGCGGTCTCCTCCGCCCGCGGCACCCCGCGTCCGGCACCTAGGCCGCGGGCGCGCCGGCGTCCAGTCCGCCGGAGACGGCGGCGTTGACAGGCGGACCGAACGTGGGATCCTCGCGCCGTGCCGTCGCAGCCGAGGGAGGATGGAGATGCCGCGACGTCCGACGCCCCTGCCCTTCGCCGCCCTGGACCGCCGCCGCTTCGTGGGCGGCACGCTGGCCGTCGCCGCCACCGTGGGCGGTCTCGCCCGCCTCGCCCGCGCCGACGAGGAGAAGCGCGTCAACGTCTACAACTGGGACACCTACATCGGCGAGACCACGCTCGAGGACTTCACCCGCGCGACCGGCATCCAGGTCCGCTACGACCTCTTCGCCTCCAACGACGAGCTCTTCGCCAAGCTGCGCGAGGGCAATCCCGGCTACGACGTGATCTTCCCCTCCAACGACTACGTCGAGCGGATGATCGCCGCCGACATGCTCGTGCCGCTCGACCACGCGAAGATCCCGAACCTCGAACACATCGATCCGCTGTTCCGGGATCCCGCCTTCGATCCGGGACGCCGCTACAGCGTGCCCTACATGTGGGGGACCATGGGCATCGGCTATCGGAAGACCGTGGCCATGCCGAAGAGCTGGAAGGCGCTGTTCGAGCCCGAAGAGGCCCACTGCGGCCGCGTCTCGCTGCTCAACGACACCAGCGTCATCCAGGGCGCGCTCAAGTATCTCGGCTATTCGGTCAACACGCGCGATCCGAAGGAGATCGACGAGGCGGCCGAACTGCTGATCCGGGCCAAGAGGTGCATCAAGACCTTCGCCCCGGACACCGGCCAGGATCTGCTGCTGTCGGGCGAGGTGGACCTCTGCTTCGAGTGGAACGGCGACATCCTCCAGGTGATGGAGGAGGATCCGGATCTCGCCTACGTGGTGCCGGAGGAGGGCAGCATCCGCTGGGAGGACACCATGTGCATCCCCCGAGGCGCGCCCCATCCGGACAACGCCCACACCTTCATCGACTACATCCTCACGCCGGAGGTCCACGCCTCCATCGCCGCCTTCATCAAATACGCCTGTCCCAACCGGACGGCACTGCAGTACCTGCCCGAGGAGGATCTCCGGAATCCGGCCATCTACCCGCCGCGGGAGGTCCTGGAGCGCTGCGAGGTGTCGGTCTACAAGGGTGAGGAGGTGGAGAGCCTGTACGAACGTGCGCTGACGCGCGTGCTCGCCGCCTGAGGCCCTTCCGCGTGCCCGCCGGATCGCCATATCACCGTGCCCGGAGGCCAGACCGCCGGGGACGGTCGGGGTCCGGCGGGCGCGCAGCCGCGGGGAGAGGCGCGTGTGGTGGGTCGTCTATCTGTCGCTGCTGGGGACGCTGGCGGTCTGGGCGCCGCCGCGCCTGTTCGACCCGCTGGACCCGCGCTTCCTGGTGATTCTCGGGGTGGTGGGGACCTGGCGCTACGGCTGGGGTGCGGTCCATCTGATCCGCGCCCATCTCTATCGCCGTGTCGTGTTCCCGCGCCTGCGGCGGCGGGCGGAGGCGGCCTTCGCGGCCCTCACCGCTCCCGACGACGGGGACGAAGGGAGGTCCGCCCGGCTGCCCCACGTCTTCCTGGTGATCACCGGCTATCGGTACGAAGCCGCGGTGACGGCCGCCTGCTGGCGGGCGGCGGTGCTGGAGGCCATGCGCTACGGCGGACCCGTCACCCTCGTCGCCTCGCTGGTGGAGCCGGCCGACCGCCGGTTGGTCAAGGACGTCTTCCGGGTGCTGGCGCCGCCGGCGCGGGTCCGGCTGGTGCTGGTGGAGCTGCCGCCGGAGGGCAAGCGCGAGGCGCTCGCCGCCGCGCTGGTGGCGGTGGCGCGGCGGGCGCCGCGAGCGGACGACGTGGTGGCGCTGATGGACGGGGACACCCTCCTCACCCCGCGCTGTCTGCGACGCACGGTCCCGCTCCTGAGCCTCGCGCCGCGACCGGGCGGCGTCACCACCGACGAACGCCCCCTCGTCCGCGGTTCCCGGCTGGTGCGCGCCTGGTTCGCCCTGCGCTTCGCCCAGCGCCACCTCTACATGTGTTCCCTCGCCCTCTCGCGGCGCCTTCTGGTGATGACCGGCCGCTTCTCCCTCTATCCGGCCCACGTCGCCACCGATCCCGCCTTCATCGACCGCATCCGCCGGGACGAGATCGAACACTGGCGCCTCGGCCGCATCCGGCTGCTCACGGGCGAGGACAAGTCCACCTGGCTCCACCTCCTCGAACACGGCCTCGACATGCTCTACGTGCCGGACGTCACCGTGCTCACCGCCGAAGCGCTGCCGGAGCGCCGCTTCCTCGCGGGTGCCACGCGGCTGATGCGGCGCTGGTTCGGCAACATGCTGCGGGGCAGCGTGCGGGCGCTGGCACTGGGACCGCGGCGGGTGGGCGCCTTCGCCTGGTGGTGCCTCGTGGATCAGCGCCTGTCCATGTGGACGCCGGTGCTGGGCCCCCTTGCCGCCATCGCCATCGCCGTCGCCGTCGATCCGCTGTTCCTCTACGCCTATCTGCTGTGGGTGCTGACCACGCGCCTGGTGCTGGTGCTGGGGCTGACGACGCTGCGGCCGGGTCTCGACGGCCTCGCGCCGCTGCTGCTCTACTTCAATCAGGTGTACGGAGCGCTGGTGAAACAGTGGGTGCTGTTCCGGCTCGACGACCAGCGCTGGACACGCCAGCCCATCGCGCGCGCGGGCCGGTCCGGGGCGGGCGCCCGCCTCTCCACCTGGCTCGCCCACGGCACCGCGGTGCTGGCACTGCTGGTGGCGGTGGGTTTCCTCACCGGCCTCCTGGAACTGCCGCCGGCGTCCGCCGTCGTCCTGCCCTGAGAAGGATCCATCGAGGGGGCCGCCTCCATGGCCGAACCGCAGATCGTCGCCGAGACCGAGGTCCACCGCCGTCACGTGCGCCTGCGCATCCCCGTGGGCGTGGAGATCGACGGCGTGCGCTACGTCACCGACGACTGGTCGGTGGGCGGCTTCGGCGTCAACGCCGAACTGCCGGGGCGGCGGCCGGGCGACCGCTTCACCGTCCGTCTCTTCCTGCCCTTCGAGGACTTCGAGATCGTCCTGCCCGTGGACTGTGAGCTGGTCTACGTCACCGAGGACGGCGGCCGCTTCGGCTGCCGTTTCCTCGGCCTCTCCAAGGGCCAGCTCGAACTCTTCCGCTTCGTCGTGGACGCCTATCTGTCGGGGGAGATCGTGGGCGCCGGCGACGTGCTGGCGGTGGTGGCCCGGGCGGGCGAGCCGGCGCGGCTGCGACCGCTGCTGGAGGAGGAGGGGGGCGGACTGCGCCGCTGGCTGGGCCATGCCGCGCTCGCGCTGGCGGCGGTGGCGCTGCTGGGCCTCGCCGGGCTCGGCATCTGGCAGCGCTGGTTCGTGATCGAGACCGAGGACGCCGTCGTCTGGACGCCGCTGGTGACGCTGGAGGCACCGCTGGCCGGCAAGGTGGTGGCGGGACCCCGCAAGCCCATCTACGCCCCGGGTGACGTGGTGGCACGCATCGAGGCGCTGGACGAGCGGGTGGTGTTCCTGGAGAGTCCGTGCGAGTGCGCGGTGGTGAACTGGAAGACCCTGCCGGGCCAGTACGCCGCGCCGGGCGATCCGGTGCTGGTGATGGCGGACGCCAACGAGCCGCTGGTGGTGCGGGCGCGGCTGCCGGTCCGCGACGCGCTGCGGCTGGAGGTGGGACAGCGCGCCCAGGTGTGGCTGCCGGGCGAGGACGAGCCGCGCCTCGCCCAGATCATCCGCATCGACTTCGGCCCCGATCTCGCCCGCCTCGGCGCCGGCGGCGATCCCGGCCCGCGCCGGGTGCTGGTCCATCTGCGGCCGGACCGCCCCTTCGACTTCGATCGGCTCGGCAGTCTCGTGCGCGTCCGTTTCCTCTGAGGAGCCGGCCGTCCGCCGGGGGTTCAGGGATCCGTCGCGACCCGCCGCAGGCGGCCGCTCGCGATGTCGAACACGAGACCATGGAGGCGCAGCGGCCGGCTGCGGCGCAGCCGGCGCACCAGCGGCAGCCCGGCGAGCCGGTGGAGCTGATCGGCGACGTTGAGCGCCACCAGCCGCGAGAGACGGTCCCCCGCCACCCCGTCTCGTCCCAGTTCGTCGGCACGGCTTCGCGCGAGCTGCCGCACCGGTCGCAGCCAGTCGTCCACGAGGGCGCCCCGCGGTTCCTCCAGCGCCCGGGCCACGCCGCCGCAGCCCTCGTGGCCGCAGACCACCACCTCCTCGATGCCCAGCTCCCCGAGGCCGAACTCCAGCACCGACAGCAGGTTCGGGTCGTCGGGACGGACCAGGTTGGCGACATTGCGGTGGACGAAGAGCGCCCCCGGCCCCACGTCGACGATGGTCTCGGGCGCGACGCGACTGTCGGAGCAGCCGATCCAGAGACAGAAGGGACGCTGGCCGCGGGCGAGACGGGCGAAGATCTCCGGGTCCTCGGCCGTCCGCCGCGCGGCCCAGGCCCGGTTGCGGGCGATCAGCTCGCCGATCCGATCGGGGGACACGCCGTCCGTGGCCTCCTCAACCGCCCGTGACGCTCATGTGACGGCGGACGGCCGGCCGGTTGCGGCGGCGGTCGATGACGAAGTCGTGGCCCCGGGGCTTGCGGGCGATGGCCTCGACGATGGCGCGCTTGACCGGCTCGTTGCTCTCGGAGCTGCGCAGGGCCTCGCGCAGCTCGGCCCGATCCTCCTGGCCCAGGCACATGTACATGGTACCCGTGCAGGTCACCCGCACCCGGTTGCAGCTCTCGCAGAAATTGTGGGAGAGGGGCGTGATGAAGCCGAGCCGTCCGCCCGTCTCCTCCACCCGCACGTAGCGGGCGGGCCCACCGGTGCGATAGGGGATGTCGGTGAGGGTCCAGCGCCGCTCCAGGCGCCGGCGCACCAGCGAGAGCGGCAGATAGTGTTCGGTGCGGTCGCCGTCGATCTCGCCCATGGGCATGGTCTCGATGAGGGTGAGATCGAAGCCCTCCGAACCGCACCAGGCGATCATGCGGTCGAACTCGTCGTCGTTGACGCCGCGCAGCGCCACCATGTTGATCTTGATGGCGAGGCCCGCGCGCTTGGCCGCCTCGATGCCGGCCATCACCTTCTCGAAGCTGCCCCAGCGGGTGATGGCGCGGAACTTCTCGGGATCGAGGGTGTCGAGCGAGACGTTGATGCGCCGCACGCCGGCCGCCGCGATGCGGTCCGCGAGCCGCTCGAGCTGGCTGCCGTTGGTGGTGATGGTGAGTTCGTCGAGCTGGCCCGCCTTCACCCGTTCGCCGAGCTGCTCGATCAGCCAGATCACATTGCGCCGCACCAGCGGCTCGCCGCCGGTGAGGCGGATCCTGCGCACCCCCAGCTCGACGAAGGCATCGGCCAGCCGCAGCAACTCCTCCAGCGTCAGCAGCTCGCGTTTGGGGAGGAAGGTCATGTGCTCGGCCATGCAGTAGACACAGCGGAAGTCGCAGCGGTCGGTGACGGAGATCCGCACGTAGGTCACCGCCCGGCCGAACGGGTCCACGAGCATGACGCTCCCTCCCGCGAAGCTGCCGCGCCTCCGCAACAATAGGCGGTGCGGGCGGGGAGGTAAAGGTGGCGGGACCCCAACCGCCGGCGTGCGGGCGGACGCTGGTGGCGGCGGTCCCGACGACCTATCTCCCGCGCGGACGGAGCACGGTCCATGTCCGAGACCTCCGGGCCCGCCGCCGGCACGCGCGGTCTGTCGATCCGCATCCTGCTCCTGGTCCTCGCCTTCCTGGTGCTGGGCGAGGTGCTGGTCTATCTGCCCTCCATCGCCCGTTTCCGGCTGGTCTGGTACGACGATCTCCTCCAGCGGGCCCACATCGCCACCATCGGACTGCGCGGACGCGCACCGGTCGATCCCTTGCTGGAGGACGCGCTGCTGAGCGCGGTGGGGGTGGTGCGCGTCCGGGTGGAGCGGCCGGAGGGGACCGTCGTCCTGGGGCCACCGGCCCGCGTCGACGCCGAGGTGGACCTGGAGCGGACGGACTGGCTCCGGGCCATCGTGGACGCGCTGGATGCCCTCCGCCACGGTGGCACCCGTCTCGTGCGGGCGACGGGCCCGGCGCGGATGGAGGCGGGGGCGCGGATCGCGGCCATCGTCCCCGAGGCCGCGCTGTGGTACGAGATGGTCGACTATTCCCGCCGCATCCTGCTGCTCACCCTGTTCCTGGCGACGCTGATGGCGGTGCTGCTGCTGTTCGCCCTCCACCGCCTGGTGGTGCGACCCCTGCAACGACTGGACGCCCAGGTGGCCCGCTTCCGGGCGGCGCCGGAGGAGGCGCTGGCCGATCCGCCGGCGAGCGGCCGGGCCGACGAGATCGGGGCCCTCGAACGCCAGTTCGCCGCCATGCGCCGCGAGATCCGCGAGCTCCTCGCCCAGCGCGGTCGCCTCGCCGCCGTCGGCGCCGCCGTGGCTCGCCTGCACCACGACATCCGCAACGTGCTGGCCTCGGCCATGCTGGTCTCGGACGGGCTCGAGGCCAGCGACGATCCCCGCGTGCGCGAGCGCGCCCAGCGCATCCTGAGGGCGCTGGAGCGGGCGGCACGGCTGTGCGAGTCCACCCTCGACTATGCCCGGGCCCGCCCGCCCCGACTGGAGCCCGTCCCCGTGCGGCTGGCGGAACTGGTGGGCGAACTCGCCGCCTTCGTGCGCGACGACCTCCGCTTCCTGGTGGAGGTGCCGCCGGAGCTGGTGGTGCGGGCCGATCGCGAACGCCTGTGGCGGGCGCTGCTCAATCTGGTCCACAATTCCGAGGCGGTGCTGCCGCCGGGCGGCACCATCCGCATCGCCGCCCGCACCCGGGACGGCCGGGCGGAGATCGAGGTGGTCGACGACGGTCCCGGCATCCCCGAGGAGATCCGCCCCCGCCTGTTCGAGCCCTTCGCCGCCGGGCGGCCGGGGAACAGCGGCCTCGGTCTCGCCATCTGCCGCGAGATCCTGCGCGCCCACGGCGGCGAGGTGGAACTGGTGGAGACCGGGCCCGGCGGCACCCGCTTCCGTCTCATCCTGCCCGACCATCTCGTCTGCCGGGAGTCCGCGCCGTGATCCGCGTCATCCGCCGCCGGCTCGTCCCGCTGGTCCCGCTGCTGCTCGCCGCCTGCGGTTCCGCCTTCCGGCCGCCGGGGGCGCCGCCGGACTGGCCGCGCCTCGCCTTCGCCATCACCGGTCACTACGAGGATCGCGCGGTGGAACGGTGGGGCACCTGCCGCCTGCCACGGATCACCGGCTTCCTGCGGGTGGAGGTGCGGGTGCGGACGGCGGAACGGCTGGTGCTGCGGGTGCGCTATGCCTGGCGGGACGAGGCCTATGGCGGGGACGACGGGGGCTTCCTCGACCGCTGCCGCGGCTTCGGCACCCGCACCTTCGTCCTCGATCCGGCGAGCGGACGCGTCCTCGCCATGTCCGGCCCGACACGGGACGATCCGTGAGGCTCACCGTTCGGCGAGGGCGCGGCCGGTGACCCTCTCGACCCCGGCGAGGAAGTAGTCGAGCAGGGTCCGGCGGCCGGTGTGGAACTCCACGTCCACCACCATCCCCGGCTGCAGCCGCCGGCGCCAGGTGGCGAAATCGGGCGTCGCGGGGTCGAGGACGATCTCGACGCGATAGACGGGCTCGGCCCCGGGTGCCGGCGGATCCGCGTCGGCGTCGATGCGGCGGATGCGGCCCCGCAGCGTGCCGTAGCGGGTGAAGTCGAAGGCCCGCACCTTGAGGGTGGCCGGGGTGCCGGGGGCGAGGGCGCCCACGTCGCGATTCGCCACCACCGCCCGCACCACCAGCTCCTCGTCGGAGGGGACCACTTCCAGGAGCGGCGCGTTGGCGGCCACCGCCTGGCCCGGGGCCCGCACCGAGAGTCGTCGCACGAAGCCGGCCACCGGCGCCGTCACCAGCCGCGCCCGCCGGCGCCGTTCCAGCTCGGCGATGGCGGTCTCGAGG
Source organism: Alphaproteobacteria bacterium (assembly GCA_026982705.1). Taxonomy (GTDB): domain Bacteria; phylum Pseudomonadota; class Alphaproteobacteria; order Geminicoccales; family Geminicoccaceae; genus HRBIN39. Next base: position 130,890 of record JALSGP010000012.1, read on the forward strand.
GTGGCGAGCTCGGCGCGGAGCCGGCCGAGGCGGTCGCCCAGTCGCGCCTCGCGGTCGGCACGGAAGGCGGCGAGCCGGCTCTCCGCCTCGGCCAGGGCCGCCCGTGCCCGCGCCAGCCGACCGCCGAGCGCCTGCAGGCGCGACTCGAGGGCCGCCAGCTCCCGCGCCCGCGCCAGCGCCTCGATGCGGGGATAGAGCCCCTGATCGGCCAGCTCGCGCACCGCCCGCTCCTGTTTCGCCAGGAGCTCGCGCTGGGTGGCGAGGCCCGCCCGCTCCGCCTCCAGCCGCCGCAGCTCCGCCCGCCGCGCCGCCACCTCCTGCTCCAGCCCCCGCAGGCTCTCCGCATCGGCCCGTCGCCGCGAGGCCAGGAGCTCGCGCTGGGCCGCCACCAGATCGGGCCGCGCCGCCAGGAGTTCGGCCGGGAATGCGGGAACGCCGCCGTCGCGCTCCGCCTCGATGCGGGCGATCTCGGCCAGCAGCACGAAGCGGCGGGCGCGACGCTCGGCGAGCGCGCTCCGCAGATCGCCGTCCTCCAGCAGCAGGAGCGGCTGCCGTGCCCGCACCCGTGCGCCCTCGCGCACGTAGATGGCCGCCACCCGCCCGCCCTCGGGATGGTTCACCACGCGGGCGCGGCCGGCCGGCTCGATGCGGCCCTCGGCGAAGACCAGCACGTCGAGGGGCGCGAGGGCGAGCCAGGCCCCCACCGCCACCAGCAGCGCCGCGATGGCCACCGCCACCGCCCCGGCGGTGCGCGGCGGCGCCTCGAGACGACGGGCGGCGTCGGGCGGCGGCGCGAGGGGGACGGCGCGGGCCACGGCCGGTCAGCTCGCCACGTGGAGACCGCCGCGGCGCGGGGCGCCGCCCCGGCGCACCAGCTCGGCGATCTCGCCGGCGGGACCGTCCCGCACCACCCGGCCGTCGCGCAGCAGCACCGCCCGGCCGCAGGCGGCGATGGTGCTGGGGCGGTGGGTGACCAGGAGGATGGTGCGGCCGCGTCCCGCCCGCTGGAGATTGGCCAGGAGATGGCGCTCGGTGGCGTGGTCGAGGGCGCTGGTGGCCTCGTCCAGCAGCAACACGCGCGGATTGCGCACCAGCGCCCGGGCGATGCACACGAGCTGCTTCTGGCCGGTGGAGAGGCCGCTGCCGCCCTCGCCGAGGCGGGTGTCGTAGCCGCGAGGCAGGCGGGTGACGAGATCGTGGAGGCCGGCGAAACGGGCCGCCGCCACCACCCGGGCGAAGGGACAGTCCGGCATGCCGAGGGCGATGTTCTCGGCGATGGTGCCGGCGAAGAGCTGGAGCTCCTGGGGCACGTAGCCGAGCTGGCGGCGCCACACCTCCGCCGGCAGATGGCGGACGTCGTAGCCGTCCACCAGCACCCGCCCGTCCTCGGGCTCCAGCAGTCCCGCCACCAGCATGGCGAGGGTGCTCTTGCCGGAGCCGGGCGGACCGGCGATGGCCAGCATGGTGCCCGGCGGAATGTCGAGGTCGATGCCGTCCACCGCCGGCAGCCGCTCGCCGCCGTAGCGGAAGCGCACCCGCTCGAGACGGATGTGGCCGCGGACGGTGAAGTCGTGGGCGATGGCGGGCCGCGGCACGGTCTCCGCCGCCTCCCGCAGGAAGGCGTCCACCCGCGCCCAGGCCTCGCGCGCCTGCTGGAGCTGGGGCCAGGAGAGGAAGAGCTGGCGCACCGGAGCGAGGGTCCGGGCGGCGAGGATGGAGGCGGCCACCAGTCCGCCCACCGAGAGCTCGCCGGCCACCACCATGCGCGCGCCCACGAAGACCAGCAGCACCACCGCCCCGTGCTGGAGTGCCTGGGCCACCGCGCCGGTGGCCTGGCCGAGGCGGCCGGCGGCGAGTCCGCTCCACGCCGAATCCACGAGCGGTCCCGCATAGCGGCGCTCGATCTCCGGCTCCAGCGCCAGTCCCTTCACCGTGAGGGCGTTCTGCACCGCCTCGACGAGGGCGGCGGTGCGGGCGGCGCCGCTGCGGGCGTGCAGCGGCCGCAGCCGCCGCTGCCGGCGCTGGGCCAGATAGCCCAGGAGCGCGAAGCCGAGGGCGGCGGCGGCGGCGATGACCGCGAGGGGCGGGGCGAGCATCAGCAGCGCCCCGAAGAACAGGGAGACGAACAGCAGATCCACCAGGAACAGCGGCAGATGGCCGGAGAGGAAGGCGCGCAGGGCATCCAGCTGGCGCAGGCGCTCGAACAGATGGCCCGCGGGCAGTCGGGCGAGGGCGGCATAGGGCAGCGCCAGCAGCCGGCGGCCCAGCTCGCGGCCCACCGCCACGTCGAGGCGGGCGCCGGTGTGGGCGGCGACGTGGCCGCGCAGCAGCCGCAGCAGCAGCTCGAAGGCCACCAGCGTCGCCATCGCCACCACCAGCACGTCGAGGGTGGAGAGGGCGCCGTGGCGGATCACCCGGTTGTAGACGGTCATCATGAAGAGCGGGGTGGCGAGGGCCAGCAGGTTCACCACCACGCTGGCGACGGCGATCTGCAGGAACTGGGGGAGGAAGGCACGGCCGAAGACGAGATCGCCGAGGCCCCCGCCGCCGGTGCGCGCCGCCGGTGCCGGCAGCGTCGGGTCCCGCCGCCGGCCGCGGACGTGGAGGGTGACGATGCGGGGCCGGTCGGCCAGCAGCCCCACGAGGCTGCGCGGAAGAGTCTCGTCGCCGACGGGATCGTACAGCCACAGGCGCGGCCCGCGGCGCTCGCGGACGATGCGCAGCCGCCCGTCCGGGAAGACCAGCAGGAAGGGCGGGGTGACGGCGGCGAGGCGACGACGGGTGGCACGCCGGCTGCGCCAGACCAGCCCCAGCCGCTCGGCGGCGGTGCGGAGCGTCCGCGCGTCCTCCGGATCCTCCTCGAGCCCGCTCTCCCGCCGCAACCGCGCCAGGGTGGCGGCATCCGCCTCCAGCCCCAGGATCTGCGCGAACAGCCGCAGCCACGCCTCGACCGAGGAATCCGCGAGCGGCAGACGCCGCGTTCCGCTCATCCGACCCGCTCCCCGCTGACGCCGGTGTGCGCCCGTTATCCTTTTACGCGGAGCGTGAACGGATGGCAATAACCTGTGGTTGAATCCCGCTCAGTCGAGCACGAAGGCGAAGAACTTGAGGTAGGCGGTCTCGGCCAGCACCGGATGGACGGGATGGTCGGGGCCGGCGCCGGCGAAGGCGAGCTGGCGGGCGCCGCGGCCGGCGTTGCGGATGCCGATGAGGATCTCGCGGCGGAAGTCCTCGGGCGTGACGTTGTGGGAACAGCAGGAGAGGCACAGCGCCCCGCCCTCCGCCACCAGCCGCGCACAGCGCTCGGCGAGGCGGCGGTAGGCGCGCAGTCCCGTCGCCAGCTTCGCCCGGCTCTTCACGAAGGAGGGCGGATCGGCGATGACGAGGCCGAAGCGCCGGCGTTCGCCGGCGAGGCGTTCCGCCACCGCGAAGGCCTCGCCCTCCTCCACCGTGACCCGCTCGCCGACGCCCTGCAGGCGGGCGTTGTCCCGGGCCAGTTCGAGGGCGCGGGCCGAGGAGTCCACCAGCAGCGCCGAGCGGGCACCGGCGTGGAGGGCGTTGAGGGCGAAGCCGCCGCCGTAGCAGTAGAGGTCCAGCACCTCCTGGTCGCGGGCGAGCAGACGCACGAAGGCGCGGTTGAGCCGCTGGTCGTAGTACCAGCCGGTCTTCTGGCCGCCGCGCGGGCGGGCGAGGAAGGGCAGGCCGTTCTCCTCGATCCGCACCCGTTCCGGCGGCGCCCCGAGTTCGATGCGCACCTCCTCCCCCAGCCCCTCCAGCGTCCGCACCGGCGAGTCGTTGCGCAGCAGGATCGACTTCGGCTCCAGCAGCCGGTCCAGCGCCTCGCGGCACGGCCCCCACAGCCGCTCCATGCCGGCGGTGTTGAGCTGCACCACCAGATGCTCGCCGTAGCGGTCCACCACCAGCCCCGGCAGGCCGTCGGCCTCGCCGTGGACCAGCCGGTAGAAGGGGCGGTCGAAGAGGCGCTCCCGCAGCCGCAGGGCGCGCTCCAGCCGGACCGCGAAGAAATGGCGGCCGATGCGGGCGTCCTTGTTGCGGGTGAGGACCCTGAGCGCGATCAGCGAGTGGGGGTTGTAGTAGGCGACGGCGAAGACCTTGCCGTCGGCGGTGCGCACCCGCACGAGACTGCCCGCCGGCAGCGGCGGTTCGGGCGGGACGATCTCGTTGGAGTAGATCCACGGGTGACCGGCGCGCAGGCGGCGGTCGTGCCCCTTCTTCAGGCGGATGATGGGATAGCTCATGCTCGTCCGTGATGGCGACGGTCGCGGGAGCGCGCGTCCGCCCGCGCCCCCGGCGGGGCTTTACGGACGGCCGCGGCGGCTTACAGTGCACGGATAGCGAGACCCGCGGAGAGGAGATATGGCCGTCGCGCCGGTGCCGGAAACCCCCGGCGAGCGGATCTTCGCCGACATCTGCGGTACCATCGGCAACACGCCCCTCGTGCGCCTCGACCGGCTGCCCGCCCGCTACCGGGTGGAGGCGGAGATCCTGGTCAAGTGCGAGTTCTTCAACCCCCTCTCCTCGGTGAAGGACCGCATCGCCCTCGCCATGGTGGAGGCGGCCGAGCGCGAGGGCCGGCTCGCGCCGGGGGCGACGCTGGTGGAGCCCACCTCCGGCAACACCGGCATCGCCCTCGCCTTCGTGGCCGCCGCCAAGGGCTATCGCCTCGTCCTCACCATGCCCGAGAGCATGTCGGTGGAGCGCCGGCGCATGCTGCGACTCCTGGGGGCGGAGCTGGAACTGACGCCGGCCGAACGCGGCATGCGCGGCGCCATCGAGGCGGCCGAGCGCATCCTGCGCGAGCGGCCCGGCGCGGTGATGCTGCAGCAGTTCGAGAATCCGGCCAATCCCGAGATCCACCGCCGCACCACCGCCGAGGAGATCTGGCGCGATACCGGCCACCGGCTCGACGTCTTCGTGGCCGGCGTCGGGACCGGCGGCACCATCACCGGCGTCGGCCAGGTGCTCAGGCCGCGGCTGCCCCATCTGCGCGTCGTCGCCGTCGAGCCCGAGGACAGCCCCGTCCTGTCCGGCGGCCGTCCCGGTCCCCACAAGATCCAGGGCATCGGCGCCGGCTTCGTGCCGCGGGTGCTGGACCTCTCGGTCATCGACGAGGTGGTGCGCATCGGCAACGAGACCGCCTTCCGCACCGCCCGCGAGGTGGCCGAGCTCGAGGGGATCCCCGTGGGCATCTCCTCCGGCGCCACCATCGCCGCCGCCCTCGAGGTGGGTCAGCGGCCGGAGATGCGCGGCCGCCGCATCGTCGTGGTCGCCGCCTCCGCCGCCGAGCGCTATCTCTCCACCGAACTCTTCAAGCACCTCTGACCCTCACCGCGCCCCCGAGGAGGCCCCGGTGACCCGGCGCTATCGACGCTTCTTTCCCGTCTCCTGGGACGAACTCCATCGCGACGCCAAGGCCCTCGCCTGGCGGCTCTCCGAGCTCGGCCCCTTCCGCGGCATCGTGGCGGTGGCCCGCGGTGGACTGGTGCCGGCCCACATCGTCGCCCGCGAGCTGGACATCCGCCTCGTGGACACCGTCTGCGTCGCCTCCTACGAGGAGACGCGCCAGGGCGAGTTGAAGGTGCTGAAGGCGGTGGCCGGCGACGGCGAGGGCTGGCTGGTGGTGGACGACCTGGTGGATACCGGCCGCACCGGCCGGGTGATCCGCGCCATGCTCCCCCGCGCCCATTTCGCCACCGTCTACGCCAAGCCCGAGGGCCGGCCGGTGGTGGACACCTTCGTCACCGAGGTGAGCCAGGACACCTGGATCCTGTTCCCCTGGGATCTGGAGCGTCAGTACGCCGAACCCATCGCCGCCCGCCGTACGGACGGCGACGATCCCGCCCCCGCCGCTCCGGAGGTGCCATGAGCCCGCGACCGCCCGTCCTCGACGGTCTCGACGAGCTGGTGGCCTGGCGCCGCGAACTGCACGCCATGCCCGAACTCGGGTTCGAGGAGCACCGCACCGCCGCCTTCGTCGCCGAACGCCTGCGGGCCTTCGGCCTCGACGAGGTGCACACGGGAATCGCCGGCACCGGCGTGGTGGGCGTGCTGCGCGCCGGTTCCGGCCGCCGCACGGTGGCGCTCCGCGCCGACATGGACGCCCTGCCCATCGCCGAGGAAAGCGGCCGTCCCTGGGCCTCGCGCACACCCGGCGTCATGCACGCCTGCGGTCACGACGGCCACGTGGTCATGCTGCTGGGGGCGGCGCGCGAGCTCGCCCGCCGGCGCCGCTTCGACGGCACCGTGGTCTTCGTCTTCCAGCCGGCGGAGGAGATGCTGGGTGGCGGCCGCCGCATGGTGGAGGAGGGGCTGTTCGACCGCTTCCCCGCCACCGAGGTCTACGGGCTCCACAACTGGCCGTGGCTGCCGCTCGGCACCTTCGGCGTCCACGTCGGCCCGGTGATGGCCGCCGCCGACCGCTTCCGCATTCGCCTGCGCGGCCGTGGCTGTCACGCCGCCATGCCCCATCTCGGCCGCGATCCCGTCACCGCCGCCGCCCAGCTGGTCTCCGCCCTCCAGCTCCTGGCGGCGCGGGAGACGGATCCGCTGGATGCGGCGGTGGTCTCCGTCACGATCCTCACGGCCGGCGAGGCCGACAATGTGGTGCCGGAGACGGCGGAGCTGCGGGGCACCCTGCGCAGTCTGCGGGCGGCGACCCGCGATCGTCTCGCCCGGCGGGTGACGGAGACGGCCCGCGGCCTCGCCGCCGCCCTCGGGCTCGAGGCCGAGGTGGAGGTGACGCCGGGCTATCCCGCCACCGTCAACACCGCCGCCGAAGCCGGCCACGCCGCGGCGGCGGCCACCGCCGTGCCCGGTGCGGCGGTGCGGCGGGACCTGCCCCCCTCCATGGCGGCGGAGGACTTCGCCTTCATGCTGGAGGCCCGTCCCGGCGCCTATGTCTGGCTGGGCACCGGCAGCGCCGCCGACGGCCGCATCCTCCACAGCCCCGCCTACGACTTCGAGGATGCCGCCATCCCCTGGGGCGTCGCCTGGTGGGTGCGGCTCGCGGAGATGCGCCTCGCCGCCTGACCGGATCCCGGTACGCCCGGCCTCGCCGCCCACCGGCCGCGGACGCACCCGGCGGCATCCCCCGCCTTGTACCCGCGGACCCGTCCGGTAAGATCGATCCGGTGGCACCGGACGTGGTGGGGGATGGTGGAGGACACCGAGGAACGCTATCCCGGCGAGGCGCGCGGCCTCGCCCTCTTCCTGGAGCGCATCCGCGCCGAGGCCGAGCGGGAGCTGGGGACCGAATCCATGCTGGTCCACGCCATCCGGCGGGCGCTGACCCGCCGCAGCCTCGCCCGGCTGCGACAGGCGCGCCGGCTGTTCAACCGCCTGCCCCGCGAGACCCGCCGGCGCCTGATCGAGGCCGCCCTCGCCTGCGGCCGCCGCGCCGATCGCGAACGCCCCGGCGCGGTGCGCTTCCTCATGGCCGAGGACCGGCCGGGGGCGGAGGCCGGCTGGTGCGACCAGCGGCCGGAGGCCGACGTGGTGGTGCGGATCCGTCCCGGCACGCTGCCGGGCGCGGCGGCGGCGCGCCTGCGGGAGCTGGCCGACCGTATCGAGCGCGAGCGCGGGCTGCTGTCCGGCGGCTGGTGGCTCGCGCGGGCGGCCGAGGACCGTCCCGACCCGCATCGCGACCGCTCCGGCGGCTGAGGCGCCGGGAACGCGGAGTGCCCCGGAGACGTCGGCGTCGTCCGCGTCGACGGCGTGGCCGTGGCGGCGGACGGGACGATGCACGCCCGTGCCGTCCGGGCGCGATGGTCCATGCCCACGCATCCGCGGGCGGCAGCCGGGACCCGACCGACGGGCTTCCGTCCCGCGCGGGCGGGCCCATCCGACATCACCCGACGCTCCCCGTGAAACGAGTTTCGTCCCGTGCGCGGGTGCGCCCGGGTGGGCAGGCTCGACACCGACGACGATCACGGGTCTCCGTCCCGCGCGGGCGAGCTCCGGTCGGTCGGGTGCCGGCCGCGCGGACCGGATCGGTCCCGCGTGCCGACGGGATCCGATCGGTCCGGGACATCCCGACGGATCGGATCGACCGGTCCCCGGCATCCGGCGCCGGGCCGGACCACGCCTTCGACGCGGCCGCGCCCTCTCAGAGCATGTCCTCGGCCCGGCGGGCGAGTCTGCGGATCTCCCGCTCCACCACCCGCTCCACCAGGGCCGGCAGATGGGCGTCGAGCCATTCCCGCAGCATGGGCCGCAGCAGCTCGGCCAGGAACTCCTCCACCGTCCGGCCGCCCCCCGGGATCTCCGCCTCCGCGTCCGGTTTCGCCACCGTCCGGGTGACCCTGGCGAAGGCGGCGGCGGTCGCCGCGGCGGCGGCCGGCGAGAGCAGATCCCCCACCTCGACCGCCGGTGCGGCGGGTGCGGTCTCCCGCGCCTCCGCCTCCTCCTTCGCCTCCGCTTCCGCCGGCGGAGCCGCCGTCTCCTCCCCCGCGGGCGGGGAGGTCTCCGGCTCCGGCGCGTCGCTGGCGGCCGCCTCCGGCTTCCCGCGCTCCTCCGCCTTCGCCGCCTCGTCGGCCCCTTCCTCCACCACGTCGGTGAGCTCCAGCACCTCCTCGCCCTCGCCGCCGGTGGGGCTCTCCTCCTCGTCGCTGGCGATGATGCGACGGATGGACGTCAGGATCTCCTCCATGGAGGGTTCCGGCTCGCCCTCCGGCCGCTGCGCCTCCTTCCGGTCCTCGCTCATGCGCGTCACTCCACTGGCCACCGTGTTCCTAGTCGCCTCCGGTCAACCGACCGTGAAACACCACCGTCCCCGTCGCCGGATCGGGTCCCGCGGCGGGTTCCACCACCGCCGCCGCCCGCGGCACGGTCGCGGGAGGCCCGATCGCCGGCTCCGGCGCCGCCGGCGGGGACGGTGGGCGGGGTTCCTCCGGCGGGGCGGCGAGGCCCACGTCGGCGGACGCCGCCACCGCCGCGGCCACGGTTTCCCCGTCGGGATCCTCCGCCGGCGGCGGCGCCCCCTCCGCCGCCACGGAGTCGAGATGGCCGAGGGCGGCGGCGAGACGCCAGCCGGCCACCACCCGTTCCGCCTCCCGGACGATGCGGGCGCGGACCGCCGTCGCCAGCGCCTCCTCCGCCTCCAGCACCGCCGTGACCGGCCGCAGTCCGGCCATCGCCTCCCGCCGCACCGTCTCGAGCGCCGTGCGCGCCGCCGCTTCGCGCCGTCTCAGGGGCGCCCGCAGTCCCTCCGCCTCCCGCCAGCGGGCGAAGGCCTCGCGCACCTCCGCCTCCAGCCGCCGCCGCACCGCCGCGAGTCGGGCCTCGGCCGCCGCCAGCCGCGCCCGTGCCGCCGCCAGCCGCGCCCGCGTCACACCGGAATCGTAGAGGGGCAGGCGCAGCACCGCGCCCACCGCGACATCGCCGCGTCCGCCGCGGCGGGGGTCGACGCCGCCGATGCGCTCCAGGCGGCCGGTGAGGGCGAGCTGCGGCCACAGCGCCGCCCGCGTCTCGCGCAGCCGTGCCCGCGCCGCCTCCACCCGCGCCTCGGCGGCGGCGAGCGCGGGATGATCCCCGAGCGCCGCCAGCGCCGCCTCCGGATCCCCGGGCAGACCGTCCGGCGGCGCCGGCGGTGCCAGCGCCAGCGGATCCTCGCCCACGAGCCGGCGGAAGACGGCGCCGCTGGTCGCGAGATCCGCACTGCGTCGGGCACGTTCGGCCATCGCCTCGGCGTGACGCGTCTCCACCAGCGCCACCGCCCCGGCGGTGCCGGCGCCCAGCCGGTAGCGCCGCCGCTCGGCCGCCAGCAGCAGGGCGAGGCGCCGCTCGCGGGCGAGGGCCTCTTCCAGCAGCGCCCGGTCCCGCCACACCGCCGCATAGGCGGCTACCGCCGCCAGCAGGAGCTCGCGCCGGGCCGCCGTCGCCTCGAAGTCGGCCGCCCGCGCCCGCGCCTCGGCCCCCGCCGCCCGCGCCGCCCGCAAGCCGCCGTCGTAGAGGGGGCGCGAGAAGACGATGGACTGACGATCCGTCACCAGCGGGGCCACCGTCCCGCCCTCGCGGGCGTAGCGCAGCAGCGTCTCGACGCGGCCGTCCACCACGAGGCCCCCCTCCGCCGCCGCGGCCCGGGCCTCCGCCGCCGCGGCCTCCGCCTCGCGGGCGCGCGCCTCGAGCTCCGGATGGGCCGCCACCCGCGCCAGCACCGTGGCGAGATCGAGGGGCTCCGCCGCGGCCGGCACCGCCACCAGCGGCAGGAGCACGGGGAGGCATCGGATCCTCATGGGCCCATCCTAGCCCCGATGCACGCATCCGACTAGTCTTTTGCGTGATCTGTCGTCCTGTGGTTGAAAATCGCCTCCGCGGGACCCCGTGACCGCAGGTGCCCTTCCGTCGGCCCACGGGCGCCGCTACCTCCCGGCGGGGATCCCTCGGTGGAGGAGCGGCCGTGCGCGAGACGGAACGACCGGAGGCCACGCCCGATGCCGGGCCGTCGGCGGCGGAGCAGGCGGGACGCCCGCCGCGCGCGGGGAGATGGCGCCGCGCGCTGCTGGTGCCGCTGGCGCTGGTGGTGGCGGCGGCGGCCTGGTACGGCGGCGGGGCCTTCTACGTCCATGTCGTCGACGACGATCCCGCCTTCGGTCGCACGCTGGAGGTGGAGCCGGGCGCCTCGCGGGCGGTGGCGGTGGCGGCGGCGCTCATCGCCCGCGAGGTGGACCGTCACCGCTGGGTGGCCAACGACCCCTGGTTCCTGCCGGGGGCGGCGCTGGACAACATGCCCAACTATCAGCAGGGCATCGTCTACGCCCTCTCCCGCTTCGCCGTCGAGCTCACCGACCGGCTGGCGCGGGTGCGCGGCTCCAGCCAGATCGACGCCGATGCCGACGAGGCGGCGGGACGGCTCAAGTATCCGGGCGACGTGTGGATCTTCGAATGGTCCACCACGCCGGTGCAGCCCAGCTCCGAGAGCCAGTACCGCAAGGCTCGCGCCGCCCTCGAACGGTACAACGCCCGTCTCGCCCGCGGCGAGGCGGTCTTCGACCGGCGCGCCGACAATCTGCGCGACACCCTCGACCGCTTCGCCTCCGACCTCGGCAGCGCCTCCGCCGCCATCGACGAGCAGATCCGCCGCGGCGCCGGCACGCTGCTGGACCTCGGGGCCGACGATCTGTTCTACGCCAACAAGGGCCGCCTCTACGCCTACCATCTGCTGCTGGAGGCGCTGGGCGAGGACTTCCGCGAGGTGATCGCCGAACGCAATCTGGAGACGGTCTGGCGGGAGACGGTGGAGGCCCTCGCCGAGGCGGCGGCGCTGGATCCCTGGTGGGTGGTGAACGGCGGGCTGGACTCGTCGGTGCTGCCGAACCATCTGGCCGCTCAGGGCTTCCTGCTCCTGCGTGCGCGCACCCGCCTGCGGGAGATCGTGGACATCCTGCAGAAGTGACGGGCCAGCGCGGGGAGGTGGTGCGATGTTCATCCAGACCGAGCCCACGCCCAATCCGGCCACCGTCAAGTTCCTGCCCGGACGCGAGGTCTCGCCGGAACGCAGCCTCGACTTCACCGATCCCGAGGAGGCGGCGCGGGTCTCGCCGCTGGCGCGGCGCATCTTCGAGGTGGGCGGTGTCAGGGGCGTCCATCTCGGCCCGGACTTCGTCTCCGTCACCAAGGCGGAGGAGGAGGACTGGCACCTGCTCAAGCCGGCGGTGCTGGGGGCCATCATGGAGCACTATCTCTCCGGCGAGCCGGTGGTGGATCCGGCGGCGGAGATCGCCGGCGAGCCGGCGCCGGCCGCCGAGGAGGACGAGGTGACCCGGCGCATCCGCGAGCTCATCGACACCCGCGTGCGGCCGGTGGTGGCGCGGGACGGCGGCGACATCGTCTTCCGGGGCTTCGAACGCGGCATCGTCTATCTCCATCTGCGCGGCGCCTGCCACGGTTGTCCCAGTGCCGTGATCACCCTCAAGAACGGCATCGAGAACCTGCTCAAACACTACGTGCCCGAGGTGGTGGAGGTGCGCGCCCTGTCGTGAGTCCCGCCCGCATCCTCGCCTTCGACTGCACCGTCGACCGTTTCTCGGCCCTCCTGGCGGAGGGCGCGCAGGTGCGGGCGGAGCGCGTGCGCGCCGCCGGCACCTGGCGCGGCGAGCAGGTGGTGGGCGAGCTCGCGGCGCTGCTGGCCGGGGCCGGATGCGACTGGCGGGATCTCGACCTGCTGGCGGTCGCCGTGGGTCCCGGCAGCTTCACCGGCGTGCGCACGGCGGTGGCGGTGGCCCGCGCCCTGGCGCTGGCGGCGGACCGGCCGGTGTTGGCGGTCTCCACCCTCGAGGCCATCGCCGCGACCGCCCGGGCACGCCACGGACTCGCCGACTTCCACGCCGCCCTCGCCGCCGGCCGCGGTCTCGTCCATCTGCTGCCGGTGGTGGCGGGTGCGCCGGCGGAGACGCCGGTGACGGTGCCGGCGACGGAACCGAGGAGGATGCTGCCGGCCGGTTCCGTGCTGGCGGGCGCGCGGCTGGAGCGGATCGCGGACGCCCTCGCCGATGCCCTACGCCTCCTGCCCGTGGCGCCCGATGCGCGGGGCGTGTGGGCGGCGGCGCGGGCCCGGCTCTCCCGCGGCGCGCGACCGCGGCCGGGCCACGAGGTGCGTCCGCTCTATCTGCGCGGCCCCGCCGCCGACCCCGCGGCGGGCCGTCCGCTGGTGCCGCAGCCGGCCTAGGGCGATGCTGGTCTTCGAGGAGACCCGCGCCCTCCACATCCGCCCCGTCGGCCCCTTCGACCTGGGCCGCGTCGCCCGCCTCCACCGCCGCTGCTTCACCGAGGCCTGGAGCCGCCGCGACCTCGCCCATCTGCTGGCCATGCCCGGCACCTTCGGCCTGCTGGCGCGTCTGCAGGAACCGCGGCGCTTCGTCCTCGATCCCCGCCGCGACGTGGGTTTCGCCATCTGTCGGGTGGCCGCCGACGAGAGCGAGCTGCTGTCCATCGGCGTGGCCCCGGAATGGCGCGGCCGGGGCATCGCCGCCGCCCTGCTGGAGGCGGCCCTGGCCCGCTGCCGCGCGCTCGGGGCCCGACGCATGTTCCTCGAGGTGGACGTGGACAATCGACCCGCCCAGCACCTCTACGAGCGTTTCGGATTCACCCGCGTGGGTCTGCGTCCCGACTACTACCGCCACGCCGACGGCCGCCGCAGCGACGCCTGGACCATGCGCCGCGAGCTGGCGACGCCGGAGGCGGAACCGATCCGCCGCGCGGCCGGCGACGGCGTCTAGCGGCACCGTCGGACCACCAGTTCCCACAGATCTCCGCCCAGAGGACGGCGGACGAGAATTTCCTGCCCGTGGTCGAGCAGGGCTCTCGGGACGTTCTCGAGCGGTTCACCGCCGCGCAGGACGACCCTCAGCACCTGTCCCGGCGCCATCTCCTCCAGCGCGAGCTTGACCCGCACGAACGTGATCGGGCAGGTGTCGGCGGTGATGTCGAGCTCGCGGTCGGCTTCGATCGTCATTTCCTGACCTTTTCTTGCCTTGCGGGTCGAGGAGGGTTGCAATTCCCGCACGCGTCACTATTCTGCCGGACGAGGCCTGCCACTTCCACTGGAAAGGAACGATCGGGTCATGAGCGAGCAAATCGGCCGCAGCGAATTGCTGTCGCTGACCACGGAGATCGTCTCCGCCCATGTCTCCAACAACACCGTGGCGGTGAGCGATCTCCCCCAGCTGATCAGCCTCGTGTACGCCACCCTGGCGAAGCAGGGGGTCACGGAGGAGAAGCCCGAGGAGAAGCCCACGCCGGCCGTCCCCATCCGCCGCTCCGTCAATCCCGACTACATCGTCTGTCTCGAGGACGGCAAGAAGCTCAAGATGCTCAAGCGCCACCTCAAGACCCACCACAACATGACCATCGAGGAATACAAGCGCAAGTGGGGGTTGCCGGACGACTATCCGGTGGTGGCGCCCAGATACGCCGAACAGCGCAGCGAGCTGGCCAAGCGCATCGGCCTCGGCACCCGCCGGGCGCGGGGGCGCAGCGCCGGTCGCGAGTGAGCCCGACCGCCCGCCTTCCGCGGAGAGGATGCGCGGCGCTTGAAGGCGTCGCGCATCTCCATAACTGTCGGCACGGAATCGGCAGCCGGACGCATCCGGACCGGACGTGCCCAGGAAGCTCTACATCCGCACCTGGGGGTGCCAGATGAACGTCTACGACAGCGATCGTATGGCGTCGCTCCTGGCACACCACGGGTACGAACGCACCGACCGGGTGGAGGAGGCCGACCTCGTCGTCCTCAACACCTGTCACATCCGCGAGAAGGCGGCGGAGAAGGTCTATTCGGAGCTGGGCCGGCTCGCCCGCCTGCGCGAGGAGCGCCGCCGCCGCGGCGAGGACATGCTGCTGGCCGTCGCCGGCTGCGTCGCCCAGGCCGAGGGCGAGCTGGTGGCGGAGCGGGCGCCGGCGGTGGACATCGTGGTGGGCCCCCAGGCCTATCACCGCCTGCCGGAACTGCTCGCCCGCCGCGCCCGTCAGCGGGGGGCGGTGATCGACACCGACTTCCCGCCGGAGAGCAAGTTCGACGAACTGCCGCGGGAGGTGGCCGCTGGCGGTCCCAGCGCCTTCCTCACCATCCAGGAGGGCTGCGACAAGTTCTGCACCTTCTGCGTGGTGCCCTACACCCGTGGTGCCGAGACCAGCCGGCCGGCGGCGGCGGTGCTGGCGGAGGCGCGGCGACTGGTGGCCACCGGGGCGCGCGAGATCGTGCTGCTGGGCCAGAACGTGAACGCCTGGCACGGCGAGGGGCCGGACGGCCGCACCTGGAACCTGGCACGCCTGATCCGCGCTCTCGCGGAGATCGACGGTCTCGCCCGCATCCGCTACACCACCTCGCACCCCCGCGACATGGACGCCGAGCTCGTCCGGGTTCACGGCGAGGTGGAGGCGCTGATGCCCTGGCTGCACCTGCCGGTGCAGTCGGGTTCCGATCGGGTGCTGGCGGCCATGAACCGCCGCTACACCGCCGACGACTACCGGCGGATCGTCGACGCCCTGCGCACGGCCAGGCCCGACCTCGCCCTCTCCTCCGACTTCATCGTCGGCTTTCCCGGCGAGCGCGAGGAGGACCACGAGGCGACGCTGCGGCTGGTGGAGGAGATCGGCTTCGCCCAGGCCTATTCCTTCAAGTACAGCCCCCGCCCGGGCACGCCCGGTTCGGTGATGCCGAAGCAGGTGCCGGACGCGGTCAAGAGCCGGCGGCTCGCCGAACTGCAGGCGCTCCTGGACTCCCAGCAGCGGGCCTTCAACGCCGCCACCGTCGGCCGCACCGTGCCGGTGCTGTTCGAGCGGCCCGGCCGCCATCCCGGTCAGATGGTGGGCCGGACCCCCTGGATGCAGGCGGTGGTGGTGGAGGAGGCCGGCGTGCGCGTCGGCGATCTCGTCCCCGTCGCCATCACGGAGTATCATCCCCACAGTCTCGGCGGGCGGCCGGTGCGGCCGCACTGAGAGCATGGGAGCGCGCGAGCTGAGCACCACCCTTCTCGAACCGCGGACCCGCGCGAGCCGCAGGATCGTCTTCGAGGACAACGGCGTCTGCGCCCATCTCTTCGGCTCCCATCAGGTCCACCTCGCCCACATCGAGCGTCACATCCCCGTCACCCTCGTCGCCCGCGGCAACGAGGTCTGGGTGCAGGGCGAGCGCGAGGAGGACGTGGAGGACGCCGTCACCGTGCTGCGTCGCCTCTACGACGAGCTGGAACGCGGCGTCGTGGTGGGACGCGAGGAAGTGGACGCCGCCGTGCGGCTGGTCCGTGACCGCACCGGGGGCGGCGGCGAGGGGCGGCTGTTCGAGGTCCAGCTCCGCACCGAACGTCGGACCGTGCTGCCGCGCTCGCCCGCCCAGGCCCGCTATCTCCGAGCCCTCATGGCGCACGAGCTGGTCTTCGCGCTGGGGCCGGCCGGGACCGGCAAGACCTATCTGGCGGTGGCGGCGGCGGTGGCCATGCTGCGCCAGCGGCGGGTGGACCGGGTGATCCTCTCGCGGCCGGCGGTGGAGGCCGGCGAGCGCCTGGGCTTTCTCCCGGGCGACCTCAAGGAGAAGGTGGACCCCTATCTGCGGCCCCTCTACGACGCCCTCCACGACATGCTCTCCGACGGCCGTCTCCAGCACCGCGTCGAGAGCGGCCAGATCGAGATCGCCCCCCTCGCCTTCATGCGCGGGCGCACCCTCTCCAACGCCTTCGTCATTCTCGACGAGGCCCAGAACACCACGCCGCTGCAGATGAAGATGTTCCTCACCCGCCTCGGCGAGAACAGCCGCATGGTGGTCACCGGGGATCCCAGCCAGGTGGACCTGCCGCCCGGTACCCGCTCCGGACTGGTGGACGCGGTGACGCGGCTGCGCCATCTGCCGGGCGTGGGCGTGGTGCATTTCGGGAGGGAGGACGTGGTGCGCCACCCGCTGGTGGCCGCCATCATCGAGGCCTACGACCGTCCCGTCCCGGCGGACGACGAGGGGGAGGCCGGCAGCGACCGGACCCGATCGTGATGGACGAGGACCAGCCACCGTCGATCGAGATCGATCTCTCGGTGGAGGATCCCCGCTTCGCCGAGGCGGTGGCCGATCTCCCCGCCTTCGTGCGGCGGGTGGTGGAGACGGCCCTCGCCGTGGACGGGTCCGCCGTGCGCGCACCGCTGGAGCTGTCGGTGCGGCTGGTGGACGATGCCGCCATCCGCACCCTGAACGCCCGCCACCGCGGACGCGACCGCGCCACCGACGTCCTCTCCTTCCCGATCCTCCATCCCCACGAGCTGGCGCCCGCCCTCGCCGGGAGCCGACCGGTGCTGCTGGGCGACATCGTCGTGGCCTACGACACCGTCGCCCGCGACGCGGCGGCGGCCGGGCGCGCCCTCGGCGCCCATCTCGCCCACATGCTGGTCCACGGCCTCCTCCATCTGCTCGGGCACGACCACCGGGAGCCGGAGGAAGCCGTCCGCATGGAGGCGTTGGAGCAGCGCATCCTCGCCCGTCTCGGCCTGCCCGATCCCTATGCCGACGAGGTCCCGTCATGAAGACGGCCCCCCCGGCCCGCGGCGAGCGGGCCCAGCCCTCCTGGTTCCAGAGCGTCCTGCGGCGCCTGCGCGAGCTCGCCGGCCACGAGGAGAACCCTCGCGAAGCGCTGGAGGAGCTGATCGAGGAACACGGCCCCGAGGGGCTCACCCCGGCGGAGCGCGACCTGCTCCTCAACGTCCTCGCCTTCGGCGAGAAGCGGGTGGAGGACGTGATGGTGCCGCGGGCCGACATCCGCGCCATCGAGGTGGGCGCCGACCTCGAGGCGGTGGTCCGGGCCATGCGCGAGTCCGGCCACAGCCGACTCCTGGTCTACCGCGGCCATCTCGACGAGGTGATCGGCGTGGTCCACGTGCGCGATCTCCTCGACTGGTGGAGCGACGGCCGGCCCTTCGCCCTCGCCGAGGTGGTGCGGCCGGTGCACGTGGTGCCGCCCTCCATGCGGGCGCTGGAACTGCTGCTGCGCATGCGCGAGAGCCGTCAGCACGTGGCGGTGGTGGTGGACGAGTTCGGCGGCACCGATGGCCTCGTCACCCTCCACGATCTGGTGAGCGAGATCGTCGGCGAGATCCACGACGAGGACCGGGTGGCACCGGAGCCGGAGCTGGTGGAGCATCCGGACGGCACCCTCGAGGTGGACGCCCGCTACGAGCTGGAGGCGCTGGAGGCGCGGCTGGGCCTGCGGCTGCTGGACGAGGAGCAGGGCGAGGACGTCCACACCGTGGGCGGCCTCGTCATGCTGCTGGCCGAGCGCATTCCCCGCCGGGGCGAGGTGCTGCGCCATCCGGCCGGCCTCGAGATCGAGGTGGTGGACGCCGACCCGCGCCGGGTCCGGCGCGTGCGCATCCGCCGCACCGGCCGTCCGTCCGGATCCGACGGGCCCGCGGCGTGAGTCCCCTCCACCGCGTCCCGCTCCCGCTCCTCGCCGTCGCGGGTGGTCTCCTCCTCGCCCTCGCCTTCCCGCCCCTCCACCTGCTGCCCGCTCTCGCCGGCCTCGTCGTGCTCCAGGTGGTGGCGGCGCGCGGCGCCGGGCCCCGACACCGGTTCCTGCTGGGCTGGCTCTTCGGCTTCGCCCATCACGTCGCGACCCTCTGGTGGATCGCCATCGCCTTCGCCAGCGGCCCCGAGGCCTTCCGCGCCCTCGGCGTCCCGGCCATGCTGGGCCTCTGCGCCTTTCTCGCCCTGGGTCCCGGCGGACTCGCCGCCGCCCTGGGTCTCCTGGCCGACCGCCCCCCCGCGCTGCGGGCGCTGGCGCTGGCCCTCGGCTGGGTGGCGCTGGAGGCCTTCGCCGCACACGTCCTGCGCTTTCCCTGGAACCCGCTCGCCTCCACCCTCGCCTTCTCGGCGGCGAGCCTGCAGCCGGTGGCGTGGTTCGGCGTGCGGGGGACGGATCTGCTGCTGGCCTTCCTGGGCGCCCTCGCCGGGAGCCTCCTCACCGAGAAGGATCCCGGCCGCCGGCGGCGGGTATGGCTCGCCCTCGTCCCGGCGACGGTCCTGACGCTTCCGGCCCTCCTGCGGCTGCCGGCGTCCTCGGCCGACACCGGCCTCCCCCTGCGCATCGTCCAGCCGGCGATCCCCCAGGACCGCAAGTGGGATCCGGCGCTGCGCCGTCGCTGGCTGGAGCTGCAGCTGGACCTCACCCGCCGGCCGGCGGCGGTGCCGCCGCGGCTCGTGCTGTGGCCGGAGGCGGCGGTCCCCTATCGGATGGAGGACCCGCGCCTGCGGGCACTGCTGGCGGCGGCCCTGCCCGACGGCGCCGTCCTCGTCCTCGGCGCCGATCACTACGTGCCGGGGGATCCCCCGGTCCTCCACAACAGTCTCTACGTGGTGGACACCCGGGGCCGTCTCCTGGACCGCTACGACAAGGCGGACCTGGTCCCCTTCGGCGAATATCTGCCGCTGGGCGGGTTGCCGGCGATGCTGGGGCTCGCCAAGCTCACCATCGGGGCGGTGGACTTCTCGCCCGGCCCGGGCCGACGGACGCTGGAGGTGGCGGGGCTTCCGCCCTTCTCGCCGCTCATCTGCTACGAGGTGGCCTTTCCCCTCGCCGCCACCGACGGCCGCGGACGCGCCCGCCTGCTGGTCAATCTCACCAACGACGCCTGGTTCGGCCGCAGTTCCGGCCCCTACCAGCATCTCGCCCTCGCCCGCACGCGGGCGGTGGAGACGGGGCTGCCGCTGCTGCGGGCGGCGAACACCGGCATCTCCGCCGTGATCGACGGCTACGGTCGCATGCGCGCGGCGCTGCCGCTGGAGGCGCGGGGCGTGCTGGACGCCACCGTGCCGGCGGCCGCCCCGCCGCCGCCCGCGCGCCGGGCGCCCCTCGCCGTCTTCCTCGCCGCCCTTGCGCTGGTGGCGGCCATCGCCGCGGTTGATCTCCGGGCGGCGAGCCGGCACAAGGAGGGCCGGGCGCGCGGGGCGCGGGATGCGGGCGGTGCCAGCAGCCACGGACAGGACACCCCACCCCATCGACCTCCATGTCGGCCGGCGGCTCCGTGAGCGCCGCATCCTCATGGGCCTGAGCCAGGAGCAGCTCGCCCGCCGCCTCGGCGTCACCTTCCAGCAGATCCAGAAATACGAGCGGGGGGCGAGCCGCATCGGCGCGAGCCGCCTGTTCCGCCTCGCCCGCATCCTCGAGGTGCCGGTGGGCTGGTTCTTCGAGGGGGCCGAGGGACCGGACCCGACGGCCGCCGCGGTCCCGGGCCTCGCCGAACCCGGTGCCCCCTTCGAATACGACGCCGTGCCGGCGGCGGCGCGCCCCCGCATCGCCCTCGACCGGCGGGAGGTGCTGGAGCTGGTGCGCCACTACACCCGCATCGCCGATCCCGAGGTGCGCCGGCGCCTCTACGAGCTCACCCGGGCGCTGGCCGAGCTGCGCTATCGGGACGGGGAGACGGCCGGCGGCTGACGGCGCGGCCCTCCGCCGCTTCCGCGGGGATCGCCGCCGTGGCAGGAAGGGCGCCGGGGGCCGAGTGGAGCGGGAGGCCGGGATGAGCGTCGATCCGCGCACGCTGCGCCACAGCTACGACAGCGAGGGCCTTTCGGAGGAGCGGGCGGCGGAGGATCCCTTCGACCAGTTCGCCCGCTGGTTCGAGGAGGCGGTGACGGCGGGGCACGTGGAGCCCAACGCCATGGCGCTGGCCACCGCCGACCGCGGCGGCCGGCCGTCGGTGCGCATGATGCTGCTCCGGGGCTTCGACCGGCGGGGCTTTTCCTTCTACACCAATCTCGAGAGTCGCAAGGCCCTGGAACTCGCCGAGAACCCGCGGGCGGCCCTGCTGTTCTTCTGGGACCGCCAGCACCGTCAGGTGCGCGTCGAGGGGCCGGTGGAACGACTGCCGGAGGACGACGCCGACGCCTATTTCGAGAGCCGGCCGCTGGGCCACCGCCTCGCCGCCTGGGCCTCCTCCCAGAGCCGGCCGGTGGCGGGCCGCGCGGAGCTGGAGGCGCGCTGGCGCGCGTTCGCCGAGCGCTTCGGCGAGAACGTGCCGCGGCCGCCCTGGTGGGGCGGGTTCCGGCTGGTGCCGGAGCGCTTCGAGTTCTGGCAGGGTCGCGCCAACCGGCTCCACGACCGGCTGCTCTACGTGCGCGAGGACGGCGGCTGGCGGCGTCTCCGGCTTCAGCCCTGAGGGGCCGGCGGCGGGCCGAGGTCGTAGATCCACACCATCGGGCCGCGGGCACCGAGGGCCCGCGGGTCGAAGGTCGCCACCGGCCGCAGCCGCCGCAGCTCGCGGTAGAAGCGCACGAAGGAGGGATAGCGCGCCTCGGCCCCGGGGAAGGCGTAGCGCTCCATGGCCGCGCTGTTGGTGACGACCCAGCGGATGCCGGCGCGGCGATAGGCCGCGAGCGGACGCGGGCGGCGCGGCTCCAGCGGATCGCCGAAGCGCCACTGGCTGCGATCGCCCAGGATCTCGGCCCGGGTGAGTTCGCGCGGCGACCACCAGGGGTGGGCCAGCTCCTCCACGTCGAAGGCGGGATCCGGCGGATGGCGCCGGAGCAGTTCGAGGGCGAGGCGGCGGCCGAAGAGGAAGGGATGATCCGGCGGCAGGCCGGCGAGGCGGGCGAGGCGGCGCGCGACCGCCGCCGGCGAGGGCCGCAGCACCGGCCCGTAGTCGTCGAGGAGGATGCGGTCGCCGCGCGGCAGACGGGCGGCGATCCACCGGAAGGCCAGGGTGCGGGTGTCGGGGCGGAGGAGCTCCGCCTGGCGGGCCGCCGTCACCGCCGCCGCCGGCAGCAGCAGCATCCCGCCCGCAGCACCAGCCCCAGCCGCCGCAGGGCACCGCCGGGCGCCCGCCGCCGCGCCACCTCGATCCCCGCCGCCGCCAGCACCAGCAGCACCGGATAGACGGCACTGGCGTGGCGCGGGCTCGGATGATAGGCCCAGAGGGTGGTGGCCAGCAGCAGATAGCCGGCCACCGGCAGGAGCAGCAGCAGCGTCGTCCGCCGCCGCGCGGGCGCGGCCAGTCCGGCGGCCGTGCCCAGACCCGCGAACAGCAGCACGTGCAGCCCCAGGACGTCCGGACGCACCAGCTGTCCCGCGAGCAGGGCCAGCGCGCCCGGGACGGCGCCGGGTCCGCGGACGAAGAGCACGCCGTTGTCCGGGTCGAAGGCCGGCACGGCGCGCCAGAACCTCGCCCACAGACCCGCGAGATCGGCGAGGAGGGCGCCGCTCAGGAAACTGTAGGGGGTGAGGGCCACGAAGGCGACGGCGAAGAGGGCGAGCCGGAGCGCGAGCCGGCGGAGCCGCGCGCCCCACGGGATCGCTCCGGACGGGCGGACGGCGGCGAGGACGAAGACCGGCAGCAGCAGTACGCCGTAGTACTTGAAGGCGGCCGCGAGGCCGGCGACGAGGGCGGCCAGGTCGCCGCGGCGGGGATCCCCGCGGCGCTCGCTCTCCAGCAGCAGGGCGAGGGCGAGGACGGTGAGGGCGGCCGAGGGGACGTCCTCCTTCACCACCTGCGACCCCTGCACCAGCGGCGGCAGGAGGGCGACGGCGAGGCCGGCGAGCCACACGCCGCGACGGCCGAGCGCGCAGGCCCGGGCGAGACGGACGGTGGCGGCCACCAGCAGCAGACCGAAGGCGAAGACGAGGAGGCGGCCGATCAGCAGGAAAGGTCCCCAGTCGCCCAGGAACCAGGCGCCGAAGGCCTCGGGCGAATCCACCGCGCCCGCGAGCCGCGCCATGCCGTAGAAGACGGCATAGGCGGCCAGCAGCAGGTACATGAGGCCGGCGGGCTTGTTGTGCCAGTGGGGATCGAGATCGCCCGTCCCCATGGCCATGGCCCGTTTCACGAGATGGATCTCGTCGCCGTAGTAGGAGAAGGGCAGATCGTGGAAGAGCCCCGCGAGGCGGACGGCGGCGGCGAGGAGCAGGACGGGAACGAGCGCGTCCGTCGCCCGCGGGACGGCGGACGCGATCCGGAGGCCCGATGTCGGGGGGAGCGGGCACACCCTCCGCAGAGCCCACACCTCCCTGCACACCCCTCGCACAGATAGGCGGCCCCCGTGGGGCCGCCGGTGCCGCTGGACGCGACAGCACACGATGGTACCGGCGGGTGTCGATCAGGTGGCGACGGGCGGTGGGGGCGGGCCGGCCTCGCGCAGTTCGAGGAGGGAGCCGCCCCCGGCCAGCCGCCGCACCGCCGCGCCCAGGAGCGGCGCCACCGACAGCACCGTCAGCCGACGTTCGGCGAACGCCGGCGCGAGGCGGAAGGGCGGCACCGTATCGGTGACGAGGAAGGCCGCGAAGCCGGCCCCGGCGAGCCGGTCCTCCGCGCCCTCGGCGAACAGGCCGTGGGTGACGCAGGCCACCACCGCCGCCGCGCCCCGCCGGCGCAGGGCGGCGGCGGCCCGCGCCAGGGTGGTCCCGGAGCTCACCAGATCGTCGATCACCACCGCCACCCGTCCCTCCACCTCGCCCACCACCGCCTCGCCGGACACCCGCCCCTCGCTCCGCTTCTTCTCGAGGAAGGCGAGGGGCACGGGAGCGTCGAGCCGCGCCGCCAGCCACGCCCGCAGCGCCTCGGCCCGCTTGGCCCCGCCGGCGTCGGGCGAGACCACGGCGAGGGGCCGGCCGGCGAAGCGGGCGAGGAGATGGAGGCCGAAGAGGGGGCGGGCGGTGAGCTCCACCGATTCGATGCGGAAGGCGTTCTCGTAGGCGGCGGGATTGTGGACGTCGACGGTGACGATGCGGTCGATGCCCGCCGCCTCCACCATCTGGGCCACGTAGCGGGTGGTGACGGGATCGCGCGGCTTGGTGCGCCGGTCCTTGCGGGCGTAGCAGAGATAGGGGGTGAGGGCGGTGACGCGGGCCGCCCCGTTCTCCCTGAGGGCGGCGCAGAAGAACAGCAGGCGGCACAGCTTGTCGTTGGCGCTGGCGCCGGGCTCGCCGTAGAGGCCGTGGAGGACGTAGCAGTCGTGGCCGCGGACGGAGACGAGGGGGCGGCTCTTGTGCTCGCCGTCCTCGAACTCGCGCTCCTCGTGGGGGGCGAGGGCGAGACCGGCGGCCTCGGCGACGCGCGCGCCCAGCGTCTCGGAGCGGCGCAGGGCGAAGAGGAGGGGTTCGGACATGGACGGACCTCCCGCGATCGCGGCGGACTATAGCACGGCCGCGGACGGCGGGGCGTGGGACAACTAGTCATGATTCGTGACCATATGGTCCCGCAAAGGGCCATCCCACCGCTTCACGCCGCGCCATCCTGGAAAAATCCGTCAACATTCGAGACCGGATCGTTCCCAGGCCCTTTACCGACCCGGGCCCGGCACCTAGGAAGGGAGGGCCGCCCGCCGCGCGGCGCCTCCCGAGTGCGCCCTGCCGGCGCCACCGGACCCCAGCCGAAGGGACCACGCCCATGCCGGTCGAGCGGATGATGCAGTTCGTGCGCGTGCCCCTGCGCATGCCGGACAAGCGCCCGCCCGAGGTGCGCCGGCGGGACTTCGGCGAGATCTACGCCGAGTTCACCGACGCCGGGGCCGCCGAGCAGGCCTCGCGCTGCGAGCAGTGCGGCGTGCCCTACTGCCAGATCCACTGCCCGCTCCACAACAACATCCCCGACTGGCTCTACATGACGGCCACCGGCCGTCTGCGCGAGGCCTGGGAGCTGGCCTCGGCCACCAACACCTTCCCCGAGGTGTGCGGCCGCATCTGCCCCCAGGACCGGCTGTGCGAGGGCAATTGCGTGCTGGAGCAGAGCCGTCACGGCTGCGTCACCATCGGCGCCGTCGAGCGCTTCATCGCCGAGACCGCCTTCCGGGAGGGCTGGGTGGAGCCCATCCGCCCGCCGCGGGAGCGGCCGCAGTCGGTGGGCATCGTCGGCGCCGGCCCCGGCGGCCTCGCCTGCGCCGCCCGCCTGCGGCGGCTCGGCTACACCGTCCACGTCTACGACCGCTACGACCGCGTCGGCGGTCTGCTGATCTACGGCATCCCCAACTTCAAGCTGGACAAGGCGGTGGTGCGCCGGCGCGAGACCTGGCTGCGCGAGAGCGGCATCCACTTCCATCTCGACTGCGAGATCGGCGGCCGGGGCCCCTCCTTCGCCGAGCTCCGCGCCCGCCACGACGCCCTCTACGTCTCCATCGGCGTCTACCGGGCGCGGGAGCTCAGGGTGCCGGGCGTCGGCCTCGAGGGGGTGGTGAAGGCGCTGGACTATCTGACCGCCAGCAACCGGGTGGGGCTGGGCGATCGCGTCCCCGCCTTCGAGTCGGGGCTGCTGAACGCCGCCGGCAAGGACGTGGTGGTGGTGGGCGGCGGCGACACCGCCATGGACTGCGTGCGCACCGCCATCCGTCAGGGCGCGCGTTCGGTCAAGTGCCTCTACCGGCGCGATCGCGCCAACATGCCGGGCTCCCGGCGGGAGGTCCAGCACGCCGAGGAGGAGGGGGTGGAGTTCGTCTGGCAGGCCGCCCCCGAGGCCTTCCTCGGCGACGGCCGGGTCCGGGCGGTACGGGCGGTGCGCATGCGGCTGGGGCCGCCCGACGCCACCGGCCGCCAGCGCCCGGAACCGGTGCCCGGCTCCGGCTTCGAGCTGGCGGCGGATCTCGTGATCCTGGCCCTCGGCTTCGAGCCCGAGGACGTGGGCACCCTCTTCGGCGAGCCGGAACTGGCCCTGACCCGCTGGGGCACCATCCGCATCGACTGGGAGACCATGATGACCAGTCTGGAGGGGGTGTTCGCCGGCGGCGACATCGTGCGCGGTGCCTCGCTGGTGGTGTGGGCCGTGCGCGACGGCCACGACGCCGCCGCCGGCATCCACGCCTGGCTCCGGGCCCGCGCCGCCGCCGGCGCACCGCTGGCGCTGGCCGGCTGAGAGAGGGGAGGGACGTCCATGACCGCACGCGACCTCGTCCGCCAGCTCGCCGAACGGCGGCGTCTCGTGGCCGCCGGCGCCTACGATCCCGCCCACGAGCACGACGCCTGTGGCGTCGGCTGCGTGGTGGCCATCGACGGCCGCCCCCGCCGCGAGGTGGTGGTCCAGGCCATCCAGGCCCTGAAGGCGGTCTGGCACCGCGGGGCGGTGGACGCCGACGGCAAGACCGGCGACGGCGCCGGCATCCATCTCCAGATCCCGCAGGACTTCTTCCGTGAGCAGATCAAGGGCGGCCACGCCGTCGAGCGCCGCCTCGCCGTCGGCATGGTGTTCCTGCCCCGCACCAGCATGGCCGCCCAGGACCGCTGCCGCGAGATCGTCGAGAGCGAGATCCTGCGCTTCGGCTACACCGTCCGCGGCTGGCGGCAGGTGCCGGTGGACACCTCGGTGATCGGCGAGAAGGCGGCCGCCACCCGGCCGGAGATCGAACAGATCATCGTCGGCAATCCGCGCGGCGTCGACGACGACCTGTTCGAGCGCGATCTGTACGTGATCCGGCGGCGCATCGAGAAGGAGGTGCTGCGCCACAACATCACCGATTTCTACATCTGCTCCCTCTCGTGCCGGTCGATCGTCTACAAGGGCCTGTTCCTGGCCGAGCAGCTCGACAACTTCTATCCCGATCTGCGGGACGAACGATTCGTCTCCAACTACGCCATCTTCCACCAGCGCTATTCCACCAACACCTTTCCCTCCTGGCCGCTGGCGCAGCCCTTCCGCATGCTGGCCCACAACGGCGAGATCAACACCCTGCGGGGCAACATCAACTGGATGAAGAGCCACGAGATGCGCCTCGCCTCGCCGGTGCTGGGCGAGTACGTGGAGGACATCAAGCCCATCATCCAGGAGGGCAGTTCCGACTCCGCGGCGCTGGACGCCGTCTTCGAGGCCATGACCCGGGCCGGCCGGCTGCTGCCGCTGGTCAAGACCCTGCTGATCCCGCCGGCCTGGTCCAACAAGATGGCCATTCCCCAGAAGTGGCGCGATCTGTTCCACTACTGCAACTGCGTCATGGAGCCGTGGGACGGGCCGGCGGCGGTGGTGGCCACCGATTCCCGCTGGGTGATCGCCGGCATGGACCGCAACGGGCTCCGGCCCATGCGCTATTCGCGCACCCGCGACGGTCTGCTCATCGTCGGCTCGGAGACGGGGATGGTGCCGGTGCCGGACACGGACATCGTGGAGAAGGGACGGGTCGGCCCCGGCGAGTGCATCGGCGTCGATCTCGAGCGGGGGATCTTCTATCGCGACCACGAGCTCAAGGACCATCTCGCCGACCTCGAGCCCTGGTCGCGCTGGATCGAGAACATCACCCGTCTCGAGCGGCTCGCCGCCGAGCGTCCCTTCGCGCCGGTGCGCATGGAGCGGAGCGAGCTGCGCCGCCGTCAGGCGCTGTTCGGCATCACCCTCGAGGACCTGGAGCTGGTGCTGGCGCCCATGGTGCAGGATGCCAAGGAGCCCACCGGCTCCATGGGCGACGACACGCCCCTCGCGGTGCTGTCGAAGAAGTACCGTGGCCTTCACCACTATTTCCGCCAGCAGTTCAGCCAGGTCACCAATCCGCCCATCGATCCGCTGCGTGAATACCGGGTCATGAGTCTGCGGACCCGGTATGGCAATCTGGGCAACATCTTCGACGAGAGCCCGAGCCAGACCGAGATCCTCGAGCTGGAGAGCCCGGTCCTCACCAGCCGCGAATATGCCGCCATCCTCGACCATTTCGGCGAGCGGGTGAAGGTGCTGGACTGCACCATGGCCCGCCGCGGCGAGAGCCTGCAGGAGGCGCTGGAACGACTGCGCCGGGAGGCCGAGGAGGCGGTGCGCGGCGGCTCGGAGTCGCTGGTGCTCACCGACGAGGGGATGGGACCGGAGCGGGTGCCGGTGCCCATGATCCTCGCCACCGGCGCCGTCCACAGCCATCTGGTGCGGCGGGGGCTGCGCTCCTTCAGCTATCTCACCGTCCGCTCGGCCGAGTGCCTCGACGTCCACTATTTCGCCGTGCTGATTGGCGTCGGTGCCACCGCCGTCCATGCCTACATGGCCGAGGCCGCCATCGTCGACCGCCACGCTCGCGGCCTCTTCCCGGGGCTCACCCTGGAGGAGTGTCTGGCGCGCTACCGCCAGGCGGTCAACCAGGGGCTGCTCAAGATCATGTCGAAGATGGGCATCTCCATCGTCGCCTCCTACCGCGGCGGCTACAATTTCGAGGCGGTGGGCCTCTCCCGCACTCTCTGCCGGGAGTACTTCCCCGGCCTCACCACCCGCATCTCCGGCATGGGTCTCGCCGGCATCGAGAAGCGGATCCGCGCCCAGCACGCGCTGGCCTACGGCGCCGCCGAGCCGCCCATCGCCGTCGGCGGCTTCTACCGCTTCCGTCACGGCGGCGAGGTGCACGCCTTCGAGGGGCGGGCCATCCACCAGCTCCAGCAGGCGGTGGCCACCGACTCCTATCGCGCCTACAAGGTCTATTCGGAGATGGTCCACGCCCGCGACCCGGTGGCCATCCGCGATCTCCTCGACTTCGACCGCCGGCTGCCGCCGGTGCCCATCGACGAGGTCGAGAGCATCACCGAGATCCGCAAGCGCTTCGTCACCGGCGCCATGTCGCTGGGCGCCCTCTCGCGCGAGGCCCACGAGACCCTCGCCATCGCCATGAACCGCATCGGCGCCAAGTCCGACTCGGGCGAGGGCGGCGAGGCGCGCGAGCGCTACCGGCCCAGACCCAACGGCGACAACGCCAATTCCGCCATCAAGCAGGTGGCCTCCGGCCGCTTCGGCGTCACCGCCGAATATCTCAACGCCGCCGAGGAGCTGGAGATCAAGATCGCCCAGGGCGCCAAGCCCGGGGAGGGCGGCCAGCTGCCCGGTTTCAAGGTGACGGCGGAGATCGCGCGGCTGCGCCACTCCACGCCGGGAGTGACGCTGATCTCCCCGCCCCCCCACCACGACATCTATTCCATCGAGGATCTGGCGCAGCTCATCTACGACCTGAAGCAGATCAACCCCGACGCGCGGGTGTGCGTGAAGCTGGTCTCGGAGGCCGGCATCGGCACCATCGCCGCCGGCGTCGCCAAGGCCAACGCCGATGTGATCATGGTCTCCGGCCATTCCGGCGGCACCGGCGCGAGCCCCCTCTCCTCCATCAAATACGCCGGCACCCCCTGGGAGCTGGGGCTCGCCGAGACTCACCAGGTGCTCACCGTCAACCGTCTGCGCCACCGGGTGAAGCTGCGGGTGGACGGGGCGCTGATGACCGGCCGCGACGTGGTGATCGCGGCGCTGCTGGGGGCCGAAGAGTTCGGCTTCGGAACGCTGGCGCTGGTGGCACTTGGCTGTATCATGGTGCGGCAGTGCCACGCCAACACCTGTCCCGTGGGCGTCAACACCCAGCGGGAGGATCTGCGCCGCCACTTCACCGGCACGCCGGAGAAGGTGGTCAATCTCATGAGCTTCATCGCCGAGGAGGTGCGCGAGATCCTGGCCTCCCTGGGCCTGCGCTCCCTCGACGAGGCGGTGGGCCGCACCGACCTCCTGCGGCAGGTGAGCCGCGGCCAGCCCGACGTGGACGACCTCGACCTCAACCCCATCCTGGTGCGGGTCGGCGACGGCGACTATCCCGCCCGCTTCACGCTGGAGGGGCGCAACGAGGTGCCGGACACGCTGGACGCCCGCATCGTCCGCGACGCCCTGCCGGCCCTCGAGACCGGCCAGCGCATGCAGCTCCAGTACAACGTCCGCAACGTCCACCGTGCCGTCGGCACGCGCCTCTCCTCCCACGTGGCCCGTCGCTACGGCGAGGACCGGCTGCCGGAGGACACCCTCACCATCCGTCTGCGGGGTTCCGCCGGCCAGTCGCTGGGCGCCTTCCTCTGCCGCGGCATCAAGATCGAGGTGTTCGGGGACGCCAACGACTATGTGGGCAAGGGGCTCTCCGGCGGTACCATCGTGGTGCGGCCCAGGGTCTCCAGCCCGCTGGTCCCCCACGAGAACACCATCATCGGCAACACCGTCCTCTACGGTGCCACCGCCGGCAAACTGTTCGCCGCGGGCCGCGCCGGCGAGCGCTTCGCCGTCCGCAATTCCGGCGCCCGGGTGGTGGTGGAGGGCTGCGGCGACAACGGCTGCGAGTACATGACGGGCGGCGTGGCGGTGATCCTGGGGCCGGTGGGCGACAATTTCGCCGCCGGTATGAGCGGCGGCATGGCCTATGTCTGGGATCCGGAGGAGCGACTGCCGCTGTTCGTCAACACCGACATGGTGATCTACCAGCGCATCGAGGTGGAGCACTACGCCCGCGAGCTGCGGGTGCTGATCGAGGAGCACTTCCGCGAGACCCGCAGTCCCCTCGCCGAGCGGATCCTCCTCGACTTCGACCGCGAGCTGGCGCACTTCTGGCAGATCGTGCCGAAGGAGATGCTGGACAAGCTGGAGGTGCCGGTGCGGCGGGAGGCGGTGGTCGCCCGCCGGGCCTGAGTCCGTCGCCTTCCCCCATCCGTCCGGGGCGGCCGTGGGGCCGCCCCCTTTTCGTCTGTCATGAGATGAACCGAATGCACACACCGAACCCCCTTGACGGAATGCTCGGACGATATGATATCATACATTAGCATTCTTGGGGAACGGACATGACGGACTGGAGAAAGCTCCTCGCCGGCGACGTCGTTGCCAAGATCGAAACCGAGATCGATCAGGCCTACAAACGGGGATGGGAAGAATGTTTGGAGCGGATCGCTGAATGCGTACAGAAGCAGCGACTGCAGAGCGAGCCGAAACCCGGACGCGCCCCGCGGGGCATCTGGCGCTCCGTCGTCGAGCAGATCCTGCAGGATCACGGAATGCCCATGAAGGTGAGTGAAATTATGACCGAAGCTGAACGTCGTGTCCGACGTCCGGCTCCCAGAGCGAGCATCTATCAGGCACTCGATCGTCTGCGGGACGAGGGTCTCGCCGAGCGATGTGACGATGGCCGATGGGTCTTCCGCCCGACGGGAACATCCAATGCGCCTGCCACGTGATCTGTCTTCCGACGAACTTATACGACGCCTTGAGCGTCTGGGATACCAAATCGATCGACAAAAAGGGAGCCATGTACGATTGCGTGGATTGGGGGGTGTATCTCTGACGGTTCCGCGTCACCGACACCTCAAGGTGGGTACGCTGAAAGCGATCATCCGCCAGATTTCCGAACAGATCGATGCACCCGAAAGCGTCATCCTGCGGCGCCTCTTTGACTCCTGAGCCCTGAGCCCCATAATCGGGGCCATGAAGGAGGTGCGCGAGATCATCTTCCTCGTCCGCGAGGAACCCGAGGGCGGCTATGTGGCCGAGGCGGTGGGCGTGCCCATCGTCACCCAGGCCGATTCCGTCGAGGAACTCCGCGGCATGGTGCGGGATGCCGTCCGCTGCCACTACGACGAGAACGATCCCGAGCGGCCCCGCCTGATCCGCCTCCACTTCGTCCGCGACGAGGTGCTCGCGGCCTGAAGGCCGTCGCATCGCGCCTCCGCGTGGTCGGTCCCCCGCGGCCCGACATCGCGTGCCGCGCGACGGCTCCGACCAGCGCGGCCTCCCGGAGCGCCCGTGCGCCCCGGGCCGCCGCGATCGGGTCCGTTTCCGCGCCCCCTTGAATCCGGATCGAATTCGCGTAAAGGTAGAAACGGGTCCCGTCGATCGATATCGGCAGGCGACACGGAGGGCGACCATGCGGGTCGATCCCGCATTCTGGCTCCATCGACGGGTCCTCGTCACCGGCCATACCGGCTTCAAGGGCATCTGGCTCTCCGCCCGCCTCCTCGTCCTCGGCGCCGAGGTCGCCGGCCTCGCCCGCGAACCCGATCACGCCCGCCCCCTCTTCGACGCCCTCGACCTCGCCCGCCGGCTCGATCATCACCCGGTCGACCTCCGCGATGCCGAGGCGGTACGCCGGATCGTCCGCCGCGTCCGCCCCGAGATCGTCTTCCATCTGGCGGCGCAGCCGCTGGTGCTGGAGGGTCTGCGCCGGCCGGTGGAGACCTTCGCCACCAACCTCCTCGGCACCGTCCATCTGCTGGAGGCGCTGCGCGACGAGCCGGATCTGCGGGCGGTGGTGGTGGCCACCAGCGACAAGGTCTACCGCGAGGGCGCGGGGCGGCGCCGCGAGGAGGATCCGCTGGGCGGGGACGACCCTTACAGCGCCAGCAAGGCCGCCGCCGAACTCGCGGTCGCCTGCTGGCGCCGCTGTTATCTCACCCCCGAGGACGGGGTCGGCCTCGCCACCGCCCGCGCCGGCAATGTGGTGGGTGCCGGCGACTTCGCTCCCCACCGCCTGGTCCCGGACGCCGTCCGTGCGCTCGTCCGCGGCGAGCCGGTGGTGCTGCGCCATCCGGGCCACCGGAGGCCTTGGCAGCACGTGCTGGATGCCGTGCGCGGCTATCTGCTGCTGGCCCAGCGCCTCGCCGAGGCGCCGTCCGAGACGCCCGCCGCCTTCAATTTCGGACCCGGGGACGATCCGCCGCCCACCGTCCGCGAGCTGGTGGAACGTCTCCTCGCCGCCTGGGGCGGCGGTGCCTGGCGGGTCCGGCCCGGTGCCGGCGAGACGGTGGAGCGGCCCCATCTCGCCCTCGATGCCGGCCGCGCGTGGGCGTACCTCGGCTGGCGGCCGCTCCTGGACCTGGACGAGACGGTGGTCTGGACGGTGGCGGGCTATCGGGCGCTGCTGCGGGAGGGGCGCGCCGACTTCGTCACCGAACAGA
Organism: Alphaproteobacteria bacterium; assembly: GCA_026982705.1. GTDB lineage: Bacteria > Pseudomonadota > Alphaproteobacteria > Geminicoccales > Geminicoccaceae > HRBIN39. The sequence continues at coordinate 163,004 of JALSGP010000012.1, forward strand.
TCGAACGCCACGCCGCCCGCGAGCGGGCGCCGGTCGCGCGGAGGGAGGAGTCTCGTGTCGAGGCCTGAGGAGGTCCCGGTCTTCGTCCTGTGCGGTGGCCGCGGCACCCGCCTCGGCGGCAGCCGGGCACCGCTGCCCAAGCCCATGGTGGAGCTGGGTGACCGGCCGCTCCTGTTGCACATCCTCGAATCCTACGCCCGCTTCGGCTTCCGCCGCTTCGTCCTGTGTGCCGGCTGGCGCGCCGAGGCCATCGCCGGCTATTTCATGCTGATGCCGGGGCTCACCGCCGACTTCACCGTCGATCTGCGCACCCGCCAGGTCTTCTGGCACCAGAACGGCGAGGCGCCGGACTGGGAGATCACCGTCGCCCACACCGGCCCCGACGTGGGCACCGGCGCCCGCATCGCCCGCGCCGCCGCCCGCTATCTGGGCGACGCCGAACATTTCGCCGTCACCTACGGCGACGGACTCGCCGACGTGGACCTCGCGGCCGAGCTGGACTTCCATCTCGCCCACGGCGCCCTCGGGACGGTGCTGGCGGTGCGTCCGCCGGCCCGCTTCGGCCGCCTCGATCTCGACGGCGACCGGGTGCGCGACTTCGCCGAGAAACCGGCCGAGGGGGCCGACTGGATCAACGGCGGCTATTTCTTCTTCCGCCGCGCCTTTCTCGACTATCTCTCGCCGGATCCCGCCTGCGTGCTGGAGCAGGGTCCCCTGGAGCGTCTCGCCCGCGACGGCGAACTCCGGGTCTACGTCCACGACGGCTTCTGGTCCTGTCTGGACACCCCCCGCGACCACGAGCATCTGCAGGGGCTCTGCGAGTCCGGCCGGCCGCCCTGGCACGGACCGGGGGAGGAGGGACGGTGAGCCCGCGCTTCGTCCCGCTGGCGGAACCGCTGCCGGGCGTACGGCTCCTGCGGAGACGCGCCGTGGAGGACGAGCGCGGCCGCTTCGAGCGTCTGTTCTGCCGCGAGGAATTCGCGGCCCTCGGCATCGCCGCCGACTGCGTCCAGGTCAATCTCTCCACCACCCGCCGTCGCGGCACCTTCCGCGGTCTCCACTATCAGCTCCCGCCCTCGGCCGAGACCAAGATCGTCCAGTGTCTCGCCGGGGCGATCCACGACGTGGTGCTGGACCTGCGCCCCGGCACCTTCGGCCGCACCGCCACCTTCCGCCTCGCGGGCGGTGACGGCCGCGTGCTGGTGGTGCCGAAGGGCTGCGCCCACGGCTTCCTCACCCTCGCCGACGACACGGTGGTGCTCTACTGCGTGGACGCGCCCTGGGATCCCGCCCGCGAGCGCGGCATCCGCCACGACGATCCCGCCTTCCGCATTCCCCTGCCGTTTCCCCCGGAGATCGTCTCCCGGCGCGACCGCGCCCATCCGGATTTCGACCCTCGCCGACATCCGGAGATGCTGCCGTGCGCGTCCTGATGACCGGAGCCAGTTCCTTCACCGGCGCCTGGTTCGCGAGTGCGCTGCTGGCCGCCGGTCACGAGGTGGTGGCCCTCGCCCGCCGCGACCCGGATGTCTGGGAGGAGGAGCGGCGCCGCCGTCTCGCCCTCCTGGCCCCGGGGCTCAGGGTGCTGGGTCCGGCCCCCTTCGGCAGCCGCGCCTTCCTGCACTGTCTCGAATCCTTCGGCCCCTTCGAGCTGCTGGCCCTCCACGGCGCCGAGGCCGGCGACCATCGCGACCCGCGCTTCGACGTGGCGGCGGCGGTGGCGGCGAACACCCGCAATCTCGAGGGAGTGCTGGAGCGGGCGGCCGAGCGGGGCACCCGGGCGGTGCTGGTGACGGGCTCGCTGTTCGAGGCGGAGGAGGGGGACGGCGAGCGACCGCTCCGCCCCTTCAATCCCTACGGCCGTGCCAAGACCCTCACCTGGCGGCGGATCCGCGAGGCGGCCGTGACGCGCGGACTCACCGTCGGCAAGTTCACCCTGGGGCATCCCGTGGGGCCCGGCGAGAAGCCGGGGCTGGTGCGGACGGTGCTGGATGCCTGGCAGGCGGGCGAGCTGCCCCACATCCGTCATCCCCATCTGGTCCGGGATTTCCAGCCGGTGGATCGCCTCGCCCGCGCCTATGCCGACTTCGCGGCGCGCCTCGTGACCATGCCCGCCGGCACCTGGAGCCTCTGTCCCTCCGGCTGGACCGGGACGCTGGAAACGCTGGTGGAGCGCATCGCCTCGGCCATGCGCCCGCGCCTCGCCCGTCCCTGCCGCTTCACCATGGCCGATCCGCCGGAGCCCACCACCGAGCCGCGGCGGCGTACCGGTCTCCATCCGTTGCGGCTGCTGGTGCCCGACTGGGACGAGCCCCTCTTCTTCGACCGCTGGGCGGCGGACGTGCGCGAGCGCGCCGGCCGCGCCGCCGCCTGAGGAGGTGCGCCGTGGGCCGTGCCCTCGCCTCCCGTCCCGACGTCGGCGTGGCGGTGGTCACCTACCGGGCCGGTCGCCTCCTCGACGGCTGCCTGCCGCCCTTCCTCGCCTCGCCGCTGCGACCGCGGGTGCTGGTGGTGGACAGCGGGTCCGACGACGACACGGTGGCCCGGGCCCGCGCCCTCGGCGCCGAAGTGCGGGTGATCCCGCGCGAGACCTTCAACCACGGCCTCACCCGCGAGGCCGCCCGCCGCTGGCTCGGCACCGAGATCGCGGTGATGGTCACCCCCGACGTGCGGCCCACCGGGATCGAGGTGCTGGAACGACTCGTGGCCCCCATCCTCCGCGGGGAGGCGGCGGTGGCCTACGCCCGTCAGATCGCCCGTCCCGATGCCGATCCCGTGGAGCGTTTCGGCCGCGACTTCGCCTTCCCGCCCGAGGGCGGGATCCGCGATCGCGGGAGCTGGGCGCGCATGGGCACCGCCGCCCACTACTGTTCGGATGCCTGCTGCGCCTGGTGGCAGCCGGCGCTCGACGCCGTGGGCGGCTTTCCGCCGACCCTGGTGAGCGAGGAGACGGTGGCGGTGGTGCGGCTTCTGGAGCGGGGCTATCGCGTCGCCTACGTGGCCGAGGCGGTGGTGGTCCACTCCCATCCCAGCCGTCTGCTGGCCGATTTCCGCCGCCAGTTCGACGTGGGCCTCACCCGCACCCTCCACGCCCGCGAACTCCTCGCCCGCGGCGGCGACGAGGACCGCGGTCGCGCCTATCTGCGCGGCCTCCTCGCCCGCCTCGCCCGCGAGGAACCGGCCTGGATCCCTTACGCCCTGCTGCACACCGCCCTGCGCTATGCCGGCTACCGTCTGGGCCGGACGGCCGCGCGCTGGCCCCGCGGCCTCGCCGCCCGGTTCAGCGGCCAGGACTATTTCTGGCGCTCGGTCCACCGCGAACGGGTGCTGGCTCTGGCGGGAGGAGGGGAGCCGTGAGGATCGTCCTCCTCACCAACAACCGCCTGCCGCCGCGGGAGGGAATCGGCCATCACGTGACCGCCCTCGCCCGCGCCCTCGCCGCCCGCGGTCACGCCGTGCGGCTGGTGGCCGCCGGCACCGGCCGCGACTTCGTGGAGGACGAGCTCGACGGCCTGCCGCTGCTGCGCTATCCGCGCCGTGGCCCGCGCCCCTTCCATCATGCCGCCGTCCGCCGCGCGCTGGAATCCCGCCTCCGCGCCGAGGTGGCGGACGCCGATCTCCTCCACGTCCATCTGCCGCTGCTGCCGCCGCTGGACCTGCCGGTACCGGTGGCGGTGACGGTGCACACGCCCCTGCTGGCCGACACGGCCGCGCCCCGCGAGTCCCGACTCGAGGGGGTGGCGAGCCGTCTCTATGCCCGGCTGCTGGCCCGCCGCTACGAGATCTTCTGGCTGCGGCGGGCGGGGCGGATCTTCGCCGTGAGCTCGCGCGTCGCCGCCGAGCTGGTCCGCGACTATCCCCTGCCGCGACCGCCCGTGGTGCTGCCCAACGGCGTCGATGCCGACGTCTTCCCTTGGCCGCCGCCCGCTCGCCGCGAGCCGGTGGTGCTCTACGTGGGCCGGCTCGGTCCGCGCAAGGGGCTGCTGCGGCTGCTGCGGGCCTTCGCCCTGCTGGGGCGGCCGGGACTGCGGCTGGTGCTGCTGGGCGAGGGGCCGCTGCGGTCGCGGCTGGAGGCGGAGGCGGCGCGCCTCGGGCTCGGCCGGCGGGTGGTGTTGGCCGGCTTCGCCGACCGCCGCACGGTGGCGCGCGCGCTCGCCCGCTGTCGCGTCTTCGTGCTGCCCTCCACCTACGAGGGCATGCCGCTGGCCCTCCTCGAGGCGATGGCGGCGGGCGCGCCGGTGGTCACCACACCCGCCTGCCGCCTGCCCGAGTTCGGCACCGATCCCCCCTTCCTGGTGGCGGAGGACGGGGAGCCGCACGCCCTCGCCCGTGCCCTCGCCACCCTCCTGGATTCGCCCGACCGGGCCCGCGAGCTGGTGCGGCGGGCGCGGACGTTGGTGGAGACCCGCTTCACCTGGGCGCGGGTGGCGGAGGTGCTGGAGGCCACCCTCGCGTCGCCGCCGAGGGCCGCGGCATGAGCCTGCCGGCCCCCGTCGCCCCGCCCGCCCGCCGACTGCTGGTGAGCGCCTTCGGCCTCGCCGCCTCCCGCCTCGACCGCCAGCCATGGGCGGCGGTGCACGCACTGGCCGCCACCGCCGTGCGACGAGGACGCCGGGTGCTGGTGGCCACCGACGTGGCCGAGCACGGACTCGACGGCCGCGTGCCCTATACCGTCACCGCGCTCCCCGCCCTCTTCGCGGGGGGGCGTCCCACGCCGGCGCTGTGCGCGCTCGCCGCCGACTTCGCCGCCGACGAACTGCTCCATCTCTGCGGACTCTGGGAACTGCTGCGGCTGCGGGCGGTGCCGCCGGGCGTGCGCTTCGTCCCGGTCCTCGCGAGCCCGCGCCTCCGCCCGACGGAGATCCTTCCCGCCGTCCTCGCCGCCGGAGCCACGGAGCGCCGTCTGCTGGCCCTGCCGCTCCTCAACGCGCTGCTGCCGTCGGCCCTGCTGCGCCTCCGCCTCCGCCGCCTCGGCGTCACCCGCATCGTTCACGGCAGTCCCACCAGCCGCGCCCGGCTCGTGCGCGGCGGGCTGCCGCCGGGCCCGCTGCTGCCGGCGCCCACCGCACCCGCCCCGCCGCCGGCACCGCCTCCCGCCGGCGAGCCGGAAGTCGTCTGGTTCGGTCCGGCGCTGGCCGCCCGCGGCGCCGATCTCGCCGTGCGCATCTTCGAGGAAGCCCGCCGCCGCAGCTTTTCCGGGCGGCTCCGACTGCTGGTGCGTCCCGACGATCCCCACCTCACCGCCCGCCTCCTGGCGCGGGTGCGCCGCAGTCCCGAAGCCGGCCGCATCACCGTCGAGACACGGCGGCTGCCGCCGGCGGAACTGCACGCCCGCCTCGCCGCCGCCTCCGCCGTGCTGCTGCCCTTCCGCGCCCCGGTGGCGGAACTGCCGCTCGTGGTGTTCGAGGCGGCGGCACGGGGCCGGCCGGTGCTGGTGCTGGACCGGCCGGGCATCGGCGACTGGGGGCGGGCGCTGGGGCTGGTGGTGGCGCGACGCCCACGCGAGCTCGCCACAGCCCTTCTCCGCCCCGACCGGCTCCCGCGCCCGCACCCCGTTCCCCGTGCCGACCCTCTCGCGGCGCTGGACGATGCGGCGGTGGCCGCCTTCCTGCGCCTGCGCGTCTTCGCCCTCTGCGGTCCCGACGGCGTGGGCAAGACCACCCTCGCCCGCCTGCTGGCGGACCTCTACGCCCGCCACGGCCTCCGCGCCCCTCTGCGCTGGAGCCGCTGGCGCCACCGGCTGAGCCGCCCCCTGTGTCTGCTGCTGCGCCTCCTCGGTCGCAGTCGGGTGGTGAGCCACGGCGCCGGGCGGTTCCGCATCCGCGATGCCCGGAGCCCCCGCGGGTTCGCCCGCCTGTTCCTGTGGACCTCGGCCCTGGATCTGGCGCTGGAAGCCCTCCTCCTGCGCCTGCGCCGCGGGCCGGTGGTGGCCGACCGGCTGATCCTGGACTCGCTCGTGGACCTCGCCCTCGAGACCGGTCTCGAGAAGGAGGCGGTGGCCCTCGCCCGCCCGCTGCTGCGCCTGCTGCCGCGGCCCCGCCGCATCCGCATCCTGCTCCGCGAGCCGGTCGCCATCCTGCGCACGCGGCCGGACGTGACCGTCGATCCCTTCCTCTTCGCCCGTCACCGTCTCTACCGGGAGATGGCCCGGGCCGCCGGCGTGCCCGTGGTGGCGGTGACCGGCACGCCGGAAGAGACGCTGGCGCGGCTCCTCGCCGCGGAGGGGGGAGGGTGATCTACGTCTTCTACAACAACGATCCCCTCGCCCAGGACCAGGGCGGCGGTGCCGAGCACTTCCGCGCCCTCCACCGGGCGCTCCTGGTCTCGGGCCTGCCCTTCCGCATGGTGGCGGCGCGCCTGCAGGAGGAGCGCGTGGACGCCCACGTGGACTACGTCTCACGCGGCGCCGACTTCCCGCGCTTCTGGCTGGGATGCTGGTGGTGGTTCTGGCGCAACCGCCACCGGCTGCGGCCGGAGGACGTCTTCCACTTCCACCGCAACTACGCCGCCTGGCCCAAATACGTCCTGGCCCCCCGCACCGGCCGGGTGGTGATCACCTACCACACCGTGAGCGGGCGCGTGCTGGAGACCCGTCTCGGTCGCTGGGCATGGCCGCTCCGGGCGGTGATGCGGGCCCTCGAGCGGCGGGCGGTGCGGCGGGCCGATGCGGTGGTGTGCGTGAGCGAAGGCGACCGCCGGGAACTGGCGCGGCGGGTGGACCCCGAGGTCTTCGCCCGCGCGCTCGTGGTCCCGGCCAGTTTCGATGCCGGGCTCTTCGCCCGCCTCCACGCCACGCCGCCCTCTCCCGCACTGGCCGAGCGGCTGCTGTTCGTGGGCCGCATCGCCCGTCCCAAGAACGCACCGCTGGCCCTGGCGGTGCTGGAGGAGCTGCACCGCCGCGGCCGCACCGGCTACACCCTCACCATCGCCGGCGACGGCGAGGAGGCGCGCGCCCTGGTCCGTCGCCTCGCCCGCAGCCCCACGGCCGAAGCCGTCCGCTGGCTCGGCCGCGTCCCCCACGACCGCATGCCCGAACTCTACGCCGGACACGGGGTGGTGCTGGTGACCAGCCGCTTCGAATCGTCGCCGACGGTGGTGAAGGAGGCGCTGGCCGCCCGCCGGCCGGTGGTGACCACCGATGTGGGCGACGTGCGGGCGTGGATCGAGGAGGGGGTCACCGGCTTCGTGCGCCCCGCCGAGGCGGGGGCGCTGGCCGATGGCGTGGAGGCGGCGAGCCGGCTGATCCGGAAGGGGCGCGTGGGGACGGCGCCGCGGCTGGCGGCGGCCGGGGAGGACCGGGTGATGACCCGGGTGGTGGACCTCTACCGGGCGCTCGGGACGGGATGAGAGCGCGGCTGCGGCGGCTCGCCGCCACCCTCGCCCCGCTCCTGCTGCTGGGCGGCGGGCGGGCGGTGGCGGCCCTCGGGGGATTCCTCGCGGCCGGCCTCCTGGCCCGGCGGGTCGATGCCGTGACCCTCGGGCTCTTCGCCATGGCGCTGGCGGTGCAGGGACACGCCGCCCAGCTCGCCGAACTGGGCCTGCGGTCCTGGATCACCGCCCTCGCGGGCATCGATCCCGCCCGGGCCCGCGCCTTCCTCTCCCGCTATCTCGCTCTCCGCCTCGCCGCGGCGCTGGCCCTCGGAGCCGCCACCGCGGCGGCCGCCCCATGGCTGCTGCCGGCGGACCCGGTGCCGCTGTATCTGGTGCTGGCGGCGCTGCCGCTGATGGCCCTCCATCTGGACTGGGCGGCGCTGGCGACGGGACGGGCCGCCGAGGCGGCGATGCTGGTGGCGCTGCGGCCGCTGCTGTGGGCGTCGCTGCTGGCGCTGGTGGTGCCGGCGGGAAGCGATCCCGCCACCCTCGCCGGCTTCTGGCTCGCCGCCTGGGCCGGTGCCGTGCTCGCCGCCCTTCCCGCCCTCCGCCACCTGCCGCCAGCGCGGGGACCGGCACCGGCGCCCGCTGCCGCCCTCCAACAGGCGTTGCCCCTCGGTCTCTCCGCCCTCGCCGGCCAGCTCCAGCTCGGCCTCGATCTCTATCTGGTGGGACGGCTGCTCGGCCCCGCCGCGGCCGGCACCTACTGGCTCGCCGGCGCGGTGGCGGTGGCGGCGCTGGTGCTGGCCAATGCCGGTCAGCAGTGGACACTGGCCCGTCTCGCCGCGGCGGCCGCCGCGCCCGGTGGCCTCGCCCCCGCCCTCCGCCACCATCTCCTGCTGCTGGGCGCCGTCGGCCTCGTCGCGGCCGTGGGGCTGGCGCTGCTGGCGCCGCCGCTGGTCCCCCTCGCCTTCGGTCCCGATCACGGCGCGGTCGCGGCCCTGCTTCCCTGGTTCGCGCCCTGGCTGGCCCTCCGCCATCCGGTGGGCGTCCTGCAGTCGGCCCGGGCCGCCCGCCGTGAGGGGCACCGTCTGCTCCTGGCCGATCTCGCCTCCCTCGCCGCCCTCGCCACCGCCCTGGTCCCGGCGCTGCTGCTGGAGTCCCCGCATCTCGCCGCCCTCGCGCGGGCCGCCGCCGAGGCGGCGCGCCTCGCCGTCCTCGCCGCGGGCATCCGCCCCGGCGGGCTCAAGTGGCGGGATCCGCCGCCAGCGCCCAGGCGTCCGGCCGCGGCCGGCCGCGCCGTCCCGTCGCCGTGAGGTCGAGGACCACCAGCTCCGGCGGCCGGGCGAAGCGCAGCGGCAGACCGGTGGTGCCGATGCCGGCGCTGACCACGAGCCGGCGGCCGCGGTCGTGGTGGAACCCGTGGGCCTGGCGGCGCGGCAGCCGGCTCATGGTCACCGGCGGCGGCAGGCCCGGCAGCCGCACCTGACCGCCGTGGGTGTGCCCGGCCACCAGCAGCACCACCTGCGGCGGCAGCCGCAGGTGCAGGTCCGGCGCATGGGCCAGCAGCAGCACCGGCTCGTCCGGCGCCACCCCCGCGAGCGCCCGGGCCACGTCGTCGCGCCCGGTCACCGGATCGTCCACGCCGACCAGCACCAGCTCGCCGAAGGGAGCCGGGATGCGGACGTGCTCGTTGACCAGCACGCGGATGCCGGCGGCCTCCAGCGCCTCCGCCACCTCCCCGGCACCATGGTCGTGGTCGTGATTGCCGAGGACGGCGAAGCAGGGCACCCGGGCGGCCAGGGGAGCGAGGGCCGCCGCCATGCGCGCCGGCGGCACCGGCACCACGCCCAGCGTGTCGGTGGTGGCGAAGTCCCCGGCCAGCAGGACGACTTCCGGCCGCTGCGCCAGCAACCTGCGGACGATGCGGGTGATGCGTCCCGGCGTGACGTGGGGCCAGGCGGCGTGGAGATCGCTCAGCACGCCGATCCGCAGCCGGCCCTCGGCGGGCGCCGGCCACGGCACACCGTAGCGTCGGATCGCCAGCCGGAAGGGTTCGACGGCGAAGGCCCAGCCGGCGAGCAGACCGGCGGCGAGCGTGGTCTCGAGGATGGCCACCCGGACGTGCTCCTCGCTCCGCTGCGTGAGGCGGATCCTCCGCTTCCTCCAAATACGCGGGGACGGCGCCGTCGCCAACCGTGGTCGCCGGCGCGGGCGCGTACCACGGGATGAAGCGCGCGGCGCGATGCACCCGGGTCACGCCCGGGCCCGCGGATGGGCACGGGCATAGTCGGCCAGCAGCCGCTCGGCGTCCACCGCCGTGTAGCGCTGGGTGGTGGAGAGACTGGCGTGGCCCAGGAGCTCCTGGATGGCGCGCAGATCGGCGCCCGCCGCCAGCAGATGGGTGGCGAAGCTGTGGCGCAGCGCGTGGGGCGTCGCCGTCTCCGGCAGCCCCAGCAGCCGGCGCAGGCGGCGGATGCGGGCCCGGATCGGCTCCGCTCCCAGCCGCCGGCCGCGCGCTCCCACGAACAGCGGCCCCTCCGGCGGCAGCGGGTGGGGGCAGGCCGCCACATAGTCGGCCAGGGCCCGCGCCACCCGCGGCAGCACCGGCACCTCGCGCACGCGGCCGCCCTTGCCGTGGACCCGCAGCACCCGCAGGCGGGCGGGATCGGCGCCCACGTCGCGTCGCGCGAGCGCCAGCGCCTCGCCGATGCGCAGCCCGCAGCCGTAGAGGAGCAGCAGCACCGCATGGTCGCGCCGCAGCACCCAGGCCGGCACGTCCGGCTCGCTCGCCATCTCGCGGGCCAGCGCCAGCGTCTCCTCCACGGCCAGCGGCCGCGGCAGCCGCCGCGGCACCCGCGGCGTGCGCAGCGCCGCCACCGCCGGATTGTGGAGGCCGAAGCGACGGTCGAGGAAGCGGAAGAAGCCGCGTACCGCCGCCAGCGCCCGCGCGGTGGAGGCGGGATCCAGCCCGCGCCGGTGGCGGTGGGCGAGCCAGGCGCGCAGATCGGCGAGGGTCAGCGCCGCGAGCTCGCGGGTCCCGATCTCGCGGCCGAGATGATCCCGCAGGAACGCCAGGAAGTCGGCGAGATCGCGCGTATAGGCGAGCCGGGTCGCCGGCGCCGCCCGACGCTCGTGGGCGAGCCAGTCGCACCAGGCCCCGAGCCTCGCGCGGAGGTCCGGCCCGCAGGGCGCGGCGAGGGCGAGCGGGAGTTCCGCCATGGCGCCGGTCATGATAACGGAACGGCGGGACGCCGCCAGACGAAAGGATCCCGGTGAGCCGCCGATCCCGCGTCGTGCCGGTGCTGGTACCGGTGCCGGTGGACGCGCCCTTCGACTATCTCTGGCCACACGCCGGCGAGCCGGTGCCCGGGTCGTGGGTGGAGGTCCCCTTCGGCCCGCGCCGGCTGGTGGGCATGGTGTGGCCCGGGCACGAGGGTGACCCGCCCGCCCGCCGCCGGCTGCGTCCCGTCGGCGATCCGGTGGACCTGCCGCCGGCACCGCCCGACTTCCCCGCCTTCCTCGCCGCCGTCGCCCGCGAGACGCTGATCCCGCTGGGCGCGGTGCTGCGCCTCGCCGCCAGCGTCCCCGCCGCCTTCGCGCCACCCCCGGCGACCGTGGGCTATCGCCTCGCCGCCACGCCCGCGGAGCGACTCACGCCGGCGCGACGGCGGCTGGTGGCGGCGCTGGCCGGGGGAACGGTGCGGACGGCGGCGGAATTGCGCGCGGAGGCCGGCATCTCGACGGCGGTGCTGCGGGGGGCGGTGGCGGCCGGGCTGGTGGAAGCGGTGCCGCTGGAGCCGCCACCGCCGCCACCTCCCGATCCCGACCATGCGCCGCGGACCCTCGACCCCGCCCAGGCGAAAGCGGCAAGAGCGCTGGTGACGGCGGTGCGGGCGGGCGGCCACCGCACCTTCCTGCTGGAGGGGGTGCCGGGTTCCGGCAAGACGGAAGTCTACTTCGAGGCGGTGGCGGAGGTGCTGCGCGGCGCCGGGCAGGTGCTGGTGCTGCTGCCGGAGATCCTGCTCTCCGCCCAATGGCTCGACCGCTTCCGTGCCCGCTTCGGCGTCGAACCCGCCGTCTGGCACTCCGCCCTCACCCCGGCGCGGCGGCGCGATCTGTGGCGCGAGATCGCCCGCGGGCGGGTGCGGGTGGTGGTGGGGGCGCGCTCCGCCGTCTTCCTGCCGCTGCCCGAGCCGCGGCTGATCGTCGTCGACGAGGAGCAGGACTCCTCCTTCAAGCAGGAGGACGGTCCCCGCTACGACGCCCGCCGCGTCGCCCATCTGCGGGCGGAGGGTGCCGGCTGTCCGCTGGTGCGGGTCTCGGCGACGCCGGCGGTGGAGAGCGCCTGGCACGCCGGTCTCGTCCCTGGCTTCGCCCCGCCGGCACCGTGGGGGCTGCTGCGGCTGCCGCGGCGCCACGGACCGGCCCCGGAGCCGCGGGTGGAGGTGGTGGACCTCAGGGCCCGCCGCCCGCCGCGCGGGGCCTTCCTGGGACCCGATCTGCGCGCCGCCGTCGCCGCCACCCTCGAGCGGGACGGGCAGGTGCTGCTGTTCCTGAACCGGCGCGGCTATGCCCCGCTGGTGCTGTGCCGCGCCTGCGGCACCCGTCTGCGCTGTCCCAACTGCAGCGCCTGGCTGGTGCTCCACCGGCTGCGCCGACGGCTGCTCTGCCACCACTGCGCCTATCGCGAGCCGGAGCCGGAGCACTGTCCCCGCTGCGGGGCGGTGGACGAACTCGCCCCCTGCGGTCCCGGTGTCGAGCGCATCGCCGAGGAGGTGCGGACGCTGTGGCCGGAACGGCGTCTCGCCGTGGTCACCAGCGACACGGTGCCCACCGCCGCCCGCGCCGAGGCGCTGGTGCGGGCGGTGCTGGCGCGGGAGGTGGACCTGCTGGTGGGCACCCGCCTTCTGGCCAAGGGCCACCACTTCCCGGATCTGCTGCTGGTGGGGGTGGTGGACGCCGACCTCGGCCTCGGTGGCGACCTCCGGGCCGCCGAACGCAGCTTCCAGCTCCTGCGCCAGCTCGCCGGTCGCGCCGGCCGCGCCGGCCGGCCGGGGCGGGTGCTGATCCAGACCACCGACCCCGCCCATCCGGTGCTCGAGGCGCTGGCCGCCGGAGACTCCCTGCGCTTCTATCGGGCCGAGCTGGAGGAACGGCACGAGAGCGGCACGCCGCCCTTCGGCCGCCTCGCCGCCCTGGTGGTGGCGGGCCGGGAGGCGGAGGAGGTGCGCGAACATGCCCGCGCCCTCGCCCGGGCGGCGCCGGAGCGTGCGGACATCCGGGTGCTGGGCCCGGCGCCCGCCCCCCTCGCCCTCCTGCGCGGCCGCTATCGCGAGCGGCTGCTGGTGCGTGCCGCCCCCGAGGCCGACCTGCCGGCCTTCCTGCGCGACTGGCTCGGCCGCGTGCGCCTGCCCGGCCGGCTGCGCCTGGATGTGGACGTGGATCCCCAGAGCTTCCTCTGAGACGGGAGAATGCGGCGTGCGTCTCCGGATCACCACCTGGAACGTGAATTCCATCCGCATCCGCCTCGATCTGCTGGCGCGGGTGGTGGCCCACTGCCGCCCGGACGTGCTGTGCCTGCAGGAGACCAAGGTGGACAACGGGCGCTTTCCCTACGATGCCGTGCGCGCCCTCGGCTTTCCCCATATCCACGTGCACGGCCAGAAGACCTGGCACGGGGTGGCCACCCTGTCCAAATGGCCGCTCGCCGACGGTCGGGCACTCGCCTGGTGCGGGGTGGCGGACTGCCGCCACACCGTCTGCTTCCTGCCGGGCGCGCTGGAGCTGCACAATCTCTATGTCCCCGCCGGCGGCGACGTACCCGATCCCGAGATCAATCCCCGCTTCCGCCACAAGCTGGAGATGCTGGAGGCGCTGACCGGATATTTCGTGGCCCGCCGCGGCGACGGCGCCCGTCTGCTGCTGGCGGGCGATCTCAACATCGCACCGCTGCCCACCGACGTCTGGAATCACCGGGCGCTGCTGAAGGTGGTCTCCCACACGCCGGTGGAGGTGGAGGCGCTGGAACGGCTCCGTCGCGCCTACGACTTCGTGGATGCGGTGCGCGCCCGCATCCCGCCCGAGGTGAAGGTGTTCACCTGGTGGTCCTACCGTGCGCGGGACTGGCGGAAGTCCAACCGCGGCCGGCGTCTCGACCACATCTGGCTGGCGCCGGCACTGGCGCCCCATCTGGTGGCGGTGGAGGTGTGGGCGGAGGCGCGCGGCTTCGACCGCCCCTCCGACCATGTGCCCGTGACCGTGGAGCTGGACCTGCCCGACGCCTGGTTCCATGGTGACGGCTGATCCGGAGTGGGTGTTCCTCGCCCTGACCTGGGCGCTGCTGCTGGACGCCGTGCTGGGCGATCCGCCGGCGCTGTGGTCGCGGATCCCCCATCCGGTGGTGTGGGTGGGACGCGCCATCGCGCGCGTGGAGCGGATCTGGGATCCCCTCCGCCACGATCCGCGGGAGAATCTGCGGGCCGGAGCCGCGGCCACCCTGGCGCTCGTCCTGGCGGCGGCGCTCACGGGCCTTCTCCTCCAGTCGCTGCTGCCCGACGGCGCCACGGGCGCCTTCCTCGCCGGCCTCCTGGCGTTCCCGCTGTTCGCCTGGCGCGGGCTCGTGGAGGCGGTGCGGGAGGTGGCACGGCGGCTGCCGGCGGATCCGGCGGCGGCGCGGCGGGCGCTGCGGGCGCTGGTGGGCCGCGATCCCGACCGGCTGGACGACGCCGGCGTGGCCCGGGCCGCCATCGAATCGCTGGCCGAGAACTTCGCCGATGCGGTGGTGGGGCCCTGGTTCTGGCTGGCGGTGGGGGGGCTGCCCGGCCTCTTCGCCTTCAAGACCGTCGACACCCTCGATTCCATGATCGGCTACCGCACGCCGCGGCACCTCCACTTCGGCCGCCTGGCCGCCCGTCTCGACGACGCCCTCGCCCGCATCCCCGCCCGCCTCGCCGCCGTCCTGATCGTGCTGGCGACGCTGGTGGTGCGGGAGGCACGACCGGGGCCGGCGGTCGGGACCATCCGCCGCGACGCCCGCCGCCACCGTTCCCCCAATGCCGGCTATCCGGAGGCGGCGGTGGCGGGCGCGCTGGGTCTGCGCCTCGCCGGCCCCCGCGCCTATCACGGCGTGCTGGAACACGAGCCCTGGATCGGCGACGGCCGGGCCGAGGCGACGGTGGCCGACATGGAACGGGCGCTGCGGCTGGTGGGGGCCGCCTGGGCGCTGCTCACCCTCGCCACCGCCCTCACCGCCCTGCTGCTGCGCTGAGGGCGAGGGCGTGGAGCCGCTCCAGGTCGAGGGCGGCGGCGAGATGATCCGCCAGCCGGTCCAGCACCCGCTCCACCTCCGCCTCCCAGACGAGATCGGAGGGGGCGGCGCCGAGTTCCGCGAGGAAGCGGCGGCGGAAGGCGTCGCCGGCGAAGAGCCCGTGGAGATAGGTGCCCAGGACGCGTCCGCAGGCGCTCACCGCCCCCTCCGGGCGGCCGTCCAGGTCGAGGAAGGGACGGGCCCGGTCCGGCCCCTCGGTGGTGCCGAGGTGGATCTCGTAGCCGTCCACCGGCACGTCGCGTAGGCGGTCGTGCCCGCGCACCGCCCGCACCGTCTTGGCCGGCCGCAGACGGGTCTCCACGTCCAGCAGGCCGAGACCGGGGGAGGTGCCGGGCGGCCCCTCCAGCCCCTCGGGATCGTGGATCGCGCGGCCCAGCATCTGATAGCCGCCGCAGAGCCCGAGGATGCGGCCGCCGCGGCGGCGGTGGACGTGGAGCTCGTGGTGGAAGCCCGCCTCCACCAGCGCCGCCAGATCGGCCCGCGTCGCCTTGCTGCCGGGCAGGATCACGAGATCGGTGGCCGGGTCCAGCGACCGGTCCGGCGTCACCAGTTCGAGGCTCACACCGGGTTCGGCGGCGAGGGGATCGAGGTCGTCGAAATTGGCGATGCGCGGCAGGTCCACCACGGCGATCCGCAGCGCCGCCCCGGTCCGCGGGCGGCCGTGTCCGGCGAGGCCCAGCCGGTCCTCGGCCGGCAGCCGCGCCGCCTCGGGGAACCAGGGGACGATGCCGAGGCAGGGCAGTCCCGTTCCGGCCTCGACGATGGGCACCGCCGGGCGGAAGAGGGCGACATCGCCTCGGAAGCCGTTGGCGATCCAGCCACGCAGCAGGCGACGGTCGGCCGCGTCGAGCAGCGCCACGGTCCCCACCACCGCCGCCAGCAGTCCGCCGCGGGAGACGTCCCCCACCAGCACCACCGGCACGCCGGCGGCGGTGGCGAAGCCCATGTTGGCCACGTCCACCGCCCGCAGATTGGCCTCGGCGGCACCGCCGGCGCCTTCCACCAGCACCAGGTCGAAGCGGTGCCGCAGATCCGCGAAGCAGGCGAGGATCTCCGGCAGGATCTCCGCGCGCAGCCGGTAGTAGTCGCGCGCCCGGAGCGATCCCCGCCGGCGGCCCCGCACCACCAGCTGGGCGCCGGTCTCGCCCTCCGGCTTGAGGAGCACCGGGTTCATGGCTACCTCCGGCGGGATGCCGGCGGCGCGGGCCTGCAGCGCCTGGGCGCGACCGATCTCGCCGCCGGCGGCGGGGGCGGCGTTGTTGGACATGTTCTGGGGCTTGAAGGGCGCCACCCGCAGCCCGGCGCGGGCATAGGCCCGGCAGAGGCCGGCCACGATCAGCGATTTGCCCACGTGCGAGGCGGTGCCCTGGAACATCAGGGCGGCGGCGGGCGCCATGGCGGCTCAGTACTCGATGCCGGCCTGGGCGCCGATGCCGGCCCGGAAGGGATGCTTGATCTCCGTCATCTCGGTGACGAGATCGGCGGCCTCGATCAGCGCCGGCGGCGCATTGCGTCCCGTCACCACCACGTGGAGGTCCGGCCGGCGCGCGGCCAGCACCGCCAGCACCTCCTCCACCGGCAGATAGCCGTAACGCAGCACGATGTTGAGCTCGTCCAGCACCACCAGATGGAAGTCGGGGGCTGCGAGCATCCGGCGGGCCTCGTCGAGGGCGGCACGGGCGGCGCGGACGTCGCGCTCGCGGTCCTGGGTCTCCCAGGTGAAGCCCTCGCCCATCACCCGGATCTCCACGAGATCCGGGAACCGCTCCAGAAAGCGCCGCTCGCCGGTCTCCCGCCGGCCCTTGACGAACTGGACGATGCCCACCCGGCGGCCGTGGCCGAGGGTGCGCAGGACCAGGCCGAAGGCGGCGGTGGTCTTGCCCTTGCCGCGACCGGTGTGGACGAGGAGCAGGCCCTTGCGGCCGGTGCGGGCGGCGTAGAGCCGGTCCTTCACCGCCTTGATGCGGGCCTTCTTCTCCCGGTGGCGACGGGCCTCCTCCGTCTCCTGCACGCGCCTTCCTCCCCTCCGGCCGGACCTCAGCGGGCCGGCACGTCCAGCGGCATGGTCGCCACGTCGCCCAGCAGGGCCACCAGCGGCTGTGGCTGGGCGCCGCCCAGGACCATGCCGCCGGTGATGCGCAGATCCGCCTGCACCCGTCCCTCGCGGACGGTGGCGAGACCCATGGCCACCGGTGCGGCGAGGGACTGCTGGATCTGGGGATCCTCCACCAGATCGAGGGGGATGTCGAGGCGCAGCCGTCCCTCCAGCAGATCCAGCCAGTCGGCGACGGTACGGAGATCGCGCCTCGGGGCCGGCCAGCCGACGTCGAGGTCGACGACGGCACGGCGTCCCTCGAACGCGAAGGTCCCCGTGATGGTCAGCCGGCCCGGGCGAGCGAACAGATCGCGGGCCATCTCTCGTTCCGGACTCCCGGCGGCCTCCGGTCCCGGGGCCGGCGCCAGCGGATCCGACGTCTCGGAGAATTCGATCAGACGGCGCAGGGCCCGCATGCTCATCCCCTCGAGGGTGAAATCGAAGCCGATCCGTCCCGGCCCCACCGGCTCCTCGTCGGGAAGGAGGATCCGGGCGAAGGCGAAATCGAGACCGAAGGCGAGACGGACGCGGCCATCCTCCAGGGCGCGGCTGCCGCCGTTCAGCCGGAAGGGCCCCACCACCATCTCGGTGGTTCCCTCGGCCTCGCGCACGGACAGATTCGCGCCGGCACCGCCCACTTCCGCGTATCCCAGCAGCGGCCGGCCCCGATGGTAGCGGAGCGTCTCGAAGCGGACGTCCACCGGCTCCAGTTCGAGATCGAACCGGGTCTCCTCGTCCCGACCCCACATCCGCCCGAAGTGCATCCGCACCCCACCCGCGAACCGCTCGCCGGGGCCGAAGTCGAGGGTGAAGGCGATCCGGCTCGCCCCGATCTCCCCCGTGACGTCGGGATCGTCGACGCTGAAGGGCGGCAGGCGCAGCTCGCCGTCCCAGCGCCCCTGCCCGTCCAGGGTCACGTCGAGGACCAGATCGCGATAGTCCGGCAGCAGGGCCTCGAGGACCGCCCGGACGTCCGGCGACAGCCGTGCCACATCGAGGCGGGTGGTGACGCGCACGCCCGTCACCGTCTCACGCACCGCGTGGACCAGCGGCACCGGCATGGTCGACCCGAAGAGGTCCACCACCAGATCGCTGGTGGCGCGTGCGCCGCCCGGCGCCGGCTCCCACTCCCGCGGTTCGGCCCGAGTGGCATCCCCGGGGCCGGAGCGCAGCAGCCAGGCGAGCCGGTCGAGGAAGGTCTCGAAGGTGGTCCGCAGCGATGCGGCCCCCGCCTCCCCGATCCCCACGAGGAGCAGGACCAGCGCTCCGACGACGACGCGATGCCCCATGGTCGCCTCCTCCGCCCCACGGCCCCGTCCACGAGCCTACGCACCGGCCGCGCCCGCCGCAAGCACCGCCCGCCTGCTCAGCGTCTGAGGATGCGCGCGGAGAGCGGGGTGCGCGTCTGCCAGCCGGCGCGCTCCAGCTCGGGATCGAGATGCTCCTCCTCCGGCCGGCCGAGGCAGAGCCAGGCGACGAAACGCCAGCCCGCCGGCACCGCCAGCAGGGCGCGGACCGTCTCCGGCTCCAGGATGGAGACCCAGCCGAGGCCGAGACCGCGGGCGCGGGCGGCGAGCCAGAGCTGACCGATGGCCAGCACCACCGACCAGACCAGGGTCTCCGGCATGGTGGGCCGCCCGAGGCCGTGGCCCTGTTTCGTGGTCTCGTCGCAGAAGACGGCAATCTGCACCGGTGCCCGGTCCAGCCCCTCCAGCTTGAGGCGGGCATAGAGGGCGGCCCGCTCGCCGCGATAGCCGGCGAGCGCCCGGGCGTTGACCGCGAGGAAGTGCTCCCGCACCCGCCGGCGCAGCGCCGCGTCGTCCACCAGGACGAAACGCCAGGGCTGGGCGTTGCCCACGGAAGGGGCGAGATCGGCGAGGTGGAGCAGTTCCTCCACCAGGACCGGCGGCACCGGATCCGGACGGAAACGGCGCACGTCGCGGCGCCAGCGGAAGAGCTCCACGAGCGTGGCGAAGAAGGCGTCGTCGAAACGGGGCACGCGACGTTCCCCCGGACCGCCTCCCGCAAAGCCGATTCCCGCCGCCGCGGCAAGTCCCGGGACGCCCCTGCGCTTGCGCCCGTGGGAGGGTGCCGCTAGGGCAGTCGCGGCCCGTCACCCTGATCTCCGGGTGGACCATGCTGGAGATGCCCTTCGAACTGCCCCCGGCGGGCGAGTGCTGCCGCGTCGCCGAGGGCGTGTGGTGGTTCCGGCTGCCCCTGCCCTACGTGCTGGACCACGTGGACCTCTATCTGCTGGAGGGCGACGGCGAGCGCGTGCTGGTGGACACCGGCCACGCCGACGGGACCACCCAGCGGCTGCTGGCGCAGGTGCTGGGCGAGCGGCTGGACCGCATCCTCGTCACCCACTTCCACCCGGATCACGTGGGCAATGCCGGCCATCTCGCCGCCCGCTACGGGGCGGCCCTGTCGATGCCGCGCCCCGAATGGGCGATGGCGCGGATGCTGGCGTTCGAGAGCGACGAGGCCTGGGGGGCGGCCCTCGCCGCCTACGACCGGCTCCTGGGCGTCGAGAGCGAGCTGGCCCGCCGCCGCCTCGCCCTCGGCAACACCTTCGCCCGCGCCGTGACGGCGCCGCCCGGCAGTTTCCGCGATCTGCACGATGGCGAGACGGTGATCCTGGCCGGGATCGCCTTCCGGATCATGCGGATGGGCGGTCACGCCCCGGCCCACGCCGCCCTCTACGACCGCGGCCGACGGCTGCTGCTGGCCGGCGACCAGATCCTGCCCGAGATCAGCCCCGTGGTGGGCTGCTGGCCCGACGAGCCGGAGAGCGATCCGCTGAGCGCCTACCTCGCCTCCCTGGACCGGCTCGCCGGCCTGCCGGAGGACGTGCTGGTGCTGCCCGGCCACGGGCGTCCCTTCCGGGGCCTGCACGCCCGCATCGACGCCGTCCGCGCCCACCACGAGGCCCGGCTCGCCCGTGCCCTGGACCTGTGCCGCGACTGGGCGACGCCGGCGGAGGTGGCCTTCGCCCTCTTCGACCGGCCGCTGGACGAGACCACCGTCGCCTTCGCCCTGGCCGAGGCGCTGGCCCACCTCAACCACCTCCACCGGCGGGGGGACCTCGAGCGGGAGAGCGGCGCCGACGGCGCCTGGCGCTTCAGGCGGAGATGAGGGCGCGGCGGCGCTTCTCGGCATAGAGCCCGGCATCGGCCCGGCGCACCAGCTCGCCGAGCTCGCGGCCGTGGTCGGGGAAGAGGGCGGTGCCGCAGCTCGCCCCCACCCGTATCACGCGGCCGTCGATCTCCACCGGCGCCTCCACCAGCCGCCGCACCTTGGCCGCCACCACGGCGAGGCGGTCGGCCGTGTCCACCTCCTCCACCACCACGGCGAACTCGTCGCCGCCGAGGCGGGCCACCGTGTCGGAGCGGCGCAGGCCGCGCCGCAGGCGGGCGGCCACCGTCTCCAGCACCAGGTCGCCGAGATCGTGACCGAAGCGGTCGTTGACCGCCTTGAAACCGTCCAGGTCCACCAGCACCAGCCCGCCGGCGCGGCCACGGCGTTCGGCCCGGGCCACGGCATCCCGCAGCTTCTCTTCCAGCAGCCAGCGATTGGCGAGCCCGGTGAGGGCGTCGTGGGTGGCGCGGTGCACCAGCCGCCGCCAGTCGGACCGCGCCCGGCGCAGTCCCTCCAGCGCCGACCGCAAGGTGCGCGCGCAGGCCCGGGTGGGATCGAGGGGACCGCCGGCCGCCACCGGCCAGATCACCGCCCCCGGTGCCAGCGCCTGCAAGCGCAAGAGGGTGGCGAGCCCCCGTCCCCGGACGCCCAGGTCCAGCACCATCAGATCCACCGGCCCATCGGCGAGGCGGGCGAGGGCGGCGTCCTCGTCGGCCACGCGCAGGAGTTCGAGCGCACCGCCGGCGAGCCGGCACAGGCGGTGCTCCAGTCCCGCGAGGGCCCGGGTTGCGGGGCCGATCACCAGAACCGTGAGGTGCACGCCGAAGCTCCCGCTCGTGACGCCCCGGACGCACACGGCGCCCGCATCCAGTGTGGGAGGGTGAACGGATCCGGCAACCAGGATCGTTTCGATATCGAGGCGATCTTGCCGAAAATCCCCCTCACTCCGCATTGACGGTCGGGATCCGCGACGCACATCAGCCCTTGCCATGCGCTTCGACGTGATCGTGGTGGGCGGCGGCCACGCCGGCGTCGAGGCGGCCGCGGCGGCGGCGCGGATGGGTGCGCGCACGCTGCTGGTCACCCACCGGCTCGACACCATCGGCGCCATGTCCTGCAACCCGGCCATCGGCGGCCTCGGGCGCGGCCATCTCGTGCGCGAGGTGGACGCCCTCGACGGGCTGATGGCCCGGGCCATCGACGCCGCCGGCATCCAGTTCCGCATCCTCAACCGCTCCCGGGGTCCCGCCGTCCAGGCACCGCGGGCCCAGGCCGACCGCCGCCGCTACGCCGCGGCGGTGCGGGCGCTGCTCGCGGCCCAGCCGGGGCTGGTGCTGCGGGAGGACGAGGTGGTGGCGCTGCGGATCCGGGACGGGCGCTGCGCCGGCGTGGTCACCGCCGGCGGCGGGGAGATCGCCGCCGGCGCCGTGGTGCTCACCACCGGCACCTTCCTGCGCGGCGTCGTCCATGTCGGCCGCGAGAGCCGACCGGCCGGCCGCATCGGCGAGAAGCCGGCGGTGGCGCTGGCCCGCTTCCTGGAGTCGCTGGGGCTGCGCCTGGGCCGCCTGAAGACCGGCACGCCGCCCCGCCTGGACGGCCGCACCATCGACCACGCCGGTCTCGAACGCCAGCCCGGCGACGAGCCGCCGCCGCCCTTCTCCTTCCTCACCGACCGCATCGACCGCCCCCAGCGCGACTGCTGGATCACCTGGACCACGCCCGAGGTCCACGAGCTGATCCGCGCCCACCTCCACGAATCGCCCATGTACGCGGGGCGCATCCGCGCGAGGGGCGTGCGCTACTGCCCCTCCATCGAGGACAAGGTGGTGCGCTTCGCCGACCGGCCGCGCCACCGCATCTTCCTGGAGCCGGAGGGGGAGGAGGACGTCACCGTCTATCCCAACGGCATCTCCACCTCGCTGCCGGCGGCGGTGCAACTGCGGATGCTGCGCGCCATCCCCGGCCTCGAGCGGGTGGCGGTGCTGCGCTTCGGCTATGCCGTGGAATACGACCACGTGGATCCGCGCGAGCTCGCCCCCACCCTGGAGCTCGCCCGCTGCCCCGGCCTGTTCCTGGCCGGTCAGATCAACGGCACCACCGGCTACGAGGAGGCGGCGGCGCAGGGGATCGTGGCCGGCATCAACGCGGCGCTGGTGGCGGGTGGCGGTGGACGCGAGTTCGTGCTGGATCGGGCCGAGGCCTACATCGGCGTCCTGATCGACGATCTGGTGACACGCGGGGTGACGGAACCCTACCGCATGCTCACCTCGCGCGCCGAGTACCGGCTGGTGCTGCGCGCCGACAACGCCGATCTGCGCCTCACCGAGAAGGGGGCGGCGGTGGGCGTGGTGGGCGCGGCGCGGCTCACCCGTCTGCGGGCGCGGCGGGCGCGTGTGGAGGCGCTGCGCCGTCGGCTGGAGGAACTGCGGCTCACCCCGGAGGAGGCGCGGGCCCACGGCATCGAGGTGGTGCGCGACGGCCGCCGCCGCAGCGCCTTCGAACTGCTGCGCCAGCCCGGGGCGAGCCTCGCCCTCTTCCGGCGCATCTGGCCGGAACTCGCCGCCTTCGGCGAGGACGCGGCGACGGTGGTGGAGTGCGAGGGGCGCTATGCCGCCTATCTCGCCCGCCAGGAGGAGGAGATCCGCGCCTTCCGCCGCGAGGAGTCGCTGCGCCTGCCGCCGGACCTCGACTACGGGCGGCTGCCCGGCCTCTCCGCCGAGGTGCGGGCGGCGCTGGCCCGGGCCCGGCCCCGCACCCTGGGGGCCGCCGCCCGCATCCCCGGAGTGACGCCGGCGGCGCTGCTGCTGCTCTACCGCCATGCCCGCCGCGTCGCCTGAGCCCGCCACCGGCCGGGCCCCGCTCACGCCGGAGGCGGTGGCGCGGCGGCTGGGGCTGGACGCCGGGACGATGGCCCGGCTCACCCGCCATCTGGCGCTGCTGGAGACCTGGCAGCGGCGCCTCAATCTGGTGGGACCGGAGACCCTGCGCGACCCCTGGCGGCGCCACGTGCTGGACTCGGCCCAGCTCCTCCGCCTGCTGCCGGAGGGGACGCGGGTGCTGGTGGATCTCGGCAGCGGCGCCGGCTTTCCCGGACTGGTGCTGGCCATCCTCGGCGTGGAGGAGGTCCATCTGGTGGAGGCCGACCGCCGCAAGGCGGCCTTCCTGCGGGAGGCGGCGCGGATCACCGGCTGCCCGCGGGTGGTGGTCCACACCCGCCGCATCGAGGAGACGACGCCGTTCGCGGCCGACGCGGTGACGGCGCGGGCGCTGGCGCCGCTCGACCGGCTTTTGGATCTCGCGGTCCCCTTCTTCGGACCGCGGACCCGCGGGATCTTCCCCAAGGGCCGTCGTGCGGCGGCGGAATTGACCGAGGCGCGGCGGCGATGGAAGATGGAGGCGCGGCTGGAACCCAGCCTCAGTTCGCCCGAGGGCCGCATCGTCGTCGTCGAAGGGGTTTCCCGTGTCGAGCCCGTTGCGTGAGATCCTCGCCCGCGGCCGCGTCTACGCCGTCGCCAACCAGAAGGGCGGCGTCGGCAAGACCACCACCGCCATCAATCTCGGCACGGCGCTGGCGGCGGTGGGCAAGCGCGTGCTGGTGATCGACATCGACCCCCAGGGCAACGCCTCCACCGGCCTCGGCATCGGCCCCGAGCGGCGCACGCTCACCACCTACGAGGTGCTGATGGGGGAGGTGGAGCTGGCGCGGGCGGTGATCGCCACCGAGGTGCCGGGGCTCGATCTGGTGCCGGCCACGGTGGATCTGTCGGCGGTGGAGGTGGAGCTGGCCGACGATCCGCGGCGGGCACGGCGGCTGCGGGAGGCGCTGCGCCGCTTCCGCGAGCCCTACGACTACATCTTCGTGGACTGTCCCCCCTCGCTGGGCGTGCTCACCCTCAACGCGCTGGTGGCGGCCCACGGCGTCATCGTGCCGCTGCAGTGCGAGTTCTTCGCCCTCGAGGGACTGGGCCTGCTGCTGCGGACCATCGAGCGGGTGCGGCGCACCCACAACCCGCGGCTCGCCGTCCACGGCGTGGTGCTCACCATGTACGACCGCCGCAACAACCTCTCCGCCCAGGTGGCGGAGGACGTGCGGGCGTTCCTCGGGGATCGGGTGTTCCGAACCGTGATCCCGCGCAACGTGCGCATCTCCGAGGCGCCCTCCCACGGCAAGCCGGTGCTGCTCTACGACGTGCGCTGTGCCGGGGCGGAGGCCTACGCGCGCCTCGCCGGCGAGATGATCGCGCGCGAGAGGGACGCCGCCTGATGGCGCGCAGACGGGGACTCGGCATGGGCCTGTCGGCGCTCCTGGGCGAGGCGCCGGCGCGGGCGGTGGCCGGTGAGGAGGAGGGGCCGCGGCGGGTGCCGGTGGAGTATCTGGAGCCCTCGCCGCTGCAGCCGCGTCGCGACTTCCCGGAGGAGGAGCTGGAGGCGCTGGCGGAGAGCATCCGCGCCCACGGTCTGCTCCAGCCCATCCTGGTGCGGCCGGCACGGGGCCCGGGCGCCGCCTACGAGATCGTGGCCGGCGAGCGGCGCTGGCGGGCGGCCCAGCGGGCCGGGCTCGACGAGGTGCCGGTGGTGGTGCGGGAGATCGACGACCGCGGCGCCCTCGAGCTGGCACTGGTGGAGAATCTGCAGCGCGAGGATCTCGATCCGCTGGAGGAGGCGGAGGCCTACGCCCGGCTGATGCGGGAGTTCGGCCGCGGCCAGGAGGAGGTGGCGCGGGCGGTGGGCCGCAGCCGCAGCCACGTGGCCAACACCCTGCGTCTCCTGCAGTTGCCGGAGACGGTGCGGGCGATGGTGAAGCGGGGCGAGCTCACCGCGGGTCACGCGAGAGCAGTGCTGGCGGCGGCGGATCCCGTGGCCCTCGCGCGGGAAGTGATCGCGCGTGGGTTGAGCGTGCGCGAGACCGAGGCGCTGGTGCGCCGGCGGCGGGAGACTCCGGCGAGGCGAGGGAGGGATCCGGCGCCGGATCCAGATCTTGAGGTCGTTGCGCGGAAATTGAGCAAGATGTTGGGGTTGAGGGTGGAGATCCGCAGCGGCCGGCGGGGGGGACGGGTGGTCATCCGCTACACCACCCCGGCCCAGCTGGAGGCGGTGTGCCGCCGGCTGGCGGACATATCCACAGAAAAATGAAAAATCCCTTGCTATTTCCGGTTGACAGGTCCGGGACCGCGTGAGGTTATGCGGGCGGGGTGAATACCCGGAAGGAAAAGGCTTCGGGCCGCCCCACGGGGTCCCATCCGCCGGTGCGTTCCGCGAGGTGCCGGGGGCGGTCGGAAGCCGGTCCCGCTGCCCACGGCCCCAGGCCCAACGACACGAAACCTTCCCCGCGGACGGCCGCCGGTGCGGCCGTTCGTGTTTCCCTCCTTCACGTCCCGGCGAGGGGAGGCTGTGCCACCGCCCCTTCGTCCCCATATGAACACACGGGGTCATCGACGGGTGCGGGAGGTCAGGTCATGGAATGCAACGTGGGGACCGTCGACCGGACGGTCCGGATCGTGGTCGGGCTGGTGCTGATCTCGCTGGTGTTCTGGGGACCGCAGACCAACTGGGGCTGGATCGGTCTCGTCCCGCTGGTCACCGGCATCGTCGGCTGGTGCCCGGCCTATCGGCTGATGGACCTCGACACCTGCCGGCGCGAGGCGGGCTGAGGGATCGCTCATCGCCCCTCCGCTTCCTGGCCGAGCAGGACCGCCCCTTCGAGGGCGAGGCGGGCATCCTCGCCCACCACCCACACCGGCACCTCGTCCCCGGCGGGGGCGCCCAGCCACACCCTGAGCGGTCGGCCGACGAAGAGGGGCGTGCGGTTGCGGAAGCGGAAGCCGGCGATGCGCCCGGCGCCGTGGGTTTCGGCCGCCAGCGCGAGGGCCCAGGTGGCGAGCAGCGGGCCGTGCACCACCAGGTCCGGATAGCCCTCCACCTCGCGGGCGTAGCGCCGGTCGTAGTGGATGCGATGGGCGTTCCAGGTGAGGGCGGAGTAGCGGAACAGCAGCACCTCGTCGGGCCGGTGGACGGTCTCGCGCACCGGCGGGAGCGGCGGCGTGAAGGGCGGCGGCTCCGCCGGCAGCGGCCGCGGCTCCCGGTAGACGATGTCCTGCTCTTCCACGAGGAGGAGGCCCGCCTCGTCCTCGATGCGGTGCTCGACGGTGACGAAGACCAGCCGCCCGCTCCGTCCCCGCTTCACCCGGGCGTCGCGGACGGTGGAGACGCGCACCGCCCGTGTGCCGAGGCGAAGCGGCCGCACGAAGCGCAGCCGCCCGCCCGCCCACATGCGCCTCACCCCCTCCAGCGCCGGCAGGAAGAGGCCCAGCCGCTCGTGACCGTCGGGGCCGGTGTCACGGGCCCGCAGCGGCGCGTGGAACCAGAGATGATGCCAGCAGAGGGGAACGGGATCGCCGGGCGCGAGCGGGCGCTCGAGGTCGAGGGCGGCGGCGAAGGCACGGGCCGGGAAGGGGTCGAGCACCGCCTCGATCCTGCGGGTGCGGCCGATGCAGGCGGCGAGATCGCCGTCGCTCATCGCAGGGCCTCCTCCAGATCCTCCCGCAGATCCTCCGGATCCTCCAGCCCCACCGACAGGCGGATCAGGTCGTCGGTGATGCCGAGGCGCACCCGTTCCTCCGGTGGCAGCCGCCGGTGGGTGGTGGTGGCGGGATGGGTGGCGAGGCTGCGGGCATCCCCGAGGTTGTTGGAGATGCGGAACAGCCGCAGCCGGTCGAGCACGGCGAAGGCGCGCGCCTTGCCGCCGCCGGTGCGGAAGGCGAGGATCGGTCCCGGCGCCTCCATCTGGCGGCGGGCCAGCGCATGGCCCGGATGACAGGGCAGCCCCGGATAGAGCACCGCCGTCACCCGCGGATGGTCGGCGAGGAAGCGGGCGAGAGCGCCCGCCGTCTCCGTCGCCTGGCGCACCCGGAGCTCCAGCGTCTCCAGTCCCTTGAGGAGCACCCAGGCGTTGAAGGGGGAGAGGGACGGCCCGGTGTGGCGCAGCCACGGGGTCAGCACGTCGCGGCGGAAGGCCTCGGAACAGCAGATCACGCCGCCGAGGCAGCGGCCCTGGCCGTCGATGTGCTTGGTGGCGGAATAGACCACCACGTCGGCGCCCAGCCGCAGCGGGTGCTGGAGCACGGGCGTGGCCAGCACGTTGTCCACCACCACCAGCGCCCCGGTCCGACGGGCGAGATGGGCGACGGCGCGGATGTCCACGAGCTCGAGGGTCGGATTGCCGGGTGTCTCGAACAGCACGAGGCGGGCCGGGCGTTCCAGCGCCCGCGCCCAGGCCTCCACGTCGCCACCGTCCACGAAGTCGGTGCGCACGCCGAAGCGCGGCAGCAGCTCCGTGAGCAGCTCGCGGGTGGAGCCGAAGAGCAGGCGCGAGGCGACGACGCGGTCGCCGGCGCGGAGGGTGGCGAAGAGCACGGCGGTGAGGGCGGCCATGCCGGAGGCGGTGGCGGCCGCCTCCTCGCTGCCCTCGAGGGCGGCCATGCGCCGCTCGAACATGCGCACGGTGGGATTGCCGAGGCGCGAATAGGTGTAGCCCTCGGCGCGAGCGGCGAAGCGGGCCTCCGCCGTCTCGGCCCGATCGTAGACGAAGCCCGAGGTGAGGGCGAGCACCTCGGAGGTCTCGCCCCAGGGGGTGCGCTCGGTCCCCGCATGGACGAGGCGCGTCCGCCGCCGCCAGTTCCGGCTCATGGACCCTCCTCCGCCCTCGCGCCCTCCGCCCGCCGCCGGAAGCGCAGGAACACGGGCCGCCGTCCCTGGCGCCGGGCCTTGGCCTCGTAGCGGGTCTCCGGCCAGTCGGCGGGCCGCTCGCGCCAGTCGCGGGCGCGTTCGGCGAGCCATGCCAGCCGCGGCTCGGCGAGGGCCGCCTCCAGCATCCAGCGCGCGTAGCCCGGATCGTCGGTGGCCAGCCGGAGCTCGCCGCCGGGAGCCAGCAGGCGGGCGAACTCGGCCACCGTCACCCGGTTGACGATGCGGCGCTTGTGGTGGCGCTTCTTGGGCCAGGGGTCCGGGAACAGCACGTGGATGCGGAGGAAGCTCGCATCCGGCAGACGCGGCAGCAGGAGACGGGCGTCGTCGACGACGACGCGGACGTTGTCGAGGCCGGCCTCCTCGAGGGCCGCCAGCAGCTTGGCCACGCCGCCCAGATAGGGCTCGACGCCGACGTAGCCGCGCTCGGGATGCTGGGCCGCCTGCCACACCAGATGTTCGCCGCCGCCGAAACCGATCTCCAGTTCGAAGGCCTCGCGTCCGGGAAAGAGGGCCCGGGGATCGATCCGCGCCCGGCGGGGATCGTCCAGGTCCAGGCGCAGGGCCGGCAGCCGCTCCTCCAGGAGACGCCGGCGCCGCGGCCGCAGGCGCGGACCGATGCGGCGTCCGTAGATCAGCCGGCGGGGACGGATCTCAGGCGAGGCGTCGGAGCTCGTCGACGAGATCGGTGCGCTCCCAGGAGAAGCCGCCATCGGGTTCCGGATCCCGTCCGAAGTGGCCGTAGGCCGCGGTGCGGGCGTAGATGGGCCGGTTGAGGCCGAGCCGCTCGCGGATGTTGCGCGGGGTGAGGTCGAGGTCGTGGAAATATTCCACAAGACGCCGTTCGTCGATCTCGCCGGTGCCCATGAGGTCCACGTAGATGGAGAGCGGCTTGGCCACGCCGATGGCGTAGGCGAGCTGGATCAGGCACCGGCGGGCGAGGCCGGCGGCGACGACGTTCTTGGCGAGCCAGCGGGCGGCATAGGCGGCGGAGCGGTCCACCTTGGTGGGATCCTTGCCGGAGAAGGCGCCGCCGCCGTGGGGTGCGGCACCGCCGTAGGTGTCGACGATGATCTTGCGGCCGGTGAGCCCGGCGTCGCCCACCGGGCCGCCCACCACGAAGCGGCCGGTGGGATTCACGTAGAACTCCTCCTCCGGGCACATCCAGCCCTCGGGCAGCACCCGCAGCACGTGGCGGCGGACGATGTCGCGCACCGCCGCCTGGCTCACCTCCGCCCGGTGCTGGGTGGAGACGACGACGGAGGTGCAGCCCATGGGCCGGCCCTGGACGTAGCGCAGGCTCACCTGGCTCTTGGCGTCGGGACCGAGTTCCGGATGCTCGCCCGCCCGCCGCGCCTCGGCGAGGCTCCTGAGGATGCGGTGGGCGTAGTAGATGGGCGCCGGCATCAACGCCGGCGTCTCGTCGCAGGCATAGCCGAACATCATGCCCTGGTCGCCCGCGCCCTCGTCCTTGTCCTCGCGGGCATCCACGCCCATGGCGATGTCGGGCGACTGTTCGTGGAGATAGACGTCGATGCGCAGCGTGCGCCAGTCGAAGCCGGGCTGGCTGTAACCGATCTCGCGCACGGTGTCGCGGGCGAGACAGCGGATGTGGTCGTGGGTGATGGTCTCGGGACCACGCACCTCGCCGGCGATCACCAGCCGGTCGGTGGTGGCGAGGGTCTCGCAGGCCACCCGCGAATGGGGATAGGCCCGCAGATAGGCGTCCACCACCTCGTCGGAGACGCGGTCGCATACCTTGTCCGGGTGTCCCTCGGACACCGACTCGCTGGTGAAGACGTACTCGTCCAGCGCCATCGCCCCACCCGTTCGCTGCACCGGAAGAAGAACTGGTCCGAAGATGCGACGGCCCGCCGCCGCCCCGCCCGGCCCCGCGCTCATAAAGGGCAGAGGTCGGGGACGGTCAAGGTGCGGCGGGCGCATCCCGGCCCCCTCGCCGCGGGCTGGATTCGTGGCGGCGGCGGGCGTAACGGGAAGGCGCACCGGCGAGGGAGGGCGTCGTGCGGCGACTCCACGGTTACTGGCGCAGTTCCGCATCCTATCGGGTGCGCATCGTCCTCGAGCTCAAGGGGTTGGCCTACGAATACGTGGCCGTCGACCTGCGCGGCG
This sequence comes from Alphaproteobacteria bacterium, assembly GCA_026982705.1. Classification (GTDB taxonomy): domain Bacteria; phylum Pseudomonadota; class Alphaproteobacteria; order Geminicoccales; family Geminicoccaceae; genus HRBIN39. The sequence continues at coordinate 192,751 of JALSGP010000012.1, forward strand.
GCGGCCACCGGAGCCCCGACTATCTGCGGCGCAATCCCCAGGGGCTCGTGCCCTGGTACGAGGAGGACGGCGTCGGGCTCGCCCAGTCGCTGGCCATCTGCGAGTATCTGGAGGAGCGCCATCCCCGGCCGCCGCTGCTCCCCGCCGATCCGGTCGCGCGGGCGCGGGTGCGGGCCGTCTGCGATCTCGTCGCCTGCGAGATCCACCCCCTCAACAATCTGCGCGTGCTGGAACACCTGCGCCACGGGCTGGGGCTCGACGAAACGGCCGTGCACGCCTGGTACCGCCACTGGATCCGCGCGGGCCTCGACATGCTCGAGCGCGAACTGGCGGGGACGGCCGGCCGCTTCTGCTTCGGCGATGCCCCCACCCTCGCCGACGCCTTCCTGATCCCGCAGCTCTACAACGCCCGCCGCTACGGGGTGGATCCGGATCCCTGGCCCACCCTCGCCCGGGTGGAACGCAACTGTCTGGAACTGTCCGCCTTCGCCCGGGCGCGGCCGGAGGCTCAGCCGGACGCGCCCGCCGGCGGGGCGCCGTGAGTGGCGAGGCGCCTCACCCGCGCATAGAGGGCCGCCGCCTCGGCGAGGGCCGCCCGCAGTGCCGGTGAGGCGGCCGCGGGCGGCGGCGGCGGATCCCGGAGCGGCAGGAGACGCTGGCGGTCGTCGGCGGGATCGGCCGGGAGCTCGCCCGTCTCCACGGCGCGGCGGGCCAGCAGCCAGGCGACGGTGGCGGCGAGACGGGCGGTGGCATCGAGCACCGCGCCGTGCCAGGCGAGCACCGTCACGGGATCGCCCGCGGGCGCGCCGGCGGTGGCCGCCCGCAGCCGCGCCCCCGTCGTCGCCGCCTCCCGCAGCAGCGCCACCGTCACGCTCGCCGTGGTCGCCGGTACGTCCATGGCGTTCCTCCCGCGATCCCCCATCCCGTTCATCCGGCGTCCCCGCGCACGGGGCAAGGGGCGGGTGATCGCGGGCGTATCGGGGTGAGTTCAGGCGGCCGGAGCGACGGCGAGACGCTCGCGCTCCGCCAGGAGAGTCTCCAGCAGACCGCGACAGCTCGCCGCCAGGATCCCGAGGCCGCCATGGGGCTCGAGGCGGGTCTCGTCCAGGAAGAGCGCCCGCCGGAACTCGAGCTGGAGGGCGTGGATGCCGCGCTCCGGCCGGCCGTAGTGCGCGGTGACGAAGCCACCGGCGAAGGGCGTGTTGCGGGCGACCCGGAGGCCGCGGCCGGCGAAATGGTCGAAGGCGGTGCGGGAGAGGGCGGGATGGGCGCTGCGGGCGAAGCGGTCGCCGATGCAGACGTCCACGATTCGCCCGCCCTCGCCGGCCGCGGAGGTGGGCATGGAGTGGACGTCCAACAGCAGCACCGTGCCGAAACGCTCGGTCAGAAGGCGCAGACGCCGCTGCAGCTCGCGGTGGTAGGGCTCCCAGTAGCGGGCGAGACGGCGGACGAACTCGGCGGTGGACAGGGGCGTGCGCACGAGGGCGGCGCTGCCGGCGCGGGTGGGGACCACGCCGAGACCGGCGCGGGCGCGGGCGGTGAGGCGGGGGCGCAGGCCCACGGGCAGCGCCTCCACCGCATCGGGCGCCATCTCGCAGGGATCGCGGTTGAGATCGGCACAGACCCGCCGGAAGCGCGCCACCAGCACGGTGACGCCGAGGGCGGGGGCGTCGGCGAAGAGACGATGGACCGGTCCGTCGTCGAGGGCGGCCACGGTGGCGGAATCGGCCCGAAGCGTCGCCGCCACCTCCGCCGGTAGGAGGGTGCCGCTGTGGGGCGCGGAGATCAGCACCGGTGCCGGTGGTCCGTCCGGCTCCAGGATCTCGTAGGCGGCGTCGTCCATGCGCTCCGTCCGCATCGCCACGGCGTCCACATGACCACAAGCGCCGGCACCACACAACCGGGCGCCGGTGCCATGCGTCCGACGCATGGCGGCTTCCCGCCCGGCGCGGCTTGCCCGGGCTTCACCGGATCCCATTTTGTGCGTCGCAGCAAGCCCGGTGCAGCGCCGGGACTGCGGCGAGTTTCCCTTCCCTCCCTGACCGATGGTGGACTTCGGCGGCTCTCCGGAGCCGCCGCTTTTTTCGCCCGGGCCCCATCCATGCACGGAACGCATGCTAGGTCTTCGCCGGATGCGGTTCTCGACCGGCCCGCGACGCGTATATTGTGCGATGCAGCAAGGGCCGGTTCCCGGCCGATTGCGGCGAGTTTCCCTTCCCTCCCTGGCCGATGGTCAAGGAATTCGGCGGCTCTCCGGAGCCGCCGCTTTTTTTCCGGCCTCAGGGCGCGAAGCGGCGCAGCAGCCAACGCGGCCGGGCGCCGAAGCGAAGGGCCAGCTCCGCCACCTCCGCGGCGAGGGCGGCGCCGTCGAGATCCGGCGGGAAGCGGGTGCGATGGATGCCCTCCAGCACGAAGACGGCGTCGAGACCGGCGCGCACCGCCCCCACCACGTCGTGTTCGTACGAATCGCCCACCGCCACCGTCCGCGCGGGTGCGATCCCGGCGAGTCGGCGCAGGGCCTCACGGTAGATCCAGGGATGGGGCTTGCCGGTGTGGACCACGCGTCCGCCCATGCGGACATAGGCCTCGGCGACGGCGCCCGGGGCCAGGATCAGCCGGTCGCCCTGGGGCGCCACCCGGTCGGGATTGGCGCACACCGCCCAGAGGCGCCGGCGGGCGGCGCGCTCGAGCAGCGGCCGATAGGAGTCGAGGTCGCGCGCGGGACTGTCGACCCCGGAGAGAAAGACGAAGTCGGCCGCATCGGGATCGTCCACCAGCTCCAGATCCAGCCCCTCCACCACCTCGACATCGCCGAAGCGGGTGAGGAGCAGGCAGCGGCGGCCGAGGTGGGAGAAGGGCGGCACCCGGCGTTCCCGCAGCAGCCGCCAGGCCACCTCGCCCGAGGTGACCACGGCGTCGAACAGGCGCGGGTCCAGGCCCATGCCGGCGAGATGGCGCAGGCTGTGGGCCACCCGGCGCCCGGAATTGGAGAGCAGGACCACCCGGCGGCCGGCCGCGCGCAATCGCTCCAGGGCCGCCCCCGCCTCCGGGAAGAGGCGCTCGCCGTCGTGGATCACGCCCCACTGGTCGAGGAGCCAGCCGTCGTAGCGGGAGAGGAGCGGCGCGATGCCCGCGAGGAGGCGGGGGACGGCGGCGGTGCCGGGGGCCGTCATGGCCCCCTCAGAGATAGCGGATGCGCGGCGGCCGGCGGCCGGACTCGCCGAGCTGGGCCTCGATGCGGTCGCGCACGTTGCGGGCGAGGTCGAGATAGGCCCGCGCCTGCGGACTCTCCGGGGCGAAGACGGCGAGGGGACGGCCGGCGTCGGCGTGTTCACGGATGGCCGGATCCAGCGGGATCTCGGCCAGGAAGTCGACGCCGTAGCGTTCGGCGCAGGCCCGCGCGCCGCCGTGGGCGAAGATCTCGCTGCGCCCGCCGCAGTGCGGGCAGACGAAATAGCTCATGTTCTCGACGATGCCGAAGACCGGCACGTCCACCTTGCGGAACATGTTGATGGCCTTGCGGGCATCCAGCAGGGCGATGTCCTGGGGAGTGGAGACGACGACCGCACCGGTGAGCGGCACCTGCTGGGCCATGGTGAGCTGGGCATCACCGGTGCCGGGGGGCAGGTCCACCACCAGCACGTCCAGCTCGCCCCACAGCACGTCGCCCAGCATCTGCTGCAGCGCGCCCTGGACCATGGGGCCGCGCCAGATCATGGGGGTCTCCTCGTCCACCAGGAACCCCACCGACATCATGGGGATGCCGTAGCTCTCCACCGGCACCAGCTTCTCGCCGTCGGGCGAGGTGGGCCGGCCGCGGGCGCCGGTCATGCGCGGCACCGAGGGCCCGTAGATGTCGGCGTCCAGCAGTCCCACCCTCCAGCCCAGGGCCTCGAGGCCGTAGGCCAGATTGACGGCGGTGGTGGACTTGCCGACGCCGCCCTTGCCGGAGGCCACCGCCACCACCGACCGCACCCCGGGAAGGGCGATCTTGGGGCGGGTGCGGCGGGCGGTGGCCGGACCGCCGCCACCGGGCGGGGGACCGGCCGGGGCCGCCCCGGGGCCGGCGGGGCGCCTTTCCGCCGTCAGCACCACCGTGCAGGACGTCACCCCGGGCAGCGCCCGCACCGCCTCCTCGCACTGCCGCCGCAGCGGCTCCAGCGCCTCCGCCTCGCTCGGGTCGATCTCAAGGGCGAAGCCCACGTTGCTGCCCCGGACGACGATGCCGGAGACCATGCCGAGCTCCACGATGCTGCGGCCGGACTTCGGATGGCGGATCTCGCGCAGACGCTGCAGGATCTCCTCGCGGCTCGGCGCGCTCATGCTTGACCCCCTCTCACCGCGGGCCGATATAGGCCGCGATCCGCGGCACGGCGAGACGCCCTCGGGCCGGCCGCAAGGGGGAAGCGGACACCGATGCCCTGGCAGCAGCAAGGCGGACCTTGGGGTGGTGGCGGCGGTCCCTGGGGCCCGCGTCCGGGCCCGGGCGGCCCGCAGCCCCCCGACCTCGAGGAGGTGGTGCAGCGGACCCAGGAGCGGCTGCGCCGCATCTTCGGCGGCGGTGGGGGCGGCAGCGGCAGGGGTGCCGGCCTCGGCGGCGGGCGTGGCGGCCGGCGCGGCATCCTCCTGGTGGCGGCGGCGGTGGTGCTGGTGTGGCTCGCCTCCGGCTTCTACCGGGTGCAGCCGGACGAACAGGGCGTGGTGCTGCGCTTCGGCCGCCTCGACCGCGTCACCGAACCCGGTCTCCACTACCGTCTTCCCTGGCCCATCGAGACGGTCGTCAAGCCGAAGGTCACGCGGGTCAACCGCATCGAGGTGGGCTTCCGCAGCGTCCCCGGCGGCACCCGCGAGGTGCCGGAAGAGGCGCTGATGCTCACGGGCGACGAGAACATCATCGACATCAACTTCGTCGTCCTGTGGAAGATCGGCAACGCCGCCGACTATCTCTTCAACATCCGGGATCCGGAGGCGACCCTCAAGATCGTCTCCGAGAGCGTGATGCGCGAGATCGTCGGCCGCACGCCCATCGTCGAGGCCACCACCGAGGGCCGGCGCCGCATCGAACAGCAGGCGGCGGAACAGCTCCAGGAACTCATGAACGAATACCGCGCCGGCATCCTCATCAGCGCCGTCCAGCTCCAGAAGTCGGATCCGCCGGCCCAGGTGATCGACGCCTTCAAGGACGTCCAAGCGGCCCAGGCCGACCGCGAGCGCCTGCAGAACGAGGCCGAGGCCTACGCCAACAAAGTGATCCCCGAGGCGCGCGGGCGCGCCGAGCGCATCCTCCAGGAGGCGGAGGCCTACCGGCAGGAGGTGATCGCCCGCGCCACCGGTGAGGCGGCCCGTTTCGAGCAGGTGCTGAAGCGCTATCTCGCCGCCCGCGAGATCACCCTCCAGCGCATGTATCTGGAGACCATGGAGGAGGTGCTGCCGGGCCGGGAGAAGATCGTGGTGGACGGCGGTGGCACCCAGCCGGTGCTGCCCTATCTGCCGCTGCCCACGCTGGAACGGCCGCGGGGGGAGACGGGTCGATGAACCGCAATCTGCTCGTCGCCCTGATCGGCGCCCTGGTGCTGGTGGCGATCCTGCTCTCCGACACCTTCTTCACCGTCCACCAGACCCGGCAGGCCCTCGTCCTCCAGTTCGGCAATCCGGTGCGGGTGGTGCGCGAGCCGGGGCTGCAGGTGAAGCTGCCCTTCATCCAGCAGGTGGAGTATTTCGAGCGGCGCGTGCTGGGCTACGACGCCCCGGCGGTGGAGCTGATCCTCGGCGACCAGCGGCGGCTGGTGGTGGACGCCTTCGCCCGCTACCGCATCGCCGACGCCCTCGCCTTCCGCCAGACCGCCGGCACCGAGGACGCCTTCGTCGGTCGCCTCGCGCCCATCATGATCTCGGCCCTCCGGAACGTCCTCGGCGAGACCTCTCTCACCGACCTCCTCTCCAGGGACCGCACCGCCCTCATGGCCCGCATCCGCGACCTCACCAACGAGCAGGTGGACCGCTTCGGCGTCGAGGTGGTGGACGTGCGCATCAAGCGGGCCGATCTGCCGCCGGAGAACATGGAGGCGGTGTTCCGGCGGATGCGGGCGGAGCGGCTGCGCGAGGCCAACGAGCTGCGCGCCCAGGGCAACGAGATCGCCCAGCGCATCCGCGCCCGGGCCGACCGCGAGGCCCGGGTGCTCATCGCCGAGGCCGAGCGCGATGCCGAGAAGCTGCGCGGCGAGGGGGATGCCGAGGCCATCCGCATCGTCTCCGAGGTGGCCGGGCGCGACCCCGACTTCTTCGCCTTCTACCGCTCCCTGCAGGCCTACCGGAAGGCACTGGACGAGGGCAACACCCGCTACGTGCTGTCGCCCGAGAGCGAGTTCTTCCGCTTCTTCCGGCGGGTGACGCCGGAGCGGGCGGCGGTGGGCGTCGGCACCGACGGTCCCGCATCCAGCAGGTGATCGTGCCCGATGCGCGATTTCCTCACCGCCCTCGGGCTGGTGCTGGTGATCGAGGGAGTGTTGTGGGCGCTCTTTCCCGACGGCATGAAGAAGGCCGCGGCGCTCGCGGCGAGTCTCGACGGCCGCCGTCTCCGGTCGGTGGGACTCGTCGCGGCCGTCCTCGGGGTGCTGGTGGTGTGGATGGTGCGCCGGGTGCCGGCGGCGCCGTAGGGCCGGGGCCCGGCCGAGCGGGAGACCGCGGATCATGAGCGGAATGTCGCATCGCGGGGCATGGGCGCTCGGGATCCTGACCGCGGTCGCGCTGGGCGTGACCGCCCGCGCCCAGAACCTGCCACCCAGCTTCGCCGACGTGGTGGAACGGGTGGCCCCGGCGGTGGTCAACATCTCCACCACCCGCCGGGTGCGCGATCGTCTGCCCCGCCCCCAGTTCCCGCCGGGCTCCCCCTTCGAGGAGTTCTTCCGCGATTTCTTCGACGGTGACGAGGATCCCGGCGCCCGGCGCACCTTCTCCCTCGGATCGGGCTTCATCGTCGATCCCCGCGGTTACGTGGTCACCAACAACCACGTCATCGAGGGCGCCGACGAGATCACCGTGGTGATGCACGACGAGACCCGCCACTCGGCGCGGGTGGTGGGACGCGATCCCAAGACCGATCTCGCCGTGCTCGAGATCGAGGCCGAGGGGCCCTTCCCCTATGTGGAATGGGCCGACAGCGACCGGGTCCGGGTGGGCGACTGGATGATCGCCATCGGCAATCCCTTCGGCCTCGGCACCTCCGTCACCGCCGGCATCGTCTCCGCCCGCGGCCGCGACATCCGCGCCGGTCCCTATGACGACTTCTTCCAGGTGGACGCCGCCATCAACCGTGGCAATTCCGGCGGCCCCTCCTTCACCCTCGAGGGCAAGGTGTTCGGGGTCAACACCGCCATCTTCTCGCCCTCCGGCACCAACATCGGCATCGGCTTCGCCATCCCCTCCAATCTCGCCCGCCGGGTGGTCACCAGCCTCATCGAGAAGGGCCGGGTGGTGCGCGCCTGGATCGGCGTGCGGATCCAGCAGGTGACCCCGGAGATCGCCGAGAGCCTCGGCCTCGACGGCGCCCGCGGCGCGCTGGTGGCGGCGGTGGTGCCGGGCGGGCCCGCCGCCACGGCCGGCATCCGGCAGGGGGACGTCATCCTCGCCTTCGGCGCCCGCCCCATCCGTCAGATGCGGGAGCTGCCGCGGGTGGTGGCGGAGAGCGTGGTGGGGCGACCGGTCACCGTCACCGTCTGGCGGCGCGGCGAGACCCTCGAGGTCACCGTCACGCCGGCGGAACTGCCCTCGGACGAGGAGCTGGCCCGCCTCGCCGCACCGCCGGCGCCGGCCGGGCCGCGGGCCCAGGCGAGCCTGCCGGATCTCGGCCTCACCGTGGCCACCCTCGACGAGGCGCTCCGCGCCCGCTTCCGGCTGGACGAGAAGGCCGAGGGCGTGGTGGTGACGGAGGTGGCGCCCGACGGCCTCGCGGCGCGGGCCGGTCTCCGGCCGGGGGATCGGGTGCTGGAGATCGACTCCGAGGAGGTGCGCACGCCGGCGGACGTGGTGGCGCGCCTCGAGACGGCACGCGGCGAGGGACGGGCGAGCGTGCTGCTGCTGGTGGAGCGGCAGGGCGAGGCCCGGTTCGTGCCCCTGCGGCTCGCCGACTGAGGCTCAGCCGTCGTCCAGCCGGCGCAGGCGGAGTTCGACCCGCAGCCGCCGCATGAGGGTGCCGAGGGCACTCCGCTCCACCCGCACCACCTCCCGCGGCAGGCGATCGCCCACGACCGGCAGCGTCCAGCGGCTCACCCGCCGGTAGTGCGTCTCCGGCAGCGCCGCCAGCACCTCCGCCCGCGCCGCTTCCGGCAGAGCGCGCCACATGGCGGCGAGGCCGGGCAAGCGGTCCAGCAGCAGCCGCCGATCCAGCGGCACCGCCGGCTCCTCCACCCGCTCCACCCGGACGGTTCCCGTGTCCTCTTCGTACCACAGCAGACGGTCGCGCAGGCGCATGGGATGGGTGCGCCCCGGCGCGAAGTCGAGGGGGCGGTCGGCCGTGCTCCGACGCTCCTCTCCGGGCGCGAGGGCGAGTCCGCCGAGTTCGAACAGCATCGCCGGCTCGCGCAGCAGTTCGGCGGCGAGGCCGGCATCGTCGGCGAGGGGCGCGAGGAGGCGGCGTCGCAGCGGGGCCAGGGCCACGTCCACCTCCGGCGCGGGCTTGCCCTCGGCGAGCAGCCGCGCCCGGACGTCGGCCAGTGCCCCGTCCACCGCCCGCGTCACCGCCCGTCGCGCCGCCACCGGATCCGCGAGTCCCACGAGACGCCCCGCGCCGTCCACGGTGAAGGCGAAGGCCACCGCCTCCCACAGCCGCGCCATGCGCCGGCGCAGCGGGTCCTCCGGAGCGCCTCTGTCGTCCCCCTCCACGGGCTCCCGGACGCCGTAGCGCCGCCACCGCCAGCGCAGCCGGAGGGTGCCGTCCGCCGCCGCCGTCACCACCTCGAGATGCGCCCCGGCGCCGGTCCGTGCCTCCGGTACCCACAGGCCGCCGTCGTAGACCTCGCGCAGGCGGGTGACCGTGACGACATAGCGGGCGCCGGGCACCGGCCGCGGGCCGAGGGCGAGGCGGGAGGCCGCCCGCGGCCTTCCCGGCGGGATGCCGGTCAGGACGAGAGCCGGGAGGAGGAACAGCCGGCGGCGATCCACGGGCGACCTCAGTGACGGAAGTGGCGCATGCGGGTGAAGACCATGGCCAGACCGTGGGCGTCGGCGGCGGCGATCACCTCGGCGTCGCGCACGCTGCCGCCGGGCTGGATGGCCGCCGTGATCCCCGCCTTGGCCGCCTCCACCAGCCCGTCGGCGAAGGGGAAGAAGGCGTCGGAAGCCAGCACCGCGCCGCGGCTGCCGCGGCCCTCGCGGGCCTTGGCGACGGCGAGCCGCACCGCGTCCACCCGGCTCATCTGACCGGCGCCGACGCCGACGGTGGCGCGCGCCCGCGCCAGCACGATGGCGTTGGAGCGGACGTGCTTCACCACCTTCCAGGCGAACAGCAGGTCCTGCAGCTCCGCTTCCGTGGGCGCCCGCTTCGTCACCACCTCCAGGGCCGTCGGATCCACCCGTCCCACGTCGCGCTCCTGTACGAGAAAGCCACCGGCGAGGGCGCGCACCGTCACCCCGTCGCGGCCGGCTTCCGGCACCCCACCGGTCTCGAGCAGCCGCAGCCGCTTCTTCGCCGCCAGCACCGTCCGCGCCTCGGCCGTGAAGGCCGGTGCGATCACCACCTCCAGGAACAGGCGCGTGAGTTCCCCGGCGAGATCCGCCTCCACGGGACGGTTGACGGCGACGATGCCGCCGTAGGCGCTCACGGGATCGGAGGCCAGCGCCCGTTTCCACACCTCGACCAGGTCGCGCCCCACCGCCACCCCGCAGGGATTGTTGTGCTTGACGATGACCACCGCCGGTTCGTCGAACTCGGCCACCAGCTCGAAGGCGGCGTCGGCATCCAGGAGATTGTTGTAGCCGAGCTCGGCGCCCTGCAGCCGGCGGGCGCGGGCGGCACCCGGGCGGCGCTCCTCGGTGCGGTAGAGGGCGGCGCGCTGGTGCGGGTTCTCGCCGTAGCGGAGGGACAGGGCCCGGGTGCCGGCCAGCACGAAGCGCTCGGCGAGGGGATCCTCGCCCAGGGCCTCCCCCAGCCAGCGGGCGATGGCGACATCGTAGGCGGCGGTGCGGCGGAAGGCGCGGGCGGCGAGACGGCGACGGGTGGCGAGGGTGGTGCCGCCACGGGCCTCGATCTCGGCCAGCACCGGTTCGTAGTCCTCCGGCTCCACCACCACGGCGGTGAAGGCATGGTTCTTGGCGGCGGCGCGGATCATGGCGGGGCCGCCGATGTCCACCTGCTCGACGCAGGCCTCCATCCCGGCGCCGTCGGCCACCGTCTCCTCGAAGGGATAGAGATTCGCCACCAGGAGGTCGATGGGGGCGATGCCGCGGGCCTCGAGGGCCCGGAGATGGTCCTCGCGGTCGCGGCGGGCGAGGAGCGCGGCGTGGACCGCCGGGTGCAGGGTCTTGACCCGGCCGTCGAGGAACTCGCCGGCGCCCGTGACTTCGCCCACCTCGACCACCGCCAGTCCGGCCTCGCGCAGCAGACGGGCGGTGCCGCCGGTGGAGATCAGCTCGACGCCGCGGGCGGCGAGACGGCGCGCGAAGTCCGCGATCCCCCGCTTGTCCGAGACGGAGAGCAGGGCGCGGCGCACGGGAATCACGTCCATGGTCGGTCCTCCCTCACCCCCGGGCGAGGCGGCGGAAGCGGGCGACGAAGAAGCCGTCCATGCCACCCCGCTCCGCCGGATCCGAGGGGAAGGTACGGACGAATCCGGCCGCCGTCACCGTGGCGGGGAGTCCCGCGAGCTCCTCCGGCCGGATCGGCTCCACCGCGAGTCCCGGATGGCGGCGAAGGAATGCGTCCACCCGTGCCTCCCCCTCCTCCGGCTGCAGCGAACAGACCGCGTAGACCAGCCGGCCCTCCGGCGCCAGCGCCCGCACCGCCGCATCCAGGAGCTCGTCCTGCAGCGCCGCCATGCGCGCGACGTCGCCGGGCTTCCGCCGCCAGGGCACGTCGGGATGGCGGCGGATCGTGCCGGTGGCGGTGCAGGGCGCGTCCAGCAGCACGAAGGGAAAGGGCTCGGCCGGCGTGAAGGTGCGGGCGTCCGCCGTCACCACCTCCACCCGCGCCGCGAGACCGGTGCGGGCGAGATTGGCGCGGAGGCGTCCGAGGCGGGCGGCGGAGACGTCCACCGCCACCACCCGCGCGCCGGCGGCGGCGAGCTGGACGGTCTTGCCGCCGGGCGCGGCACACAGATCCAGCACCCGCGCGCCCGCATCCGGCGCCAGCAGCCGCGCCGGCAGGCCCGCCGCCAGGTCCTGCACGATCCACGCGCCCTCGGCGTAGCCAGGCAGATCCTCCACCGGCCGCGTCGCCGGCAGGCGCACGACGCCGGTGGGCAGCAGCACGCCGCCGAGACGTGCGGCCCACCCCTCGGCATCGGACAGCGGCCGCAGATCCAAAGGCGGCTCCTCCAGATGGACGCGGCCGACGGCGAGGGCCCGCGCCTCCCCGAAGGCGGCGGTCCAGCTCTCCAGCAGCCAGGCCGGCGTGTTCGCCCGCACCGCCGCCTCCCCCGCGAGGGGCTCCGGCCGCTCGCGCGCCGCCCGCCGCAGCACGGCGTTGACGAAGCCCCCATACGGCGGCGCCACCCGTCGGGCCAGGGCCACCGTCTCGGCCACGGCGGCATGGGGCGGCGTTCCGAGATGCACCAGTTGCACCAGCCCCAGCCGCAGGATCTGGCGCACGAGGCGCCGGCGCGGCGGGCGCGGGCAGAAACGGTCGATCGTCCGGTCCAGCTCGCCGAGGCGACGGAAGACGGTGGCGTAGAGACGGCGGGCGAAGGCGCGGTCGCGCGGGGCGAGACGGGTGCGCGCGGCGAGGGCGTGGAAGGCCTCCTCCGCCGGCCGCCGTGCGGGCCCGAGCGCCGCCTCCAGCACCGCCAGCGCCAGCCCGCGGGCGTCGCGGGGCATGCGTTCAGCCCGATCCATGCGGCGCCGGCGCGTGGCGCGCGAGCGCCTCGTCGACGAGGCGGACGGTGGCGCGGATGCCGTAGGTGGCGACGAAGGAACCGAAGCGCGGCCCCTGGCTCTGGCCCAGCAGCACCTCGTAGAGGGCGCGGAACCAGTCGCGCAGCTGGTGGAAGCCGTGGCGGCGGCCGATCTCGTACAGCTCGTTCTGGATCACCTCCGCCGGCGTGTCCTCGGGCAGACCGGCGAGCCAGTCGCGGAAGGCCAGGAGCGCCGCCCGTTCGCGGTGGTCGGGAGCACGGTAGCGCTTGCGGGGCGCCACGAAGTCCCGGTGGTAGGCGAGCGCGCGCGCGATCAGCACCGCCAGCGCCGGACTGTTCTCCGGCGTCGCCTCCGGCGCATATTTGCGCACGAAGCCCCACAGCACCTCCGGATCGTCCGCCCCCACCACGCTCGCGAGATTGAGCAGCATGGCGTAGGAGATGGGCATCCGCTCCCGCGGCGGCGCCCCGTCGTGGATGTGCCAGACCGGATTCTGCACGAGCCGGGATCCCACCTCCCGACGCCGTTCGACCAGCGCCTGCGGCGGCACCTCGCGCGCCTCGAGACCCAGGTCCCGGGCGAGCGGCTCCGGCACCACCACCGGCCCGCCCGCGGGTCGCTCCGCCAGCAGCCGGTCGAGGGCGGCGTCCAGATTGGCGTCGCGGGCGAATTGCTCCAGGCGCTCGTAGTACTCGTCTACGTGCCTGGGGATGACGTCGAAATAGAGTCTCTTGGCCTTGCGCGGATCCTTGTAGAGGAACAGCATGAGGCTTTCCTCGGTGCCGTAGCGCAGCCATTCCTCGATGGTAAGACCGTTGCCTTTGGACTTGGAGATCTTCTCACCCTTCTCGTCGAGGAACAGCTCGTAGATGAAGCCCTCGGGCGGCGTGCCGCCGAGGATGCGGCAGATCTGGCCCGACAGGCGCACCGAGTCGACGAGGTCCTTGCCGGCCATCTCGTAGTCCACCTCCAGCGCCGTCCAGCGCAGCGCCCAGTCGGCCCGCCACTGCAGCTTGCAGTGGCCGCCGGTGACCGGCAGTTCGGTGAGGGTGCCGTCCTCGTCGCGGAACACCACCGTGCCCCGCTCCGCCCGCGTCTCGAGGATGGGCACCTGCAGCACCCGGCCCGTCTTCGGCGAGATGGGGAGGATGGGGCTGTAGGTGGCCCGCCGCTCCGGTCCGAGATGGGGCAGCACCACCCGGCGGATCTCCTCGTGCCGCTCCAGCACCCGCCGCAACACGGCGTCGAAGCGACCGGAGCGGTAGCACTCGGTGGCGGAGACGAACTCGTAGTCGAAGCCGAAGGCGTCGAGGAACGCCCGCAGACGGGCGTTCATGTGGTGGCCGAAGGACTCGTGCTCGCCGAAGGGATCGGGGATGGCGGTGAGGGGCTTGCCGAGATGTTCGCGGATGGTCTCGGGATTGGGGATGTTGTCGGGGATCCGCCTGAGCCCGTCCATGTCGTCGGAGAAACAGTAGAGCCGGGTGGGCAGCTCCGACAGGCGCCGGAAGGCCTGTCGCACCAGGGTGGTGCGGAACACCTCGGCGAAGGTGCCGATGTGGGGCAGGCCGGAGGGACCGTAGCCGGTCTCGAACAGCACCCAGCCCTTGCGCGGCGGGCTCTTCTCCACCCGCCGGAGGAGGGTCACCGCCTCGCGGCACGGCCAGGCCCGGGAGAGGCTCACCAGTTCGCGTTCACGTTCCCGATCCATGGATCCCGATCCGTCGTCTGGGAAGGAGAAGCACGCCGCGCACGGCCAGATGGCACGGCCCGGAGTCCGGGAAAGGCCACGGGCTCAGACCTCCCGCCGCCGCCAGTGTTCGATCCCGAGGGTGGTGGGCGCCATGTGGCCGGTGGGCTCCACCCCCTCCAGCCACTTCGGCCAGATGTGGGGATCGACGCGGAAATAGAGGGGCAGGACCGGCAGGTCCTCGGCGTAGAGACGCTGGAGACGCTTCCAGAGTTCCCTGCGCTTCTCGAAGTCCAGCTCCCGCTCGATGGCATCCAGCAGCGCGTCCATCTCGGGATTGCAGTAGCCGGTGTAGTTCTGTCCCGACCAGCCGTTCTCCTCCCGCGGGATCTCGTCGCAGTGGAGGGTGCTGCGTGGGACGCTCTCCGGCGCGCTGATCCAGGCGAACATGGCCATGGCGCGGAAGCGGCGCCGCCGCACCGTCTCTCCGAAGAAGACCCGGGCCGGCTCGTTCTTGAGGGTGACCTCGATGCCGACCCGTCGCCACATGCCCTGCAGCACCTGCTGCACCAGCTCGCGGGTGCGGTTGCCGGCGGTGGTCATGAGCACCAGCGACAGGCGCCGCCCCTCGCCGTCCACCCACACGCCGTCGGCTCCGCGGCGATAGCCGGCCGCCTGCAGGAGGCGTACCGCCCGCTCGGGATCGTGGCGGTACACCGGCACGTCCGGATCGTAGACGGCATCCAGGGGATGGACGTTGGCATGGGCCACCGGCTGCTTGCCGGCGAAGAGCTTCGCCACCAGCAGCTCGCGATCGAGGGCGTGGAGCAGGGCCTGCCGCACCTCGCGGCGGGCGAGATGGGGATTGTCCAGCAGCAGATCGATGTGCTCGTACACCAGCCCCGGCTGGTAGCGGACGGTGAAGCGGTCCCCGTGCCGGCGCTCGAAGGCGAGGGCCTGATCCAGGCTCATGCCGAGGCCACCGTCCACCATGTCGATGGCGCCGGCGCGCAGATGCGCCTCGAGGGCGGCGGTGTTCTCCACCACCCGGATCAGCACCCGGTCGAACCAGGGCGGATCGCCCCAGAAGGTGGGGTTGCGCTCCAGCAGGATGTGGGAGCCCGTCGCCACCTCGGCCACCCGGTAGGGTCCGAACCAGAGGCCGGGATGGGTGGGCTCGGTGACGTAGAGGGTGCGATGGCGGTAGGTGGCGGGATCGCGTTCGAAGACGGGCCGTTCCAGATGCTCCGGCAGCAGGCCGAGATCGAGGAGGTCGTACTGGTAGGTGAGGCGCGAGTCGTGGACGACGAAGGTGCGCTCGTCCACCACGTCGATGCGGTGGATGCGCCGGTACGGCTCCATGCTGGTCACGCCGGTGGCGGGGTGCCGGCCCACCTGCCAGGTGAAGACCACGTCGCGGGTGGTGACGGGGGTGCCGTCGCCCCAGGTGGCGCCCTCGCGGAGGGTCCAGGTGGTGGCGACGCCGTCGCCCCCTTCCGGCGAGGGTTCGCGCACGGCGCGGCCGTTGGCGAAGCTGGGCAGTCCGGTGGCGAGATAGGCCCGTGGCCGCCAGTCGGGCCCGAAGGCGGTGAAGGGCCGGTGCGTGGCGCCGAGCACGTAGCTCTTGGCGGCCATGGAGTCGATGAGAGGATGGAGGGTGGCGGGATACTGGCTGATGCCGATCCGGAGTTCCCGACCGCCCGTCTGCCCGCGCACCGATGTCGCGGCGACGGCGGTCGCGGCGGTGGCGAGGAAGTCGCGCCGTCGCATGGACCGTCCTCCCGGCTGGCGGGACGAGAGTGCCGCGGGCGGGCGCCGGCGCAAAGGGGAATTCAGCCCACGAGATCGGGCTCGCGAAACTGGAGTTCGGCGAGACGCGCATAGAGCCCGCCACGGGCCACCAGCTGCTCGTGCGTCCCCTCCTCGACGATGCGCCCCTCCTCCATCACCACGATGCGGTCCATGCGCCGCACGGTGGCGAGACGGTGGGCGATGACGACGGCGGTGCGCCCCTCCATGAGCCGGGCCAGCGCCCGTTGCACCAGCCGCTCGCTCTCGGCATCGAGGGAACTCGTGGCCTCGTCCAGCAGCAGCAGCGCCGGATCGCGCAGGATCGCCCGGGCGATGGCGATGCGCTGGCGCTGGCCGCCGGACAGCCGCACCCCCTTCTCGCCCAGGAAGGTGGCGAAGCCCTCCGGCAGCTTCTCGGCGAATTCGGTCACCAGCGCCGCGTCGGCCGCCGCCCGCACCTCGGCGTCGGAGGCCTCGGGCCGGCCGTAGCGGATGTTGGTCCACACGTCGGCGGAGAAGATCACCGGCTCCTGCGGCACGAGGCCGATGTGGCGGCGCAGTTCGACGGGATCCAGCTCCGGCAGGGGCCGGCCGTCGAAGCGCACCACGCCGCGCTGGGGATCGTAGAACCGGAGGACGAGCTGGAAGACGCTGGACTTGCCGGCCCCGGAAGGGCCCACCAGCGCCACCTTCTCGCCGGGTCTCACCTCGAGGTCGTAGTCACGCAGCACGAAGCGGTCGGGATGGGCGGGATAGGCGAAGGAAACGCCCTCGAAGCGGACGGCGCCGCGGGTCGGACGCGGCAGCGGTACGGGTGCGGCGGGGGCACGGATCGCCGGTTCGGCGTCCAGCAGCTCGAACAGCCGTTCGGCGGCACCGGAGGCCCGCTGGAGGTCGCCCATCACGTCGGAGAGGCCGCCGAAGGCCCCGGCCACCACCGCCGCATAGTAGACGAAGGAGGCGAGTTCGCCCGGCGTGATGCGGCCGGCCACCACGTCGTGGCCGCCCACCCACAGGACGATGCCGATGGCGGCGAAGACGAGGCCGATCACCACCGCCGCCAGCAGCGAGCGGGCGCGGGCGCGGCGCACGGCGGCGGCGAAGGCCTCCTCCACCTTGCGGGCGAAGCTCCGGGCCTCGCGGTCCTCCTGGGTGAAGGCCTGGACGATGCGGATGGCGTTCAGGGTCTCCTCCACGTGGGCGGAGACGTCGGCGACCCGGTCCTGGGCCTCCCGCGAGCGTCGCCTGACCATGCGGCCGAAGACCACGATGGGTACCACCACCACCGGCACCACCAGCAGGATGAGGCCGGTGAGCCTGGGATTGGCGTAGATCAGGAGCGCCGTGCCGCCGAGGAGCAGCAGGGCGTTGCGGAGCGCCTGGGTGATGCCCATGGCGATCACCGTCTGGATGACGGTGGTGTCGGTGGTGATGCGGGAGATCACCTCGCCGGTGCGCCGGAGCTCGAAGAAGGCGGGCGAGAGACGGAGGACGTGACCGTAGACGTCGCGGCGCAGGTCCGCCACTACCCGCTCGCCCAGCCAGTTGACGAAATAACTGCGGAAGTAGGTGGCCAGTGCCAGCACCGCCACCACCGCCAGCACCGCCGTCAGCGCGTGGTCGATGGCGTCGGCGTCGCCCTCGGCGAATCCGCCGTCGACGAGGAAGCGCAGGCCGATGCCGAGGGAGAGGACCGAGCCCGCCGCCGCCACCAGCGCCACCACGGCGCCCGCCACCACCCGGCGGTAGGGGGCGACGTAGGACCACAGCCGGCGGAGATGACGCATGTCACGGCTGCCGCCGCGGGCGGCGGCCTCGCCCGAGAGAACCTGGCTCGCGCTTTCCATCGACGCGGATCCCGAAACCGAAGCGGAGGACGTGCGGACGCGGACGGCCCCGGCCCTTGAGGCGCCCCGTGTCGGCCTCTATCTAGCGGCGGCGGACGCCACTTCAAAGGATCCGAGGCCGTGAAGAAGGGCATCCATCCGGACTACCACCGGATCACCGTGGTGATGACGGACGGCACCACCTTCGAGACCCGTTCCACCTGGGGCAAGGAGGGGGACGTCCTGCACCTCGAGGTGGATCCGAAGTCGCACCCCGCCTGGACCGGTGGCCAGATGCAGGTGATCCAGCGCGGCCAGGTGGAGAAGTTCAACCGCCGCTTCGCCGGCTTCCGGCGCAAGCGCTGAGCCCGTGGGAGCGGACGATGAAGGTGGTCAATTCGCTCAAGACCCTCAAGAATCGTCACAAGGACAATCGCGTGGTGCGGCGCAAGGGTCGCGTCTACGTGATCAACAAGACCAATCCGCGCTACAAGTGCCGGCAGGGCTGAACGCCGGACGGAACCGTACGGACGGGGGGCCCGTGGGGCCCCTTTCGCATGTCGTCGCCCTCAGTGGCGACGGGCCAGGAACGCATAGGCGCCGAGACGGCCGTCGGCGAGGGCCGTGGCGAGATGGCGCAGCTTCTCCCGCCAGCGCGCCCCCATCACCAGGGCCGCCGAGCCCGGCGCCGTCTCCCCGTCGGCCCGTTCCGCCCGGCGGGCGCTCTCGGCCATGGCGGCGGCGGCGTGGCGGGTGCGGTTGCGGATGGTCACCACCTCGAAGCCGAGACGGGTGAGCAGCCGGTCCAGCTCGTCCACCCGCACGAGGAAGCTCTGCTCCGGCCCGTCCGCCCAGGGGACCGGATAGTCGGGTTCCCCGGTCATGCGGAAGAGATCGTAGAGGGCGAACCAGGTCCCGGGCTTCAGCACGCGGCCGATCTCGCAGTAGAAGCGTTCCTTGTCCTCCACGTTCATGGCCACGTGGATGGTGAAGGCGGCATCGAAGCTGCGGCTGTCGAAGGGGAGATCCAGCGCGCTGGCGACGTGGAACGTCACCCGGTCGGCGAGGCCCACCCGCTCCGTGAGGGCACGCGCCGCCGCCACCAGCTCCGGTGAGAGGTCCACCCCCACCACCCGGCAACCGCGGGTGCGCGCCAGCCGCCGCGCGGGTCCGCCGAGGCCGGAGCCCACGTCCAGCACCCGCGCCCCTCGCGGCGGATCCAGGAGTTCGATCAGCGACTCGGTGGCCTCGGCGCCGCCAGCGTGCATGTCCTCGAAACCCTCGAGGTCCTCCGGCCGCGGCCGTGCCGGATCCACGCCGCGCACCGCCAGCGCCGCGAGGATGCGCTCGGCCAGCCCCTCGCGGGCGTAGTGGGCGCGCACCCGCGCCTCCAGTTCGTGGCGTCCGCTCATCCGCTCACCAGCACCGGCAGGTCCGCGTGCTGGAGGATATGGCGCGTCGCCCCGCCCAGCACCAGTTCGCGCAGCCGCGAGTGGCCGTAGGCGCCGATCACCAGCAGATCCGCCCCCGCCTCGCGGGCGAGCTCCAGCAGGCGCGCACCCGGCCGGTCCGCCGCCGGCCGCCGCTCCACCACCGGCTCGATGCCGTGGCGGCGCAGCCACAGGGCCGCGTCCTCCAGCCCGGCGGCACCGGCGTCCTCGCCGAGGGTGACGAGCCGCACCTCGCGGGCGGTGGCGAGGAAGGGCCGGGCGGCGTGAAGGGCCCGCGCCGCCTGCCGCGAACCGTTCCAGCCCACCAGCACGCGATGGCCCACCTCGCCCCGCCCGCCGCCGGCGGGCATCACCAGCGCCGGCACCACCCCCTCCATGGCCAGGTGCTCGGCCACGTCCGGCTCCAGCGCGTCGAGACCGTGGGCGGGCGTCTGGGCCACCAGCACCAGATCGGCCACCCGCGCCCGCTCCGGCACCAGCAGCCGCGGCTCCCCCTCCAGCACCTCGAAGCGGATCTCCGGGACGAGATCGGCCAGCGCCTCGCGGAACCGCGCCTCCAGCCGCCGGGCCCGTTCACGGGCGGCCTCGCGCTGGGCCTCCAGGATCTCGGGTCCCACATAGGCGGCCGCCTCGCCGTAGCCCACCGGCAGGAGTGGCAGCGGCATCACGTGCAGACCCACCACCAGCGCATCGAAGCGGCGGGCCAGCAGGCGGGCGGCGGCGAGGCGGTCGTCGAGATGGCCGTCGCCGTCGTCCACGTGCACCAGCAGGATGCGGATCATGCGGGTTCTCCCCGGCCTCCCGCCCCATCCTAGGGAGGTGGTCCGCGGGACCGCAAGGCGGAGGTGGTGCCGCCACGAATTGACGGGCCTGCGGCGGCATGTCAAAGGGGCGGGTGTCGGCGGAGCGGGCCCGGGCCCATGGATGCGATCGAGGAGGCGGCGCAGCGTTTCGAACGGGCGCTGGCCCGGCTGGAGCGGGCGGTGGCGGCGCTGTCCGGGCACCGGCGGGAGACCGCGGGGGCGGCCGAGACCGGCGCCGGTCTCGCCGAACTGCGCGCCGCCTTCGAGACGGAGGCGGCGCGGCTGCGGGAGGAGAACCTGCGGCTGCGCGAGGCGCTGGCACGCGCTTGCGCCACCCTCGAGGAGAGCGCCGAGACGCTGGAACGCATGGCCGGAGAGGGCTGAGCGCGTGCCCACCGTCGAGATCACCGTCAACGGGCGGCGGCATCTGGTCCAGTGCGGCGACGGCGAGGAGCAGCGGCTGCGCGATCTCGCCGCCTATCTGGATGCGCGCATCCGCGAACTGGCCCAGCGCCACGGCGGCCTCGTCGGCGACAGCCGTCTCCTGGTGCTGGTGGCGCTGCTGCTGGCCGACGAGCTGGACGATGCCTATGCCGCCCTCAAGGCCAGGGACCGGGAGCTGGAGGCGCTGCGGGGCGAGCGGGAGGCGCTGCGCAGCCGGCTCGCCGACCTGGAGGCGCGGCTCGGGGAAAACGGCGCGGGCCGTCTCGCCGAGGTGCTGGCGCGCGGCGCCGAACGGCTCGAGCACCTCGCGGCGATGCTCGAACGGGCCTGATCCGCTACTCCGCCGGCGGACCGTAGCCGCCCCCGCCCGGCGTGGCGATCACCACCACGTCCCCCGGCCCGACCCGGGTGCGGTCCCGCCCCTCCAGCCGCTCGATGCGCCCGGAGGCCCGTTCCACCCACTGCTCGCCGCAGGCGCCGGGCGCGCCGCCGGCGAGGCCGAAGGGACAGACCCTGCGCCGGTTGGCGAGGATGGCGACCTCCATGGGCGCCAGGAAGCGCAGCCGCCGCACGGTGCCGTCGCCGCCGCGACGGCGGCCGCGGCCGCCGGAGCCGCGGCGGATGCGGTGGGAGACCACCATCACCGGATAGCGCCACTCCAGCACCTCGGGATCGGTGAGGCGGGAATTGGTCATGTGGGTGTGGACGGCGTCGGTGCCGTCGAAGTCGGGGCCGGCGCCGCTGCCGCCGCAGATGGTCTCGTAGTACTGGTGTTCGGCATCGCCGAAGGTGAGGTTGTTCATGGTGCCCTGACAGGCGGCCAGCGCCCCCAGCGCGCCCAGCAGCGCGTCGGTGGCCCACTGGGAGGTCTCCACATTGCCGGCGCAGACGGCGGCGGGATGGCGGCAGTTGAGGATCGAGCCCTCGGGCACCACCAGCTCGATGGGGGCGAGACAGCCCTCGTTCATGGGGATGTCCTCCCGCACCAGCACGCGGAAGACGTAGAGCACCACCGCCCGCGTCACCGCCAGCGGCGCGTTGAAGTTCCAGGGCTGCTGCGGGCTGGTGCCGGTGAAGTCCACCCGCGCCGTCCGCCGCGCCCGGTCCACCTCCACCCTCACCCGGATCACGGGTCCGGCGTCGTGGGCGTAGGTGAAGCTGCCGCTCTCCAGCCGGTCGATCACCCGCCGCACGCTCTCCTCGGCATTGCGCCGGACATGGCGCATGTAGGCCTCCACCACGTCGAGGCCGAACTGCTCCACCATTCGCGACAGCTCCGAGGCGCCCTTCTGGCAGGCCGCCACCTGGGCCTGGAGGTCGGCCACGTTCTGACGGGGATTGCGGCAGGGCCAGGGGCCGGCGGTCAGAAGCGCCATCAGCTCGCCTTCGCGGAAGACGCCGCCCTCCACCAGCAGGAAGTCGTCGATGAGGACCCCCTCCTCCTCGATGCGGGTGGAATCGGGCGGCATGGAGCCGGGGGTGATGCCGCCGATGTCGGCATGATGGGCGCGGGCGGCGGTGAAGAACAGCAGTCGCCCCTCGCGGTCGAACACCGGCATCACGGTGGTGACGTCGGGCAGATGGGTGCCGCCGTTGTAGGGATTGTTGAGGCAGTACACGTCGCCCGGCCTCATGGTGGCGCCGCGGGAGCGGATCACCGTGCGCACCGATTCGCCCATGGATCCCAGATGCACCGGCATGTGGGGGGCGTTGGCCACGAGATTGCCCTCGCGGTCGAAGACGGCGCAGGAGAAGTCGAGCCGCTCCTTGACATTGACGGAATGGGCTGTGTTCTGCAGCACGACACCCATCTGCTCGGCGATGTTCATGTAGAGATTGTTGAAGATCTCCAGCAGGATGGGATCGCAGTCGGTGCCCAGCGCCACCCGCCTCGGCGGCGCCTCCACCCGCTCCAGCACCAGATGACGGCGCCGGGTCACCTCCAGCCGCCAGCCCGGCTCCACCACCACGGTGGTGGTGGGATCCACGACGATGGCCGGTCCCGCCACCCGATCGCCGACCCGCAGGTCCTCGCGGCGGAAGACGGCGGTCTCGAACCAGGCCGGCGGTTCGTGGGGGGCGCGGGTGGTGAACATGCGGGTGGTGCGCACCGGCACGAGCGGCTCGCCGGCACCGCGCGGCACCACCGGCAGCTCCGGCTCCGCGATCTCCTCCATGGCCCCGACGCCCTCGACGGTGACCGCCTCGGCCACCAGCTCGCGGCCCTCGACGACGAAGCCGTAGCGCGCGCGGTGTTCGGCCTCGAAGGCCGCGCGCATGGCGTCGACGGGACCATGGGGCACTTCGAGGGGCGTGTCGGTGCCGCGATAGCGCACGTGCACCCGCGCCTCGGTGTGGATGCGGGCATCGGGGATGTCCTGGGCGCGGAGCTCCGCCCGCACCCGGGCGGCGAGATCGGCCACCGCCGCCTCCAGCTCCGGCGCGAGGGCGTCGTCGAGGGTCTTCTCCAGCGCCCGCTGGGCGATGGTACGCACGTCGGCGAGGCCGATGCCGTAGGCGGAGAGCACCGAGGCGAAGGGATGGATCAGCACCCGGCGGATGCCCAGCAGATCGGCCACCTGACAGGCGTGCTGGGCGCCGGCGCCGCCGAAACAGACCAGCGTGTAGCCGGTGACGTCGATGCCGCGCTGGATGGTGATCTTCTTGATGGCGCCGGCCATGTTGTCGTTGGCGATGGCGAGACAGCCCTGGGCGATCTCCTCCGGCCGCCGCACCACGCCGGTCCTCGCCCGCACCTCGTCGGCCAGCTCGGCGAACTTCCGCCGCACCACCTCCGCATCCAGCGGCTCGTCGGCACTCGGCCCGAAGACGCGGGGGAAGAACTCCGGCAGCAGCTTGCCCACCATGAGATTGGCGTCGGTGACGGCGAGGGGTCCGCCGCGGCGGTAGCAGGCGGGGCCGGGATCGGCACCGGCGCTCTCCGGCCCCACCCGGAAGCGCTGGCCGTCGAAGGTGATGATGGAGCCGCCGCCGGCGGCCACCGTGTGGATGCGCATCATGGGCGCGCGCATCCGCACCCCCGCCACCTCCGTCTCGAAGGTGCGCTCGTAGTGGCCGGCATAGTGGGAGACGTCGGTGGAGGTACCGCCCATGTCGAAGCCGATGATGCGGTCGAAGCCGGCGAGACGTGCCGTCTTGACCGCGCCCACCACGCCGCCGGCCGGCCCCGAGAGGATGGCGTCCTTGCCGCGGAAGCGGCGGGCGTCCACAAGGCCGCCGTTGGACTGCATGAACATGAGCCTCACGCCTTCGAGGTGACGCGCGACCCGCTCGACGTAGGCACGCAGGATCGGGGACAGATAGGCGTCCACCACCGTGGTGTCGCCGCGGCCGACGATCTTGATGAGGGGACTCGCCTCGTGGGAGAGGGAGACCTGGGTGAAGCCGATCTCGCGGGCGATCTCGCCCACCCGTCGCTCGTGGTCGGGGAAGCGGTAGGCGTGCATCAGCACCACCGCCACCGCACGGAAGCCGGCGCGATAGGCCTCCTCGAGACGCCGGCGGGTCTCCGCCTCGTCCAGCGGCGTCCACACCCGCCCGTCGGCCATCAGCCGCTCCGGGATCTCCACCACCCGGGCGTGGATCTGCTCCGGCAGCTCGATCCTGAGGGCGAAGATGTCGGGCCGGTTCTGATAGCCGATGCGGAGCTGGTCGGCGAAGCCCTCGGTGATGGCCAGCACCGTGGGCACCCCCTTGCGCTCGAGCAGCGCGTTGGTGGCGACGGTGGTGCCCATCTTGACCGCCTCGATGCGGTCGGTGGGCAGCGGATCGTCCGGCCCGAGACGGAGGATGTCGCGGATGCCCTGGATGGCCGCGTCCTCGTAGTGTTCGGGATTGTCGGAGAGGAGCTTGTGGACGTGGAGCGTGCCGTCGGGGGCGCGGGCCACCACGTCGGTGAAGGTGCCGCCGCGGTCGATCCAGAACTGCCAGCCCCCCGCCATGGACGCTCCTCCGCTCCGCTCCGCTCCGCGGCGCGGTATAGCCGCCGCCGGCGGCGGCGTCATCCGCGGGGAGCTCGGCCGCCGGCGGAGCTCAGGCGGCCATGGGTGCGTGCAGCTCGGCGAGGATGGTGTCCACGTCCGGGACCCGCTCCAGCACGGCGAAGGCGTCGGGTCGGACGTGCTTCTTCGCGATGTGCTCGCGCAGCAGCGCCTCGGTGACGGTGCCGTTCTCCAGACACTCCCGCAGGAGGGCGAAGAAGTAGGCTTCCTGCCGACGGTCGGGATGGCGCCGGTAGCGCGGCAGCAGGCCGTAGGGGCCGAAGAGGCGACGGCGGGCCCGCATGAGCCAGGCGAAGGGCGGGAAGGGCGCGAAGTGCTCCACCGGCAGATAGTCCATCCGGAGGCCGGTCTTCCAGGGCTGGGTGGAACGGCGGGTGGTGTGGAGCAGCTTGGTGTCGGCGGTGAGGCGGTCGAAGTCGTTCCACTCGGGTTCGATCTCGCCGATGAGGTTCTGGTCCTCGAACTCCAGGCCCATCCACTTCTTGTAGTCGAGTTCGCCGGTGAACAGCTTGTCGAACTGTTCCTCCACCTTCCAGTGGCGGAGCTTCGCACAGTCCAGCAGCATCACCGAGCTGGCCCAGCGGCCCCGCACCGCGAGCTTGACGCCGTCGTGAGCGCGGCAGAGGACGGCCTTGCCCTCCATGTCGCGGTCCAGCAGATCGGCCACGTCGCCGACGGCGAAGATGTCCGGGTCCACCACCACCGCGCGGCCGCGGTAGCCCATGAGCTCGGGCGGCGCGAAGCGCAGCGGGGTGAAGGACTGCAGGTCCTCGTTGAGCCAGGGAACCCGGCTGCCGCCGCGCAGATATTCGCGCCCCTCGTAGCGCTCGAAGAAGGGGAAGTCCTCGCGGCGGATGATCCGCACCTCGAAGGATCCGGGGCGGCGCGAGCGGCGCTTCATGGAATGGGCCGACACGAGCGCGCCGATGTACTGCTTGTCGTTGGTGTGCACGAACACGCAGCGGGGTTCGGACATGGACCCTGCTCCCTCCGGCTCCGTTCCCGTCGGCGGCACCCGCAGCGGCCGGCGGCAACGGTAGCACGGCGGCGGGACGAGACAAGGGCGGGCCTAGGACCGTCGCGCGGCGAAGAAGCGACGCAGGAGCTCGGCGGCGGCGCGCTCGCCGAGACCGCCGTAGACCTCGGGCCGATGACGGGCGGTGGCATGGGCGAAGATGCGGGGGCCGTGTTCCACCCCGCCCCCCTTGGGGTCGAAGGCGCCGAAGTAGAGCCGGCGGATGCGCGCGAGGGCGATGGCATGCGCGCACATGGGACAGGGCTCCAGGGTCACCCACAGATCGCAGCCCACCAGCCGCGGCGTCCCGAGCCGCCGCCCGCCCGCCCGCAGCACCAAGAGTTCGGCGTGGGCGGTGGGATCCCGACGGCGCTCGACCCGGTTGCCCGCCACCGCGAGGAGCCGCCCGTCGGGGCCGAGGAGCACCGCCCCCACCGGCACGTCGCCCACCTCCCCCGCCGCCCGCGCGGCGGCGAGGGCGAGGGCCATGGGATCGCGTTCAGGGGACCGCATCCACCTCCCGCGCGAAGGTCACGGCATAGCGCACGGCCGCCGGCGGCGGATCCAGGAGCTTCGCCTCGAAGCGGGTGACGCCGCCCGGCGGCAGCACCCGCGCGCCCGCCGGGAACAGGCCGAAGTCCAGCTCGCGGCCGTCGGCGTCCAGCAGCGCCACCCGCACCGGCGGCACCAGTCGCTCGGCACCGGAGACATTGTGGACGTCGCCGCGCACCACCAGCACCGGCACGCCTCCCTCCTCGCGCCGCTCCACCTCCACCCCCCGCAGCTCCAGCCCCAGCGGCAGCTCCACCGGCAGGCCCAGCCGCGCGTAGAGGGGGACCGCCCGCGGCCAGAGGGCCGCGATCTCGTTGCGGCCCACCACCAGCCCGACCACCAGCAGCACCAACAGCGCCACCGCCAGCCAGCCGAGGGCCGCGAGCCGCCGCGGGCGCAGCGCCTCCAGATCCTCCGGGGCCACGTCCGACGCCGTGAGCCCTTCCGGCAGCGGCGTCCCCTCCTCGCCCCCGGCCCCGGGCGGCGTCATGAACCAGCGATGGCCGCAGCGCGAACAGCGCAGGTAACGCCCGTGCCGCCCCAGCGCCGCCGCCCGCAGGCGGAAGCGGGTGCCGCAGCGGGGGCAGTCGACGATGAGGGTCTCGGGTTCGCTCATGCGCTCCTGCTCGCGCAAAGGTTGATCCCCCTCTGGACGAAGCGCGCCGGATGTGCAAGTCTCGGGGGTGATCGTCGCCGGGCGAGGATCCCTTGCCGTCGCAGAACCCACCTGCCGTCCGCCTCGCGGGGATCGGCACACGCTACGGCGAGGCCGAGGAGGTGCTGCACGACCTCGATCTGGTACTGCCGGCCGGCAGCTTCCACTATCTCGTGGGTCCCAATGGCGCCGGCAAGACCACGCTGCTGCGGCTGCTGGCCCTCTCCCTGCCGCCCACGCGGGGCCGCATGGTGCTCTTCGGAGAGGAGGTGGCGCGCCTCGACCGCGAGGCCCTGGCCCGGCTGCGGCGGCGCATCGGTGTGGTGTTCCAGGACTTCCGCCTGCTGGAGCATCTCGACGTCTTCGACAATGTGGCGCTGCCGCTGCGCATCGCCGGCCACGACGAGGCGCGGGTGACGGAGATCGTCGAGGAGATGCTGGCCTGGTCCGGCCTCGCCGCCGTCGCCCGCACCCGCCCGGGTCGGCTCACTATGGGCCAGCGCCAGCTGGTGGCCATCGCCCGCGCCGTGGTGGGGCGACCGCGCCTGCTGCTCGCCGACGAACCGCTGAGCCACCTCGATCCGCGCCGGGCCGATCGCATCATGTACCTGTTCACCCAGCTCCACCGTCTCGGCACCACGGTGGTGCTGGCCACCCACCAGATGGAACTGCTCCGGCGTTTCCCCCATCCGGTGCTGGAGATGGCCGAGGGCCGCATCCTCGCCCCGCCCCATGCCTCGGCCGCCGAGTAGGTCGCGCCATGAAGCCGGTGGAACTGGATCTCGCCCTCGCGGAACTGCCCGCCAATCGCTGGTTCGGCTGGATCGTCGGCACGCTGGTGGCGGTGGCGGTGCTGGCCCTGGCGGTGGTGGCGGCGGCCGACGCGGTGCTGCGGGAGGCGCGGCTGCGCCCCGTCACCGTCACCGTGGCGCTGCCGGCCGGAGACGGAGCGGCGGAGGCGGCGGTGCGGGAGGCGTTGACGCGCCTGCCGGACGTGCTGGCGGTGGAGCCGGTGCCGGCGGCGGAGCTGGGCGCATTGCTGGCGGCGGAGGACGCGGGCGGCGACGGCCTGCCGCTGCCGCGGCTCCTGGATCTGGTGTTCCGGCCGGGCGTCGACCCGGACATGGCGGGGCTGCGCCGGAAGCTCGCGGAGATCGCCCCCGGGGCGGTGGCGAGCGATCCCGCCGCCGACGGGAGGCCGGCGCTCGCCCGTGCCGAGGCGCTGCGCCTGCTGGGTCTCGGCGTGCTGGGGCTGGTGACGGTGACGGCGGTGATCTTCGCCGCGGCGACCGTGCGCGCCAACGTGCGGCTGCAGGCGGAGACGGTGGATCTGCTGCGGCTGATGGGGGCCAGCGACCGCTACATCGCGCGCCAGTTCGAACACTTCGTCCTCGCCCGCGGGCTGGGCGCGGCCATCGCCGGCTTCACCGTCGCCGTGGCGTCGTTCCTCGCCGCCGTGGCCGGTGGCCGGGCGCTGTGGCCGCACCTGCTCGGCGGCGTGGCGCTCCGGCCGCTGGACTGGGTGGCGCTGGCGGCGGTGCCGGTGGCGCTGGTGCTGCTGCTGGCCCTCACCGCCCGCCTCACCGCCGGAAGGGCGCTGATCCGCGCGCTTCCGGCGTGACCGTGGACCGATCCTCCGAGGTGGGCTCGGACACTCGCGGCGTCTTCCCGCCCGTTCCGGCGCCCCCGCCGACGTCCCCGCGCCCGACGGCTTGCGGGAAAAAGCGGGGAGGCCGCGGGCGACCGCGGCCTCCCCCGCGCCGGGAGATCCCGGCGGGGATCAGAAGTCCATGTCGCCCATGCCGCCACCGGCGCCGGCGGGTTCCTTCTTCTTCTCCGGCTTCTCGGCCACCAGCGCCTCGGTGGTGATGAGCAGGCCGGCCACCGACGCGGCATCCTGGAGGGCGGTGCGGACCACCTTGACGGGATCGATGATGCCGCGGTCGAAGAGGTCGGCGTACTCGCCGGCCTGGGCGTCGAAGCCCCAGGCGTACTCGTCCTTCTCGAGGATCTTGCCCGCCACCACCGCGCCGTCGAAGCCGGCGTTCTCGGCGATCTGCCGCACCGGCGCCTGGATGGCACGGCGGACGATGTCGACGCCGTGGCGCTGGTCGTCGTTGGCGCCGGCCAGGCCCTCCAGCGCCTTGACCGCGCGCAGCAGCGCGATGCCGCCGCCGGGCACGATGCCCTCCTCCACGGCGGCCCGGGTGGCGTGCATGGCGTCCTCGACGCGGTCCTTGCGCTCCTTCACCTCCACCTCGGTGGCGCCACCCACACGGATGACCGCGACGCCGCCGGCCAGCTTGGCCAGCCGCTCCTGCAGCTTCTCGCGGTCGTAGTCGGAGGTGGTCTCCTCGATCTGGGCCTTGATCTGGTTGATGCGCGCCTTGATCTGCTCCGCATCCCCCTTGCCGCCGACGATGGTGGTGTTCTCCTTGTCCACGATCACCTTGTCGGCGCGGCCCAGCATGTCGAGGGTGACGTTCTCCAGCTTGATCCCCAGCTCCTCGCTGATGAAGGTCCCGCCGGTGAGGATGGCGATGTCCTGCAGCATCGCCTTGCGGCGCTCGCCGAAGCCGGGGGCCTTGACCGCGCACACCCGGAGACCGCCGCGCAGCTTGTTCACCACCAGCGTCGCCAGGGCCTCGCCCTCCACGTCCTCGGCGACGATGAGCAGCGGCTTGCCCGACTGCACCACCTGCTCAAGGACCGGGAGCAGCGGCTGCAGGCTGGAGAGCTTCTTCTCGTGGATCAGGATGTAGGGCTCCTCCAGCACGCAGCGCATCTTGTCGGCGTCGGTGACGAAGTAGGGCGAGATGTAGCCCCGGTCGAACTGCATGCCCTCGACCACCTCGAGCTCGGTCTCGAGGGACTTGGCCTCCTCGACGGTGATGACGCCGTCGTTGCCGACCTTCTGCATGGCCTCCGCCAGCATGCGGCCGATCTCGGCGTCACCGTTGGCGGAGATGGTGCCCACCTGGGCGATCTCGTCGTTGGTGGTGACCTTCTTGGCGTGCTCCTTGAGGTCCTCCACCACCTTGTCGACGGCGAGGTCGATGCCGCGCTTGAGGTCCATCGGGTTCATGCCGGCGGCCACGGCCTTGACGCCCTCGCGCACGATGGCCGCCGCCAGCACGGTGGCGGTGGTGGTGCCGTCACCGGCCACGTCGTTGGTCTTGGTCGCCACCTCGCGCACGAGCTGGGCGCCCATGTTCTCGAACTTGTCGGCCAGCTCGATCTCCTTGGCGACGGTGACGCCGTCCTTGGTGATGCGCGGCGCCCCGAAGGCCTTCTCCAGCACCACGTTGCGGCCGCGCGGGCCGAGGGTCACCTTGACCGCGTCGGCGAGGATCTGCACGCCCTTGAGGACCTTGTTGCGCGCTTCCGTGGAGAAACGCAGCTCCTTGGCAGGCATCTCTCGTCCCTTTCACTCGGGTTGGTTCGACCCAGAGACTGCGGGGAAATCGACGACGGACCGTCCGCCTCAGGCGGCGGCCTTGGCCTCCTCGGTCTCCTCCAGCACGCCGAGGATGTCGCTCTCCTTGAGGATCAGATATTCCTCACCCTCGATCTTGACCTCGGTCCCGGCCCACTTGCCGAAGAGGATCTTGTCCCCGACCTTGACGTCCATGGGGATCAGCTTACCGTCCTCGGTGCGGGCACCGGGGCCGACGGCCACCACCTCCCCCTGCTGGGGCTTCTCCTTGGCGGTATCGGGGATGATGATGCCGCCCTTGGTCTTCTCTTCCTCCTCGATGCGACGAACCAGCACCCGGTCGTGCAAAGGCCGGAAGCGCATCTCCAGGATCCCTCCGTTCGGCAGGTGTGGTACGCACGGACCGTTAGCACTCACCGCAGTCGAGTGCTAACGGCAGCCCACACATAAGGACCGCCCCCGCTCCCTTCAAGGGGGCGATCGCATTTGGCAGCACCCGCCGCCTCCGGATGCCAACACTCTGATACTTCGAGATTTTTTCGCATCGACCCCTTGACGGCCCGGAGCCGGCGGGCGAGCATCGTCGCTGCATCGGAGTGTCACGGGAGAGTCCCATGCGCCGGTCGCACGCCTGTCGCGATCTGGAACTGCAGCTCCGGGGCTATCGCCTCGCCACCGCCGAGATCGTCTACCATCTGCCGGACCATCCCGGCATCCTCCAGAGCTTCGTCTGGCAGCAGTACGATCTCGCACCGGAGTTCCCGCGTCTTCGCCGCTTCGTGGAGTGGTGGGAGGCGCATCTCGACGGCCGGATCCACAGCGTGCGCGTCGCCTGCGCCCGCCGGGTGGTGGTGCCCGACTGGCGGCGGGGCCATCTGTTCGAGCTGCGCTGAGAAAGCCCGACGCGACGCGGATCCGCCCCCGGATTCGACCCGAGGACATTCCGAAAATAGAAAAAACTGTCGACGCTGCAAATGCCCTTCGACCATATCGAGCGCGTTTTCCTCTCGAGTCAAGGGAGGTGGCCGCGGCACGATGGAAAATCCCCTTGCCCGGATCGAAACTCGTCGTTCGAACGGGTCGGATGGGCAGGTACGGAAACACAATCGACATCGTCAATTATATCAAAGGCCACTCGGATCACGACCATCTCGGTATCGGCCCCGACGGAAAGCCGTTCGCCAAGTTGCGGGTCTCGTTCCGTCTCTTGCGAAAAGACGATTGAAGGAAACGACAGGGGCGGATCCTTCCGGATCCGCCCCGTCCTTCGAACGTGCGTGCCGGTCTACTCGCCGCCGCCGAGCTGGTGGACATAGATGGCCACCATCTTGAGGGACTCCTCGGGCAGACGGCCGGCCCAGGCCGGCATGACGCCGTGGCGCGGCTTCCAGATCTGGGCGCGGATCTGCTCCGGCTCGCCCCCGTAGAGCCAGATGTCGTCGGCGAGATCGGGCGCGCCCACCTCGCGCATGCCCCGGCCGTCCTCGCCGTGACAGGCCGCGCACTGTTCCTGGAAGATCTCGCCGCCACGCCGCGCCGCCGCCTCGTCCGTGGCCCGCCCCGACAGCGAGAGCACGTATTGCACCACGTCGTCCACCTGCGCCGGCTCGAGGATGCCGTCGGCGCCGAAGGCCGGCATGGTGGAGTCCCGCGTCTCCTCGTCCTCGTGGAAACGGATGCCGTGGGCGACGGTGGTGTAGATGTCCTCCAGCGTGCCGCCCCACAGCCAGTCGTCGTCGGCGAGGGTGGGATAGTTGAGCTGACCCGCGCCGCCGAGCCCGTGGCAGGGGGCGCAGTTGTCCTTGAACACCACCTCGCCGCCGCGGGTGGCGAAGGTCAGGAGGTCGGTGTCGGCGACGATGGCCGCGAGGTCCTCGCCGCGGATGCGCTCCAGCCAGGGACGCCGCTCCGCCTCCACCCGGGCCATGATCTCGGCCAGTTCCGTCCGCTGATCGTAGCCGAGAATCCCGCGGGTGTAGCCGGAGAGCGACGGCCAGGCGGGATAGAGGATCCACCACAGGACCGAGAAGGCGATGGTGGCGTAGAAGACGAAGACCCACCACTTGGGGAGCGGATTGTTGAGCTCCCTGATGCCGTCCCACTCGTGACCGGTGGTCTCCACCCCGGTGATCTCGTCCCGTTCCACCTTACCGGCCATCGCCGTCGTCCTCCTCGAACGGAATGCGCGCGGCGCGTTCCCATTTCTCGCGATTGCCCGGCCAGAAGGACCAGACCGTGATGCCGAGGAACAGGAGGAACGCCCACACTTCCCAGAACTGGGCCAGGAACTGGTACCACCACTGTTCGTGGATCACGACGCCCTCCTCACTGGACCAGGTCCTCGGGCTTCACCTCGGTGAAGTCGACCATGCGGCCGAGGATCTGCAGATAGGCCACGAGGGCGTCCATCTCCGTGAGCCGGTCCGGCTGTCCGTCGAAGTCGCCCACCGCCGCCTTGGGATAGCGCCGGAGCAGTTCCTCGTGGTCGGCCTCGGGATCGGCCTGGGCGCGCACGTCCTCCACCGCCTTCTCGATCATCTCGTCGGTGTACGGCACGCCGACGATGCGCAGGGTCTCGAGGCGCGCGCGGATGTCCGAGACGTCGAGCTCGCGCTCCAGCAGCCACGGATAGGCCGGCATCACGCTCTCCGGCACCACGCTCTGGGGGTCGACGAGATGGGCCACGTGCCACTCGTTGGAGTACTTGCCGCCGACCCGGGCGAGATCGGGACCGGTGCGCTTGGAGCCCCACTGGAAGGGATGGTCGTACATGGACTCGGCGGCGAGACTGTAGTGGCCGTAGCGCTCCACCTCGTCGCGGAAGGGCCGGATCATCTGGCTGTGGCAGACGTAGCATCCCTCGCGCACGTAGATGTCGCGGCCGAGCTGCTCGAGCGGCGAGTAGGGCCGCACCCCCTTCACCCGCTCGATGGTGCTCTCGATGGTGAAGAGCGGGACGATCTCCACGATGCCGCCGATGGAGACCGTCACCAGGATGAGGAGGGCGAGCAGCAACGCCCGCCGCTCCACCACCTCGTGTCTCGAGATGAGTGCCATGGGGCCTCTCCTCACCCGGCCGCGGCCACCCGCAGCGCGCCCGCCTGGGAGGGCAGCAGCTCCTCGGCGCGCACCTCACGCCGCATGGTCCGCCACAGATTGTAGACCATGATCAGCGCCCCCGCGGTGAACAGGACGCCGCCCAGGGCCCGGATCACGTAGAAGGGATGCATGGCCTCCACCGTCTCGACGAAGGAGAACTGCAGGAAGCCGAGGCTGTCGTAGGTGCGCCACATCAGCCCCTGCATGATGCCGGACACCCACATGGAGGTGATGTACAGGACGATGCCCAGGGAGGCGATCCAGAAGTGCCACTCCACCAGACGGATGGAGTAGAGCCGCTCCGCCTTCCACAGGCGCGGCACCAGATAGTAGAGGGCGCCGAAGCTCACGAACGCCACCCAGCCGAGGGCGCCGGAATGGACGTGGCCCACCGTCCAGTCGGTGTAGTGGGACAGGGCGTTGACCTGGCGCACCGACATGAGCGGTCCCTCGAAGGTGCTCATGCCGTAGAAGGCCACCGACACCACCAGGAAGCGCAGCACCGGATCCCAGCGCAGCTTGTCCCAGGCGCCGGAGAGGGTCATGAGACCGTTGATCATGCCGCCCCAGGAGGGCATCCACAGCATCACCGAGAAGGTCATGCCGAGGATCTGCGCCCACACCGGCAGGGCGGTCCAGTGCAGATGGTGGGGGCCGGCCCAGATGTAGAGGAAGATCAGCGCCCAGAAGTGGACGATGGACAGACGGTAGGAATACACCGGCCGCTGGGCCTGCTTGGGGACGAAGTAGTACATCATTCCCAGGAAGCCGGCGGTGAGGAAGAAGCCCACGGCGTTGTGGCCGTACCACCACTGCAGCAGCGCGTCCTGCACGCCGGCGAAGAGCGAGTAGCTCTTGGTGCCGAACCAGCTCACCGGCACGGCCAGATTGTTGAAAATGTGCAGGATCGCGATGGTGATGATGAAGGCCAGATAGAACCAGTTCGCGACGTAGATATGGGGCTCACGACGCCGGAGAATGGTTCCGAAGAAGACGATGAAGTACACCACCCAAACGATCGTCAGCCACAGGTCCACGTACCATTCCGGTTCCGCATACTCGCGGCTCTGGGTGATGCCCATCACGTAGCCCGTCGCCGCGAGGACGATGAAGATCTGGTAGCCCCAGAAGAGGAAATAGGCCAGCGCCGGCCCGCCGAAGAGGGGCGCCCGGCAGGTGCGCTGGACCACGTAGAGGGAGGTGGCGAGCAGGGCGTTGCCGCCGAAGGCGAAGATCACCGCCGAGGTGTGCACCGGTCGCAGGCGGCCGAAGGTCCCCCACTCGTAGGGCAGGTTCAGCCAGGGATAGGCGAGCTGGAAGGCGATGAAGGTGCCCACCAGGAACCCCACCACGCCCCAGAATATCGTGGCGACGGTGAAGAGGCGCACCACGTCCTCGTTGTAGGCGATGCGCTCTCCCGTCACGCCGGCCGAGGATGCTGCTGCCACTGCCATCGGCTCTCCTCCGCTTCACCGAACGGCGCGTCGGTCCGTGCGACCCGTGCGAGAGATGCGTCCGCGCCGGTATATTAGGAATCGCGCACATTGCCGCACGCGCCCGGGGCACCTTTTCGTCGCACTTGCGGCGTGGCATTGATCCAAGTCAAGGGAAGGCGACGCCCCGGGCGGAGATTGCGGCCGTGGCGGGCCGTCGCCACGGGTCGGACGAGACGAACGGGTCGGACGGAGGAGAGGGACGATGACGACGGAGGCGGTGCCGGTCTTCGCCGGCAGGACCCTGCGGATCCGCCGCATCGAGATGGAACGGCCATGGACCTGGCTGGCCCGCGGCTGGCAGGACATGCGCGCCGCACCGGGCATCAGCCTCGCCTACGGGGTGCTCGCGGCCGTCACCGGCTATGTGATCACCTGGGGCTTCCTCCAGCTCGGCTGGCTCCACCTGATCCTGCCGGCCATGTCCGGCTTCCTGCTGGTGGGGCCGGTGCTGGTGGTGGGCCTCTACGAGGCGAGCCGGCGGCTGGAGCAGGGGCTCACCGTGACCCTCTTCGAGGCCTTCACCGCCTTCCTGCGCAATCCCGTCCAGATCGGCCTCATGGGCGTGGCGCTGATGCTGTTCTTCTTCCTCTGGGTGCGCATCGCCGCGCTGCTGTTCTTCCTCTACTGGGGCCTCGAGCCGCCGTCGGTGGAGAATCTGGTGGTGGACACCTTCCTGAGCCCGCGTGGCTGGCCCTTCCTCGTGATCGGCACGGCGGTGGGGGCGGTGCTGGCCTTCGTGGCCTTCTCCATCTCGGTGGTGGCGGTGCCCATGCTGCTGGACCGCGAGGACGCCAACGTCATCGAGGCCATCGGCGCCAGCATCCGGGCCGTGCAGGTGAACACCGGTCCGCTGCTGTTCTGGGGCGCGCTGATCGCCATCTTCGTGGGGTTCGGACTCGTCACCCTCTACCTCGGCCTGATCGTGACCCTGCCGCTGGTGGGCCACGCCAGCTGGCACGCCTACCGGGACCTAGTGGAGTGGGGAGAGTGAGCGGATGACGGCGGCACGCGACGACTGGTCGTCCTGGATCGTGGGCGCCCTCATGGGCCTCCTCGCGATCCTGGGGTTGCTGCTGGCGAGCCGGGCCGAGGAGCGGGCCTTCGAATGGTTCGGCCTCCTGGTCTTCGCCTGCGCGGTGCTGGTGATCTTCGCCCTCATCCGCCGCGCCACCGCCCCCGGCGACGGTGCCGGCCCCGACACGGGCGGTTGAGCGCCGCCCCCGATCCGCCGGGCCGGCCGCCCGTCGTGCGGGCGGCCGTGTCATGGTGCGCCACCGGTCCGCGACGGCAGGATGGGTCGTTCGTCGTGCGCGCACCGGGGTCCGCTCGGCATCGACCCTCGCCCCCCGACGCACGGGCGGGACGGGCAGGCCGCCTCCCCTCCCGCATCGGATCCGCCACCACGGTCCGGAAACGGCGGGGGAGTCCCGCCCCCGCCGGGATCTGGTGCCCCTGGCCGGACTCGAACCAGCACGGGCCGAAGCCCAGCAGATTTTGAGTCTGCCGCGTCTACCCGTTCCGCCACAGGGGCCCGCGTCCAAGATGCGCACGCCGCCGGGAGCCGTCAACGGCAGCGGCGCGATGCCGCCCCGCGGAGGCCGGCCGCCCTTGACAGTCCTTCGGCCTCTTCCTAGTTCGCCGCCCGCGGGCGCTTAGCTCAGCGGTAGAGCACCGTCTTCACACGGCGGGGGTCGCTGGTTCGAACCCAGCAGCGCCCACCACGACGATCCCTTACGGCACAGGACATCCGGCCCGAAGCGGCGGCGCGTGCGAACGTCGCGGTCCGGCACCGACAGGCACGAACGGAACCGGAACACCCGGCCGGAGTGGTGCAGAACTGGTGCAGCGGGTTCGCGTGACGTTCACCCGTGGGCGCGCCGCGACCGCGGCCGTCGGCGCCCCTTCCCGCGCCCGTTCGACCAGGCGCGCGTAGAGCCGCTCGACCTCGTCCCCACCGGGACCTGCCGGCCGCTCCGGTGCGGGATCCCGGGCGAGACGCTCGGCGATGGGCGACCACACGTCGATCGGCCGGGGCTTGCGTGCATCGCCGAGTGGCCGCCAGACGTCGGGCACCATCCGGTACTTGATGCCGTCCCATCGAGCGTGCACCTTCTCCAGCGCGAGGAGGAGGTCATCCATGGACCGCCCGTATCTCGTGGAGATGACCGTATCCGGCATCGGCGATGTCGTGGTCGAGCTCTGGCGGGTCGACCGCGTCTTCCCGGCGATCCGCGTGCTCTCGCCCGAAGGGCGGTTGCTCGGCGTCGCCGCCCTGGTGGAAGACACGGACGAATACGGCCGGGTGGTCTCGGCCCGCTGGGTCGAGGCGCCCGACGATGCGATCGAACCCCTCGAGCCCTCGACCGACGACGTGCCGGTGAGCTCGGCCGACGAACGGGCCGGCTTCCTCCAGCGCATCGCGCCCGCCGGCGGCCTCGAAGCCGGGGTGAAGAAGGCGCTGTCCCCGGCGCGCACCGCCTCGTAGAGCACGCGCATCTCCTCTTCGAGCCGCGCCCGCTCCGGATCGTCTTCGGGCAGGACGCGGGCTTTCTCGTAGAGCACATGCCCCCGCGTCTTCGCCTCGGCCATGGCCCGGTGCAGGATCTGCACCTCGGCCAGGAACCCGTCCTCGAACCGGACCAGAACCTTCTGGTCGGCATAGCCGTCCGGCTTGATCACGAGCCCCTCGTCGATCAGGCCGAAATGCCTGGCGAGCTCCCTCACCACCCGCCGCACCTGGGCGCGGGTCTCGACCACGAACATGCCACGCACGATGTCGGTGAGCATGCGCGGGTCGCCGCCGTATTTCGGCTTGCGCGCGAGCTTCTCTTCCGCCGTCTTCCGGAGTTCGAGTGAGCCCTTGTAGGTGAGCTCGAGCCCGGCGATGTGTTCGCCGATCCGGTCGAGCTGTGCCCTGGACGCGGCACGCTCGTACACCCGGGGCGGGCGTTCGGCCGCGTCCGCCGGCTCGCCCCGTGCCACGTCGAGGATCGCCCGGCCGAGCGCCAGGGCGTGCTCCGTCGCATCCGCCATGCGCGCCGGCGCGGAGGTCTACCCGCCGGAGGAGGACCAGGAGCTCGACCGGGTGGAGGCCCCCTGGCGGGCGACGAAAAAACTCGCCGCCGTGGTGGTGCGGGGCCGTTCCATGGAGCCCGAGTTCCACGACGGCGACATCATCTTCTACGAGGAGCCCAACAGCTACGATCCGGAGAAGCTCGTCGGCCGCACGGTGGTGGTGCGCACCGAGGACGGCCGTACCTACGTCAAGCGCCTGCTGCGCGGCTCGAAACCCGGCCTCTGGGATCTCGAGAGCCACGCCGCCCCGCCGGTGCACGACGTCCGCATCGTGTGGGTCGCCCCGATCCGCTACATCGAGAGGGCGGAGCCGTGATGAAGCCGTGATGAGGAAGAACGCCATGCCCTCTCTGCCGATACGCCCCCGCGACGCGCTGCGCCGGCCCAAGACCCTCGTCGAGGTCGGGGAATGGACGACGGGCAGGATCGGCAAGACAGCTATCATGTAGCCTTGACTGTAGATAGCAGTGTGCTATTCATCCCACATGACACGGATCCTCTACACGCGCAGGGCGACCAAGGGCCTTCGAAGAGCCCCCAAAGATGTCGCCGAGCGTATTCGCGATGCGCTTCAGCGACTCGCGGAGGGCCGCGATCCGCGCCCCGACGTGCGCAAGCTCGAAGGCCGTGAGGGCTATCGCCTGCGTGTCGGCGGCTGGAGGGCCATCTTTCGCATCCGGAGGGATGGCACGCTCGAAGTGCTCGATGTGGGCCCGAGAGGAGGCGTCTACCGATGAAGGTGCAGATCCTGGAGAAGAACGGCGAAGAGGTCTTCGCGGTGGTGCCCATCGAGCTCTGGCGCGAGCTCCTCGAGAAGGCCGAGGCGCTCGACGACATCCGGGCCCACGACGATGTCGTCGCCGCCCTCGAACGCGGCGAGGAGGAGCTCCTGCCGGCCGAGATCGCGGACCGTCTCGTCGCGGGCGAGAACCCCGTGAAGGTGTGGCGCGAATACCGCGGTCTCACCCAGCGCGAGCTCGCCGACAAGGCCGGCCTCGCGCAGGCCTACATCGCGCAGATCGAGACCGGCAGGCGCAAGGGCACGGTCGATGTTTACAAGCGCCTCGCCGCGGCGCTTCGGGTGGATATCGACGATCTGGTGGAGTGATCGCTTACGCCGCCAGCACCTCGGGGTGCTTCGCCACGATCCGCAGCAGCGCCAGCGCCGGTCCCCTGGGTTTGCGCCGTCCCTGCTCCCAGTCCTGGAGCGTGCGCACGCTCACGCCCAAAAGCGCCGCGAAGGCGCTCTGGGAAAGGCCGACACGGGCCCGGATGGCACGCACGTCCTCCGGCAGCTCCAGGGTGAAGCGCCGCCCGCGGCCGGCCTTGATGTCGCGCACCGCCTGCAGCAGCTCGGCACCGATGTCGCGCTTCGCGGTCATTCCTCGATCTCCTTCCGGATGCGGCGCAGCACCTCACGCGGGATGTCCGTCGCCTCGCTCTTGGCGTAGATCGCGAGCAGCCAGATCTCGCCCGCCCGCGACCGCCAGTAGTAGATGATCCGCACGCCGCCGCGCTTGCCGCGCCCGGAACGACGCCAGCGCAGCTTGCGCAGGCCGCCCGATCCAGGGATCAGGTCGCCGGCGTCGGGGCGGAAGGCCAGCAGCCACTGCAACGCCGCATACTCGGCATCGTCCAGATAGTCGTGAACGCGGGCCGTGAACCCGGGCGCCTGGACGAAACGGATCATCACCTCTGCATATACGGCATTGCCGTATGAGTGGCAAGCGCCCGAATGGCAACGCAGGAGCGGCAGCCCCTCGTGAGCCGCTCGGTTCCTGGCGCGGCCGCACGTGGGACGAAATGCCGAATGCCCGGCCGGCCGCCGGCCTGTAGTCCCTTCCGCACCCGGGCCCATCAGGTCGCCAGTGCCTCGGGGTGCTTCGCCACGGCCCGCAAGCGCGCGGGCGACGGGCCCTTGCGGTCTCATTGACCACGGTACCCGTCGTGTCACAGTATGAATGAGGGGGGACCGTCGGCCCGGGTCCCGTTCCCGGTCCGTCAAGGAAAGGCTGTCATGGTGCCCTCGACCCGGGCCGGGGAGGACGAGATGTCCACCGACCGCGAACCGATCCGTTTTCGTTTCGCCGCCAGGAAGGCGTTGCAGGCGGTCGACTGGATGCTGTCGAGGCATCGATCGCTCGACCTCCACGCAATCCTGAAAGCCTGCTACTTCGCGGACAAGGAGCATCTCAACCGCCACGGACGGCCGATCTTCGGCGCCAGCTACCGTGCCATGCGGTACGGGCCGGTGCCGGTGGAGATCTACGAGCTCCTCAAGGGAGAGCCGTTGCGGATCCGGGAGGCCGGCGTGGAACGCCTGCCCTGGCGGCTGGAGGGCTACCACGTGCGGCGCCGGTCCAATCGGGAGCCCGAGCTGTCCGCGCTGTCGGCGTCCGATCGCGAATGCCTGGAGCGGGCGCTGGCCAGGTCCGTCGCCATGACCTTCGACGAACGCACCGCCGCCACCCACGGCCCCGACTGGCAGAAGGCCAGAATGGGCTGGATAGACTACCGCGACATGGTGGACGAGGACAATCCGCTGCGCGCGGCGATCATCGAGGAGCTCGAGGATCCCGAGACGTGGCGGATGGAACTCTGAGCATCGCCGCCTGGCAGGTCGTCTGGCCCTACGATCCCTGGGGCACGCCGCCCAAGCCGAAGATCTGGGTATGTCTCGCCCCGTCGAGGGGCCTGTTCACCCGCATCAACAGCGATCCGAGCCCGCTGCGGCCGTTCGCCGTTCTCCTTCCCGCGGCGTTGCACCCGGGACGATCGTCCGCGCCGTGATCACGCCGATAACGGCGCTCATGCGAGCGGCCGCGACACGGCCGCGGACGGTACGATGGCCACGGCATCGGCCGCGTCGCGCCGGTGCCCGTCCTTGACGTCGATCAAGGCGCCGGGATCCGGGCCGGCCCAGCCTGACATCGGTAGCGGGAGCGAGCCCATGCA
>JALSGP010000013.1 GCA_026982705.1 Alphaproteobacteria bacterium
ATCACACGCGCCGATGCGGGATGAGGATCGGGGGCGAGGTGTGTCCCGAGGACGGCGAATGCGGAAAACGACCCCAGAAGCGGCAGCCAAACCCGGCCAACCATCCGCGAACGCCCCGCGAAACCCTCCCCCGCGACCCCATGCCCCCTCCCGAGCGCCCCAACGGAAGGACGGGGTAGTCGCGGATACATGGCCCACTTCATTATTCGTCTCCCCCCTCCTTCCGCTCGGGGATCTCCCAAACCCTGCGCGCCAGCTTTGCCATCATCTCTTGGCGTCTCTCGATCGCGGACGAATCCCACTTGTCGAATTGGATGAGATCCTGGACCGCACGATTGAGTTGGGTGTCGATCCCGACCTGGGGCCTTTCGGCAAGCGATTTTGTGAGCAAGAAGGACGATTGCCTATAACCGGGAATCTTCTCCGCAAAGGATCCGTTCGACACAGACCTGTTGATCGTTTTCTCCAACAGAGTGAGATTGCCCAGCCGGAGAACATAGTCATCGTATTCGTCAGGTTTGTCGAAAGCCGCGCGGACGTCCGGCCGCGGGTTGGCAGGCAAGATGTGCTCGATCTCGACCTCCCTGGTGACGTAGAGGCCGAGGTGGCCGTGGGCAGGGTTGCCCCACGCCTTTTCCTCGATGTACTGGGTGAGCTTGGCGAGGATGTACCGCATGCGGTATTGCTGAATTCGGTTCTGTCTCAGTTCGCGAAAGGCGAAGTCAAAGCCGTCGGCGCGGCTTCTCATATCCGGAACAAAGTATTTAGCGATGAAGGCATCGAGTTCTTCGGAAGTTTTGACCTTCCGTAGATCGGCGGACCAGCGCGCAAAGTTTCTCTCAAAAATCTTCGTGGGTTCTCGTGTGATTATATAGCAGAAAACGAGGTTTTCTATGTACCGGCAAAGCCGGCTGAACAGTTCCGGCGGAAGCTTCCTTCCTGCCAACAACAGGATATATTGCTGACGCAAGGCGCCGCCCAACAAAGCGAGATTCCTCAGGTAACGGTTTTCGTTACCTTGAGCATCCTTGCATATCAGAAAATTTCTATAGGACCGAGCACATTCGACAAGATCTTCCACGAAGCCAAGGGGATCAGAATCGATACCGGCCTCGACGCTATGCTTGACGAACCAATCATAGATTTCGTCCTCGCGGATGCCCCGGCGGTGGTCGATCTGGTGATGGGCCATGATATAGTAGCGTAAGAACCGCAAGGGTTTTTCGCCGCAGGAATCGAGAGTGTCCACCAGTTTCTTCCATTGATCCTTGAGCCGTGGATAATTATCCTTTAGGGTCTTCATGAAGAGAAAGTTCTTAAGAAGATCCATCGCGTTCAGTCCTACGCCCCGGTCGTTGATAGTCTCAAAGACCTTCAGGGCTTTCTCGATGGTGGGTGTGACAATCCGGATGAGTTTGACGCGAGTCGTGAGCACGCCGTGGAACTGGCGCAGTCGCTGGGGATCTTCACCCAGATTTGTCACAAGGAATTCATAAATATCTCGGTAGGCCGATAGGATATTCCTGACCGATGCCGTCGTTTCCGGTATCTCGTTAAGTTGAACACCACCGGATGCAATTTTCTCCAATACTCCCTCGCTGTCTTCATATTGAAGGGAGACGCGAAAACGCCGAACTGTCTTGTATGTTCGAGGATCCGTTGTGTAGTTTGCGATCTCCTGAGCAATCAACTGCTTTGTTTCCTCTTCAACAGAGTCCTTTATCAAATCACGAATGACACAAAGTATAAGGTAAAGAGTGGTCATACGCTGTTGTCCGTCTATAAGTTGAAACCTCCCGTCTTTATCTTTGCAAACGACAATGCTCCCAAGAAAATACTCAGTATCAGGTCGGATACGTCCTTCTTCGTTATAGAACTCGTCGTAGAGGTCTTGAAGTAGCTTCTCGACTTGCTCCCGCCGCCAGACATATTCACGCTGGAAGTCGGGGACGGAGTAAAAGTCCTTGAAGAGCGCCCCGA
This sequence comes from Alphaproteobacteria bacterium, assembly GCA_026982705.1. Taxonomy (GTDB): domain Bacteria; phylum Pseudomonadota; class Alphaproteobacteria; order Geminicoccales; family Geminicoccaceae; genus HRBIN39. The sequence continues at coordinate 1,981 of JALSGP010000013.1, forward strand.
CAGTGAGATCCTGAGATTCGATCTTTGGGGTGGGGAGTTCCGTCATGAGCTGGCCTCCACTTCCTCGAGCAATCTCTCGAGTCCGTGAGCGTTCTCGTGCTCGATGGCCCCCCTCTCACGGATCAACTCCACCGGATCGGCGCCCGGACCCTTTCCGCGATCTGCGGTTCGTGCCGACCGGCCGCGAGATCGGAGCCGTTCTCCGCGACGGTTTCGATCGCCGCCCACCGGCAACGTGGCGCTACGGAGCCGGGATCGAGCAAAGCGCCGGCACCATATCGGTCGGGTTCTTGCAACCCGCGGCCATCTATTCACCCCACTTGGCCAAAAGATCGGAGATCTCGTTTCGCTCTGGCGTCTCGGGCCGGCCGCCGCTCCTGAATCCTTTCCCGAGCAAAACCGTCGGTGCGGATCTCCTAGAAACAGACCTTTTCCTCTCCTTGGATTTTTCATCTTTTTGATGCCTGCTGTGAGACGTCGAAAAACGAATGATCCAGTTTCGATCCGGGCCTAGAGTCTGAGCACGCCGGCGGGCAGCGATGCCACGGCCAAGAGGTCGTGGTCCTTCACGAGCTTGCGGCGCAGTGCGAGGTGGCCTCTTGTGGCCCGAACAGAAGCCCTTCGGGTAGAACCACCACGGCACACCGCCCGCCAGGGGGAGGGCCTCCATCGTCACACCCAGGAATAGCAGTTCACCCTTCTTGGAATTCGTCGGAAAATCCATACGCATGCACTTCCTGGACAAGATGCCCGCGAATGGTGGATTGGACAGGGCCACCTCCTCGCAGTGGCTGAGATCGTCCTCGGTGAGGACGCCCCTCTCGGAGAGGGTGTTGGCTCGCTTGACAGTCCCTCGCGCATGCCGTGGAGCGCCAGGTTCATCACAGCGATGCGCATCATCCCATCCCACGACCGACGCGTCCCGGAATCCCTTCGCATTCAACACGAACCCCGCGAAGGGCACGATGCCGAAGACAAGGCGATAGGATAAAGACTTTTATGCTGCAAAATAGGATTGATATTTTAACAAAACGAAGCCAAGAAAATCAATCGAGATTTCCATATTCCACAAGTCACAAATGAGAGCGTATGGCTCCATTGACCTTTCTGACGAGCATGTTCCATTTTCTCTGGAACATGCCAACCGTCGATGCGTTCACCGCGCAGCCCCTCGACCCCGCCCGTCCGGACCGCCCGGCACCGACCCGGCTCGACGGAGGAGCCGGTGCGCTGTCGTCGGAGGACCGCGGATGCGTCATCGACGGACCCGCCGGCGAGAGACCGTGGACCGCCGGATCAGTCCGCCATCCCCTCCGGCAGCGGCAGCACCGGCACCAGATGACGGTCGCCCCACACATTGTCCACCCGCGCCACCGGCGGCCAGTACTTGCGCTCCTCCACCCACGCCAGGGGAAAGGCCGCCGTCCGCCGGTCGTAGGCGCGGGGCCAGGGGTCGTCGGCCAGCGCCGCCGCCGGATGCGGGGCGTGGCGCAGCGGACTCGCCTCGGCCGTCCCCTCCCCCCGCTCCACCCGCCGGATCTCCTCGCGGATGGCGATCATCGCCTCGCAGAAGCGATCCAGTTCCTCGCGGGGCTCGCTCTCCGTCGGCTCCACCATCATGCTCTCCGGCACCGGCCAGTTCATGGTGGGGGCGTGGAAGCCGAAGTCGGCGAGGCGCTTGGCGGCGTCCTCGGCGGTGAGGCCGGTGGCCCTCTTCACCGCCCGGAAGTCCAGGATGCACTCGTGGGCGACGAAGCCGCCGCGGCCGCGGAAGACCACCGGGAAGTGCGGATCGAGCCGGTGCGCCACATAGTTGGCGTTGAGGATCGCCACCTTGCTCGCGAGGGTGAGGCCGTCGCCGCCCATCATCGCCACATAGGCCCAGGAGATGGGCAGGATCATGGGCGAACCGAAGGGTGCCGCCGCCACGGTGCCGACGCTCCGCGCCCCCCCGGTCCCCGGCACCACCGGATGGTCCGGCAGGAAGGGGGCGAGATGGGCCCGCACGCCGATGGGGCCCATGCCGGGCCCGCCGCCGCCGTGGGGAATGGCGAAGGTCTTGTGGAGATTGAGGTGGGCCACGTCGGCGCCGAGCTCGGCCGGCCGCGCCAGCCCCACCAGCGCGTTGAGATTGGCCCCGTCCATGTAGACCTGACCGCCGTGGCGGTGGACGATGGCGCAGAGTTCGCGGATCCCCTCCTCGAAGACGCCGTGGGTGGAGGGATAGGTGACCATCACCGCCGCCAGCCGGTCGGCGTGCGCGCGCGCCTTCGCCTCCAGATCCTCGAGGTCGATGTCGCCGTCCTCGCGGCAGGCCACCGTCACCGGCCGCAGCCCCGCCAGCACCGCGCTCGCCGGATTGGTGCCGTGGGCGGAGGCGGGAACGAGGCAGACGTCGCGCCGCCCCTCGCCGCGGCTCTCGTGATAGGCGCGGATCACGAGCAGCCCGGCGTACTCCCCCTGCGAGCCGGCGTTGGGCTGGAAGGAGACCGCGTCGAAGCCGGTGATCTCGCACAGCCAGCGTTCGAGATCGGCGAGGAGCCGCCGGTAGCCCTCCGCCCGCTCCGCCGGCACGAAGGGATGGATGTGGGCGAAGCCGCGCTCCAGGATCGGCTCCAGTTCGGCGGCGGCGTTGAGCTTCATGGTGCAGGAGCCGAGCGGGATCATGGCGCGATCGAGGGCCACGTCGCGGTCCTGCAGCCGCCGCAGATAGCGCATCATCGCCGTCTCCGAACGGTGCTCGTGGAAGACGGGATGGCGCAGGAAGGGCGAGGTGCGGGCGAGGTGGGCGGGAATGGCGGGGGCGGACGCCCTCGCCGTCTCCCCCGCCTCGCCCGTGATCACCTCCGCGAGGGTGTGCACCAGCGCCCGATCGGCCGTCTCGTCCAGCGACAGACCCACCCGGTCCGGGCCGAGATCGCGCAGGAGCAGGTCCCGCGCCCCGGCGCGGGCGTGGATCTCGCGGGCGCGGCCCGGCGTCTCCACCACCAGCGTGTCGAAGAAGGCCTCGTGGGCGAGGGCGAGGCCGCGCGCCCGCAGGGTCGCCGCCAGATCACGGACGAGGCCGTGGATCCGCTCGGCGATGGCCCGCAGCCCTTCCGGCCCGTGCCAGACGGCGTACAGCCCGGCGAGGATGGCCGGCAGCGACTGGGCGGTGCAGATGTTGCTGGTGGCCTTCTCGCGCCGGATGTGCTGCTCGCGGGTCTGCAGCGCCATGCGGTAGGCGGGCCGTCCCCGGGCGTCGCGGGAGAGCCCGATGATGCGTCCCGGCATCTGACGCACGAAGCGCAGCCGGCTCGCGAAGAAGGCGGCGTGGGGACCGCCGAAGCCCATGGGCAGGCCGAAGCGCTGGGCGGAGCCCAGCACGATGTCCGCGTCCATCTCGCCCGGCGGCTTCAGCAGGGTCAGCGCCAGCAGATCGGTGGCCACCGCCGCCACCGCCCCGCGGGCGTGGAGCGCCGCGATCACCGGCTCTGGATCGCGGATCTCCCCCTCCGAGCCCGGATAGGAGAGGAGGGCGCCGAAGACGTCGTCGCGCACCGCCGCCTCCGCCACCGGCCCCTCCACCACCTCGAGACCGAGGAAGCGCGCGCGGGTGCGCACCACCGCCTTCGTCTGCGGGTGGGTGTCGGCGTCCACGAAGAAGCGCCGGCCGGGATGGCGGGAGACGCGGCGGGCCATGGTCATGGCCTCGGCCGCCGCCGTCGCCTCGTCCAGCAGCGAGGCGTTGGCCACCTCCATCCCCGTGAGGTCGGCCACCATGGTCTGGAACACCATGAGAGCCTCGAGCCGCCCCTGGCTCACCTCGCTCTGATAGGGGGTGTAGGCGGTGTACCAGCCCGGCGCCTCCAGCACGTTGCGCCGCAGCACGGCGGGCAGGCGGGTGCCGTAATAGCCCATGCCGATCAGCGCCCGCCCCGGGCGGTTGCGGGCGGCGTAGTCGGCGAGGCGCGCCATGGCCTCCGTCTCGTCCAGCGGCGGCGGCAGGTCGAGGGGCCGCGCCGTGCGGACGGCGGCCGGCACCGCCCGCGCGATCAGCTCATCGAGATCGGCGCAGCCCACCACCCGGCACATCTCCGCGATGTCGCGGGGGCGCGGACCGATGTGGCGCCAGACGAAGGCATGGCCGGCGGCGGGACGGTCCCCGTGCATGGCCGCCTCCTCAGTCGAGGCTCTCGACGTAGGCCCGATAGGCCTCCGCGTCCATGAGCCCGTCCAGCTCGCCCGCGTCCGCGAGCTCGAGGCGGAAGAACCAGCCCTCGCCCTCGGGATCGCGGTTGACCAGCTCCGGCTCCCCGACGAGGCGGTCGTTGGCCTCGATCACCCGCCCCGAGACCGGCGCGTAGACCTCGCTCGCCGCCTTGACGCTCTCCACCACGGCGGCCTGTTCCCCCTTGCGCACCTCCCGGTCGGGCTCCGGCAGCTCGACGAACACCACGTCGCCGAGCTGCTGCTGGGCGTAGTCGGAAATGCCGACGGTGCCGATGTTGCCCTCCACGCGGATCCACTCGTGGTCGCGGGTGTAGCGCAGGATCATGGCCGTGCTCCTCGACGACGGTAGCGGTGGGGTACGAAGGGGAGCGGCACCACGCGCACGGCCAGCGGCCGCCCGCGCAGCTCGCTCTCCAGCAGGGTGTCGGGTGCGGCGAGATCGGCCCGCACATGGCCGAGGGCGACGGGACCGCCGACGGTGGGGCCGAAGGCGCCGCTGGTGACGCGGCCCACCGGCGTCCCCCGGTGACGGAGCGGTGCGCCTTCCCGCAGCGGCGCCCGGCCCTCCGGCCGCAGGCCCACGAGCCGCCGCGGCGGCCCCTCCCGCAGCTGGCGCAGGATCACCTCGGCGCCGAGGAAGTCCCCCGCCTCGCGCCGACGGCGACCGATGGACCAGGCGAGTCCCGCCTCCACCGGCGTGGTGTCCTCGTCCAGCTCGTGGCCGTAGAGACAGAGCCCCGCCTCGAGGCGCAGGGTGTCGCGGGCGCCGAGGCCGGCCGGCCGCACCCGCGGGTCGGCCAGCAGCCGCCGGGCCAGGGTCTCCGCCGCCTCCGCCGGCACCGACAGCTCGAAACCGTCCTCGCCGGTGTAGCCGCTGCGGGAGACGCGCAGCGCCACGCCCTCCCACGTGAACCAGGCGGCGTCCATGAAGAACAGCGCCTCCACGCCCGGCAGCAGCTCCCTCAGCACCGCCTCCGCCTCCGGCCCCTGCAGGGCCAGCAGCGCGCGTTCGGCAAAGAGGGTCTTGAGCGTCACCTCCGCCGGGAGATGGGCGCGCAGATGGGCGAGATCGGCGGTCTTGCGGGCGGCGTTGACCACGAGGAAGAAGGTGTCCGCCCCGTCGCGGCCGACGATGAGATCGTCCACCACCCCGCCGTGCGCGTTGGTGAGGACCGTATAGCGGCCGCGGCCTACTGCGAGCCCCTCCAGATCGGCGGGCACGAGGCGCTCCAGCGCGCGCGCCGCGGCGGCGCCGCGGAGACGGAGCTGGCCCATGTGGGAGACGTCGAAGAGGGCGGCGTGGGCACGGCACCAGCGGTGTTCGGCGACGATGCCCTCGTACTGCAGCGGCATGGCGTAGCCGGCGAAGGGCACCGTCCGGGCGCCCAGTTCCCGGTGGAGGGCGTGGAGCGGAGTGGTGGCGAGGTCGCTCATGGCTCGGGCTCCGGCGCGGGCACGCGATTCCCCTCTCGGAAATCGCGCCCCCTCTGTCCCGAGCACCTGAGAGATTCCGGAGGCCCGGCCTCCGTCCCCTTCGGTGGGATGCGGCGCACCGCATCCGCTCTCCAGAGGGCCCAACCCGGCGCGGTCCTTTTGCCTGAGAGTTTCCGGGGCGGTTGCTCCTTCGGCGCCGGCCGCGACCCCGAGGGGGTCCGCCGGTCTCTCCCGCGCGGGTTCCCGGACCACCCCGAGGCTAGCGCCCCGCCCGTCCCCGTCAAGTCCCACGTCGCCCGGCATTTGCGCCGGCGGACCGGCGCACTATGCTCGGAGCCGGACCGGCACGCGGCGGCGGACCTTCGGGGAACGGGAGGTGGCGATGGCGGACGAACCCCTCTGGCGGCCCGATGCCGAGCGGGCGGCGGCGACCCGCATCATGGCCTTCGCCCGCGCCCGCGGCTTCGAGGGCGAGGATGCGATCCGGCGGCTCTGGGTCTGGTCGGTGGAGCGGCGCGCCGATTTCTGGGCCGAGGTGTGGCGCACCTTCGACGTGCGGGCCTCGCGCGGGGCCGACGTGGTGCTGGAGAACCCGGACGCCATGCCCGGCGCCCGCTGGTTCGTCGGCGCCCGCCTCAACTTCGCCGAGAACCTGCTCCGCCGCGAGGACGACACGCCGGCCATCGTCGCCTACGCCGAGGGCCGGCCGCGGCGCGAGGTGAGCTGGCGCGCGCTGCACCGCATGGTCCGGTCGCTGCGGGCGGCGCTGGCGCGCGAGGGCGTCGGCGTCGGCGATCGGGTGGCCGCCTACATGCCCAACGTGCCCGAGACCATCGCCCTGATGCTGGCGACGAGTTCGCTGGGCGCCACCTTCTCCTCCACCAGTCCCGAGTTCGGCACCATCGGCGTCCTCGACCGCTTCGGCCAGATCGCCCCCAGGGTGCTGGTGACGGTGGACGGGTATCGCTACGGGGGCAAGGCCTTCGACATCCGCCCCAAGGTCCGGGAGATCGCCGGCCGCCTGCCCTCGCTGGCGCGGACGGTGGTGCTGCCCTGGCTGGAGGAGCGTCCCGATCTCGCCGGCATCCCCCGGGCGGTGGCCTTCGACGACTTCCTGGTGGCCGATCCGCCGCCGCTGGCGTTCGTCCAGCTCCCCTTCGACCATCCCCTCTATGTCCTCTATTCCTCCGGCACCACCGGCAAGCCCAAGGCCATCGTCCACGGCCAGGGAGGCACCCTGCTCAAGCATCTGTGCGAGCAGGGCCTGCACACCGATCTGCGGGCCGGCCAGAAGATCTTCTACTACACCACCTGCGGCTGGATGATGTGGAACTGGCTCGCCTCGGCGCTGGCGCTGGAGGCGACGGTGGTACTCTACGACGGCAATCCCTTCCATCCCTCGCCGGCGGTGCTGTGGGAGATGGCGGAGCGGGAGGGGCTGCACGTCTTCGGCACCAGCGCCAAGTACATCGACGCGCTCCGCAAGAGCGGTCTCGAGCCGGGGCGACGCTTCGACCTCGCGGCGCTGCGGACGGTCCTCTCCACCGGCTCCCCGTTGCTGCCCGAGAACTTCGACTGGGTCTACGCCGCCATCAAGCGCGACCTCCATCTCGCCTCCATCTCCGGCGGCACCGACATCGTCGGCTGCTTCGTGCTGGGCAATCCCGCGGGGCCCGTCCGGCGCGGCGAGATCCAGATGCGCGGCCTCGGCATGGCGGTGGAGGTGTTCGACGAGGACGGCCGACCGGTCCGCGGCCGCGCCGGCGAACTGGTGTGCACCCGCCCCTTCCCCTCCATGCCGGTGGGCTTCTGGAACGATCCGGACGGCCGCCGCTACCGCGCCGCCTATTTCGAGCGCTTTCCCGGCGTGTGGACCCACGGCGACTGGGCCGAGATCACCCGCCACGACGGCGTGATCATCTACGGCCGCTCCGACGCCACCCTCAATCCCGGCGGCGTGCGCATCGGCACCGCCGAGATCTACCGCGTGGTGGAGAACTTCCCGGAGGTGCTGGAGGCGGTGTGCGTCGGCCAGGAATGGGAAGGTGACCAGCGGATCGTCCTGTTCGTGAAGCTGCGCGAGGGGCGGGTCCTCGACGAGGAGCTGCGCGCGCGCATCCGCCGGGCCATCCGCGAGGAGTGCTCGCCCCGCCACGTGCCGGCCAAGGTGATCCAGGTGCCGGACATCCCCCGCACCATGAACGCCAAGGTGAGCGAGATCGCCGTGCGCGAGGTCGTCCACGGTCGGCCCGTGCGCAATCTCGGGGCGCTCGCCAATCCCGAGGCCCTCGATCACTTCCGCGACCTGCCGGAGCTCCGCGACTGATCCCGCACCGCGACCCGCCCGCCTCCCGCCTCGCCGTCCATGCCCTGCGCCGTGCCCGGGGCCCCTTCCTCGCGGGCCTGCCGGCGCTGGCGGTGGCCGCGGCGATGGGCGGGGCCGGCGGTCTCGCGACGGGCGTGGCGGTGCTGGCGGCGGCCGCGGCGGTGGCCGGCTGGCGGCGGGCGCGCCGGGAGGCGGAGCTGGCCCACTGGCTGGAGGAGCTGGCCCGCGGCCGCCGCGGCCCGCGTCCCGAGGGGTTCGACGAATGGACCGACCGGCGGGTGGCGGCACCGGTGCTGCAGCTGGTGCGGGCCCGGACCCGCGAGCGGCGCCGTCGGCGCGACCTGCAGGCGGCCCTCGCCGACATGGTGGAGGCCTTTCCGGATCCGGTGCTGTTCGTCGATCCCGAGTTCCGGGTGGTGTTCGCCAACGCCACTGCCCGCCGCCACTTCGACCTGCCGGACGACGGCCGGCCGCTGCCGCTGTTCCTGCTCCTGCGGGATCCCGCCCTGTCGGCGGCCATGGAGGCGGTGCTGCGGGAACGCCGGGCGCAGACGGTGGACGTGGCGCCGCCGGGCGATCCCGTGCGCCGCTACCACGCCCGCATCGCACCCCTGGTGCTGCCGGATGCCGGCGCCCATGGCGTGGTGGTGGTCCTGCGCGAGATCAGCGAGCAGATGGCCATCGAGCGCATGCGCGCCGATTTCGTGGCCAACGCCAGTCACGAACTGCGCACGCCCCTCGCCGCCCTGCGGGCCGCCGTCGAGACCCTGCGCGGTCCCGCCCGCGACGATCCCGCCGCCCGGGAAGAATTCCTGGCCCTCATGGAGCGCGAGCTGGCGCGCACCGTACGCCTCGTGGACGACCTCCTCTCCCTCTCCCGCATCGAGGCCACCGTGGCCCAGCCGCCGGTCGAGCGGATCGACCCGGGCCGGCTGGTGGAGCGGGTGGTGGCGGAGTTCCGCCCCCTGGCCGAGCGGGCCGGCATCGCCCTCGAGGTGCGGTGCCCGGAGGGAGTCCCGGAGATCACGGGCGATCCCGAACAGCTCCACCAGCTCCTCGCCAATCTGGTGGACAATGCGCTCAAGTACGGCGGCGAGGGTGGTCGCGTGGAGATCGGTCTCGCGGTGCACGAGGCGGCCCCGCCCGAGGCCGGCCCCCTGGCCGGTGCACCGGCGCTGGCGCTGTGGGTGCGCGACTTCGGCCCCGGCATTCCGCCGGAACACGTGCCCCGTCTCACCGAGCGCTTCTACCGGGTGGACGAGGCGCGTTCGCGCGAGGCCGGCGGGACCGGCCTCGGCCTCTCCATCGTCAAGCACGTGCTGCGCCGCCACCAGGGGCACCTCGCCATCGACAGCGCTCCCGGCCGCGGCAGCCGCTTTTGCGCCTGGCTGCCGCTGCGGCGCCCGCGGGACGCCGGCCGCTGACGGGGCATTGCAGCGCTCTCGCGGGGGCGTGAGCGCCCGTGGCCTTCGGATCGGCCCGCCGCCCTGCTAGTCTCGATCCGGGAAGGTGGCGAGGAGAGCGACCGTGCCCGTGCGACGCATCCTCCTGGTGGACGACGAGGAGGACTTCCGCCGCGAGCTCGCCGCCCAGCTCCGTCTCCACGAGGAGTGGGAGGTGGTGGAGGCGGCCACCGGCGGCGAGGCGCTGGATCTCGTCCGCGAACACCTGTTCGACGCCATCGTCCTCGACGTGGGCCTGCCCGACCAGGACGGCCGCGACGTCTGCCGGCTCATGCGCCGGCAGGGGGTGAAGGCGCCCATCGTCATGCTCACCGCCCACGCCGAGGACTCCGACACCATCCTGGGACTGGATGCCGGCGCCAACGACTATGTGGCGAAGCCCGTGCGCCTCGGCGTGCTGCTGGCCCGGCTCAGGGCCCAGCTCCGCCAGTTCGAGCAGTCGGACGACGCCGTCTTCGAGATCGGTCCCTATCGCTTCCGGCCGGCGGCGAAGATGCTGGAACGACCGGATGGCCGCCGCATTCATCTCACCGAGAAGGAGACGGCCATCCTCAAGTATCTCTACCGCATGGGCGGGCGGCCGGTGCCGCGGGACGTGCTGCTGCGCGAGGTGTGGGGCTACAATCCCGCCGTCACCACCCACACCCTCGAGACCCACATCTACCGCCTGCGCCAGAAGATCGAGCCGGTGCCGGGCCGCACCACGCTGGTGCTGACGGAACCGGAGGGCTACCGCCTCGCCCGCTGAGGCCCGCCCTTGACTCCACCGGCCGGGCGCTCGACCTCAGGCCGAGCCCCCAGCCGAGGTGACCATGGACCGGGACGACGACCGGGTTCCGCCCCAGCTCCGCCCGCAGCCGCACCATTTCCGGTTCCCGCTGGAGGCGGCGCTGCGGTCAGTGGTGGCGCTGGAGGCCGAGGTGCCGCCCTCCGCCTTCACCGCCGAGGTGCTGGGCACCGAGCGCGCCGGCAGCGGTGTGGTCATCCATGAGAACGGACTCGTCCTCACCATCGGCTATCTCGTGTGCGAGGCCGCGGACATCCGCATCGAGACCGCCGACGGCCGGGTGACGCCGGGGGTGCTGCTGGCCTACGACTTCGAGACCGGTTTCGGGCTGGTGCAGGCGACGCGGCCGCTGGGCGTGCCGCCGGCGGAGCTGGGACGGGCCGCCGACGTGCGGGTGGGCGAACGGCTGCTGGTGGCGGCGGCCGGCGGCCGCGAGCAGGCCGTCGCGTGCCGGCTGGTCCGCCGCCGTCCCTTCGCCGGTTACTGGGAATACATGATCGAAGACGCCCTCTTCACCGCGCCCGCCCACCCCTTCTGGGGCGGGACCGGCTGTTTCGACGGCAGCGGTCTGCTGGTGGGCATCGGCTCGCTGTTGGTGCAGAGCGGCGACGAGCGCCACCTCGAGCGCACCAACATGATCGTCCCGGTGGACCTGCTGCTGCCCATCCTCGACGACCTGCGGGTGCACGGCCGCGCCCGCCGCCGTCCCCGTCCCTGGCTCGGGCTCTATCTGGAGGAGAGCGAGAGCGGCCTTCTGGTGCTGGGCACCGCCCGCGGCGGTCCCGCCGAACGGGCCGGGCTCGAGGCGGGTGATCGCATCTACGAGATCGGCGGGCTGCCGGTCGCCGACCTCGCCGACTTCTACGAGATCCTCTGGGGCCTGGGCGAGGCCGGGGTGGCGGTCCCCCTCGCGGTGCTGAGGGACGACCGCCGCCTCGCCCTCACCCTGGTCTCCGCCGACCGCGACCGCTTCCTCGCCCGCCGTCCGCCGGATCGGGCGGGAGGCTCCTGACGGGAGGAGAGCCATGTCGCGACGCCGTCTGCTCGCCCGGATCCTCGCCCTCACCCCCCTCGCCGCCCTCGCCGCTTGCGGCCGTCGCGGTGCACCGCGGCTCCCCGGGGAGGACGAACGTGGCGGCGACGACGGCGGCGGAGGTGGCTATTGATCGCCGAGACCTTCCACCGCCGCGACGGGCGGCTGTGGTGCGAGGGGGTGGATCTGGCGGACCTGGCCGAACGCTGGGGCACGCCCCTCTACGTCTACTCGGCCACCGCCGTGCGCCGGCGCGTCCGCCGCTTCCGGACCGCCTTCGCCGGCCTTCCCGTGCGCTTCTGTTACGCCGTCAAGGCCAATCCCCACCTGGCCCTGCTGCGGCTGCTGGCGCGCGAGGGCGTGGGGGCCGACACCGTCTCCGCCGGCGAGATCCGCCGCGCGGTGCGGGCGGGGATCGCCCCCGCCGACATCGTCTTCGCCGGCGTCGCCAAGACCGACGAGGAGATCCGTCTCGCCCTCGAACTGGGCATCCTCCAGTTCAACGTGGAATCGCGGGAGGAGCTGGCGCGCATCGACGCCATCGCCGGCGCACTGGGACGGACCGCGCCGGTGGCGCTGCGCGTCAATCCGGACGTGGCCGCCGCGACCCACGACAAGATCGCCACCGGCCGCCGGACCGACAAGTTCGGCCTCCCGCCCGAGGAGGCCGTCGACGCCGTCCGTCTCGCCGCCCGTCTGCCCCACGTGACGCCGGTGGGGATCCATCTCCACATCGGCTCCCAGATCACCGATCTCGCCCCCTTCCGCACCGCCTACGCGCGCGTCTTCGCCCTCGTCGACCGCCTCGCCGGCGAGGGGATCCGCCTGCGCCGTCTCGACCTCGGCGGCGGGTTCGGCGTCCGCTATCGCGACGAGGAACCGGTGGCGCCGGAGGCGGTGGCGGCGCTGGTGGCGGAACTCCTGGCCGGCCGCGAGCTCGAACTCGTCTTCGAACCGGGCCGCGCCTTCGTGGCCGAGGCCGGCGTCCTCCTCACCCGCGTGGTCTACCGCAAGGAGAGCGCGGGCCGGCACCTGCTGGTGGTGGATGCGGGCATGAACGATCTGCTCCGTCCCGCCCTCTACGACGCCTGGCACGGGATCCTGCCGGTGACGGCGGCGGACGCACCCGAGGAGACGGTGGACGTGGTGGGCCCCGTCTGTGAATCCGGTGACGTGCTGGGGCGCCGGCGGCGGCTGCCGCAGCTCGCACGCGGCGACCTGCTGGCCATCGCCACCGTCGGCGCCTATGGTGCGGCCATGGCCTCGACCTACAATTCGCGGCCGCGCCCGGCGGAGGTGCTGGTGGCGGGGGACCGGGCGGTTCGCATCACGCCGCGGCGGGAGCCGGAGGAGGACATGGCCCGCGAGTGCATCCCGGCCTGGCTCGACGGGGCGGGGGCGACGTCCCCGGGAGGTGGCGATGGCGACGGAGGACCACCCTAGACATCGGCAGCAGCTCGCCCTGGGCATCCTCCTCGCGCGGGCGGTGCTGTTCTGGGAACGGCTGTGGCCGCGGCTGTGGCCGGCGCTGGCGATCCTCGCTCTCTTCGCCCTCACCGTCCTGTTCGACCTGTGGTCGGCGCTGCCGTCGCGGGTGCGGGCCGCGCTCCTCGCCCTCTTCGCCCTCGCCCTCGCCGCCGCCCTGGGAACGGGGCTCAGGGGACTGCGCTGGCCGCGGCGGGAGGAGGCCCTCGCCCGGCTGGAACGGGATTCCGGTTTCCGCCACGCGCCGCTCAGGCTGCTGGAGGACCGGCTCGCCGCCGGTCGCGACGATCCCCTCGCCGTCGCCCTGTGGGCGCGCGAACGGACGCGGCTGTCGGCACTGCTGGACCGGCTGCGGCTGCGGCCGCCGCGCTCGGAGCTGCCACGACGCGATCCCTGGGCGCTCCGGGCCCTGCTGGGGCTGCTGCTGGTGGTGGGGCTGGTGGAGGCGCGGGGCGATCTCGGCCGCCGTCTCGCCGCGGTGGTGAGCCCGGCGGCGGCGCCCGCAGGACGGGCCGAAGCGGGACCGCGGCTCGAACTCTGGATCGATCCACCGGACTACACCGGCCTCGCCCCCCGCCACCTCGACGGGCCGCCGGGCGACGGCGGCCCTCTGCGGGTCCCACGGGGAAGCCGCCTCGTGCTCCAGGTGCACCGGGTGCCGGAGGGGGTCGAGCCGCGCCTGCGCCCGGACGACGGCGAAGGGGAGGCCCCGCGACCGCTCGCGGCGGGCAGTTTCGAGTGGCGCCGCGAGGTGACGCGCGACGAGACGCTGACCGTGACCCTCGGCGACGGCCGGCCCCTCGCCACGCTGACACTCTCGGTGGTTCCCGACCGGCCGCCCACCGTCGCCTTCGCCGGCCCGCCCGAGGTCACCCGCCGCCGCAGCCTCGAGATCCGCTTCGAGGCCGGCGACGATTACGGCGTCGCCCAGGTGGCGCTGCTGGTGCGGCCGCGGGAGACCTCCGCCGCCATGGCCGACGGCATCGCCGATCTCGTGCTGCGCCGGGTGCTGACGCGGCCGGCCCGTCGTCCGCGGGCGCTGCAGAGTCGGGCCTTCGTCGACCTCACCGCCCATCCCCTCGCCGGACTGCCGGCGGTCCTGGAGCTGGAGGTGGTGGACGCGGCCGGCCAGCGCGGCCGGAGCGGCCCCCTCGCCGTGGTGCTGCCGGAGCGGACCTTCACCCATCCCCTCGCCCGCAAGGTGGTGGCGGCCCGCCGCCGACTCGTGGAGGATCCGCGGCGCTGGGCGCTGGTGGGACTGGAACTCCAGGCGCTGGGCCAGAGCGGGGCGGCGCGGGAGCTGGGCGCACCGGTGCCGCTGATGCTGTTCGTGGCCGCCGCCCGGCTGCTGGGCGACCGCAGCCCCGAGGGGCGGCGGGCGGCGGTGGACCTCCTCTGGGAGATCGCCCTCTTCGTCGAGGAGGGGGCGCTGTCGCTGGCCGAGCGGGAACTGCGGCGGCGCCAGGAGGCGCTCGAGCGGGCCCTCGAGGAGGGGGCCTCCGCCGAGGAGGTGGAGCGGCTCGTGCGCGAGCTGGAGGCCGCCCTCGACCGCTATCTGCGCGAGCTGGAGCGGCGGGCGGCCGAGGCCCTCCGTCGGCGGGCGGACCAGGATGTCCGGCCGTCGGAGATCCCCCTCGACCCCGCGCGCACCCTCTCCCGCCGCGACTTCGAGGAGATGCTGCGGCGGGCGCGGGAGCTGGCCCGGAGCGGCATGCGCGAGGCCGCCCGCGAGATGCTGGCGCAGCTCCGGCGGATGCTGGAGAATCTGGAGACGCCGCCGACGGGCTTCGAGCCCTCGCCGCTGGAGCGGGCCCTCTCGGACCTGCAGCGGCTGACGCGTGAGCAGCAGCAGCTCCTGGATCGCACCTTCCGCCTCTCGCGGCAGCCCCGCGGCGGGGCCGGCGCCTTTGACCGCCAGCCTGGCGGCGATCCCGACGCGGCCCGCGCCGCCCGGGACCAGGAGCGGCTGCGACGGGCACTCCAGGCGCTCATGCGCCGCTTCGGCGAGCTGGAGGAGTCGCTGCCGCGAGCGCTGGGACGGGCGGAGCTGGAGATGCGGCGGGCGCGGGACGCGCTGCGCGGCGGCCGCCCCGAGGAGGCCACCGATGCCCAGAGCCGCGCCCTCGACTTCCTGCGCCGCGGTGGCCGCACCATGCTGGACCGGCTGCGCGAGACCATGCGGCGGAACGGCCCCGGCATGCCGATGCCCGGGGCCCCGGGTCGCGCCGAGCGCGATCCCCTGGGGCGCGCGGTGCGCAACTTCGGCGGCTTCGCCACCGGCGGCGTGGAGGTGCCGGAGGACTACGACCTGGGACGCGCCCGCGGCATTCTCGAGGAGCTGATGCGCCGCTCCGGCGACTTCCGCCGGCCGCGCTACGAGCGCGACTACTACCGGCGGCTGCTGGACCGCTTCTGAGACCGGTGCGCGCCACCGTCCGCGACCATCCCTCGCCCAATCACGGCCCGCGTCCGCCCGGCGCGGCGATCCGCTTCGTGGTGCTGCACTACACGGGCATGGCGAGCGGCGCCGCCGCCCTCGCCCGTCTCCGCGATCCCGCGAGCGGCGTGAGCGCCCACTATCTAGTGGACGAGGGCGGCGACATCCTCCGGCTGGTGCCGGAAACACGCAGGGCCTGGCACGCCGGTCGCGGCGCCTGGCGCGACTGCCACGACCTCAACGACCACGGCATCGGCATCGAACTGGTCCATCCGGGCCACGACTTCGGCTACCGTCCCTTTCCCGACGCCCAGATCGACGCCCTCTGCCGGCTGCTCGAGGGACTGCTCGCCCGTCACCGCCTGCCGCCGGAGGCGGTGATCGCCCACGGCGATCTGGCTCCGCACCGCAAACGCGATCCCGGCGAGTTCTTCCCCTGGACCACCCTCGCCCGCCGCGGCCTCGCCTTCCACCCCCGCGATCCGGGCCGGCCCCTTCCGCCGGATCCGCTGGCGGCCCGCGCGCTGCTCCTCCGCATCGGCTATCGGCCGGATCTCCCGGAGATCGGCCTCGTGCCGGCCCTTCGCGCCTTCCAGCGGCGCTTCCGGCCCGAGCGGGTGGACGGCATCCTCGATGCCGCCACCATGGGCCGGCTCGCGGCGGTGGCGGCGGCGGCCCCACCCTGGTGAGGCACCGTCAGCGGCGCGGGCGATCCGCCCAGAGTTCGCGGGCGAGGCGCTCGGCCGTCTCGGGACCGTCGGCGCGGCCGGCGGCGTGGAGGGCGAGGGCGGCGGTGGCGATCACCGCCGCCTCCGGTCCCGGCAGCGTCGCCTCGCCCCGCCAGAGGGCCACCAGCGGTGCCAGCTCGGGCGGCTCGTCCCGCCACGGATGGCGCGGGCCGGCATAGGGCACGGCGGGCCAGACCCGCTCCGCCGGTTCCCCCCCGTCCAGCACCACGACCCGCACCGGCTTGTCGGGATTGCACTGGAACTCGCCGCCCATCCCCTTGAGGGTGACGGCGGCACGGCGGCCCAGCAGCCGCTGCACCGCCACCTGCAGGGCCACATAGGGCGGATGGAAGACCCCCTGCACCTGGAAGGGAGCGCGCGCCGGATCCAGGGCACGGGCGGCGGTGTGGATCGCCGTCCGCACCCCCAGCACCGGCCGCAGGGCGAACAGACGGGCGAAGGCGGGCGCCAGCCGTTCCACCGGCAGATAGGCGAAGCCGTCCCGTTCCAGCCGTTCGCCCGCCTCCTCCGGCACGCGGGCGGGGACGATGCCGAGGGCCTCGAGGGCGGCGCGGGTGGTGGCGGGCCCCTCGCCGGCGAGGCCGTGCATCAGCACCCGCACCCCGGCCCGCGCCACCAGCAGGGCGGCGAGCACGAACCAGGGCGGCCGCCGGTGGCGATCGGCATAGGAGGGCCAGTCGAGCACGACGGGGAGCGCCGGGTCCTCGGGCAGGGTCGCGCGCACCGCGTCCACGAAGCCGGCGATCTCCTCCGGCGTCTCGCCGCGGGTGCGCAGCACCAGGAGAAAGCCGCCGAGCTGCGCCGGCTCCACCCGGCCGGCAAGGATCAGGCTCATGGCCGCACGCGCCTCCTCCCGCGTCAGCGGGCGCGAGAGGCGCGGGCCGCGCCCCACGATGCGGAGGAAACGGACGAATTCCGCGCTCACGGTCCCTTCCGGCGGTTCACACCCCGAGCCGGCGATGGAGACGGGCGTCCTGGGTCCGGAAATGTTCGACGAACCAGTCGCGCACGCGCCGTGCCAGCTCCTCGCGGGCGTGGTCGTACTCGCCGCGCGCGGCCCTGTCCATGATCTCGCAGATCTCGTCGAGCAGCGCCTCGTGCTCGGCCTTGTGCTCGGCATAGGCGTCGTAGCCGGCGCGGCGCATGATCGCCTCCTCGAGGGCGAAATGGGCGGCGATCTTCGCGAACACCTCGCCGAGGAAGGCCTCGATCTCCTCGCGCGAGGGATCGGCCGACAGCCGGTCGGCCAGCTCGTTGAGGATGTCCACGAGCTCGCGATGCTCGTGGTCCACGTCGGGAATCCCCGTCTCGAACTCGGGACGCCATTCTATGAGGGACATCCGGGTCTGGCCTCCAGATTGTGGAACAGGAACCCACCCTTGTCGGCCTTGAAGTCGATGCCCAGCCGCCCCCGCGGTGGCAGCATCACCGTTACCTCCCGTTCCCAGGCGAAGACATCCTCGCGGCCGCGGTCCTCGAGACGGGCGAGGAGGCAGTGGGCACCGGCCGGCACGTCGAACTTGGCGTAGACCCGCGACGGGCCGTCGCCCGAGAGTCCGGTGGGGGGCAGCCATGCGTCGTAGAGAATCCGGCCGTCCAACCGCAGTTGCACCCGCACCGGCCGGCGCTCGCGCCGGCAGGTGCTGGGCCGGCGTTCCGACGGCGGCAGACGGCGGATCTCCTCATAGCTGAGGCGGCGACAGGCCTCCACCCGGGCGCCGCCGTGGACCAGCGCCAGCACCAGCCGCGCCCGGTCCGGCGGGAAGTTGTGCCAGACGGGATTCTGGGCGAACCAGCCCACGCCGGCGGCGGCGAGGGCATAGACCAGGCCCTGTCCGAGCCAGCGCAGCACCTCAGCCATCGGCGGTCTCCACGGCACGGCTCACGGGCGCCGGTGCCACCGGCGGCGTCTCGCCCAGCGCCGCCAGCGCCCGGCGGAAAGCGGCGATCTCCGCCTCCAGCCGGGCCCGCCCCAGCGGTCCCGCCCACACGGTGCGCACCCGCTCGTCCGGCACCCGCCGCCGCAGCCGCGGATCGCGCCGGCGGGCAAGGCGCGCCTCGGTCCAGGCCTGGCCGAAGCGGTGGAGGCAGGATCCGGGCGCACAGCCGGTGATCACCACCCCGTCGGCGAGATCGCGCGAGAGCACGTAGTCCACGAACACCGGCGGCAACTGGCCGGCGCAGGTGACGGTGACGGCGGCCACCGCCGGTCCGCCGAGACCGGTGAGATCCACGCCCGGCTCGCAGCCGAAGACCATCACCCGCGGCCGTTCCACCAGCCGCGCGGCGGCGGCGTGGACCCGCTCCCGCAGCGCGCGGATGGTGGCATCGGGCAGATCGATCCCCGGCGACAGCTCGGCCCGCCGGCGGAAGGGCATGGCGGTGGGGCAGGCGCCGGCGCAGAGGCCGCAGGCGACGCACAAGGACGGGTCCACCCGCGGCTCGCGGGCGAAGGGGCGACCGTCGCTGCGCATCACCATGGTGATGGCGTTGTAGGGACAGTCGGCGAAGCAACGCGCACAGCCGTTGCAGTTGGCGAGGTCCACCCGTGCCGGCCGGCGGCGGCGCATGGGCGGCAGCCAGGGGACGGAGAGGAAGAGGAACAGGAGCACGAGGGAGGCGCTCCAGGTCACCGGCCCCGGCAGCTTCTCGTAGAAGGGATAGAGGGGCAGGTAGAACCAGTCGAGGCCGAGGTCGGCGGGCACCCGTCCGGGGTCGGCCGGCCCCTGGCTGGTGGCGGGATGGACCAGCGCCAGCACCAGCAGCGAGACCAGCACGCCCACGGCGAGACCGCGGGGCGGGTGGATGCGCGGGCGGGTGATGCGCTGCAGGTGCACCCACAGCACGATGAGGGCGACGAGGGGGACGGCGATGTGGAGGAAGATCATCAGCGTGAAGAAACGGTCGTTGAGGTGCTCCACGCTGAGGAAGTTGCGGGCGATGGGCTCGCCGAAGATGCCCGCCGCATCGAGCCACTCGGAGGTGACCAGGGCCACGTAGAAGGCGAGCCGGTCCCAGACCAGCCAGTAGCCGGTGATGCCCGAGACGTAGATCATCACCATCACCGGCACGCCCGTCACCCAACTGAACCAGCGCGCACCCCGGCAGCGATCCAGCGCCCACTCGCGGACCATGTGGAGCATCATCACCACCACCATGCCGTCGGAAGCGTAGCGGTGGAGGCTGCGCATGATGCCGGCCGCGTACCACTGGTCGACTGTCATGTATTCCACCGAGCGATATGCTTGGAGGATACCCGTATCGAAGAAAATGTACACGTAGATGCCGCTGATCACCACGATCCAGTAAAAGAAGAATCCGAGCGCGCCAAGGTTCAGCAGTGGATTCCACGCCGGCGGGAACACCCGCGAGAGGACCTCTTCCGCCGCGGCGAAGAGCTTCCGCAGCCCGCGCTTCACGAAAGACCTCCGGTGGTGGAACGACGGTGCCCGCCGGCCCGACGCCACTCCCGCCACAGGACCGTGGCCACCAGGGCGAGGGAGGCGGCGCCGATGGCGAGACCGATGAAGAGGGAATAGTCGAAATAGTAACGTCCGCTGGCGGGATCGTAGACGGTGCACCAGAGGCGGATGCGGTCGACGAGGTCGCCGAGGTCGCGGACGGGGCGGTCGCGGCCCAGCACCACGTCCTTGAGGGGTTCCACGATCTGCGGCGGGCTGAAGACGTCGCCGTGGATCTGGCGGACGATGCGGCCATCGGCGTCCACCAGCGTCACCTGGGCCAGGTGCTGGAAGCCGCCGGCCGAGGGCAGGAAGGTGAAGCCCACCGCCTCGGTCAGCGCCGTGACGGTGGCGGGATCGCCGGCGAGGAAGTGCCAGTCCGGATCCCTCACGCCCTGCCGGCGGGCGAAGGCGCGCATGGCGGCGGGATCGTCGCGCGCCACATCGAATCCCACCACCACCACGGCGAAGCGTCCCGGTCCCAGATTGGCGTGGGCATCGGCGACGATGGGGGCGAGGTTCTGGACGAGGGTGGGGCAGACGCTGCTGCAGGCGGTGTAGACGAAGGTGAGAAGGTAGGGTCTGCCGCGCAGTTGGGTGAGGCGGAAGGGCCGGCCGTCGGCGTCACGGAAGGCGAGATCCGGGACGAGGCGGCCGATGGCGGCACGGCTGCGGTCGAGGGCCCGCCGGAGGGGATCGTCCGGCTCTGCCCGCGCGGCCACGGTCAGGAGGACCCCCACCGCCATCAGCACGGGCAGGAGAGCGCGACGCCCGCGCACCTCACACCCCCTCCGCCAGCAGCCGGTCGGCCACGGCGCCGCCCAGCAGCAGGACCAGTTGGACCAGGGAGGCGAGGAAGGTGCGCAGCGCCTTTCGTCGATCGGGATCGCGCCCGAGGCGCACGCTCTCGATCAGGAACACGGTACCGCCCGCCAGCGCGGCCGCCAGATAGACGGGGCCGGCGCGGCCGAGGGTCGGCAGCAGCGAGAGGGCCACCAGCGCCACCACGTGGGCGAGGATCAGCGCGGCGCAACGGCGGCGGCCCACCACCACCGGCAGCATGGGTACGCCGGCGGCGGCGTAGTCCCGCTCCACCGCCATGGCCAGGCTCCAGAAATGGGGCGGCGTCCAGAGGAACAGCACCACCGCCAGCACCGCCGCCTCGAAGCCGAGACCGCCCGCGGCGCCGCCCGCGAGGACGGCGAAGGAGCCGGCGAGCCCGCCCACCACGATGTTGAGGGGCGTGCGCCGCTTGAGCCAGAGGGTGTAGACGACGCTGTAGGTGAAGGCACCGGCGAACACGAAGAGTGCCGGACCGGCGCCGGCGAGCATGCCGGCCCACGCCACCGCCGCCAGGGCGAGGAGGGTGAAGGCGGCCGGCCAGAGGGGATGGGCGGACAGCCGGCCGGCGGCGAAGGGTCGGTGGCGGGTGCGCGCCATGCGCCGGTCGAGGTCGCGTTCGGCATAGTGGTTGAGGGCGCCGGCGGCGCCCGAGGCGAGGAACACGGCGAACAGCAGCCCCGCCATCGTCCCGGCCGGTGGCAGCGGGCCGGTGGCGAGGGCGAGGCCGCCGGCGGCCGCCAGCGCGATCGCCGCCCCGATGCGCGGTTTGAGGAGGGTCAGCAGGTCGCGCAGGACGACCGCCGGCATGGTCCCGCTCCCTCAGGAGATGGGCCAGAGTTCGGAGAGGTATTTCCAGTTGACGAAGTAGTAGAGGGCGAAGGCCACGAAGAAGACTCCCACCAGCACGTAGGTTCCGGGCAGGTGGACCAGCCCCTCGCCGCCGTGACGGCCCACCTGGGCGGACCCCCCGGCCTCCGCCACCCGCGCCGGCATCGGCCCGAGGGCCGCGAGGGCGTTCTCCTCCGTCACCTTCTCGCCGAACAGCACGGTCCCGACGGTGACGAGGACGTAGAGAATGCCCCCCACCGTCGCGAGGAGGGCGAAGAGGCCGTTGAGACCCAGCATCAGATAGGCGGCGGGCTGGAAATCGAAGGAGAGGATGGCATCGGAGAGGGTGATGTCCCAGTGTCGCCGCGGCACGCCGAGGGTACCGGCGCCGAGCATGAACAGGGAGATGCCGGCGGCACCGATGCCGAAGAGATAGGGCTGCCACTTGGCGAGGGTCGGCCAGATCACCCTGCGGCGGAAGATCAGCGGCAGCACCAGATAGGTGAGGGCCATGAAGGCCAGGGTGGTGCCCGCCACCACCGTGCCGTGGAAGTGCCCCGGCACGTAGAGGGTGTTGTGCATCATGATGTTGAGCTGTTCGGTGCCCAGCACCACGCCGGAGATGCCGCCGATGAAGCCGAACATGACCAGGGAGAGGAACATGCCGGCGAAAGCCGGATTGTCCCACGGCGCCTTGCGCAGCCACTCGAACATCCCGTGGACGTATCCGTTGCGCCGCTGTGCCGCCTCGATGGAGCCGGGCACGGTCATGCCGTGGATCATGGAGCCCAGCACGGCGAGATAGAGGGCGTAGGAGGTGTTGAAGACCTTCCACTCGGCCGAGAGACCCGGCTCCACCAGCAGGTGGTGGGCGCAGGCGAGCTGGAGGAAGAGGATGTAGAGGAAGAAGGCGGTGCGGCTGACCTTCTCCGACAGCGGCTTGGCGCCCAGTAGGATGGCGGCGATGGCGTACCACACCGCCACGTGGGCGGAGACGTTGATCTGCTGGGAGCTGTGGCCCATGCCCCACCAGACGAGCTTGTACATCAGCGTGTCGATGTGGCCGATGTAGCCGAGCGACCACAGCCAGGTGGGGATGAGGATGATGGCGCCGGAGGCGATGGTGAACACGGCGATGATGGCCGCGGTGATGGCGCCGAAGGTGACGAGGGGGACCGAGCCCTCGTAGGTCCGCTCCTCACGGGCGATCACCAGCGTGCCGAAGAAGACCGCGCAGCCGACGAGCGCCCCCACCGCGAAGAGGATGAGCCCCAGATAGAAGTTGGGGGATGCCTGCATGGGGACGTAGGAGGTGAACATCACGCTCGAATCGCCCTGCAGGACCGCCCAGTCGGTGAGCAGCGCCCCCATCACCATGAGCCCGAATCCCGCCCAGGCGAGCCGGGGCGTGGCGAGCCGGCAGTTGAGCAGCACCGCCGAGGCGAAGTAGAGGATCGCGATCTCGAAGAAGATGATCCAGAAGAGCAGTACGTTGAGGCCGTGCAGCGTCAGGACCTGGTAGAAGGCCTCCGAATCCAGCAAATGCACCGCCGGCCAGCGTGTCAGCGCCACCAGCAGGCCCATGAGACCGCCGATGGCGAGGAACACGACGGCCGCCACCGCATTGGCCTTGATCAGGCGTTCGGCCGCCAGATCCACCCTGAGCCGGGTCACCGGGCAGGTGCGGAAGCGGGCCGCGATCCCGCCGATGATCCCGAGTTCACCGGATGCCGTGGCCATGGTTCACCTCCCCGCCCCGGACTCGACGACGCGGATGCGCCCGGTCATGGTATGATGACCGGCACCGCAGTATTCGTTGCACACCACGCTGAACACCCCCGTCTCGGTGGGCGTGATGGTGAGCACGTGCTCGTAGCCCGGGTGCACCTGGATGTTGATGTTGACCGGCTGGAGCGAGAAGCCGTGCTGCCAGTCCGCCGAGGACAGGTGCAGCCGGTAGCTCTGGCCCTTCTCGAGCTGCAGGACCGGCCAGAACTCCCACAGACGCGCCAGCATGTAGACGTCGCTGCCGGGCGGCGGCGCCACCACCGGCACCCCCGTGTCCCCCTCCTCGCCGACCTTGTACTTCTCCACGAAGGATTCGACCTTCGCGACGAAATCATCCGGCTTCACCCGATACGTTTCGGTCGAGAGATTCTGATTTCCGTTGATGTGCCAATAAATCATCATGAAAAACATGAACAGCCCCCACAGAAAGGCGATGAAAATCCACAGGAGTTCACCCCGCGCCACGGGCTCGTTCCACCAGATCCGCACTTCGGGCGATCGTACCGCCATGATCCGTCTCCCTCAGTCGGCGATGGGGATCTGGGTGATCTCGATCAGGCCCCAGAGGATGTAGAGCACCGTCGGGATGGCCACGCCGAGGAACAGCAGCAGGAAAGGATTGTCGAGCACCCGCTGCATGAACGGGATTCGCTCGCCGCGCTCGCTTTCGGCCATGATCCGCCTCCCACCGGATTCGGCGTCCACCGGACCGGATGCATTGTCGGACGGCGGGGCAGGGAGGCCTTGATCGCGGTCAAGCGGGACCGGCCGCGCCGGTGGCCGGGGGTCGGTCGGCCCGCGGGGCCGTCAGCAGGGGGCCGTAGCGGAGGGCGAAGAGGAGATAGGCGCCGCCCCAGGCGGCCGCCGCCAGCGCCAGCAATGAGGTACGGTCGGCGGCGAGGGGCACCAGCAGTCGCAGCAGCGCGCCCGTCACCACCAGGGCGTAGATCACCACCGTGGCGGCATCGGCGGTGAGGGCGCGGCCGGTGTGGCCGAGCGAGGCGCGGGTCATGACCGCCAGCGTCGTGGTGCCGATGGCGCCGGTGGTGAAGGCGTGGAGGGTGGTGGCGGGATCGGGGCCGAGGCCGGCCAGCGCGAGCCCGTGCAGCACCGCCCCCAAGGGCAGCCAAGCGTAGGCGAGATGGAGCACCGACACCAGCGGCTCGGCGAGGGTGCGGTGGCCCTGCCAGCGCAGCAGCCGGGCCGCGTGGAGGAAACCCGCCACCAGGAACAGCACCCCCACCGGCCGCGCGAGCGGCGCCGCCACCCAGGTGGCGAGGACGAGCGCCCACACGGCGAGGGTCGCCGCATCCAGGGGGCCGAAGGGAGCCGGCAGCGTCCGCGGTCCGAGGCGGACCATCCAGTTGCGGGTGAAGGCGGGGACGATGCGGCCGCCGATCAGCGCCAGCAGCAGCAGGATCACGGCGAGGCCGAGCCGGTCGCCGAGGGCGCCGGTGGGAAGGTCCAGCACCGGCTCCGCCCAGGACAGGACGGCCCCCGTCACGAACAGCGCCACCAGCGCCACCACCGGCCGATTGCGGTGGTTGCCGGCACCGATCACCGCCCGTGCCACCCAGGCCAGCACGCCGCCGAGGAAGGTCAGTTCGGCGAGGGCCGCGAGCGGGACCAGGGCGGCCCCGCCCGCCAGTCCCAGCAGGCGGGCGGCGAGCCAGGCGAGCAGCAACAGGAGCAGCGGGCGGCCGCTCAGCGGCGAGGTGCCGGTCCAGCTCGGCACCGCCGTCAGCAGGAAGCCGGCGAGGATGGCGCCGACGCCGCCGAAGAGGGTCTCGTGGCGGTGCCAGGCGAGGGGATCGAGGGCGAAGTGGGGCGGTACCGCCACCGCCAGCGTCCAGATCCAGACGAAAAGACTCGTCGGCAGCCACAGCGCCGCGGCCAGGAAGAACGGGCGGAAGCCGCAGGAGAGAAAGGGCGTCACCCCCCTCCCTCCGGCACCGGATGGGGCCCTCGCCGTCATGACGCTCCCGTCGTGGCGATCCCGCTCCAGCTTCCGCGCCGGGGAAGGCCCCTCCTTGACCGCCGTCAAGGTGACGGGCGAGGATGGTGCGGCAGGAGATGCGGAGAGGCGGGGTACGACGGGGATGCGACGGCGGCGCGCGATGGGGCTGATGGTGGCGACGGCGGCGGTGCTCGCCACCGGCCGACCGCGGGCGGTGCCGGTCCACCGCTTCAGCACCGCCGCCCTCGGTGCGCGCGTCTCCATCGCCCTCTACGGCCTCGACGACGCGGAGGCCCGCCGGCTCGCCGGGTCGCTGGTGGACGAACTGCTGCGCCTCGAGGCCATCTTCACCCTCCACCGGCCCGATGCGCCGCTGGTGCGCCTCGCCCGCGAGGGACGGCTCGCCCTGCCGCCGCCGGAGCTGCTGGAGGCCCTCGCCCTCGCCCGCCTGCTGTACGAGGAGAGCGAGGGCGCCTTTGATCCCACCGTCCAGCCGCTCTACACCACCCTCGCCCGGCTGGCCGGGGCCGGCGAACTGGACGATCCGCTGCGGGTCGCCCACGCCCTGGACGGGGCGTGGGGGGCCGTGGGCTTCGGTCGCGTGGACGTGACGCCGACGGCCGTCCGCCTGCCGCCCGATGCCGCCCTCACCCTCGATGGCATCGCCCAGGGCGTCATCACCGATCGACTCGCGGCGTCGCTGCAGCGGCAGGGACTCGGCTTCGCGCTGCTGGACTGCGGCGAACTGCGGGCGCTGGGACCGCCGCCGGGCGACGAGGCCTTCGCGGTGGCGCTGCGCAGCGGCGGGCGACTGCGGCTCAGGGACGAGGCCCTCGCCGTCTCGGCACCGGCCGCCACCCGCTTCGACGTGGCCGGCCGCTGGCACCACATCCTCGATCCTCGCACCGGTCGCCCCGCCCGGGGGATCCGCCGGGCGGTGGTGCGGGCGGAGACCGCCGCCCTCGCCGACGGTCTCGCCACCGCCCTCTGCGTGCTGGAACCGGAGGCGGGCCGTGCCCTCGCCGCCCGCTTCGGCGCCTGGGCGCGGATCGAGACGGTGGACGGCCGGATCTACGAGACCGGGACGGCGAGGCGGTGGCGGGTGGCGGCGACGATGAGATCGGCCATCTCCGGTCGCAGGCCCACCGGACCCGTGTAGCGGGCCCGTTCCCCCAGCGGCGCCAGCGCCGCCGCCACGTCGTCGCGGCCGTGGGGTCCGGCGTCCACGAAGGCGCCCAGCGCCAGCACCCGTCCCTTTCCGAAGCGGGCCGCCCGCTCGGCCAGCCGCGGTGGCTGCTCCAGCCACAGCGTCTCCACCGCGAGATCCGGGAAGCGGTACCGGAGGCGCACCGCCTGGGTCCGGAGGGCGACGGTGCTCTCGGCGTGCCGTTCGGTGCCGTGGCCCACCAGCCAGAGATGGGTGAAGCCGTCCTCTCCGGCCCGCACCTCACGCACCACCGTCGCGAAGAGATCGGCGCAGGCGGGGAGCGTGCCCACCGGAGGCACCATGCGCAGGTCGCCGCGGCCGAGGGCGGTCAGCCGCGCGCGCACACGGTCGTGGATCCAGCCGCGGGCGAGCAGCAGCGGGACCGCCACCACCGGCCCCGGGAGGTCGTCCAGCGCCCGCTCCAGCGACGGCTCGCCGCGCAGACAGCCCACCGCCACCAGCCGGAACAGGCCACGGCGGGCGATGCGGGCGGCATGGACCGCGGCGATCCCCGGCCCGCCGCGGACCCCGTGGGTGACGATCAGGAGATCCACCGCCGCCTCAATGGCTGGTCCCCTCCTCGAAGCGGATCTTGTTGCCGACGTTGTACTTACCGGAGGGATGACGGGCGGGGATGCGCGCCACCTCGACGAGGGTGCGGTCGTCGTAGACCACCACCGCGCCGTCCTCCTCCATGATGCTGACGAGAGCGTGGCGGCCCTCGCGATCGAACTCGATGTGGGCGGACCGTCGCCCCGGCGCCGGCCGCAGGGTGGCCACGATGCCGAGGGTGCGCTTGTCGATCACGTGGACGGCATCGCGGTGGGGTCCCGCGAACACGTCCACCCACACGTGGGGGCTCGACCGGTGGCTGCGGGCGAAGAAGCCGGGGCCGAGGGTGGGGATGCGCGCCACCACGCGCCAGTCCTCCATGTCCACCACCGTCACCTCCGGCCGGGTGAGGTTGGGAGTGATCAGCAGGCGCCGTCCGTCCCGCACGAAGGTGACGCCGGAGGCGAGATGGGGGAAGCCCTCGATGGGGAGGCGCGCCACCACGCGCCCATCCCCGAGCGCCACCACCCAGGCGCCGCGGGAGCTGCGCGAGGAGCCCACCAGCAGCCGGTAGGCGGGATCGAAGAGGACGTCGTCGAGGGGCTCCGGCAGCGGGATGCGACGCAGGCGGCGGCGGGCCGGATCGGCGGCCGGCACCAGCTCCCAGGCCTCGGCCACGTCGCGCAGCGCCACGATCACGCTGCCCCGCGGCGGTGCCTGGTAGACGGCGGCGACCCGCGAGACGGTGCCGTCGGCGCCGCGGGCCGGGATCACCTCCACCGGCCGGTAGTCCACCGCATCGAGCACCACCACCGCCCGCGGCAGGGTGTCGGCCACCACCAGGAAGCGGCCGTCGGGAGTCAGCGCGATGTTGCGGGTGGCGATGCCGGCCCGCACCTTCACCACCGGCTGCAGCCCCCAGAGATCGTAGCGCAGCAGCCAGCCGTCGCGCGAGGCGAAATGGACGAAGCGGCCGTCGCGGGTGAACTTGGGACCGCCGTGGAGGGCCCGCGGGGTGGGAAAGCGGGCGAGGCGCACGAAGCGGTCGCCGTCCAGCAGGCTCGCGTGGTGATCGCCCTTCTCCACCACCAGGAAGAGATCGAGCGGATCCGCCGCGAAGCGCGGGCGATCCGGCAGCGCCTCCTCGGCCACGAAGCGCCGGTGCGAGGCGGCGATCTCCGCCATGCCGAAGCGGGGCGGCTTGTCGGGCGGTCGGCGCAGATAGCGGACGAGATCGCGGATCTCCTCGGCTTCCAGCAGATCGCCGAAGGCGGGCATGCGGGTCGCGGGGAGCCCCTCGCGGACGATGCGGACGATGTCCGCCTCCGACCGCCGCCCCAGCGTCTGGGGCAGGAGCGGCGGGCCGCTCGCTCCGAGCCGGTCGGGCCCGTGACAGACGGCGCAGAGATCGCGATAGAGGACGGCCGCCTCGCGCGCGGCGGCGGGCGCGGTCGCCAGGACCGAAAGCAGGAACAGCAGGGGGGCGAGGTGCGATCCGGCGCGCTCACGCATGGGCCGGCTCCGCCATCCCCAGTTCCGCGTCGCTCAGATAGCAGGCCGGGTCCTCGGCCCAGGGATCGCCGCGGGTCTCCAGCGCGCGGATGCGGGTGTTGCCGTTGCAGATGGCGAGCATGGGACAGCGGCCGCAGCGCCCCCGCACCGGCCGCGGACGGCGGCGCAGGCCGGCGAGGATCGGATCCGTCTCGTCGCGCCAGATCTCGGAGAAGGGCCGCTCGCGGACATTGCCCAGGGAGTGGCGCCACCAGAAGGTGTCGGGATGGACGTTGCCGAGATTGTCGATGTTGGCGACGCCGACGCCGCTGGCGTTGCCGCCCCAGGCCTCGAGATGGGCGCGGACGTGGGCGGCGCGGTCGGGATGGTGTCGTTCCACCCAGCGCAAGAAATAGACGGCGTCGGCGTCGTTGTTGCCGGTGACGAACTCGGTGGACCGTCCCTCCCGCAGATGGCGCCAGCAGCGGGCGACGAGGGTGTCCACCACCCGGCGGGTGGTACGGTGGAGGGCGTCGCGGTCGCGGTGACGGCGGCCGCGGCCGGCGTAGACGAAATGGGAGAGATAGAACCTGTCGATGCCCTCGGCCTCCACGAGGTCGAGGAGCGGCTCGAGACTGCCCACGTTCTGCTCGGTGACGGTGAAACGCACGCCCACCTTGACGCCGCGCGCCCGCAGCCGCCGGAGGGCGGCGAGGGAAGCCTCGAAACAGCCGGGCACGCGACGAAAACGGTCGTGGACCGGGCCGATGCCGTCGAGGGAGATGCCCACGTAGTCGTAGCCGACGGCGGCGATGCGGTCGGCGGTGGCCTCGTCGATCCGCGCGCCGTTGGTGGAGAGGGCCACGTAGAAGCCCAGCTCGCGGGCGCGGGCGGAGATGGCGAAGATGTCCGATCGCAACAGCGGCTCACCGCCGGAGAGGACGAGGGCCGGCACGCCGAAGGCGCGCAGGTCGTCCATCACCCGGAAGACCTCGTCGGTGGTGAGTTCGCCCGGGAAGTCCACGTCCGCCGACAGCGAATAGCAGTGGATGCAGTTGAGGTTGCAGCGGCGGATCAGGTTCCAGATCACCACCGGCCCGCGCGGACGCGCCCGGCGCACCGGCGTCGGCTCCAGCAGCTCGCGCATGTAACGGCTCAGTCGGAACACGACGGATCCTCCCCCGCGGCGAGGCGGATGCCGGTCTTCTTGAGCACCCGCACGCTGTAGAGCACGTCGTGGCCGCGGCAGGCCTCGCCCATCAGTCCGGCGATCACCGCCACCTTCTCCTCCACCTCGGTGACGCTGCGGCCGTGGACCATGGCGAAGAGATTGTAGGGCCACACCGGCGGTCGCCGCGGCCGGCGATAGCAGTGGCTGACGAAGTCGAGCGCGCCGACCCGCGCGCCCAGCTCGTCCACCCGCGCGTCGTCCACGTCCCACACGCTCATGCCGTTGGCGCGCAGTCCCAGACGGACGTGGTGGGGGACGGCGGCGATGCGGCGGACGGCGCCGCGCGCACGCATCGCCCGGAAGCGGGCCAGCACCTCCGCGACGGAGAGGCCGGTGGCCTCCGCCACCCGGTGGAAGGGCCGCACGTCCAAGGGCAGTCCCGCCTGGGTGGCGAGGACGAGCTGGCGGTCGCGCGGGTCGATCATGGCGGCTCCGGAACGAATTCCAGGAAGTACTCGCGCTCCTTGGGCAGATCCAGCACCGCGAGCCCGGTCTCGCGCTCGATTGCGCGGATCACGGCGTCGATGCGCGCGCGGCTCTCCGCCGCCACCACGAACCACATGTTGAGGTGATGGGCCCGTTCGTAGTTGTGGGCCACCTCCGGATGGCGCCCCACCGCCGCCGCCACCGCCTCGAAACGCTCGGGCGGCACCGCCATGGCGCACAGCGTCACCGCCCCGCCCAGCTTCTCGATGTCGAAGAGGGGGCCGAAACGGGTGAGCAGCCCCTCCGCGAGCCAGCGGCGGATGCGCGCCACGATGGCCTCCTCGCTCGTGCCGAAGCGCTCGGCCAGTGCCCGGAAGGGCCGCTCCTCCGGCTCGATGCCGCGCAGCAGCGCGGCCAGCAGTTCACGGTCCCGGTCCGGCATGGGCGGGCGCTCCCGGGGCGGAGAAGTAGCGGGCGCCGGTCTGCTTGAAACAGCGGCGGGAGAAGAGGACGCGGCGCGGGCAGGACCGGAGGCCGGCGAGGCGGCTCGCCTCCTCGATCCGCTCCTCCACCGCCGCCCGCACGCGGCCGTGGATCATGCAGTAGAGGTTGTAGGGCCAGGCCGGATGGCGGCGGCGCCGGTAGCAGAGGGTGACGAAGGGCAGGGCCGCGAGCCGCAGGCCCGCCGCCCGCACCCGCACCTCCGGCACGTCCCACACCACCATGGCGTTGGCGCGATAGCCGAGGCGGCGGTGGCGCACCACCAGCCCGAAGCGGCGCACCACGCCCCCATCCCGCAGCCGCCGCAGCCGCGCCATCACCTCCGCCTCCGGCAGACCCACCCGCGCGCCCAGCAGGGCATAGGGCCGGGGCACGAGGGGCAGTCCCCGTTCCAGCTCGGCCAGCAGGCGGCGGTCCGTCGCGCTCAGCTCCACGACAGCGGGAACCCCAGATCCAGCCGGAAGGCCTCCACCAGCGGCAGCTCCACCACGGGGATGCCGGTCCGATCGGCGATGTCGTCCAGCACCGCCCGCAGCCGCGCAGGGGTGGGGGCGGTGACCACGAACCAGAGGTTGTAGGCGTCCTCGCGCTCGTAGTTGTGGTTGACCTCGGGATAGGCGGAGACCAGCGCCGCCACGCCCTCCAGCAGCTCCGGCGGCACCTTCATGGCGGCGAGGGTGCTGGCGCCGACGCGCCCCGGCTCCAGCACCGCGCCCACTCGATCGACGATGCCCGCCTCCTGCAGCTCGCACAGGAGATCGAGCACCGCCGCCTCGTCGAGGCCGAGGCGCTCGCCGATCACCCGGAAGGGCCGCGGGTCCAGCGGAAAGTCGTGCTGGAACTCGTCCAGCAGCCGGCGGGTGGTGGGATCGAGACGTGCCATGGCCGCCCTCCTCAGAAGCCGATCCGCGCCGCGCGCGCGCTCGTGAAGATTCCGGAGGGCGTGCGGGCTTCGAACGCCTTGATCTGGGACAAGCGCGCGGTGTCGTAGACCACCACCCGGTCGGAATCGCGGGCGGAGATCCAGACCTGGTCGCCGCGCGGCGTGAACTCCAGGTGCATCACCGCCCGGCCCGGTCGCAGCTCCGCCACCACCGCGAGGCGCGGCACGTCGATCACCTGCACCACGTCGTTGCGGGGATGGGCGAAGTTGACCCACACCTGACGGCCGTCGGGCCGGGCCACGGCGAAGACCGGCTGCCCGTGGACGGGAATGCGCGCCACCTCGCGGAAGTCGTCGCGGCGGTCCACCACCAGCAGCTCGAAGCGCCCCACCGCCGGCAGGAACAGCAGGTCTCCCGCCTGCGCCCAGCCCTCGAGATGGGGCATCTTGTAGACGGGCAGCGGCCGCTCGCCGCGGCCGTAGCCGGCGAGGATGCGCCGCGGCCGCGGTTCCTCCGCCCACAGATCCAGCAGCACGAGACCGTCCTCGCCGAACAGCCCCACCACGTAATAGCGGCCGTCGGGCGTGACGAGGGCATCGTAGGGCATGCGGCCGATGCCCGGGAAGCGGCGCTGGTACGGGCGGGCGGGATCGGTGAGGTCGAGCAGGCGGATCTCGTCGCCGTCCAGGAGGGCGTAGGCGAAATGGCGGGGACCCCAGTCCTCGAGCCCCACCACCCGCGAGCGACCGCCGTCGGCCGTCCCGGCGGGAATGTCGGCCACGGGCGCGAGATCGGCGGCGGCGAAGACGCGCACGCCGCCCGGATCGTAGTTGGCCACCGCCACCAGCGTGCCGTCGCCGGAGATGGCGCCGCCGATGGCGTTGCCCGCCTGGACGATGCGCGCCACCACCTCGCCGGTGAGCAGGTCCAGCTTGGTGAGACCGCCGTCGCGGCCGAAGAGGAAGGCGTAGCGCTGGTCGCGGGAGAAGACGGCGGCGGCGTGGGAGAGATCGCCCAGCCCCTCCACCCGGCCGAGGACGGACGGGGTGGAGGTCTCAAAGCGCAGCACCGAGCCGTGGGCCCGCTCCACCACGAGGCCGAGATCGCCGGTCCCGCGGCAGGTGGCCCCGTCCCGCGCACGCGCCGGCCGCGCCAGCGGCCACAGCCAGGGCAGGGCGAGCAGATGACGGCGGATCATCGGTCCCGTCCCTCGACGAGCCGCTCCGCCAGCCATCGCGCCTCCTCGGGGGCGATCTCGAAACGCCAGGGCGGCATGGGGGTCCCGGGGATGCCGTCGAGGATGATGCGGGCGAGCTCGGCGGGATCGCGGCCGGCGAGGCGTTCCGGCAGCAGCGATGGGCCGAGGCCGCCCCGCAGGGTGAGGCCGTGGCAGGAGCCGCAGTCCTGACGCAACAGCCGCAGCAGCCACGCCTGCCGTTCCGGCGGCGGCGCCGGGGCCGCGGCGAGGGAGACCGGCGCAAGGGCCAGGAGCAGGGCGAACGCCGCGCACGGGCTCAGGAGGCGCATGGCGCCAGCGCCGCCTCCAGGGCCGCGGCATGGGGCCGCAGCACGTCCACCACCTCGCCGATCACGAACAGCACCGGCGACCGCAGGCCGGCCCGGCGCACCGCCGCCGCGAGCCGCCCCAGGGAAGCCCGCACCTCCCGTGCCTGCGGCAGGGTCCCGTTCTCGATGGCGACGGCGGGCGTGGCCGGATCGCGGCCGTGGGCCAGCAGGCGACGGGTGATCTCCTCCACATGGGCGAGGCCCATGTAGACCACGAGGGTGGTGGCGGGATCGGCGAGACCGGCCCAGTCGAGATCCAGCCACCATCCCTCGCGACGGTGGCCGGTGACGAACCGCACCCCGCTCGCCACGTCGCGATGGGTGAGGGGCACGAGATGGGCGGCGGCGCAACCGAAGGCGGCGGTGATCCCCGGCACCACCTCCACGTCGATGCCGTGTTCCAGCAGATACAGGGCCTCCTCGCCGCCGCGGCCGAAGAGGAAGGGATCGCCGCCCTTGAGCCGCACCACCCGCCGGCCCGATCGGGCCAGATCCACCAGCAGCGCGTTGATGGCGGCCTGATCGACCCGGGGACCGCCCGGCGTCTTGCCCACGTCGATGCGCTCGACACCCGGCGGCAGCAGGGCCAGCACGCCCTCGCCCACCAGCCGGTCGTGCACCACCACCTGGGCCCCCTGCAGCAGCCGGTAGGCCTTGAGGGTGAGCAGTTCGGGATCGCCCGGGCCGGCACCGACGATGTGGACGACGGGGCGTGGCTGCATGGGGGTGCTCCGCGGGATGCGGCGGGCGGGGGGCCCGCCCGCCTCCTCCGCCATCAGTAGATGTCGAGACGCGTGTTGTGAACGTTGAACTTGCCCGTGGGCGTCACGAGGTCCTTCCCCCGGATCACGTGCTTGGGCTGGAGGGTGCGGTCGTCGACGACGACGATGGCGCTCTCCTGGTTCTTGGCGTTCCACACCGAGAACCAGATCTCCGTACCGTCCTTGTTGAATTCGCCGTGCACCACGCGACGCATGCCCTCGGCGATGCCGGACCATTCGCCGACGGGCAGCACCCTGTAGCCGGCCTCAAGATCGTCGATGTCGAAGACGGCCACCGAGGAGGCGATCTCCGGCTCCGGATTGAGGGCGGTGTCCACGTAGAGGTGCCTGCTGTTCGGATGGGTCTTCACGAACAGCGAACCACCACCCTGTCCCTCCAGGGTCTGCACCACCTTCCAAGCGTACTCCGGATGTCCCTTGGGATCGGTGCCGATGAGGGAGATGGTCTCGTCGCCCAGGTGCGAGGTGGCCCACACGGGACCGTACTTCGGATGGACGAAGTTGGCGCCGCGGCCGGGATGGGGCTTGACGCCGCCGGTGTCGATCTTGGCCACCAGCCTGCGCTCCTCGAGATCGATGACGACGACCTTGTTGCGGGCGTTGGCCGCGACGAGGAAGTAGCGGCGGGTCGCATCGAAGCCGCCGTCGTGGAGAAAGCGCTCCGCCTCGATCTTGGTCACCTTGAGCGCTTCGAGATCACTGTAGTCCACCAGCAGGACGTGACCGGTCTCCTTGACGTTGACCACGAACTCCGGGCCGAAATGCGAGGAGACGATCGAGGCGACGCGTGGCTCCGGATGGTATTCCTCGGTGTCGTAGGTGTAGCCGCGGGTGCTCTCGATCCGCAGCGGTTCGAGGGTGAGACCGTCGAGGATGACGTAGTGCGGCGGCCAGTAGGCGCCGGCGATGGCGTATCTGTCCTCCCAGCCCTCGAACTTGGAGCTGTCCACCGACCGCGCCTCGAGGCCGATCTTGACCTTGGCCACCGTCTGCGGCGGATCCATCCACAGATCGATGAGATTGATCAGCCCGTCGCGGCCGATGGTGTAGAGATAACGCCCGGATTTGGAATAGCGCGAGATGTGGACCGCATAGCCGGTCTTGATACGGGTGACGACCTCGTACGTGTTGCCGTCGATGAGGGCGATCTCACCCACGTCGCGCAGGGTGACGGAGAAGAGATTCTCCAGATCGAGATCGTTCATCTTCCGGGTGGGGCGCCGGTCCACCGGAACCAGCACCTCCCAGGTCTCGCGCATCTCCTTCATGCCCCACTCGGGCGGCGCCACCGGCTCGTTGAGCAGATAGCGCGCCATGATGTCGATCTCGCGCTCCGTCAGCTCCCCGGAGGTTCCCCAGTTGGGCATGCCGGCCGGCGAGCCGTAGGTGATGAACGCCTTGAGATAGTCGTAGCCCTTCTCGCGCGTGATGTCCGGTGTGAGGGGCTTGCCCGTCGCCCCCTTGCGCAGGGTGCCGTGACAGCCGGCACAGCGCTCGAAGTAGATCTTGTTGGCGATGGCCCATTCCTCGTCGGTGAGGGTGGGGACGCCCTCCTCCACGCCCGGCTTCTTCACCTCCTCTTCCTTGAGCACGTCGAGGCTGGGCTCGTAGCGCTTGCCCGGCGTGGTCTCGTGTTTCTCGAGTTCCTCGGGGCTGGGCCGCTGGGCCGCCGGGACCGGCCACGACATGCCCAGTGCGGTCGCCGTCAGCAGGACCACCGCCAGACGGCGCACGGTGATGGTGGACTTCATCGGGACCTCCCGCTGATCTCGCGTGGCGCCGGACGGGCGCCCTTCTCCGCTCCGGCATCGGCTGCCGGCTAGCATCCATCCGCGACCCTTCCCTTGATCGCCGTCAAGGGCGGCCACCAGGGTGGCCCCCTAGCGTCGTCCCGGTCCGAAGGGCGGAGACCGTCCACCGCATGGACATTTCCGGCCATCGGCTCGTCCCGCTGCTGGCGATCCCGCTCGCACTGCTGATGCGGGCGGGCGTCGCGGCGAGCCTCGACCTCGGGACGGCCCGGACCTTCTTTCCCGACGCCACCCGGGTGACGCCGCCCGACGGCGACCCCCCTGCGGCCACCGTCCTGCGCGACGGCACCGTGTCGGGTTATCTCTTCTCCACCCGGGCCGTGGTCAATTCCACCGGCTATTCCGGCAAGCCCCTCGACGTGCTGGTGGCCCTCGGGGTGGACGGGCGCCTGCGGGGTGCCCGTCTGCTGGAGCAGCACGAGCCGATCCTGCTGATCGGTGTCCGTCCCGAGGCCATCGAGTCCTTCGTCGCCCAGTACCGTGACGTGCCGGTGGATCGGCCGGTGCGTCTCGTCCGCGGCCGTCGTCGCCCGGGCGAGATCGAGGCGGTGGCCGGGGCCACCGTCTCCTCCCTCGTGATCCACGAGGCCATCCTCGCCGCCGCGCGGGCGGTGGCCACCAGCCGCGGCATCCTCCCCGCCGGACGCCTCGATCTCGCCCGTTTCGCGCCCCTCGACTATGGGACGATGCGGGAGCGTGGTCTCCTCGTCCGGCGGGTCTGGCGCGAGGAGGACGTGCGGGCGCGGCTCGCGGCGCTCGGCGGCGATCTGCGGATGCCCGGCGACCCCGATTCGGTGTTCCTCGAACTCCACCTCGCCCTCGCCACCCCGGCGCTGGTGGGGCGCAATCTGCTCGGCGACCGTCTCTACGACCGCCTTTTCGCCGGCCTCCGCGCCGGTGATCAGCTTCTCTTCGTGGGTGGCCGCGGACGGTGGTCCTTCAAGGGCACCGGCTGGCGCCGCAGCGGCGTGTTCGACCGCCTGCGGCTGGTCCAGGGCGAGCGGAGCTGGCTGCTGCGGCGCGCGCAGCATCGCCGCCTCGACGGGCTGGCGGCGAAGGGGGCGCCCGCGCTGCGCGAGCTCGCCCTCTTCACCCTGCCGCGGGAGAGCGGGTTCGACCCGGCCCGCCCCTTCCGCCTGCAGGTGCGGGTGGACGGCGTCCGCTCCGACGGCGGGACCGTCTCCACCTGGCTGGCGCTGACATGGTCGCCGCCGGCGGAACTGCTCCGCCCGGAACCGACGGCGACGCGGCCGCCGGCCTGGGCGGACGTCTGGTGGGCGCGCCGTTTCGAGGTGGGGCTGCTGCTGGTGGCCCTGTTCGTCCTCACCGTGATCCTCTTCCAGCAGGACACCATCGCCGCCGACCGGCGCCGGCATCGACGTCTCCGCATCGGCTTCGCCGTCTTCACCCTGCTGGTGCTGGGCTTCTGGATGCGGGCGCAGCTCTCGGTCGTGAACGTCCTGACCTTCGCCCACGCGCTGATGACCGGCTTCGACTGGAACTTCTTCCTGATGGAGCCGGCGATCTTCGTCCTCTGGTCGTACGTGGCCGTGGCGATGGTCTTCTGGGGACGGGGAGTCTACTGTGGCTGGCTGTGTCCGTTCGGGGCGCTGCAGGAGCTGGTGGGGGTCGTCGCCCGTACGCTCGGCATGCCCCAGACCCCGCTCCCCTTCGGCCTGCACGAGGGTCTGCGGACGCTCAAGTTCGTGGTCTTCCTCACCCTCTTCGCCGTCTCCCTGGGCGGGATGGAGGCGGCGCTGGAACTGGCGGAGGTGGAACCCTTCAAGACGGCGGTGGTGCTGAGGTTCGCCCGGCCGTGGCCGTACGTGGTCTACGTGCTGGGCATCCTCGCCGTGGCCGCCGCCGTTCCGCGCGCCTTCTGCCGCTATCTGTGCCCGCTCGGGGCCGCCATCGCCCTGCCCGCCCGCCTGCGCCAGTTCGAGTGGCTCAAGCGCCGCCGGGCGTGCGGTGCGGAGTGCCGCATCTGCGAACAGCGCTGTCCGGTGGGCGCCATCCATCCCGAGGGCTTCATCCACCCCGGTGAATGCATCTACTGCCTGGAGTGCCAGGTGAACTATCGGGACGACGGCCTCTGCCCGCCGCTGCTGCGCCGGCGCCGGCGACGCGAGGCGCGGGCCCGGGCGCGAACCCGGGTGGTCACCACGCCGCCCCCTTCCCCTTCGCCGCCGTGACCCCGTCCGGGGCGGCGGGTGCTGGTCCCCGGGGCCGCCCCCCCACCGCTCCCGGATCGGTCCGGCAACGGACGGCGGCTCCCCGCCCGCCGCACTCCCGGCACCGTCCCGTCGCGATCCTCCGGCGGGTTCCGAGCCCGGGTCGCCCCCGCGCCGTCCCGGGCGGCAGGCCCGTCCCGCACCCTCGTCGGTCCGGCCCCGCGCACGCCGGCCCGATCCCGCCGGCGAGGTGGCCCATCCACCCGGGTCCGGCGCTCCCGGCACCCGTCGGCGTTCCCACCGGGGCGGTCTCCATCCGCCGCGCGGCTCCCGGGGTCGGCCCGGGCGTCGGAAACGGCTCACACGCCGGGCGGCGGGCCGCCCTCCGCGCGCCCTCCGGGCGGCGGATCCGGCCCCGGGACCGAGAGCGACTCGCGCAGGATCCCCACCGTCGCCCGATCCCCGTCCATCTCCGCACGGACGGTCGCGATCAGTTCGTCGACGGTGGCGGGCAGCGGTGGCGGTGTCTCCAGGAGCGCGAGGCGGCGCCGCCAGGCCTCCGTGGTGGCCCCCGCCCGCAGACGGGTCCACAGCCTCCGCGCCGTCTCCTCCTCGCCGGCGGCACGCAGCCGTCGCACCGCCCGGAAGAGCAGCGCGAGGTCGCCCTCGTCGGTCGGCATGGCCGCGCCTTCCTCCAGCCACGGAGCCACCGCCCGGACGATCGTCGTGGGATCGCCGTCCTCCAGGGCCCGATCCAGCCACAGCCTGCGCATCTCCGGATCGGGATCGGCCTCGGCGAGGGCCGCGAGGGCCTCCGGATCGCCGGCCCGCGCCGCGAGCCGCAGCCGCAGCACACGGGCCCGCTCGCGCACCCCGGCCGGAGCGGTCGCCGGCAGTTCGTCCAGAAGGGCGCGGGCGCGATCGTCCCGGCCCAGCTCGGCCAGGAGCTCGGCCCGCCGGACCAGCCAGCGCGCGCGGCGGACGGAATCGGTGAGCCGCGCGAAGTGGGTCTCCAGCAGCGCCAGGGCCGAGGCCGGACGTTCCGGAGCGAGGGCCTCGGCGAGACGGAAGAAGACGTCGAGGGTGTCGGGATCCCGCGTGAACAGCTCCGGATGCCCCCGCAGGAAGGCGAGGGCCTCGGCCGGCGCCAGCCGCGGCGGCGTCTCCGGATCCACCACCTGCCGGGCGAAG
The DNA here is from genome assembly GCA_026982705.1 of Alphaproteobacteria bacterium. Taxonomy (GTDB): domain Bacteria; phylum Pseudomonadota; class Alphaproteobacteria; order Geminicoccales; family Geminicoccaceae; genus HRBIN39. Next base: position 40,597 of record JALSGP010000013.1, read on the forward strand.
CGGCGCATGACCTCGGGCAGATCGCGGGCCTCGGGCGCATCGGGATGGCGGGCGAGCAGCTCGCGCCACGCCGCCAGCGCCTCCTCCACCTCGCCGGCCGCGGCGGCGAGATCGCCCAGCGTGCGCAGCATGGCGGACTCCCAGGGATGTCCGCGCCAGAGACCGCGCTGCGCCCCGAGCCGGGCGAGGGCCTCGCGGTCGGAGAGCCGCCCGAGATCGCGGGCGAGGCGGATGCGGGCGAAGGCGGCCTGCAACGCCACCCGCCAGCCGGCCGTGCGTTCCAGCTCGCCGAGGATGGCGAGCGCCTCCTTCTCGGCGCCGTCGCGGGCCACCGCCAGCGCCTCGAGGAAGCGGAGCCCTTCCGCCTCCCGCCGGGACAGCGCCATGCGCGCGAGGCGGTCGAGCCAGACGAAGGCGCGATCGGGATCGCCCGCCTGCAGCGCGGCGGCGATCAGGGCCGGGCCGAGCCGGCGCTGGAGCGGTTCCGGATAGCGCTTGAGGGTGCGGTGCGCCCGCTCCAGCGCCGCGGCCGCCTCGTCCCAGCGGCGCCGCGCCGTCGCCACCACCACCCGGAACAGCGCCACCTCCGGCAGTTCCGCCAGATCCTCCGCGGCCAGCAGCCGCTCGGCGCGATCCAGCCGCCCCGAAAGGGCGGCGGCGGCCAGCGCCAGCGCGCGGGCCCGCCGCGCTCCACGGGCCTCCTCCGGCAGCAGGGCGAGCTGGACCGCCGCCTCCGGCCCCAGCGCCTCGGCCAGCAGCAGCCGGGCCAGTTCCATCCGCTGCGCCGTCCGCGCCCCGGCGGGGCGCGTCACCATGTCCCGACGCACCGCCCGCTCCAGCCGCAGGCGCTCGCCGTCGGCGAGGCCGGCGAGTTCCCCGAGTCCGAAGACCGTCGTCCACGGCGGCAGGGCCAGGGGCGGCTCCGCCTTCGGTGCGCCCGTCCCCGCGTCCTCCCGGGCGGCGGCATGCGGCGCATCGCCGGAGCGTTCCGCCGCTGCGGCCGGCCCCGCCATCGCCTCTCGGCTCCGGCCCGGCGTTCCGTCGGCGCTCCGATGGGCCTTCCCGCCGGATCCGTCCGCGCGGACCGCCGTCTCCGGCCGCCCGGCCGGCGACGGTGGCGGGGCGACGCCATCGGCCGCCAAGGCGTGGACCGTGGTCCCGTCGTCGGGGGATCCGCGGTCCGGCACACGCGGGCCCGTCCCCTCCGGCGCCCCGGGTGGGTCGGGGGCCGCCACGGGCCCCGACCGCGCCGGCGGAAGCGCATCGGTTGCGGTCGTCACGGGGGACGGTTCGTCCGTCCGGACTCCCGCGGCCGCGTCGCCGCCGGAGGCCCCGGCGGGTGGCGCGGACGGGGGCGGGTCATGGGCGGCGGCCGGCACCGCGGGCCCGGTGTCGTGTCCCGTGCCGCCGGACCGCGCCGAGGGCGGAGGCGCCACGCCGTGGCGCGCGGATGCGCCACCGTCCGGTTTCCCCGTCGCCGTGCGGACACCGGCCGGATCGCGTGGCGGCAATGCTGCGGCGATGCGGAGCCCGCCCGGCCGGGCGATGCGCCAGCCTCCGGCCACCGGTGCCATCGTCAGATCGTCCCGCAGCGGCCGCCACACCACGCAGACCAGACTCGGGAGGAACGCGAGATCCACGAAACGTCGCGGCGCGGCCAGCGCGATCCTCGCCCGCGGGCAGGTGAGGGCGTCGAGCGCGTCGCCCGCCACCGGATCGGCGAAGCGCCGGTGCGCGCGGCCCGCCGCCACCGTCAGCGCCCCCTCCTGCGGCCGCAGGTCCGGCGGGCGGGGCGGATCTGGCGTCGCCCCCAGGCGCAGGATCCAGACGCGCCCGCCGCCCTCGATGCGCACGGGCTCGGCTTCCCGCAGTGTGAACCAGAGGAGGGTGGCCCGATCCAGCCGGTCGATGCGGAAGTCCCGCGCCCGCCCGCGGAAGAGCCGGCCGAGGGCGGCGCGGTCGGCCTCCACTCGTCCGGGGGCGCGGTCGAACAGCAGCAGCACCCGCCGGCCCCGCTGCAGGGCGGCGAGACCGGTGGGCGCCGTCCAGACGAGACGCAGCGCCCCCGCTTCGTCGACCGCGACCGTCAGATCGGCCGGCCCCGTCTCGACCGTACCCATCGCGATCCCCGCCGCCGCCTCCTCCCTCCCGAGCCCGGCGGTGCCGGGCCGCACCTCCACGGCGCGCGCCTCGCCGTCGTCGCCCCGCATGCCCCCTCCGGACGCGTCCGCCGCGGTGGCATCCGGCCTCGCCTGCGGGGGGAGACGCGCCCCCTCGGCCCGCCGTTCGTCCCCGGCCGCCGCGGCGTCGCCGGTCCCGCGCGCGGTCGCCACGGTACCGGCCCCGGCAGGCCCGGGGGCCCCGGCCCGGGCGGGTTCCGGGGACGCACCGGCGCCACGCGATCCGGCACCCGTCGCCGGGAAGGCGGACCGACCGTCGGTCGCCGTCGACGCCCTCGTGGTCCCGTGCGGGACGGGCGCCCCCTGGACGGCGGGGGAGGCACCATCGCCTCCCGCGTCGCGATCCTCCGGCCGAGCCGACGCCGCATCCCCGGCCTTTCCGGTCGTCGTGGTCTCCCGGTCCGGGCCGTGCCCGCTCCCATCGCCGCGCGCGCCGCCGGCCGGCCCGCCACCGTCGGGGGCCGCGGGCGGACCGTCCTCCTCCACCGCGCCGGTGCCCGTGCCGGCCGCCGGCGTCTTCGCCGAAAGAACACCATCCTCCGCCGGCACCACGTCCACCACCAGCCGATCCGGGGGCAGACGCAGCAGACGCGGACGCCAGCCCGACGCCGACGCCAGTTCCACCCGCCGGTCCGCCACCCGCACCGTCCCCAGCACCGGGATCCGCGCGAGTCTCGACGCCACCCCCGCCGCCGCCGGTGCCGGCAGGTGCAGCACCAGCGTTCCATCCCTCTCCTCGGCACGAGCCGCCGCCGCGTCCGGTCCCTCGAACACCAGCCGGATGCCGCGTCCCTGCCGCCCCACCCGCAGACCGACGTCGGCGAGCGGGATGCGGACGAGGGTCAGGATGCAGACGCGCGCCCTGCAGTGCGCCTCCGCCCGGACCCCCCGGCGCGGCAGCAGCCGCCATGCGTCGCCGACCCGCGTGCCGCCGGCGAGATGAGCGGGAAGGCGCGCCACCACCGCCGCCGGATCGGGCGGATCGACGCCCCGGAAGCGCAGGACGATCCGCTCCCCCTCCCGTTCCAACACGATCCGGAACGGCGTCCCGCCGGTGAAGCGGATCCGCGCTCGCCCCTCCGCCACGTCGAGGCGCACGTCGGGCACCGTCGCCGCCACCGGCGACCGGACGGGCAGCAGCAGCGCCAGCAGCAGCGCCAGAAGCGCGAGCCACCGGCCGCCCTCCGGCTCCGTGTCGGGAACGGCGCCCGCCGGCGGGTGCGGCCGGCGTCCACCGGCCGGAGGTCCGCCGTCACGGCGTGAGCCCCTCATCCCGTCCCTCCCCGGAAGGTCAGCACCAGGGCGGGACGGTCGTCCGGTACCACCAGCCGCAGCGGCATGCGGCCCAGATGGCGGGCGAGACGGGCGGCGGCCCCGTCGAGGGCGGCCCAGTCCACCGCTTCCGGCACCACCGGCCCGATGCGGTGGCGGGCGAGCACCACCTCCGAGGCCGCCGCGGCGAGGGCGGCGAGCCGCGAACCGTCCCGGGTCAGCGGCCCCGCGCAGCGGGAGGTCGTCACCGCCGGATCCGCCCAGCGGAGGACCAGCGCCCCGCCGGTGCGCGCGACCCGCGGCCGGCAGGACCCGGGCCAGGCCCTCACCGCGGAGGCCACGAGACCGGCGAGATAGGCGAAGCGGGTCCCCTTCACCTGCGTCGACGCGCCCTCCGCGCCGGTGCCGGTCACGGGCGCGCCCGCCGGTGGCGGGTCCCGCCACGTCCAGCTCTCCGGACGGGTCATGGCCAGTGCCAGCGCGAAGAAGGCGAAGAGCAGCGCGGCGAGATCGGCGAAGGTGAGGAGCCAGCCCCGCCCGCTCATCCCGCCGCCTCCCGCCGCAGCCGGAAGCGCCAGATGCCGTCCCCCGCGGGACGGAGACCGAAGGCGACCCGCCCGGCATCGGCCGCCGCCGCCCGCAGCCTAGCCCGTACCGTCTCGAAGCGGGCGACGGGAGCCGGGGCACCCGGCGCTACCGGCGCCAGCACCTCGAGCCGCCAGCCGGCGCGGGTGGCGGCGGCGAGGCGCGCGAACAGGAACCAGCGGCCCCGGGGAATGCGCCCCCCGGAATCGAACAGACGGGATCCGGCGAGGGCGATCTCGAGCCCGTCCCGACCGGGCCGGACCCAGCGGCCGAGGGGCGGGGCCGCCGCGTCCTCCACGCTCCCCGCCGCCGCCGGCTCCATCCGGCCGAAGGTGGCGACGAGGGAGGCCACCACCGCCCGCGTCCGCTCCGCATCGGGCCGGGCGCGGGCGAGCAGGCCCGCGAAGAACCCGGCCAGTAGCAGGAAGAGGGTCAGGGTGAGGAGAGGTCCCCGTCCGGATGCGGCCCCCTCCGCCGGCTCCCCATCCGGCCGCGGGAAGACGCCCCCCGCCCCCTCCGGCCCCGCGCCCGGCGGCACCGCGCGTGGGCCCGCCGCCCCCGCCATCTCCACCGGGACCATAGCGGAAAGCGGGATCCGCGGGGCCACGGTCCTCCTCCTCACTCCAGCAGGGCGTCGATCTCCTCCTGCGAGGGGGCCTGATGGGGCAGGGCCGGTCCGTTCAGCAGCGGGTCACGCTCCCGCTCCTCCCCGTCCGCCGCCACGTCGGCACCGTAGGTGCGGAGCAGCACGCCGAGACGACGCTCGATCTCCTTGAGCGTCTCCACCACCTTGCGGATGCGCTGTCCCGAGAGATCGTGGAAGCTGCAGGACTCGTAGATGCGCGCCAGCAGCGCCAGATAGTCGTCGTGACGGTCCTCCGGCAGATGGGCCGTGAACGCCTCCAGTCCCTCGCAGGCGTTCAGGATGTCGTGGGTCGCCGACTCCAGATGCTGGACCACCGCGTCCAGCTCGTCGTTGGCGGCGCGGATGTGACGGTGCTTGAGATCGTCGGGCTCGAGACCGCGGATCTCCCGCCGCACATTGTCGACGATGGTGGAGAGCTCCAGCACCTCGTTGCGCACCCGGGTGCTGAGGGCGTGCACCTGCGTCTCCATCTCGCGCACGAGCTGCTGGAGGGTGTGGAGGACCGTCTCGAAGGTGGGGGCCCCCTCGATCCTGGTGGAGGTCATCGCTCGGATCTCCGCATTCGGCTGCCGCGGCCGCCTCAGCCGAGGACGGCCTCGACCTTCTGGCGCAGGGTTTCGGCGTTGAAGGGCTTGACGATGTAGTTGCTCACGCCCGCCTCCTTGGCGGCGAGCACGTTCTCGCGCTTGCCCTCGGCCGTCACCATGATGAAGGGAATGTCCTTGAGGTCCGGATCGGCCCGTACCGCCTTGAGCAGCTCGAGCCCGCTCATGGGCTGCATGTTCCAGTCGGAGATGATCAGTCCGTAGGGCTTGGTCTTGAGCTTCTGCAGCGCCATGGAACCGTCGGTGGCCTCGTCCACGTTGGTGTAACCGAGCTGGCGCAGCAGGCTGCGGATGATGCGCAGCATCGTCCGGTAATCGTCGACGATCAGGATGGGCAGATTCTTGTCCTTCGCCATCGACCGTGTCCCCCGCTTGGCGACCCCGGGGCCATGCCCCGCGCCCGTTTCTCGCATGCAATTCCTAATCGACGGTTAACGGGCACGGAAAAGGCGCCCCGCAGGGCGCCCCTCGACGACGGCCGATCCGTCCGGTTCGTTCAGAAGCCGGGCGGGGCCTCGATGCCGAGTTCCGCCAGTCGTCGACGGATCTCTTCCTTGAGCCGGGCGAGGCCCGCCGCGTCCCGCGCCTCGGCCCGCGCCACCAGCACCGGCTGGGTGTTGGAGGCCCGGAGCAGCCACCAGCCGTCGGCGGTGCGCACCCGCACGCCATCGGTCCGGTCCACTTCCATCCCCTCGGCGGCGAGGCGCGCCGCCAGCGCCTCCACCACCGCGAACTTGCGTTCGTCGGGACAGTCGAAGCGCGTCTCCGGCGTGTTGACCACCGGCGGCAGCCGGTCGATGCGCGCGGCGAGATCCATCCCCTCGCGGGCGAGGATGTCCAGGAGCCGCACCGCCACGTAGAGGGCGTCGTCGTGGCCGTAGAAACCGTCGGCGTAGAAGATGTGGCCGGACATCTCGCCGGCGAGCGGCGCACCGAGTTCGGCCATGCGGGTCTTGATCAGGGAATGGCCGGTCTTCCACATCACCGGCCGCCCGCCCATGCGGGCGATCTCGTCGAACAGGACCTGGCTCGCCTTGACGTCGGCGATGATGGGCGCGCCGGGATGGCGCCGCAGCACGTCCTCGGCCAGGACCACCAGCAGCTGGTCGCCCCAGACGATGCGCCCACGGCGGTCCACCACGCCGATACGGTCGCCGTCGCCGTCGAAGGCGATGCCGAGATCGAAGCCTTCCTCCCGCACCGCCGTCCGCAGCGTCTCCAGGTTCTCGGGCACCGTGGGATCGGGGTGATGGTTGGGGAAGCGGCCGTCCACCCCGGTGAAGAGCAGGCGATGCGCGCCGGGAAGCCGCGCGGCGAGCCGCTCCAGCACCGGCCCGGTGGCACCGTTGCCGGCGTCCCACACCACCCGCAGCCCGCGCTCCGCGCGGTAATCGGCGAGGAGGCGCGCCACATAGGCGTCGCGGACGTCGACACCCTCCACCCGGCCGCGGCCGCGGGCGAAGCGCCCCTCGGCGGCGAGCTCGCCGAGGGCGCGGATGTCCCTGCCGAACAGCGGCCTCTTGCCCAGCATCATCTTGAAGCCGTTGTAGTCGGGCGGATTGTGGGAGCCGGTGACCTGGATGCCGCCGTCGGCGTCCAGATGGTGGACGGCGAAGTAGAGCATGGGCGTGGGGCCGAGGCCGACGTCGAGGACCTCGACCCCCGTCTCCGCGAGTCCCGCCGCCAGCGCCGCCGCCAGTTCCGGCGAGCTGATGCGCCCGTCGCGGCCGAGACAGACCCGCAGGCCGCCCTCTTCCCGCACCCGCGTGCCGAAGGCCCGGCCCAGCGCCCGGGCGTCCGCCGGATGGAGGGTGCGGCCGACGACACCGCGGATGTCATACTCGCGCAGGATGCTCGGATGGAATCGACGCGGTTCGAGATATGTCGTCATCCCCACTCCCGTTCAGACCCGTTCCCGTTCGTCGTCGGACGGGGCGTCCACGACCGCCGGTCGTCGCACCGGGCGGCCGACCCCGGTGTAGGCGAAGCCGAGTTCCACCGCACGCACCGGGTCCAGGGCGTTGCGGAGATCCACGATGACCCGCCCACGCATGAGTGCCCGCGCCCGGGCGAGGTCGAGGCCGCGGAACTCGGGCCATTCGGTGAGCAGCACCAGCGCGTCGGCGCCCTCCAGCACCTGGTAGGGTCCCTCACCGAACACCACGCCGGGCAGCAGCCGGCGGGCCTCCGGCATCCCCTTCGGGTCGTAGGCATGGACCTCGGCCCCTTCGGCCTGGAGGGCGGGGACGACGACGAGGCTCGGGCTCTCGCGCATGTCGTCGGTGTTGGGCTTGAAGGTGAGGCCGAGGACGGCGATGCGGCGCCCCTCCACCGAACCGCCGAGGGCGTCCTTGATCTTCTTCACCATGCGGCGCTTGCGCGCCTCGTTGACCTGGACGGTGGTCTCCACCAGCCGCAGCGGGCTGTCGTATTCCTCGGCGGTGCGCAGCAGCGCCAGCGTGTCCTTGGGGAAGCAGGAGCCGCCGTAGCCGGGGCCGGCGTGGAGGAAGCGGCGGCCGATTCGCCGATCGAGCCCCATGCCCTTGGCCACCTGCTGGACGTCGGCCCCCACCTTCTCGCAGAGATCGGCCAGCTCGTTGACGTAGGTCACCTTCATGGCGAGGAAGGCGTTGGTGGCGTACTTGATGAGCTCGGCCGTCTCGATGTCGGTGAAGAGGATGGGGGTCTCGATGAGATTGAGGGGGCGGTAGGCACGGGCGAGCACGTCGCGGGCCCGCTCGCTCTCCACACCGCACACCACCCGGTCGGGGCGCATGAAGTCGTCGATGGCCGAGCCCTCGCGCAGGAATTCCGGATTGGAGGCCACCTCGATGTCGAGGTCCGGCCGCCTGGCCCGCAGCATGGCCCGCAGCCGCCGGCCGGTCCCCACCGGCACCGTCGACTTGGTCACCACCACCGTGGGATGGCGCAGCCGCTCGGCGATCTCGGCGGCGGCGTCGAAGACGTAGGTGAGATCGGCGTGGCCGTCGCCGCGGCGGGTGGGCGTCCCCACGGCGATGAAGACCGCTTCGGCGCCCTCGATGGCCTCCCCCACATCGGTGGTGAAGCGCAGCCGGCCCGCCTCCACGTTGCGCGCCACCAGATCCTCGAGACCCGGTTCGTAGATGGGGATCTCGCCGGCGCGCAGGCGGGCGATCTTGTCCGCGTCCCGGTCCACGCAGGTGACGTCGAGTCCGAATTCGGCGAAGCAGGCCCCGGAGACGAGGCCCACGTAGCCGGTGCCGATCATGGCGATGTGCATGATGTCGCTCCTCGTATCCGCAGGTCCGCGCGCTCACACGTAGTGGCGCAGGGCGGCGTGGAGCCGCGCCGCGATGTCCGGCCGCTCCATGGCGAGCGCCAGGTTCGCTTCCAGATACCCGATGCGGTCGCCGCAGTCGAAGCGCCTTCCCTCGAAACGCACACCATGGAACGCCTCCTCGGCGAGGAGCCGGGTCATGGCGTCGGTGAGCTGGATCTCGCCGCCGGCCCCGGGCGGCAGGTCCTCCAGAATCGTGAAGATGCGGGGAGAGAGGATGTAGCGGCCGATCACGGCGAGGCGCGAGGGGGCCTCCTCCGGCTTCGGCTTCTCCACGAAGGCCCGCACCTCCACCACCCGCCCGTCGTCGGCGCCGGGATCGAGGATGCCGTAGCGGGCGGTGTGTTCGCGCGGCACCTCCTCCACCGCCACCACATTGCCGCCGCGCTCGGCGTGCACCGCCGCGAGCTGGGCGAGACAGGGCGTGCGGGCGTGGACCAGGTCGTCCACCAGGATCACGCCGAAGGGCTCGTCACCCACCAGGTGGCGGGCGCACCAGACGGCATGGCCCAGACCCAGCGGAGCCTGCTGGCGGGTGTAGACGAAGGTGCCGGCCGGCGGCAGCGCCCGTTCCAGGGCCGAGAGCTCCCGCGTCTTTCCCTTGCGGGCCAGGGTCTCGAACAGCTCGAAGGCGCGGTCGAAATGGTCCTCGACGAGCGTCTTGCCGCGGCCGGTGACGAAGACGAACACCTCGCAGCCGGCCGCCGCCGCCTCCTCCACCGCGTATTCCACCAGCGGCCGGTCCACCACCGGCAGCATCTCCTTGGGCAGGACCTTGGTGGCCGGCAGCATGCGCGTGCCGAGCCCGGCCACCGGGAACACCACCTTGCGAATGCGCGTCATCGACCCATCCGTCCCCTCGGGGAGATCCGCACCGGGCTGTAGCATCGGCGGCGGACGGCGGCCAGAGGCCCCGTGCCGCGCCCCTCGACGGGACGGGGGCGACGGCCAGATTCGCTGCGGTCGCCGCAGGGAGCCGCACCATCGCCCGACCCCCGGGTCTGCGGACCGGCTACAGCACCGGTGCCTGCGCCACCGCCGCCGTGCGGGCGGCACTGGAGGCGCTGTGGGGCGGGACCTTCCCGGATCCCGTCACCATCCGTCTGCCGCGGGGCCACCTCGCCACCTTCCCCCTCGCCGAACGGATGCGGGAGGACGGCCGCGCCCGCGCCGGCGTGATCAAGGACGCCGGCGACGATCCCGACGTCACCCACGGCTGTCTGGTCCGGGCGACGGTGACGCCGGCGCCGCCCGGCGCGGGGGTGGTGTTCCGGGCCGGCGAGGGCGTGGGTACCGTCACCCGCCCGGGCCTGCCGGTGCCGCCGGGTGAGCCCGCCATCAATCCGGTACCGCGGCGCATGATGCGGGAGGTGGTGGCGGAGCTGGCCGCCCGCTTCGGCCGGCCGGCGGACGTCACCGTCGAGATCGCCGTCCCCGGCGGCGAGGGCTTGGCCCGCCGCACCTGGAACCCGCGCCTCGGCATCGTGGGCGGCCTCTCGATCCTCGGCACCACCGGTCTCGTGATCCCCTATTCCTGCAGCGCCTGGATCCATTCCATCCGGCAGGCGGTGGACGTGGCGCGCGCCGGCGGGCACACCCGCATCGCCGCCGCCACCGGTTCCACCTCCGAGCGGCTGCTGCGGCGGCTCGGCTTCGCCGAGATGGAAATCGTCGAGGTGGGGGGGTTCGTCGGCGCCCTGCTCAAGCATCTCGCCCGCCATCCGCTGCCGCGGCTGGTGCTGGCCGGCGGCTTCGCCAAGATGACGAAGCTGGCCCAGGGGCGCCTCGACCTCCACAGCCGCCGCCACGGGGTGGATCTCGCCGCCCTCGCCGTCCGCGCCCGCGCCGCGGGGGCCGAGGCCGGTCTGGTCGCGGCCCTCGCCGCCGCCCCCACCGCCAAGGCCGCCCTCGACATCGCCCGCCGACACGGCTTTCCTCTGGGCGACCTGGTGGCCGCGGACGCCCACGCGGTGGTGCGTCGCCGGCTCGATCCGCGGGTGCGGGTGACGGTGCTGGTGTGCGATCGCGAGGGCGAGGCCGTCGGCCGCGCCGGGGAGGTGCTGCCGTGAGCACCGTGCTGATCCTGGGCGGCACGTGGGAATCGCGCATCCTCGCCGAGCGGCTGCACCGCGCCGGCGTGGACGTCCTCACCTCCCTCGCCGGTCGCACCCGCATGCCGGGTCTGCCGCCGGGACGGGTGCGCGTGGGCGGTTTCGGCGGGGCGGAGGGCTTCGCGCGGGTGCTGGCGGGCGAGGCGGTGGCCTTCGTGCTGGACGCCACCCATCCCTTCGCCGTGCGCATGACCACCACCGCCCACCGGGTGTGCCGCGAACGGGGCGTTCCCTATCTGCGGCTGGACCGCCCGCCCTGGACGGCGGAGCCGGGGGACCGCTGGATCGAGGTGGCGGACCTGGACGCCGGCCTCGCCCGCATCGCCGCCGTCGGCCGTCGCCCCTTCGTCAACGTGGGGCGCGCCGAGATCCCGCGGCTGGGCGAGGTGCCGGCCTGCCACTTCCTGCTGCGGACGGTGGAGCCGCCGGACCGGGTGCCGCCCAACGTGGACGTGTTGGTGGGCCGGCCGCCCTATTCGGTGGCCGGCGACCGCGAGACGCTGCGCCGTTTCGGCGTCGACTGCCTGCTGGTGCGCAACGCCGGCGGCCCCGGCGCCTACCCCAAGATCCGCGCCGCCCGCGAGCTGGGCCTGCCGGTGGTGATGATCCGCCGCCCGCAGGTGGCGGTGGCGCCGGTGGTGGCCGGGGTGGAGGAGGCCCTCGCCTATCTGCGGCCCTTCCTCGGCCGCAGGACGTGATGATGGTCGGGATGATAGAGGCGGCTGTCGGGGAAGTCCTCCGCCGCCAGCACCCGGCCCACCACGATCAGCGCCGTGCGGGTGATGCCGGCCGCCTTCACCTTGGCGCGGATGTCGGCGAGGGTGCCGCGGAGGATGCGCTGGTCGGGCCAGCTCGCCCGGTGGACCACCGCCACCGGCGCGTCGGCGCCGAGGACGGGGGTGAGGATGCGGACGATGCGGGCGAGATGGTTGACGGCGAGATGGAGCACGAGGGTGGCGCCGGTGGCGGCGAAGGCGGCCAGATCCTCGCCCGGCGGCATGGGCGAGGCGCGCCCGGGCATGCGGGTGAGCACCACCGACTGGGCCACGCCGGGAAGGGTCAGCTCGCGGCCCAGCGCGGCCGCCGCGGCGGCGAAGGCGGGCACGCCGGGGACGATCTCCCAGGGGATGCCGTGGGCGTCGAGGCGGCGGATCTGCTCGGCGATGGCCCCGTAGAGGGAGGGATCGCCCGAGTGCAGGCGCACCACCTCGAGCCCCGCCCGGTGGGCCCGCACCATCTCCGCCACGATCTCGTCGAGGGTGAGGGAGGCGGTGTCCACCACCCGCCGCGCCCGCCGCGCCAGCGCCACCACCGCGGGCGGCACCAGCGAGCCGGCATGGAGCACCACGTCGGCCCGCCGCAGCCGGATGCGGCCGCGCAGGGTCAGCAGATCGGGCGCGCCGGGGCCGGCGCCGACGAAGGAGACCGTCACGGCCGATAGCCCCGCGGCGTGACCACCAGCGTGCGGCCGCCCAGCACCAGCCGGCGGCTCGCCGGATTGCCCACCAGCAGCACCGTCTCCATGTCCACCGTCTCCGGATCCAGCTCCGCCAGAGTGGTGACGAGGATCTCCTCCCCCTCGCGGCCGAGGCGGCGGGCCACCACCACCGGCGTCTCCGGAGGCCGGTGGCGGGCGAGGACGGCCAGCACCTCGCGCAGGGGCCCGCGCCGTCCCCGCGCGGCAGGATTGTAGAGGGCGAGGACGAAGCCGGCGCGGGCGGCGGCCTCGGCGCGGGCGCGGATCACCGACCGCGGGGTGAGGAGGTCGGAGAGGGAGAGGACGCAGAAGTCGTGGCCGAGCGGCGCCCCGCTCGCCGCCGCCGCCGCCTGCATGGCGGTGATCCCCGGGACGATGCGCAGATCCACCCGCCGCCAGGCGGGATCCTCCGCCACCGCCAGCAGCTCCAGGAGCGGGCTCGCCATGGCGTAGATGCCGGCATCGCCCGAACAGACCAGCGCCACGTCACCGCCGGCGGCGGCGAGCGTCAGGGCATGGCGGCAGCGATCCAGCTCCTCGCCGAGGGCGAAGGGATGGAGACGCTTGCCGGCGGTCCGCGGCCCCAGCAGTTCGAGATAGCGCCGATAGCCCACCAGATGCTCGGCCGCGGCCAGCGCCGCCTCCGCCTCGCGGGTGAGGCGCGCGGGATCACCGGGGCCGATCCCCACCAGCCGCACCATCCCCCGCGGCCGGCCGATGCGGGCGGGATCGAGGGGGGACGGTGCCCGCGCCACCGCACAGGTGGCCACGGCCTCGCGGCGCTTGGGCACCACCAGCGTGCCGTCGGGGCCGACCGCCCGCAGGGCCGCCGCCTCCGCCACCGAAGGGGTGCCCACCGCCCGCGCCACCACCGCCGAGGGGTCCGACACCCGCGGCGCCTCCGCCGCCAGCTCCTCGGCCGTGAAGAAGCGGGCCGGCACGCCGAGGCGTCCGGCGACGGCGTGGATCGCCGGCTCGTCCATGCGGCGGTCGATGGAGACGACACAGGCTACCGCCGCGGGCGCGAGACCGGCCTCGGCGAGGGTCCGTTCCACCAGTGCCGTCACCGCCTCCGGCGGGGCGCCCCGCACCGTCCCCACGCCCACCGCCAGCACCCGCGGATGCCAGACCAGACGTCCTCCCGCCGGGGCGAGGGCGCGCCAGTCGACGGCGAGCGTCCGCGGCGCCGCGGGATCGACGGCGAGGGCGGCGCGCACCGTCGCCGGCAGCAGATCGCCCGGATCCTCGAGCCGGAGCGGTTCGCCCTCGGCGACGGCGCGCAGGAAGGTGGCGGCATCCGGCGGCAGGACCGCCACGAAGCCGGCGGGCGGATCGTCGAGGGCGGCGGATCCGCGGGCGGTGGTGACGGGCACCGCCTCCAGAAGCGGCGCGAGCCGTCGCGCCAGCGCCTCGCCGCCGCGATGGGCGCCCAGCAGCACCACCAGATGGCGGCCATCCGCGCTCACCGCCAGCACCGGCGGCTCCCGCCGCTTGTCGCCCAGCACCGGCGCCAGGGCCCGCACCAGGATACCGGCGGCGCAGAAACCCACGATGGCCCGGCCCTCGCGGAAGAGGTGCCGCAGCCGCTCCGTCGCCCGGGCGAAGCCGTGCTCGCCGGGACCGGCGAGGCGCGTCGGCAGGTGCAGCTCGGCCTCCGGCAGGCGGGCGGCGAGATGGCGGGCGCGGGTGGCGTCGCCGCGGGTGAGGGCGACGAGGGCGACGGGTCGGCTCACGGTCGTGTCCGGATCAGCAGCAGCGACATGTAGGGCTGGGGTGCGGGCGCGAGGCAGTCGAGGCGCGCCACCGTCTCGCCCGGACCGTCCAGTTCGCGGGCGAGCCAGCTCCGCGTCAGCAGCCCGCGGGCGGCGAGCCGCCGGTGCCAGTCGGGCAGCCGGGATCCCACCTTCAGCAGCACCAGCACGTCCACCGCATCCAGCAGCGCCTCGATCCGCGCGGGATCGGCGGTGGCCGGCGCCAGCGCCAGCAGCTCCTCCCCCGCCGCGAGCGGCAGGAGGACGCGGGCGGCGGCGAGCTGGAGGCTGCTGATGCCGGGATGGACCCGCACCGGCAGCGCCGGATCCAGCGCCGCCAGCACCCGGCTCGCCGTGCCGTAGAGGAGGGGGTCGCCGAGACACAGCAGCGCCACCTCGTGCCCCGCCGCCACCGCCTCCCCGGCGGCACGGGCGACGGCGGCGTAGACCGCCTCCTTGGTGCCGTCGTCGCCGCGCATGGCGAGGGGAAAGGTGCGCAGCGGCACGCCCGGCGGCAGGTGCGCGCGCACCGCCTCGAGCGCCCGCGAGCGGCCGTCGGCGCCGGCGATGGCCCAGATCTCGCGGGCGCGGACCAGCGCCGCCCGGCCTCCGAGGGTGAGGTGGTCGGGACCGCCGGGGCCGGTCCCCACCAGATGGAGGAGCCCGCGGCTCATGGCGGTCGTACCCACAGCAGACGGGTGACGGGGGCGAGGCTGCGCCACAGCCGCCGCCCCCCCACCCCGGTGATCCGGCTCACCGTCTGACGGACCAGCTCGCCGCCGCGGGCCTCGAGGAAGGCGAGGAGCCGCGCCTCGCCCTCGGCGGTGACGGCGTGGGCCACCAGCCGCCCGCCCGGCCGCAGGCGCTCGGCGCAGGTCTCCAGCAGTCCCGGCGTCGTCAGCCCGCCGCCCACGAAGACGGCATCGGGCGCCGGTTCCGCCGGCAGCGCCGCCGGCGCCCCGCCCTCGATCACCACGAGCTCCGGCACCCCCAGCCGCTCGGCGTTGCGGCGGATCAGGGCGGCCCGCCCGGGATCGCGCTCGACGGCGACGGCCCGCCCGCGGGGGGTGATGCGCAGCCATTCCACCGCCACCGAGCCGCAGCCGGCGCCCACGTCCCACAGGAGCTCGCCGGGGCGCGGCGCCAGCGCGGCCAGCGCCGCCGCCCGCACCTCCGCCTTGGTGAGGGTCCCGTCGTGGGCGAACAGCGCCTCCGGCAGCCCCGGCGTGCGCGGGGGCGGCGGGCGTGCCGGATCGTCCGGCAGCTCCAGCCCCACCAGATTGAGCTCGGCGAACCGTCCGTCGCGGGCCTCCTGGGCGGTGCCGGACCAGTGGGCCTCGCGGGGGCCGCCGAGATGGGCGAGGACGTGGACGCGGGCATCCGCATAGCCGTCGGCGCAGAGCATGGCGGCGATGCGCGCCGGCCCCTCCTCGCCGTCGGTGAGGGCGAGGATGCGGGCGCCCGGCGCATAGGCCCGTCGCAGGCGGGCGACGGGGCGGCCGTGGACGGTGGTGGTCACCGTCTCCTCCAGCGGCCAGCCCAGCCGTGCACAGGCGAGCTGGAAGCTGGAGAGGTGGGGGATCAGCGCCACCTCCTCCCGCGCGAACACCCGCAGCACCAGCCGGCCGACGCCGTACCAGAGGGGGTCGCCGGAGGCCAGCACCACCGTGGGCCGCCCCCGATAGCGCGCGAGGTCCCGCACCGCCTGCAGGATGGGCGCCGTCCACACCACCCGGAAGGCGCGGGAGGGCGGCACCAGGGCGAGATGGCGCCGCCCGCCCACGATCACCTCCGCCGCATCGAGCCGCCGGCAGGCCTCCGCCGAGAGGCCGGCAAGGCCGTCCTCGCCGATGCCGACGACCGAGAGCCAGGGTCCGCCCTTCCCCGCCGTCCCGCTCACATCGTCTCCTCCGCCGTCAGCACCGCGTTGACGGCCGCCGCCGCCAGCGCCGAGCCGCCGAAGCGGCCCAGAAGCGTGAGATGGACGAGATCGTGGTCCGCCGCCAGCCGCACCAGCGCCGCCTTGCTCTCCGCCGCGCCCACGAAGCCCACGGGAAAGGCGAACACCACCGCCGGCCGCAGCGCCTCCGCCGCCGTCAGCTCCAGTAGTCGGAAGAGGGCGGTGGGCGCGTTGCCGATGGCCACCACCGCCCCCGGGAGGAGGGGCCGCCAGTGCTCCACCGCCACCAGCGCCCGCGTGACCCCGCGCGCCCGCGCCTCGCGGACCACCGCCGGATCGTCGATGCGGCAGACCAGGGCGTTCGCCGCCGGCAGCCGCCGGCGCAGGATGCCGGCGGCGGTGGCCCGGGTGTCGCACAGCACCGGCGCTCCCGCGGTCAGCGCCGCGCGAGCGGCGGCCAAGGGATCTCCGCGGTGACGCAGATCGCGGGCGATCTCCGGCAGGCCGCAGGCGTGGACCAGGCGGAGGACGAAGGGCGCGAGCGCCGCCGGCGGCACGATGCCGAGCTCGTCCAGCGCCGCCCGCACCCGGGCGAAGGAGAGGCGGTGGATGGCGGCGGGGTCGCGGGGAACGTCGCAGGGACTCACGGTGCGCCGTCGCGCCAGGCCCACTCGGCCACCCGCAGCGCGCGTTCCTGGGGATGGGGCCCGCGGGTGTGGTGGAGATGGGGATGGTCGTGGGCATGGGGGTGATGGGCGTGGACGTGCCCGTCGCCGTCGGTGCCGATGCCCTCCACGTGATGGTGATGGCTCCGCTGGGGCGTACCCACGTCGGCCTCGTAGCCGAGGATGCGCTCGCGGTATTTGCAGAGGGCGCAGTTCATGGCGACGTCGCCCTCGAGGATGCCGCGGATGCGGCGGACGAAGGTGTCCACCACCCCGGGATGGTCGTCGAGATGGTGGGCCTTGACGAAGCGCACGCCGGGATGGCGGCGTGCCACCTCCTCCACCGCCGCGTGGATGCGGCGGACCAGGACGCCGGTGAAGAGGAACCAGGGGAAGACGACGATGCGACGGAAGCCGAGGCGGGCGGTGCGGTCCACCGCCACGTGGGTGCGGGGATGGGCGACGCCGGAATAGGCCACCTCCGCGTGCTGGAAGCCCAGCCCCTCCCACAGCAGCCGCGCCACCTTGGCCACATTGGCGTTGGCGTCGGAGTCCGAGGTGCCGCGTCCCACCACCACCAGCGCCGACTCCTCCGGCGACGGGCCGTCGCCGTCGGCGGCGAGCGCCGCGCGGATGCGGTCCCGCGCCGCCTCCAGGAGGCGCGGGTCGAGGCCGAGTTCGCGGGCCATGCGGATCTCGAGACCGTGTTCGGCGGCGTAGCGGTTGAGCACCGAGGGGACGTCGTTCTTGACGTGACCGGCGGCGAACAGCATGGCGGGGAGGGCCAGCACCCGCCGCACCCCCCGCGCCCGCAGCCGGTCCAGCCCCTCGCGCAGGGTGGGGCGGGCGAACTCGAGATAGCCCATCTCCACCGGCCAGTCGGGAAAGTGCGGGCGGACCGCCGCGACGAGACGGGCGAATTCCGCGCAGGCCTCGGGATCGCGGCTGCCGTGGCCGCAGATCATGACGCCGGTTCCGGACACGGTCGGGCTCCCTCGGTGCGAGGGGCGAGCTAGCATCGCCCCCGCCGGCCGCCAAGGGGTGGGGCGGGCGCTCAGGAGAGGGGCAGGAGACCGGCCACCACCAGATAGCGGGCCCCCTTGCCCGCCGCCACCAGCGGCACGAACAGCCACAGCGGCGTGCGGAACACGCCCGCCACGAGGGTGAGGGGATCGCCCACCACCGGCAGCCAGGCCAGCAGCAGCGCCGGCGTGCCGAAGCGGCGGAACAGACGCTCGGCCCGTGCGAAGCGCTGCCGATCGACGGGGAAACGGGGATGATCGCGGAAACCGGCGAGGAGGCGGCCGATGGCCCAGTTCACCACCGCCCCCAGCGTATTGCCGAGGGTGGCCACCGCCACCAGCGGCCACAGCCGCGCCGGCTCCAGCCACAGCGCGCCGGCCAGCGCCGCCTCGCTGGAGAACGGCAGGACGGTGGCGGCGAGAAAGGCCGCGAGGAAGACGGCGGCCAGCGACACGGCGCCTCAGACGGCGGCCACCACCCGTTCCAGCCGCTGCCGCACCTCCCGCCCCACCTCGTGGACCACGGGATTGTCGATCATGCGCATGGCGGCCTCGGGATCCATGGCCGAGACCTCGACGCGACCGTCCTCCAGCTCCCGCACCACCACATTGCAGGGAAGGAGCACGCCGATGTGCGGCTCCGCCTCCAGCACCCGGTGGGCCAGCGGTGGATTGCAGGCGCCGAGGATCAGATAGGGGCGCATGTCGAGGCCGAGCTTCCGCTTCAGGGTGGCCTTGACGTCGATCTCCGTGAGGACGCCGAAGCCCTCCTTCGCCAGCTCCTCGCGGGTGCGGGCCACCACCTCGTCGAAGCCGCGTCCCTCGACGATGCGGTCGATGCTGTAGGTCATCGCATCTCCTCCCGGTTCAGCGGATGCCGTTCGCCCGCTGCAGTTCCCGAACATAGGCGATCACCGCGGGAATGTCCTCGTCGGCCACCCCGGGGCGCGGCGGCATGTCGCCGAAGTACCAGTGGTGCTGGCGCACGCCGAAGCGGATCGCCGAGGCGAAGGCGAGATCGGCGTGGTGGGCGGGCCGGTAGATGGGATGGACGAGAGGCGGTCCCCGGTCGCTGCCGCCGGCGGTGGCGCCGTGGCAGGACGCGCACTCGGCCTCGAACACCGCCTGCCCGCGCAGCGCCTGCGGCGACAGTTGCCGGGGCAGCCGCACCTCCACCAGCGGCGCGTCGCCGCCCCGCCGCGTCCACCACCAGGCGCCGGCCGCCACCACCGCCACCGCCAGCAGCAGCAGGACGGCCCGGCGCCGGTCGCGCCGTTCCGGGGTCTCCGTCATGGACCTTCCCGCACACCGCACCTCGCCCCACATGGACCTTCCCGCGGGGGGAAGGTCAAGCGACCGCGACACGTGCCCACGCCTTGCCTGCCGACGTGCCGGCGTTAAGCTCAAGGTTGGACGAGCGGGCCCGAGCGTCATGCTGCCCTGGATCCTCGGTGGTGCCGCGGTCTACGGAGCGCTGGTGGGCGGACTGTACGTGCTGCAGGACGGCCTGCTGTTCCCGCGCAGCGTCGCCCGGGTCGCCCGCTATCCGCTGCCGCCGCACGCCGAGCGCCTCACCCTCGTGAGCGAGGACGGCGAGCGGATCGTGGGCCATCTGGTGCGGGCGGAAGGCCGTTCGCGCGGGCTCGTCATCGGCTTTCCCGGCAATGCGTGGAACGCCGACGACTACACCGTCTTCCTGACCCAGCGGCTGGGCGACTTCGACGTCGCCGTCTTCCACTACCGCGGCTACGCGCCCAGCGAGGGCGAGCCGAGCGAGCGGGCCCTCTTCGCCGATGCCCGGCTCGTCCACGACACGCTGGTGGCGGGTCTGCGCCCGCGGCGGGTCTATGCCGTCGGCGCCAGCCTCGGTTCCGGCGTCGCCGCCCATCTCGCCCGTGCCCGCGAGCTCGACGGGGTGGTGCTGCTGACGCCCTTCGATTCCGTCTTCGCCCTCGCCCGCCGCCGCTATCCCTTCGTGCCCGTGCGCTGGCTGCTCAAACATCCCTTCCGCAGCGATCTCCATCTCCAGGGACGCGACGTGCCGGTGGCGCTGATCGCCGCCAGCGACGACGGGGTGGTGCCCCGCGCCCACACCGACGCCCTCCACCGGGTCCTGAAGCGACCGGTGCTCTACGAGATCGTCGAGGGCACCCACAGCGGCCTCTACGACAATCCCCGCTTCGACCCGGTGCTGCGGCGGGCGATGGAGGCCCTGGAACGCGCCCGCACACCGCGGGCCGCTGGCGCGCGGGCCACGGTCGAGGCGATCGACCTCGGTCGCGAATCCACCCCTTGATTCACCCCCTGCCCTTCCCGTAAGAGGAAGGTCGACCTTCCGGACCCCACCGACGACCACGAACGAGGGAGGCGAAAGGATGAAGCGCCGCGATTTCCTCGCCGCCGGCGCGTTCGCCGGAGGGGCTCTGCTTCTGGGCCCGCGTCTCGCCCGCGCCGACGAGACCTGCCAGTCCCCCTGGCTGCCCAAGATCACGGGCGAAGAGGAATTCGTCTACGTCTGGACGCTGGGCATCGAGGGGCTCGGCGACGGTTCCGACAAGCTGGTGACGGTGGACGTGCGCGAGGGCTCGCCCACCTTCGGCCGGGTGATCCACACCGTCTCGGTGGGCGGCCGTCACGAGGCCCATCACGGCGGCTTCACCGACGACCGCCGTCACTTCTGGTGCGGCGGCCTCGACGATAGCATGATCTTCGTCTTCGACGTGGCCACCGATCCGGCGGCACCGCGGCTGGTGCGGGTGATCGACGACTTCGTGGAGAAGTCGGGCGGCGTCGTCGGTCCCCACACCTTCTACGCCATCCCCGGCCGCATGATCATCAGCGGCCTCTCCAACGACCGCGACCACGGCGGTCGCACCGCCCTGGTGGAGTACACCAAGGACGGTGCATACGTGGCCACCTACTGGTTGCCCACCATGGACGATCTGCAGGGCGCCGAGCTGGCCGACGGCGCGGTGGCGGACGGCTACGGCTACGACGTCCGCGTGAAGCCGGAAGTCAACGCCATGTTGACCACGAGCTTCACGGGATGGTCCAATTACATGATGGACCTCGACAGGATGCTCCAGGATCCCGAGGCGATGAAGCGCTTCGGGAACACGGCGGTGATCTGGGACTTCAAGGCGCGCAGGCCGAAGAAGGTCTTCCACGTCCCCGGCGCCCCGCTGGAGATCCGCTGGGCCTGGGGCGAGGGCAACAACTACGCCTTCACCTCCACCGCCCTCACCTCCAAGCTGTGGCTGTTCTGGCTGGACGAGGGCGGGGAATGGCAGGCGAAGGCCGTCGCCGACATCGGCGATCCCGCCGACGTGCCGCTGCCGGTGGACATCTCCATCAGCGCCGACAACCGCACCCTGTTCGTGGACTCCTTCATGGACGGCAAGGTGCGGGTCTACGACGTCTCCGATCCCTTCCGGCCGAGGCAGATCTACGAGCGGGTCATCGGCCGCCAGCTCAACATGGTCTCCCAGAGCTGGGACGGCCGGCGCGTCTATTTCACCTCCTCGCTGCTCTCCCGCTGGGACAAGAAGGGCGAGGACCACGAACACTTCCTCCGCGCCTTCACCTGGGACGGCCGCGAGCTCCATCCCCGTTTCGAGATCGACTTCCTGGCGGAAGGGCTGGGCCGGCCGCACATCATGCGCTTCGGCTCCACCGCCCTCTACCGGAGCTGACACCGTGCGGAGGCGGGTGCTGCCGGCGGCGTTGACGGCCGCCATGGTCACCGCCGCCGTCGCCGCCGGCGAGCCGCCGCGGTTCGAGGAGGATTTCGGCTTCCACTACCGGCCGCCGCCGCCCGGCAGCTACGTGCTCCATCGCCTGCGACGGATGCCGGACGGGTGGCTGCTGGACGTCCGGGGTCGTCGCGTGCGCCTTTCCGAGGTGGTGCGGGGCCGCATCGCACTGATGGGCTTCGCCTACACCCGCTGCGGCGATCCCCAGGGCTGTCCGCTGCTGCTGGACCGGCTCTTCGCCGTCCACGATCTGGGGCGGCGTGACGCGGAGCTGCCCCGCCATCTCGTCATCGTGCTGATCAGCCTCGATCCCGCCCACGACCGCCCGGAGCTGCTGCGCGCCCTCGAGGAGAGCGTGGATCCGGGCGGTCCGCCCTGGCGCTGGCTGACGGTGGCGCGCCCCGAAGCGCTGACTCCACTGCTGGAGGCCTTCGATCAGCCGGTGATGGTGACGCGGAGCGGCCGCTTCTACCACCTCCTGCGCCTCTATCTGGTGGACCGGACGGGCTGGATCCGCGAGATCTACGGGCTCGGCTTCCTCGATCCGCGGGTGCTGGTCAACGACGTGCGCACGCTGCTGCTGGAGGAAGAACGGGCCGGCGCGGGCCGGCCCGTCCCCTCGTCCCGCTGACGCCACCGGTGACGGTCAGGATCCGCCGGCGCCGGCCGCCCGCACGGCCACCACCGACACCCTCAGCGTCACCGCGCCGGCGCGGGCGAAGCGGAGGGTGAGCGGCACCGTCTCGCCGGGCGCGAGGGGCCGCGTCAGCCCCATCAGCATCACGTGGAGACCGCCCCGCGCCAGCACCACGCGCCCGCCTGCCGGGATCGCCACCCGCCCGGCGGGATGCATGCGCGCGATGCCGTTCTCGAACTCGGTGCGATGGATCTGCACCATCTTCGCCACCGGCGAGTCGGCCCCCAGCAGGACCTCGGCCTCCCCGCCCCGGTTCTCGATCTCCATGAAGGCCCCCGTCGCCTTCTGACCCTTCACGGTCGCGGCGACGCGGGCGGCGCGGATCACGAGATCGCCGTGGCGGACCTCGCCGGTGCCGGCGGCGAGGGGCAGGGATGCCGCGGCGAGCACGGCGCCCAGCAGGGCGCGACGGGAGATGGACGGGATCGCGTTCACGAGGAAGCCTCCGACGTTGCGGGCAGCGCCTCGCCCATGGCCTCGGCGATGGCCGCGGCGACGCGCTCGGGATCGCTGGCGTGGGGGAAGACCTTCACGAAGGTGCCGTCCGGTCCCATCAGATAGAGCCAGGCCGAATGCTCCACGAGATAGGCATCGGCGTCCTCCCCCGCTTCCGGTTCCACCTTGCGGTAGAAGGCGCGGTAGGCCCGCGCGGCCGCCCGGACCCGCTCCGGCGTGCCGGTGAGGCCGACGATCCGCGGATCGAACTGGCGGACGTAGGCGCCCACCACCTCGGGCGTGTCACGCTCGGGATCGATGCTGATGAAGACGGGGGCCAGCCGCTCGGCCAGCGGCCCGAGGCGCTCCAGCACCAGCGCCACGTTGGCCAGCGCCGTGGGACAGACGTCCGGACAGAAGGTGTAGCCGAAGAAGACCAGCATCCACCGGCCGCGGAAGTCGCGGTCGGTGACGGTGCGCCCGTCGGACGCCACCAGGGTGAAGGGACCGCCCACGGTGGGCCCTTCGGCCACCTGGCCGTCGTCGCCGTCGCCGCCGGGACGCGTCGACCACAGATGGCCGGCGAGCCCCGCCAGCACGGCGGCGAGCACCGCGAGCGGGATCAGCAGCGTGGATCGTCGCATGATCCTCTCCTCCCCGTTCCGTGGAAGCGGAGCACGGTCCCCGCGGAAGGGGACCGTGCGTGCAGGCGTTCACCCGCGGACGGCGGAAGGGGGAGGCGCCCGCGGCGGATGGGCGCGGGGACGGCGGCGACGCGGAACGCGCCGCGGCGGTGGCGGTCGGCGGCGGAGGCGACGGGCGGTGGGGACGGCCACGGCCGGTGGCGCCGGCAGGGCCATCGCCCCGCCGGGCCAGCCGCAGCAGAGACCATGACGGCAGCACTCGGGCCGCGGGGGTGGAGGAAAACCGTCGTCCCCGGCCGGATCCGGGAGCAGTCGCACCAGCCCCCGGGCGGTACACACCGGCACCCGTGCATCCGGACCGCCCGCGGCGACGGCGCGCGGCGGGACCACGCCGTGGAGCGCCAGTGCCAGGGCGATCAGATGGGCGACGAGCCGGCGCACGCTGCCGTCCCGGCGGTTCCGGACCCGAATGTGGTGCGACGGCCAGCGACGGCGACGGTCCGCGACCCGATGTCACCCCGAACGGCGACGGGCGGGGGTGCCCCCGCCCGCCGCCGCTCCGGTCCCGTCCGGCCTCACTCGGCCGGCAGCAGCCGCTCCAGGCCCTCGATGCCGAAGTCCTCGGGCGGCCCGAACCGCTCCGGATCCTTCTTGGGCAGACGCCGCAGCTCGCGCCAGATGCGGCCGGTGCCGGCGGGGATGAGCCGGCCGACGATGACGTTCTCCTTGAGGCCCATGAGCTTGTCCACCTTGCCGGCGAAGGCCGCCTCGGTGAGCACGCGGGTGGTCTCCTGGAAGGAGGCGGCGGAGATGAAGGAGGGGGTGGACAGGCTCGCCTTGGTGATGCCCTGGAGCACCGGGAAGGCGGTGGCCGGCCGCCGCCCCTCGCGGACCATCCGCTCGTTCATCCGCTCGAACTCGAGCTTGTCCACCTGCTCGCCCACCAGATAGGTGGTGTCGCCCGGATCCACCACCTCCACCTTCTGCAGCATCTGGCGGATCACCACCTCGATGTGCTTGTCGTTGATCTTCACGCCCTGGAGCCGGTAGACCTCCTGGATCTCGTTGACGAGATAGTGGGCCAGCGCCTCGATGCCGAGCACCCGGAGGATGTCGTGGGGGACCGGCTGGCCGTCGACGATGACGTCGCCCGGCTTCACCCGATCCCCTTCCTGCACGAGGATGTGCTTGTTCTTGGGAATGGTGTACTCCACCGGTTCGGCGTGCTCGTCGTCGGGCACGATGCGCAGCCGGCGCTTGTTCTTGTAGTCCTTGCCGAACTCGACGGTGCCGGCGATCTCGGCGATCACCGCCGGTTCCTTGGGACGCCGGGCCTCGAACAGCTCCGCCACCCGCGGCAGACCGCCGGTGATGTCGCGGGTCTTGATGGTCTCCTTGGTGAGGCGGGCCAGCACGTCGCCCGGATGGACCCGCTGACCGTTCTCCACCGAGATGATGGCGCCCACCGGCAGATAGTAGCGCGCCTCGTTGCCCGAGGGCAGGATCACGGGATCGCCCTCCGCGTCCTGGATCAGGATGGAGGGGCGCAGGTTGCGGCCGCGGGCGTGCTGGCGCCAGTCGATGATCTCCTTGGAGGCCTTGCCGGTGGTCTCGTCCACCACCTCGCGGAAGCTGATGCCCTCCACCATGTCGACGTAGACGGCCGTCCCCTCCGCCTCGGCGATCACCGGCAGGGTGTGGGGATCCCACTCGGCGAGGAGCCGACCGCGCTCGACGGCGGCGCCCTCCTCCACCAGCAGGCGGGCGCCGTTGGGCAGCTTCTGGCGCAGCTTCTCGCGGCCCTGGCGATCCTTCACCACGATCTCGGTGTTGCGGCCGAGGACGATGGTGCGGCCCTCGGAGTCCACCACCACCCGCGGGTTGACGAGCGTCACCGTGCCGTCCACCGGCGCCTCGATGGAGGACTGTTCGGCCGCGGCCTGGGCGGCGCCGCCGATGTGGAAGGTGCGCATGGTGAGCTGGGTGCCGGGTTCGCCGATGGACTGGGCGGCGATGACGCCCACCGCCTCGCCGATGTTCACCGGCGTGCCGCGGGCGAGGTCGCGACCGTAGCACTTGGCGCAGACGCCGAATCTGGTCTCGCAGGTGAGCACCGAGCGCACCCGCACCCGGTCGATGCCGGCCGCCTCGATGCGGTGGACGTGCTCCTCCTCGATCATCTCGCCGCGGGCGACGACGACCTCGCCGGTCTGCGGATCCACCACGTCCTCGGCGGCGGTGCGACCGAGGATGCGCTCGCCGAAGTCCTCCTGGGTGCTGCCGGAGACGGTGGCGGTGAGGGTGAGCCCGGCCTCGGTGCCGCAGTCCTCCTCCGTCACCACCACGTCCTGGGCCACGTCCACCAGCCGGCGGGTGAGATAGCCGGAGTTGGCGGTCTTGAGGGCGGTGTCGGCGAGACCCTTGCGGGCGCCGTGGCTGGAGTTGAAGTACTCCAGCACCGACAGGCCCTCCTTGAAGTTGGAGACGATGGGGGTCTCGATGATCTCGCCCGAGGGCTTGGCCATGAGACCCCGCATGCCGGCGAGCTGCTTGATCTGGGCCGCCGAGCCGCGGGCGCCGGAATGGGCCATCATCCAGATGGAGTTGGGCTGGTTGTAGCGCCCGTCGGGCCGGCGCGTCCGCTGCACCGCCTGGATGGCCAGCATCATCTCCTCGGCCACCCGGTCGGAGCACTGCTGCCAGGCGTCGATGACCTTGTTGTACTTTTCCTTGCGGGTGATGAGACCGTCGGCGTACTGCTGCTCGTACTGCTTGACCAGCTCCTGGGTCTGGCGCACGAGTTCCCACTTGGAATCGGGGATGATCATGTCGTCCTTGCCGAAGGAGATGCCCGCCCGCGCGGCGTAGGTGAAGCCCAGACCCATGAGACGGTCACAGAAGATCACCGTCTCCTTCTGGCCGCAGTGGCGGTAGACCTCGTCGATCATCTGCGAGATTTCCTTCTTGGTCAGCAGACGATTGACGAGGCGCTCGAAACTCACCTGCGGATGCCGGGGGAGGATCTCGTAGATTTGCATCCGCCCGGGCGTGGTCTCCACCACCCGGTGCTCCACCTCGCCATCCTCCCGCACCACCTCGATGCGACACTTCACCCGGCTGTGGAGGGTGACCACCCCCTCCTGGAGGGCGTGCTGGACCTCGCCGAGATCGGCGAAGACCATCCCCTCGCCCGGCTCGTCGGGGATTTCCATGGAGAGGTAGTAGAGCCCCAGCACGATGTCCTGGGTCGGCACGATGATGGGCTTGCCGTTGGCCGGGCTGAGGATGTTGTTGGTGCTCATCATCAGCACGCGCGCCTCCAGCTGGGCCTCCAGCGAGAGGGGCACGTGCACGGCCATCTGGTCGCCGTCGAAGTCGGCGTTGAAGGCGGTGCAGACCAGCGGATGGAGCTGGATGGCCTTCCCCTCGATGAGCACCGGCTCGAAGGCCTGGATGCCGAGACGGTGGAGGGTGGGCGCCCGGTTGAGCAGCACCGGATGCTCGCGGATCACCTCCTCGAGGATGTCCCACACCTCGGGCCGCTCCTTCTCCACCAGGCGCTTGGCCGCCTTGATGGTCTGCGCCTTGCCGTACTGTTCCAGCTTGGCGTAGACGAAGGGCTTGAACAGCTCGAGGGCCATCTTCTTGGGCAGGCCGCACTGGTGGAGCTTGAGCTCCGGGCCCACCACGATCACCGAGCGGCCGGAGTAGTCCACCCGCTTGCCCAGCAGGTTCTGGCGGAAGCGCCCCTGCTTGCCCTTGAGCATGTCCGAGAGGGACTTGAGGGGCCGGCGGTTGGAGCCGGTGATGACGCGGCCGCGGCGGCCGTTGTCGAACAGCGCGTCCACCGCCTCCTGCAGCATCCGCTTCTCGTTGCGGATGATGATGTCCGGAGCCTTGAGCTCGATCAGACGCTTGAGACGGTTGTTGCGGTTGATGACGCGCCGGTAGAGGTCGTTGAGATCCGAGGTGGCGAAGCGGCCGCCGTCCAGCGGCACCAGCGGCCGCAGTTCCGGCGGCAGGACCGGGATCACCTCGAGGATCATCCACTCGGGCCGGTTGCCCGATTCGAGGAAGGTCTCCACCATCATCAGCCGCTTGACCAGCTTCTTGCGCTTGGCCTCGCTGGTCACCTCGGCGAGTTCCGCCCGCATGCGGTCGCGCTCGGCGGCGAGGTCGAGCCGCTTGAGCATCTCCCGCACCGCCTCGGCGCCGATGCCGACGGTGAAGGCCTCCTCGCCGTACTGCTCGCGGTAGCGGTGGACCTCCTCCTCGGAGAGGAGCTGGTGGAGCTGGAGGTCGGTGAGGCCGGGCTCGATGACCACCCAGTTCTCGAAGTAGAGGATCCGCTCCAGATCGCGCAGCGACATGTCCAGCAGCACGCCGATGCGCGAGGGCACCGACTTGAGGAACCAGATGTGCGCCACCGGTGCGGCCAGCTCGATGTGGCCCATGCGCTCGCGGCGGACCTTGGACTGGATCACCTCCACGCCGCACTTCTCGCAGACCACACCCTTGTACTTCATGCGCTTGTACTTGCCGCACAGGCACTCGTAGTCCTTGATCGGACCGAAGATCTTGGCGCAGAAGAGCCCGTCGCGCTCGGGCTTGAAGGTGCGGTAGTTGATGGTCTCGGGCTTCTTGACCTCGCCGTAGGACCAGGACCGGATCTGGTCGGGGCTGGCGATGGAGATCCGGATCTGGTCGAAGTGCTGGCCGCTCTGCTGCGGCGCGAAGATCGTCATCAGATCCTGCATGACGTGTCCTTCTCCTGCGCGGGGTGCGGGAGGGCGGGCGGGACGATCCCGCCCGCGCGCCTCACTCCGACACCTCCTGTTGCAGCTCGACGTTGAGGGCGAGCGCCTGCAGCTCCTTCACCAGGACGTTGAAGCTCTCGGGAATGCCCGCCTCGAAAGTGTCCTCGCCGCGGACGATGGCCTCGTAGACGCGGGTGCGGCCGGTGACGTCGTCCGACTTGACGGTGAGCATCTCCTGCAGGGTGTAGGCGGCACCGTAGGCCTGCAGGGCCCAGCACTCCATTTCGCCGAACCGCTGGCCGCCGAACTGGGCCTTGCCGCCCAGCGGCTGCTGGGTGACGAGGCTGTAGGGGCCGACCGAGCGGGCGTGGATCTTGTCGTCCACCAGATGGGCGAGCTTGAGCATGTAGATGTAGCCCACCGTCACCGGCCGGTCGAAGGGCTCGCCCGTGCGGCCGTCGACGAGCGTCACCTGGCCGCTGCGGTCGAGGCCGGCCATCTCCAGCATGCGGACGATGTCCTCCTCGCGCGCCCCGTCGAACACCGGCGAGGCCACCGGCACGCCCCGGGCGAGACGGCGGGCCAGCTCCAAAAGCTGCTCGTCGTCGTAGCCGGCCACCTCCTTCTCCACCTCCGGGCCGTAGATCTCCCCGATCCGGCGCACCAGCGCCTCGCGCCCCACCTCGCGCCACTTCTCCACCAGTTCCCCGATCCGACGGCCGAGGTTGGCGCAGGCCCAGCCCAGATGGGTCTCGAGGATCTGCCCCACGTTCATCCGCGAGGGCACGCCCAGCGGGTTGAGCACCATGTCCACCGGCGTCCCGTCCTCGAGGAAGGGCATGTCCTCGATGGGGGCGATGCGGGAGATGACGCCCTTGTTGCCGTGGCGGCCGGCCATCTTGTCGCCGGGCTGCAGCTTGCGCTTGGTGGCGATGAACACCTTGACCACCTTGAGCACGCCCGGCGGCAGCTCGTCGCCGCGCTGGAGCTTCTCCACCTTCTCCTCGAACCGGCGGTCGGCCTGCCGGTAGCCCGCCTCGAGCTGTTCACGGAGCTGCCGGATCTGGTGCATGCGCTCCGCGTCCTCGACGGCGATCTCCCAGAGCTGGCGCCGCTCCAGCCGCGCCAGCGTCTGCTCGGTGAGGACGGTGCCGGCGCGGACGTTGCGCACCCCCTTGGTCACCTTCTGGCCGAGGAGGAGTTCGCGCAGGCGGCTGTAAACGTTGCGCTCGAGGATCGCCTTCTCGTCGTCGCGGTCCTTGGCGAGACGGGCGATCTCCGCCTGTTCGATGGCCAGCGCCCGCTCGTCCTTCTCGACGCCGCGGCGGTTGAAGACCCGCACCTCCACCACCGTGCCCTCGACGCCGGGCGGCACCCTGAGGGAGGTGTCGCGCACGTCCGCCGCCTTCTCGCCGAAGATGGCCCGCAGCAGCTTCTCCTCGGGGGTCATGGGGGTCTCGCCCTTGGGCGTGACCTTCCCCACGAGGATGTCACCGGCCTTCACCTCGGCACCGATGTAGACGATCCCCGCCTCGTCCAGGTTGCGCAGGGCCTCCTCCGAGACGTTGGGGATGTCCCGGGTGATGCTCTCCGGTCCCAGCTTGGTGTCGCGCGCCATCACCTCGAATTCCTCGATGTGGATCGAGGTGTACACGTCGTCGCGCACCAGCCGCTCGGAGATCAGGATCGAGTCCTCGAAGTTGTAGCCGTTCCACGGCATGAAGGCGACCAGCACGTTGCGGCCGAGGGCCAGCTCGCCGAGATCGGTGGAGGGACCGTCGGCGATGATGTCGCCGGCGCGCACATAGTCGCCCTTCTTCACCAGCGGCCGCTGGTTGATACAGGTGTTCTGGTTGGAGCGCTGGAACTTCTTGAGGCGGTAGATGTCCACCACCGAGTCGCCGATGGCGTGCTCGTCCGTCACCCGCACCACGATGCGGGAGGCGTCCACCTGGTCGACGATGCCGGAGCGGCGGGCGACGATGGCGGCGCCGGAATCGCGGGCCACCACCGCCTCCATGCCGGTGCCCACGAAGGGCGCCTCGGTGCGGATCAGCGGCACCGCCTGGCGCTGCATGTTGGAACCCATGAGCGCCCGGTTGGCGTCGTCGTTCTCGAGGAAGGGGATGAGGGAGGCGGCCACCGAGACCAGCTGTTTCGGCGAGACGTCGATGAAGTCCACCTGCTCGGGACGGGCGAGGACGAACTCGCCGTTCTGGCGGCAGGAGACGAATTCCTCCACCAGCCGGCCGTCGGCGTCCACCTTCGAGTTGGCCTGGGCGATGGTGTACTGCCCCTCCTCCATCGCCGAGAGATAGACCACCTCCTCCGTCACCCGGCCGTCCCGCACCCGCCGGTAGGGCGTCTCGATGAAGCCGTACTTGTTGATGCGGGCGTAGGTGGCGAGGCTGTTGATGAGGCCGATGTTGGGGCCTTCCGGCGTCTCGATGGGGCAGATGCGACCGTAGTGGGTGGGGTGGACGTCGCGCACCTCGAAGCCCGCACGCTCGCGGGTGAGACCGCCGGGCCCCAGCGCCGACAGCCGCCGCTTGTGGGTGATCTCGGCGAGCGGGTTGGTCTGGTCCATGAACTGGGAGAGCTGGGAGCTGCCGAAGAACTCCCGCACCGCCGCCGCCACCGGCTTGGCGTTGATGAGATCGTTGGGCATGGCGGCGTCGATCTCGACGGCGCTCATGCGTTCCTTCACCGCCCGCTCCATGCGCAGCAGGCCGATGCGGAACTGGTTCTCCATGAGCTCGCCCACCGAGCGGACGCGGCGGTTGCCGAGATGGTCGATGTCGTCGATCTGGTCGCGGCCGTCCTTCACCTCGATCAGCCGCCGCACCGTCTCGACGATGTCCTCCTTCCGCAGCACCCGCACGTCGTCCGGCACGCCCTCGATGCCGAGGCGCATGTTGAGCTTGACCCGCCCCACCGGCGACAGGTCGAAGCGCTCGGGATCGAAGAAGAGCCCGTGGAAGAGCTGCTCGGCGGTCTCGAGGGTGGGCGGCTCGCCCGGCCGCAGCACCCGGTAGATCTCCAGCAGCGCGTCCTCGCGCGAGCGGCACTTGTCGAGGGCGAGGGTGTTGCGGATGTAGGGGTGGGTGTGGATGTAGTCGATGTCGAGGAGCGGCAGCTCCTCCACCCCCGCCTCCACCAGCCGCTCGATGGCCGGGCCGGTGAGTTCGTCGCCCGCCTCCACGTAGACGAGGCCCGTCTCCTCGTCGATGACGTCGCGGGCCACGTAGCGGCCGACGAGCTCCTCGGAGCTGACGAAGAGCTCCGCGACGCCGCGCTCGCGCAGGCGGCGCACCATGCGGGGGGTGAGCTTGGTGCCCGCCTCGGCGAGGGTCTCGCCGCTCTCGGCGTCGATCAGGTCGAAGGTGAGCTTGACCCCCTGCAGCCGCTCCGGGCGGAAGGGCATGCGCCAGCCGTCGCCGCTGCGGCGGAAGACGATCTCGTCGTAGTAGGTGAGCAGGATCTCCTCGGGGTCGAGGCCGAGGGCCATGAGCAGGGTGGTGACGGGGATCTTGCGCTTGCGGTCGATGCGGGCGTAGACGAGGTCCTTGGCGTCGAACTCGAAGTCGAGCCACGAGCCCCGGTAGGGGATGACCCGCGCCGAATAGAGCAGCTTGCCGGAGCTGTGGGTCTTGCCCCGGTCGTGGTCGAAGAAGACGCCCGGGGAGCGGTGCATCTGCGAGACGATGACCCGCTCGGTCCCGTTGATGACGAAGGTGCCGTTCTCCGTCATCAGCGGGATGTCGCCCATGTAGACGTCCTGTTCCTTGATGTCCCGCACGCTGCGGTTGCCGGTCTCCTCGTCCACGTCCCAGACGATGAGCCGCAGCGTCACCCGCAGCGGCGCCGCGTAGGTGAGGCCGCGCTGCAGGCACTCCTCGACGTCGTACTTGGGATCCTCGAGCTCGTAGCGGAGGAAGTCGAGGGCCGCGCGGTCGTTGAAGTCGCGGATGGGGAAGACCGAGCGGAACACCTCCTGCAGGC
Organism: Alphaproteobacteria bacterium; assembly: GCA_026982705.1. Lineage (GTDB taxonomy): Bacteria > Pseudomonadota > Alphaproteobacteria > Geminicoccales > Geminicoccaceae > HRBIN39. Next base: position 72,417 of record JALSGP010000013.1, read on the forward strand.
CGACCCGCTCACGCCGGTCGTGGGGCACGTCCCGCTGCAGGAAGCGCTCGTAGGAGCGCCGCTGCACCTCGATGAGGTTGGGCATCGAGACGATCTCGGGGATGCGCCCGAAGCTCTTGCGGATGCGCTTCTTGGCGGTGTATTCGGCCATCGCTCGCGAAGTCTCCCGACCGGGCACGGGGCCGGGCCCCTGCCGTGCCCCGGTCACTGGTCTGCCGACACGGCGCGCCGGACGTCCGCCGCGGGACGTCCGGTCCGCCGTCGCGTCGGTCGGTCCTCCTCCGGCGCCGCCGCCCGGCCGCGGCGGCGCGGAGACGGTGTGCCGCGAGTCCCTCGACCCGCGGACATGCCGGCCCCGGCGCCCGTTACTTGATCTCCACGGTGGCGCCGGCGGCCTCGAGCTGCTGCTTGATCTTCTCCGCCTCCTCCTTGGAGACGCCTTCCTTGACGGGCTTGGGCGCGCCCTCCACCAGCTCCTTGGCCTCCTTGAGGCCGAGGCCGGTGATGGCGCGCACCTCCTTGATGACGTTGATCTTCTTGTCGCCGACGGCGGCCAGGATCACGTCGAACTCCGTCTTCTCGGCGGCCGCCGCCTCGGCCGCGCCCGCCGCGGCGCCCGGCACCGCGGCCACCGCCACCGGCGCCGCCGCCGACACGCCCCACTTCTCCTCCAGCATCTTGGCGAGCTCGGCCGCCTCGAGGACGGTGAGCTTCGACAGATCTTCCACCAGCTGCTCCAGATTCGCCATCTCGACTTCTCCCGCTTCCAGCTCGACGATTCGGGATCCCGCCGGGATCCGCCCTCAGCCCGCCTGTTCCGACTGCTCGCCGCGCGCTGCCAACACCCGCGCGAGCTGTCCCGCCGGCGCCTGCAGCACCCCCACGAGCCGGCTCGCCGGCGTCTGCAACAGCGCCACCAGCCGCGCCCGCAGCTCGTCCAGCGAGGGCAGCCGCGCCAGCTCGGCCACCGCCTCGGCGTCCAGCAGCCGGTCGCCGAGGGCGCCGCCCCGCACGACCAGCTTCTCGTTCTCCTTGCCGAACTCCACCACCACCTTCGGGGCGGCGACGGGATCGGCCGACCACGCCAGCGCCGTCGGCCCGCTCAGCAGCGGCGCGAGACCCTGGTAGGGCGTCCCCTCCAGCGCCCGCCTGGCCAGGCGGTTCTTCACCACGCGGAAGCGCCCGCCGGCCTCGCGCAGTCGCCGCCGCAGCTCCGAGGACTCCGCCACTGTCAGCCCCTGGTAGTGGGTGACCACCACCACCGCCGCCCCGGCGAGGACGCGATGGAGGTCCTCGACGACCTTGGCCTTCTCTGCCCGCAGCACGGATCGTCTCCTATCGCTCGCCCGACGGCCCGCGACCCCCGGCGCGGCGAACCCCGTGCCGGACGGCACGCGCAACCGACGACCGCCGCGGGATCGCGGCGATCCGCGGTGTCGCTCCGTCCTCCGTGGAAACCACAGATATGGTCACGACGGGGTCCCTCGCAAGGGGGCGGCCGCGGATCGCTCCCTCTCAGCCCACCAGGGTCGGGATCTGCACCTCGATCCCCGGCCCCATGGTGGCGCTCACGTGCGCCCGCTTCATGTAGGCGCCCTTGACCGCCGCCGGCTTGGCCCGGATCAGGGCCTCCGCCAGCGCCCGGGCGTTGGCCACCAGATGCTCGGTGGGGAAGCTGGCCTTGCCGATCCCGGCATGGACGATGCCCGCCTTCTCCACCCGGAACTGCACCTGGCCCGCCTTGGCCGCCTTCACCGCCTCGGCCACGTTCGGGGTCACCGTCCCCAGCTTGGGATTGGGCATGAGCCCGCGGGGACCGAGGATGCGGCCGAGCCGACCCACCAGCGGCATCATGTCCGGCGTGGCGATGCAGCGGTCGAAGTCGATCTCGCCCCGCTGGATGCGCTCGGCCAGATCCTCCGCGCCGACGATGTCGGCGCCCGCCGCCTTCGCCTCCTCCGCCTTCTCGCCGCGGGCGAACACCGCCACCCGCACCGGCCGCCCGGTGCCGTGGGGCAGCACCACCATGCCGCGCACCATCTGGTCGGCGTGGCGGGGATCCACGTTGAGATTGACGGCCAGCTCGATGGTCTCGTCGAAGCGCGCGGTGGCGGTCTTCTTGGCCAGCTCCAGCGCCTCCTCCAGGGGATAGGCGCGGCTGCGGTCGACCATCGCGTAGAGCTGGCGGATGCGCTTGCCTCGCCTCGCCATGGCCCTACTCCACCACCTCGATGCCCATGGAACGCGCCGATCCGACGATGGTGCGCATCGCCGCCTCCACGTCGTCGGTGTTCATGTCCCTGAGCTTGGCCTCGGCGATCTCCCGCACCTGGGCCATGGTCACGCGCCCCACCGCCGCGCCGCGGCCCGGCTCCTGGGAGCCCTTCTCGATGCCCGCCGCCCTCATGAGATACCAGGAGACCGGCGGCATCCGGGTGACGAAACTGAAGGTCCGGTCCGAATAGACCGTGATCACCACCGGGATCGGCGTGCCGGGCTCGAGGTTCTGCGTCTCGGCATTGAACTTCTTGCAGAACTCCATGATGTTGAGCCCGCGCTGGCCCAGCGCGGGACCGATGGGCGGCGACGGCGTCGCCTTGCCCGCCGGCACCTGCAGTCGGATGTAGCCGACGATCTTCTTCATGCCCCTCACTCCTGCGGTCCGTGCGCGCTTCGCCGGGAAGCGCTCCCGCGGCGTCGGAGCGGCCCGCTCAGACGCGCTCCAGCTGGTCGTATTCCAGTTCCACCGGCGTCGAACGCCCGAAGATGGACACCGACACCTTCACCCGGCCCTTGGCCTCGTCCACCTCCTCCACCACGCCCTCGAAGGTGGCGAAGGGCCCCTCCTTCACCCGCACCCGGTCGCCCGGCACGAACTCGATGGCCGGCCGCGGCGCCTCGGCGCCCCGCTGCATCTGCTCGCGGATGCGCTCGGCCTCGGCGTCGGGGATGGGAGTGGGCCGTCCGCCCGGCCCCAGGAAGCCCGTCACCTTGGGTGCGTTGCGCACCAGCGACCAGGTGTCGTCGTCGAGCACCATGCGGATCAGCACATAGCCCGGGAACAGCTTGCGCTCCACGTCGCGCCGCTGGCCGCGCTTGACCTCGATGGCCCGCTCGGTGGGCACCAGGATCTCCTCGATGCGATCCGCGAGCCCCTTCTGGGCGGCGAGCTCGCGGATGGCGTCGGCGGCCTTCTTCTCGAAGCCCGAATAGACGTGCACGATGTACCAGCGGGCCCGGCCGTCGCGAGTCATCGCCCCCCGAGCCCCAGCAGCAGCTGCACCGCCCAGGCGATGACGGTGTCCACCAGGAAGAAGAACAGCGCCATCAGCCCCGACATGGCGATGACGCCGAGGGTGGTGTAGAGGACTTCCTGCCGCGAGGGCCAGGTGACCTTGGCCAGTTCCTGGCGGACCTCGCGCACGAACTGGGCCGGCGACGTCTTGGCCATGGACGCTCGTTCCGCGCGCTCAGGGGTGGGAAGGACTGGCAGGAGTGGAGGGACTCGAACCCCCAACCCCCGGTTTTGGAGACCGGTGCTCTGCCAATTGAGCTACACTCCTGCACCGCGGCCGCGTCGCCCGGGCTCGCGACGCGCGACCGGATCCGACCCCGCCCGCGTCGGACCGGCCCTTCACATACGCCGGTCCGCGGGGGCTGACAAGGGGTCACTCGATGATCTTGGTGACGACGCCGGCGCCGACGGTGCGGCCGCCTTCGCGGATGGCGAAGCGGAGGCCCTCCTCCATGGCGATGGGGGCGATGAGCTCCACCTCCAGCCGCACGTTGTCGCCG
>JALSGP010000014.1 GCA_026982705.1 Alphaproteobacteria bacterium
CGCCCGGACGGGTGCGGACCTCCCACGCGGTGGCCGTGGCCCTTTCGGCCGGCGGCTATGTGGTGATGTTCGAGACCCTGGCCGGACGGCACTGAGGGGGCCGAGGCCCGGACGACGGAAGCGCGCCACAGGCGCCGGCCGGCCCGTGGCTCCGCACCGCCGCGCGGGAACCGGGGCAGCGCCCGGTCGCGGAGAGAGGGCCGCCGGTCCGCCGCAACCGGGGGTCCCCTCGCCGCCATCGACCGCACGGCGGGGACACCCCGTCCGGCGCGGGAGACCCGTCGCCGCCGGGTGGAAGATCGCGCACCGGCCTCCGGTCATCGCACGGCCCCGGAGAGCAGCGGCGCGCGTCCCCCTCAGGCGCCTCCGACATCGCGGCACCGCATCCTTCCGGCTCCGGCCCGCGCGCCGCCCCGCGCCGGAGCCGGCCCGAGGGGCGGGACGCCGGGGTCCCGGCGGCAACGGGCTCCGGTGGCAGACACCGCCCGACCGGTGTTCCGGCCCCGTCGCCATGCCTCCGGGGCGCAGCGCCGCGATCGATCCGGCCGGGCCAAACGGCGCCGCCGACCGGTGGGCGGGGCCGGAGCGGGTGGGGCCGCATATGGGACCATCCGTGAGATCCCCACCGCGGGACCGGCCCCGCCCGGCGTGCCGGTCGACGGAGAGGATACGGCCGGATCGGCGCTGCAGCCGTCGCCGATCCGCGGTGGGACCGGGACCCTCCGCGACTCGCGCGCCCGGGGCCCGGGGTGGGGACGCCTCCGGATCGCAGCGCGGGTCGGCCCCTCCGGCGGGTGCCGCCGCGGGCGAGATCCTCCCCCGAGAGGGCGACGGTCTCCGGAACGGGGGCCGGCGCCGCGATCCCGTGGTGACCTCCACGAGGCCCCGGGCGCGGACGCGGTCCCGGGCACCGCCGCCTGACGCCGCCGCAGGGCGCAGAGTCCTTTCGGGTGACGGGGGCGAAGGGAGAGGCGCGGTATTCGTGGAGTCGCCCCCACGGCTCCTCCGGGAGGCGGAGCGAGGACCGCTGCCGGCGACGCGAGGGCCGCGCTCCTCCGGGCGGGCGAGGGCCGGGACCGGTGGGATCGATGCTTCCGGGCGAAGCGCGTCGCGGGTCCCGGATCGGGTCGCGCCGGCGGCGATCCCGCCGTTCGCCGTCGGCGGCCGCGCGGCGGGGACGTGGACCGCCGCCCCGTATCGTGCGGATGCGGGGGACGGATCCCCTTCGGGCCATCGCCCCACCTCCCGGGGGAACGATGATCCGGGCGTCCCGGCGCCGGGCCCCCGCCCCGATGGCCCGCCGAGGGAGCGTCGCGGGGCGCGACGAGGCCCGCGGGGCCCGGACGGCGCCCGCGCGACCGTCGCGGTCGCCTTCCCCGATCCGATCACCGGTGCCGGGCTCGGCCGGCGGGTCGCGGCATCCGCGACCTCAGCCGAGGGCGGCGGCGCTGCGGGAGGACTCCGCCGCCCGCGTCAGCGGCAGCACCGCCACCGCCGTGTCGTGGAAGGCGGCGCCGCCGGCGGGGCGGCCCGGGTCGGCTCCCACCAGCAGGTTGATGCCGACGCCCTCTGGGAAGTCGGCGTTGGGCCAGATGCTCTCCACCACCACCGTGCGCGGGTGCTGGCCGTCGCGGGCGCAGGCCCGCACCGTCACCGCCCCGCGGTGGTTGACGAGGCGGACGGGATCGCCGTCGCGCAGCCCCAGCTCCGCCATGGCGGCGGGATGGAGGAAGGCGCGCGGGCGGCCCTCCTTGCGCCGCGAGGTGGGGAGATTGGAGAAGGTGGTGTTGAGGAACTCGCGGGCCGGCGCCGCCACCAGCCGGAAGGGACGGTCGGCGGTGGCCTCCTCCGGGCTCGGCACGTGGTCCGGCAGCGCCGGCAGCCCCTCGGCATCGGGCCCCAGCTCCCGCCACGGCGGACGGAAGCGGAAACGGCCGGAGGGTGTGGGAAAGCCGTCGAGGAAGTGGAGGGTGGCGAAATCGGGGGCGAGGTCGATCCCGCCCGCCCGCCAGATCGTCTCGAAATCGGGCAGGCCCGACCGGCGCAGCATGTCGTCCACCAGCTCGCGGGCGCTCATGCGGAAGCCCGGATGCTCGGCGCCCAGGCGGCGGGCCAGCTCGCGGATCACCCAGTGGTTCTCCCGCGCCTCGCCCGGCGGCTCCAGCAGCTTCCTGGCCACCTGCAGGCGGGTGTGGGCACCGGCGGTGTAGATGTCGTCGTGTTCGAGGAACATGGTGGCGGGCAGCACCACGTCGGCCATGCGCGCCGTCTCGGTGAGGAACTGTTCGTGCACGCAGACGAACAGGTCCTCGCGGGCGAAGCCGCGGTGGACGAGGCCGAGGTCCGGGGCCACGCACATGGGATTGGTGTTCTGGATCAGCATCGCCGTCACCGGCGGCCCGTCGCCCAGCGCCGCGCGGTCGCCACAGAGGATCGGGCCGATCCGGGACTGGTCCAGCCGCCGCACCGAGCGGTCGCGCGCGTCCAGCCCCTCCACCAGCGTGCGGTCGAGACGGAAGACGTCGCCCATGCGGTAGCAGGCGCCGCCGCCGGGATGGCGCCAGGCGCCGGTCACCGCCGGCAGACAGCTCACCGCGTGCATGGCCACCGCCCCGTTGCGGTGACGGGTGAAGCCGTAGCCGAGGCGGAGATAGCTGCGCTTCGTGGCGCCGTAGAGACGGGCGAAGCGGCGGATGGTGTCGGGGTCGAGGCCGGTTGCGGCGGCCGCCCATTCGGGGGTGCGCGTCGCGAGATGTCGCTCCAGCGCCTCCGCGCCCTCGGTGTAACGGGCGAGATAGTCGCGGTCGGCGTAGCCCTCGGCGAAGAGCACGTGCATGACGGCGCAGGCCAGCGCCGCGTCGGTGCCGGGCCGCAGCGGCAGATGGAGGTCCGCCTTCTCGGCGGTGGCGGTGCGATAGGGGTCCACCACCACCAGCTTCGCCCCCCGTCGCCGGGCCCGGGCGATGTGGGTCAGGAGATTGACGTGGGTGTGGACGGGATTGGCCCCCCACACCACCACGAGTTCGCTGTGCGCGCCGATCTCCTCCGGCGGGACGCCGCGGATGGCGCCGCAGCCGGCGATCCAGCCCACGTCGGCGAGCTGGACGCAGATGGTGCCGAAAAAGCGTGAATAGCGCTTGACGTGGGTGAGGCGGTTGATGCCGTCGCGCTGCACCAGCCCCATGGTGCCGGCATAATAGTAGGGCCAGACCGTCTCCGGGCCGAAGCGGCGTTCGGCGGCGAGGAAGGCCTCGGCGACGCGATCCAGCGCCTCCTCCCAGGAGATGCGGCGGAACTGCCCGGAACCCTTGGGGCCGGTGCGCAGCAGCGGATGGCGGAGGCGGTCGGGATGGTGGAGCCGCTCGGCATAGCGGGCGACCTTGGCGCACACCACGCCGGCGGTGTAGGGATCGCGCGGGCTGCCGTGGATCCGGCCGAGGCGGCCGTCCTCGATCTCCACCTCGAGGGCGCAGACCGAGGGGCAGTCGTGGGGACAGACGCTCGGATGGCGCACGGCTCCTCTCCCGGCTCGCCGCCGTCCCTGCTAGCACCGACCGCCCGGCGGCGTCCACGCCGTCCTCGGGGCCGGGAAGAAGACCCGGGGCGATCCCGTCCCCGGGCCTTCCCGGTCGCCCCGGGCCTCAGGAGCGCGGGACGCCGATCCAGAAGGGGGAACCGGAGACGGCGATCTCGCGCACCACCTGCCGGGTGCCGGTGTCGATCACCACCACCCTGCCGGCCCGGGCCACGGCCACGTGGGCCCGCCCTCCGTCCGCGGAGAAGCGGACGCCGTGGGGCCCCTCCCCCACCGCGATGGTGGCCACCCGTTCGAGCCGCCGGGCGTCGATCACGTTTGATCACGCGATCGCCGATGCCGGAGACGTACACCCAGCGTCCGTCGGGCGAGACGTCCACCGCGTGATGCCCCTTCGAGACCGGCACGTAGGCGAGCACCCGATCGGTCCCGAGATCGATCACCGCCACGTCGTCCGAGCCCTTGCGGGCCACGAACAGGCGCGTGCCGTCCGGGGTGGCCGCCAGATCGTGGGGCATGCCCCGGGAATCGAGCACGATCTCTCCGAGGACCGCGCCGTCGCTCCATCGGACCTTGGTGATGCCGTGGGACTCGCCGTTCGCCACATAGGCGATGCCTCGCTCGCGGGCGAAGGCGAGGTTGTGCGGCGCCTGGCCCACCGGCACCTCGGCCACCTTCTCTCAGCTCCCCACCGCGAAGATCGAGACGCTGTGGGAGCCCGCGCCCTCGTTCGCCACCAGCACGAAGCGACCCTCCGGCGTCACCTCCACACCCTTGGGACTGTCACCGAGGGGCAGCCGTGCGATCACCTCGTCGCGGCCGGTGTCCACCACCGCCAGTTCGCGCCGACCGGTCACCGTCGCGAAGGCGAAACGGCCGTCCGGCGTCACCGCCGAACAGGTGGGCTTCGTCCCGACGGTGATCCCGCCGACGAGACGCCCCGCCTCGGGTTCGATCACGGCGAGCTCCCGGCGTCGCGGGCGGTGACGTAGAGCCGGGTCGGGTGCATCCCCGCCTCGGCGACGCCCTCGGCGAGGGTGAGCAGGGCCGCCATCGCGATCGACCATCTCCACACCATGCTCTCGAGTCCTCCTCGACCGTTCCCGTGAAGGCCGTCGCCGTGGCGTGGCTCCGGCTCCCGGGAGCCGCGCCGCCTGGACGCGGGTTGCATATGTCGTTGTCGTCCCGCTGATATGAACGTCGGGAGAGGGCCTTGTCACGAAGGCGTGAGCATCCCCGCGAGCTCCCGTGCCGGCGGGCGACCGTCCCGGTCGCGTGCGCGCGGCGTCCGTGCTATGGGCCGCCCGGCAGCCGACGGGGACGGCGGTGCGCATCCACTTCCTCGCCGCGCGCAGCGAAGCGGCCCGGCGGGCGCGGGCGGAACTGGTGGCCCGCTATGGCGAGGTGCCACCGGAGGAGGCCGAGGTGCTGGTCGCCCTCGGCGGCGACGGCTTCATGCTGGAGACCCTCCACACCCACATGGACCGGCGCCTGCCCATCTACGGCATGAACCTCGGTACCGTCGGCTTCCTCCTCAACACCTACAGCCCCGACCGTCTGCTGGAGCGCATCGCCCGCGCCACGCCCATCGACCTCCATCCGCTCCGCATGCGCGCCCGCCGCCTCGACGGCACCGTCGCCGAGAGCCTCGCCATCAACGAGGTCTCGGTGTTCCGCGAGACCCGCCAGGCCGCGCGTCTCGCCGTCGACATCGACGGCGTCTGCCGCATGCCGGAGCTGGTCTGCGACGGCATCCTCGTCGCCACCCCGGCCGGCTCCACCGCCTACAATCTCTCCGCCCACGGCCCCATCATTCCGCTGGGCTCGAATCTGCTGGCCCTCACCCCCATCTCCGCCTTCCGCCCGCGCCGCTGGCGCGGGGCGCTGCTGCCCAGCCGCACCCGCTTCGTCATCCGCGTGCTGGACCCGGAGCGGCGACCGGTGAGCGCCGTCGCCGACTATACCGAAGTGCGCGACGTCACCCGCGTCGACGTCTGGGAGGACCGGGCCATCCGTTTCCGCCTGCTGTTCGACCCGGAGCACAATCTCGAGGAGCGCATCCTCAAGGAGCAGTTCATCCCCTGAGAGGTCCCCGTGTGCGAGCTCCTCGGCCCGAGCGCCCGGCCGCCCATCCGCCTCACCTTCTCCCTCGAGGTGTTCGCCGCCCACGGCGGCGTCACCGACCGCCACCGCGACGGCCGGGGCATGGCCTTCCGCGAGGACGGGGACGCCCGTGGCTTCCGTGAACCGCCCCCGGCGGCGGCGCGCCCGCTGGTGCGCTTCCCAGAGGGTCGCGGCCCGACCAGCTTCCACCTGGACGGCGAGCCTCCGTTCGTCCTCGACTCTCGTCACCGCCGCCGTGGCGGTCGCGTCCTCGCCCGCCGCGGCGGCATGGGAACCGGTCGCGAGGACCCGTGAGAAAGGAGGGGGAGGATCCGATGACCACCACCGCACCGTCGGCCGACGCCGCCCGGCTCGCGCCCTTCGACTGGGCCGATCCCTTCCTGCTGGAGGAGGAGCTGGACGAGTCCCAGAAGCTGATCCGCGACACCGCCCGCCAGTACGCGCAGGAGAAGCTGATGCCGCGCATCCTCCAGGCCAACCGCCACGAGGTGTTCGACCGCGAGATCCTGCGCGAGATGGGGGCCCTCGGCTTGCTCGGCTGCACCCTGCCGGAGGCCTACGGCTGCGCCGGCGTCGACTACGTCTCCTACGGGCTCGTCGCCCGCGAGATCGAGCGGGTGGACTCGAGCTACCGCTCGGCCATGAGCGTGCAGAGCTCCCTCGTCATGTTCCCCATCTGGGCCTACGGCAGCGAGGAACAACGGCGCCGCTTCCTGCCCGCCCTCGCCCGCGGCGAGCTGGTGGGATGCTTCGGTCTCACCGAGCCCGACCAGGGCTCCGACGTGGCCGGGATGAAGACGCGGGCGAGGCGTGTTTCCGGCGGCTGGCGCCTCTCCGGCAGCAAGACCTGGATCACCAACGCCCCCATCGCCGACGTGATGGTGGTGTGGGCCCGCGACGAGGAGGGCGTCGTCCGTGGCTTCCTTTTGGAACGGGGCATGGAGGGCCTGGAGACGCCGCGCATCGAGGGCAAGTTCGCGCTGCGTGCCTCCGCCACCGGCATGATCCTGATGGACGACGTGTTCGTGCCGGAGGAGAACCGACTGCCCGGTGCGGAGGGGCTGCGCGGTCCCTTCGGCTGCCTCAATCGCGCCCGCTACGGCATCGCCTGGGGGGCCATGGGCGCGGCCGAGTTCTGCTGGCATGCGGCCCGCGCCTACGTGCTGGAGCGGCGCCAGTTCGGCCGGCCCCTCGCCGCCTTCCAGCTCGTCCAGAAGAAGCTCGCCGACATGCAGACGGAGATCGCCCTGGGCTTGCTGGCGGCGCTCCGGGTGGGGCGGATGTTGGATTCCGGCCGCGCCTCGGCCGAGGCCATCTCCCTGATCAAGCGCAACAACTGCGGCAAGGCGCTGGAGATCGCCCGCATCGCCCGCGACATGCACGGCGGCAACGGCATCGCCGACGAGTACCACGTGATCCGCCACGTCATGAATCTGGAGGCGGTCAACACCTACGAGGGCACCCACGACATCCACGCCCTCGTCCTCGGCCGCGCCCAGACCGGCATCCAGGCCTTCACATGCCGGGAGTAGGGCGCGGACCGGGCCGCACGGCCCCGGCCGGAGGCGGACGGGGCCGCGCCCGCAGGGACGCGGCCCCGTCGCGAGGCTCCGCCGGGCCGGTCAGTCGAGCGGCTTCACGAAGGTGAAGGCGCCGCGGAGCTCGCCCGCCTCGAAGCCGGTGGCGGCGTCGGCCGGATAGCGGGCGAGGATGGCCCGCCGCACCTCGGGATCGACGTTCCCGCCGTGGCAGACGAGGCAGATCTCGCCGGTGGGGATGGCCTTCATGTAGTGGAAGTACTTCTGGCCCCCCTCCTCCACCACGGCCGCCCACTCCAGCGTCTTCGGATCGGCGCCGGCGCGGATGGCTTCGCGGAAGCGGATCAGCACCGCCCGCTCCAGGGGCGAGGGGGCGTTGCGCGGATTGCGCACCCGGAGCGCGGTGCGGCCCACGGCCCAGCCGCTCTCCTGCGAGACCCGCGTGCCGATGCCCGGCGCCGCCTCGCCGCACACGCCGATGGCCCCGGCCGGGCCCTTCTCGGCGATGGCCTTCTGCAGCTCGCCCTTGAGGCGGGTGAAGAAGGTCTTGGCGAGGCCGCGCGCTTCCTGCACCAGCGCCTCCGGCACCTCCGCCGCCCGCGGCGGACCGCCGACCGTCGCCGCCAGCGCCAGCACGGCCACGGCGGCGGTCACGACTCGATGGCCTTTCATCTCGTCTCTCCCTCCGTTCCGAATATGCACCCCTTCGAATAGGATGGTGGGCGACGTCGCGCAAGGCGTCGCCCGGGGTGCGTCGTGACGCACCGTCACCCTTGTCCGGGGGCGACTTCGGCGTTAGCGAAACCGTCACGGCACGGGCGACCGTTCGGGGAGGGTGTCATGAGCGAGGGCAGGCCGAGCGACGAGACCACCGGGACTCCCGGCAGCGGCCGGGAGGAGGCGCTGGAGCTGCACCGGCAGGGACGGCCCGGCAAGATCGAGGTGGTGCCCACCAAGCCGCTCACCACCCAGCGGGATCTCTCCCTCGCCTATTCGCCCGGCGTCGCCTGGCCCTGTCTCGAGATCCGCGACGATCCCGACCGGGCGTACGACTATACCACCAAGGGCAATCTGGTGGCGGTGGTCTCCAACGGCACCGCCGTGCTGGGGCTCGGCCGGCTCGGCGCCCTCGCCGCCAAGCCGGTGATGGAGGGCAAGGCGGTCCTCTTCAAGCGTTTCGCCGACATCGACGCCATCGATCTCGAACTCGCCACCGAGGACGTGGACGCCTTCGTGGACGCGGTGCGACTGCTGGCACCCAGTTTCGGCGGCATCAATCTCGAGGACATCAAGGCGCCGGAGTGTTTCGTCATCGAACAGCGGCTGCGCGAGGCGGTGGACATCCCGGTCTTCCACGACGACCAGCACGGCACCGCCATCATCGCCGCCGCCGGTCTCGTCAACGCCCTCGACATCACCGGCCGCGATCTCGCCGAGGTGCGCATCGTCATCAACGGCGCCGGTGCCGCCGGCATCGCCTGTGCCGAACTGCTGAAGGCCATGGGCGTGCCCCACGACCAGGTGATCCTCTGCGACACCCGCGGGGTCATCCGGCGCGGGCGCGAGGAGGGCATGAACCCGTGGAAGGCCGCCCACGCGGTGGACACCGAGTGCCGCACGCTGGAGGAGGCGGTGCGCGGCGCCGACGTGCTCTTCGGTCTCTCCCGCGCCGGCGCCTTCACCCGCGAGATGATCGCGAGCATGGCGAAGAACCCCATCGTCTTCGCCATGGCCAATCCCGAGCCGGAGATCCGGCCGGAGGAGGCGCGGGCGGTGCGGCCGGACGTGATCGTCGCCACGGGGCGCAGCGACTATCCCAACCAGGTCAACAACGTCCTGGGCTTCCCCTACATCTTCCGGGGCGCCCTCGACGTGCGCGCCTCGGCCATCAACGAGGCCATGAAGATCGCCGCCGCCTACGCCATCGCCGCACTGGCGCGGGAGGAGGTGCCGGACGAAGTGACGGCGGCCTATCGCGGCCGGCGGCTGCGCTACGGGCCGGACTATCTGATCCCCACGCCCTTCGATCCCCGCCTCATCACCCACGTGCCGCCGGCGGTGGCGCGGGCAGCCATGGAGAGTGGGGTGGCGCGCAAGCCCATCGTCGACGCCGAGCGCTACCGGGCCGAGCTGCGCTCGCGGCTGGATCCCGCCGCCTCGCGCATGCAGGCCATCCTCGACCGGGTGAAGGCCCAGCCCAAGCGGGTGGTGTTCGCCGAGGGCGAGGAGGAGAAGAGCATCGCCGCCGCCCTCGCCTTCCGCAACAGCGGCCTCGGCACGCCGGTGCTCATCGGCCGCGAGGAGCGCATCCGCGAGACGGCCCGCCACATGGGACAGGTGGATCTCGCCGGCATCGAGATCCACAATGCGCGGCTGTCCGAACACAATCGGGCCTATGCCGAATATCTCTACGCCCGCCAGCAGCGCAACGGTCTCCTGTTCCGCGACTGCCAGCGGCTGGTCAACCAGGACCGCAACGTCTTCGGCGCCTGCATGCTGGCGCGCGGTCACGCCGACGCCATGATCACCGGCCTCACCCGCAACTACCGCACGGCGCTGGACAACATCCGGCTGGTGCTGGATCCGCGGCCGGGCCGGCGGGTGTTCGGCGTGACCATGATGGTGGCGCGGGGGCGCACGGTGTTCCTGGCCGACACCACCGTCCACGAGCTCCCCACTCCGCAGGAACTGGCCGACATCGCCGTGCAGACGGCCGCGTTCGCCCGCGCCATGGGCTTCACCCCGCGGGTGGCGCTGCTCTCCTTCGCCACCTTCGGCAATCCGCCGGTGGAGAAGGCGGCACGGGTGCGCGACGCGGTGGTGGAACTGGACCGCCGCCGGGTGGACTTCGAGTACGACGGCGAGATGGCACCGGACGTGGCCCTCGACCACGAGCTCATGCGCACCCACTACCCCTTCTGCCGGCTCACGGGGCCCGCCAACGTGCTGATCATGCCGGCGCTCCACTCCGCCCACATCTCCGCCAAGCTGCTGCAGCATCTGGGCGGCGGCACGGTGATCGGGCCGCTGCTGGTGGGGCTGGAGCGGCCGGTGCAGATCGTGCCCATGAACGCCACCGTCTCGGACATGCTGCACATGGCCGCCATCGCCGCCCACGACGCCATCGTGGACGAGACGCCGCCGCGCCTGCGCGAGGCGGCGGAGTGACGGTCCCTCAGAGCGCCAGCCAGCGGCGGCGGAGGTCCGGGCGGGCGTCGAGTTCGGCGGTGCGGTCGAGGAAGACCACCCGTCCCCGTTCGAGGATGCACACCTCCTCGGCGAGGAGACGGGCGAAGCGCCAGTTCTGTTCGCTCAGCACCAGGGTGAGGCCGTGGGCACGGGCGGCGCGCAGCGCCGCCAGGAGCTGGCGCACCACCGCCGGCGCCAGCCCCTCCGACGGCTCGTCCAGGAGCAGCAGCTCGGGATTGCCCCGAAGCGCCCGGGCGATGGCCAGCATCTGCTGCTCACCGCCGGAGAGACGGCCGCCGGGATGGTGGCGGCGGTCGCGGAGATTGGGGAAGAGGTCGAACAGGCGCGCCGGCGTCCAGGGATTGTCGCGGTCGCGGGCGGGAATGCGCCCCACCTCCAGGTTCTCGAGGACGGTGAGGCGGCGGAAGATGCGCCGGTCCTCCGGCACGTAGCCGACGCCGAGGCGGGCGATCTCGAAGGGCCGGGCGCGTTCGAGATCGCGGCCGGCGAGCCGGACGGTGCCACGGCGGCGGGGCACGAGACCCATGACGGCGCGGAGCGTGGTGCTCTTGCCGGCCCCGTTGCGGCCCAGCAGCGCCAGCGCACGGCCCCGGGGGACGGCGAAGCCCACGCCGTCGAGGACTCGCGCCCCGGCGTGCTCCACCACCAGATCGCGCACCTCCAGGAGCGGCGCGCTCATGGTGAGGTCTCCGCGTCGTCGAGGGCGCCGCCGCGCAGATACACCGCCCGCACCCGCGGGTGGGCACGGATCTCCGCCGGCGTGCCGATGGCGATCAGCTCGCCGTGGTCCATCACCATCACCCGATCGGCGATGCGGAAGACCACGTCCATGTCGTGCTCGGTGAAGAGCACGGCGAGGCGGTGGGCGCGCACGATGGCGAGGAGCTCGTCCACGAGGGCGAAACGCTCGCCCAGGGCGAGGCCGGCGGTGGGCTCGTCCAGCAGCAGCAGCCGCGGCCGGTGGGCGAGGGCCATGGCCAGCTCCAGCCGCTTGCGGTCGCCGTAGGCGAGGGTGGCGGCGGGACGGTCCGCCAGCTCCTCGAGTCCCACCCGCGCGAGCAGCGCCCGTGCCTCGTCGGCGAGGGGCCGGAGGCGGCGGGGGAGGAGGGCGAAGTCGAGGCCGGCGCGGGCGAGGAGGGCCGCTCGGACGTTGTCCAGCGCGTCGAGGGAGGAGAAGACGGCGGGGATCTGGAAGGTGCGGGCGAGACCGAGGCGCAGGATGCGCTGCGGTGGAAGGCCGGTGATGTCGGTGCCGGCGAAGCGGACGCGGCCGGCATCCGGCCGCTCGAGGCCGGAGAGGAGAGCGAAGCAGGTGCTCTTGCCGGCGCCGTTGGGGCCGATGAGCGCGCACACCTCGCCCGCGGCCAGATCGAAGGAGAGCCGGTGGACCGCCCGCACGCCGCCATAGTGGCGGGTGAGCCCGCGCACCTCGAGGAGGCTCATCCCTCCGCCTCCCGCACCCGCCTCCGCCAGCGGCCCGCGAGCCGGGCGAGGCCGCCCGTGATCCCCTCCGGCATGGCCACCGTCACCAGCAGGATCGTGCCGCCCACCACCGTCCGCCACCAGGGCAGGCGCGAGGCCCAGTCCTCGAGGAGGACGAAGACGGCGGCGCCGATCACCGGTCCCGCACCGGCACCGTGGAGACCGCCCAGGAGCACAGCCACCAACCCCTCCACCGAGCGGGCGACGTGGAGGACGTCGGGAAAGACGCTGCCCTTGGCGAAGGCGTGGAGACCGCCGGCGAGGCCGGCCAGCGCGCCGGCCACCGCCAGCACCGCCACCCGCAGCGCTCCCGGCCGGAGACCGAGGGTGGCCGCCCGCACCGGATGGTCGCGCACGGCCCTGAGCGCGAGGCCGAACGGTGCGAAGATCAGCGTCCGCAGCAGGACGAGGGCGAGGACCGTCAGCACCAGCACCAGCTCGTACCAGACCACGAGCGGCGAGAGTCGGGGATCCGGCCACACCCCGAGGATGCCGTCGTCGCCGCCGGTGAGCTCGTCCCACTGCACCGCGGTGGCCCAGAGGATGGCGGCGAAGGCGAGGGAGAGCATGGCGAAGTAGACGCCGGCGAGGCGGCGGGCGACGGCTCCGAACAGCAGCGCGCCGAGGGTGGCGGCCGCCACCGCGAGGGCGAGGGCGGGGAAGGTGCCGAGGCCGAGACGGTCGACGGCGAGGGCGGCGCCGTAGGCGCCGAGGCCGAAATAGGCGGCATGACCGAAACTCACGAGACCGGCGGGCCCCAGCAGCAGATGCAGGCTCGCCGCGTAGAGGGCGAAGACCATGACGTCGGTGGCCAGCACCAGCCCGTAGGGCGGCACCAGCCACGGCAGCAGCACCAGCAGTCCCACCAGCAGCGCCGTCGCCAGCCGGGCGCGGGAGCCCGCCGGGCGCAGCGGTCGCAGGAGGCGGGGATCGGGACCGCTCCCGGTCTCCGTCTCGCCCAGCAGCCCCTGCGGGCGCACCACCAGCACCACGGCCATCACCAGGAAGGCCAGCACCAGGGTGATGCGGGGGAACAGCAGGATCCCGAAGGCCTCGAGTTCGCGGATCAGGACGGCGGCGAGGAAGGCCCCGGGGATGGAGCCCATGCCGCCCAGGACGGTGACCAGGAACACCTCGACGATCACCTCGAGGTCCATCTCGAGATGGAGGGTCTCGCGGGGGAGCTGGAGGGCGCCGCCGAGACCGGCGAGGAAGGCGCCGAGGGCGAAGACGGCGGAGAACAGGCGCCGTTCGTCGACGCCCAGCGCCGCCGCCATCTCGCGGTCCTCGCTGGCGGCCCGCACCAGCACGCCGAAGCGGGTCCGCCGCGCCAGCGCCCACAGCAGGCCCAGCACCGCCGGGCCCACGAAGACCAGGAAGAGATCGTAGGTGGGCATGGGCTCGCCCAGCAGGATGACGGTGCCGGCGAGCCCCGGCGGGCGGGGCCCGAGCCGGTCGGCCGGACCGAACAGCACCCGCACCAGATCCTCGATCAGGAGGGCGAGGCCGAAGGTGGTGGCGAGCTGGAAGATCTCGGGTGCGCCGTAGACGCGCCTGAGGACCACGACCTCCACCAGCAGTCCGAAGAGCGCCACCGCCAGGGCAGCGACGAGGATGCCGCCCCACCAGCCGAGGGGCCCCGCCGGCAGCACGCCCACCAGCGCCCAGGCCAGATAGGCGCCGAGCATGGCGAGGGAGCCGTGGGCGAAGTTGACGATGCGGGTGACGCCGAAGACCAGCGTCAGCCCGGCCGCCACCAGGAAGAGGGCGCTGGCCGAGGCCAGTCCGGTGAGGAACTGGACGAGGAAGAAGCCCATCCGGCGTGGTCCGCCTCCCGGAGGCGAAGGGGCCGGCCGGCGCCGACCCCTTCCGTCCCCGGCCCCGTCACTCGGCGGGACGGAGTCTGCGCACCACCTCGTCCGGCGGCAAGTGATCGGCTCCGTCGGCGTACCGCCAGTCCACCATCACCGGCCGGCCGTCGCGCACCGCGAGCCGCCCCACCCAGGTGCCCATGGTGGACTGATGGTCGAGGGCCCGGAAGCGGATGCGCCCGACCGGCGAATCGAATTCGAGCCCTTCGAGCGTGTCCACCAGCGTCTCGGTGTCCAGATCCGGCGCCTTCTCCAGCAGTGCCGCCACCGCCTTCATGGCAGTGTAGCCCACCAGCGAGCCCATGTAGGGATGCTCGCCCCAGCGCCGCTCGTAGGCCTCGCGGAAGCGGCGGTGCTCCGGCGTGTCCACGGCGTCCCAGGGATAGCCGGTGACGATCCAGCCCTCCGGCGCCTCGGCTCCGAGGGGTTCCAGATACTCGGGCTCGCCGGTGAGCAGCGACACCACGGTGCGCCCCTCGAAGAGGCCACGCAGCCGCCCCTCGCGGACGAACTCGGCGAGATCGCTGCCGAAGGTGACGTTGTAGATGGCCTCGGGATCGGCCGCCGCCAGCGCCCGCACCACCACGCCGGCGTCGATCTTGAAGAGCGGTGGCCACTGTTCGGCCACGAAGGTCACCTCCGGCCGCAGTCCCTGGAGGATCTCCCGGAAGGCGGCCACGGCGTCCTTGCCGTAGGCGTAGTTGGGAGCGACGGTGGCCCAGCGGCGGGCCGGCAGTCCGGCGGCCGCCGCGGCCAGCATGTGGGCCTGCATCCAGGTGGAGGGCCGCAGCCGGAAGGTGTAGCGGTGGCCCTTCGACCACACCAGCGCGTCGCTCAGCGGCTCGGTGGCGAGATAGAGCACGCGGTAGCGGCGGGCGAAGTCCGAGAGGGCGAGGCCCACGTTGGAGAAGAAGCCGCCCATCAGCAGCACCACGCCCTCGCCGCGCACCAGTTCCTCGGCGATCCGCACGGCGTTGGCCGGCTTGCCGGCGTCGTCGCGGTCGATCACCACCAGCTTCCGGCCGCGGATGCCACCGGCCGCCTCGATCTCCTCCAGTGCCAGCCGCCAGCCCCGGCGATAGGGTTCGGTGAAGGCGGGAATGCGGGAATAGCTGTTGATCTCGCCGATGCGGATCTCGTGGTCGGCGGCCATGGCCGGCGCCGCGCCGGCGAGGGCGAAGAGGGCTGCGCACAGGATGCGACGGCTCGACATGGCGCGTCCTCCCTCGTGGAGTGGCCCGGAACTGTGGGCCCGGTTCTACCGATGCCACCGAGGCCGGTGCCGCGGCGCGTGGTCGCAGCCCGCCATCAACTCTTGGTTGAACATGGATCCGTCCGGCGCTAGAAAGCGTAACCGGAGGACAGGCGGGCACCATGCGGCCGCATACTTCCGCCGAACGCTTCCGTCTCGCGCGCCGGCTCGCCGGGCTGCGCGCCCGCCACCGCCGGCTGCTGCGTCGGCTCGAGGCGCGGGCGCGGCTGATGGCGCTGGTCAGCCACGACATGCGCGAGCCGCTGCAGGCGCTGCTGGGCCCGCTCAGGGACCTGAGCGAGGAGGAGACGGATCCCCGCCGCCGCGAGCGGCTGGCGCTGTGCCTGCAAGCGGCCGAAAGCCTCACCACCCTGGTCAACGACCTCCTCGACGTGGCGCGGGCGGAGCACGGCCGCCTCGTCCTCCACCAACGGCCCTTTCGACTCGACGGTTTCCTGCGGCGCGTGGTGGAGCTGGTGGCACCCCGTGCCCGCGCCCGTGGTCTCCATCTCGGGCTGACGCTCGATCCCACCCTGCCGCCGGTGGTCCGGGGCGATCCGGCGCGCTTGCGCCAGATCCTCCTCAACCTCCTCTCCAACGCCGTCAAATACACCCGCCGCGGCGGCGTGCGACTGCTGGCGCACCGCGGTGGTCGCGGCGTGCGGCTGGTGGTGGAGGACACGGGCCGCGGCCTCCCTCCGGCCCTGCGCCGTCCCGGCGCCTTCCGCCGCGGCGGCGAGGAACTGCCGGGTACGGGACTCGGCCTCTTCATCGCCCACCGCCTCGCCGGCCTCCTCGGTGGCACGCTGCATCTCGAGGAGACGGACGGTGGCGGCACCCGGGCGGTGCTGGACCTGCCACTGGCCGAGGTGACGGTGACACCCTCCGACGTGCCGGCGACGCCCACCTCGCTCATGGCGCTCGTGGCGGCGGTGGAGACCACATCCGCCGCCCTCGCCCGGGCGCTGGCGGATGCGGGTGTGCGGGTGCAGGAGACGCCGGATCCGGAGGCCGCCCTCGCCCTCGCCCGGGAGGCGGCGGACGCGGGCGCGCCGCCGGATCTCATCGCCGTGGCCGCACCGGCGGCGACGCCGGCGGTGCTGGCCCTCGCCCGCCGCCTGCGCCGGCATCCAGCCCTGGTCGAGACCCGCCTCGTGCTGCAGGTGGCGGCGGGCCTGAGGGGCGATGCGGCGGCGGCCGAGGCGGCCGGCTTCGACGCCTATCTCGCCGGGCCGGCCGACGGATTGCCCTGGGCCCGGCTGCTCGAGCATCTGGCCCCGGGTCGGCCGGATCGGCTGCTGGTGGCCCACGATCTCGTCGAGGGACCACGGCGCCCCCTCCGGGTGCTGGTGGTGGAGGACGACCCCCTCAACGCCCGGCTGCTCGCGCTGCTGCTGGAGCGCCTCGGTCACCGGGTGGTTCGCGAGGCCAGCGGCGAGGACGCCCTCGCCCGTCTCGCCGCCGACCCCGCGGTGGACGTGGTGTTGCTGGACCTGCAGCTGCCGGGGATGGACGGCTTCGCCTTCGTTCGCCGGTTGCGGGCGGATCCGCGCCTCGCCGCCCTGCCGGTGGTGGCGGTGACGGGAGCGGGTCTGCCCGAGGACCGGGCGGCCTGTCGCGCGGCCGGCATGGCCGCCTTCCTGGCCAAGCCGGTGGAGCGGGCCGATCTCGCCGCCGTGCTCGCGCGGGTGGCGGGCGGGGGATAGGCTTTATCGCCTATTGATCGAGACGATCTCCGAAAGTATGAACGTATCGGTTGAAAAGAGACGCGAGGCAGGCGCGGCATGGTCCATCGTCCCCACCCGTTCCCGTTCCGCCTCCTCCCGGGATGCGCGCTGGCCCTCGCCCTCCTGGCGGTCTCCGCCCATGCCGGCACCGAGACCGCCACCCTCACCGTCACCGCACGGGTCCAGTCCGGCTGCAGCGTCTCGGGCGGGGTGCTGGACTTCGGCACCTACACCTCGGGCCAGAGCGACGACGTCACCGCCACCGGCCGCATCACCCTCACCAACTGCAACGGCACGGTCCTGATCGAGCTCGACGGCGGCTCCAGCGGCGACGTCCAGAACCGCACCATGCGCTCCGGCGGCAACGTGCTGCGCTACCAGCTCTACGTGGACAACGCCTACAGCCGCGTCTGGGGCACCGGGCAGCAGGGGGTCCAGTACATGGCCCTCACCAGCGACGCCTCGGTGCTGGTCTACGGACGCATCCCCGGCGGTCAGACGGTGCCGGCCGGCAACTACCAGGACGTGGTCAACGTCACCGTCACCTTCTGATCCGTCCGCGAGGGTCCCATGTCCGTCCGTGCGCCGTTCCTTCCCCTGCTGTCGCTGCTGCTCTGGCTCGCGCTGCCCGCCCTCCCCGCGCGCGCCGGCGCCTTCACGGTGGCCCCCACCCGGGTCATCCTCACCCCCGAGGACCCGGTGGGCGCGGTGGAAGTCACCAACCGTGGCCCGGATACGGTCCTTCTCCAGCTCGAACTCTACCGGTGGCACGCGCCCGACGGCCGCGAGCGTCTCGATCCCACCCGCGATCTGCTGGCGGTGCCGCCTCTCTTCCGCCTCGCTCCCGGCGAATCGCGGACCATCCGTGTCGGCCTCCGGGTTCCCTTCCCCGAAGACCGGGAGGGGAGCTGGCGGCTGGTGGTGGGCGAGGTCCCGGAGGCGGAGTCGCGGATGCGCGGTGGCGTACGCTTCGCCCTGCGATTGAGTCTACCGGTGTTCGCCCGGGTCCCCGGCGCCGAGGCCGACGTGCTGTGGGAGCTGCGCCGGCAGGGCGACCGCCTGGTGGTGGAGGCGCACAACCGCGGCCGCGCCCATCTCCGCCATCTCCGCATCTTCCTCGAGGATGCCGCCGGCCGCCGCCACCCCGTCACCGCCGAGGCTGGCTATCTGCTGCCGGACGAACGCGTCCGCTGGGTCCTGCGGCCGGCGCCGGCCGCCGCGCCCCGGGTCCTGCTGGTGGAGACCGACAAGGGAGTGCGTCGTGTCCCCCTCGCGGCGCGGAGTGGCTAGCCGGGCTCCGCTGCTGGTGGCGGCCGGCCTCGTCCTCTCGTCCTGGAACGCCGACGCCCCGTATCCGCCGGCCGGTCCGCGCGTCGTGGGCCTGCTGGATCCGGCCGCCCGTGCCGAGCGCGTCTTTCGCGACTGGCTCGCCCGCGAGCGCCGCCGTCTGCTAGGCGCCGCCGCGGTGACGGGAACCCTGCCGCCCGCTCCACCGCCCTCAGGCTCCCTCTCTCCGCCGGCGGCGGACCATCGGCTCCGCCCGTCCCTGATGGTGGCGCGGGTGGCGCCCCCTCTGGATCCGCCGGCCGCCACCATTCCCCGCCTCGCCACCCGGGTGCTGCCACAGCCGCCGCCGCACCGCCGTGCCGGCACGGTGGTCCGGGCCGGTCCCGCCACCGCGGACGGAACCGCCGTCCCCGCGGTGGCGCCGGCGGCCGGACCGCCGCTTCCCACGCCCCGCCGCGATCCCCTCGGCCTGCCGCTCACGGAGGAGGACCGCTGGGAGGAATGGCTGCTGGCGGTGACCGTCAACGGCGAGACGGTGAGCGAGGGCGCCTACGTGATCCGCGAGCCCGGCACCGGTCGCTTCGCCGTGCGGGTGGAGGATCTGCGCCGCTGGCGGCTGCGGGTCGATCGCGATCGCATCCTCACCTTCCAGGGAGTCCCCTTCTACCCGCTGGACGCCGTGCCCGGCATCCGCATCCGCTTCGACGAGAAGCGGCTGGCACTCGCCCTCGAGGCGCCGCCCGAGGCCTTCGAGACCTTCCGCCTGGACGTCCGCGGGCTGCGTCGCATCGAACCCTCCCTCACCCCCGGCGCCTTCCTCGACTACGATCTGGTCGCCACCGCCGGCCGCGGCGTCGAGGAGCGGGTGGACGCCCTGATGGAGACCGGCATCTTCGGTCCCTTCGGCGTCCTGCGCTCCGGCTTCGTGATGCGCGATCTGTTCGAGCGCTTCGCCGTCGAGCGGCTGGAGACCACCCTGGTGCGGGACTTCCCCGACCGCCGCACCACCCTGCGCCTGGGCGATGCCCTCACCCGCGGCGGCAGTTTCACGGGAGCCGAGCGGTTCGCCGGCGTCCTGTACGGAACCGACTTCTCCCTCGATCCCACCTTCGTCGCCTTCCCGCTCCCCGCCATCGGTGGCCTCGCGCGCCAGCGCTCGGTGGTGGAGGTGCTGGTGGACAACGTCCGCCAGGCCACCGGCGAGGTCCCGCCCGGCCCCTTCGAGATCACCAACATCCCGGTGGTGACGGGAGCCGGTGAGGTGCAGCTCAAGGTGCGCGATCTGCTCGGCCGCGAGCGGCTCGTCACCCAGCGCTACTATCTCTCGCCGCGCCTCCTGCGGCCCGGCCTCGCCGACTGGTCCCTGTCCGCCGGCCTGCTGCGCCGCCGCTACGGCGAGGCCAGCTTCGACTACGGCGATCCCTTCGTCTCGGGGGTGCTGCGCTACGGTCTCGGCGAATCCCTCACCGGCGAGGTCCACGGCGCCTGGCGACGTGGGCGGGCGCTGGGCATCGTCGGCGGCAGTCTGCGGCTCGGCCGCTACGGCCTCCTGAGCGGTGCCGTGGGCGTCTCCCACGACGCGGACGAGGGCACCGGCTTCCTCCTCGATCTCTCCTACGAATATCTCTCCGGCCCCTTCGACATCACCCTCGGGACCCGCTATGCCGGCTCCGGCTTCCGCGAACTGGGCGACGGCCGTCCTCCGCGCCGGCGTGACGAAGCGCGGCTCGGCTTCGATCTGGGGCGGGCGGGGCGCCTCGGTCTCCAGCTCGTGCGCCGCGAGCCGGCGGTGGGGGACACCGTCGTGGCCGCCACGGCGAGCTGGTCCCTCCCCCTGGGCCGCGGGAGCCTGCTGGTCGACGCCGCCCGCCTGTTCGAACCGCGCTCCGACTTTGCCGTCGGCATCTCCTGGTCGCTGCCGCTCGGGGGCGATCGCACCGTCTCCGCCGAGACCCGCCTCGCCGACGGCGAGCGGCGACTGCGGGCCCGCGTCCGCGGCCACCGCGGGGCGACGGATCTCGGCCTCGACTGGCGGCTCGCGGCCGAGGTGGGGGACCGGCCGCGCCGCTTCGACGCCCGCGCCGCCTACCGCGGTCGCTACGGGCGCGTCGGCGGCGAGCTGGAGGTGGCCGACGGCGATCCCCGCGTGCGTCTCTCCGTGGACGGCAGCCTCGCCTACGTGGGCGGCCGCCTCCATCTCACCCGCCGCGTCGGCCGCGCCTTCGGTCTGGTGGCACTGCCGGGCCTGCCGGGCGTGCGGGTCTATCTCGACAATCGCGAGGTGGGCCGCACCGATGCCGATGGCCTGCTGCTGATCCCCGGCCTCCGTCCCTACGAGGCCAATCGCATCTCGCTGGAGCTGGACGATCTGCCCCTCGGCGTGAGCGTGGCGCGGCCGGTGGTGGAGGTGGCCCCCTACCGGGGTGCCGCCGTCGTCGTCGACTTCGGTCTCGATACCGACCGCGAGGCCACCGCCCGCCTCGTCGCCGACGGCCGACCGCTGCCGGCCGGACTGGTCCTGCGGGCCCGCGCGGGCCGCGCGCTGGCGCTGGTGGGCCGCGACGGCTTCGCCCATCTGCGGGGACTGGGCGAGGGACCGGTGGTCCTGGAAGGGGACCGCGACGGCCGCCGCTGGCGATGTCCCGTGCCGCCACCGCCCGCCGACGATCCCCTGCCGGATCTGGGAGAGATCCCGTGCCGCCACGACACCGCCGGCTGAGGGCCGCCCTCGTTCCCCTCGCGCTGGCCGCCGCCACACCGGCCCACGCGGCCTGCACCGTCGACGTGGTGCCGCTCCACTTCGGCACCGTGCGCCTCGATTCCATCACCTGGAGCCGGGGACGGGTGGGGGTGAGCTGCGATGTCGCCGCCACCGTGGAGGTCGCCCTTTCGCCCGGTGCCGGCAGCTATGCCATGCGCGCCATGGTGGGCCCGCGCGGCGCCCGCCTCCACTATCAGATCTACACCGATCAGCGGACCTATCGGGTGTGGGGCGACGGCAGCGGCGGCAGCGCGACCGTCACCGCCAGCGTCCCCGCCGGCGGCCGAATCGAGCTCACCCTCCACGGCATGGTGCCGGCGCAGGTGGGTGTACCCGAAGGCAGCTACAGCGATTCCCTGACCGTCACCCTGATCTTCTAAGCGCCTGCGGGACCGCGATTTCCGACGTCCCGCGTCCGTCGTGGTGAATCCCCGTTCACACCCGCACCCGGCCGCCGTGGTACACTCCCCGCGTCGTCCGGGGGAAACGTCACATGCGTCGGGTTCCGGGTCCCATCCTCCCGCTGGCCGCCATCGTGCTGCTGGCCGCGGCGCTGGCGGCGCCGCCCGCCGCGGCCGGTCGCGGGCGCGCGGTCTTCCGCACCGGCGCGGAACTGGCGGTGCGGGTGCGCGTCGTCTCGCCCTGTGCCGTGCGGCCGGACGATCCCGCCTGCGACACCGCGTTCGGGAAGGCGCCGGCCGGCGCGGACGCGGCGGCCGTCCCGGTGCGGAACGTGCGCGTGCGCGAGGAGACGGTGAACGGCGTGCGGGTGCGCACGATCGAATACTGACGGTGCCGGCAGCCGGCCCCGCGCCTTGACAAGCCGGCCGGCGACCCTACCAGAAGGGACGCCCGCCCGGTGCGGGCCGTGGTGATTTGTGCCGACCGGCTTGCGGCCACGGAAAACAAGCAGCTAAAAGGTCGGGGCCTCCGAGCCCGATCTGCCGGTCAAGACCGAAGAGAAACGCCCAGGACCGGAGGCCGAGGATGCCCATCAAGATCCCCAACGACCTGCCGGCCGCCGCCAAGCTCGCCGAGGAAGGGGTGCGGGTCATCGGCGAGGAGGAGGCGCTGCGTCAGGACATCCGGCCCATGCAGATCGCCCTCCTCAACCTCATGCCGGAAAAGCGCAAGACCGAGGTGCAACTGGCCCGCCTGCTGGGCGCCACGCCGCTGCAGGTGGAGCTCACCCTCCTCACCACCCGCACCTACCGCCCCAAGACGGTGCCCCTCTCCCATCTCCAGCGTTTCTACCGCACCTGGGACGAGGTGGCGGATCGCAAATTCGACGGGCTCATCGTCACCGGCGCGCCGGTGGAACTGCTTCCCTTCGAGGAGGTGAAGTACTGGGACGAACTGCGCGCGGTCTTCGACTGGTCGCGCACCCACGTCCACTCGAGCTTCTTCATCTGCTGGGGTGCGCAGGCAGCACTCTACCACTTCCACGGTGTGCCCAAGCACACCCTGCCCTGCAAGCGCTTCGGCATTTACGTCCACCATGTGGTGGAGCGCGAGGACGCCCGCCGCAATCCGCTGGTGCGCGGCTTCGACGACTATTTCCTCGTGCCCGTCTCCCGCCACACCGAGACCCGGGCCGAGGACCTGCCGGCCGACGCCGGACTTGAGGTGCTGGCCGTCTCCAACGCGGCCGGGCTGTGTCTGGTCTACGAGCCCCGCTACCGCGCCGTCTACATGTTCAACCATCTGGAATACGACACCTACACCCTCGACGAGGAATACCGACGCGATCGCGAGAAACGGGGCGACGTGTTCCTGCCGATCAACTACTATCCCGACGACGATCCCGCCAAACCGCCGCGCAACTGCTGGCGTGCGTACGCCCATCTGCTCTTCGGCAACTGGATCAACGAGATGTACCAGACCACACCCTACGACATCTCGAAGATCGGCACCGAAGCGGTGGGCACCGTCTCGGCGGCGGCCTGATCAGTCGCGCCGTCCGGTTCGCGCCGTCCCGTCCCGGGTGGCCGATCCCGTCCGGGGATGACCGCCAGCCAGCGCCGCCGGCAACCGCACATAGACGCCGCGCCGCCTCTCCGCGGTCACCGTGGGCGCCAGCGCCACCCGCTTCTCCGCCGCCTCCAGCACGATGCCCGAGACCTCGCCCAGCAGCCGCCGGCCCAGCCGGTCCGCCGCCACCGCGACCCGCTCCGGGATCCCCCGCGGCAGCGGCGGCCAGAACAGGGCCCGTGTCTCGCCGCAGGGCTCGAACAGCTGCGCCCGCAACAGCGCCCGCAGCGCGCCGGCGGTGAGGGGGCGCCCGTGACCGAAGGGGGTGTGCTCGCCCAGACACCAGAGGCCGTGGCGATTGGGCACCGCCACCACCAGCAACCCGCCGTCCACCAGCACGCGCCACACCTCCCGCAGCAGCCGCTCGGGGCGGGCGGCGTGCTCCAGCACGTGCACCAGCAGCGCGCATTCGAAGGTCCGATCGTCGAAGGGCAGCGCGTCCTCGCGCGCCAGCACCACCCGGTTGCCGCGGGGTCCGTGGGCGCGCGCGCCCTGCCCGTGCGGCATCACCACCGCGAAGCGATCCTCCGGGGCGAGGAGCGGCAGGGGATAGCCCAGCGCCAGCCCGTCACGGGCCGCCAGATCCGGCACCAGGTCGGCCAGCGCCCGCCGCAGCGCCACCGCCACCCGCCGGCCCAGCGGCGTGGCGTAGAAGCTCTCCAGTTCGAAGATGTCCGGGCGCACGGCGGCCGAATCTCCGTCCCGACTTTGCACGAGCGCACCGAGGGCCAATATACTCGCCGCGGACCGCGCGGGAAGACGACGAGCGAGGGAGAGTCGGGGTGCCCACGTCGCCACTGCAGATCGAGATCCTGACCCTGTTCGAGGACAATTACGTCTATCTCCTCTTCGAGCCCGGAACCGGCACCAGCGGGGTGGTGGATCCCGGCGCCGCCGAGCCGGTGCTGGCCCGCCTCACCGAGCTGGGACGCGGGCTCGACTGGATCCTCCTCACCCATCACCACGCCGACCACAGCGGCGGCATCCCGGTCCTGCGCCGCGAGACCGGCGCCCGGGTGGTGCTGTCGAAGAAGGACGTGGGCCGCGTGCCGGCCATCGACATGGCGGTGGACGTGGAGGTGGGCGAGGGCGACCGGCTCGCCTTCGGCGACGTGAGCTTCGAGGTGCTGGACGTCCCCGGCCACACCCGCGGCCACGTGGCCTTCTGGTTCCCGGGGGAGGAGGCCGTCTTCGTGGGCGACACCCTCTTCGTGCTGGGCTGCGGACGGCTGTTCGAGGGGACCCCCGAGGAGATGTGGCGCTCCCTCTCCAAGCTCGCCGCCCTGCCGCCGGCGACCCGGGTCTATTGCGGCCACGAATACACCCTCGCCAACGCCCGCTTCGCCCTCGCCGTCGATCCCGACAACCCGCGGCTGCGCGAGCGGACCGCCCACTACGAGGCGCTGCGGGCCGAGGGGCGGCCCACCGTGCCCACCACCGTCGCCACCGAGCTCGAGACCAACCCCTTCCTGCGCCCGCACGATCCGGCCATCCGCCGCGCCCTCGGTCTCGAGGGGGCGAGCGACGTGGCGGTGTTCGCCGAACTGCGGCGGCGCAAGGACGGATTCCGCGGGTGAGAGACGAGGCGGGGCGGCCGCGGCCGCCCCGCACGAGGAACGGGAGAGAGGAGCGCGCGGCGATCTCAGGCGAACGCCTCGCCGGGCCTGACGCCGAGCCGCTTCAGGATCTTCGCGAGCGGACAGAAGCCGGTGATGCTGGCCTGGGCCATGTTGGCACCGACGAAGGCGGTGAGCGCCAGCCACCAGGTGGAGTGCAGCAGCGCCAGCGCCACGCTCGCGAGGATCACGAGCCCGGCGAACAGCATGACGGCACGGTCGATGGTCATGGCGGGAGCTCCCTTGCTGCCATTTCAACCATTCCTTATATAAGCGAAGACTGAAACAGGGCAAGGAGGCGGTCGATGCCGGGGGTGCGAGGAGTCGGAGCGACGCTGCTGCTGGCCGCCCTGCTGGAGGCCGTGCCGGTCCGCGCCCAGGTGTTCGAGGTGCGGGCGGAGCGGGTGGTGGATCGCAAGGCCGTCTTCGCCACCGTCGAGAGCGTGGACCGGGCGGTGGCCCGCACCCGCATCGCCGGCACCGTGGTGCGCCTCGAGGTGGACGAGGGGGACGAGGTGGAGGCCGGCCAGATCATCGCCCGGGTGGAGGATCCCAAGCTCGCCCTCCGTCTCGCCGCCCTCGATGCCGGCATCCGCGCCCTCGAGGCCCAGCTGGAGCTGGCCCGCACCGAGCTGGCACGCACCCGTGAACTCCGCAAGCGCAACGCCGTTCCCCAGGCCCGCCTCGATCAGGCCGAGGCCCAGTTCCGCACCGTGCGCGCCAATCTCGCCGCCAAGCGGGCGGAGCGGCGGGTGGTGGAGGAACAGCTCGCCGAGGGCGAGGTCCCGGCCCCCCGCAGCGGTCGGGTGCTGCGCGTCCACGTCACCCGCGGCAGCTATGTGCTGCCGGGCGAGCCCGTCGCCGACATCGCCCTCCAGCACTACGTGCTGCGCGTCCGTCTGCCCGAGCGCCACGCCCGCTTCCTGCGCCCCGGCGATCGCGTGTGGATCGGCCCGCGCGGGCTCGGCCCCGGCGCCCCGGTGGGCGAGGGCGTGGTGGTCAAGGTCTATCCCGAACTGGAGGGGGGCCGGGTGGTGGCCGACATCGACGCCGCCGGCCTCGGCGCGTACTTCGTGGGCGAACGCGCCCGCATCGAGATCGCCGCCGGGACCCGCACCGTCTATCTGGTGCCGCCGGCGTACGTGGGTACCCGCTTCGGGGTCGACTACGTCCGTCTCGAGAACGGCCGCGAGGTGATCGTCCAGCGCGGCATCACCCGCGACGGGCGCATCGAGATCCTCGCGGGCCTCCACGAGGGGGACCGGCTGGTGCCGGTGGAGGTGCGGCCGTGAACACCGGTCCCCGCGTGCCCCTCGGCCTCTCCGGCCATCTCGCCCGCGCCTTCGTCACCTCGCCCATCACGCCGCTCTTGCTGATCGCGGCCCTGGTGGCCGGCGCCATCGCCCTCTTCGTGCTGCCGCGCGAGGAGGAGCCGCAGATCTCGGTGCCCATGGTGGACATCTTCGTCGAGGCCAACGGCCTCAAGGCGGAGGACGCCGTCGAGCTGGTCACCAAGCCGCTGGAGGCGATCGTCAAGAGCATCAAGGAGGTGGAATACGTCTACTCGCAGACCCGTGACGACCGGGTGGTGGTCACCGCCCGCTTCTACGTGGGGACCAGCGAGGACGACGCCATCCTGCGGGTCCACGAACGCCTGCGGGCCAATTTCGACCGCATCCCCGTCGGCATCCCGGAACCCCTGGTGGTCAAGCGGGGCATCAACGACGTCCCCATCCTCACCCTCACCTTCCATCCGCGCCCCGACCTGCCGCCGGACGTGCTGCACCGCTGGAACGACAACGCCCTCTACAATGTCGCCGAGGAGGTCCTGAACGAGCTGATCAAGACCGAGGACGTGGGCCTCACCTTCATCGTCGGCGGCCGCCCCGACCAGATCCGCATCGAGCCCGATCCCGAGCGCATGGCGCTCCTCGGCGTCACCCTCGAACAGCTCGTGCAGAAGGTGCGCAACGCCAACCGCCAGTTCCTCATGGGGCGCATGCGGGAGCGCGACCGCAGCATCGAGATCCTGGGCGGCCAGACCCTGCGCGGCGTACCCGACATCGGGCTGCTGCTGATCACCACCCGCGACGGCCGCCCCGTGTACGTGGCCGACGTGGCCGACATCGTGGTGGGCGGCCGCGAGACGCTGGAGCGGGTGTGGCAGCTGGTGCCGGACGGGCGTGGCGGTCTCGTGCGGCTGCCGGCGGTCACCCTGGCCATCGCCAAGCGCGAGGGCGCCAATGCCGTGGTGGTGGCCGACGAACTGCTGGCGCGTCTCGAGACCCTCTACACCCGGCTGATCCCCGACGACGTCCGGGTGGAGGTGACACGCAACTACGGGGAGAGCGCCTCGGAGAAGGCGGACGAGCTGCTCTTCCATCTCCTGCTCGCGACCTTCTCCATCGTCCTCATCATCGCGCTCTTCGTCGGCATCCGCGAGGCCTACGTCGTCCTCTGGACGGTCCCCATCACCATCCTCCTCACCTTCTTCGCCTCCTGGGTGATGGGCTACACCATCAACCGGGTGAGCCTGTTCGCCCTGATCTTCTCCATCGGCATCCTCGTCGACGACGCCATCGTCTTCATCGAGAACATCGCCCGGCACTGGCGCATGGACCCGCGCGGGAATCCCGTGGACATCGCCGTCCGGGCGGTGGCCGAGGTGGGCAATCCCACCATCGTCGCCACGCTGACGGTGGTGGCCGCCCTGCTGCCCATGCTGTTCGTGTCCGGCCTCATGGGCCCCTACATGGAGCCCATCCCCGTCAACGCCTCGGCCGCGATGCTGTTCAGCTTCTTCGTGGCGGTGATCATCGCGCCGTGGATGCGGGTGAAGCTCGGCCGTTCGCGCAGGGAGGAAGTGGGCGAACCGGTGATGTCGGAGGGCATCGACCGGATCGGCCGCCTCTACGTGCGGGTGGCCCCCTTCTTCTACCGGACCCGTCGGCGGGCCCTGCTGTTCCTCCTGCTGGTGGGTCTGGCCATGCTCGCCTCCCTCGCACTGTTCTACACCCGCGCCGTCACCGTCAAGCTCCTTCCCTTCGACAACAAGTCCGAGTTGCAGGTGGTGGTGGACCTGCCCGAGGGTTCCACCCTCGAGGCCACCGAGCGGACCCTCTTCGCCCTCGCCGAGGCCATCGCCGATCTGCCGGAACTCCGGTCGATCCAGGCGTACGCCGGCACGTCGGCGCCGTTCAACTTCAACGGGCTGGTGCGCCACTACTACATCCGCCGCAGTCCGGAGCTGGGCGATCTCTATATCGTCCTCGTGCCCAAGGCCGAGCGCGAGCGCGCCAGCCACGACATCGCCCTCGAGGTGCGCCGACGCCTGCAGCAGGTGCCGGTGCCGGAGGGAACCTCCGTCAAGGTGGTGGAGGTGCCGCCGGGACCGCCGGTGCTCTCCACCCTGCTGGCGGAGATCTACGGTCCCGATGCCGAGACCCGGCGCACATACGCCCGCAGGATCCGGGAGATCTTCGAGGAGGTGGACTTCATCGTCGACGTGGACGACAGTTTCGGTGTGGCGCCGGAGCGTCTGCGCATCCGCATCGACCAGGCCAATCTGGAATATCACGGGGTCGAGGAACAGGCCGTCTACGACACCGTCCAGGCCCTGTTCGGCCCGGGCGTGGTGGTGGGCTATTCCCATCGCGGGGGTGGCGCCGACCCCGTGGAGATCGTGGTGCGGCTGCCGGAGAAGGCGCGCGCGGTGACCGAGCGCCTCCTCTCCACCCCGCTGCCCGCCCGCGGCCCGGCCGGAATCGGCACCGGCAACGTGGAGCTGGGCGACGTGGTGACGGTGGTCCGGGAGCAGGCCTCGCTCCCCCTCTTCCGCAAGAACGGCATCTTCACCGAGATGGTGATGGGCGAACTCGCCGGCCGCTTCGAGGCGCCCGTCTACGGCATGATCGAGGTGATGCGGCGGATCGAGGCCCGCGACGACTGGGGTCCGCTGGGACCGCCCGTGATCCGCTATCACGGCCAGCCGCTGGACGAATCCGTCCCCACCCTGCTCTGGGACGGGGAATGGGAGGTGACCTACGTGACCTTCCGCGACATGGGCGCCGCCTTCATCGCCGCCATGCTGGGAATCTACCTGCTGATCGTATGGCAGTTCTACAACTTCAAGATCCCTCTCGTGGTGATGACGCCGATCCCCCTCACCCTCGTCGGCATCCTCCCCGGCCACTGGCTCATGGGGGCCTATTTCACCGCCACCTCCATGATCGGCTTCATCGCCCTGGCGGGGATCATCGTCCGCAACTCCATCCTGCTGGTGGACTTCGTCAATCTCGAGCGAGCCGCGGGCCGGCCGCTCACCGAGGCCATCGTCCGGGCCGGCGCCATCCGCTTCAAACCCATCTTCCTCACCGCCATCGCCGCCATGGTGGGGGCGGCCTTCATCCTGCTCGACCCCATCTTCCAGGGCCTCGCCACCTCGCTGGTCTTCGGCCTCGCCGCCTCCACCCTCCTGACCCTGCTGGTGATCCCGGCCATCTACATGGTCTTCCGCGGCCCCGGACCGCTGCTGTTCGGCCGGGCGGTCCGCATCGCGATCCCCGATCCGGAGGGCTGAGAACCGGGGACGGCGACGGCCGGGTCGGACCCGGCCGTCGTCCCCTCCCGGGGCGCGGGCACGAAGATCAGTCCTTTCCGTAATCCTCCTCGTCTTCCTCCTCGAGCTCCCGTTCCAGGATCTTCATGATGTTCGGCGGGATGTCCTTCTCGGAAAATTTCCGTTGCTCGGCGGGACTGGCGAGAAAGGCGACGATGTCCGCCAGTTCGTCGGCGGTGAGCTCGATCTGATAACCCAGTTCCTCCTCCTGCATGGGGATCATGTGGGCGGCGTGGGCCCACATGTCGGCCGCCACCTGGAAGGGATCGACGGGGCCGCGCCCGGGATCGAAGTCGAGCGGGGCCGCGTCCCGTCCTCCCACCTCGTTGACGGCGTGGCACACCACGCATCCCTTGGCGGCGAAGAGTTCGCGCCCCCGCTCCGGATCCATCACCGGGAACAGCAGCATCGCCCGCGGCGGGCGTTCCGCCGCCTCCTCCCCGTCCTGGCCGGCCACCGGACCCCGGCCGAGGGCCAGCGCCAGCACCAGCACCGCCACGCCCGTTGCGAACCGGATCCACATCGTCCGGGCCTCCCCTTCGTCGTGTTCGTTTCTCCATATAGGTGGACGGGGGGCCGGCGCGGGACCGGATGCCGGGCTTGAGCGCACCGCCCGCCGCGCCACATGCGGCGGGAAGGGGTGCGAGGAGGAGAGCGCCCGGTGTGGCTCGTGGTCTTCGACGTCGACGGCACCCTCGTCGACAGCCAGGCCAACATCGTCGCCTGCATGCGCGAGGCCTTCCTCTGGAACGGCCTGCCGCCGCCGGAGGCGGCCGCGGTGCGGCGCATCGTCGGCCTCGCCCTGCCGGAGGCAGTGCGGCACCTGCTCGGCCGTGACGATCCCGATCTCCAAGCGCGCATCGTCGACCACTATCGCGACGCCTTCCGCAGACGGGCGGGAACCCCGGCCTTCCGCGAGCCGCTGTTCCCGCGGGCCCGTGAAACCCTGCGGACGCTGCACGAAGCCGGCCATCTCCTGGGTCTCGCCACCGGCAAGAGTCGCGCCGGGGTCGAACGTTTCCTGCGCCAGCACGCCCTCGAGGGCCTCTTCACCACCGTCCAGACGGCCGACCGCCATCCCTCCAAGCCCCATCCCGCCATGGTCCTCGCCGCCATGGCCGAGACCGGGATGGAAGCCGCGCGCACGGTGGTGGTGGGCGATACCGTCTTCGACGTGCGGATGGCCGTCGCCGCCCGGGCGCGGGCGGTGGGCGTGGCCTGGGGCAATCATCCGCCGGAGGAGCTCACCCGCGCCGGTGCCACCCACATCCTCGACGATTTCGCCCGCCTGCCGGAACTGCTGGTCCCGTGAAGCGCTTCTACGACACCGTCACCGTGACGGAGGCGGAGGACGGTTTCGCCGTCGTCCTCGACGGCCGGCCGGTGCGCACGCCGGGCCGCCGACCGCTGCGTCTGCCCACCCGCCGGCTGGCCGAGGCGGTGGCCGGCGAATGGCGGGCGCAGAGGGAGCGGATCGAACCGCACCGCATGCCCCTCACCCGTCTCGCCGCCACCGCCCTCGACCACATGCCCGCCCGGCGCGAGGACGCCGTCCGCCATCTCCTCGACTTCGCCCGCAGCGACACCCTCTGCTATCGGGTGTCCACGCCGCCCGACCTGGCCGAGCGGCAGGCCCGCTGCTGGCAGCCCTGGCTCGACTGGGCGGCGCGCACGCTGGGCGCCGAACTGCAGCCCACCGACGGCCTCGCCCTCGTGCCCCAGCCGGAGGCGGCCCTGGCGCGGCTGGAGGCGGTGGTCCGCGCTCTCGACGACTGGCGCCTCGTCGCCGTCCACGGCCTCGCCCGCGATCTGCACTCGCTGGTGCTGGCGCTGGCGGTGGAACAGGGCGCCCTCGCCGCCGGTGAGGCCTTCGATCTGGCCCATCTCGAGGAACGGTACGAGATCGAACGCTGGGGCGAGGTGGACCTGCAGCGGCGCCGCCATGCCGAACTGCGGCGCTCCGTGGAGGCCGCCGCCCGTTTCCTCGCGCTGCTCGCACCGGAGGACCTCAGCCCGGCGCCGGACGGACCGGCGCCGGCGGCAGCCGCAGCTCCACGGCGGCGAGGGCGGTCCCCGTGAGGGCCGCCTCGGCGTAGCCCACCGAACGCAGCGCCAGATCCGCCAGGATCCCCACCGGCGTGAGCGGACCGCCCTCCGAGGGCAGCACCGGCTCGTCGCCGCCGGCGAGGCCGGCGAACAGGGCCGCCGCCACCACCGCCGCCACCAGCAGCGGCACCAGCACACCGAGCTGGATCAGCAGGATGCGGAGACCGTGACGGCGGGTCCGGCGCCAGACCGCGGCCGGCGAGAAGCCGCCGCCCAGGACCGCCACCACCGGCAGCGGCGCCAGTCGGCCGTAGACCCCGAGCAGTGCGGCCACCAGCACCGGCACGACGGGGATCAGCAGGATGCCGGCGACGGGCGGCGCGAGGGTACCCAGCAGGCCGGCGATCACCGTGAAGACCGATCCGAGCGCGACGGCGGCGAGTCCCACCAGCACGCCCACCAGCAGGCCGCCCGCGAGATAGCGCAGCGCGGCCCCGTCGGGTGGCGCCGCGAGGCGCGGCCAGGGATCGCCCCGCCGCAGTCGCCGCACGAAGGCCGCCGCCACCGCGCTCACGCCGAGGAGGTCGACGAGACCGCCCGCACCCGTCCACGCCTCCGCCGGACCGAGACCGGCGCGCGGGGGCAGGGTGGCGACGGCGAAGGCCGCCAGCAGCCACGGCAGCGCCATCCGCGCGAGGCGGCCCTGGTGGTGCAGCACGAAACGGTAGGCGTCGACGACGGTGGTGCGGATCGAGAGGGCGGGTTCCATCGGACGCTCACGAGGAGGACGGCCCCTCTGTGGCGGTCCCCTCGTTCCCGCACAAGGGCCGGTGCGCCTCACCGCCCGGGAAGCCCGGCGGCAGGGCGCGGGCGATGCGCACCGGTCGCAGGTCCCGGTCCAGCGCCACCAGCGTCACCTCCACCACCGCCAGCGGTTCGCCGTCGCGCAGCACCCGCTGCTCCAGCACCAGCCGCGCCCCGCGCGCCGCCGTCACCCGCGTCTCCACCGTCAGCAGATCGTCCAGCCGCGCCGGACGGCGGTAGTCCACCACGCAGCGGCGGACGGCGAAGCGGACGCCGTGGCGCGCCTCCAGCGTGCGGTGGTCGAGGCCGAGGTCGCGCAGCCATTCGGTCCGGGCCCGCTCCACGAACTTCAGATAGTTGGCGTAGTAGACGATGCCGGCGGCGTCCGTGTCCTCGTAGTAGACGCGCACCGGATGGCGGTGGACGGTCTCACTCGGCACCGGGCACCTCCGGATCGAACAGGCCCGGCTGGTCGAGGTTCCGCGGCGGCGTGAGGCCCAGATGGTCGAAGGCGAGGCGGGTGAGCGTGCGGCCGCGCGGCGTGCGCTGGATCAGACCCTGCTGCAGCAGATAGGGTTCCACCGTCTCCTCCAGCGTGTCGCGCTGTTCGGAGAGGGCGGCGGCCAGGGTCTCGATGCCCACCGGCCCGCCGCCGTACTTCTCGGCGATGGTGCGCAGATAGCGGCGGTCGAGGGCATCGAGGCCGAGATGGTCGATCTCCAGCCGGCGCAGCACCTCGTCGGCGAGATCGGCATCCACCGGCGCGTCGCCGCGGACGGTGGCGAAGTCGCGGACCCGCCGGAGCAGGCGGGTGGCGATGCGGGGAGTGCCGCGGGCGCGGCGGGCGATCTCGCGGGCGGCGGCGTCGGTGAGGGTGAGCCCCAGCAGACGGGCGCCGCGCCGCACGATGGCCTCCAGTTCCTCCGGCCGGTAGAATTCGAGGCGCGCGAGGATGCCGAAGCGGTCGCGCAGCGGCGTGGTGAGCAGGCCCGTGCGGGTGGTGGCCCCCACCAGGGTGAAGGGCGGCAGGTCGATGCGCACCGACCGCGCCGCCGGCCCCTCGCCGATCACCAGATCCAGTTTGAAGTCCTCCATGGCCGGATAGAGGACCTCCTCCACCGCCGGCGGCAGGCGGTGGATCTCGTCGATGAAGAGCACGTCGCGGGGCTGGAGGTTGGTGAGGATGGCGGCGAGATCGCCGGCGCGGGCGATGATGGGGCCCGCCGTCATGCGGAAGCCGACGCCGAGTTCCGTCGCCAGGATCTGGGCGAGGGTGGTCTTGCCGAGCCCGGGCGGGCCGGCGAAGAGCACGTGGTCGAGGGGCTCGCCGCGGCTGCGGGCGGCCTCGATGAACACCTCGAGATTGGCCCGGAGCGCGCTCTGACCGATGAAAGCGGAGAGCCGGCGCGGACGCAGCCCGACATCGACGTCCTCCTCCCGGGACTCGGCGGAGACGATGCGGTCGCTCACGGCGCCAGCTCCCTGAGTGCGGCGCGGATCAGCTCCTCCAGCGGCGGCTCCGTCTCACCGGCCCGCCGCCGCGCCTCCGCCACCGCCCGCCAGGCCTCGCTGCGACCGTAGCCGAGATGGACGAGGGCGGAGACGGCCTCCTCCACCACCCCGCCGGTGGGGGCCGACGTCGCCGCGGCCGGCGCCACGGCCGGCCCCGCCGGCAGGCTTCCCACCTGCGGCTCCAGCTCGGCGACGATGCGGCGGGCGAGCCGGGGACCCACGCCCTGGGCGCGGGTCAACGCGGCGGCATCGCGGGCGGCGACGGCCGTGTGCAGCGCCTCCGGCGTCAGCACCGACAGCAGCGAGAGGGCGAGGCGCGCGCCCACTCCCTGCACCTGACGCAGGCGCCGGAACCAGGCCAGCTCGGCGGCATCGAGGAAACCGTAGAGGAAGGTGCCGTCCTCACGGGTGACGCTGTCGATGCGGAGCTCCACCGCCGTCCCCGCGTCCAGCCGGGCCAGCACCCGCGCCGGACAGTGGACCCGGTAGCCCACGCCCTGCACCTCCACCACGCAGGCGTCGCTCTCGAGCCAAGCGATGCGGCCGCGCAGCAGGGCGATCATGGGCCGAGGGCCGCGGCGATGCGCCTCTGGGTGGCGCGATGATGGGCGTGGCAGATGGCCACCGCCAGCGCGTCCGCGGCATCGCCCTCCACGGGGCCCGCCGCCGGCAGCAGCACCCGCACCATGGTGGCGACCTGGGTCTTGTCGGCGCCGCCGGTGCCGGTCACCGCCCGCTTGACGCGGCGGGCGGCGTATTCGGCGACGGGCAGCCCGGCATGGGCGGCGGCCAGCAGCACCACCCCCCGCGCCTGGCCCAGGCGCAGCGAGGTGGCCGGATTGCGGTTCACCACCGTCTCCTCCACCGCCGCCTCGGCCGGTCGGAAGCGGCGGATGATCCCGGCGAGTCCCCGATAGAGGGTGTCCAGCCGAATCGCCAGCGGCGCACCGGCGTCGCTCGCCACCACGCCGGCGGCGACGAAGGCGAGGGCCGATCCCGCGGCCTCGACGATCCCCCAGCCGGTCCGCGCGAGACCGGGATCGAGCCCGATGATCCTGGTCATCCGGCCTGCGCCAGCACCTCCTCGGACACCTCGAAATTGGCGATCACCCGCTGGACGTCGTCGTTCTCGTCCAGCGCCTCCAGCAGCCGGAACAGCGCCTTCGCCGTCTCCCCGTCCACCGGCACGGTGACGGTGGGCTTCCAGCCGAGGGCGGCCTCCACCGGCGGACCGAAACGCGCCTCCAGCGCCTCCCGCACCGCCGCCAGATCCTCCGGCGCGCAGCGGATCTCGTGGCCGGCCTCGGAACTCTCCACGTCCTCCGCCCCGGCCTCGACGGCCGCCTCCAGCATCTCCTCCTCGCTCGCCGTCTCCGCCGGATAGCGGACGATGCCGATGCGCGCGAACTGGAAGGCGACGCTGCCGCTCTCGCCGAGACTGCCGCCGTGCTTGGAGAAGGCGGCGCGCACCTCGGCGGCGGTGCGGTTGCGGTTGTCGGTGAGGGCCTCGACGATGACGGCGACGCCGCCCGGACCGTAGCCCTCGTAGCGCACCTCCTCGTAGGATTCCCCGTCGGCGCCCTGACCCTTGCGGATGGCGCGCTCGATGTTCTCCTTGGGGACGTTCGCCGCCTTGGCCGCCTGGATGGCGGCGCGCAGCCGCGGATTGTGCTCCGGATCCGGCAGTCCCATGCGCGAGGCGACCTGGATCTCCCGCAGGAGCCGGGTGAAGCGCCGCGCCCGCAGCGCGTCCTGCCGGCTCTTGCGGTACATGATGTTCTTCCACTGGGAATGTCCGGCCATGGCTCCCCGTGTTCCCGCTTCGCCCGGCTGAATTGGAACGGGCCGCGAGCAGGGACAAGTGTGCCCGCTCTTAACGTTTCCGCAACTTCCACCGGGCAGGATGGGCGCGTGCGGACGCGGCAGGGACCGGCATGGTGATGCGGCGCGGCGAGCCCACGACCCCGGCGGCGGAACGGCGCCTCTTCCGACGCTACGAGACGGCGATCCCCGCCGACTTCGTGGTGGACGGAACACACCACGCGTGCGTGGTGCGCGATCTCTCCCTGGGCGGGGCGCGGCTGGTCCCGGGACACCCCGGGCTCGCCGGCGCGAGGGGACGGCTCCGTTTCGACGAGCTCTGGTATCCGCCGGGGCTGCCGGCCCGGGTGGTGCAGGCCAGCGAGGCCACCCTCCACCTCGCCTTCGAGCTGGACGAGAGGGCGGAGGAGGCGCTCACCTTCTTCCTCGCCGCCGTCGCCGGCTGATCGTCGCTCCCCAGTGCTCGGAACCGGGGAGGGATGCCGCCGTCGCCATGGTGCGACGACGGGACGGAGGTCCCGGCCAGCGGCTGCGGACGGCGACATCCCGACGACGACGGAGCAGCCGGGCGACGCGCCGGTCGGCGGCACATCCGAGTGCGGAGCCGGCCGGGACGGTGATCCGTGCCGCCCGCCGAGAGACGGCACGGACGCCGTTCCCGGGGACGACCGTCGCCCCGGCGCGCGACCGCCGTGGTCCCCGCGGGCCCGTCCGTCACGCGCCATCCGGGAACCCGGTCGGCCGTGGGCGGTGTCCGGATTCACGGGAGGATCGACGGCACCACCGCCGGCTCAGCCGCCCGCATCCGGATTTCCCGCCGCCGGCGCTCCGCCCTTCCCGTCCCCCGCCGGGCCGCCGTCCCCGCCCGGGGCCGGCGCGGGCCCGGCCACCAGCGGCTCCAGCAGCAGCTTGTAGAGGGTCTCGTCGTCGGGAAAGCCGGTGGCCTCGAGCCCCGCCTTCCTCTGGAAGGCGGCGACGGCCTTCCGGGTCCTGGGGCCGAAGATGCCGTCGGCGCGGTCGGCGAGCAGCTTCCGTTCGATCAGCGCCCGCTGCAGACGTCGCACCACCGCCCGATAGAGCATCCGCCGGCGCTCGCCCACCCGGATCTCCACCGGCTCCGACCGGTCCACCAGCCGCTGCGTGCCCAGCAGCACCACCAGCTGGTGGACCACCTCGTAGAGGGGCTGATCCCGGTTGCCGCGGCAGTGGGCATCGACGAGCATCAGCAGCAGACGGGTACCCGGCCAGGGGGCCACGTCGAAGGTGTCGGCGCGATAGCGGTTGACGGCGGTGACGTAGCCGTCGAGCCAGTGGGCGAACCAGGCCACCTCCGGCGAGCGGGCGTCCACCGCCTTCACCAGTTCGCCGCAGGTCCCGCTGCCGATGCCGCGGATGGCGAAGGAGCCGTCGGGCGCGGCCGCGCGCGACGATCCCGCCGCCAGCATCACCAGCCCCGCCACCAGCGTCGCCCGCATTCCCCGCCTCGCCGCCACCGCCGCTCTCCCGTCCCACGTCGTGCCCCCCTCCTTCTCGGCGAGGCGGCGCTTCGGGTCAACCGCGACGCGATCCTCGACAGCGCCGGCGCGCCGGGCTAGCGGGAATACGGACCGGGGAGGGATGCCGTGGACGCCTGGCTCACCCGCATCGCGGCGCGGCGGGAGGAGATGGTGGGACTCGCCGCCGAGCTCGTGCGCATCCCCACCGTCAATCCGCCCGGCGCCCACTATGCCGACTGCGTGGAGCTGCTGGCGGAACGCCTGCGCCGGCGCGGCTTCGCGGTGGAGATCCGGCGGGCGCGGGGGGCGCCGGGTGACAGCGACCGCCATCCCCGGGTCAATCTCCTCGCCCGCCGCGAGGGCACGCGCGCGGGCCCCACCGTCCACCTCAACGGTCACATCGACGTGGTGCCGGCGGGCGAGGGCTGGATCGTCGATCCCTTCGCCGGTACGGTGCGCGACGGCCGTCTCTACGGGCGTGGCGCCGCCGACATGAAGGGCGGGCTGGCGGCCGCGGTGGTGGCCCTGGAGACGCTGGTGGACCACCGCCCCGACTTCCCCGGCGCCGTCGAGCTCTCCGCCACGGTGGACGAGGAATCCGGCGGTTTCGCGGGGGTGGCGTGGCTGTGCCGGGAGGGGGTCTTCGCGCCGGGCCGGGTCGATCACGTGATCATCCCCGAGCCGCTGGACGTGGACGGCGTCTGCATCGGCCATCGCGGCGTCTGGTGGGCCGAGGTGGAGACGCTGGGGCGCACCGCCCACGGCTCCATGCCGTTCCTCGGCGACTCCGCCATCCTCCACATGGCCGCCTTCCTCGACCGGCTGGCCCGGGATCTGCTCCCCGCCCTCGACCGGCGCGGCACCCGCATGCCGGTGGTGCCCGAAGCGGCCCGTCGCTCCACCCTCAACCTCAACGCCATCCACGGCGGTCAGCCGGAGACGGAGGGCGACGGCCTGCCCAGCCCCTGTGTCGCCGACCGCTGCCGTCTCGTCCTCGACCGCCGCTTTCCCGTGGAGGAGGACTGTCAGGGCGTGGCCGGCGAGATCCGCGCGCTGCTCGACGATCTCGCCCGTACCCGCCCCGGCTTCCGCTACCGGCTGCGGGAGCTGATGCGGGTGGACCCGGTGATGGTGGACGCGGATCTCCCCACGCCGCGGGCGGTGGCGCGGGCGGTGCGGCGGGTGCTGGGGCGGGAGGCGCGCCTCGTCTGCTCGCCCGGCACCTTCGACCAGAAGCACATCGTCCGCATCGCCGGTCTCCGCGACTGCATCGCGTACGGCCCCGGCCGCCTCGCCCAGGCCCACCGACCCGACGAGTCCGTGGTGGTGGAGGAAATGGTGCAGGCGGCGGCGGTCCTGCTGCTGGCCGTCCTCGACCTTTTGGGCGCTGCCGGAATGCACCCGCGCTGACCGCCGCCCCGTTGCGCCGCCCGTACGGCGCGCCATCTTTGCCGGCGGACCGGGGAGACGGGGCATGCGCGCACTCGCCATCGCACTCGCCGCACTGCTGGCGGCGGGCGCCGCCCTCGCCGGGGAGGATCCGCGCCCGCGCCACGCCCTCGCCATGCACGGCGAGCCCAGGTACGGGCCCGACTTCCGCCATTTCGACTATGCCGATCCCGAGGCGCCGAAGGGGGGTTCCGTGACCTTCGCCGCCATCGGCACCTTCGACAGCCTCAACCCCTACATCCTCAAGGGTGTCCCGGCGGCGGGGCTGGGTCTGGTCCACCAGACCCTCACCGTCAATTCCCTGGACGAGCCCTTCACCGAATACGGCGAGGTGGCCGCGACCATCACCACCCCCGCCGACCGCTCCTGGGTGATCTTCGACCTCAGGCCGCAGGCACGCTTCCACGACGGCACCCCCATCACCGCCGAGGACGTGGCCTTCACCCTCGAGACCCTCAAGACGCGGGGACATCCCTTCTACCGGGCCTACTACAAGAGCGTCGAGCGTGTGGAGGTGCTGGGCGAGCGGCGGGTGAAGTTCGTCTTCGCCAAGGGCGTCAATCGCGAACTCCCCCTCATCGTCGGCCAGCTCCCCGTGCTGCCGAAACACTGGTGGCAGGGGCGGAATTTCGAGTCGGTGACGCTGGAGCCGCCGCTGGGCAGCGGCCCCTACCGGGTGGTGGAGGTGGATCCGGGTCGCACCATCGTCTACGAGCGGGTGCGCGACTGGTGGGCGCGCGATCTCCCCGTCAACCGCGGGCGCTACAACTTCGACCGCGTGCGCTACGACTACTACCGCGACGCCAATGTGGCGCTGGAGGCCTTCAAGGCCGGCCAGTACGACATCCGCCTCGAGAACGTCTCCAAGCTCTGGGCCACCGGCTACGACGGTCCGGCCCTGCGCGCCGGCTGGATCGTCAAGGAGGAGATCCCGGTGGAACGGCCGGCCGGCATGCAGGGCTTCGTCTTCAACACCCGCAAGAGCATCTTCCGCGACCGGCGGGTGCGCTGGGCGCTGGCCCACGCCTTCGATTTCGAGTGGACCAACAGGGTCCTCTTCTACGGTGCCTACACCCGCACCGACAGCTATTTCGAGAACAGCGAGCTGGAGGCCAGGGGACTGCCCTCCAAGGCCGAGCTCGCGCTGCTGGAGCCCTGGCGCGACCGGCTGCCGCCGGAGGTGTTCACGAAGGACTACGAGCCGCCGAAGACGGACGGATCCGGCAACATCCGCCGCAATCTCCGCGAGGCGCTCCGCCTCCTGCGGGAGGCCGGCTGGGAGATCCGCGACGGCCGCCTCACCCACCGCGAGACCGGCGAGGTGATGGCGTTCGAGATCCTGCTGGTCTCCCCCAGCTTCGAGCGGGTGGTGGGCCCCTTCGTCAAGAACCTGCGCCGTCTCGGCATCGAGGCCACCTACCGCACCATCGACCCGGCCCAGTACCAGAACCGGCTCGACGATTTCGACTTCGACATGATCGTCACCGTCTGGGGCCAGAGCCTCTCGCCGGGCAACGAACAGCGCAACTTCTGGACCTGCGAGGCGGCGAAGACGCGGGGGAGCCGCAACTACGCCGGCATCTGCGATCCGGCGGTGGACGATCTCGTGGAGAAGCTCATCGCCGCCGAGACCCGCGAGGATCTGGTCACCGCCGCCCGCGCCCTCGACCGCGTGCTGCTGTGGGGCCACTACGTGATCCCCCACTGGTACATTCCCTACGAGCGGGTGGCCTACTGGAACAAGTTCGGCCGGCCGACGGTGCTGCCGAAGCACGGTCTCGACCTCTTCGCCTGGTGGGTGGATCCCACCCGCCTCGCCGCCCTCGAGGCGGCGCGCGGGCGGACCCGTTGAGCGGGGCGGACGGTGGGCGCCTACATTCTCAAGCGCCTGCTCCTGATGGTGCCGACCCTCTTCGGCATCATGCTGGTCAATTTCGTGGTGATCCAGGCCGCGCCCGGCGGGCCCATCGAGCGCATCGTCGCCGAACTCGAGGGCCGCGGCGTCGAGGCCGTCGCCCGCATCGCCGGCACCGCCCAGAGCGAGATGGCCGGCACCGCCCGCGCCGCCGGAGAGGAGAGCGTCTACCGCGGTGCCCGGGGGCTCGACCCGGAGTTCCTCGAGGAGCTGCGGCGGGAATTCGGCTTCGACAAGCCGTGGTACGTGCGCTTCGGCGAGATGATGTGGCGCTATCTCACCTTCGACTTCGGGAACAGCTTCTTCCGTGATCGACCGGTGATCGAACTCGTCGTCGAGCGGCTCCCCGTCTCCGTCTCCCTCGGACTCTGGACCACCCTCCTCACCTACCTCGTCTCCATTCCCCTCGGCATCCGCAAGGCGGTGCGCGACGGCAGCCGTTTCGACGTGTGGACCAGCACCGTGGTGATCGTCGGCAACGCGGTGCCC
This sequence comes from Alphaproteobacteria bacterium, assembly GCA_026982705.1. Lineage (GTDB taxonomy): Bacteria > Pseudomonadota > Alphaproteobacteria > Geminicoccales > Geminicoccaceae > HRBIN39. Next base: position 40,585 of record JALSGP010000014.1, read on the forward strand.
GGCTTCCTCTTCGCCATCCTGCTCATCGTGCTGTTCGCCGGCGGCAGCTACCTCCAGATCTTCCCCCTGCGGGGCCTCGTCTCCGACGACTGGGCGGAACTGCCCTGGTACGGCAAGATCCTCGACTATCTCTGGCACATCACCCTGCCGGTGGTCTCCATGTCCATCGGCAGCTTCGCCGGTCTCACCCTCCTGACCAAGAACAGCTTCATCGAGGAGATCAACAAGCAGTACGTGATGACCGCCCGGGCCAAGGGCCTCGGCGAACGGCGGGTGCTCTACGGCCACGTGTTCCGCAACGCCATGCTCATCGTCATCGCCGGCTTTCCCGGCGCCTTCATCGGAGCCTTCTTCACCGGCTCGGTGCTGATCGAGGTGATCTTCTCCCTGGACGGCCTGGGATTGCTGGGCTTCGAGTCGGCCATCAACCGCGACTATCCGGTCATGTTCGCGACCCTCTACATCTTCACCCTGCTGGGCCTGGTGATCAACCTGCTGTCGGATCTCACCTACGTGCTGGTGGATCCGCGCATCGACTTCGAGTCGCGAGAGGTGTGAGCGGCCATGACGCTGCGGCGGCCCTACCGCTTCCTCGGCATCCCGCTGCGGCTGACGCCCCTCGGCATCCGCCGGTTGGAGAATTTCCGTGCCAACCGGCGGGCCTATGGGTCGCTGGTGGTCTTCCTGTGGCTGTTCGCCGTCTCGCTCGCGGCGGAGCTGATCGCCAACGACCGCCCGCTGCTCGTCCGCTACGACGGCGCCTGGTACTTCCCCGTCTTCGTCACCTATCCCGAGACCGTATTCGGCGGCGACTTCCCCACCGAGGCCGACTATCGCGACCCCTATCTGCAGGAACTCGTCGCCGCCAAGGGCGGCTGGATGCTGTGGCCGCCCATCCCCTTCCGCTACGACACCATCGACTACGATCTCACGGTGCCGGCCCCCTCGCCGCCCGACGCCGAACACTGGCTCGGCACCGACGACCAGGCGCGCGACGTGCTGGCGCGGGTGATCTACGGCTTCCGCATCTCGGTGCTGTTCGGCCTCGCCCTGACCCTGGCCAGCTCGATCATCGGCATCGCCGCCGGCGCCGTGCAGGGCTATTTCGGTGGCTGGCTGGACCTGCTGTTCCAGCGCTTCATCGAGATCTGGTCGGGCCTTCCGGTCCTCTATCTTCTCATCATTCTCAGCAGCATCTTCGTGCCCAACTTCTGGCTTCTGCTCGGCATCATGCTGCTGTTTTCCTGGATGTCGCTGGTGGGGGTGGTGCGGGCGGAGTTCCTCAAGGTCCGCAACTTCGAGTTCGTGCGCGCCGCCCAGGCGCTGGGGGTGTCCAACACGGTGATCATGTTCCGTCACATCCTGCCCAACGCCATGGTCTCGGCCCTCACCTTCCTGCCCTTCCTCCTCAACGGCTCCATCACCACCCTCACCTCCCTCGACTTCCTGGGCTTCGGTCTGCCGCCGGACTGGCCCTCCCTCGGCGAACTGCTCGCCCAGGGCAAGAACAACCTCCAGGCGCCGTGGCTCGGCATCACCGGCTTCCTGGTGGTGGCCACCATGCTGTCGCTGCTGGTGTTCATCGGCGAGGGCGTGCGCGACGCCTTCGATCCCCGCAAGACCTTCCGCTGAGAGGACCGATGCTGCTCGAAGTCGAGGATCTCGCCGTCCACTTCCGCCTCGAGGGCGGCATCCTGGAGGCGGTGCGCGGCGTCTCCTTCACCCTGGAGAAGGGCGAGACGCTGGCGCTCGTGGGCGAGTCCGGCTCGGGCAAGACCGTCACCGCCCTCTCCATCCCCCAGCTCCTCCCCTATCCCCGCGCCTTCCACCCCGGGGGCTCCATCCGCCTGCTGGGGCGCGAGATGATCGGCGCCGACGAGGCGACGTTGCGCGCCATCCGCGGCAACCGGGTGGGCATGGTCTTCCAGGAGCCCATGACCTCCCTCAACCCGCTCCACACGGTGGAGAAACAGATCGCCGAGGTGCTGCTCCTGCACCGGCGCATGGACCGCGCGCAGGCCCGCCGGCGGGTCCTGGAGCTCCTGGAGCTGGTGGGCATCGACGATCCCGAGCGCCGTCTCTCCGCCTATCCCCACCAGCTCTCCGGCGGTCAGCGCCAGCGGGTGATGATCGCCATGGCCATCGCCAACGAGCCGGACCTGCTGATCGCCGACGAACCCACCACCGCCCTCGACGTCACCATCCAGGCCCAGATCCTCGCCCTGCTCCAGGACCTGCAGCGTCGTCTCGGCATGGCGCTGCTGCTCATCACCCACGATCTCGCCATCGTCCGCCGCATCGCCGACCGGGTGGCGGTGATGCGGGAGGGGCGCATCGTCGAACAGGGCCCCACCGCCCGCGTGCTGCAGCGTCCCCGTCATCCCTACACCCGCGAACTCCTCGCCGCCGAACCCAAGGGTCCGCCGCGGGAGCCGGATCCGGCGGCGCCGGTGCTGCTGGAGGCCCGCGATCTCCGGGTCCACTATCCCATCCAGAAAGGGCTGCTCAGGCGCACCGTGGGCTGGGTGAAGGCGGTGGACGGAGTGGACCTGGTGGTGCGCCGGGGACAGACGCTGGGCGTGGTGGGGGAGTCCGGCTCCGGCAAGACGACCCTCGGCCTCGCCCTCCTGCGCCTGATCACGAGCGAGGGGCGCATCGTCTTCGACGGCCGCGACATCCAGGGCTGGTCCTGGAAACAGATGCGCCCCCTGCGCCGGGAGATGCAGATCGTCTTCCAGGACCCCTACGGCAGCCTCAGCCCGCGCATGTCGGTGGGCGAGATCATCGCCGAGGGCCTCCAGGTCCACGGCATCGGCCGCGACCGCGCCGAAAGGCGCGAACGGGTCGCCCGCATCCTCGAGGAGGTGGGACTCGATCCCGCCGTCATGGACCGCTATCCGCACGAATTCTCGGGCGGCCAGCGCCAGCGCATCGCCATCGCCCGCGCCATGGTCCTGGAACCCCGCTTCGTGGTGCTGGACGAGCCCACCTCCGCCCTCGACGTCTCGGTCCAGGCCCAGATCGTCGCACTGCTGCGGGAACTCCAGCGCCGGCACGGGGTGGCCTATCTCTTCATCAGCCACGACCTGCGCGTGGTCCGGGCCCTCGCCCACGAGATCCTGGTGATGCGGGCGGGACGGGTGGTGGAGGCCGGCCCCGCCCGCCGCATCCTGGAGACGCCGCGCCATCCCTACACCCGCGCCCTCGTCCGCGCCGCCTTCGACATCGCCGTGGCGGAGGAGACGACGGCCCCCGGTACGGACGAGGGCGAAGCCCCGACCGCCGCTCAGCCGTGAGCGTCCAACAGCAGCGCCAGCAGCCTCTCGCGCTCGCGCTCCAGCGGCTCGCGCATGGGCGGGATCCCGGCCCGGCGATACCACCAGTCGGCGTTCACGAGATCCCCCTCCACCCGGTGGAGATGGGCGTGGACCCGGGCCGCCTCCACGGTGGCGAGCCTCTGGACGATGCGATGGGCCCGATCCCAGTCGCCCCGCATCAGCCACCACAGCGCTTCCAGCTCCGGCCGCAGCCCCGGCGGGGGCGTGCGCCCCTCGAGAGTCGCGAGGAATTCCTCTCGATCCATGCCGTCCGTCACCGCGAACCCATACCCTCGGGCGGGGACCCGCCCGGGTGATCGTGCTATGACGCTGCCGGAGCGGACGCAAGTGCGAGGAGTGCGCCCGTCATGGTGATCGCCTTTTCCTCCGACCACGCCGGCTGGCGGCTCAAGGCCGAGCTCATGGCCACCGCCCGCGCCCGTGGCCACGAGGTGGTGGATCTCGGCGTCAATTCCGACGACTCCGTCGACTATCCCGACATGGCCGAGGCCCTCGCCCGGGCCCTGGCCGAGGGACGGGCACAGATGGGCGTGCTCATCTGCGGCACCGGCATCGGCATCTCCATCGCCGCCAACCGCCACCGTCACGTCCGCGCCGCCCTGTGCCACGACGTCACCACCGCCCGCTACGCGCGCCTCCACAACGACGCCAACGTCCTGGCGCTGGGGGCGCGGACCACCGGTCCCGAAGTGGCGCGGGACTGCCTCCTCACCTTCCTCGACACGCCCTTCGAGGGCGGCCGCCACGCCCGACGCGTCGCCAAACTCTCCGGGACCCCGGCGCCGGCGGAGGGGGCGTGAGCGCCGACGAGGCGAGGTCGCGGCGGGCCGTCGTCGCCGCCATGCGGCGGCTGGAGGCGCGCGGGCTCAATCGTGGCACCGCCGGCAATGTCTCGGTGCGCTGCGGCGAACGGATGCTGATCACGCCCACCGGCCTGCCGCCCGACCGCCTCCGGCCCGAACTGGTGGTGGCCATGGACCTGGCCGCCGACGCGCCCCCCGAAGGCCCGCCGCGCCCTTCTAGCGAATGGCGTCTCCATCGCGACCTCCTGCGCGCCCGCTCGGACATCGGCGCGGTGGTCCACACCCATGCCCCCTGGTGCACGGTGCTGGCCTGCTGCCACCGGCCGATCCCCGCCCTCCACTACATGATCGCCGCCACCGGCGGCCCCATCGTGCCCCTCGTCCCCTACGCCACCTTCGGCACCGCCGAACTTTCCGAGGCCGTGGTGCGGACCCTGGGCCGCCACGGCCTCGCCTGCCTCCTCGCCAACCACGGCGCCCTCGCCGCCGGCCCCGACCTGGCGCGGGCGCTGTGGCTCGCCGAGGAGGTGGAGGAACTGGCGCGGCTCTACTGGGCCAGCCTCCAGATCGGCGGCCCCGTCCTCCTCCCCGAGGCCGAGATCGCCCGCGTCGCCGAACGCTTCCGCCACTACGGCCCGGGCGGCGCGCGGGAGCCGGACGCCGGCACCTGAGCCGGCGCGTCCTCCCGGACACGCGCCGTGACTTTTCGGCCACGGCATGCATTCCCGTACCGTTCGCGCGGTTGGCAAGTCCGTCGCCCCTGTCCTAAGCCGTCCGGGGAAAGGCGGACGAGCCCATGGGGCGTGCCTTCACCGTCCTCGTCACCTCGGCCGGCCGGCGGGTGGAACTGCTGGCGTGTCTGCGCCGGGCCGTCGCGGGTCTGGGGCCGACCCCCCGCATCCTCGCCTGCGATCTGGACCCGGGCTGGAGCGCGGCCTGCCATCTCGCCGATGCCGCCTTCGCGGCACCGCCCTGCGGGGATCCCGCCTATCCCGCCTTCCTCCTGGACCTCTGTGCCCGCGAGCGGGTGCGGCTGCTGGTTCCCACCATCGATCCGGAACTCCGCCCCCTCGCCGAAGTCCGCGACCACCTCCGCGCCCTCGGCACCTGGCCCAATCTGTCCGGTGCGGCCACCGTCGCCATCTGCCGCGACAAGCTCGCCACCGCCCGCGCCCTCGCCGCGGCCGGCGTGCCGGTGCCGGAGATGGTCCTCCTCGTGGAGGCCGCCGCGGTCGACCTGCCCCGGCCATGGATTCTCAAGCCCCGCGACGGCAGTGCCGGGCGGGGCATCCGCCGCGTCCACGGACCGGAGGACATCCCCCCGGATCTGGACCCCACGCGCTACGTGGCCCAGCGCCAGCTGAGGGGTCCGGAATACACCACGACCCTCTACGTGGACCGCACCGGCCGCCTCCGCGGCGCCGTCACCCACCGGCGGGTGCGGGTGCGTGGGGGCGAGGTGGAGAAGGGCGAGGTGGTGGACGATCCCCTCTTCGTCCGCCTCGCCGAGCGGGTCGCGGCGGCCCTGCCGGATCCGTACGGCGTCCTGTGCTTCCAGACCATCGTCGGCGAGGACGGCCCGCGCGTCTTCGAGATCAACGCCCGCTTCGGCGGCGGTTTCCCGCTGGCGGATCGGGCCGGCGCCCCCTTCGCCCGCTGGCTCGTCCAGGAGGCCCTGGACCGGCCCCTCGATCCCCTCGCCTTCACGGTCCGGCGAGGCCTGCGCGTCATCCGCTACGACTGCGCCATCTATCCCGAGCCCGAGGCGAAACCGTCATGACCCTTCCCCTGCCCCGCGCCGTCCTCTTCGATCTCGACGACACCCTCTATCTGGAACGCGACTATGTGGCGAGCGGCTTCCGGGCGGTCGGCCGCTGGATGGCGGAACGCTACGGAGTGACGGCCTTCGCCCGGGTCTGCCAGGAACTGTTCGCAGCGGGACGACGGGGTGACGTGTTCGACGCCGCCCTCGCCGCCCTGGACCTCGCCGAGCGCGTGCCGGTGGTGGAACTGATCCGGGTCTACCGCGAACACCACCCCGACATCCGTCTGCTCCCGGACGCCGAACGCCTGCTCCGGCGGCTCCACGGCCGGGTGCCTCTCGCCCTCGTGACCGACGGCACGGCGCGGGTGCAGCGGCGCAAGCTCCTCGCCCTCGGCATCGCCCCGCTGTTCGACGTGATCACCGTCACCGACGAGCTCGGCCGCGCGTTCTGGAAACCCCATCCGCGGCCCTTCCTCGCCACCCTCGAGGCCCTCGGCGTGGAACCGCACGAGACCCTCTGGATCGCCGACAACCCGAAGAAGGACTTCCTCACGCCCCGTCGCCTCGGCATGGCCTGCGTGCGGGTGCGCCGTCCCGACGGGATCTACGCCCACCTCGAGACCGGCCCCGAGGGTGTGGACCGGGAGGTATCGGATCTGGACTCCCTGGACCTGCTACCGCTCGCGGCCGGGGCCGTCTGACGGCCCGCCCCGGCCCGCCGTCGTCGCCGGCCGCAGCCCGCGCTCACGGGTGCGGGTGAAATGGATCCGCGGGAAGTCCTCCTGCACCCGCCCGAGATCCCAGGCGTTGCGCACGAGATAGACGAGCGCCCCATCGCCGTCGCGGGCGAGCTGACCGCGGCGGGTCGCCAGCAGCGCCTCCTCCGTCTCCCGGTCCGGCACCCGACACCAGCGGGCCGTCGTCCAGCCCACCTCCTCGAAGTCCACCGGCAGATCGTACTCGGCGAGGAGCCGGGTGTGCAGCACGTCCAGCTGCAGCGGCCCCACCACGCCCACCAGCCGGTCGCCACCCACCAGCGGCCGGAACACCCGGCTCACCCCTTCCTCCGCCAGATCCGCGAGGGCGCGATCCAGATGCTTGGCGCGCATGGGATCGCGGAGCCGCACCCGGCGCAGGATCTCGGGGGCGAAGTCGGGCATGCCGGTGAAGTGGACCGTCTCGCCCTCGCCGAGGCTGTCGCCCACCCGCAACTGGCCGTGGTTGGGAATGCCCACGATGTCACCGGCCACCGCTTCCTCCGCCAGCTCCCGGGTGCGGGCGAAGAAGAACACGGGATTGCTCACGGTGATGACGCGGCCGTCACGGGCCAGCCGCAGCCGGGCGCCGCGGCGGAAGCGGCCGGAGGCGATCCGCACGAAGGCCACCCGGTCACGGTGGCGCGGATCCATGTTGGCCTGCACCTTGAAGACGAAGCCGCTCACCCGCGGGGACGTGGGGGCCACCGGTGCCGGCTCCGCCGGCTGCGGGCGCGGCGGCGGGGCGTGGGCGGCGAGATGCTCCAGCAGCCGGCGCACCCCCACCGTGCGCAGCGCACTGCCGAAGAACACCGGCGTCCGATGGCCCTCGCGGAAGGCGGCGGGATCGAAGGGCGGCAGCGCCGCCCGCACCAGCTCGAGCTGCTCCGCCACCGCCGCCCGCACCCGCGGCTCCACCCGCCCGGCGAGGGCAGCGAAGTCCGTCGTCTCCCCCTCGCCGCCGCGCCCGGGATCCACCGGCACCACCCGCCCGTCCGCCACCTCGACGATCCCGCGGAAGTCCCGTCCCATGCCCAGAGGCCAGGTGACGGGGGCCGTGTCCAGGGCCAGCCGTTCCTGGATCTCGTCCAGCAGCGCCAGGGGATCGCGCCCCTCGCGATCGATCTTGTTGACGAAGGTGGTGATGGGGATGTCGCGCAGACGGCACACCTCGAACAGCCCGAGGGTGCGCGGCTCGATGCCCTTGGCGGCGTCGATCACCATCACCGCACTGTCCACGGCGGTGAGGGTGCGATAGGTGTCCTCCGAGAAATCCTCGTGCCCCGGCGTGTCCAGCAGGTTGAAGACACGGTCCCGATAGGCGAAGGTCATCACCGAGGTGGTGACCGAGATGCCGCGCCGGCGCTCGATCTCCAGCCAGTCGGCGCGGGCCCGTCGCCGTTCGCCGCGCGCCCGCACCTCGCCCGCGAGATGGATGGCCCCGGCCACCAGCAGCAGTTTCTCGGTGAGGGTGGTCTTGCCGGCGTCCGGATGGGAGATGATGGCGAAGGTGCGCCGCCGCGCCACCGCGTCGGCGAGCGTCGCGTCCGTCTCCGTGGCGTCCATGCAGATCCGATCCCGCACGACCTCGACCCGTCCCAGATGACGCATCGCACCGCCGGCCGCAAGGGACGCGTGCGCCGACCGCCCCTTGCCGTGGCCATCGGACGTGGCACCTTGGGGACGCGTCCGCATCCCCGGGTACCGCCGTCCTCCGTTCACGGGAACATGGACCGAACACGTCGCCCCCCTCGTGCCTCACCGCGGACCCGAGGCGGACGCCTGCGCCGCGCCCTCGGACGGTTGTGGACGGTGGAGGAGCAACCGCTGCCGGTGGACCCGGTGACCGGCCTGCCGGGTCAGGCGACCCTGGTGCCGGCCCTGCGCGGCGCCATCGCCGCCGCGCTGCGCGGTGGCGCTCGTTTCGCCCTCGTGGTGCTGGACGTGGACCGTCTGCGCGAGGTCAACCTCGTGCTCGGCTACGAGGCCGGGGACCGGGTGCTGGCGGCGGTGGCGGAACGTCTCGGGCGCTTCGGTGCCGACCGCCTGTTCCGCGCCAGCGGCGACCGTTTCGCCATGACGGTGGAAGGCGTGGACGCCGGCGCGCTGCGCCGCCGCCTCGCCACCGTCCTCGGCCACGACGTGCGGCTGGGCGAGATGGCGCTGGAGGTGGGCCTGTCGGCCGGCATCGCCCTCTTCCCCGACCACGGCCCGGATCCCGACGCCCTGCTGCGGGCGGCCGAACTCGCCCTCGACGAGGCCAAGGGCCGGGGCGGCCGGCGGGCGGTGGTGTTCGAACCGGGTTTCGAGGCCGCGCTGCGCCGGCGGAAGTGCATCGAGGGTGCCCTGCGCCGCGCCATCCGGACCCGCAGCTTCACCCTCCACTTCCAGCCCCAGTTCGAGATCGGCACCGGCGCGGTGGTGGGCGTGGAGGCGCTGCTGCGCTGGCCGCGGAAGGACGGGGACCCGGTACCGCCCGGCGAATTCGTGCCCATCGCCGAGGCCACCGGCCTCATCGGCCCGCTGGGGCGCTGGCTGTTCGACGAGGCCTGTCGGGCGGCGGTGCGCATCCGTCGTGCCGGAAGCCCGGTGCCCGTCTCCGTCAACGTCTCGCCGGCCCAGCTCCGCCAGCCCGACATGGCCGAGACGGTGCGGCACACCCTCGCCCGGCACGATCTGCCGCCGCAGGCCCTGGAACTGGAGGTCACGGAGGGCCTCTTCGTCGACCCGGCCCAGACCGCCATCCGCCGCAATCTGGAGGCGCTGCGGGCCCTGGGCGTGCGCTTCGCCCTCGACGACTTCGGCACCGGCTATTCCTCCCTCGCCTACCTCAAGCGCCTGCCCGCTTGGCGCATCAAGATCGACCGCTGTTTCGTCGAGGGGCTCGGCGAGACGCCGGAGGACGAGGCCATCCTGGACGCCATCGTCGAACTGGGCCGTGTCTTCGGCAAGCGCATCCTCGCCGAGGGCGTCGAGACGGAACGCCAGTGCCGGGTGCTGGCTGCCCACGGCTGCGACGAGGTCCAGGGCTTCTTCCTCGCCCGCCCCATGGACGCCGACCGGCTGGTCGCCTTCCTGCGCGAGCGGCCGACGGCCGCGCCCCCCGCCTGATCCACCTTGCCAGTCCGCCCGCGGGCACGTATATGCCCGGCACCGGATCGGCGCGGGCGTGCCCGGCGGCCGATCGGTCCATGACCCCGAGGGGGTCGGAGCGTCGCCCGGCGACGCTCCCCGTTCGTGTCGGAGATCCATCAGCGAGAGGGGACGTACGCGCGCGATGCCGTACTACGAGCACACCTTCATCGCGCGGCCGGATCTGACGCCGCAGCAGGCCCAGAACATCGCCGAGGAGATCCGCGCGCTGGTCCAGGAGGCCGGCGGCCGGGTGGTGCTGGCGGAGTACTGGGGGCTGCGCAATCTGGCCTACCGCATCAAGAAGCATCGCAAGGGCCACTATCTCCACCTGCGCTTCGAGGCGCCCAAGCATCTGGTGCGCGAGATCGAGGAGCGGGAGCGCTTCAACGACGACGTGCTGCGCTTCCTCACCGTCAAGGTGGACGAGCTCAGCGAGGAACCCTCGCCCATCCTGCAGAGCCGCTCCGGTCGCGACGACCGGCGCCGCTGACGGAGACGTCGAGCCATGACCGCCGAGACCAGCCGCAACGAGGAGCCGCGGACCGAGGCCCGCAGCGAGGAGCCCCAGCGTCCGGTGGAACCGCCCACCGTGGTGATCCGCCGCCCCTTCTTCCGCCGCAAGAAGGCGAGCCCCTTCGCCGGCGAGGGGGCGCCCAGGATCGACTACAAGGACGTGCGCCTGCTCCAGCGCTTCGTCTCCGAGACGGGCAAGATCATCCCGCGGCGCATCACCGCCACCACCGCCAAGGAGCAGCGGGCCCTGGCCCGGGCCATCAAGCGCGCCCGCATCCTCGCCCTGCTGCCCTTCACCAGCGACCACCGCTGAGGGCGCGGCATCCCGCGGAGTGAGGAACCATGCAGGTCATTCTGCTGGAACGCATCCCCAAGCTCGGCCAGATGGGCGACATCGTCGACGTGGCCCCCGGCTATGCCCGCAACTATCTGATCCCCCAGGGCAAGGCCGTCCGCGCCACCAAGGAGGCCATCGCCGAGTTCGAGAAGCGCCGCAAGGAGCTGGAAGCGCGCAATCTCGAGCTGCGCCGGGAGGCGGAGGCGGTGGCCGAACGTCTCCGCGGTCGCTCCGTCACCGTCATCCGCCAGGCCAGCGATACCGGCCATCTCTACGGCTCGGTGACGCCGCGCGACATCGCCGCCGCCTTCGCCGAGGAGGGCGTGACCCTCGACCGCCGGCAGGTGCGCCTGGAGCGCACCATCAAGACCCTGGGCGTGCACGAGGTGACCATCGTCCTCCACCCCGAGGTGGAGGTGTCGGTCTCCGTCAACGTGGCCCGTTCCGAGGAGGAGGCGGAGGTCCAGGCGAGCGCGGCCGGGCTGCTGGAGAAGCCGGAGGAGGCCGAGACGGCGGCCGGCGAGGAGACCGCGGCCGCCGGCGAGGCGGTCTCGGAGGAGGGCGCGCGCGGCGGCGAGACTTGAGTCGCGCTTTCGCATGTGCGAAGAAGGCGACGGGGCCGGGCCGGGCCCCGTTCGCCGTTCCCGGGGGTGCCGAGGATGTCCGAGCGCAGCCGCGACGCGCAGAAGCCCGACGACGGCGGGCCGGAGGTGGCGGTCATCAAGAAATATGCCAATCGCCGCCTCTACAACACCGCCACCAGCAGCTACGTCACCCTCGAGGACCTCGGCCGCATGGTGCGGGCCGGGCAGGAGTTCGTGGTCTACGACGCCCGCACCGGCGAGGACATCACCCGCTCGGTCCTGACCCAGATCATTCTCGAGGAGGATGCCCGCGGCCGCAATCCGCTCCCCATCGGCTTCCTCCGCCAGCTCATCGCCCTCTACGACGACAGCCTGCGCACCATCCTGCCGCGCTATCTCGAACTCAGCCTCGAGAACTTCGCCCGTCACCAGGAACAGCTCCGCGCCTACATGGAGCGGACCCTGGGGCCGCTGTTCCCGGCCCGCTCCTTCGAGGAGCTGGCCCGCCAGAACCTCGCCGTCTTCCAGCGGGCCGCCTCCATGTTCACGCCGTTCGGCCCACCCGCCCGGGAGGAGTCCGCCGCACGCGAGGAACGGGCCGGCGAGGGGGAGGCGGAGACGGGCCGCCTCGCCGAGGAGGTGCGGGCCCTGCGCGAGCAGGTGGAGGCGCTGCAGCGCCGCCTCGCCGAACTCGGCGCCGAGCCGCGCACGAAGCGGGCTGGACGCCGGACCCCGCGCGGAACCCGCGGCGAGGAGCGGGGATAGGCGCGCCCTCCCGTGTCCGACATTCCGACTCGCCGCGGCCGTCGTCGCGTGCTATATGGGGACCGGTCGTTGCGTTGCGCGGAGTTCGGCGTCCGGTAAACCCGTTCGAACAAGGTGCGGCCGAGGCGGCCGTCGTTCCCAGGTCCACACGCCCGGCGTCGATCTCCGTGTCGTTTGCGCCGTGTCGTTCCGAGAGCCAGGGTGAAGGCGGGCTGCCGGGTCGATCTCCGGACCGACGACCTGTCTGGAACCGCTTTCGACCCTGGAGTATCGAGATGACGCGGAAGATCTTCGTCGCCAACTTCCCCTACCGGACCACCGTCGAGGAGCTCGAGGTGCTGTTCGAACAGCACGGCGAGGTGGTCTCGGCCAAGATCGCCACCGACCGCGAGACCGGTCGCTCGCGCGGGTTCGGTTTCGTCGAGATGGGCAGCGAGGAGCAGGCCCAGGCCGCCATCCGGGCCCTCAACGGCCAGGACTTCGGCGGCCGTCCGCTGGCCGTCCGCGAGGCCGAGGAGCGCCCGCGTCGCGGGGGTGGTCCGCGGGGCGGTGGCCGCCGCTTCCCGGGTGGCGGGCGCTTCTGAGACCGTCCCACGGAACCCGAGGAAAGGGGCCGCCCGCGGGCGGCCCCTTCCGCTTCCGGCCCGCGCCCTTCAGGGCGCGCGGCTGCGCACGATCATCACCGAACTCCGGGCCCGCTGCGCCACCCGGGTGGCGTTGGCACCCAGCACATAGTCGGCGAGGCCGGGCACGTGGCTGCCCATGACCACGAGATCGCAGCAGCGTTCCTCCGCCACCCGCAGGATCTCCCGCCACACCGTCCCCTCGCCCACCACCAGATCGAAGCGCACCTCCGTCGGCAGATGCCGCTTCGCCACCGCCTCCAGACCCAGCAGCGCCTCGCGCTTGCGCTTGTCCTCGTAGTCCGGCGGAAAGTACTGCGCCACCGACGGCAGGCCGAATTCCGGCAGCACCGTCAGCAGATGCAGCTTGGCGTCCCAGTCGCGGGCGAGGCGGACGGCCACCTCCAGCGCCCGTTGCCAGATGGCGGGATCCTCGAGATCGATGGGGACCAGGATGTCGTGGAACATGACTCGGGCTCCCCGTCAGGCGGCCGCCGGTGCGCGTCCGGTGGCGACGCCCACCTTGCGCCGCTGCCACCAGACCACCAGCGCCAGCACCAGGAAGGCGGGCAGGTACATCCAGTACTTGGACGGCTGCGGCTGCGGCTCGTAGACCGTCAGGATGCGCTGATCCCAGTCGAGCCCGGCCTTCTTGGCGACACTGTCGTAGCCCACGTCGTCCACCGTCACCGTCTCGCCGTCCACCTTCAGGAACAATCCCGCCGCCTCCAGCCGTGCCGCGCCGTTCTCGCCCGCGGGCAGGGTCAGCACGGCCACGAACTCCCGGGGATCGCCCACCTCGTCGGTGCCCAACACCCTGAGGCGCAGTTCGCCGCCGGGCGGCACCCGTTCCGCCGCCTCGACGATGGCGGCGGGCGCCAGCTCCCGATAGGGCGGATAGAGCATGTCCATCCAGAAGCCCGGCCGGAACAGGGTGAAGGCCACCAGCAGCAGCGCCACGATCTCCACCGGATTGCAGCGGGTGAGGAACCAGCCCTGGGTGGCGGCGGCGAACAGCAGCATGGCCACCGTCGCCACCAGGAAGATGAAGATCCCCTGCAGCCAGCCCACGTCGATGAGCAGCAGGTCGGTGTTGTAGATGAACAGGAACGGCAGCAGAGCCGTGCGGAGACTGTAGAAGAACGCCACGAAGCCGGTGCGGATGGGATCGCCCCCCGAGACCGCGGCGGCGGCGAAGGCGGCGAGCCCCACCGGCGGCGTCACGTCGGCCATGATGCCGAAGTAGAAGACGAACAGGTGGACCGCGATCAGCGGCACGATCAGCCCGGTCTGCTGGCCGAGCTGGACGATCACCGGCGCCAGCAGGGCGGAGACGACGATGTAGTTGGCGGTGGTGGGCAGGCCCATGCCCAGCACCAGCGACAGGAAGGCGGTGAGCAGCAGGATCACCAGCATGTGGCCGCCGGAGACCGCCTCCACCACCTCCGCCAGCATGGAGCCGACGCCGGTCTGGGTGACGGCGCCGACGATGATGCCGGCGGTGGCGGTGGCGACGGCGATGCCGATCATGTTGCGGGCGCCCGCCACCAGCCCCTCCAGCAGTTCCGCCACCCCGCGCCGGAACTCGGCCCCGTAGTCGCCGCCGCCGCGGAAGAAGAGCTTGAGGGGCCGCTGGGTCAGCAGCAGCACGATGAGGGTGGCGGCGCCGTAGAAGGCCGAGAGGCCCGGCGAGAGATGGTCCACCATCAGCGCCCACACCAGCACCACCACCGGCACCAGATAGTGGAGACCGGCGCGGATGGTGGGACCGGGCTCCGGCAGCTCGGTGATGCGCCCCGTGCCGGTGTCCAGCTCCAGATCCGGATAGCGGGCGCTGTAGGCCACCAGCGCCACGTAGGCGGCGGCGACGCCCAGCAGCAGCCAGACGGTGGAGGTCTCCGGGAAGACGGTGCGGATCCAACCGATGCCGTAGTAAACGGCCAGCGACAGGCCGGAGAGCACCGCCACGCCCAGGGCGAAGTTCATGAGCCGGACGAGCCAGGGCTTCGGCGCCGTCCGCCGCGGCAGCCCCTCCATGCCCAGCTTCACCGCCTCGAGATGGACGATGTAGAAGAGGGCGATGTAGGAGATGACGGCCGGCACGAAGGCGTGCTTGACCACCTCGAAATAGGGGATGCCGACGAACTCGGTCATGAGGAAGGCGGCGGCCCCCATCACCGGCGGCATGATCTGGCCGTTGACGGAGGAGGCCACTTCCACCGCCCCCGCCTTCTCGGCGGAGAAGCCCACCCGCTTCATCAGCGGGATGGTGAAGGTGCCGGTGGTCACCACGTTGGCGATGGAGGAGCCGGAGATCAGTCCCGTCATCCCCGAGCTCACCACGGCCGCCTTGGCGGGCCCGCCGCGGAGATGGCCCAGCAGGGCGAAGGCCACCTTGATGAAGTAGTTGCCCGCACCCGCCTTCTCGAGCAGCGAGCCGAACAGCACGAAGAGGAAGACGAAACTCGCCGAGACGCCGAGGGCGACGCCGAAGACGCCCTCGGTGGTGATCCACTGATGATTGATGATCTCGCCGAGGCTGTTGCCCTTGTGGGCGATGATGGCGGGCATGTAGGGGCCGAAATAGGTGTAGAGGAGGAAGGTGCCGGCCACCACCACCAGCGCCGGCCCGAGCGCCCGCCGGGCGGCCTCCAGCAGCAGCAGGATGCCGACGATGCCGGCCACATAGTCCTGGAGGATGGGCGCGCCCACGCGGTCGGCGATCTGTTCCTGGAAGACGTAGAGATAGGCTCCGCAGAAGGCGCCCACCACGGAGAAGATCCAGTCCTGGATGGGGATGTAGGTGCGCGGGCTGCGGCGGAAGGCGGGATAGGCCAGATAGGCCAGGAACAGGGCGAAGGCGAGATGGATGGAACGCGCCTCGGTGTCGTTGAAGACGCCGAAGCCGAGCATGAAGGGCAGCGGCGAGGCGATCCAGAGCTGGAACAGCGACCAGACCAGCGCCACCCCCCACATCAGCCGCGCCGGGAAACCGGCGGGATGGCGCGCACCGGTGTCGGTGGCGGTGAGTTCCTCGAGATCGGGCGTGGCGGTTCGATGTTCGCTCATGACGTCACATCCCGGCGCCGGAGGGCTCCCGCGCCTCTCCCCGAAGAGCTGGATACGGAGGACTCATGGACGGGAAAGGGAACCGGGGGACGCCCGTCCCCCGGTTTCGCCGGATTCACTGGGCCGGCTTGTAGTAGGACCAGCCCTTTTCCTCGTAGTACTTGATCGCACCCGGATGGATCGGCGCCGAGAGGCCGGCGGTGGTCATCTCCTCGGGCTTCAGATTGGCGAAGGCCGGATGCAGCTTCTTGAAGCGGTCGAAATTGTCGAACACCGCCTTGACCACCGTGTAGACCACCTCCTCGGGCTGCCAGGCGGCGGTCACGAAGGTGGCGCGCACGCCGAAGGTGCGCACGTCGTCGGGATTGCCGCGGTACATGCCGCCCGGCACGGTGGCCCAGGAGTAGTAGGTGTTGGCCTCGACCAGCTTCTCGATCTCCGGTCCCTCCACCGGCACGATCACCGCGTCACACAGGGTCGTGGCCTCCTGGATCGAGCCGTTCGGATGGCCCACGGTGAAGACGATGGCGTCCACCTTGTTGTCGCACAGCGCCTGGGCCTGCTCGGCCGACTTCAGCTCGGAGGCCAGGGCGAAGTCGTCCATGGTCCAGCCCAGCGCCTTCATCACCACCTCCATGGTGCCGCGCTGACCGGAGCCGGGATTGCCCACGTTCACCCGCTTCCCCTTGAGATCGTAGAAGGTCTTGATGCCGGCATCGGCCCGCGCCACCACCGTGAAGGGCTCGGGATGGACCGAGAAGACCGCCCGCAGCTCCTCGAACGGCCCCTTGTCGGCGAATTTGGAGGTGCCGTTGTAGGCGTGGTACTGCCAGTCCGACTGGGCCACACCGAAGTCCATCTCCTTCTGGCGGATGGCGTTGATGTTGGCGATGGACCCGCCGGTGGACGGGGCGGTGCACTTGATGCCCGCGCCGGCCCGGTTGACCAGCTTGCAGACGGACTGGCCCACCACGTAATAGACGCCGGTCTGGCCGCCGGTGCCGATGGTGATGAAGCGTTCCTGGGCCAAGGCGCCGTCGGCCGCCGCGAAGGCACCGACGAGCGCCGTCACCATGGCGCTCCGGACGAGTGTGCGTCGCAGCATGCGCTTCCCTCCCGAAGTTCGGCTCGAGACGGCCTTCATCAGACACCCGCCCGCCGGCGAGGTCAACCGCCCGTCCTGCGGTACGATCCGCGGGTTTGCGGCCATTCCCCCTTCCGCTAGGATGCACGTGCGCCGGCAATGGAGCCGGTGCCGTCGTCGCGAGGGGCCGCATCCACTTCCATGGGGAACGGAACGTGGCGCCGTTGGGCCATGGTCGGCTGGACGGCGGCGTGGGTGATGGTCGGGGTGGCGATGTTGATCCCCGCACCGGATACCCCGGTCTCCGACCGGCTGATCCATTTCGCCGTCTTCTTCGTGATGACCGGCGCCGCTCTCGCCTTCTGCCTCACCCACCGCGCCCTGCTGGGCGTCACCGCTCTGGCGCTGGCCCTCGCCGCCGGTCTCGAATACGCCCAGAGTCTCGTGCCCTGGCGCCACTTCGATCTCCTCGACATGGGCGCCAATTTCGCCGGCGTCCTGTCGGGCTATGTGGTGGCGGCGGCGCTGCTGCTGGCGTCCCCGCGCCGCGCCGGCTGAGGTCGCGGGATCCGGTCCCTTTCTAGTCCCTGCGCGCCTCCGGTCGCCAGGCCGCCTCCAGGACCGGCCACAGTCCCGTGAGGTCGTAGCCGGCGCGCGCCGCCGCCTCCACGATCTCCGCGGGCGGCCGGCGGCCGGCGGTGGCCAGCGCCCACAGATGGCAGGAGCGGGTGCCGCTGCGGCAGTAGAGCAGCCAGGGACCTTCGGTGGTGGCGAGGGTGCGGCGCAGGGCCTCCACGTGATCCGGGAAGATGGCGCCGGAGACCACCGGCAGATGGACGTAGGCGAGACCGGCCGCCTCCGCCGCCGTCCGCGCCTCCGCCGAGTCGAGCTGTCCCACCGCCTCCCCGTCCGGCCGGTTGTTGATCACCGTGCGGATGCCCAGGGCCGCCGCCGCGGCAAAGTCGGCGGTCTCCAGCTGGGGCGCCACCCACACCTCCGCGGTGAGGCGTCGGAACTTGCCCGCAGCGTGGCCGTCCACCTCCATGCCCCCTCCTCCTCGGCTCCCATCCCCTATACCGGGACGCCGCCGGCGGGTCCACGCGGCGCCGCGCCGCTCCGTCCTCAGCCCACCTTGAGGGCGGCGAGGAAGGCCTCCTGGGGGATCTCCACCTTCCCCACCTGGCGCATGCGCTTCTTGCCCTCCTTCTGCCGCTCCAGCAGCTTGCGCTTGCGGGTCACGTCGCCGCCGTAGCACTTGGCGGTGACGTCCTTGCGCAGCGCCCGGACGCGCTCGCTGGCGACGATCCGCGAGCCGATGGCGGCCTGGATGCGCACCTCGAAGAGCTGGCGCGGGATCAGCTCCTTCAGCTTCTCGCACATGGCCCGCCCCCGCTGCTCGGCCATGCGCCGGTGGACGATCATGGAGAGGGATTCCACCGGCTCGCCGTTGACCAGGATGCGCAGCTTCACGAGATCGCTCTCGCGATAGCCCTCCATCTGGTAGTCGAAACTGGCGTAGCCGCGGCTCACCGACTTGAGACGGTCGTAGAAATCGTAGACCACCTCGTTGAGAGGCAGCAGATAGACCACCATCGCCCGGCTGCCCACCCAGGTGAGCTCCACCTGTTCGCCGCGCCGCTGTTCGCAGAGTTCCAGCACCGCACCCAGATACCGCTCCGGCACCAGGATGGTGGCGCGGATGTAGGGCTCCTCGATCTTCACGATGCGCGTGGGATCGGGATAGTCGGCCGGATTGTGCAGCTCCCGCACCGTTCCGTCGGTCAGATGCACGCGATAGACCACCGAGGGCGCGGTGATCACCAGATCGAGGCCGAACTCCCGCTCCAGCCGCTCCTGCACGATCTCGAGATGCAGCAGCCCCAGGAAGCCGCAGCGGAAGCCCAGGCCCAGCGCGGCCGAGGTCTCCGGCTCGTAGACGAAGCTGGCGTCGTTGAGGCGCAGCTTGGCGAGGCTCTCGCGGAGCTGGTCGTAGTCCTTGGTGTCCACCGGAAAGATGCCGCAGAACACCACCGGATGGCTCGGCTGGAAGCCGGGCAGCGGTTCCGGCGCCGGCCGGCGGTCGTCCGTCACCGTGTCGCCCACGCGGGCATGGGCGATCTCCTTGATGCCGGCGGTGAGGAAGCCGATCTCGCCGGGGCCGAGGTCCGTGACCTCCCGCGGCTTGGGGGTGAACACGCCCACCCGGTCGACGGTGTAGACGGCGCCGGTGCCCATGAAGCGGATGCGCTGCCCCCGGCGCAGAGTGCCGTCCTTCACCCGCACCAGCGTCACCACCCCCACGTAGGGATCGTACCAGGAATCCACCACCAGCGCCCGCAGCGGCGCCTCCGCCTCGCCCCTGGGCGGCGGCAGGCGCCGGACGATGGCCTCCAGCAGCGCGTCCACCCCCTCGCCGGTCTTGGCCGAGATCAGCAGCGCGTCCTCGGCGTCGAGGCCGATGATGTCCTCGATCTGCCGCCGCACGCGCTCGGGATCGGCCGCCGGCAGATCGATCTTGTTGAGCACCGGCAGGATCTCGAGGTCGGCGTCGATGGCCTGATAGGCGTTGGCGAGGGTCTGGGCCTCCACGCCCTGGGTGGCGTCCACCAGCAGGATCGCACCCTCGCAGGCGCGCAGGGAACGCGAGACCTCGTAGGAGAAGTCCACGTGGCCGGGCGTATCCACGAGGTTCAGCACGTAGGTCTCGCCGTCGCGCGCCTCGTAGACCAGCCGGACCGTCTGGGCCTTGATGGTGATGCCCCGCTCGCGCTCGATGTCCATGGAATCGAGCACCTGCGAGGTCATCTCCCGCGGATCGAGGGCCCCGCAGCGCTCGATCAGACGGTCGGCGAGGGTCGACTTGCCGTGGTCGATGTGGGCGACGATGGCGAAATTGCGGATCCTGGCGAGATCGGTCATGGACGACGCGTGTCGCGCACCTCCTCACGATCCGCCGCGCAGCACCGCCCCGAGGCGCCGCGCGGCCTCCTCGACGATATGGTTCGCCACACGCTCGATTTCCGCCTCGGTGAGGGTGTGGTCCGGCGCCTGCAGGCGCACCGTCACCGCCAGCGACTTCCGCCCCTCCGGCACGCCGGGGCCGGTGTAGACGTCGAACAGCCGCACCTCGCGCACCAGCCGGCCGCCGGCGCGCCTCACCACCTCCAAGAGCTCGCCCGCCGGCACGTCACGGTCCACGAGGAAGGCGAAGTCGCGGTCCGACGGCGGATAAGGCAGCGGCTCCAGCGGCGGACGGGTGCGGCCGCGGCGGGCCCGGGGCCGCGGCAGGTCCTCGAGGTCGAACTCGAAGGCGCACACCGGCACCTCGATCTCGAAGCGCTCCAACACCGCCGGATGGATCTCGCCGAAGACGCCCACCACCTTCCGTCCCAGCGCCACCACCGCCGAACGGCCGGGATGGTACCAGCCCGGCGCCTCCCGCCGCACCTGCAGCGCCTCCGTGCGCACCCCGAGATCGGCCAGGATGGCGTAGAGGTCGGCCTTGGCGTCGAGGGCGTCCACCGGCCGCCGCGGCTCCGCCCAGTGGCGCGGCGCGACATCGCCGAAGCGCAGCCCGGCGAGGGTGGTGCGCTGGGCGCCCGGCGTGCCGGCGAGGAAGCGCGGCCCCAGCTCGAACAGCGCCCCCTGTTCGTGCTTGCGGGCGAGATTGCGGGCGACGGCGACCAGCAGCCCCGGCAGCAGCGACGGTCTGAGGGCATCCAGTTCCGAAGAGAGGGGATTGCGTAGCCGCACCGGTGCCTCCGCCCCGAACAGACGGGCGTGGTCGGCGGACACGAAGGACCAGGTGACGGCCTCCACCAGCCCCTGCGCCGCCGCCGCCCGCCGGGCGTCCGCCCGCAGCCTCTGCTCCGGCGTGAGCCGGACCGGTGAGACCGCCTCGGTGCGGGTCACCGGCACCGGCGGGATGCGGTCGTAGCCGTGGATGCGGGTGAGCTCCTCGACGATGCAGGCCTCGCTCTCGACGTCACGGCGCCAGCTCGGCACCGTGAGTCGCAGCACCTCCGGCCCACCCTCGACGCCGAAGCCCAGCGCCCGCAGGATGCGGACCGTCTCCTCCGGCTCCAGTTCGATGCCGCCGAGACGGCGCAACTGGTCGGTGCGGAATTCGAGGATCCGCCGCGTCTCCGGCACCCGGCCCGCCACCACCGCCGGTCCCGCCTCGCCGCCGCACAGCTCCAGGATGAGCTGCGTGGCGAAGGCGCAGCCCGGCATCACCATGGCGGGATCGAGCCCGCGCTCGAAGCGGGTGCGGGCATCGGATTCCAGCCCCAGCCGGCGGCCGGTGCGGGCGATGCGGACGGGATCGAAGATGGCCACCTCGAGGAGGACGTTGCGGGTCTCCTCGGTGACCCCGGTGCTCTCGCCGCCCATGATGCCGGCGAGGCTGACGGGACCGGTGTCGTCACAGATGACGATGTCGCCGTCGTCGAGTTCGTATTCGCGCCCGTCCAGGGCCACCAGCCGCTCGCCGCGGCGGGCGAAGCGCAGCACCAGATCGCCGCGCAGGCGGTCGGCGTCGAAGACGTGGAGCGGCCGCCCCAGATCGAACATCACATAGTTGGTGATGTCCACCAGCGCGGAGATGGGCCGGAGCCCGATGGCGCGCAGACGGCGCTGCAGCCAGGGCGGGCTCGGGCGGTTGGTGACGCCGCGGACGATGCGCCCCACGAAGACCGGGCAGGCCACCTCCTCCTCGCCGTCGAAGGCGCGGTGGATGGCGGGGCCCGGCGCCCCCCGTGCCGGCACGTCGCGGATCTCCCGCGGCCTCGGGGTCCCGCGGCCGGCCGCCGCCAGATCGCGGGCGATCCCCATCACGCCGAAGCAGTCGGCGCGATTGGGCGTCACGGCCACGTCGAACACCGGCCCCTCGAGGCCGAGGGCCACCGCCGCCGGCGTGCCGATCTCCCATTCGCCCTCGAGCTCGACGATGCCGGTGTGATCGTCGCCGATGTCGAGCTCGCGGGCCGAACACAGCATGCCCCGGCTCTCCACGCCGCGGATCACCGCCCGCTTGAGGACCTGTCCGGTGCCGGGGATCACCGCCCCCTCGGGGGCGAAGATGCCGTACATGCCGGCGCGAGCGTTGGGCGCCCCGCACACCACCCGCACCGTGCCCTCGCGGGTGCGCACGGTGCACAGCTTGAGGCGGTCGGCGTTGGGATGGGGTCGGCACTCCTCCACATAGGCCACGGTGAAGGGGGCGAGGCGGGCGGCCGGATCCTCCACCGCCTCCACCTCGAGGCCGATCATGGTGAGGGTATGGGCCAGCTCCTCGGCACTCGCGTCCGTCTCCAGATGCTCCCGCAGCCAGGGCAGGGTGAACTTCATCGCGACAGTCCCCCCCAGGTGGTGGGCACCTCCAGGGGCAGGAAGCCGTAGTGGCGCAGCCAGCGGAGATCGCCCTCGAAGAAGGTGCGCAGGTCGGGGATGCCGTACTTCAGCATGGCGAAGCGGTCGACGCCGAGGCCGAAGGCGAAACCCTGCCAGATGTCCGGATCGAGGCCCACCGTCTCCAGCACCCGCGGATGGACCATGCCGCAGCCCAGCACCTCCAGCCAGTCGTCCCCCTCGCCCACCACCAGCCGGCCCTCCTCGCGCCGGCAGCCCACGTCCATCTCCGCCGACGGCTCGGTGAAGGGGAAGTAGCTGGGCCGGAAGCGCACCGGGATGTCGTCGCGCTCGAAGAAGGCGCGCACGAAGTCGATCAGACAGCCCTTGAGATGCCCCATGTGGGTGCGCCGGTCCACCAGCAGCCCCTCCACCTGGTGGAACATGGGCGTGTGGGTCATGTCGTAGTCGCGCCGGTAGACCCGGCCGGGGGCGATGATGCGGAAGGGCGGCCGTCCCGCCTCCATGGTGCGGATCTGGACGGGACTCGTGTGGGTGCGCAGGAGACAGGGTTCGCCCTCCGGGTCCGTGGCCTCCAGGAAGAAGGTGTCCTGCATCTGGCGGGCCGGGTGCGCCGGCGGGATGTTGAGGGCGGTGAAGTTGTGGAAGTCGTCCTCCACGTCCGGCCCCTCGACCACGGCGAAGCCCATGTCGGCGAAGATGGCGACGATCTCGTCCAGCACCTGGCTCACCGGATGGACGCGCCCCCGCGGCCGCTCGCGCGGCGGCAGGGTGACGTCGAGGCGCTCCTCCCTGAGCCGCCGTTCCAGTGCCTCGCGGGCCAGCACCTCGCGGCGGGCGCGGATGGCCTCCTCCAGCTCGCGCTTGAGGGCGTTGACGGCACGGCCCACCTCGCGCCGCCGGTCCGGCGGCAGCCGTCCCACCCCCTTGGCCAGTTCGGTGACGCGGCCGCGACGGCCCAGCGCCTCCACCCGCACCCGCTCCAGCGCCTCCGGGTCGGCCGCCGCCGCCACGGCGGCGAGAAAGCGCTCGCGCAGTTCCTCCACCTGCCGGCGTGCCTCGTCCATCGCCCTCGATCCCCGAGCTGCATGCGAAAAGGGGCCGGCGCGGCCCCTCTCTCGCCCCGCGCGGACGGGCGGCGGCGCGCCGTCCCGTTCACGCGGAGAGTGCGGCCCGCGCCTCCTCCACCAGCCGGCCGAAGGCGGCCGGGTCGCGGACGGCGAGATCGGCCAGCACCTTGCGGTCGATCTCGATGCCCGCCTGCCTGAGACCGTGCACGAAGCGGCCGTAGGTGAGACCCTTCTGCCGCGCGGCCGCGTTGATGCGCTGGATCCAAAGCCTGCGGAAGTCGCGCTTGCGCTGCCGGCGGTCGCGGTAGGCGTACTGCCAGGCGCGGAAGACGGCCTGCTTGGCGGTCTTGAAGCAGTTCTTGCGACGTCCGTAGTAGCCCTTGGCGAGCTTGAGGATCTTCTTGTGCCGCCGGTGGGCGGTCACTCCGCGCTTCACTCTCGGCATGACGGCGTCCCTCGCGAACGTCGATCCGGTCGGCCCCGCTCAGCGCCCGTAGGGCAGCATCGCCCGCACCAGCGGCGCGTCGGCCGGCGAGAGCAGCGTGGTGCCCTTGGTGGCGCGCTTGGTCTTGCGCGAGCGGTGTTCGAAATTGTGGCGATGATAGGCGTGCGCCCGCCGGATCTTGCCGGTAGCGGTGAACTTGAACCGTTTGGCGGCGGCGCGCTTGGTCTTCAGCTTGGCCATGGCGTGCGAACTCCGAAGTCCCGGCGCCGCGGCGGGCCGCGGCCGGTCCGAACCGGTCGCCTTCCGGGCGGCCCCCACCGCACCCGCAACCGGCACGGCGGCGGAAGGCGCCGCGGCATATGGGCCGATCGGCGCCGGCGGTCAAGCCGCCGATCCGTCACGCGACGTCGCCGGCCCTTGCAAAGCGGCGCGCGACGCGCCAACTTTGCCGACGAACGGATCCGGACCCTTCCGTCCGTGACGCGCCCGCCAGCGGACCGGCGCGGGACCGGCCGGGGAGCCCGCGGCACCGGCACCTCCCTTCCGAGCGACCGTCGAGCGGAGAGAGCGTGGCATCCGCCTATCTCTGGCTGAAGGCCCTGCACATCGTGGCGTTCGCCGCCTGGATGGCCGGCATGTGGTACCTGCCGCGACTCCTGGTCTACCACGCCGAGGCGACGCCCGGCGGCGAGGCGGCGCGCACCCTCGCGGTGATGGAGCGGCGGCTGCTGCGCGCCATCACCGTGCCGGCGGCGGCGGTCACCTGGCTCCTGGGGCTGCTGCTGGCCACCGTCACCGACGCCTGGCGGCAGGGCTGGTTCCACGCCAAGCTGCTGCTGGTGGGGCTGCTCACCCTGGTGCTGGTGTGGCTCGCCCGCGAGCGCGCCCGCATCGCCGCCGGCGGCCCGCCGCGGCCGGCCCGCACCTACCGGATCGTCAACGAGATCCCGACCCTTCTCTTCGTCGCCATCGTCCTCATCGTCGTGCTCAGGCCCTGGTGAGGCGCGGAGAGAGGCCCTCGACTGCGAAGGAGTGGCGAGAGCCGTGACCATGGAAACCGAACGCACCGACCGGCCCGAGAGCGAGACCCCCGCCGTCGACGAGGCCCGGGAGACCGCCGCCCCGACGGCCGCCGGCGCGGCCGACACCGCCGCCACCTCCGCCGAGGGCGGCGAGACCTCCACCACCGCCCGCGCCCGCGCCGCCCGCCGCCGGGCCGGCCGGCGCCGCCGCAAGGTGGAGGTGGAGCTGAAACCGGCGAGCGTACAGCCGGAGCTGCCGGTGGCCCCGGCCACGGAGGCGACCGCCGCGGCGGCCGGGTCCGGCGGCGGGCGCCCCGCCGAGACCGCGGAGACGGAACGCCGCGAGCCGGAAGCGGCGCCGGCCGCGGCGGAGACGCCGGTGGTGGAGATGGCGCTGCCGGAGCCGCAGGTGGAGGCGCCGCCGGAGCTGGAGGAGGAACTCCGCAGCGTCCTCGCCGAGACGGCGACGGCGCCGCCGCCGGCCCCGGAGCCGGTGGAACAGCCGGAGATCCCCCCCATCCATCTGAGCGAGCTCAAGCGCAAGCCCGCCTCCGAGCTGCTCCGCTACGCCGAGGAGATCGGCATCGACCACGCCAGCACCCTCAAGAAGTCGGATCTGGTCTTCGCCATCCTCAAGCGGCTGGCCGACACCGGCGTGCCCATCGAGGGCGAGGGGGTGTTGGAGATCCTCCAGGACGGCTTCGGCTTCCTCCGCTCGCCCGACGCCAACTACGTGGCGGGCCCCGACGACATCTACGTCTCGCCCTCCCAGATCCGCCGCTTCGGCCTGCGCACCGGCGACACCGTCAAGGGCGAGGTGCGGGCACCCAAGGAGGGGGAGCGCTACTTCGCCCTCCTGCGGGCGAGCTCCATCAACTTCGACCCGCCGGAGCGGGCCCGCCACCGCGTCCACTTCGACAATCTCACCCCCTACTATCCCACCGAGAAGCTCAATCTCGAGATCCCCGGCCAGAAGGACCTCTCCACCCGGGTGATCGACATCGTGGCGCCGCTGGGCAAGGGGCAGCGGGCGCTGATCGTGGCGCCGCCGCGCACCGGCAAGACCATGCTCATGCAGAACATCGCCCACGCCATCATGCACAATCACCCGGAGATCTTCCTCATCGTGCTGCTCATCGACGAGCGGCCGGAGGAGGTCACCGACATGCAGCGGACGGTGCGGGGCGAGGTGGTGAGCTCCACCTTCGACGAGCCGGCCACCCGTCACGTTCAGGTGGCGGAGATGGTGATCGAGAAGGCGAAGCGACTGGTGGAGCACGGCCGCGACGTGGTGATCCTGCTCGACTCCATCACCCGCCTCGCCCGCGCCTACAACACGGTGGTGCCGAGCTCCGGCAAGGTGCTCACCGGCGGCGTCGACGCCAACGCCCTCCAGCGCCCCAAGCGCTTCTTCGGGGCGGCACGCAACATCGAGGACGGCGGCTCGCTGACCATCATCGCCACCGCCCTCATCGACACCGGCTCGCGCATGGACGAGGTGATCTTCGAGGAATTCAAGGGCACCGGCAATTCGGAGATCGTCCTCGACCGCCGCCTCGCCGACAAGCGGGTGTGGCCGGCCATCGACATCGCCAAATCCGGCACCCGCAAGGAGGAACTGCTGGTGGACCAGGCCACCCTCGCCCGCATGTGGATCCTGCGCCGCATCCTCTCGCCCATGGGGACCGTGGACGCCATGGAGTTCCTGCTGGACAAGATGCGGGGCACCAAGTCCAACGCCGAGTTCTGGGCGCGCATGAACGCCTGATCCGCCATGTCCCTCGGGGACGGCGGGCGTCGCTGGCTGGAGGTGCTGCTGGCGCAGGCGGCGATCCTCGTCATCACCCCCGTCCTCGCCATCCTCGCCGGGGCGGTGGGGGCGGTGTTCCTCGCCCTCTTCGGCCCGTCGGATGCCACCGGCTCGGGCCTGGGGCCGGCGGCCGGCTTCGTCTTCGGCTGGCTCGTGGGCCTGCCCGTCGCCTTCCTGACACTGTGGGGGCTCGCCTGGGCACTGTGGTTCCGTCACCGTCTCGCCCCGCGCCCTTTCCTCCTCGCCTGGGCCGCCACCCTCCTGCTCCTCGCCGTCCTCTTCACCGTCACCGCCTTCCTCCGCGACTGGCGGGCGTAGGAGGGCGCCCCGCGATTGCCGGCGGGACGGGGCCGGCCTATGGTCGCCGGCGGATGTCGCCATGCGGAACACCGCCGGGGAAGCTCGTCCATGTTCACGCCCAGCCGCAGCCTCGCCCGCATCAAACCCTCGCCCACCATCGCCGTCACCAGCCTCGCCCGCGAGCTGCGCCGCCAGGGCCGGGACATCATCGGCCTCGGCGCCGGCGAGCCGGACTTCGACACGCCGGAACACGTCAAGGAAGCGGCCATCGCCGCCATCCGCCGGGGCGAGACCAAGTACACCGCGGTGGACGGCACGCCCGAACTCAAGGCCGCCATCGTCGAGAAGTTCCGGCGCGAGAACGGCCTCGAGTTCGCACCCGAGGAGATCCTGGTGGGCGCCGGCGGCAAGCAGGTGATCTTCAACGCCATCCTCGCCACCGTCGATCCGGGCGACGAGGTGGTGATCCCCGCCCCCTACTGGGTGTCCTATCCGGACATCGTCCGGCTCGCCGGCGGCGAGCCGCGGATCGTCCCCTGCCCGGCGGAACAGGGCTTCAAGCTCGCCCCCGAGGCGCTCGAGCGCGCCATCGGGCCGCGCACCCGCTGGCTGATCCTCAACTCGCCCTCCAATCCCACGGGGGCCGCCTACACCGCCGACGAACTCGCCGCCCTGGCCGAGGTGCTGCGTCGCCACCCGCAGGTCTGGGTGCTGAGCGACGACATCTACGAGCATCTCGTGTACGACGGCTTCCGCTTCACCACCCTGCTGCAGGTGGCGCCGGACCTGCGGGATCGCACGCTCACGGTGAACGGCGTCTCAAAGGCCTATGCCATGACCGGCTGGCGCATCGGCTACGGCGCCGGCCCGCGCGCGCTGATCCGGGCGATGGCCACCCTGCAGTCGCAGAGCACCACCAACCCCTGCTCCATCTCGCAGGCGGCGGCGGTGGCGGCCTTGACCGGTCCCCAGGACTTCCTCGAGGAATGGCGGCGGGTGTTCCGGAGCCGCCGCGATCTGGTGGTGGAGATGCTCGAGCGCGCGCCGGGCCTCTCCTGTCCCCGGCCGCAGGGCGCCTTCTACGTCTATCCGAGCTGTGCCGGCGTGATCGGCAAGCGCGCGCCCGACGGGCGCGAGATCCGCACCAGCGAGGACTTCGCCCGCCATCTGCTGGAGCGGCACGGGGTGGCGGTGGTGCACGGGGCCGCCTTCGGCCTCGACCCGCACTTCCGCATCTCCTACGCCACCTCCACCGAGCTCCTGGAGGAGGCCTGCCGGCGCATCGTGCGCGCCTGCGAGGAGCTGTCCTGAGGGGAGCGCTCCATGGACCTCGAGGGCTTCCGCCGGCACGCGCACGAGCTGGTCGAGGTGATGGCCGATTATCTGGCGCGGGTGGAGGCGTTGCCGGTGCGCGCCCGGGTGCGACCGGGGGAGATCGCCGACCGCCTGCCGCCTTCGGCCCCGGAGACGCCGGAGTCCTTCGCGGCGCTGCTGCGCGACGTCGAGGAGGTGGTCCTGCCCGGCCTCACCCACTGGCAGCATCCGCGCTTCCTCGCCTTCTTCCCGGCCAATTCCAGCCCGCCCTCGGTGCTCGGCGAGATGCTCACCGCCGCCTTCGCGGTGAACGCCCTGATCTGGGAGGGCAGCCCCGCCGCCACCGAGATGGAGGAACGGGTCCTCGACTGGCTGCGGCGGGCCCTCGGCCTGCCCGCGGGCTTTCGCGGCGTGATCCAGACCACCGCCTCGGAGGCCACGCTGACCGCCCTCCTGGTCGCGCGCGAGCGCGCCACCGGCCTGCGGGCGCGCGAGGAGGGGCTCGCCGGCCTGCCGCCCATGGCCGTCTATGCCAGCGAGGAGGCCCACAGCTCGGTGGAGAAGGGCGTGGGGATCGCCGGCTTCGGCCGGCGGAATCTGCGGCGCATTCCCACCGACGAACGCTTCGCCATGCGCCCGGAGGCGCTGGAGGCGGCGATCCGCGAGGACCTGGCGCGCGGCATCCGCCCCTGTGCGGTGGTGGCCACCCTCGGCACCACCGGCGTCGGCGCCTCGGACCCGCTCGAGCCCATCGGCGCGATCGCCGAGCGCTACGGCCTCTTCCTGCACGTGGACGCGGCCTGGGCCGGCAGCGCGCTCCTGCTGCCGGAATGGCGCCATCTCGCCGCGGGCGTGGAGCGGGCGGACAGCTTCGTGTTCAACCCGCACAAGTGGCTCGGCGTCAATTTCGACTGCTCGGCGCATTTCGTCCGCGACGCCGACGAACTGGTGCGCACCTTCGAGATCCTGCCCGCCTATCTCGCCACCCGCGAGCGCGGGCGGGTGGTGGACTATCGCGACTGGGGCATCCCGCTCGGTCGCAGGTTCCGCGCCCTCAAGCTCTGGTTCGTGCTGCGTCTGTACGGACTGGAAGGGCTGCGGGCGATGATCCGCCGGCACGTCGAGCTCGCCCGCGAGCTCGCCGGCTGGATCGAGGCCGAGCCGGACTTCCGCCTGGTCACCGGCCCGAACCTGGCACTCGTGACCTTCCGCTACGAGCCGCCCGGCGTCGAGAGCGAGGCGCTCGAGGAACTCAACCGGCGGCTGCCCCGCGCCGTGAACGACGACGGCCGCACCTATGTGACGCCGACGGTGGTACGCGGTCGCGCCGTGACCCGTCTGTGCGTCGGTCAGACCTACACCGAACGCCGGCACGTGGAGACGGCCTGGCAGGCCGTGGTCGAGGTGGCGCGCGGTCTCGTCTCCTGAGGCCCGACCCCCGTGTCCCCGCCCGGGGAGGGCGGGGCGGCCGGAGCGGCGCAGCCGCCACCGGTCCGACCGCCCGCGTCCCCCTGTGACCGGGACTCGAGGCTGCCGACTTCCGCCGGCGCCCCCACTGTCCCCGCCACGCGTTAAGAAAGGGTGAACGGGCGCGGGACGGCCGCCGGTGCCCACATCCGGGTACCGCCTTCGCCCTGCCGGTCACGCCCGACCCTCTCGCCCATTTCCGGACCAGGCCGGTCCCCCATCGCCCTCGTCTCCTCTTCCCTCCGCAAGCGCGGCCGGGCGCCCTCGCCGCGGCGGCACGAGCGTGCTAGGTAGACGGCGAGCCGGAGAGAGCGTCGTGCGCGAAGCTGTCCGATCCCTGCGTCTCCTCCTCGCGAGTCCGCGCGGCTTCTGCGCCGGGGTGGACCGGGCCATCGCCATCGTCCGCCGCATCCTCGAAGAGAACGGCCCCCCCGTCTACGTGCGCCACGAGATCGTCCACAACCGCCACGTGGTGCGGGAGCTGGAGGCGCTGGGGGCGGTGTTCGTGGACGAGCTGGACGAGGTGCCCGAGGGCGCCATCGTCGTCTTCTCCGCCCACGGCGTCCCGAAGCGGGTACCGGAGGAGGCGCGCCGGCGCCGGCTGGTCTATGCCGACGCCACCTGTCCCCTGGTCTCCAAGGTCCACCGCGAGGTGGAGCGCCACGTGGCCGCCGGGCGCACGGTCATCCTCGTGGGGCACGCCGGCCATCCCGAGGTGGAGGGGACCATGGGCCAGGTGCCGCCGGGCACGGTGGTGCTGGTGGAGACCCGCGAGGACGCCGAACGGGTCACGGTGCCGGATCCCGGGCGGGTGGCCTACGCCACCCAGACCACCCTGTCGGTGCTGGACACCGCCGAGATCGTGGCGGTGCTGCGGCGGCGCTTTCCCGCCATCGTCGGGCCGCGACGCGAGGACATCTGCTATGCCACCACCAACCGCCAGCGGGCGGTGGCGGAGGTGGCCCGCCGCGCCGATCTGGTGCTGGTGGTGGGGGCCCCCAACTCCTCCAACTCGCTGAGGCTGGTGGAGGTGGCGCGCCGCAGCGGCGCGGGCCGGGCCGAGCTCATCCGCGACGCCGACGACATCGACTGGCGCTGGTTCGCCGGCGTGGGCACCGTCGGGCTCACCGCCGGCGCCTCCGCGCCCGAACATCTGGTGCGGGGCGTGATCGAGGCCTGCCGGCGACGCTTCCGGGTCACGGTGGAGACGCTGCGCCTCGCCGAGGAGGACGTCACCTTCAAGCTCCCGCCCGTCCCGCGGGTGCGGGCGCCGGCGCCGCACTAGGACCATGGCCGTCTACACGCCCGTCGACCGCGACCGCCTCGCCCGCTTCCTGGCGGCCTTCGACGTGGGGCCCCTCGTCGACTTCGAGGGCATCCGCGAGGGGGTGGAGAACACCAATTACCGGGTGGTCACCGAGCGCGGCCGCTTCGTCCTCACCCTCTACGAGAAGCGGGTGGATCCGGCGGACCTGCCCTTCTTCCTGGGACTGATGGAGCATCTCGCCGGACGCGGCATTCCCTGTCCGCTGCCGGTGCGCGACCGCCAGGGTCGCATGATCCACCGGCTGGCCGGCCGCCCCTGCGCGCTGGTCACCTTTCTCGAGGGGTGCTCGCCGCGGCGCATCACGCCGGCCCACTGCCGCGAACTGGGCCGCGGCCTCGCCCGTCTCCACCTGGCCGGACGCGATTTTCCGCTCCGGCGCCGCAACGCCCTCGGCATGGAGTCGTGGCGGGCGCTGCTGGCGCCCTCGCTGGACCGCGCCGACGAGGTGGAGCCCGGCCTCGCCGAGGAGCTGGTGCGCGAGATCGCGGCGCTGGAGCGGGCGTGGCCGGACGATCTGCCGGCCGGCGTGATCCATGCCGATCTGTTCCCGGACAACGCCTTCTTCGCGGATGGCCGGCTGTCCGGGATCATCGACTTCTACTTCGCCTGCCACGACCTCTTCGCCTACGATCTCGCCATCTGCCTCAACGCCTGGTGTTTCGAGGGCGAGCGGGAGTTCAACGTCACCAAGGCGCGGGCGCTGCTCTCCGGCTATCGGGAGGTGCGGCCGCTGGCGCCGGCGGAGGTGGAACGGCTGCCGGTGCTGGCGCGGGGGGCGGCGGTGCGCTTTCTCCTCACCCGCCTCCACGACTGGCTCCACCGGGTGGAGGGCGTCCTGGTCCGACCCAAGGATCCCATGGAATATGTCCGGAAACTCCGCTTCCACCGCGGCATCGGCCGGCCCGAGGCCTACGGGCTCGAGGCCGCGGCCTGAGGCGGTGGTGGAGATCCATACCGACGGGGCCTGCTCCGGCAATCCGGGGCCGGGCGGCTGGGCGGCGATCCTGCGCTGGAACGGCCACGAGCGGGTGCTCTCCGGCGCCGAGCCCGAGACCACCAACAACCGCATGGAACTGACGGCGGCGATCCGCGCCCTCGAGGCGCTGCGGCGGCCGGTGCGGGTACGGATCTTCACCGACAGCCAGTATCTGAAGCGGGGCGTCACCGAATGGCTGCCGCGCTGGAAGGCCCGCGGCTGGCGCACCGCCGCCGGCCGCCCCGTCGCCAACCGCGACCTCTGGCAACGGCTGGACGATCTGCTGGCCCGCCACCGGGTCGCCTGGCACTGGGTGGAAGGGCATGCCGGCGATCCCCTCAACGAGCGGGCCGACCGGCTGGCCCGCGCCGCCCTCCGGCGCCTGCGCCGGGAGGCCGACGCCCCGGCGGCGGATCCGGCCGCGGAGTCCTCCCTCAGCCCAGCGCCCGCAGCACCGTCTCGGGACCGGAGACGGTGACCTCGCCCGGATTCTCCTCCACCGCCAGTGCCTTCACCACCCCGTCCTCCACCAGCATCACCCAGCGGCGGCTGCGGACGCCGAGGCCGAGGGCGCTGCCGTCGAATTCGAGACCGAGGGCCCGGACGAAGGTGCCGTTACCGTCGGAGAGCATGCGGATCCGCCCCTCGGCGCCCGTCGCCTTGGCCCAGGCGTCCAGCACGAAGGGATCGTTGACCGCCACGCAGGCCACCTCGTCCACCCCCTTCGCCCGCAGCTCGTCCAGCCGCTCGAGGAAGGCGGGGAGATGGCGCTCCTGGCAGGTGGGGGTGAAGGCGCCGGGAACGGCGAACAGGACCACCCGGCGTCCGGCGCAGAGGTCCCGTACCGGAAGGTCCTCGATTCCCCGCGCCGTCTTGATCTTGAAGACGGCATCCGGCAGGCGGTCACCGACGGCGATGGGCATGGCGCGTCTCCCGTGATGGCCCGGTCTCGTTCTTCTCCGTCACCTCGCTCTTCTAGTAGGCGGGATCGGGCCTCGGCACAAGCGGACGGAGGAGCCGGATCGTGAGCCGATCCCTGCGGATCCTGGTGGTGGCCGCCTGCCCCTTCCCCGCCCGGCGGGGGACGCCGCTTCGGATCGAACGGCTGAGCGAGGCGCTGGCGGCGCGGGGACATCGGGTGGCGGTGGCCACCTATCCCATCGGCGAGACGGCGGGGGAGGAGCTCCCCTTTCCGGTCCACCGTCCCGGCGGCCGGTTCGAGGCTCGCGGTCTGCCGCCCGGCTTCCACCGGGAGAAGCTGGCCCACGACCGCGCGCTCCGACGGCTGGTGGCGGAGCTGGTGGACGCCGAGGCGTGGGACGTGGTCCACGCCCATCACGTGGAGGGGGTGTGGTGTGCGGTCCCGGCGCGTCGGCGGGGGATCCCCGTGGTCTACGACGCCCACACCCTGCTGGAATCGGAACTCCCCACCTACCGGCCGCGGCTGGCGGGACCGCTGCGCCGGCTGGGGCGCGCGGGCGACCGGTGGACGCTGGCTCGGGCCGACGGCGTGGTGGCGGTGACGACCGACATCCGCACCCGCATCGTGACGGAGCACGGCTTTCCGCCGGCGCGGGCGGTGGTGGCCATGAACGGGGTGGAGCTGGCGCGGTTCCGGCCGGTGGTGGGACCGCCCCACCGCATCGTCTACACCGGCACCCTCGCCGCCTATCAGGACGTGGACCGACTGCTGGAGGCCTTCGCCCTGGCCCGGCGGGAGGTGCCGGAGCTGCGGCTGGTGCTGGCGGTGAGCGATTCCTTCGCGCCGCTGGAACCCCTGGCGGAACGGCTGGGGATCCGCGAGGCCCTCGAGGTGGTGCCCGACGATTTCGCCCGCCTGCCGGAGCTGCTGGCCGGCTGTGGCATCGCGGTGCTGCCGCGGCGGGTGTGCGACGGCCTACCGCAGAAGTTGTTGAATTACATGGCTGGGGGTAAGGCTGTGGTGGTGTCGAGTGGTTCGGCGAAGGTGGTGGAGGATGGTTGGACTGGGGTGGTGGTGAGGGGTGGGTGTGTGGA
>JALSGP010000015.1 GCA_026982705.1 Alphaproteobacteria bacterium
GACCGCGTGCGCTGGTGAGGGTGGATTGTGGCGAGGGCGGCGGTGGAGGGGGTCACCACCGGCCGGCCGGCGGGGGCGGGCCGGTCCCTGTGGCGGGCGTGGGGCGCGGCGGTGTCGTCGCTGGCGCTCCTGGTGCTGGCGTGGCAGGGGCTGGCCTGGCTCGCCGGCGATCCCCGGCTGATGCCGCCGCCGGCGGTGGTGGCGGCGCGTCTTCTGGAGGAGGCGGGGGGCGAGCTGCCCTTCCATCTCGGCGTCACCCTCGCGCGGGTGGCGGCCGCCTTCGCCCTCGCCATGTCCCTCGGCAGCGCCGTGGGCATCGTCATGGGCCGCTTCGCCGGCCTCGACCGGCTGGCGGGTCCGTGGCTGGTGTTCTTTCTCAATCTGCCGGCGCTGGTGACCATCGTCCTCTGCTACATCTGGATCGGTCTCGACGAGACGGCGGCGGTGGTGGCGGTGGCCATCAACAAGATCCCCAATGTGGCGGTGACGCTGCGGGAGGGGGCGCGGGCGCTGGATCCGAGGCTGGACGCCATGGCCCGGGTCTACGGGGTGCCCTTCGGGCGGCGGCTGCGCCATGTGGTGCTGCCCCAGCTCTATCCCTATCTGGCGGCCGCCGCCCGCTCGGGGCTGGCGCTGGTGTGGAAGATCGTGCTGGTGGTGGAGCTGCTGGGCCGTCCCCACGGGGTCGGCTTCCAGATCGCCACCTTCTTCCAGTTCTTCGACGTGGCCGGCATCCTCGCCTATGCCCTGGCCTTCGTGGCGGTGGTCCAGGCCATCGAATGGCTGCTGCTGCAGCCCCTCGAGCGCGTCGCGAACCGATGGCGCGGCTCCACGTAGAGATCCGCGACAAGCGCTTTCCCGCTGCCGGCGGCGGGGCGCGGCGGGTGCTGGCCGGCGTGCGCTTCACCCTCGGGCCGGGCGAGCGGGTGGCCCTCACCGGCCCCTCCGGCTGCGGCAAGACCACGCTGCTGGACATCGTGGCGGGGCTCGACCGCGACTTCAGGGGACGGATCGAGCGCCCGCCCGGCGCCCGCATCGGCTACGTCTTCCAGGAGCCGCGCCTGCTGCCCTGGCGGACGGTGGCGGACAATCTGCGGCTGGTGCTGGCGGGGCCGCGGGCGGAGGTGGAGGCGCGGATCCGGCGGGTGCTGGCGGAGGTGGGCCTCGCCGGCGAGGAGGAGACCTGGGCCGCCCATCTCTCCCTCGGCATGGCCCGTCGCGCCGCCATCGCCCGCGCGCTGGTGGTGGAGCCGGCGGTGCTGCTGCTGGACGAGCCCTTCGTGTCGCTGGACGAGCCCACCGCCCGCCGCCTGCGGCTCCTGCTCCTGGACCTGCTGGAACGCCACCGGCCCACCACCCTCTTCGTCACCCACGATCTGCGCGAAGCCGTGATGATCGCCGAACGCCTCGTCGTCCTCTCGCCGCCGCCGGCACGGGTGGTGGCGGATCTGCCCATCCCCCTCGATCCGCGGGCGCGGCGGGAGGAGGCTCCGGTGGAACGTCTGCGGCGGGAGCTGAGGAGGCGGCTGCCGGAGGTGCCGGTGCCGGAGGAGACGGCATGAGCGGGGCGGTGCTGCGGGTGGAGTCGGTCTCCTTCGCCTACAGCCGGCGCGTGCGGGCGCTGGACCGGGTGAGCTTCGAGGTGCCGGCGGGGCGCTTCACCGCCCTCCTCGGCCCCAACGGCGCCGGCAAGACCACCCTCATGGCGCTGGTGACCCATCTCTTCCGGCCCTCGGAGGGACGGATCGAGGTCCGCGGCCTCGACCTCGCCCGCCACACCTGCGCCGCCCTCGCCCGCATGGGAGTGGTGTTCCAGCGCCCCACCCTCGACCGCGACCTCACGGTGGCCCGCAACCTCCACTATGCCGCGGCCCTGCGCGGGCTGGACCGGGCCACCGCCCGCGCCCGCATCGCCGCGGTGCTGGCGCGGCTGGGCATCGCCGAGCTGGCGGGGCGGCCGGTGCGGACCCTCTCGGGCGGACAGGCGCGGCGGGTGGAGCTGGCGCGGGCACTGCTGCACGGGCCCGATCTGCTGGTGCTGGACGAGCCCACCGTCGGCCTCGACATCGACAGTCGCCGGGCCATCGTCGACCATGTCCACGATCTCTGCCGCAGCGAGGGAGTGGCGGTGCTATGGACGACGCACCTCATCGACGAGATCCGGGAGGAGGACCGGGTGGTGGTGCTGCACCGGGGGCGGGTGCGCGCCCGGGGCTCGCCGGCGGAGCTGTGCCGGCGGACGGGCGCCGACGATCTGACCACGGCCTTCGGCCGGCTCACCGCGGACTGAACCTCGCCCATCTGCGCCGGGCCTTCCTCGGCATCCTCGGGCGCGAGCTGCTGCGCTTCTTCCAGCAGCGCGGACGCTTCTTCGCCGCGCTGGTGCGGCCGCTGGTGTGGCTGTTCATCTTCGCCGCCGGCTTCCGCTCCATCCTCGGCGTGTCCATCCAGCCGCCCTACCAGACCTACATCCTCTACGAGGTCTACATCACCCCCGGCCTCGTGGGGATGATCCTGCTCTTCTCCATGATGCAGAGCTCGCTGTCCATGGTCTACGACCGCGAGATGGGCTCCATGCGCTTCCTGCTGGTGACGCCGCTGCCGCGGAGCTTCCTGCTGGTCGCGAAACTCCTCGCCGGCGTCGCGGTGGCCTGCATCCAGGCCTACATCTTCCTCCTCGTCGCCTGGCTGTGGGAGGTGCGGCCGCCCGCCCTCGGCTATCTCGCGGCCCTGCCGGCCACCGCCCTCTCGGGGCTGATGCTGGGCTCGCTGGGGCTGCTGCTCTCCTCCCTCGTCCGCCAGCTCGAGAACTTCGCCGGGGTGATGAACTTCGTCATCTTCCCCATGTTCTTCGCGAGCTCGGCCCTCTATCCCCTCTGGCGGGTGAAGGAGGCGAGCTATCTCCTCTGGCAGATCGCCATGGCCAATCCCTTCACCCACGCCGTCGAACTCGTCCGCTTCGCCCTCTATCTCCAGCTCGAACCCACCGCCCTCCTCGTCACCCTCGCCTGGACCGCCCTCTTCCTCGCCGCCGCCCTCCACGGCTACAATCCCGAACGCGGCTTCCTCGCCGCCACCGGCAAGGGAGAGTGAGGCCCACACCCGACGCGGAGAACCCCCGCCCCACCCCCGATCCCCCGCGACGCCGCCCCCGACGCGCCCCGAACACCACCCGCACCCGCGAAACGCCTTGACCCCGCGGCCGGCGGCCCTTTAAAGAAC
>JALSGP010000016.1 GCA_026982705.1 Alphaproteobacteria bacterium
GGACGGGCCAACCGCCGCCGCTGCCGGCGGCTGTTCGGGCGCGAGCGGATGATCCATGCCTATCTCCGCCTTTTCGAGACGGTTCTCGCCGCCGGATCCCGTCGCTGAGGCCGGTGCCGCGGCCCGCCTCCGTACCTTCCTCGCGGGTCGCCTGCGGGAATGGCTGCAGCGCTTCCTCACCGACCGCGACACCGGCGGCGATCTCGCCGACCACGGCCGCATCGGCCATTACACCCTCGCGCTGACCCGCTGGGTGGCGGTGATCGGCCAGCTCTTCACCGTCCTCTTCGTCCACTTCTCCCTCGGCATCGCCCTGCCGCTCGCCTGGTTGCTGCCGGCCATCGCCGCCAGCATCCTCGTCAACGTGGGGCTGGGCCTGGTGCTGGGCTGGTCGGCCCGTCTGTCGGAACGGGCGGTGGGATGGCTGTTCCTGTTCGATCTGGCCCAGCTCGCCTGGCTGCTGCACTTCACCGGCGGCCTCGCCAATCCCTTCGCCCTGCTCATGCTGGTGCCGGTGGCCCTGGCGGCGGGCCAGCTCGGCCGCGACTGGACCATCGCCGTCGGTCTCGCCGCCGTCGCCCTCGCCACCGTGCTGGCCCTCACCGACGACGGCCTCCCCTGGTTCGACGGCACCACCCTCGCCTTCCCGCCCCTCTACCGGGTGGCGGTCTGGACCGGGTTCCTGGTGGGCACCGTTCTGCTCGCCACCTACACCTTCCAGTTCGCGGAGGAGGCGCGGCGGCGCGCCAGCGCCCTGGTGGAGGCGCAACTGGCGCTGGCCCGCGAGCGCGAGATGTCGGCCCTCGGCGGCCAGGCGGCGGCCGCCGCCCACATGCTCGGCAGTCCCCTCGCCACCATCAACGTGGCCGCCCGCGAGGTGCTGGCGGCGCTGCCGGCGGACCATCCCCTCCACGAGGACGTGGCCTGCATCGTCCAGGAGGCGGAGCGCTGCCGCGAGATCCTGCGGGGGCTCGGCCGCCACGCCCGCGATCGCGAGCTCGAGCGCTTCACCCGCATCCCCCTCTCCCGGGCGCTGGCCGAGATCGCCGAGGAATGGGGGCGCGAGGGGGTGGAGGTGCACGTCGAGACCGTCCCCCACGACGATACGCCGGAGCCGGAGCTCACCCTGCCGCCGGAGCTGCGCCACGCCTTCGCCAATCTCGTCGAGAACGCCTGCGAGTTCGCCCGGGGCCGGGTGGACATCCGCGTCGAACTCGCTCGAAGCGGCATCACCGTCACCATCGAGGACGACGGTCCGGGCTTCGCTCCGGAGATCCTCGACTGGCTGGGCGAACCCTATGTCTCCACCCGCCACGGCGAGGGCGGGCTCGGGCTCGGCGTCTTCATCGCCAAGACGTTGCTCGAACGGACCGGCGCCACTATCGAATTCACCAACGGGGCTCGGGGAGCGAGGGTGCGCCTGCACTGGCCGGGGGACCGACTGCAACGGGCCATCGAGGAGGAGACGTCATGACCACCGAGACCGTCGATGCGCGTCGCGCGGCCGCGGCCCTGGGACTGGGCGACGGGACCGAGCCCCCCAACCTGCTGCTGATCGACGACGACGCACCGCTGCGGCGGATGCTGGTGCGGGCGCTGGAACGGCGCGGCTTCCGAGTCCACGCCGTGGCCGGTGCCCAGGAGGCCCTGCCGGTGGCGCAGAACGTCAAGCCGGAGTTCGCCGTGGTGGACATGCGCCTCGAGGACGGCAACGGCCTCGAGCTGGTCAAGAAGCTGCGGGAGATCCACCCGCGCATGCGCATCGTCATCCTCACCGGCTACGGCAACATCGCCACGGCGGTGGCGGCCATCAAGGCCGGGGCGGTGGACTATCTCGCCAAGCCCACCGACGCCGATTCCATCACCAATGCCCTGCTGTACGCCGGCAGCAGTCTTCCGCCACCGCCCTGCAAGCCCATGTCGGCCGACCGCGTCCGCTGGGAGCACATCCAGCGGGTCTACGAACAGTGTGGCCGCAACGTCTCCGAGACCGCCCGCCGCCTCGGCATGCACCGCCGCACCCTTCAGCGCATCCTCCACAAGCGGGCGCCGCGGGAGTGAGGCCTTGAACGGGCACGCCACGCGCGCGACCGCCCGGCCGGGGCCGCTGCTGCTGGTGGACGACGATCCGGGACTGCGCCGGACCCTCCAGCGGCTGTTGGAACGGCGGGGGTTCACCGTGCGCACCGCCGGCAGCCTCGACGAGGCCTATGGGGTGCTGGAGGACTTCCCGCCGGACTTCGCGGTGGTGGACCTCAACCTCGCCGACGGCCACGGCATGGATCTGGTGCGCGAGCTGCGCAGCCACCGTCCGGCCATCCGCATCGCCGTCCTCACCGGCTTCGACAGCATCGCCTCCGCCGTGGTGGCGGTAAAGGCCGGCGCCTGGGCCTATCTGGCCAAGCCGGTGGACGTGGACCGTCTGGTCACGGCGCTGCTGGGCGATCCGGTGGCGCTGGCGGCGGTGGAGGAGCCGCGGCCCATGTCGGCCGACCGCATCCGCTGGGAGCACATCCAGCGCATCTACGAGCAGTGCGGGCGCAACGTCTCCGAGACCGCCCGCCGCCTCGGCATGCACCGCCGCACCCTCCAGCGCATCCTGAGCAAGCGGGCCCCGCGCCCCTGACCCTCATCGCGCCCAGGCGGCGTGGAGCGCGCGGAGGGTGGCGAGATCGACGAGGCCGGACGGGGACGGCGGCCCGCCGTCGAGGCGGCGGCAGGGGTGGTCGGGCTCGCCGAAGCCGTCGAAGACGGCGAGCGCCCCCGGAAAGGATTCCTCCCGCGTCCAGGGGCTGGTGACGATCACCACCGGTACGCCGGCGGCGCGGGCGGCGGCGAGGCCCACGGCGCTGTCCTCGAGGGCGAGGCAGGCCGGGGGCGGCAGTCCCAGTTCCCTCAGGGCCAGCCGGTGGAGATCCGGCGCCGGCTTCTTGTGCGTCACCCGGTCGCCCGTCGCCCACACCCGGAAGATCCGGCGCCCCTCGGGACCGAGGGTGCGGTCCAGCAGCGTCTCCACGTTGACGCGGCCGGTGGTGGTCACCACCGCCTGTTCCAGTCCGGCCGCCCGCGCCTCCCGCAGCAGCCGGGCGACGCCGGGCCTGAGCCGCAGACGGTCGGCGGCGAGGGTGGCGTAGAGCCGGGTCTTGTGAGCGTGGAGGGCGGCGATGTCCACCCGCGCCAGCAGATCGGGCCTGTGGGTGGCGAAGAAGTGGCGCAGACGCTCGCGGCCGCCGGTCACCGCCAACAGCGCACGATAGCACCGCGGTGTCCAGCGGACGTCGAGGCCGAAGTCGGCGAAGGCGCGGTTGAAGGCCTCGAGATGCAGCCCCTCGGTCTCGGCGAGGGTGCCGTCCACGTCCCACAGCAGCGCCCGCAGCCCGCTCATGTGCCGGTCACCGTGACCGCCACCCGCCGCGTCCGCGGTCCGTCCAGCTCCACCAGGATGATCCGCTGCCAGGTGCCCAGCACCGGCGCCCCCTCCTCCACCGGCAGGGTGTGACCGCGCCCCAGCAGCATGGCGGCGAGATGGGCGTCGGTGTTGGCCGGCTCACCGGGGATGGTGGCGGCGAGACCGTCGTGGCGCCAGCCCTGGCCGGCGGGGGCGACGCGGTGCAGCCAGTCGAGGAGATCCTGCATCAGCCGCGGCTCGTGCTCGTTGACGGTGAGCGCCGCGGTGGTGTGCAGCGAGGCCACGTGGACCAGTCCCCGCCGCACGCCGCTCGCCCGCACCACCGTCGCCACCGGATCGGTGAGATCGTGGGTCTCGCGGCGGCCGCGGGTGGACACGGTGAGGACGGCATGATGGGTCTTCACGACATCGCCTCCGCGGATTCAGCGCACCAGCCGGGAGACGGCCCGGAAGGCGTCGGTGCCGGCCCGCTCCAGCCATTCGAACAGTACCATCTCCACGTTCACCACCTCCACCCCGGCGCCGGCCAGGCGCGCCAGCGCACGGGCACGGCTCTCCGGGCGGCGCGAGGCCACGGCGTCCTCCACCACCGCCACCCGCAGTCCCTCGGCGGCGAAGTCGAGGGCGGTCTGCAGCACGCAGACGTGGGCCTCGATGCCGCACAGCACCAGCGTGCGGCGACCGGCGGCCAGCACCGCCTCGCGGATGGTGGCGTCGCGGGCGCAGGAGAAGGTGATCTTCTCGAAGACCGGCGCCTCCCCCAGCCGCTCGCGCACCGCAGGTACCGTCGGGCCGAGACCGCGGGGATATTGCTCCGAGGCCATCACCGGCACGTCGAGGATGCGCGCCCCCTCCAGGAGACGGCCGATGGCGGCGACGCAGCCGGCACCGTCGTGCATGGCCGGCAGCAGCCGTTCCTGCACGTCCACCACGAAGAGGAGACTGCGATCGCGCTCCAGCAGCACGGTTCCTCCTCCCCTCGCCTCATCCGCCGGCGACGAACTCGCCGGCGATCACCCGCACGAGACGGCCGCCCACCTCCAGGAGCGCCGCCCCCTCCGCGTCCACGTCGCGGAGGATGCCTCGGATCTCGCCGCCGGCTTGACGGACGGCGGCCGGCCGCCCCAGTCCCGCGAGGGCGCGGCGATAGGCGTCCAAGAGCGCGGCGAAGCCCTCGGCGAGCCAGCGCCGGTAGAGATCCAGGAAGACCGGCTCGAGGGCGGCCAGGAGATCGGCCGGCGTCAGGAGGATCCCGTGCTCGGCGAGGGCGGCGGTGGGACGGTCGAGCCCCCGCGGGCGATGGCGCAGATTGACGCCGATCCCCACCACCACGCCGTCGCGACCGTGATCGCCGGCCGCCTCCACCAGCACCCCGGCGAGCTTGCCGCCGGCCAGCAGCAGGTCGTTGGGCCATTTGAGGCGGAGATCCGCCCCGGTCGCCGGCGCCCGCGCCGCCAGCGCCCGGCGGAGGGCGAGACCGGTCAGGGGTGCGAGCTGGCAGCAGCGGGCGAGGGGTCGGTCCGGACGCAACAGCAGCGAGGCGTGGAGATTGCCCGGCGGCGAATGCCAGCGGCGGCCGTGCCGGCCGCGTCCGGCGGTCTGTTCCTCCGCCACCACCACCAGTCCCTCGGCGGCGCCGGCGCGGGCGTGGGCCAGGGCCCGGTCGTTGGTGCTCCCGAGACGCGGGTGGGACTCGATCCGGAAGAAGGACACCGCCTCAGGAGCCCACCAGCACCCGCGCCGCCGCCTCCGCCGCCGACAGCAGCGGCGTCGGCCACAGCAGGAAGAGGGCGACGAAGGCGGCACTCGCCGCCGCCACCAGCTGCAGCTCCGGCCGCCGCAGGCGGTCGAAGGCCTCGGCCGGTTCGTCGAAGTACATGAGCTTGACGATGCGCAGATAGTAGAAGGCACCCACCACGCTGGTGAGGACGCCCACCACGGCGAGCCACACCAGCCCGGCCTCGACGGCGGCGAGGAAGACGTAGAGCTTGGCGAAGAAGCCGGCGAGGGGCGGGATCCCGGCCAGCGAGAACATCAGCAGCGCCAGCGCCAGGGCCATCAGCGGATCGGTGCGGGAGAGAC
Source organism: Alphaproteobacteria bacterium (assembly GCA_026982705.1). Lineage (GTDB taxonomy): Bacteria > Pseudomonadota > Alphaproteobacteria > Geminicoccales > Geminicoccaceae > HRBIN39. Next base: position 5,492 of record JALSGP010000016.1, read on the forward strand.
CGGCCAGATCGTCGATGGCCTCCACATAGCGCCCCTGGCGGCGCATCATCAGGATGCAGGCGAAGGTGCCGAGGGTCATGACGGCGTAGATGGCCATGTAGACCAGCACGCCCTGGACGCCGGTGGCGGTGCCGGCGGCGAGACCCACGAAGGCGTAACCCACATGGCCAATGGTGGAATAGGCCATGAGGCGCTTGAGATTGGTCTGGCCGATGGCGGCGAAGGCGCCGAGGATCATGGAGCCCAGCGCCACCAGCACGATCACCTGCCGCCATTCGTCGGCGAAGGCGCCGAAGGGCTCGTGGAGTACCCGCAGCGCGAGGCCGACGGCGGCCAGTTTGGGGGCGGCGGCGACGAAGGCGACCACCGGTGTCGGTGCCCCCTCGTAGACGTCGGGAGTCCACATGTGGAAGGGCACGGCCGCCAGCTTGAAGGCGAAACCGGCCACCAGGAAGATCAGCCCCACCAGCGCCCCCAGGGGCAGCGGTGCCGCCCCGGCGCCGGCATGGGCGCGGGCCAGCTCGTCGAACATGAGGGTGCCGGTGAAACCGTAGACCAGCGAGGCGCCGTAGAGCAGCAGCCCCGAGGCGAGGGCGCCGAGGACGAAGTACTTGAGGCCGGCCTCGCTGGCCCGCAGGCTGTCGCGCTTGATGGCCGCCATCACGTAGAGGGGCAGGCTGTGCAGTTCCACCGCCATGTAGAGGGCGAGCAGGCTGTTGGCCGAGACCATCATCAGCATGCCGAGGGCGGAGAACAGCGCCAGGATCGGATATTCGAAACGCGCCGTCCGCTCGTCGGCGAACCATCCCGGCGCCACCAGCACCGCGCCCGCCGCCACCACCAGGGCCACCACCTTGAGGAAGGCGGCGAAACCGTCGTGGACGAAATGGCCGCCGAAGGCGAAGGCGCGGCCCGGTCCCACCGCCATCACCAGCATCGCCGTCACCAGCAGGACGATCACCGCCACCGGCGTCATCACCTCGGCGGCACGCCGCTCCGGCAGGAAGGCTCCGACGCCGAGCAGCAGGGTCGCCACCAGGAAGAGGAAGGCTTCGGGAACGGCGGGTCCCACCACGAGGCCGGTCATCTCCCCTCCCCTCAGCGCATGGCGAGCTGGGCCGCGGCGGGCTCGAGGCGTGCCAGCACCTCACCCACCGAGGCGGTGATGGGTTCGAGGAAGAACTGCGGATAGACGCCCATGAACAGCACCAGGACCACCAGCGGGGCGAAGGCGAGGATCTCGTTCGCCCGCATGTCGCGGATGGATTTCAGCGAGTCCTTGAGCAAGGGGCCGAAGATCACCCGCCGGTAGAGGTAGAGCATGTAGGCGGCGCCGAGGATCATGCCGGTGGCGGCCAAGGCGGCCACCCAGGCGTTCACCTGGAAGGCGCCGACGATGACCAGGATCTCCCCCACGAAGCCGCTGGTGCCCGGCAATCCCACCGAGGCCAGCATCATCAGCATGAAGACGGTGGCATAGACGGGCATGCGCTCGGCGAGTCCGCCGTAGGCCTCGATGTCGCGGCTGTGGATGCGGTCGTAGACCACGCCCACCACCATGAACAGGGCGGCCGAGACGAAGCCGTGGGAGATCATCTGGGCGATGCCGCCGGTGATGGCGGGCGCGTTGGGCGAGAACAGGCCGATGGTGACGATCCCCATGTGGGCGACGGAGCTGTACGCGATGAGCTTCTTCATGTCGGTCTGGGCGAGGGCCACCAGCGAGGTGTAGATGACCGCCACCACCGACAGGGCGAAGACCAGCGGCGCGAAGGCCAGCGAGGCGTCGGGCAGCATCGGCAGCGAGAAGCGGACGAAGCCGTAACCACCGAGCTTGAGGAGGATGCCGGCGAGGAGCACCGAGCCGGCGGTGGGCGCCTCCACGTGGGCGTCGGGCAGCCAGGTGTGGAAGGGCCACATGGGGATCTTGACGGCGAAGCTGGCGAAGAGAGCGAGCCACAGCCACCACTGCAGCGCCGGATCGAACTCGGCCCGCATCAGCTCGGGGATCTCGGTGGTGCCGGTCTGGATGTACATGACGATGAGCGCCACCAGGAACAGCACCGAGCCGGCGAGGGTGTAGAGAAAGAACTTGAAGGCGGCGTAGATGCGTCGCGGGCCGCCCCAGACGCCGATGATGAGGTACATGGGAATGAGAATGCCCTCGAAGAAGACATAGAACAGTACCACATCGAGGGCGCAGAACACGCCCACCATGAGCGTGTCCATCAGGAGGAAGGCGATCATGTATTCCTTGACCCGGTACGTGACCGAGTACCAGGAGTCGACGATACACACCAGGGTCAGCAGCGTGGAGAGAATGACGAACCACAGGGAGATCCCGTCCACGCCCATGTAGTAGTTGATTCCCAGACCGGCGAGCCAGGGACTCTTCTCGACGAGCTGGAATCCGGGCTGGGCGGGATCGAAGTTCACCCAGATCAGGAGCGACAGCAGGAAGGTCACCAGCGCCGTCCACAGCGCGACGGCGCGGCTGTTCTGCGCCACCACCTCGGGCTCGCCGCGGATGAAGAGGATGAACGCGACGCCGACCAGCGGCAGGAAGGTGACCAGCGAGAGCAGCGGCCAGTCGCTCACGATCCTTCACCCCGTTCAGGGACGCACGACGACGAGATACCAGGACACCAGGGCCACCACACCCACCAGCATGGCGAAGGCGTAGTGGTAGAGATAGCCGGTCTGCAGGCGCACCACCCGCCGGGTGGCGGCGAGGGTGGCGGCGGCCACGCCGTCCGGCCCGAAGCGGTCGATGAGGCCGAGGTCCACCCCCCGCCACAGGGCCCGGGCGAGGGTGAAGGCCGGCCGGACGAAGAGCGCGTCGTAGATCTCGTCGAAGTACCACTTGCGGACCAGAAAGCGGTGCACCGGCCGGAAGGCGGCCGCGAGCCGCTCCGGCAGCTCCGGCGCCCGGACGTAGAACAGCCAGGCGAGGGCGAGCCCCACGATCATGGCGAGGGTCGGCGACCATTTCACCAGCGCCGGGACGCCGTGCATGGCCTCCAGCACCTCGTTGTCCGGACGCGTGAGGATGGCCGCGCCCCAGAAGCCGCTTTCGGGATCGATCATGGAAAGGCCGGCGTAGCCCGCCACCAGCGCGCCCACCGCCAGCACCAGCAGCGGCACCGTCATCACCGGCGGACTCTCGTGGGCGTGCTCGGCCAGCTCCGGCACCCGCGGCGTGCCATGGAAGGCGAGGAACATGAGCCGGCCCGAATAGAAGGCGGTGAGCACCGCCGACACCAGCAGCAGCCAGAAGGCGAGGCCGGCGAAGGCATGGTGGGAGACCCAGGTGGCCTCGAGGATGGCGTCCTTGGAGAAGTAGCCGGCGGTGAGCGGAAAGCCCACCAGCGCCAGCGTGCCGATCCACATGGTGGCGTAGGTGACGGGCATCTTCCGCCGGAGCCCGCCCATGCGCCACAGATCCTGTTCGTGATGGAGGGCGTGGATCACGGAGCCGGCGCCCAGGAACAGCAGCGCCTTGAAGAAGGCGTGGGTGAACAGGTGGAAGATGGCCACCGCATAGGCGCCGACGCCGGCGGCGGCGAACATGTAGCCGAGCTGGGAGCAGGTGGAGTAGGCGATCACCCGCTTGATGTCGTTCTGGGCCGGTCCCACCGAGGCGGCGAAGAAGGCGGTGGCGGCGCCGATCAGCGTCACCACGGCGAGCGCCGTGGGGGTGTACTCGAACAGCGGCGAGAAGCGGGCCACCAGGAAGACGCCGGCCGTCACCATGGTGGCGGCGTGGATGAGGGCGGAGACCGGCGTGGGCCCCTCCATGGCGTCCGGCAGCCAGGTGTGGAGGGGGAGCTGGGCGGACTTGCCGATGGCGCCCACGAACAGCAGCAGGGCGACGAGGGTGAGGGTGTCGAACTCGGCGCCGAAGACGGCGATGCGGCTGCCGGCGAGCTCGGGCGCGGCGGCGAAGATGTCGTCGAAGCGGACGCTGTCGAAGACGAAGTAGATGGTCGCGATGCCCAGCGCCAGTCCGAAGTCGCCCACCCGGTTGACCACGAAGGCCTTGATGGCGGCGGCGCAGGCGGAGGCACGGGTGTACCAGAAACCGATCAGCAGATAGGAGGCGACGCCGACTCCCTCCCAGCCGAAATAGAGCTGGATCAGATTGTCGGAGGTGACCAGCATCAGCATGGCGAAGGTGAAGAAGGACAGATAGGAGAAGAATCTCGGGATGCCCGGATCCTCCGCCATGTAGCCCATCGAATAGACGTGGATCAGGAAGCTGATCCCCGCCACCACGAACATCATCACCGCGGAGAGGGAGTCCACCCGCAGCGCCCATTCCACCTGGAAACCGTCCACCACCGCCCAGGTGAACACCGGCACCGTGAAGGGCTCGGTGCCGACGTAGCGCAGGCCGAGGACGGCGCAGACGGCCGAGACGCCCATCGCCACCACGGTGACGAGCTGGGCGGCGCGGGCGCCGACGAGGCGGCCGAAGAGGCCGGCGACGGCGCTGCCGAGGAGCGGCGAGAAGACGAGCAGGAGATGGAGCATGCCGGCTCAGCCCCTCATGAGATTGATGTCCTCGACCTCGATGCTGCCGCGGTTGCGGAAGTAGACCACCACGATGGCGAGGCCGATGGCCGCTTCGGCGGCGGCGACGGTCAGCACGAAGAGGGCGAAGACCTGTCCCGCGAGATCACCGAGATAGGCCGAGAAGGCGACGAAATTGACGTTGACGGCCAGCAGCAGCAGCTCGATGGACATGAGGATGACGATGACGTTCTTGCGGTTCAGGAAGATGCCGAACACGCCGATGGTGAACAGCACCGCGGCGAGGACGAGATAGTGGGACAGGGGAATGGGGAAGCTCACCACAGCTCTCCTCGGATCCCGTCAGATGCCACTGCGCGGACGCACCTTGCGCACCTCGAGGGTGTCCTGCGGCCGCCGCCGCACCTGGGCGGCGATGTCCTGGCGCCGCGCGTCCGGACGGTGGCGGAGGGTCAGGGTGATGGCGCCGACGATGGCCACCAGCAGCACGACGCCGGCCGCCTGGAACAGATAGAAGTAATCGGTGTAGAGCAGCCGCCCCAGCGCCTCGGCATTGGTCACCCCCTCCGGGGCCGCCCGCGGCATGGCGGCGGCGGTGGTCGGCACCACCCGGGTGCCGAGGACCATGATCAGCTCCACCAGCAGCACCAGCCCCACCAGTGCCCCCACCGGCAGGTACTGGAGGAAGCCCTCGCGGAGCTGGACGAAGTTGATGTCCAGCATCATCACCACGAACAGGAACAGGACCGCCACCGCGCCGACGTAGACCACGATCAGCAGCATGCCCACGAGCTCGGCGCCGACGAGGATCAGCAGCCCGGCGGAATTGAAGAAGGCCAGGATCAGGAACAGCACCGCGTGGACGGGGTTGCGGGCCGCGATCACCATCACCGCCGCCGCGACGGTGACGAAGGCCAGCAGATAGAAGACGAACAGGGCCGCGGTCATGACGTGGTCCGTGGTCTCGCGTCAGCGGTAGGGCGCGTCCATCTCGAGACGGGCGGCGATCTCCGCCTCCCAGCGCTCGCCGTTCTCGAGGAGCTTCTCCTTGGTGTAGAACAGTTCCTCGCGGGTCTCGGCGGCGAACTCCATGTTCGGCCCCTCGACGATGGCGTCCACCGGACACGCCTCCTCGCAGAAGCCGCAGTAGATGCACTTGGTCATGTCGATGTCGTAGCGGGTGGTGCGGCGACTGCCGTCGGCCCGCCGCTCCGCCTCGATAGTGATGGCCTGGGCCGGACAGATGGCCTCGCACAGCTTGCAGGCGATGCAGCGTTCCTCGCCATTGGGATAGCGGCGCAACGCGTGCTCGCCGCGGAAGCGCGGCGAGAGGGGGCCCTTTTCGTAGGGATAGTTGAGGGTCACCTTGGGCCGGAACATGTAGCGGAAGGTGAGGGCGAAGCCCTTCACCAGCTCCTGCCACAGCACCGTGCGGGCGATCCGGTCGAGGGTGGGCATCGTGCGTCTCCTCACGGTGCGAGGTCGAGGAACACCAGGACGGCCGAGGTGAGGACGATCCAGGCCAGCGACAGGGGCAGGAACACCTTCCAGCCGAGGCGCATGAGCTGGTCGTAGCGATAGCGCGGCAGGGTGGCCCGGGCCCAGATGTAGACGAAGAGGACCGCCGCCACCTTGAGGAAGAACCACACCGGGCCGGGAATCCAGGTGAAGGGCGCCATCTCCAGCGGCGGCAGCCAGCCGCCCAGGAAGAGGATGGTGGCGATGGCGCTCATGAGGATCATGTTGGCGTATTCGCCCAGGAAGAAGAGCGCGAAGGTCATGGACGAATATTCGACGTTATAGCCCGTCACCAGGCTGGCCTCGTCCTCCGGCAGGTCGAAGGGCAGCCGGTTGGTCTCGGCGATGATGGAGACCAGGAAGATCATGAACATGGGGAAGTGCCAGAGGGCATACCAACCGTGCTCGGCCTGGGCGCGCACGATCTCCGACAGATTGAGGGATCCGGCCGTCATCAGCACGTTGATGATGATGAGGCCCATGGAGATCTCGTAGGAGACCATCTGGGCGGAGGAACGGAGGGCGCCGAGGAAGGCGTAGCGCGAGTTGGAGGCCCAGCCGGCCATGACGATGCCGTAGACGCCCAGCGAGCTGACGGCGAAGAGATAGAGGACTCCCACATTGATGTCGGCCAGCACCAGCCCGTCGCCGAAGGGGATCACCGCCCAGCCGATGAGCGCCAGGATGAAGGTGATCATGGGCGCCAGGACGAAGACGCCCTTGTTGGCACGGGTGGGGACGACGGTCTCCTTGAAGAACAGCTTGAGGCCGTCGGCGATGGGCTGGAGCAGCCCGTACGGCCCGACGAACATGGGCCCCTGGCGGAGCTGCATGGCGGCGATGATCTTGCGCTCGGCGTAGGTGAGATAGGCGACGGCCAGGAGCAGCGGCACGACGATGGCCACCGTCGCCGCGGCCAGCACGATCACCGGCCAGATGACGCCCCAGAAGATCTCAGCCATGGCTCAGGGCGACCTCCTCCTCGGGCGGCGCCTCGCCGTGCAGGATCTCGCGGCTGCACCGCCGCATGGTCGGCGACGCGCGGGTGATGGGGTTGGTCAGGTAGAAGTCGCGCACGGGCGAGACGAAGGGTGCGTCGGACACCGGTCCCGGCTCGCCGAAGGGGCCCCACTCCGCCGGCTCGACGGCGTCCACCATGGACAGGGTGGGCGCCACCTCCGCCATCCGCGCCCGCACCTGGGCGACGGTGTCGAGGGGCACGGTGCGGTCCAGCGCCTCGGAGAGGGCGCGCAGGATCTTCCAGTCCTCCCGCGCCTCCCCCGGCGGGAAGACGGCGAGGCGTCCCCGCTGCGGGCGCCCCTCGGTGTTGACCCAGGTGGCGTTCTTCTCGGTGTAGGCGGCACCGGGCAGGATCACGTCGGCGCGCGGCGCCGCCCGGTCGCCGTGGGTGCCGAGATAGACCACGAAGGCGTCGGCGAGGCGGTCCAGGTCGATCTCGTCGGCGCCCAGCAGGAAGAGCGCCTCGATCTCGCCTCGCGCCGCGCCCTCGAGGATCCCCGCCAGGTCGCGACCACCCTCGCCCGGCACCAGTCCCAGTTCGAGACCGCCCACCCGGGCCGCCGCCAGGTGGAGGAGGTTGAAGCCGTTCCAGTCCTCCCGCACCAGCCCGTAGCGCTCGGCGATGCGATGGGCGAGATGGAGGATGGCGGCGCCGTCCGGCCGCGCCACGGCGCCCGCCCCCAGCACCAGCATCGGCCGTTCCGCCGCCTCCAACCGGCGGGCGAAGGGATGACGCCCCTCGGCGACGGCCTCCAGCACGGTCGGCGAATCGCCGAGATGCTCCACCGGATAGGTGAGATCGAAGGGGCAGCCGATCCGCGCCACCTCCAGACCCGCGAGCCGCCAGGCCTTGCGGATGCGGGCGTTGACCAGCGGCGCCTCCCAGCGCGGGTTGGTGCCCACCAGCAGACACAGATCGGCGCGCTCGATGCCGGCGATGGTGGTATTGAACAGATATTCGGCCCGCACCCGGCCGGAGAGCTTCTCGCCGAGCTGGCGGCAGTCCAGGTGGGGACACTCCAGCCGCGCCGCCAGCTCGCGCACCAGCAGCATGGACTCGCAGCAGGCGAGATCCCCCACCACGAAGGCGATGCGGTCGCCGGACAGGCCGGCGAGACGGTCGCGTATCGCGCGGAAGGCCTCGCGCCAGTCCGCCTCCTCGAGCCGCCCCTGGCGGCGCACCATGGGCACGTCGAGCCGACGGTATTTGAGACCGTCGCAGGCGAAGCGGCTACGGTCGGAGATCCACTCCTCGTTCACCTCCTCGTGGAGGCGTGGCAGGATCCGCATCACCTCGTTGCCGCGGGAATCCACGCGGATGTTGGCGCCCACCGCGTCCATCACGTCGACGGACTCGGTCTTGCGCAGCTCCCAGCTGCGGGCGCGATACTCGTAGGGTTTCGAATTGAGGGCACCCACCGGACACAGGTCGATGATGTTGCCCTGCAGCTCGGAGGTGAGGGCCCGCTCGATGTAGTTGGTGATCTCCATGTGCTCGCCGCGGTGGACGCCGCCCAGCTCCGGCACCCCCGCCACCTCGGTGAGGAAGCGGATGCAGCGGGTGCAGTGGATGCAACGCGTCATGTGGGTGGAGATCAGTGGGCCCAGATACTTGTCCGCCACCGCCCGCTTGTTCTCGCGATAGCGGGAGTGATCGGGGCCGTAGAACAGCGTCAGGTCCTGGAGATCGCACTCGCCGCCCTGGTCGCAGATGGGGCAGTCAAGGGGGTGGTTGATGAGGAGGAATTCCAGCACCCCGCGGCGGGCCTTGTGGACCATGGGGGTGTCGGTGCGGATCACCATGCCGTCCATCACCGGCATGGCGCAGGAGGCCACGGGCTTCGGCGACTTCTCCACCTCCACCAGGCACATGCGGCAGTTGCCGGCGATGTTGAGCCGCGGATGGTAGCAGAAGTGGGGGATCTCGATGCCGGCGAGCTCGCAGGCCTGGAAGACGGTGATGCCCGCCGGGACCTCGTATTCCTTGCCGTCGATGGTGACCTTGGGCATGGTGCCGTCCGCTCCCTCATGCCGCCCGGCGGCTCTTGCGCGCGCGGATGCGCCGCTCCAGTTCGTCGCGGAAGTGGCGGATGAGGCCCTGCACCGGCCAGGCGGCGGCATCGCCCAGGGCGCAGATGGTGTGACCCTCGATCTGCTTGGTCACGTCCCAGAGCTGGTCGATCTCCTCGATCTCCGCCTCGCCGCGCGCCAGCCGCTCCATCATCCGCCACAGCCAGCCCGTCCCCTCCCGGCACGGCGTGCACTGACCGCAGGACTCGTGCATGTAGAAGCGGGAAAGGCGGGCGATGGCCCTCACGATGTCCGTGGAGCGGTCCATGACGATGACGCCGGCGGTGCCGAGGCCGGAGCCCACCTCCCGCAGGGCGTCGAAGTCCATGCGCACGGTGTCGCAGACCGACTTGGGGATGAGGGGCACCGACGAGCCGCCGGGGATCACCGCCAGCAGATTGTCCCAGCCGTCCCGCACCCCGCCGGCGTGCTTCTCGATCAGCTCCCGCAGGGGGATGCCCATCTCCTCCTCGACGGTGCAGGGCCGGTTCACGTGGCCGGAGATGCAGAAGATCTTGGTGCCGGTGTTGTTGGGCCGGCCCAGCGAGGCGAACCAGTCGGCGCCGCGGCGGAGGATGGCGGGCACCACGGCGATGGTCTCGACATTGTTGACGGTGGTGGGGCGGCCGTAGAGGCCCACCTGGGCCGGGAAGGGCGGCTTGAGCCGCGGCTGGCCCTTCTTGCCCTCGAGGCTCTCGAGGAGGCCCGTCTCCTCGCCGCAGATGTAGGCGCCGGCCCCGCGGTGCACCACCACCTCGATGTCGTAGCCGGAACCGCAGGCATCGCGGCCGATCAGCCCGGCCTCGTAGGCCTCCCGCACCGCCGCCTCCAGCACCTGCGCCTCGCGCACGAACTCGCCGCGGACGTAGATGTAGCAATGCGTGCAGCCCATGGCCGCGCCGGCGAGGACGATGCCCTCCAGCAGCTTGTGCGGCTCGTGACGCAGGATCTCCCGGTCCTTGCAGGTGCCGGGCTCCGATTCGTCGGCGTTGACCACCAGATAGACCGGCCCGCCGTCGCTCTTCTTCGGCATGAAGGACCATTTGAGACCGGTGGGGAAGCCGGCGCCGCCGCGCCCCCGCAGGCCCGAGTCCTTGATCTGCTGGACCAGCCACTCGCGGCCCTTCAGGATCAGATCCCTCGTGCCGTCCCAGTCGCCGCGCCGGCGCGCCGCCGCCAGGTTCCAGGGCTGCTCGCCGTAGAGATTGGTGAAGATGCGATCGCGGTCCCTCAGCACGCCTCACTCCTCCCCGTCGGCGAAGAGCAGGGTGGTCTTGCCGCCGGCCGGCTCGGAGGCCCGGCGCCCCGACTGGGGTCCCGGCCGCGGCCGCTCGCCGCGGGCGATGGCCTCGAGGACCCGCCGCGCCCGCTCGTAGTCGAGATCCTCGTAATAGTCGTCGTCGATCCACATGACCGGCGCGTTGGCGCAGGCGCCGAGACATTCGAACTCGCGCAGGAAGAAGCGCCCGTCCGGCGTGCTCTCGCCCGGCTCGATGCCGAGCACGTCGCGGCAGGCCCGCAGCACCTCGTCGGAACCGCACAGCCAGCAGGGGGTGGTGGTGCACACCCGTACCTGGATGCGCCCGACCGGTTCCAGGTTGAACATGTCGTAGAAGGTGCCGACCTCGTAGACCTGGATCCGCGGCATGCCGAGCAGGTCGGCCACATGGTCGAGGGCGGCGCGGGGCAGCCACCCGCCGTGCTGGGCCTGGGCCAGGTGCAGCAGCGGCAGGACCGCGCTCGCCTGCCGCCCCTCGGGATAGCGGGCGATGATCTCGCGGGCCTTCTCCAGATTCTCGGGCGTGAAGGCGAAGGTCTCCACGTCCGGCGCCATCTCGCCCACCGGCCGCCGGTGCGGATAGCGGGGGCTCATCGGTCGATCTCCCCGAAGACGATGTCCAGCGAACCGATGATGGCCACCGTGTCGGCCAGCTGATGGCCGCGGCACATCATGTCGAGGGCCTGGAGATGGACGTAGCCGGGCGAGCGGATCTTGCAGCGATACGGCCTGTTGGTGCCGTCGGAGACCAGATAGACGCCGAACTCCCCCTTGGGGTTCTCGGTGGCCACGTAGACCTCTCCCTTCGGCACGTGGATCCCCTCGGTGTAGAGCTTGAAGTGGTGGATCAGTGCCTCCATGGAGCGCTTCATCTCGTGGCGGGAGGGCGGCGTCACCTTGTGGTTGGGGACGCGCACCGGCCCCTCCGGCATCCGCTCCAGACACTGGCGGATGATCCGGACCGATTCGCGCATCTCCTGCATGCGCACCAGATAGCGGTCGTAGCAGTCGCCGTGCCGACCGACGGGGATGTCGAAATCGAGCTCCTCGTAGACCTCGTAGGGCTGGGCCTTGCGCAGATCCCAGGCGATGCCGGAGGCGCGCAGCATGGGCCCGGAGAAGCCCCAGGCCAGCGCCTGCTCCGCCGTCACCACGCCGATGTCGACGGTGCGCTGCTTGAAGATGCGGTTCTCGGTGAGCAGCGTCTCCAGATCGTCCATGAAGGGTTCGAACTGGTCGCACCATTCGGCGATGCGCGCCTCGAGCCCGGGCGGCAGGTCCCGGTTGACGCCGCCGAAGCGGAAGTAGTTGGCGTGCATGCGGGCGCCCGAGACCTCCTCGTAGAACTCCATCAGCTTCTCGCGCTGCTCGAAGCCCCACAGGAGCGGCGTCATGGCGCCGATGTCCAGCGCCATGGTGGTGATGTTGAGGAGATGGTTCAGGATCCGCGTGATCTCGCAGAACAGCACGCGGATGTACTGCGCCCGCGGCGGCGGCGTGATGCCCAGGAGCTTCTCCACCGCCAGCACGTAGGAGTGCTCCTGGCACATCATGGAGACGTAGTCGAGCCGGTCGAAATAGGGGATGTTCTGCAGATAGGGACGGTACTCGATCAGCTTCTCGGTGCCGCGATGGAGGAGGCCGATGTGGGGATCCGCCCGCTCCACCACCTCGCCGTCCATCTCCAGCACCAGACGCAGCACGCCGTGGGCGGCCGGATGCTGCGGGCCGAAGTTCACGCTGAAGGTGCGGATCTCGCGCTCGGACATGGCCTCGGTCCGATCCCCACGGTGCGCCCGTCGCCGGGTTGGCGGCACCCGGCCGCCGACGCAACCCCTCAGGACTGCGCCTTTTCGTCACCCGGCAGCAGCTCGCCCATCCCCTCCCAGGGCGAGAGGAAGTCGAAGGTGCGGAAGTCCTGGCGCAGCTTCACCGGTTCGTAGACCACCCGCTTCCGCTCCTCGTCGTAGCGCAGTTCCACGTAGCCGGTGAGGGGGAAGTCCTTGCGCAGCGGATGGCCCTCGAAGCCGTAGTCGGTGAGGATGCGCCGCAGATCCGGATGCCCCTCGAAGAGGATCCCGTACATGTCCCACGCCTCGCGCTCGAACCAGCCGGCGGCGGGATAGACGGAGACCACCGAGGGCACCGGCGTGGTCTCGTCGGTGTGGACCTTCACCCGGATGCGCATGTTGTGGTGGAGCGAGAGCAGGTGGTAGACCACGTCGAAGCGCTGCTCCCGCTCCGGCCAGTCGACGCCACAGAGGTCCACCAGCTCCCGGAACAGCAGGGTGGGCTCGTCGCGCAGGAAAGTGAGGACGCGGACGATGTGGGCGGCGGGCACGCGGATGGTGAGCTCGCCGCGCTCGATGCGCCGCTCCAGCAGGTCGTCGCCGATGGCGGCCTCGATGGTCTCCAGCGCCTCCTCGAGCGCCGCCACCACCTCGGGCCCGGTCTCCACCGTCATCGCCCCCTCCTCAGCGCTCCAGCGTGCCCTCGCGGCGGATCTTCTTCTGGAGCTGCAGGATGCCGTAGACCAGCGCCTCGGCGGTGGGCGGACAGCCCGGCACGTAGATGTCCACCGGCACGATGCGGTCGCAGCCACGCACCACCGAATAGGAGTAGTGGTAGTAGCCGCCGCCGTTGGCGCAGCTGCCCATGGAGATCACGTAGCGCGGCTCGGCCATCTGGTCGTAGACCTTGCGCAGCGCCGGCGCCATCTTGTTGCAGAGGGTGCCGGCGACGATCATCACGTCGCTCTGGCGCGGACTCGGCCGGAAGACGCAGCCGAAGCGGTCGAGGTCGTAGCGGCTGGCCGCCGCGTGCATCATCTCCACCGCACAGCAGGCGAGGCCGAAGGTCATGGGCCACAGGCTGCCGGAGCGTGCCCAGGCGACCAGCTCCTCCAGCCGCGTGACGAAGAAGCCGCGTTCCCTGAGACCGCGATCCACCCGCGGCCACAGGCCCCGGTCGGCGGTCGGAGCGAAGGTGCTCACTCCCATTCCAGCGCTCCCTTGCGCCACTCGTACACGAAGCCGACGGTGAGCACGGCGAGGAACAGCATCATCGACCAGAAGCCGAGGACGCCGATCTCCCCGAGGGCCACCGCCCAGGGGAAGAGGAAGGCCACTTCCAGATCGAAGACGATGAAGAGGATGGCCACGAGATAGAAGCGCACGTCGAAACGGCCGCGGGCATCGTCGAAGGGCTCGAAGCCGCACTCGTAGGCGGAGAGTTTCTCCCGCTCGGGATGCTGCGGTGCGATCATCCACGAGGCCATGACGATCATCGCCGCCAGCGCGATGGCGATGGCGAGGAAGATCAGCACCGGCAGATATTCGGCCAGGTAGTCCGCCATGGGGCGTCTCCGCGGCAGGGCTCGCGACCCGTTCGGCGGCGCGCAACATAGATTGTGTGGCCAGGCTTGCCAAGCGGACAGGAGGTAGCACACCGGTGATGGCGCGGGCTTCGCGCCCTGCGCGAACCGAGAGACCGCGCGAACGTCCGGAAAGAACATGGCGGGAGCGACGGGACTTGAACCCGCGGCCTCCGGCGTGACAGGCCGGCGCTCTGACCAGCTGAGCTACGCCCCCGCGCGGCGGGTGGGCATTTAGGCGTCTCCTCCGACACCGTCAAGGGCGGCC
>JALSGP010000017.1 GCA_026982705.1 Alphaproteobacteria bacterium
CCCGTCCGCGGCCACGGGGCGAGGCCCTCGTGCGACATCGCGCCCCCGCCTCAGCCGGGGCGGGCGAGCGCGCGGCGCAGCGTGCGGGTCACCTCCCCCTCCCGGCCCCGGCCCAGCGGGCGGCCGTCCACCGCCACCAGCGGGCGGATGCCGATCAGGCTGTTGGTGAGGAAGGCCTCCTCCGCCTCCCCGAGCGCGGCGGGATGCAGCGGGCGTTCCGCGCAGGCAAGGCCGAGGGCGGCCGCCGCCTCCAGCACCCGCTCCCGGGTGATGCCGGCCAGCACCCCCTCCGCAAGCGGCGGGGTGCAGAGGACGCCGCCGCACACCAGGAACAGGTTGGCCGCCGCGGCGCAGGCGAGCCGGTCCTGGGTGTTGAGGAGCAGCGCCTCCTCCACCCCCGCCCGCTCGGCCTGCCGGCGGGCGAGCACCGCATCGAGGGCGGAGAGGCTCTTGATGCGGGAAAGCGGCGAGCGGTCGTTGCGGCGCGGCGTCTCGACGAGCAGCGCGCGGGCCGGCGGCGGCGGCGCCGGATCGCGGGGGAAGGCGGCGAGCAGCAGGGTGGGACGGGGGTTGCGGGGCGGCAGCAGCCCGCGCGGCCCGGGGCCGCGGGTGAGGGTGAGCCGCAGCGCCGCCGGCCGCCGGGCGAGATCGTTCGCCGCAAGCAGCGCCCGGCAGGCCCGCAGCACCGCCTGCGCCCCCCAGGGCAGCGGGATGCCGAGCAGTGCGGCGCCGGCCCGAAGCCGCCGCCAGTGGCGGGCGAAGAACAGGGGTGCGCCCTGTTCGGCGGCGATGGTCTCGAACAGCCCGTCGCCGAGCAGAAGCCCGCGGTCCCGGGGATCCAGGTGCAGCGCCTCCGCTTCCTGCAGCGTCCCGTTCAGCCACACATAGCGCATGCCGCCGCCCTCAGCGGCGCCGGCGCACGAGCCCCACCTCCGGCACCCCCCGGCCGGCGAAGGCGGCGGGCTTGCGCACCACCACCCGGCACATCTCCACCCGCGGATCGGCGAGGGCGAAGCGCGCCACCGCCTCGGCCAGCTCCTCGAGCAGCGCCACATGGGGCCCCTGCGGCAGCTCCTCGCAGAGAAACCGATAAAGGCGCCGGTAGTCGAGACAGGCCTCGAGGCCGCCTCGATGCGGGGCGGGCTTGCGCCGCCACAGCTCCACCTCGATCTCGACCGGCTGCGGCGCGCGCCGCTCCTCCGCGAGCACCCCGACCCGCAGCAGAATCCGCAGGCCGCGCAAGGCCACCCACTCCCAGTCCTCCCCCTCAAGGTCCGGATCGCGCGCCATCGCCCTCTCCCTGGGTCGCCGAAGCCCGCTCGGCTATGCTCGCCGCCGTCCCCGGCGGCGAGGGCAAGGTGTCGCCGCCGGCGTGGGAGGGAAAGACCCATGCGCCGCGCGCTGTTGTTCGCGCCGCTCGTCGCCCTCGCCGGCTGCGCCGGGATGGAGCCGGAGGGGCGGATCCTGACGCGGCCGGAGGCCCTGCGCCTCGAGCCGCCGGCGAGGCCGGATCTCGCTCGGCTGCGGGCCGAGCTCGCCGGCCGGCCGACACCCCGCCCCACCGCCGTCCGTCTCCTGCGCCGTCCCCTCGCCGCCCTGCCCTATCTGAGCCGAAGGAGCCGGGCCGATGTGGAGGCCCTGGGCCGGACGCGGGGACGGCCGGCGGAGGCGTTGGTGCTCGCCGCGGGCAGCGGGGAGCTGCGCGCGCTGGCAGCCCGCTTCGGGGATCCCCGCCTCGCCTGCCGGAAGCGGCGCTGCCGGCTCGCGGCACCGCTGTTCGTCGCCGCCGGCGCGGTGCTGGTGGTGCGGGAGGTGGAGCTCGTGCTGGAGGCGCAAGGCGGCGCGCTGCTCGCGGTGGCGGGACGGCTGGTGGTCGATCGCGCCCGTATCCGCGGCGTCGAGGGCGGGGCGCCGGCCCGCTTCCGGGACCCGGACCGCTTCCGCCCCTTCATCGCCGTCTACGAGGGCGGCTCCGCCTTCATCCGCGAGAGCGCCCTCGAGCATCTCGGCTATGCCGCCCCCCTCGCCTACGGTCTTTCCTTCGGCCGCGCCGTGCGCGATCCGCCCAACGCCCGGCCGCCGCCCACCGGGGCGATCTTCCGCAGCCGCCTCGAGGGTCTCTACTACGCCTTCTACAGCCATCAGGCGGAGGGGGTGGTGATCCTCGACAACCGCGTCGAGGACAGCATCCGCTACGGCATCGACCCCCACGACGACAGCCGCCGGCTCGTGATCGCCGGCAATCTCGTCACCGGCACCCGCGAGCGCCACGGCATCATCCTCTCGCGGCGGGTGACGGATTCCTGGATCCTCGACAACATCTCCATCGACAACGGAACGAGCGGCATCGTCCTCGACCGCTGGAGCGGGGATCACCTGGTCGCCGGCAATCTGGTGCGCGGCAACCGCGGCGACGGCATCGCGGTCTACGAGAGCGATCGCCTGTGGCTGGTCGCCAACCGGGTGGAGGACAACGGCCGGGTGGGGGTGCGGGTGCGCAACAGCCGCGGGGTGATGCTGATCGCCAACCGGATCCGGAACAACCGCACCTACGGGCTGCTCGCCTACACCGGCGAGGCGCCGGGGCGGGAGGTGGAGGCGCCGGTGGTGCGGCGCACCTCCCTCGGGCTGCGCGACAATCTCTGGACCGGCAACGGCAAGGCCGAGCTGGCCCTGCGCGGCGCCGTCACCGCCCTCCTCCTGCAGGCCGCCCCGAGGCGCCATCCGCTGAGCGGCTCCCTCCATCCCCCGCGCCTGCGCGCCCCGGCACCCTGGCGCCGCGCCCTCGAGAGCCTGCCGCCGGGCTTCTCGGGCCGGCTCACCACGGCCCCCTAGGCCGCCTCGGCCCTCAGAGGGCGCGGGCGAAGGCGACCAGCTCGAGCTCCTTGCGGCGGCCGTCCGCGTATTTCTTGACCCGCTTGACCCAATGGCCGAGCGCCGGCGCCCAGTACCAGATGTGGGTGCGGGTCACCTCCTCGGTCTCGGGGTCGAAGCGCTTGCAGACCACCTTGAACA
>JALSGP010000018.1 GCA_026982705.1 Alphaproteobacteria bacterium
CAGGCGCCGTGGGTGACCACGGCCACCAGCCGGCCGCCGTCGGCGAGCTGTTCGCGCAGCCGCCGCGGCACCTCCACCACCGCCCCCGCCAGCAGGATCAGATCGAAGGGGGCGCAGTCGGGAAGCCCCGCCCGCGGATCGCCCGGCCGCGGCACCACATTGTCGCACTCCAGCGCGGAGAGACGCCGTTCCAGGGCGTCCACCTCGCCGGCCCGCTCCACCAGCAGGAAGACGGTGCTCACGAGCCGTGCCAGCACCGCCGCCACATAGCCGGTCTCGTCGCCCACCACCAGCGCCGTGTCCTCGGGCCGGGGTTCCGCCGCCTGCAGCATCTTGGCGAGGGCCAGGGGTTCGACGAGGCGGCGTCCGTCGCCGAGATCCAGGTCCTCGTCGGAATAGGCGACGCCGCGCAGCGAGGCCGGCACGAAGACCTCGCGCGGCACCGAGCCCATCGCCCCGAGCACGCGCGGATCCTCGATGCGGTTGGGGCGGAGCTGGTTCTCCACCATGTTGCGCCGCGCCGCCGCGAAGTCCATGGCATCCGTCTCCGTGGCCGTCTCCGGGCCCTCCTCTAGCGACGGGAGGCGATGCCGGCAATTCGCCCCTTCGCCGCGGCGGAGGGCGGCGGCCGTCCGCCGCCCCGCTCAGGGCAGACGCCCGCGGACGGTGAAGCGCGCCTCGAAGGCGGCGACGAGGTCGAGATGGTCCTCCATCAGCCGGCTCATGAGGAAGCGCCGGCGCACCGTCTCGCGGGCGGCGGCGCCGATCCGCCGGCGCAGGTCCGGATCGCGCACCAGCTGGACGATGCGCGCCGCCGCCTGCTCCACCGTGTCCACCAGGAAGCCGTCGACGCCGTCGGTGATCTGGTGGCGGATGCCCCCCACGTTGCCGCCCACCACCGCGGCACCCTTCCACATGGCCTCGGTGACGGTGAGGCCGAAGCCCTCGCGCAGGGATTTCTGCAACACCACCGCCGCCCGCCGCTGGAGGGCGTTGACCAGCGCCGAGTCCTGCACCGACAGCACGAGGATCCGATCGTCGCGGTGGGCCAGCAGCGCCTGGTAGATCTCCGGCCCCTCGGGATCGTCGGTGGCCACGTTGCCGAGCAGCACCAGCCGTGCGTCCACCTCGCGCGAGGCCAGTTCGAAGGCGCGGATCACGCCGTGGGGATCCTTCCAGCGGTCGAAGCGGGAGATCTGCACCACCAGCGGCAGGTCGTCGGGGATGCCGTAGTGGTCGAGCCGTTCGCGGATCTCCGCCTCGCTCATCTCCCGGTTGGTGACGCTGAAGGGATCGATGGCCGGCATCACGAAGCGCTGCGGCACCCGCAGGCGCCGGGCGTATTCCGGCAGGTGCAGCACCACCAGATCGTAGCGCTCGATGAAGGAGGCCAGATAGTTCCACACCTCCCGGTCGGGGCGCGTCAGGTCCACGTGACAGCGCCAGATCCAGGGCGATTTCTTGCGGTAGTGACGGATCAGCGGCAGCGGCTGGGGATCGTGCACGATCACCACGTCGTGGTCGAGGTGCATCCGCACGGCGTTCTCGTACACGACCTCCTCGTAGATGTTCCGCTTGAGCTCGGTGAAGTTGATCCTCGCTCCCTGAAGGGCGTTGTGGAACTTCTTGGTGATGGCGAAGAAGTCGGGCCGTCCCTGGATCACCCGCCAGCCGGTGCGGACGCCGGCCGCGTTCATGAGCAGGGTGAGGCTGGAGAGGATCTGGGCGACGCCGCCGCCATAGTAGGTGGAGTTGACGTGGACGATGTGCAGGTCGCGCAGCCGCTCGGCCTTGGCCCGGATGCGGTCGACGGTCGCGGCCCCGACGAGGGGCTCGTAGTCGTCGAGGCTCACCGTGCGGAACGGCACGGGATCCGCCTGCACGAAGCTCGCCATCTCCCTCCTCCCCGCGACGGCGCCGTCCCGACCTCAGGCGGCGGAACCCTCCACCTCGTAACCGGCCTCGACGATGGCCCGCTCGATGCGGGTGCGGTCGAGACCGTCGGACGCCTCGACGGTGACGAGCCCCTCCTCCAGGCTCACCGTGACCCGGGCGCCGGGGGCCGCGGCGCGCACCGCCTCCTCCACCGCCCGCACGCAGTGTCCGCAGCTCATGCCGCGCACGCGCAGCTTCAGCGTGGTCATGGTCCCTTCTCCCGGCTGGACCCCTTGCAGGTGGACCTTCCCGGAACCGCAAGGTCAAGGGCCGGCGAGGGCCCGCCCGAGCACTTCGGCGAGATCGCGCGAGAGAGCGGGCCGCTCGGCGAGCGCCTCCACCACCGCCCGCATGGCCGTGGACCAGGGCTCCACCAGCCGGCGGAAGCGGGTGAGCGGCGTGGCGAGCCGGGCGGCGAGCTGGGGATTGTCCGGATCGACGCGGGCCACCGCCTCCGCCAGCAGCCGGTAGCCGGCACCGTCGGGACGGTGGAAGCCGCGCGGATTGGCGCGGGCGAAGGTCTCGTAGAGGGCGCGCACGCGATTGGGGTTGCGCCAGGGGAAGCCGGGGTCCGCCGACAGGGCGCGGATGCGGTCGAGACAGGCCTCGTCCTCGCGCCGGGCCTGGAGGGCGTACCATTTGTCGAGGGCGAGGGGTTCGTCCGACACGCGCCCGCGGAAGTCGGCGAGCAGCGCCTCGGCGACGGCGAGGCCCTCGATCACCGCCGGCTCCAGCGCCGCCATGCGGTCGGTGAGATTGTCGGCCCGACCCCAGAGGTGGAGGATCCGCGCCTCCGCCTCCACCGGCGCCGCCACCGCCAGCCACGCCAGGAGCCGCGCCCGCAGCGCCCGCGCCCCCATGGCCGCGGGATCGGGTGTCCAGGGACCGGCCACTTCGAGCCGGTCCAGCCGCGCGGCCAGCGCGCCCGCCTGTGGTTCGGCGAGCTCCCGCCGCACCGCCCGCCAGCTCCGGTCCACCTGCAGCGGATCGAAGGGTGCCAGCCGCTCGGCGAGGCGGTTGCGGCTGGGAAAGTCCAGCAGTTCGGCGGCGAACAGACGATCCTCCGGCAGCGCCTCCAGCACCCGGCCGAAGGCGCCGGCGAGCACCCGCAGGGCCTGGTCGGTGCCGCCGCGGGCGTGGTCCTCGAGGGCGGCGAGGGCGAGCCGCTGGCCGGCGTCCCAGCGGGCGAAGGGATCCGTCTCGTGGGCGAGGAGATGGGCGAGATCGGCCGGGGCGTAGGGGGCCTCCAGCAGCACCGGCGCCGAGAAGTCGCGCAGGAGGGAGGGCAGCACCGCCCCCTCCCCCACCCGGAAGCGCCAGCGCCCCTCCCACGTCTCCAGCACGACCCGATGCTCGCGGGCGGTGCGGCCGTCGGGGCCCGCGACCGGACGCAGGATGCCGTCCTCCCGGTCGAGGAAGGCGAGACGGACCGGGATCACCAGCGGCTCGGCGCCGCCGTCGGGGCGCCGCTGGGCCAGCGTCAGCTCCAGCCACGGCCCCTGCCGACGCCAGTGCGCCGAGAGCCGCGGCGTGCCCACCTCGTCGTACCAGCGGGCGAAGGGACCGAGGTCGCGGCCGCTCGCCTCCGCCATGGAGGCGAGGAAATCCTCCACCGTGGCGGCCCGACCGTCCATGCGCCGCAGATAGTGACGCACGCCGGCGACGAAGACGGAACGCCCCAGCAGTGTCTCGAGCATGCGCAGGACTTCGGCACCCTTGTAGTAGACGGTGGCGGTGTAGAAGTTGTCGATGCGCACGTAGCGGCGCGGCCGGACCGGATGGGCCAGGGGGCCGGCGTCCTCCGGGAACTGCAGTTCCTGCAGCAGGCGCACGTCGTGGATGCGGACGGTGCCGCGGGACTGGCGGTCGGCGGCGAACTGCTGCTCGCGCAGGACGGTGAGCCCCTCCTTGAGGGTGAGCTGGAACCAGTCGCGGAGGGTGACGCGGTTGCCGGTCCAGTTGTGGAAGTATTCGTGCGCGACGATGCGGGCGATGCGCAGATGGTCGCGGTCGGTGGCGATGTCCGGATCCGCGAGCAAGGCGGAGACGTTGAAGATGTTGAGGCCCTTGTTCTCCATGGCCCCGAAGTTGAAATCCGGCACGCCCACGATCTGGTAGAGGTCGAGATCGCACTCGAGGCCGTAGACCTCCTCGTCCCAGCGCATGGCCGCCTCCAGGGCGGCGAGGGCGTGACGGCAGCGGGGCAGATCGGCGGGCCGGCCGTAGAGGTGGAGGGTCACGAGGCGGCCGGAGGGCGTGCGGTGCCGCGCCTCCAGCCGGTCGAGATCGCCGGCCACCAGGGCGAAGAGATAGCTGGGCTTGGGGAAGGGATCGTCCCATTCGACGAAGTGGCGGCCGCCGGGAAGGACGCCGCGGGCCACGGGATGGCCGTTGGCGAGCAGCACCGGATAGCGGTGGCGGTCGGCCTCGAGACGCACCCGCCAGCGGGCCAGCACGTCGGGCCGGTCCTGAGCCCAGACGATGCGGCGGAACCCCTCCGCCTCGCACTGGGTCAGCAGCAGCCCGCCGCTCTCGTAGAGGCCGGAGAGGGCGGCGTTGGCACGCGGCCGGATGCGGGTCCGGACGCGGAGGGTGGCGCGGTCCGGCACGTCGTCGAGACGCATGACCTCTCCGTCCACCGGCAGCGAGGCGGGATCGCGGGGCCGGCCGTCGACGGCGAAGGCCAGCGTCTCCAGCCCCTGGCCGTGGAGTTCGAGGGGACCCGCCCCCTGCCGTTCCACCGCCAGCTCCGCCTCCACCTCGGTGGCCTCGGGATCGAGGCGGAAGACCAGCCGGATGCCGCGGGTGGTGAAGGCCGGCGGCCGGTAGTCCTCGAGGCGGACCTCGCCCGTCTCCCCCGGTGCGTCGCCCATGGCACCCTCCCGTGTGTGCACCGTCATGCTAGAGCGATCGCCGCCCGCCCGTCACGGGGAAGGGACGGGGAAAAAAGAAGCCGCGGCACGCGGCCGCGGCAGGTGGGGTAGGGAGGAAACGCCTCAAGTCGGGTGTCACAGGGGGAAATCCCATGAACACGTCATCCCGGTACGCCAATGACGGGATCCTGGCAAGGGAAATTTCACCTCGGAGTTGGACGATCGCTTCGAATTCGTCTCGAATGCCGTCGATTCCGCGGCGCGGCCACGGCGCGCACCACGCTGGCCGACGGCCGCTCCGGCGCCTAAGTGCGGGGCGGTGGAGAGTCCGGGGGATGCCATGGAGAGCCGCGACGTTCCCCACGGGGTGGACGTGACGGCGCCGGATGGGTCGGAGATCCGGCTGCTGCCGACGGTACCGCGGGGCAGCATGGTCCACTGCCGGCTCCCGCCGGGGGCGGTGAGCCGGGCGGTGCGCCACCGCACCGTGGACGAGCTGTGGTACGTGCTGCGCGGCCGTGGGGTGCTGTGGCGGCGGTGCGGCGGGGAGGAACGGGAGACCCCGCTCCTGCCCCACACCGCCCACGCCATTCCCCGTGGCACCGCCTTCCAGTTCCGCAACACCGGCCGCGAGCCGCTGGACATCGTCATCGTCACCATGCCGCCCTGGCCGGGCGAAGCGGAAGCGGAGCGGGTGGTCGATCACTGGCCGCCCCGTCTCTGAACCATCGATCCGAGGGGGAGTGCATCATGGCCAAGGCCTTCGCATCGACGGCCGATCTCACCGAGAAGAGGGTCAGCTTCGAGGAGCTGGCACCCGGCATCCACGCCTTCACCGCCGAGGGCGATCCCAACTCCGGCGTGGTGGTGGGCGAGCGCGGCGTGCTCGTCTTCGACGCCCAGGCCACCCCGAAGCAGGCGCGGCGGGTGATCGAGCGCATCCGCACCGTCACCGACCGTCCCGTCCGCTACGTGGTGCTCTCCCACTATCACGCGGTCCGCGTCCTCGGGGCCTCGGCCTACGGGGCGGAGGAGATCGTCGCCTCCAGCGGGACCCGTCACCTGATCGAGGAGCGCGGCGAGCAGGACTTCGCCAGCGAGGTCGGCCGCTTTCCCCGTCTGTTCGAGGACGTGGAGGGCATCCCCGGTCTCACCTGGCCGACCCAGTGGTTCGACCGGCGGCTGGTGATCGATCTCGGCGACCGACGGGTGGAGCTGCTCCATCTCGGCCGCGGGCACACCGCCGGCGACATCGTCGCCTGGATGCCGGAAGAGCGGGTGGTGTTCGCGGGAGATCTCGTGGAATACGGGGCCACGCCCTACACCGGCGATGCCCATCTCCGCGACTGGCCGCGTACCCTCGACCGGCTGGCGGAGCTGGGGGCGGAGAAGCTGGTCCCCGGACGCGGGGCGGCGGCGACGACGCCGGCCGAGGTGGGCGAGGCCATCGCCATGACCCGCGCCTTCCTCACCGATCTCTTCGGCATCGTCGAGGCGGGGGTGAAGGCCGGCCGCTCGCTCAAGGAGGTCTACGACGAGGCCGTGGCCCGCATGCGCCCGAAGTACGGCCACTGGGTGATCTTCGAGCACTGCATGCCCTTCGACGTCACGCGGGCCTACGACGAGGCCTCGGGCATCGACTGGCCGCGCATCTGGACCCACGAGCGGGACCTCGAGATGTGGCGGCGGCTCGAGGGCGGCGACTGAGCGCCGCCCGGCCGCAACCGGGACCGCCGTCGCCGCGGCCGGCGACGGCCCGACCCGTCACGGACGGCCGGTGCCGTCGAGGCCGAGGATGCGGCCGGATGCGGGGTCGATGTCGAGGGCGAGGGCGGCCGGACGCCGCGGCAGACCGGGCATGGTCATGATCTCGCCGCAGATGGCCACCACGAAGCCGGCACCGGCCGCGAGCCGCACCTCCCGCACCGGCACCACGTGCCCCTCCGGGGCCCCGCGCAGGGCGGGATCCACCGAGAAGCTGAACTGGGTCTTGGCGATGCACACCGGGAGCCGTCCGAAGCCCGCCTCCTCCAGTTCGGCGAGGTCCCGGCCGGCGCGCCCCTCCGTCACCACCTCGGCGGCGCCGTAGAGGACGGTGGCGATGGTGCGGATCTTGTCCAGGAGCGGCCTGTCCTCCGGATAGAGAAAGCGGAAGGGCTCCGGCCGGGGCGCGGCGAGCAGGTCCCGCAGATGCGCCGCCAGCGCCTCGATGCCGGCCCCGCCGCGGGCGAAATGCTCGCACACGAAGGCCTCGATCCCGAGTTCGCGGCGACAGCGGTCGGCCACCCGCGCCAGCGCCCGCTCGGAATCGGCGGCCATGCGGTTGAGAGCCACCACCACCGGCACGCCGAAGCGGCGGACGCCCGCCACGTGACGGGCGAGATTGGCGAAGCCGCGATCGAGGGTGGCGTCGTCGTCGCGGTCCAGGGCCTCCCGCGGGGCGCCGCCGTGCCAGCGCAGCGCCCGCAGGGACGCCACCAGGACCGCGGCGGCCGGCTCCAGCCCGCCCGCCCGGCACTTGATGTGGAAGAACTTCTCCGCCCCGAGATCGGCGCCGAAGCCGGCCTCCGTCACCACCACCTCCGCCAGCCGCAGGGCCAGGTCGGTGGCCACGAGGCTGTTGCAACCGTGGGCGATGTTGGCGAAGGGACCGCCGTGGACGAACACCGGCGTCCCCTCGCGGCTCTGCACCAGATTGGGCCGGAAGGCGTCGCGCAGCAGGGCCGCCATGGCCCCGGCCACGCCGAGATCCTCGGCGGTGACCGCGCTGCGGTCGCGGCGCCGGCCGACGACGATGCGGCCGAGGCGGGCGCGCAGATCGCCCAGATCGCGGGCGAGGCAGAGGATGGCCATCACCTCGGAGGCAGGGGTGATGTCGAAGCCGTCCTCCCGCGGCACGCCGTCGGCGGGACCGCCGAGGCCGACCACGATGCGCCGCAGCGCCCGGTCGTTCATGTCCACCACCCGCCGCCAGGCGATGCGGCGCACGTCCAGCCCCACCTCGTTGCCCCAGTGCAGATGGTTGTCGAGGACGGCGGCCAGCAGGTCGTGGGCCGAGCCCACCGCGTGCATGTCGCCGGTGAAGTGGAGATCGATGCGGTCGGCCGGTTCGATCCGCGCCCGTCCGCCGCCGGTGGCGCCGCCCTTGGCGCCGAAGCGCGGGCCGAGGCTGGGCTCGCGCAGACAGACGGCGGTGCGCAGACCGATCCGACGCAGTCCGTCGCCGAGGCCGATGGAGGTGGTGGTCTTGCCCTCGCCCGCCGGCGTCGGCGTCATGGCCGTGACCAGCACCAGCCGCCCCCGTCGCGGCCGGTCGACGAAGACCGTGGGATCCACCTTGGCCATGTGCTCGCCGAACCGGAACAGCGCGGATGCCGGGATGTCGAGCTCCGCCGCCACGGCCTCGATGGGCCGCAGATCCGCCTCCCCCGGGGTCATGACGGTTTCCGTGTGGTCCCGACCCGTCGGTGCGCCCGCCCACCGCGGCTGTCAAGCGGGCGCGCTTGACTTCCCGGCGGCCCGTCACCATACATCCGGGCGCGCTGGGGCCGTAGCTCAGTTGGGAGAGCGCCAGAATCGCACTCTGGAGGTCGGGGGTTCGACTCCCCTCGGCTCCACCAGCCCCGGGCATCCCGCTTCCGCCGCGGTACCTTCCGGCCGTCCTTCCGTGCGGGCCGGTCGTCTCGGGCCGCCTCCCTCGGGAATCCCGCCCCGCAACCGGTGTGACGGCATCGCAACAGCGTGACCGGGACACGTGATCCCGCCCGAAGCGATCCTTGTCGGCCGCCTCTCGCCCGCCGATAAGTCGAACGCGCACACGCGAGACACCGGAGCTGCCTTCATCGGGAACGCAGACCGGTCACCGGGTCCCACGGGTTGGACCAGCTGTTCGGAGGAGAGTCGATGACCGCACGGAAGGTGCTTCTGGCGACGACGGCGCTCGCGGGCGTCGGCGCCATGCTGCTCGCCACGCCGGCCGAGGCCGTCGAGGTGAAGGTGGGCGGCTTCATTCGCTCGGGCGTGCAGTTCGGCAATATCGACGATCTGCAGAACAACGCCGCCGTCCGCAACTTCTTCTTCCGTACCGACACGGAGGTGATCGTCACCGTCAAGGGCAAGGACGACGCCACCGGAACGGAATACGGTGCGCGGATCGAGTTCGAGGGTGACCAGAGCGTCAACAACAACGTCGACGAGAACTGGCTCTGGATCCGGGGCAGCTGGGGCGAGATCCGCTTCGGCAACGACGACGGTGCCTCGGACAACATGAAGGTCACCGCCGCCAACGTCGCCGCCGGTACCGGTGGTATCGACGGCTGGAGCAACATCGGCGCGGTACCGTTCCACTACATGAACAGCTCCGACGCCACCAAGATCATCTACTATTCGCCCAAGGTCGGCGGTTTCCAGCTCGGCGTCAGCTACACGCCCGATTCCGGCCAGAACGGGCCGAGCGGCGGTCCGACCAGCAACAATGCCGGCCAGTACGAGCACTGGATCGAGACGGGTGTGACCTACAAGGCCGACATGGGCGGTGCCTCGGTGCTGGTCGGTGCCCAGTTCTCCACGGCGCGGGGCGAGACCAACACCACGCCCGACTTCAAAGGCTACAGCGTCGGTGCCACCGTCGATGTCTCCGGCATCAAGGTGGGCGCCTCCTGGGCCCGCAACTCCACCGACGCCTCGGCGGGCGACGCCACCCGCTGGACCCTCGGTGCCGGCGCGTCGCTCGGGCCCGCCAACGTCTCCATCACCTTCGTCAAGCAGAACGCCGACGGCGGCAATCTCGTGAACAACGTGGGCGACGGTCACAACGTGGTGCTGTCGGCCGACGTGGCGCTGCTGCCCGGCGTCGCGCTCCAGGGCGACGTGGCCTTCTGGAACCTGGACAATCCGGGCTGGGCCGACGACAGCGGCGTCACCGGCACGGCGCGTCTGCACATGGGCTTCTGACGTCCACCTCGACGTCGGAACGGACGGGCGGCGGGCTCCGGCCCGCCGCTTGCCGTTCCGATCCTCCGGCATCGCATCCCCTTCCGCCTCGTCGGCCGGTCCGCTCCGGGACGACATGCGGAGACATCATGGGAGAGCTCGGCTCCCCGATGCGCCCCCGGGTCCCGGATCGTCCCGGTTCGGTGCGGAACCCGTGAGACCGTGCCTCCGTGGCCCGATCCCCGCTCTCGGGGCATGATGGTCACGCCCCACCGCGGGCGCCGACCTCACCCCTCCTGTCACCGGCCGCTCCGTCCCCGACCGCTCGCGTGTCGCGGTCCCGGGGCCCCGGGCCGCGAGGCCGGATCCACAAGACGGCCCCTCCCGCCGTCGCCCCGGATATCCCCGTCGCGCCGGCGGGACGATGCGCTCGCCCCTCGCCGCCGGTGGGCGGGATCGCGCTCCGAGAGCCCGGGTCGTGTCCAGGGCCGATACCGGCGTGACGCGTCTGCCCCTCTTCTCCGGAGCGAGGTCCTCGACGCCGCGGTCCCGGCCCTCGGCGGGATCACCGCGATTCTGTGCCGCCCACCGTTCCCCGCCGGATCCCGCGGACCGGCGTCCCCCCGGGGAACGATGCCGGAGCCGGCGGCAGGACCCGCGCCGGGTCGTCGGGACGCCGCGCCGCCACCGCCGCGGTCCATCCTCCGAGGAAGCCGTATGGCGTCGCCCCGCCGTACCCGTGCCCGCGGGCGGCCGCCCGCGCCGCTCCCGGCTGCCGTCTCCGTACCCCGTGCCCGGTTGCGAACGCGCCCGGATCCCCCGCCACGAACGCCTTCGCCGGGCGTCGCGGAGCGCCCGCCCCGGGCGAGGGGCGTCGGTCCCTTCGCGCCGGTCCGTCCGGTGACGCCCCCGTACGCGCCCGGCCCGGGGCTCACCGTCGGTTCCGCGACGGCCCGGATCCGTCCCGGAGACGCTCGCCTCCGGCCTGCCGCGACCGACCGCGCGATCGTCGACGTCCGTCCGGTGGCGGTGTCGTTCGCCGCTGGACGGCGGGGCTCCGGGCGATCCGCCGCGACGAGGATCGCCCGCGCCGTGGCCGGTGCCGTCCCGGGGAGCCGCTTCCCCGCGACGCACGGGCGGCACCCGCACCTCCGCCCGGTTTTGCTCCATCACGTGCGGCGACCCGGATGGACCGCCCTGCCCGGTCCGGAGAGGAGCCCACCGCGCTCCGGCGCGCCGGGATGGCGACGGGGCCGCCCGCTCCCGGCCCCCGCCGGCCATTCCGCCCCGTCGCGGGAGACGGGGTGCGTCTCACCCGCTGCGGCGGATCCTCGACGGGACGAGACGCGAACCGCGCTCGTCAGCCGCCGCCGGCCCGGCCATCCGCCTCGGCCGCCGCCCGCTCGCGCTCGCGCCGGGCCGCCTCCGCCTCGGCCTTCGCCTTCTCGGCCCGGGCCCTGGCGACCGCCTCCTCGAGCTCGGTCTGGGTGCAGAGGCCCAGCAGCACCGGATCGCGCGGGTTGAGCTCGTGGCTCTTCCAATGGGTGCGGTCGCGGATGGCCTGCACCGTCGCCCGGGTGGTGCCCAGTAGCCTGCAGATCTGCTGGTCGGAGAGTTCGGGATGGTGGCGCAGCAGCCAGGCGATGGCGTCCGGCCGCTCGTGACGCTTGACCAGCGGCGTATAGCGGGGGCCGCGGCGACGGGCGACGCGCTTGGCCTCCTCCGGCGGTTCCACCATCCGCAGGCGGGCGTTCGGATCCCTCTGGCAGCGCTCGATCTCCTCGCGGGTGAGGATGCCGGCGCCGATGGGATCGAGGCCGCGGATCCCCTGGGCCACCTCGCCGTCGGCGATGGCCTTGACCTCCAGCGGATGGAGCCCGCAGAATTCGGCGATCTGCTCGAAGGTGAGCGACGTATTGTCCACCAGCCAGACGGCGGTGGCCTTCGGCATCAGAGGCTTGGGCATCGCGATCGGATCTCCCCTGCGGAGCGAATCGGGTCCCGGGAGAGGTCCCGTTCCGCCCTGCGAAATGGCGATGCGGGCGGAGGCTGCAAGGGGGCGGCGGCCCGGTGCCGGCGGGGCGGCCGGGGAGGTGCCGGGCCCGCCCCGCGCGCGGATGCGGCCTCGGGTATACCCGGGAATGGGGCGGAGCCCCCCGCACGACGGGCCATCCTGCCGCGCCCGCGGCCGGTACCCGAACGTTTCTCGCCGAAACCGGAGCGCCGGTGCGGGGGGCCGCCGCGCCCACCGGCGGAGCGGACGCGCGGAGGCCCGGGAGGTGGCGGGGCCGTCGGCACCCCGACCGCGCGCCCGGACCGCCGCAGGGAGGAGTGCCGCCACGGGTCTCCAGCAGCCCCCTTCTCTACGAGACCCGGCCCGGTGCCCGTGCGATGCCGCCACGGGCATGCGGGTCCCCGAGGGCCCGAACCGGTGCGTCCCGACCGCCGGGCAGCGGACGGTGTCCGGCCAGGATCCCCCTCGCCCGCCCGCAACGGCTCCGCTCCCCTCCCCGCGCTGCGGGGACGGAGGCGGTGGGGTCCCCGGCCGCGGGACATCCCGACCATGCCCTCTCGGGAACGCCCCGATGTGGGAACGCCCCGATGTCGCCGTCTCCACCGGCCCGGGGATCGCCGCCCCCGCTCTTCGCCCGGAGCGGGCTCCGGTCGGCGCCCGCCCCGGCTCCGGCGGCCCCGTCCCACCGATCCCGAACGCCCGGGCCGACCGCCTCGCCCCATGGCCGGCCCGATCCGTCTCCCGCCGAAGGGTCTCGACGGCGTGCCGGCGGCGCCGCGAGGGGACCCCTCCGCCGCGGACGGCCGGGGCCTCAGGGCAGGGGCAGGCCGGCGCTCCCGTCGGCCAGCGCCCGCAAGGTCACCGGCACGAAGACCCCCAGCCAGGGCAGCGCCGGCCAGGGAACGCCTTTCCCTCCCCGGCCGGACCATCGCCGCCACCAGGCACCGCCACCGGCCAGCAGCACCACGCCGGCCAGCGCCCAGGGGCCCGGCATGCCGCCACCGGCCGGCGTCGTCCACAGGAGGAAGGCGCCGATGGCCCCGGCCCCGGCGGCGAGGGCCGCGGCGTCACGAACCACGCGGGCGAAGCGGTCGGCGGGACGGCCCGGCACCGGTTCGCCGCGGCCGTCGGCCAGCACCACGAAGCCCGCGGCCGCCGCCACGAACAGGACGAAGACGCCGTCGCGCGCGGCCCCGAGCGCCACCGTCCCGGCATCCACCCGCAGCGCCAGTCCGGCCAGCAGCAGCAGGACCGAGACGGCCTCGGGCAGACGGCGGACGTCGTGGCGGAGGATCTCGACGACGGCGACCACGGCGAGGGCCGCCATCGGCGCCGGCCCGGCGAGGGCGAAGCCCGCGGCGAGGGCGACGGCGAGGGCGGCAAGGGCGGGGATGTCGGCGCGGCCGGCGAGGATGCGGGCGCCGGCGAAGCCGGTGAGCAGGAAGGCGCCGGTGGTCGCCACCAGCGCCACCGCGCCCGCGGCGCCGGCCACCGGTACCGCCAGCACCGCCGCGAGGGGGAGCAGATCCACGAGCCGCCGGCCATCGAGGCCGAGGGGAAGGCGGAGGGGCCCGGCGGCGGGCCGGGGTGGGGCGAGGGTGGCGGTCCCGATCACGGTCCTTGCTCCGGCGATCCGCCGCCATCCTGCCCCACCTCGGTTAAGGCCCGGTTAACGCCACCGGCATCGCGCCCGCCGGCACCGTCGCGCCGCGCGCCTCAGCGCACCAGCAGGAAGATCCGCACGTTGCCGCGGAGGATGTCGAGGGCGAGGACCCCCCGCGCCTGGCGGACCGCCTCCCGGAATTGAGCGACGGTCTGCACTTCCCGGCGGTTGACGGCGAGCACGATGTCGCCCTCGCGGAGCCCGAAGCGCCAGGCCGGACTGCCGGGGACCACCCGGGCCACGTAGACGCCCTGGACCCGACCGCGGGCGGGATGGTCGTCGGGGATCTCGGTGACGAGGGCGCCGGCGAGACGCGGCGTCAGCCGGCCCGTCTCGAGGGCGGCGATCTCGGGTGTCCCGATGGTCACCGGCAGCGCGATCCTCTCACCGTCCCGGACCACGTCGAGGGTGACGGTGGTGCCGCGTTCGGCGAGGCCGATGCGGTTGCGGAGATCCGTGGCGCCGCGCACCGGATGGCCGTCGATGGCCACCACCACGTCGCCCGGCCGCAGGCCGGCCCGCTCCGCCGGCGAGCCCGGCTGCACCTGGCTCACCACCGCCCCGCCCTCGGCGGCGATGCCCAGCGCCGCGGCGAGATCCGGCGTCAGGTCCTGGACCACCACGCCGATGCGACCGCGCCGCACCTCCCCGTACTTCTCGAGCTGGGCGACCACCGCCTTCACCATGTTGGCGGGGACGGCGAAGCCGATCCCCACATTGCCGCCGGCCGGGGAGATGATGGCGGTGTTGACGCCCACCAGCCGTCCGCGGGTGTCGATCAGCGCGCCCCCGGAATTGCCGGGATTGATGGGGGCGTCGGTCTGGATGAAGCTCTCGTAGCGTTCGGGGGCGATGCCGCTGCGGCCCAGGGCGCTCACGATGCCCGAGGTGACCGTCTGGCCGAGGCCGAAGGGATTGCCGATGGCCAGCACCAGGTCGCCCACCTGCACCCGGTCCGAATCGGCGAAGGGCAGCGCCGTCAGATCCTCGGCCGGGATCCGCAGCAGCGCCAGATCGGTGGCCGGATCCGCCCCCACCAGCTCGGCCCGGAAGGTGCGCCGGTCCTTGAGGGTGACGACGATCTCCTCCGCCCCCTCCACCACGTGGTTGTTGGTCACCACCAGCCCCTTCTCCGCGTCGACGATGACGCCGGAGCCGGCGCTCAGCACCTCGCGCTTGGGAAGGACGTCGGGCAGGCCGAAGAAGCGCCGGAAGAAGGGATCGCGCAGCAGGGGATTGGTCTCGTCCGGCCGGAGCGAGCGCACCGCGATGTTCACCACCGCCGGCGTCGCCCGCGCCAGCACCGGCGCCAGGGTCAACACCCCCCGCTCCGGATCCTCGAGGGCGAGGGCGGCGGGCGCCGGCCGGGGCGCGGTCAGGGCGAGCCCGGTGACGAGGAGGAGCAACGCGGAAAGACGTGTTGGCCGCATCGGTCTCACCTCCGTGGACGTGGAGCCCTCCGACACCTATGAGAGGGGGCGAGGGCCCACAACCGTATCCGCGAATTCGGACGGGGAGAGCGATGAGCGAACGCGTACGCGAGATCCTCGGCTGGTACGAGGGCGAGCCGCCCGGCGTGAAGGCCAATCTGTACCGGCTGCTGATGCACGGCCGCCTCGCCGGCACCGGACGGCTGGTGATCCTGCCGGTGGACCAGGGCTTCGAGCACGGACCGGCGCGCAGCTTCGCGCCCAATCCGCCCGCCTACGATCCCCACTATCTCTTCCGCCTCGCCATCGAGGCGGGGCTGTCGGCCTACGCGGCCCCGCTGGGGCTGCTGGCGCAGGGGGCGGACACCTTCGCCGGGCGGGTGCCGCTGATCCTCAAACTGAACAGTGCCAACAGCCTCCACGCCGGAAGCCCGGACCAGGCCCTCACCGCCTCGGTGGACGACGCCCTGCGCCTCGGATGCGTCGGCGTCGGCTTCACCATCTACCCCGGCTCCGAACGCCAGTACGACATGATCGAGGAGGCGCGGGAGGTGATCCGCGAGGCGCGGTCGAAGGGCCTCCTGGCGGTGGTGTGGTCCTATCCGCGCGGAGGACGCCTCGCCAAGGAGGACGAGACGGCGCTGGACGTGGTGGCCTACGCCGCCCACATGGCCGCGCTGCTCGGCGCCCATCTGGTCAAGGTCAAACCGCCCACCGACCGCATCGCCCTCGAGGCGGCCCGCGGCGTCTACGAGGCGCAGGCGGTGCCGCGGGCGACCCTGGCCGACCGCATCCGTCACGTCATGCAGTGCGCCTTCGCCGGCAAGCGGCTGGTGGTCTTCAGCGGCGGCGAGGCCAAGGACACCGAGGGCCTGCTCGCCGAGATCCGGCAGATCCGTGACGGGGGCGGCTCCGGTTCCATCATCGGCCGCAACAGCTTCCGCCGCCCCTGGGCGGAGGCGCTCGACCTTCTGGACAGGATCGTCCGCATCTATCGCGGCGAGGCCTGAGTCCGTCCCGGCCCGCCGGTGCGGGCCGGGGTCTCCTCGTGCCCGCCCGTGCCCGTCCCTCCCCGTCGGAGCCGATGACACGCGAGTCCCCGTCCCGCCTGCGGCCCGCCCACAAGCCGCTCTTCCTCCTCACCACCCTCTGGGCCGCGGTGGGCGTGCCCCTCTGGCTCGCGGTGCAATCGGGGCTCCTCGCGCCGCCACCGGCGATGCCGCCGACCCTCTGGCACGCCCATGAGATGATCTTCGGTTTCGCCGGCGCCGCCATGGCCGGCTTCCTGGTGGCCCGGGCCGAACCGCGAGCGCTGGTGCTGCTGGTGGGGAGCTGGCTCCTGGCGCGTCTCGCTCCGTGGACGGCCGCGACACCGGCGCCGATCCTCCTGCTCCCCTTCCCGGCCCTCCTGGTCTACGGCGTGAGCCCGGCCTTCCTCGCGGATCCGAAGCGGCCGGTGAACCTGGTCTTCGGACTGGTGCCGGTGGCGCTGCTGGTGCTGGAGGCGGTGGTGGTACTGGGCCTCCTGCGCGACGAGCCGGCACGTGTCGCCGGGGCGGTGTGGAGCGGTCTCGCCCTCGTGGCGCTGCTGCTCGCCACCATGGGCGGCCGGCTGCTGCGGGCCGCCACCGCCGGCGAGGTGCAGCGGGCGGGACGTCGGTTCCGGGCGGATCTCGGCACCGGTCCCGAGCTCGCCCTGGTGGCCCTGCTGGGCTTCGCCCTCTTCGCCCTGTTCGACGACACCACCCGCCCCGCCGCCGGTACCGCCCTGCTGTTCGCCGGCGCCCTCACACTGGTGCGTCTCTGGCGCTGGCGGGCGCGGGAGGCGTGGGCCGTCGCCGAGGTCCGGGGGCTGCACCTGGGCTATCTGGGGCTGGGCCTCGGGCTGGTGCTGTGGGGGACGAGCGAACTCGGCGCCGGCCCGCCACCGGCCGACGCCGTCCATCTGCTCACCATCGGCGGGCTGGGAACCCTGGTCTTCACGGTGATCGCCCGCACCGCCTGCCAGCGTGGCGGCCTCGGCTTCGCGGCGGCCCGACCGGTGGCGCGCTTCGCGCCGCTGCTCGCCCTCGCGGCCCTTCTGCGCCTGCTGGTCCCCGTGAGCGGCACCCCGGCCTCCGCCCTGCCCACCGCCGCCACCCTCGCCTGGTCCCTGGCCTTCGGACTGCTGCTGGTGCGGCTCGTGCGCTGGCCCGGGGATCGGGCGCGCATGTGATCGCAATACGATAGTATCCTTGACGGAATTCCCTCATTAGGAGAAATTGACCGCGGCCCGGCGGGAGACGGCGCTTGGTCGCGGACCCGAGACGCATCCTGGTGGTGGGGGATCCGGTCTTCGCCCGCAGCCTGGTGCGGCTGGTGCTGGATCGCCTCGACTATGTGGTGGAATGCGTCGACACGGCGGTCGAGGCCGAGGCGCTCGCGAGCCGCCGCCGCATCGCCCTCTTCCTGGTGGCGCTGAACCTGCCGGACGGCACCGGTCTGGAACTGGCCCGTCGCCTGCGGCGCCGGCTCGGGGGTGAGGTGCCGATCCTGCTCTTCGGCGATGCGTGGAACGCGGCACGGGTGGAGGCGGAGTGTCGCGAGCTGGGGCTCGCCGGCTATCTGGCGAAGCCCGTCTCCATCGGCCGGTTGATCGCGACGATCCGCGAGCTCACCCGCGTCGTGCCGGCGGCGGAGGCCGCGCCGCCGTCCGAACGGCACGACGAGATCGACGCCGTCCACCGTCGTCTGCGGGAAGTGGCGGACGGCGACGCGCGTCTCCAGCGCGAGCTCGCCGAACTGTTCCTCGCCACCGTCCGCCGCTATCTCGGCGAACTGCGGGCCGCCGCCGACGACGATGCCCGCCTGCGGCGCATCGCCCACGCCCTCGCGGGGGCGGCGCGCAACGTCCATGCCCACGGGCTCGCCGCCCTCGCCGAGCGACTGGAACGGGAGGGGCGCCGAGCGGTGCCCCTCACCGAGCTGGCGGCCGCCGTCGGGGCCCTCGAACGTGGTCTGGCACCGACGGTGATGGACGGATCCTCACCCTGAGCCCCGGCCGGCTCCCTGGGCCCGGCGCCGGATCTCCCGCCGTTCCAGGGCGGCCGGCAGCCAGCGCTCGGCGAAGGCCTCGGCCGGACGCGGGACGTCGAACAGATAGCCCTGCCCCTCGCGGCATCCCTCCGCCAGCAGCAGTTCGCGGGCGCGCTCGGTCTCGACTCCCTCGGCCACACAGCCGAGCCCGAGGGTGCGGGCGAGGGTGAGGATGGCGCGGACGATGGCGCGCTGCTCCGCCACCTCCGGCAGGCCGCGCACGAAGCTCTGGTCGATCTTGAGGCGATGGATGGGGAAGCGCTTGAGATAGCCGAGGCTGGAGTAGCCGGTGCCGAAATCGTCCAGCACCAGCTCCACGCCGAGATCGGCGAGCTGACGCAGCGCCTCGATGGTGCGGCCGGTCTCCTGCATGAGGGCGCTCTCGGTGATCTCCAGCTCCACGCGGCTCGCCTCGACGCCGCTGCGGGCCAGCACCGCCCGGATCTCCTCGACGATGTCCCGACGCACGAACTGCAGCGGCGAGAGATTGACGGCGAGACGCGGCAGATGACGTCCCTCCAGATCCCACGCCCGCAACTGGGCGCAGGCCCGCTCCAGCACCAGCCGTCCGAGGCGGTGGACCAGACCGCAGCGCTCGGCCAGCGTCACGAAGGTGGCCGGCTCCACCGCACCGTCGCGGGGATGCCGCCAGCGCACCAGCGCCTCGGCTCCCAGCAGCCGGCCGTCGGCCAGGTCCACCCGCGGCTGGAAGACGAGGAAGATCTCGTCGGGATCGTCGCGGGCCAGCGCCTCGCCTAGCTCCCGCTCCAGCTCGATCCGGCGCAGATAGCGGCGCTGCATGTCGGCGTGGAAGAACGCATAGCCGTCGCGCGCCCGTTCCTTGACCCGGTAGAGGGCGATGTCGGCGTGGCGCAGCAACGTCGGCCGATCACGGCCGTCCTCGGGGAAGAGGGCGATGCCGATGCTGCAACTGATGCTCACCCGCGCCTCGCCCAGCTCCACCGGTGCCCGCACCGCCCGCACCAGCCGCTCCGCCAGCACCCCGGCCTCCTCCGCGTCGCGGACGAAGGGCTGGATCACCGCCAGCTCGTCGCCCGCCAGCCGCGCCACCACGTCGCTCCTGCGCACGCAGGCCCGGAGCCGCTCCGCCACCGTCACCAGCAACCGGTCGCCGGCCTCGTGGCCGAAGGTGTCGTTGATCTCCTTGAACCGGTCGAGATCGACGACGTGAAGGGCCACCCGCGCCCCGCGACGCGCCGCCAGCGCCAGGATGCGATCGAGTTCCTCGCCGAAGGCGGTACGGTTGACGAGGCCCGTGAGGCTGTCGAAATAGGCGAGCTCCCGCAGTCGCCGTTCCGCCTCGACCTTGTCGGTGATGTCGCGGGCGACGCCGCGATAGCCGCGGAACGCACCGTCGGGACCGAAGTTGGGGACGCCGAACACCTCGACGGTGTGCCGGTGCCCCCAGGCATCCTCCAGGGTGTAGCGAAAGCCGCGGAAGGGCGCCCGCGCCCGCCGCAGCGCCACGTAATGGGGCCAGTCCGGGCTCTCCACGATGGCCTGGATGTCGTCGCGCCGCCGCCCCAGGAACCGTTCCCGGGGAATGCCGAAGATCTCCTCGAAGCGTCTGGAGATGAAGACGATGCGGTCCTCGGCGTCGGTCTCCCAGAACCAGTCCGAGGCCGCCTCGGCGAAGTCGCGGAAACGCTTCTCGCTCTCCTCGAGCTGTCGGCGCGCCTCGTGTTCGGCGGTGACGTCGGTGGCGACGGCGAGGATGCCGCGCACCCGCCCCCGCGAATCGTGCAGCCAGGTCCAGTCGAGGCGCATCCGCACCACCCGGCCGTCGGTGCGGATCTTCTCGATGTGGACGGGACGTGGATCCGGCCGTTCCCGCACCACCGTCTCGAACATGGCGCGACAGTCGAAGGCGGGCGTGGTGGGAATCTCCCAGAGCCTGCGCCCGATCAGCGTGCCGTCGGCATGGCCGAGCATGCGGTGATAGGCGGGATTGGCGGCGACGATGGTTCCCTCGAGGTCGAGTTCCAGCACGCCGTGGGGCAGGAGCTCGAAGACGGTGGCGAGCCGACGGCGCTCGGCGTCGGCGTGGCGGCGGGCCTCGTCGAGGGCGTCCAGCACACGGTTGACGAGACGTGCGATCTGGCTGGTCTCGCGCGGTCCGTGCTCGGGCAGACGGCGGTCGAAGGCCCCCTCGGCGATGGCCGAGGCATGGCGACGCAGACGCTCGAACCACTCCGCCTCGCGCAGCACCAGCCCCAGGAGCGCCGCCGCTCCGAGGACCAGGCCGAAGAGCACCACCGCCGAGAAGCGGGCGAGAGAGGTTCCGGCGATGGAACCGAAGCGGGCGTCGGAGACCCGGATGCGCAGCTCGCCCACCGGCCGTCCCGCGAACCGGATCACCACTCGCCCCGTCACCGGCGGCGCGCGATCCGCCTCCGTCTCGCGGGCACGGGCGAGCACCAAGCCTCCCGTGGGATCGCGGATCTCGACGGCCCGCACGCCGGTGGAGGCGAGCAACAGCTCCACCTGCCGCTCCAGCGTCGCGATGTCGCCGGCGAAGAGGGCGGGGGCCAGCGTGTGGGCGAGGACGGCGAGAGTCTCGTCGCGATAGGCCTCGACCGCGGCCCGCTGGCTGGCACGGACGAGCCAGGTCTGGGTCGCGATCAGCACCGCGGCGGAGAGAATGACGATTCCTAGGAATCCGACGGTGATCTTCTTGCGAAACGACCAGTGGACCATCTCAGCTTCTCGTGAACGAACGCCTCGAAGAACGCGAATAGGACTCGTCGAAAGGCGAGCCATATTCGAGTCCCAGTCGTCGATAGAGGGCGAGGGACGGCGGCGTGACGGCCACCCCCAGCGTCGGCAGCCAGTCCACCGCCATCCCGGCGGCCAGCGCCGACCGGCGCAACCGCTCGACGGTCGCCGGCGGGACGTCGCGGTGGGCGAGGAGGGTCTTGCGCAGCTCCGCCGGAAAGGTGGCGACGATGCGACAGATCTCTTCCTCTTCCGTTTCCTCCGCCTCCATCCGTTCGTAGAACGCGCGCGGCACCGCCCCCATCTCCGCGAGTCCCCGCTCCACCGCCTCGACGACATTGCCGAGGCCGACGAAATGGATGCGGCGGAGCGGTGCGAGACCGCGGTCACGCAGGTGGTCGAGGGCGGCCAGGGCCACGAGGGAGAGGGGATCGGGCAGCGCCAGACGCACCTCCGCCACCGAGCCGAGACCGGTGAGTCCGGCGTCGATGCGCCCGAAGAAGGCGATCTCCCGACCGCAGACGACGTCAAAGACCGGCTGCCAGCCGT
Source organism: Alphaproteobacteria bacterium (assembly GCA_026982705.1). Classification (GTDB taxonomy): domain Bacteria; phylum Pseudomonadota; class Alphaproteobacteria; order Geminicoccales; family Geminicoccaceae; genus HRBIN39. Next base: position 21,208 of record JALSGP010000018.1, read on the forward strand.
CCTGGAGGACGGCGGCGACGAAATGACCCGGTGTCAGGACCAGTTCACAGCCGACGCCGAACGCCTCGTCGAGACGACGGCGGAACTCGTGGAAGTCGAAGGCCGAGTGGACGCTGACGGGAAGCCGCAGTTCCCGTTCCAGCCATCCGGCCAAGGGCGCGACGCGCCGGGCGGTCTCGTAAAGACCGTGGAAGGGCGCCACCAGCAGACGGAAGGCGCCGTCCCGGTGCCCGTGGACGATCCGGCCCCCCAGGGCCGAGCCACCCGCGGCGACCAGACCGACCAGCAGACGCCGCCGATCGAGGGTCCACCACCTGCACGCCCTGTCCGCCACCACCCGGCCTCACGGCGTCGTGGCCCCGACCGAACCTACGCCTTCGCGCACCCCCCCACAAGCCCGAAGCGCGAAAGGAACACCGCCGTATTCATCCGCCGCGTTCGACGACCACCGCCCAGATCCCCTCGCCGCATGTCTCCACCGACACCAGCCGATGCCCCGCGGCCTCGCAGAAGTGGCGGAAGTCCTCGGGCGCCTTGGGATCGGTGACGAGGAAGCGCAGCCGCGTGCCGGGTGGACACCCCGCGAGCGCGCGGCGCGCCTTGAGGACCGGCAGCGGACACAGCAGGCCGCGATAGTCCATCTCCTCCACGGGCCGCCCCTCCGTCTTCCGCGTCTCGAGATGGGAGGGACCGCCGCCGGGAAAAGACACGCGGTCCGGCTCGTCAGTAGGTGACGCCCACGGCGATGCCGGCCATGTCCTCGGCCGGACGGTCGTCGATGCCGGTGGCGCCGAGCCGGCCCTCGACGTTGTCATGGAAGGCACGGGCATGATCAGGCGGAGACCTCCACTCCCTCGCGCACGCGCCAGCCGAGACCCACGGTGACGTGGGCGCGGATGGTGCCGGGGGCGAGGATGTTGAAGAAGGTCTCGCGGCCGCGATAGGGCGCGTTGGTGAGGGAGCCGCCGAGGCGGAGGGTAAGGGTGTCGTCCACCCGATAGGCGAGCCCCAGCTTGAAGACGGTCATGTCGCGCCAGCCGAAGCCGGGACCGTCGTCGCTGCCGAGCCGGGCGGGCCGGTTGCCCGGATTGCCGACGGAGGCGATGTGGTCGTAGCGGATCACCTGGACGTCGCCGGTCAGCAGGAGCCGCTCGTAGGGCTGCCAGGCGAAGCCCACGCCGTAGGATTCGGGAATGTCGAAGTCGCCGCCCTCGGCGAACAGGCCGTTGTACTTGGAGAAGGGGGTCATCCAGAAGCGGCTCTGATAGGCGAGACCGACGGTGAGGGTGTCGGTGAGGCGGCCGACCCAGCCGATGTGGAAGCCGAAGCCCCAGGAATAGTCGTGACCGCGGTTCGTGACACTGTTGGGGGCGACGCTCGCCACCGGATTGGCGAAATTGTGGAGGCCGTAGGCCTCGAACCGCTGGACGGCCAATTTGACGGAGAGCCCGACGGCGTGACCCTCGGCGATGTGCACCGCCACCGTGGGGGCGAGGAAGAGCTGGGCGAGATCGACGCCGGCACGACCGCGGCCGAGGAGGCCGTGGTCGGGCGGCGCCCCGAAGACGGCCGCACCGAGGCCGCGGGTGCGGCGGTTGAGGCTCTCGTATTCGGTGTTCATGCCGCCGTTGCCGTAGATGGCGAGACCGAGGGTGACACGGTCGTCCAGCCGCCGGCTCACGCCCAGTTCCGGGATGAAGAAGTGCTCGGCCTCGTCGGCGTGGAACCGGCCGGCGAAGGGACCGAAGGTGGCGGCGCGCAGGGTGGCGCCGCGGCTCGGGTGGAACCAGTCGAGGCCGAAATCGACCCGGTCGCCCACGAAGGCGAGGGCGGCGGGATTGCTGGCCGGCGCGAGGGCATCGTGGGCGCTGCCGATGGCGGCACCGCCCATGGCCTTGGCCACCGCGCCGTAGCCGTGGGCGAAATAGCCGTTGGTGGCACGAACGCTGCCGGCGGCGAAGAGGCAGGCGCACACGCCCGCGAGCGCGACGATCCGCATTTCTCCTCCCTCCCGATGGCCCGTGCGATGTCCGTGGGAATGCCGCGCCCGAAGGCCAGCGGGCGGCCCGGGGGAGGCAAGGCGACGCTCTCACGGATCCGAATATGCGCATATGTTCGTGTTCTGTCCGTCTCACCTTCGCCGGGGCGCACCTTGCAGCGGGCGGGGCCTCTCGCTACATCAGCGACGCCCCGCGGAGGGATGCCGGAGTGGTCGAACGGGGCGGTCTCGAAAACCGTTGTACCCTTACGGGTACCGAGGGTTCGAATCCCTCTCCCTCCGCCAGCGAGTTCCGGACCGGGTGCGCGCGGTGGCGACGTCGCGGTTGCGGTGGGGCGAGGTGTGCACCCTGCCGCCCGGGGCGGTGACGGCGGCGCTCAGACGGCGGTGGCGAGCACCGCCAGGGCGAGATCGTGGAGACGGCCGTTGCTGGCGAGGATGGCGGGACGGTGGGGATCGAAGGGACTCCCCCCGAGGTCCGTCACCCGGCCGCCGGCCTCCGTCACCAGCAGCGCCCCTGCCGCCTGGTCCCAAGGATCCAGCCCGCGCTCCCAGAACAGGTCCAGCCGGCCGCAGGCGACATGGGCCAGGTCCAGCGCCGAGGCGCCGAGGCAGCGCACCGCCTGGACCCGCTTGACCATCGCCCGCCACTCGGCGGTGTTGTCGTCCCGACTCTCCCAAGCGTCGTAGGGAAAGCCGGAGGCCACCACCGCCCGGCACAGGTCGTCGGTGGCCGACACCCGGATGGGCCGGTCGCCGCACCACGCCCCTTCTCCCCGCACGGCGTGGAAGGTCTCCCCGCGCAGCGGGTCGTGGATCACCCCCAGTTCGACGCGTCCCTCCCGCTCGAGGGCGATGGCGACGCAGAAGCGCTCGAGACCCCGGGAGAAGTTGGTGGTCCCGTCGAGGGGATCGACGATCCAGCGCACCGGCGCCGCCCGCCGCACCTCCCCCTCCTCGCCGAGGAAACCGTGGTCGGGAAAGCGCTCCGTCAGCACCGCGGCGACGGTGCGCTCCGCCTCGCGATCGGCGGCGGTGACGGGATCGGCGGCCCGCTTGTAATGGATGGCGACGCCGGCCCGGAAGTGACGACGCAGCACCGCGCCGGCGGCGCGGGCGGCGGCGAGGGCCGCCTCCAGCTCCGCCCTCATCCCCGCCGCTCCCGCAGATGGCCCCCGAGCCAGGTCATGCCGAGGAAGCAGATCAGCGAGACATAGACGAGGAAGGCCGAGATGGCGCTGGCGATGCGCATGTCGTTGCGGATCTGCTGGAACAGCTGCAGGGGCAGGGTCTGGGCCTCGAAGCCGGCGACCATGCTGGTGACCTCGAACTCGCCGATGGAGATGGCGAACACCAGGAGCGCCCCCGACAGCACCCCGGGCAACACGTTGGGCACGATCACCCAGCGCAGACGCTGCCACAGATTGGCACCGAGGCTCGCCGCCGCCTCCGAGAGGGTGTCGATGTCGAGGGTGTCGAAACTCGCCAGCGTGTTGCGGATCATGAAGGGGAAGCCCAGCAGGGTGTGGGCGACGATCACCATCCCGATGGTGCCGGAGAAGGCCAGCGGCGGCTTCGAGAAGGCCAGCAGCAGGGCGGTGCCCACGATCACCGGCGGCAGCACCAGCGGCAGCACCCGGGCGACGGCGGTGGTGAGCGCCCGCGCCCGCCCCTTCATCCGCGAGATGGCGTAGCCCGCCGGCACGGCGATGAGCAGATTGAGCAGCACGGCGCTGGTGGCGACCATCAGCGACACGCCAAGCGAGCGGGACGTGGCGGGCTTGGCGAGGAACTTCGCGTACCAGCGGAGGGTGAATCCCTCGGGCAGGATGTCCTGCCAGTAGACGCTGAAGGAGAAGATCACGGGCATGCTGATGGGTACCACGATGAAGGCCACCAGCAGCACCAGCGCGATCGTCCGGAAGGGGCCGAGCCGGCGCACCGTCAGCCTCCCCCGCTGGCGCGCACCCGCCGCTCCACCAGATTGAGCAGCACCAGCACCGACGCGATGATGGCGATCAGCACCACCGAGAGCGCCGCCGCCTGCGGCAGGTCGTAGGTGGACTCCGAGGTGTGGTAGTAGATCTGGATGGCCAGCAGGTTCTTGGCCCCGCCCACCAGCGCCAGCACCGTGCCGAAGGCCCCGAGCAGACCCGCGAACTGGATGGAGAGTCCCGCGAGGAAGCCGGGAGCCAGCACCGGCACGATCACGTGGCGCCACACCTGCCAGGGGCGGGCCCCCAGATTGCGGGCCGCCTCCACCAGACTGCGGTCGAGGTTCTCGAACATCGCCGCCATGGTGAGGGTCATGAGGGGGATCTGGAAGAACGCATACACCAGGACGATCCCGTACCAGGAATAGACGTCGAAGTAGACGTCCCGGGGCAGGCCGAAGAGTCGCTGGACCATCAGATTGAGGACGCCGTTGCGACCCAGCAGCACGATGAAGGCGAAGGCCACCACCAGACCGGAGAGGGTGAGGGGCAGCGAATAGAGGGAGAGGAGGAAGCGGTGGAGGCGCGGCGGCAGCCGCGGGGCGAGATAGCCCACGAAGGTGCCGCCCACCGCGCCCACGAGGGCGCCGGCGGTGGCGAAGAGCAGCGAGTTGCGGATGGCGGTGAGATAGACGGGATTGCGGAGGATCTCGAGATAGTTGTCGAGGGTGGGGACGCCCCGCGCGTCGAGGAAGCTCCGCACCGCCATCACCAGGATGGGGTACAGCTCGAACAGCAGGACGAACAGGGCGAGGGGCAGCAGCAGGATCGCCTCGCTCCACCGCAGTCGCACCGGCTCACCCTCCCTGGCCGCCATCCGGGAACGGAGGGGGCGGCCACCACGGCCGCCCCGTGCCCGGGCAGGGGCTCACTGCGCGCCCACCGCCCGCGCCCAGGCCTCCTTCAGCCGGTCGGAGATCTCGGCGTCCTTCCGGTAGTCGACGAAACGGACGTTCGCATAGGCTTCCCTCGGCGGGAATTTGGCGGCGATCTCCGCCGGCAGCTCCACCTTCGGGTTCATGGGCGAGACGAAGCCGGCGGCGTAGAGCTGCTGACCCTCGCCGCAGAGGAGGTATTCGAGGAACAGCTCGACGGTCTTGGGATGGGGCGCGTTGCGGGCGCCCACCACGCCGCCGCCGGAGGCGATGGTGCCGTCCTCGGGGATCACCACCTCGGCCGGAATGCCGAGATCCTCCTTCCACTTGAGGAGATTGTAGTCGAAGTTGATGAGGATCGCCACCTCGCCGCGCTGGAACTTGGAGACGTCCACCTTCGGGTCCACCGAGGCGACGATCCCCATTTCGTGGAGCTTGCCGAGGAACCGGGCGCCCGCCTCCACGTCGTAGGGATCGCCCGCGACGGCGTAGGCGGCCGCCTTGACGGTGGCCTCGCCGGTTCCCGTGGCCCGCGGGTCGAGATAGGCCACGAGACCCTCGTAGGCGGGATCGGCCAGCTCCTTCCAGCTGCGCGGCACCTTCTCCACCATGCGGGTGTTGACGATCCAACCGAGGGTGCCCTTGTAGGCGGCATACCAGGTGGACCCGTCCTTGCCGATCCCCTTCTGCCCCTCGGGGAGATCGTCCCAGCAGCTCACCCGATAGGGATAGGTGAGCCCCTCGCCGGCCAGGATGGAGGCGAAGGCGGGCTTGAGGTCCGCCACGTCGTTCTTGGAGGCGTTCTCCTCGCGCATGCGCGCCAGCACCACCGACGAGCCCATGTCGATGTCCTGCTGGCGGATGCCGTACTTCTCCTCGAAGCGGGCGTAGATGCCGCCGTAGTTGGCCCAGGTCTCGGGCATGCCGTAGGTGTTGATGACGCCGCCCTCGGCCCGGGCCCGTTCGGCCAGCGCCTCGAGGTCGACGCCGCCGGCCCGCGCCGCACCGGCGGCCAGGAGTGCGACGACGGCGATGCCGCCCAGGAGAATCCGTCGCTCGCGCATCATGCCTTCCCTCCTTCCTTCCTGCGTCGGAGCCGTCCGGCCGGCGGAGGCTTCGGCGCTCCATGGCGCCGGCGCCCCTCGACACCGGCCCCTCCCTCCCCGGCCGGCAGCAGCACGCCGGCCGTCGGCGGGAAGCCCAGGAAGACCCGCTCGCCCATGGGAAAGGCGGTCGCCTCCCGGGCGGGCAGATCCACGTCCACCGCGTGATCACGGGCGAGCTCCACCCGCAGCCGCACCGAGGATCCCAGGAAGGTGGCGGGTCCGCTCCGGCCCTCGAGCACGTTCCATCCCTCCGGCAGTGCGGCCGCCTCGCGCGCGGCCCGGAATTCCTCGGGCCGCAGGGCGAGCACCACGGCCCCGCGTGGTCCGTCCGGCGCCTCCATCCGCAGGATGCGGTCGCGCCAGCGCAGCTGTCCGTCGGCGTACTCGCCCTCGAAGAAGTTCATGGTCCCGACGAAGCCGGCGACGAAGCGGGTGCGGGGACGGCGGTAGACGTCCACGGGCGTGCCCACCTGCTCGATGCGCCCGCGGTTCATCACCACCACCCGGTCGGAGATGGCGAGGGCCTCCTCCTGATCGTGGGTGACGTAGAGGGCGGTGATGCCGAGCTCCTTCTGGATGCGGCGGATCTCGACCCGGAGCTCCTCGCGGATCTTGGCGTCCAGGGCCGAGAGGGGCTCGTCCAGCAGCAGCAGCCGCGGCTCCTTGGCGAGCGCCCGGGCGAGGGCCACCCGCTGCCTCTGGCCGCCGGAGAGCTCGTGCACCCGCCGGTGCTCGAAGCCGGGCAGGCGCACCAGCTCCAGCAGCTCGGCCACCCGCCGCCGCCGTCCCTCGCGGGGGACGCCCCTGAGCATGAGGGGAAAGGCGATGTTGCCGGCGACGTCCATGTTGGGGAAGAGGGCGTAGGACTGGAACACCATCCCCACGTCCCGCCGCTCCGGCGGCCGCCCTCCCACGTCGACGCCGTCCAGGAGGATGCGCCCCCGATCCGGCGTCTCGAAGCCGGCCACGCAGCGCAGCACGGTGGTCTTGCCGCAGCCGGAGGGGCCCAGCAGCGAGACGAACTCGCCCTCGGCCACGGCGAGATCGATGCCGGCCACGGCCACCACCGCGTCGAAGGTCTTCACCAGCTCCTCGACGGCCAGCATCACCCGCACGGCCCCGTCTCCCCCGCGGTGGCCCGCGCCAGGCGGTGCATGAGCTCCGCCGTGCGGACGTAGAGCTCGCGGTAGACACCGTAGAGCTCGTCGTGGACGGCCCGTGCCGCCGGATCCGGTTCGATGGGCGGATCGAAGGCGAGGAAGCGCTCCATCTCCCACCAGTCCCCGAAGACTCCCACGCCCATGCCGGCGACGAAGGCGGCGCCGAGGCAGGACCCGGGGTGTTCGCGCACCGGCTCCAGGGCGAGGCCGAGGACGTCCGCGGTCACCCGCTTCCACAGGCGCGAACGGGCGCCGCCGTTGGCGACCCGCACCCGCCGCACGGCGAGACCGTGTTCGGCCAGCACCTCGAGATGGTGGCGGAAGCCGCAGGCGATGCCCTCGAGGATGGCGCGGAAGAGATGGCCGCGGCCGTGGGCGAGGGTGAGGCCGAAGACCACGCCGCGCGCCTCGGGATCGTTGAGGGGGGTCTTCTCGCCCAGGACATGGGGCAGCACCACGAGACCGCCGGCGCCGGGACCCGCCGCCTCCCCCTCGCGATCGAGGGCGGCGTAGTCGCGACCGCCGCCGAGGGTGTCGCGGAACCAGCGGACGAGGCTGCCGGAGGCGGCCATGCAGCCGTTGGGCAGCCAGCGGCCGTCCACCAGATGGTAGTCGAGGAACAGGCGCGCATCCACCAGCGGCCGGTCGGTGGCGTAGAGGATGTCGCCGGCGCCCCCCAGCTTGACCAGGAGATCGCCGGGTTCGATGACGCCGGAGGAAAAGGCGGAGGCGACGTGATCGGCGCTGCCGGCCACCACCGGCGTGCCGGCCCGCAGTCCCGTCGCCGCCGCCGCCTCCGGCCCGACGGTGCCCACCACCTCCCGCGGCCAGCGCACCGGCCCCAGCCAGTCCTCGGGAATGCCGGCGAGCGCCAGCACCTCGGGGATCCAGCGTTGGGCACGGAAGTCGAACAGACCGCTCTCCAGCGCCCAGTTGCGCTCGACGCCGGCCGCCCCGGTCAGGCGATGGACGACGAAGTCGTAGGAGCCCAGCAGCCGGTGGGCACGGGCCATCACCTCCGGCTCGTGGCGGCGCAGCCACAGGAGCTTGGGGCCGAGGCTCTGCTGGGTGATGGCGGATCCGGTGCGGGCGAGGATGTCGGCCTCGTCCAGGCGCGCGCGGAACTCGGCGATCTCCGCCACCGCCCGGGCGTCGTTCTGCTGGATGGAGGGACGCAGCACCCGACCCTCGGCGTCCAGCAGCACGATGGTGGGGACCATGCCCGTCACGCCCACCGCCGCCACCGCCCCGGCCTCGGCGCCGGCCTTCGCCAGAAGCTCCGGCACCAGCGCGCACACATTGGCCCACCACTGTCCGGGATCGGCCTCGGCGAAGCCGGGCCTCGGGCTCGCGAGATCGGCGGGGCGCTGGGCGGTGGCGCGGATGCCCCGCTCCGGGTCCAGGAGGACGCCGACGGTGGAGGTGGTGCCGATGTCGAGGCCGAGCAGCAGCGTCATGGTTCACCTCAGCGCGGCGACCCGGTCCATGAAGCGCGCCACCCGGTCCCGGTCGACGGGATTCCAGGTGATGCCGTCCACCTTGAAGTGGGTGCCCACCACGCAGCCGTCGGCGACGGCGAGGATGGAGGTCACATTGTCGAGATGGACGCCGGTGTTGGCGAGGACCGGCACGTCGGGGACGGCCGCGCGCACCCGCGCGAGCTCGCTGGCGTCCACCGCCTCGCCGGTGAGGGGACCGGAGACCAGCACCGCGTCGGCCAGGGCCGAGAAGACGGCGCTGCGCGCCCTGAGCGCGATGTCGCGGTGGTCGAGGGCGGCGGCGAACTCGGCGTTGACGTTGTAGAGCAGCCTGAGGTCGGGGCGGCCGAGCTGGCGGCGCAGCCGCTGGGCGCGGGCGGCATCCGGCCGCCACAGGCCCATGTCGGCGGCATAGACGCCGGTGAACACCTCGCGGGCGAAGGCGGCGCCGGTGGCGCAGGCGATGGCGACGCTGGCCACCGGGTCCCACAGATAGTCGACGCCGAAGGGCACACGCAGATGCGGCTTCACCGCCGTCACCACCGCCGTCATGGCGGCGATCCCCTCGGGCGGCGCCTCCAGCACGTAGGGGCGGTCGTTCTCGTTGCCGAACATGATGGCGTCGACACCGCCCTCCTGCAGCGCCTCCACGTCGCGCAGCACATCCTCCACGAGGCCGTCGAGGCCGCGGTCGGCGTCGTAGAGGGGGGCGCCGGGGAGGGCGCCGATGTGGGCCATGCCGATGACCACCTTGCGCTTGCCGGGGAACAGCTCGGGCACCGTCACTCTCCCTCGGGTGCGACGGGACGGGCGAGGCGCAGCGCCACCCCCGCCCGGGCGAGGGCGGCGGCGAGGGCCGGCGGCGGTTCCGCCTCGCAGACCAGCACGTCGATCCGTTCGAGATCGCACACCCGCACCACCGACATCCGACCGAACTTGCTGGAATCGCACAGCACCACCACCCGGCGGGCGCGGGCGAGGTAGACCTGCTTGATCTCGTTGTCCTCGGGGGAGTACTCGAAACAGCCGTCCCGGGTGAGGCCGGCGATGCCCACGAAGGCCACGTCGAGCCAGTAGCGGGCGAGTTCGCGGGCGGCGAGGGAGCCCACCAGCGACAGCTCCCCCCGGCGCACGCGGCCGCCGGGCAGATAGACCTCCGCCCGCCCCTGTCCCAGCACGCTGGCGGCCCGCAGACTGTTGGTGAAGACCCGCACGTCCTCGCGGTCGGCGAGACGGCGGGCCAGCTCGAGGGTGGTGGTGCCGACGTCGAGCCCGATGGTGGCGCCCGGCGCCACCAGGGCCAGGGCCGCCTCGGCGATGGCGGCCTTGGCGGCGGCGTGGCGGCGGGCGCGGGCGCGGAAGGAGGGCTCGTCCAGCGCCAGCGCCACCGCGTCGGTCCCGCGGCAAGCCACGGCGCCGCCGTGGGTACGGTGGAGCAGGCCGTCGCGGGCGAGCCGCTCCAGGTCGCGGCGGATGGTCATGGCCGAGACGCCGAAGCGGCGCGCCAGCTCCTCCACGGTGGCGAAACCGTGCTCGGCGACCAGCCGATGGATGCGTCGGCGGCGGGCCTCGGCGCCCAGCGGACCGGCATTCTCCTCCGGCCGGCCGGGATCGGGGATCGGCGTGTTCACCGCAGCCCTCCCGTTCGGTTGTGCACAGACTATCCCGTCCGTATCCGCGCGTCCAGCGCGGAAATGCGATTGACGATGTTCGTTTGCGAACGTATCCTCGCCCCGTCCCGAGACCGCACAGGGAGGGCGACGCCGTGTCCCTCGCCACCGACCTCGCCGGTAAGCGCGCCATCGTCACCGGCGGTGCCGTCGGCATCGGCCGCGCCATCGTCCTCGCCCTCGCCGCATGCAGCGTCCGCGTCGCCGTCCTCGACCGCGACCGTCCCGGTGCCGAGCGCACCGCCGCCGACGCCGGCGGCGGCGCCGTCCCCGTCCAGGTGGACGTGCGTCGCCGCGACAGCGTGGAACGGGCCTTCGCCGAGGTGGAGCGGGCGCTGGGCGGCTACGAGATCCTCGTGGCCAATGCCGGCGTGTCCACCATGAACCGGGCGGTGGACCTCACCGACGAGGAGTGGGACTACAACTTCGACGTCAACATCCGCGGCGTCTTCCTCACCAACCAGATGGCGCTGCGCCACTTCCTCGCCCGCCGGGTGCCCGGGGTCGTCGTCAACGTCGCCTCCATGGCCGGCAAGATCGGCGCGCCCCTGCTGGCCCATTACTCCGCCAGCAAGTTCGCCGTCATCGGCTGGACCCAGGCGGTGGCGCGGGAGGTGGCCGGCGACGGCATCCGGGTGAACGCCGTCTGCCCCGGTTTCGTGCGCACCGGCATGCAGGAGCGGGAGGTGCAGTGGGAGGCGCGCCTGCGCGGCCTCACCCCCGAGCGCGTGCTGCGGGAATACGTGGACCAGACTCCCCTCGGGCGCCTCGAGACGCCCGAGGACGTGGCGCCGGTGGTGGTGTTCCTCGCCTCCGACGCGGCCCGCTTCGTCACGGGCGAGGCGGTCAACGTCACCGGCGGCGCCCGCATGGACTGAGGTGATCGGCTCCAGGGAGGAGAGGCGTCATGACGAGGATCTCGCGGGGCGTCGTCGCCGGTCTCGCCGCGGCGCTGCTGGCCGGCGGCGCGGCCATGGCGGTGGAACTCGACGTCATCATGGAGGAGGTGCCCGACTACGACGTGGTGGCGAGGCTCACCGAACGCTTCGAGGCGGAGCACCCGGACATCCGCGTCCGCTTCGACGCCATGCCCTACGACGCCATGCGGGACAAGATCCTCACCTCCTTCCTGGCGCCGGAGGCCAGCTACGACGTGATCATCGTCGACAACCCCTGGATGGTGGAGTTCGCCCGCGCCGGCTATCTGGAACCGCTGGACGCCCGCATCGCCGCCACCGAGGGCTACGACTACGGGGACTTCGTGGGCCCGCTGCGGGCCATCGGCGAGGTGGACGGCCGCATCTGGGGCGTGCCCTACTACAACTATGCCCTCGGCCTCATCGTCCGCCAGGACGTCTTCGACCGCGCGGGCCTCGCCGTTCCCACCGATCTCGAGGACTATGTGGCGACGGTCCGGCGTCTCACCGGCGACGGCTTCTACGGCGCCGCCATGCAACCCCAGCGCGGCTACAAGATCTTCGAGGAGTGGAAGAACTGGCTCTATGCCGCCGGCGGCGACCTGTTCGACGACGAAGGGCGGGTGATCCTGGACTCGCCCGAGGCGATCCGGGCCCTGGAGCTCTACATCGAGACCCATCGCGAGGCCGCGCCACCCAACTCCCTCAACTGGGGCTTCGACGAGGCCCTGCGCCTGATGGCCGCCGGCAAGGCCGCCACCATGCTCAGCTACAACTGGATGCTGCCCACCCTCAACAATCCGGAGGGACCGGCGGGCGCGCTGGCGGGCCGCTTCCAGCTCTACGAGGTGCCGGGCGGCAAGGCGGTCCTGGGCGCCTGGCACTGGGCCATTCCCCACAACACGCCGCACAAGGACGCCGCCTGGACCTTCGTCTCCTGGATCACCTCGAAGGCGGTGGACAAGGAGCGGGTGATCATGGGGGGTGCGCCCGTCCGCGTCTCCGTCATGACCGACCCGGAGGTGTGGGAGAAGGGCTACGGCGAGCGGTACTACCGCACCGTCCTCGCCATCCTGGAGGATGCCGAGCCGCTGGCGGTGGGCGAGCGGGCCGAGGAGATCATCGAGATCGTCGGCACCGAGCTCAACGCCGCCGTGGCCGGAGAGAAGAGCGCCGAGCAGGCGCTCCGGGACGCCGCCGACCGGGTGCGGCGGCTCCTGGGTCGGTGAGGCATCGATCCGTCGGCTCCGACCGCGGACGTCCGGTCCCCCGCGGGACCGGACGTCCGGCCGTCGGGATGCGCTGAGATGTGGCGGCCGCGCCTGCCCCTGCGCCATCGCATGCTGCTGCCGCTGGTGGGGCTGCTGGCGGCGGTGCTCGCCTGGCCGGCGCTCTTCGCCCTCTGGGTCTCGCTCCACGACTACCGCCTCACCCGCCTGCGCGACGTCCGCTTCGTGGGCCTCGACCACTACCGGGCGCTCCTCTTCGACCCCGTCTTCCTCAACGCCATGGCCAACACCCTCCATTTCGTCCTCGCCGCCGTGGCGCTGGAGCTGCTCCTCGGTCTCGGCCTCGCCCTCGCCCTCCACCGGCTCCGGACCGGCCGCCACCTCGCCCGGGCGCTGGTGCTGGTGCCCATGTTCGTCACTCCCATCGCCGTCGGGCTCATGTTCCGCTTCCTCCTCAATCCCCAGCTGGGCGTCGTTCCGTACCTCCTCGGCCGACTCGGCATCACGGTGGACTGGTTCGGACCCGGTCTCGCCCTCTGGAGCCTGATCCTCATCGACGTCTGGCAGTGGACCCCCTTCATGGTGCTGATGCTGCTGGCCGGTCTCGAGGCGCTGCCGCGCGCCCCCTTCGAGGCGGCGCGCGTGGACGGCGCCTCCCCCTGGCGCATCTTCACCCGCATCACCCTCCCGCTGCTGCGGCCGGTGGTGCTGGTGGCGCTGGTGATCCGCGGTCTCGACGCCTTCAAGGTGTTCGAATACGTCTACGCCATCACCCGTGGCGGTCCCGGCGACAGCACCGAGACCGTCCAGTTCCTGATCTACAAGGTGGGATTCCGCTTCTTCCGCATGGGCGAGGCCTCGGCCATGGCGTGGCTCCTGCTGCTGGTCACCCTCGCCCTCACCGTCCTCCTCTGGCACCTGCTGCGGCGTCGGGAGGCGTGAGCCGTGCCGCGTCCCGCCACCCTCCTCACCGGCCTCGTGGTGCTGCTGGCCCTCGCGAGCGTGCTGTTCCCCTTCCTCTGGATCGCGCTCGCCTCTCTGCGCCCGCCCCATCTGGTGGCACGGCCCGATCTGCTGTGGGTGGCGCCGGATCCCGCCAACTGGCGGGCGGTGCTGTTCGAATCCGACGTCCCCCGCTACATCCTCAATTCCCTGCTGGTGGGGACCGTCACCGTCGCGGTGGCGCTGCTGGTGGGGGCCCCCGCCGCCTACAGCCTCTCGCGCTGGCGGACCGGCGGCGCCGGCACCCGCTTCGCCATCCTCGCCGCCGAGATGATGCCGCCGGCGGTGGTGATCGTGCCGCTGTTCCTGATCCTCTGGCACCTGCAGCTCACCAACAGCCTGGTGGCGGTGGTGCTGGCCCACCTCACCTTCGTGCTGCCGGTGGTCACCTGGTTCCTCGTCGGCTTCGTGGACGATCTCCCCCGCGAGCTCGAGGAACAGGCCATGATCGACGGTCACACACGGTTCACGGCCTTCCTGCGGGTGGTGCTGCCGGCCATCCGCCCCGGCATCGGCGCCGCCGCCGTCTTCGGCTTCGTGCTCTCGTGGAACGACATGTTCTACGCGCTGGTGCTCACCGGCGGCGCCAGCCGGACCCTGCCGGTGGCCATCGCCGGCTACTGGACCTTCCGCGGCATCGAGATGGGCAAGATGGCCGCCGCCATCCTCGTGGCGGTGGTGCCGGTGACGCTGGCCGCCTTCTTCCTCCAGAAGCACCTGGTGCGCGGCCTCGGAGGCGGCGCCGTCAAGACGTGAGGGATCCCGTGCCCGGCATCCGACTGGAACGGCTGGAGAAGCGCTTCGGCGAACAGACGGTGCTCCACGCCCTCGATCTCGTGGTGGACGAGGGCAGCTTCACCGTGCTGGTGGGCCCGTCCGGCTGCGGCAAGACCACCACCCTGCGGCTGATAGCCGGTCTCGAGACCCCCACCGCCGGCCGCATCCACATCGGCGACCGCGACGTCACCGGCCTCGAGCCGCGGGCGCGCAACGTGGCCATGGTCTTCCAGAACTATGCCCTCTACCCCCACATGACCGTCTACGACAACATGGCCTTCGGCCTCCGCGCCCGTCGCGTGCCCGAGGCGGAGATCCGCGCCCGCATCCGCCGGGTGGCGGCCATGCTCGGTCTCGAGGCGCTGTTGGATCGGCGTCCGCGCCAGCTCTCCGGCGGCCAGCAGCAGCGGGTGGCCATCGGCCGCGCCATCGTGCGCGAACCCGACGTCTTCCTCTTCGACGAGCCCCTCTCCAATCTCGACGCCGAGCTGCGGGTGGCCATGCGCGGCGAGCTGCGGCGTCTCCAGCGCCGTCTCGGCGTCACCACCCTCTACGTCACCCACGACCAGGAGGAGGCCATGACCCTCGGCGACCGCATCGCCGTCATGGAGGGCGGTCGCCTGCGCCAGTACGGCACGCCGCGGGAGATCTATTTCCGCCCCGCCGACCTCGTCGTCGCCCGCTTCGTGGGCAGTCCCGCCATGAACCTGATCGAGGGGACCCTTGGCCCCGACGGCTTCCGCGCATCCGATCTGGAGCTGCCGACGCTGCGCGGCCCGGCCGGACCGGTGGTGCTGGGCATCCGCCCCGACGACATCCATCCCTTCCGCGAGGGCCGCGGCCTCGTCGGCCCCCTCGCCGCGCGGGTGGAACTGGTGGAACTGCTGGGGCCCAGGGCGGTGCTGACCCTGCGGCTGGGCGGACGCGAACTCACCGCCGTGATGGCGGAGGCGGAGGTGCGGGACCTGGGCGAGGGCGCCGGCCTCGCCCTCGGTCTCGATCCCGCCCGGCTGCATCTGTTCGACGCCAGGAGCGGCCGCCGGTTGCCGGATCCCGCCCCGGTTTCGGCCGCCGCCGGCTGAGCCGTGCCCGGCGGCTCAGCGGATGGCCTCGAGGATGCTCACATAGGAGGCGACGCAGGCGCCGCCCATGTTGTAGAGTCCGCCGAGGGCGGCGTCCTCCACCTGCATCCCGCCCGCCTCGCCGCGCACCTGCATGGCCACCAGCGCGTGCATGGAGACGCCGGTGGCGCCGATGGGATGGCCCTTGGCCTTGAGACCGCCCGAGGGATTGACGGGCAGTTTCCCGTCCTTCTCGGTCCAGCCCTCGAGGATCGCCCGCTCCCCCTCGCCGGGCGGGGTGAGGCCCATGGCCTCGTACTCGATGAGCTCGGCGATGGTGAAGCAGTCGTGGGTCTCCACCAGATCCAGATCCCACACCGACTCGAGCCGCGCCTGCTCCAGCGCCTTCGCCCACGCCACCCGGCAGCCCTCGAAGGCGACGATGTCGCGCCGGCTCATGGGCAGGAAGTCGTTGACGTGGACGGCGGCGCGGAAGGCCACCGCCTTGGGCATGGCCAGCGCCGTCTCCACGTCCGTCAGCACCAGCGCCGCCGCCCCGTCCGAGACCAGCGAGCAGTCGGTGCGCTTGAGGGGCGGCACCACCACCGGGTTCTTCTCCGATTCGGTGCGGCAGAACTCGACGCCCAGGTCCTTGCGCATCTGCGCCCAGGGATTGGCGCAGCCGTTCCTGTGGTTCTTGGCGGCGATGCGGGCCATGGCCTCGCTGCGGTCGCCGTAGCGCTGGAAGTAGCGCCGGGCGATCTCGGCGAAGACGCCCACGAAGCCGCCCTCGATGTCGCCCTCCTCCCGGAGATAGGCGGCCTTGCGCAGCACCCGCGCGATCTCCGGCCCGGGCAGGGCCGTCATCTTCTCCACCCCCACCACCAGCACGAAGCGCGCCCGCTTCGCCGCGATGGCCGCGAGGGCGTGATGGACGGCGGCGGAGCCGGTGGCGCAGGCGTTCTCCACCCGGGTGGCGGGTTTGAAGCGGAGCCGCTCGTCCGCCTGCAGCACCAGCGAGCTGGTGAACTCCTGTTCGACGAAGCCACCGTTGAAATGGCCGAGCACGATCTCGTCCACCTCCTCCGGGCCGATGCCGGCATCGGCGAGGGCACCGGTGGCGGCCTCCACCACCAGATCCTCCACCTCGCGTCCCTCGTGCTTGCCGAAGGGCAGATGGTGCCAGCCCACGATACAGGCGGTCATGGTGCGGCTCTCCTCTCGTCCGGGACCTCCCCGGGCCTCCCGCGCCGCATCTAGCCGCCGCTTCCGCCACCGGCAAGCGCGCCGGCATCTCCGCCGGTTGACCGGCGGCCCCGCCGTCCTATGGGAAGGGCATGCCGTGGCGCCCGGGTCCTCCTCCCCAGCGACGCCGACGATGCGCGTGAGTGCCGCGCGCGCGTCGTCCCGCCCGTTCCCGTCCCTCACGCCACGGTGTTCGCCATGCTGCACGTCCGCCCCGAGCGGCCCGAGGATCGTTCCGCCGTCGAGGCCCTGTTCGACCGCACCTTCGGACCGGACCGGCACCGCAGGACCTCCTACCGCTACCGCGACGGCCTGCCGCCCCTGAAGGAACTGTGTCTCGTCGCGGAGCTGGACGGCCGGCCGGTGGGGGCGGTGCGCTTCTGGCCGGTGCGCCTCGACCGGCGGCCGGCACTGCTGCTGGGGCCCCTCGCCATCGAACCCGCCCTCCACGGGCGGGGCATCGGCCGGCGGCTCGTGCGCGAGGCGCTGGCGCGGGCGCGGACGCGGGGCTGGCGGCTGGTGTTCCTGGTGGGCGATCCGCCCTACTATCGCCGCTTCGGCTTCCGGCCGGTGCCGCCGGGCATCGTCATGCCCGGCGAGGATCCGGGGCGGCTGCTCTGGCGGCGGCTGGGACGCGGTGGCATGCCGCGGCGCGGCGTGCTGCGCCGAGCCGAGGCGCCGGTGGCGCACGCCGGAGCGCCGGCCGCCCTCGATGCCGTGGGAGGCGGGCCGTGAGCGGGCGCTTCTGGCTGCTGGTCTCCGACAAGCTCGGCGACAACGCGCAGGTGCGGCTGCTGGCGCGGGCCTCGGGCCTGCCCTTCGAGGAACGGCACCTCGCCATGAAGCCGCGCTGGGTGCACGGCAAGCCGCCGCTCCACCCGGGCATCGACCATCTCGATCCCGCCCGCTCCGATCCCCTCGCCCCGCCCTGGCCGGATCTGGTGCTCACCATCGGTCGCCGGCTCGCCCGGGTGGCGCTGTGGATCCGCGCACGGAGCGGCGGCCGCACCCGTCTCGCCCTGGTGGGGCGACCGCGGCGCGGCCTCCGCACCTTCGATCTGGTGGTGGTCCCGCCGCAGTACCGGGTCCCCGAAGCGCCCGGCATCGTCCGCCTCCACCTGCCCCTCTTCGGCGTCGATGCCGACCGTCTCGCCGCGGCGCGCGAACGCTGGCGGTGCGAACTCGCGGCGCTGCCGCGGCCGCTCACGGCGGTGCTGGTGGGCGGCGCCACCCGCCCCTTCCGCTTCGGGGCCGCCGAGGCCCGTCGCCTCGCCGCCGACCTCCTGGCGCTGCGGGCGCGGGAGGGCGGCAGCCTCTACGTCACCACCAGCCGCCGCACCGGCCCCGTGGCGGAGGAGGCCCTTGTCGCCGCCCTCGGCGGCGACGCCCGCGTCTTCCGCTTCCGCCCGGACGCCCCCGACAATCCCTATCTGGGCCTCCTCGCCCATGCCGATCGCTTCGTGGTGACGGGCGATTCCGTGTCCATGATGGTGGAGGTGATCCGCCTCGGCCGTCCCCTCGCCGTCTGGCCGCTGCCGCACCGACGCGATCCCCTCACCCGCCTCGAGGACCTCTGGCGGCGGCTGCGCGACCCGGAAGGCCCCCTCGCGCCCCTCGCCCGCCGGCTCCTCCGCCATGCGCCGGTCTCCGCGCCCCGTGACCTCGAGGGGTTCTGGCGCTACCTTCGCGCGCGGCGGCTCGCGGTGGCCTTCGGCGAGCCCTTCCGTCCCCCGCCGCCGGTGGGCGGGGAGGATCTGGCACGGGCGGCGGCGGCGCTGCGGCGGCTGGCGGTGGCGCCGTGGGAACGGCGGTTGGATCCCGGACGGGGATCCGCTAACGAGGGACGGGCGTGCGGGGAGCCCCGGTCACGGTGAAGATGAACCTGTTCCAGTTCCACGTACCTCCCGACCGGATCCTGCGCGAGATCGTGGTGCGGAGCATCTTCTTCCTTCCGGCCGAGACGCGCCGGCGGATCGAACGTCTGCACCGTGGCTGGGAGGAGTACCGGCGTCTGCGTCGCGCCGACGCGGTGGTGGTGTCCTACGGCAAGAGCGGCCGCACCTGGCTCAGGATGCTGCTCTCGCGCTGGTTCCAGCTCCGCTACGGCCTGCCGCCGCACGCCATGCTGGGGTTCGACAACTTCCACCGTGCCGATCCCCGCATCCCGAAGATCTTCTTCACCCACGACAACTATCTCCGCGACTGGACCGGCCATCGGGACGACCGGCGGGACTTCTACGACCGCCGCACCGTCCTCCTGGTGCGCGATCCCCGCGACGTGGCGGTCTCGCAGTTCTTCCAGTGGAAGTACCGCATGCGCGCGGCCAAGAAGCGCCTCAACCGCTATCCGCTGGAGGAGGTGGACCTCTACGACTTCGTCACGGGACCGGCCGGCCTTCCGCGCATCGTCGACTTCCTCAACGCCTGGGCGCGGGAACTGCCGAGGATCCGCGAGCTGCTGGTGGTGCGTTACGAGGACATGCGCGCGGACACCGCCCGTGAACTCCGCCGCATCCTCGAGTTTCTGGGCGAGCGGCCCACCGACGCCGAGCTCGCCGACTGCGTCACCTTCGCCAGCGTCGAGAACATGCGCCGGCTGGAGGAGCGGCGGGTGTTCCGCCTCGCCGGCACGCGCCTCGTCCCCGGCCAGCGGGGCAATCCCGACTCCTACAAGGTGCGGCGCGCCAAGGTGGGCGGTTGGCGCGACTATTTCGACGACGCCCAGATCCGGGCCATCGACGCCTATGTGCGCGAGCGCCTCGATCCGGTCTTCGGCTACGTGGCGGCGGGCGTGCCGGCGGCCGGGCGCGCGGTGCGGCCGGAGGGCGAGGCCGCCGTGGTGGCAACCGATCCGAGCGGAGGTGACGTCCGATGAAACCCAAGGTGTTCGTCCACACCAACCACAAGCAGATGGTGGGGGCCCTCGTCTCGGCCTACTCCATGAAGCGCCAGAGCGCCCATCCCGAGGCCTTCGACGTGGAGCTCATCGAGCACCGCAACTGGCGCCACATGTTCGACAAATACGAGGGTCGCGAGTATCTGCGCGACAACACCACCCGCCGCTGGCTCAACGACGATCTCCAGTCCTTCACGCCGCTGCGCTTCGCGCCGCCCCAGCTCATGGACTATCGGGGCCGGGCGGTGGTGGTGGACCCGGACGTCTTCGCCGTGGGCGACGTGTGGGAACTGCTCTCCCGGGACATGGAGGGCAAGGCCATCTGGTGCTGCACCCGCGGCAAGGGGCCGCGCAACCATCCCGCCAGCTCGGTCATGCTGCTGGACTGCGGCAAGCTCACCCACTGGAAGCTGGAGGAGGACTTCGACAGGCTCTTCCGGAAGGAACGTGAATACAAGACCTGGATGAACCTCGGCTACGAGGATCCGGAGACCATCGGCATCCTGCCGCCGGAGTGGAATCACTTCGACATCCTCAACGAGAAGACCAAGCTCATCCACAACACGAAGCGCCGGACCCAGCCCTGGAAGACCGGCCTGCCGGTGGACTTCATCCCCTCCGAGAACAATCCCTACAGCCCCTTCGCCTGGCTGATGTTCGTCCGCCGCAGGCTGTTCGGCGAGTACGCCTTCCTCGGTCACTACAGGCCCCATCCCGACAAGCGCCAGGAGGATCTCTTCTTCGGCTATCTCAAGGAGTGCGTCGAGAAGGGCATCGTCACCGAGGAACTCCTGAAGGAGGCCATGCGCAACAACTGGGTGCGCCACGACGCGTACGAGGTGCTGGCGAAGGTGCCGCCGGTGGACGAGACCCTCGCCGCCGTGCGGCGCGGGGCGCTGGCCCGCGCGGCCTGAACGCACCCCGCCATCGGCGTCGGTGACGGACCGCCGCATTGTGCACCGCAGCGCGGCGGAACGTCACCGTGCGGTGGACAGCCGGCAGCGGGACGGGTAGACGGTGCGGCGGCCCCGCGCGGCCGCGGGCGGGGCGTCTTCGGCATTCCGTCGCACAAGGGTTCACCAGAGCTGCGATCCCGACCTTCGAGGGGGGTGGAGACACATGTCCGGTCTCGAGTGGACGCTGTACGCGGTGGTGCTGCTCTGCGGCATCGCCGGCATCGTCTACGGAGTCGTCACCCGTACCGCGGTGCTGGCGCTGCCGGCCGGCACCGAGCGGATGCAGGAGATCGCGGGTGCCATCCAGGAGGGCGCACGCGCCTATCTCAACCGCCAGTACATGACCATCGCCGTCGTCGGCATCGTCATCTTCCTGCTGCTGAGCTTCTTCCTCGGCATCTGGGTGGGCCTCGGCTATCTCATCGGCGCCATCTGCTCCGGGGCCGCCGGCTACATCGGCATGAACACCTCGGTCCAGGCCAACGTCCGCACCGCCGCCGCGGCCGCCGACCGGGGGCTCGAGGGTGCCCTCGACGTGGCCTTCAAGGCCGGCGCCATCACCGGCATGCTGGTGGTCTCGCTGGGCCTGCTGGGACTCGCCGGCTACTTCGGTTTCCTCCTGCTGGTGGGCGTCGAGGAACGGGCGCTGCTGGAGGCGCTGGTGGGCCTCTCCTTCGGCGCGTCGCTGATCTCCATCTTCGCCCGTCTCGGCGGCGGCATCTTCACCAAGGGCGCCGACGTGGGCGCCGATCTGGTGGGCAAGATCGAGGCCGGCATCCCCGAGGACGATCCCCGCAATCCGGCCGTGATCGCCGACAATGTGGGCGACAATGTGGGCGACTGCGCCGGCATGGCGGCGGACCTGTTCGAGACCTACGTGGTCACCATGTCCGCCACCATGCTGCTGGCCGCCATCTTCTTCACCGGCGAGCAGAAGTGGGCGCTCATGATCTACCCGCTGGTGGTGGGCGGCGTCTGTCTGCTCGGCTCCATCGCCGGCACCTTCTTCGTCCGACTCGGTCCCTCGAAGAACATCATGGCCGCTCTCTACAAGGGCTTCTGGAGCGCCGCCGGCGTCTCGGCGCTGCTGCTCGTCCCCGCCACCTGGCTGGTGCTGGGCTTCGCCGAACCCACCTATCGGGGAGCCGTGGGCGGCCAGCCGGTGGGCCCGGCCTTCACCGGCCTCAACGTCTTCTGGTCGGCGCTGCTGGGCATCGTGATCACCGGCCTCATCATGGGGATCACCGACTACTACACCGGCACCGGGCACCGGCCGGTCCAGCTCATCGCCCGCGCCTCCACCACCGGCCACGCCACCAACATCATCCAGGGTCTCGCCGTCTCCATGGAGGCGACGGCGCTGCCGGTGATCGTCATCTGCGGCGGCATCCTCCTCGCCTATCTCAACGCCGGCATCTACGGCATCGCCGTGGCGGCGGCCACCCAGCTGGCGCTCACCGGCGTGGTGGTCACCCTCGACGCCTATGGACCGGTCACCGACAACGCCGGCGGCATCGCCGAGATGGCGGGCCTGCCGGACTCCGTGCGCGAGGTGACGGACGCCCTGGACGCCGTGGGCAACACCACCAAGGCGGTGACCAAGGGCTATGCCATCGCCTCGGCCGGCCTCGCCGCCATCGTGCTGTTCGTGGCCTACGTCAACGACCTGCAGCACTTCTTCCCCACCCTCGAGGTACGTTTCGCCCTCGACGATCCCTTCGTGGTGGTGGGGCTGTTCGTGGGCGGCCTGCTGCCCTTCCTTTTCGCCTCCATGGCCATGCTGGCGGTGGGTCGGTCCGCGAGCGCCATCGTCGAGGAGGTGCGCCGGCAGTTCCGCGAGAAGCCGGGCATCATGGAGGGGACGGAGAAGCCCGACTACGGCCGCGCCGTCGACATGCTGACCAAGGCCGGCATCAAGGAGATGATCCTGCCCTCGCTGCTGCCGGTCTTGGCCCCCGTCGCGGTGTGGTTCGTGGTGGAGGCCGTCGCCGGCCCCGCCGCCGCCTTCACCACCGTGGGCGCGCTCTTGCTGGGCACCATCGTCACCGGCCTGTTCCTCGCCATCGCCATGACCTCGGGCGGCGGCGCCTGGGACAACGCCAAGAAGTACATCGAGGACGGCCATTACGGCGGCAAGGGATCGGACGCCCACAAGGCGGCCGTCACCGGCGACACGGTGGGCGATCCCTACAAGGACACCGCCGGTCCCGCCATCAATCCCATGATCAAGGTCACCAACATCGTGGCCCTGCTGCTGCTGGCGGCCCTGGCGGCGCTGCAGGGCGCCGGCTGAGCGGCGGCCCACACCGTCCGCGTCCCACGGCCCGGCCCCCGTGCCGGGCCGTGTCCTTTCCGGCCCTTGCCGGGCGCCCGGGTCCCCCGCATCTTGGGCCCGCGGTCCGTCCCCGGGGAGAGCGTCGGTGGCCCTCGCCCCCTTCGTCCATCTGCGCGTCCGCTCCTGCTATTCGCTCCTGGGCAGCACCGTCCGTCACGAGGAGCTGGTGGCGGCCTGCCGGCGTCACCGCATGCCGGCGGTGGCGGTGACCGACGAGGCCAATCTCTTCGGCGTCGTACGCTTCTGCGAGACCGCGATGCGCGCCGGCATCCAACCGGTGGTGGGGCTGCTGCTGCCGCTCAGGGTGCCGGGCGGAGAGCTCCGGCGCGGCCGCCGCGGCGCGGACGGACCGCCGGCGCTGCTGCCGCTGCTGGCCCGTGACGAGACCGGCTACGCCCATCTGCTGGCCCTCGCCAGTGCCGCCCATCTCGAGGCCCGCGACGGCGAGCCGGCCGTCGATCTCGCCCGCCTCGAGGCCCTGGCCGAGGGCCTCGTCTGCCTCACCGGCGGCGCCTTCGGCCCGCTCGGCCGGCTGCTCCTGGCCGGCGAGCGGCAGGCGGCGGAGGCGCTCCTCGATCGCCTCGTCCGCGCCTTCGGTGATGCCCTCTACGTGGAGATCCAGCGCCACGGCCTGCCGGAGGAGGCACGCACGGAGGAGATCTTCCTGGAATGGGCCTATGCGCGGGATCTGCCGCTGGTGGCCACCCAGGACGTCCGCTTCCTGGAGCCGGAGATGCACGAGCCCACCGAGGCGCTGCTGTGCATCGCCGCCGGTACCACCCTCGGCGATCCCGAACGGCCCCGTCTCTCCCCGGAACAGCGCTTCAAGAGCCCGGAGGAGATGGTGGCGCTGTTCGCCGATCTGCCGGAGGCGGTCCACAACACGCTGGTGGTGGCCCGCCGCTGCGCGGTGGCGGCGCCGCACCGCCGCCCCATTCTCCCCCATTTCCCCACCGAGGGCGGGCGCAGCGAGGCGGAGGAGCTCAGGGCGCGGGCACGGGCCGGGCTGGAGGAGCGCCTGCGCCGGCACGTCTTCCCGCGCTTCCCCGCGGCGGAGCACGAGGCGCGGCGACGGGAGTACGGGGAACGTCTCGAATACGAGCTCGACGTCATCGAGCGCATGGGC
This sequence comes from Alphaproteobacteria bacterium, assembly GCA_026982705.1. Classification (GTDB taxonomy): domain Bacteria; phylum Pseudomonadota; class Alphaproteobacteria; order Geminicoccales; family Geminicoccaceae; genus HRBIN39. The sequence continues at coordinate 45,034 of JALSGP010000018.1, forward strand.
TTTCCCGGCTACTTCCTGATCGTCGCCGACTTCATCGGCTGGGCCAAGGGGCGGGGCATCCCGGTGGGACCGGGCCGCGGCTCCGGAGCCGGTTCGCTGGTGGCCTGGGCGCTGGGCATCACCGACCTCGATCCCATCCGCTGGGGACTGCTCTTCGAGCGCTTCCTCAATCCCGAGCGGGTGTCCATGCCGGACTTCGACGTGGACTTCTGCCAGGACCGCCGCGACGAGGTCATCGACTACGTCCGCCGCCGCTACGGCGACGACCGGGTGGCCCACATCATCACCTTCGGCAAGCTGCAGGCCCGGGCGGTGCTGCGGGACGTGGGGCGGGTGCTGGGCCTGCCCTACGGACTGGTAGACCGGGTGGCGAAGCTGGTACCGCACAATCCCGCCGATCCGGTGAGCCTCGACCGGGCGCTGGAGATGGAACCGCGGCTGCGGGAGCTGGGCGAGTCGGATCCCCGCATCGCCCGCATGATCGACATCGCCCGCCGCCTCGAGGGGCTGCCGCGCCATGCCTCCACCCACGCCGCCGGCGTGGTGATCGGCGACCGGCCGCTGGTGGAGCTGATCCCCCTCTACCGCGATCCCCGCTCCACCATGCCGGTCACCCAGTTCGACATGAAGGACGTGGAGAAGGCCGGTCTCGTCAAGTTCGACTTCCTCGGCCTCACCACCCTCACCATGCTGCGGCTGGCGGAGGAGCTGGTGAACCGCCACGGCACGCCCCTCGAACTGGACCGCATCCCCCTCGACGACCCGGCCACCTACGAGCTCCTCTCCCGCGCCGAGACCGCCGGCGTGTTCCAGCTGGAATCCGGCGGCATGCGGGACGCGCTGCGGCGGCTGCGGCCGGACCGGTTCGAGGATCTGATCGCCATCGTCTCCCTCTACCGGCCGGGACCGATGGACAACATTCCCCGCTACGTGAACGTCAAGCACGGCCTCGAGCAGCCCAGCTATCTCCATCCCGCCCTCAAGCCGATCCTCTCCGAGACCAATGGCGTCATCATCTATCAGGAGCAGGTGATGCAGATCGCCCAGCGGCTGGCCGGCTACACGCTGGGCGGGGCCGATCTCCTGCGTCGCGCCATGGGCAAGAAGATCAAGGAGGAGATGGACGCCCAGCGCGGCGTGTTCGTGAAGGGCGCGGTGGCGCGCGGCATTCCCGAGGACGTGGCGGCCGCCATCTTCGATCAGGTGGCCAAGTTCGCCTCGTACGGCTTCAACAAGAGCCATGCCGCCGCCTACGCCCTCCTCGCCTACCGCACCGCCTATCTCAAGGCCAACCACCCGGTGGAGTTCTTCGCCGCGGTGCTCACCATGGAAATGGCGAACCAGGAGAAGATCGCCGCCTACCGGCAGGAGATGCGGGCGCGCGGCATCCCCCTCCAGCCGCCGGACGTCAACCGCTCGGGGGTGCGCTTCGAGGTGGAGGAGGGACCGGAGGGCCGCGGCGTCCGTTACGCCCTGCCGGCCCTCAAGGGCGTGGGCGTGCAGGCGGTGGAGGCGGTGGTGGCCGAGCGGGCCCGCGGCGGTCCCTTCGCGGATCTGTTCGACTTCGCCGCCCGTCTCGGCCCCGGCGTGGTCAACCGGCGGCTGCTGGAGGCGCTGATCTGTGCCGGCGCCTTCGACTCGCTGGAGCCCAACCGGCGACGGCTGTTCGAGGCCGTCGACGCGGCCCTGCGCCATGCTCAGGCGGTGGCACGCGCGCGCGAGGAGAGCACGCACGCCCTCTTCGCCGACGAGCTGCTGCGACCGCCGGCGCCGCCGCTGCCGGAGGTGGCCGACTGGCCCCATCTGGAGCGCCTGCAGCAGGAACTGGCGGTGGTGGGCTTCCATCTCTCGGCCCATCCCCTCGATGGCTTCGCCGAGGAGCTGGCGCGGCTGGGCGTGGTGCCGGCGGCCGCCCTCCAGGAGGAACCGCGGCGCTTCGACGGCCGGCGGGTGCGGCTCGCCGGCGTGGTGCTGGCCAAACAGGAGCGCACGGGCGCCCGCAGCCGCTTCGCCTTCGTCCAGCTCTCCGATCCCAGCGCCCGCTTCGAGGTCGCCGTCTTCTCCGACCTGCTGGCGCGCTGCCGCGAGCTCCTCGAGGCGCGCGAGCGTCCCCTCTATCTGGAGGCGGACGCCCGCCTCGACGGTGAGGAGATCAAGCTGGTGGCGCAGGAGATCCAGCCGCTGGATTCCCGCCTCGCCCGCGGCGGGCCGAGCTGGCTGGAAGTGGAGGTGCGCGATCCCCTCGCCCTCGAGACGCTGGCGGCGATGGTGGCGGACGGGAGCGGAGGCGGCGGTTTCCGTCTGCGCCTGCTGATTCCCGTGGACGGGGTGCGGGTGGTGGTGGAACTGCCGCCGGAACGGGTCGTGCCCTGGACCCGCCGTCGCGACCTGGAGCGGCTGGACGGCCTGAGGGTGCTGGAGCACGGGGCGGCGGCCTGATTCCTCGCCGCGCCGCGGGGTGACCCGGGGTCGCTCAGCTCCTGCCATCCGCCGACAGCGTGTGGAGGAAGCGCCACAGGGCTTCCGTCTCCTCGTCGGTCATGGCGGCGAAGGCAGGCCAGGGCATGTATTCGGGGGGCAGCACCCGCCCCTCGGGGGTGGTGCCGGTGCGCAGGGTGCGGCGGAAGTCCTCGAGGTCCCAGGCCGCGAGGCGGCCGGAAGGGGTGAGATCGGCGGCCGGGGGCCAGTCCGGCGGCCGGCCGGGGATGGGACCGCCGGCGAAATCGGCGCCGTGACAGCCCTCGCAGGAGAGGGCGAGATAGGCACCGTAGGCCGCCGTGGGGCCGGGTTCGGGCGCCGGTCGCCGCGGGGCGTCGTGATCCACCTTCTCCGCCGCCAGGAAGTCGGTGTCGCGCTGGAGGGCGAGCAGCAGACGGATGGGCAGCGCCAGCGCCCGCTCCCCCGGATCGCGATCCACCGGCGGGCGGCCGCGGATCCACACGATCAGCGCCGCCAGATCCGCGTCGCTCAGGTGGTAGTATTCGAAGGAGGGCATCACCAGCAGCGTGCGACCGTCGCGGCCGACGCCGTGGCGGATGGCGCGCAACAGGTCGGACACCCCGAGGGGACCGACGCCGCCGCGGCCCGCGGTGAGATTGGGAGCCACCACCCGTCCCACCACCCAGTCCTCGATCACCACGCCGCCGCCGAGATCGTCGCCGTGGCATTCGCGACAGCCGCGGATGCGCGCCACGTGGGCGCCGCGGGCCAGCAGCTCCGGATCGGGGGCCGGCAGGGCCAGGGGCTCCGGTTCCACCCGCCATTCGGCGGCGAGCCGCCGGCCGGTGTCCAGATAGGCGAGGACGGCGAGTCCAATCACCAATGCGGCGACCAGGGCGAGGAGTCGGACACTCCGGCGGAGAATGCGCACGGTCGGGGCCTCCCCGGTCGGATCCGTGTTCGGGGAAGCCTAGCGAAGGTGGGATGCGGCCGCAACCTCCGCCCTCCGACCGGGCGACCCTCATCGGGGCCCGGGACGCGCATCCCCGCCGCCGTCCTCCTCCCGGCACGCCAGGATCGCCCGCAGCCGGGCCCCGAAGTCGGCGAGACCACAGAGGGTCATGTCGGCCACCGCCCCCCGGACGGCGGCAATGGCATCGTCCCCCCGATGGTCCGCCCAGAGCAGCAGGGCGTGATCGGAGGGCCGGCACAGCCGACGGCGGATGCGGGCGTACTTTTCCGGGACGAAGTCGTGGCCGCTCTTGGCCTCGATCCAGATCCGGGTGTCGCCGACCACGGCGAAGGCGTCGAGCTCGAACTCGTCGCCGTCGGGCAGACGCACGCGCGCGCCGAAGACGGCACCCCGGTCGACGGCCGCGCCCCGCGCCTCCAAGAGATCCAGCAGTGTCCGCCGCACGTGGAGTTCGAGCCAGCCACCGCCGAAGAAGCGGATGGCGAGGGGAGTCGGTGACGGCACGGCGCTCAACCGGCGATACGGGGTCCTCCGATAGCAGTAGTCGGTGAGGAGACCGGCCTTGTGGGCGAGGTCGCACAGCAGGGTCACGTCCGCGATCACGTCCTGCCGCTGGTCCCGAAGATCGAGGCGGACCGTGCCGCGCGTGGCCTGCGCGTGCCGGATCCTCCGCACGAGTTCGACGACATTGTCGTATTTGTTCGCGATCAGCCGCGCCAGACGCTCGAAGCCGACCTCGGCCGGCCAGCGCTGCGGCTCGCCGATCACGGTGATGCCGAGGGACTCGAGACAGGCGACGGCGCGGCGCTCGAAATCCCCGTCCGCCCCCTCCTCCCGCGGCGGCGGATCCACCGCCGGCGGAGGCGGTTCGCCTCCTGCCCGGTCTCCCGCCCCGCTCGCACGGGCCAGCGATTCGAAGAGTTCGGCCATCTCCCGATGCAGGGCGGCGAGCCGCCGCCAGATCTCCCGCCGCTCCATCCTCCGCACCCGTCCTCCGGAGGTCACGCCTCCACTCGATCCCGCAGCACGATCCGCTCCGGCGCGACCCCCTCGAGCCGGAAGACCGACAGACGCCCGCCCTTCGGCCCCCGCAGGGCGCCCTGCTGCCAGCGGATGCGCACCCGGGCCCGGAGCGGCAGCGGCAGATGGTCCGCGAGGTCGTCCCTCAGTTTGGCCCGGGCCGGCTCGAGGGTGCGACGGAGGGCCTTGTGGGCCCCCTTGCCCAGCGAAAGCCGCGCCGGACGCGGCGTGGTGGTGAGCCAGTCGGTGAGACCGTGCCGCAGCAGCATGAGGGTCTGGTTCCTTTCCAGGTCACCACCGCAGCGGGCGAAGACTTCGAGGAAGGCACGCACCAGATCCGGATCGTGGATCAGTCCCCACCAGGTGAGGGATCCCCGCGGCGCCACGGGATCGGCGAGATCGCCCCGGGCCACCGCCGCCAGCAGCCACAGCAGGGCGAAGCGCAGGGGCTGGAGGGTGAAGCGCACGTCCTCCACCCGCACCTCGCGGGATGCGGCCACCAGGACCAGCGTCGGATCCGACGCCGCCGCCCTCCGCACCGACCGCACCAGCTCCCCGAAGCCGGCGCGTCCCGCCGAGAGTTGGGCCAGCAGCGCCGGCTCGACGAAATCGCGCAGCGGCACGAAGGGCACGCCCACCAGCTCCACCCGCTCCTCGCCGCCATCCTCCGGCCACCAGAAGTCGGGATCGTTCTCCCGAGCCGGCGGCACCAGCACGTGGCTGAGCACGTCGGCGGACCGGCCCAGCAGCGAGAGGGCATAGCCCAGATAGAAGCTCTGGCTCTTGCGGCCGCCGGCCAGCGAGACGTGGAGGCGGGCATCGGGACGGCGTTCCCGGATGCCGGCCAGCACCCGCGCACAGAGATCGGCGAAGCCGAGATTGACGTCCTCCTCCCGCAGGTCCTCGGGGCGTTCCGCCGAGAGATGGACGAACACCCGCGGCAGCGGATGGCCGAAGCGACGATAGAGCTCGGAGAGCCGCCCCGGATCGTCGGGGGCGAGGCGCCCGTCCCCGCGCGGATCGCACAGCGGCGGCAGGGTGCGGCCGGCGAAGGGCACCTCCGGCGGCAGCGGGCGGCCGCGCAGGCGCAGCTCGCCGAGGCGGGTGGTGAGGAGGTGGATCTCCGCCGGCACGAAGGGCGGATTTCCCTGGAACAGCGCCCACAGGGTCTCGGTCACCACCTGCGGTGTCATGCCGACGGAGACGACCAGGACGTCCATCCTCTCTCTCCCTCCCACGCGCCCTCCGTTCGCCTCCTCCGCGACGGCTCCGCGCCTTCGATGGGGATCCGTGACACGGCCGGCGAGGGTCGGCAAGCCTGTCCCGGCGGCGGACCTCTTGCATCCCGCGGCGGACGGCGGCTAGCTTGGGGCGGAAAAGGCACCGTTCCGCCATGGGCATTTTCGGCGTCCCGCATGTTCTGCCGCTCCCCATTCTCCGCCTCCGCCTGCGCTTCCGGGCCGAGAGCGAGGTGGCCTTCGCCGCCTTCGCCGGCTCCGCCTGGCGGGGCGCGCTCGGACACGCGCTCAAGCGCCTCGTCTGCGCGATGCGCACCCGCCGCCTCTGCGAGGGCTGTCCCCTCGAATTCTCCTGCATCCATACCACCGTCTTCGAGGCGCGACCGCCCCCGGACGCCGACCGGATGCGGCGCTATGTCCGCATCCCCCACCCCTTCGTGCTGGATCCCCTGACGCCCACGCCCTGCCGGCTGAGGCCCGGGGAGGTGTTCGAACTGGAACTGCGCCTCTTCGGGCGGGCGGCCGATCACGCCGTCTATCTGGTGCGGGCGCTGGCGGAGGCGGCGGCGCGGGGGGTGGGCGCGGGACGCGGCCGGCTCGCCCTCGAAGCGGTGCGCGACGGCTGGAACGGAGCGGAGGAGGCACCGCGGCCGCGGCCACCCGCGGCGCCCCCCGCGCCGCGCCGGATCGAGGTGCGGCTGGACCGGCCCCTTCGGCTCGCCGTGGAGGGTCGCCTACTCTCTCCCGAACGTTTCCGGCCCGGGCCCTTCCTGATGGCGCTGGTGCGGCGCACGTCGCTCCTCTGCGCCTTCCACGGCGAGGCGCCGCTCGAACTCGACTTCCGGAGGCTGCGCGAGATCGCCCACGGCCTCGAGGCCGAGCACGCGACCCTCGCCTGGCGGGAGCAGCGCCGCCGTTCCGCCCGCCAGGGCGGTCTCGTGCCCATGGGCGGGATCGTCGGCCGCTTCGTCCTCGACCTCGCCGGCGCCGAGGCGTTCTGGCCCTTCCTCCACGCCGGCCGCTGGCTGCACCTGGGCAAGGGGGCGACCATGGGCATGGGCCGGATCGGGGTGGGGGCGGCCGGTCTGCCCGCTGCGGCCATGGCCGGAGCCTCGACCATTTCCCACCATGAGGATCGGACGACGGGTGTGCGATGAGCGAAACCTTACCGAGCATTCACGAACTCGCCATCGGTGCGTTCCTCCACGACATCGGCAAGCTCGGCCAGCGGGCGTCGTCCGAGGAAGCGCTGCCGGAGTACGTGCGCAACAACGAGGCCGAGTGGCTGCCCGAGGTCGGCGGCGGTCGCTACGGCTATCGGCACGTGCTGTTCACCGAAGCGTTCTTCGAGGCGTGCGGGCACGCCCTTCCCGCCGGGATCGACCGCAACCATGCGCGTATCGCCGCCGTCTACCACCACAAGCCGGACGACGCGCGTCCCTGGACCTGGCTCGTGACCGTCGCCGACCGCATCGCCTCCGGTGCCGAGCGCAAGGAGAAGGACGCGGCCCACGAGCTCGAGACCGGTGGCCGAGGGGCCTTCCGCACCACGCCGCTGCTCGCCCTGCAGACCCGCATCGACATCGGTCGTGCCGAGACCACGACGGGCTGGTATCCGCCGCGGCCGCTCACGCCCGAGGCGCTGATGCCGGGTGGCCAACCGTCCAACGAGGAGATGCTCGAGGGCTATCGGCGGCTGTGGGAGGATTTCCATGAGGGTTTCCGGGCCCTGAGCGCGGCCCGGACCGTCGACCATTTCCACCAGGGGCTGATCGCTCTCTCCGAACGGCTGCTGTGGGCGGTCCCGTCATCCACCCGGGACGAGCCCGACATCCCGCTCCACGACCACGCCTTGGCGGTGGCGGCCATCGCCTGCTGTCTCCACCGCTGGCACGAGGCCCAAGGCAGCCTCGAGGATCCGGCACGCATCCAGGCCATGGACGTGCCGAAATTCCGGCTGCTGGAGGGGGATCTCTCCGGCATCCAGTCGGCCCTCTTCCTCCTCGAACGCGAACAGGTGAAGGGGATAAATCGCATCCTGCGCGGCCGCTCCTTCCTGATCGGGGCGCTCACCGAGGCGGCGGCGCTGCGGGTGCGGCGGAAGCTGGACCTTCCGCCCTATGTGGTGCTGCTGCGCGCCGGCGGCCGCTTCACCATGCTGCTCCCCGATCGCGCGGACATCGAGGAGACCATCGACGGGCTGCAGCAGGACATCGATCGCTGGCTGGTGAAGACCTGGGCGGGGGAGATCGCCCTCCAACTCGCGCTGAGCGAACCGCTGCGCGGCCACGACTTCATGCGGGCCGGAGGCGCCTGGTCGAAGACCTGGCGCCGCTTCCGTGAGCGGGTGGAGGCGGCGAAGCAGCACCCCCTCCGTCATGTCATGGAGGAGCCCGTGCTTAACCTTGCCCTCGACTATCCGGAGGGTGCGGACGGCAGCTGTCGCGCCTGTGGAGTGATGCCGCGTCCCGAGAACGGGGAGCACTGTCCCGCTTGCGAGGCCGCCCACGGGCTCGGGCGGGATCTGCCCAGGGCGCGGGCGGTGTTCTGGAAGAAGGCCGAGAAGAACCTCGCGCTTTTCGGCGAGATCGCGGTGGCCGCCAAGAACGTGCTGCCGAAGGCGCTCGAAGAGGACGAATTCGCCGGTTTCGCGATCGCCGGGGCGGCGGAGGACGACCGGCCGCGGGCGCTGCCGTGGCGCTTCTACGCCAATCACGTGCCGCGCTGGCGGGCGGGGGAGTGGGACGATCTGCGCTACGATCCGGTGATCCGCACCGAGGAGGACATCGAGGAACTCCGGGAAGGTGGCATCAAGACCATGGCCTTCCTCGCGCACGCCGACCGCGAGCGGGTCGAGGGACGTTGGGTGGGCCGACCCATGTTGGCCGTGCTCAAGGCCGACGTGGACCATCTGGGGCAGGTCTTCGCGCGCGGCTTTCCGGCAGAGGACCGCACCCTCGGGCGCACCGTCGCCCTCTCGCGCCTGATGGACGCCTTCTTCTCCGGCTGGCTGCCGTGGCGGCTGCGCACCGATGCGCGCTTTCGCGACATCTACACCGTCTATGCCGGTGGTGACGATCTGCTGCTGATCGGCCCCTGGCTCACCACCATCCGCTTCGCCCTGGAGCTGCGCGAGACCTTCGCGCGTTTCGCCGGCGGCAATGGCAACCTCACCCTCTCCGCCGGCATCGAGTTCGCAGACCCGCGCGAGCCCCTCAACCGCTCGGTCCAGCGCGCCGAGGAGCGACTGGAGAGGGCGAAGGGGGCCGGGGACAAGGACCGCGTCTGCCTCGTCGTCGACGAGCCGATCACGTGGGAGCAGCTGCGCGAAGCACTGGCCGCGGCGGATTGGCTCCTGGAAGAGATCCGCGAGGGGCGCGTTTCCGACCGCTTCGTCCACGGCCTCCTGCGCTTCGCCGACATGAAGGCCAAGTCGGACCGACTCGGGGCTGCCGTCACACTGGCGGATCTCGACGCCGCCATGTGGAACGCGCGTTTCCAGTACGCCCTCGCACGTCAGTTCCCCACCGATACCCGGGATGCCGAGAAGAACCGCCGGAATGCGGAGGCCCGCGCCCGCTATCTCGGGCTGATCGGCGCACCGAAGCACGAGCCGCCGGTCCCCGCTCGCATTCCCATCACCATCGCGCTGTATCGGAACCGCTGAGGAGGAGGTCGAGCCATGCCGAACCGGCACGGTGGCCAACAGCGCCCATGGCAGAACGGTCCGAATACCCGGCCTTCCAGGAGGCCTGGTATCGAGGAGCGTCTGCGGTCGCAAGACAAGGTTCAGTACTTCACCGTCGGCAACGACACGCAAGACGGCGACAAGACGCGTCGCCCGATCCGGCCGGATCTCTTGGACGACGAGGCCGAACGGGTCGCGAAACTGATGCAGGACATTCCGGCCTCCCAGCTTCGTCGATTCTTCGGTACCGTGATGGATCTGAAACGTCGTCTGGAGGCGGATCCCGAGCTTCGCCAGAAACCCGAATTCATTCAGGCCGAGCTGGCCTTTCTCAAGGCGTCTGCCGCCTATACCGCGAAGCGGCTCAACTACCACAGAAATGAACGTTGGCAAGGGGATCCTCTGGAACTGGTCAGCTTCATGACCAGACATCGCAATTCGGTCAAGAGTGCTGACGACTTCGAGGCCTTCGCCAAGCACTTCGAAGCCGTTATGGCCTTTCACAAGGTCTATGGCCGCGAGCGTTGAGGGAACCGATCATGACCGATATCGCCTATCTCGGCCGAGCCGTCGTGACCGGCAGAATCGAACTCCTCTCCGGTCTCCACATCGGTGCAGGCAAGGACGTCATCGAAATCGGCGGGCTCGACAATCCCGTCGTGAAGCATCCCCATACGGACCATCCCTATATCCCGGGCTCCAGCCTCAAGGGTCGGCTGCGTTTCCTGATGGAATGGGCGTTCAACAAAATCCGGAGGGATGGCCAGCCTTGGGGTTTCGATGGCAACGACCCGTTCCAGCAGTTCGAGAACGACGATCCGATTCTGCGCATCTTCGGTACGCCGGCCAAGAAGGACCTCTGGTCCGCCGGACCGACACGGCTGATCGTCCGCGACGCGTTCCTGAACGAGACATGGCTCAAGGAAGCACTCGCGAAGGGATTTCCCCTCACCGAGGAGAAGACCGAGGTCGTCATCGACCGCATCGCGGGCAAGGCGCACGAGCGCGTGGGCCCGCGACAGATGGAGCGCGTGCCGGCCGGGGCCGTGTTCGACATGGAACTGGTGTTCCGCGTCTTCGAAGTGAACGGGGACCGAGGTCGACGGGACAAGGAGTGCTTCAACTGGCTGCTGGCCGGCTTGTCGCTGCTGGAGCAGGATGCCCTCGGCGGTTCCGGCTCGCGCGGCTACGGGCGCATCCGCTTCCGCGACCTGCAGGTCGTCTGGGAGGGGCAGCGCTGCGACATCGACAACCGCTTCCGCGTCGAGCGCTTCGACCCGCAGACGGCTCCCGCCATCGTCGAGCTCTGAACGATGCTCCACCGCGTCACGATCCGGCTCACGGCCCCGCTCGGCACGCCCGTGGTCTCCGGCACCCTTTTCGGCCACCTGTGCTGGGCCATGGTGGATCTGCGCGGCGAAGAGGCCCTGGCCGACTGGCTCACCGCCATGGAGACCGGCAGACGGCCGCCCTTCCTGCTCTCCGATGCCTTTCCGGCCGGCTTCCTGCCGCGACCGCTGATGCCGCCCCGATGGCCCGAGGGCGATCCCCCGCTCGAACGGGCGACGAAGTGGAAGAAGGCGCGCAAGGCCGTGCTCGTGCGGCGGGAGGATTTCCTGGAGCTCAGGAAGGGCGCCCCCGAGGCGGCGTGGGCGGAGGCGGCGGCGGACGCCTCACCGCCCGAGCCCGAGGAGCACCGCCACGCGCACAATCGCATCGACCGGATCCGCAACACCACCCCCGAGAGCGCCGGCATCTGGTTCGTGGACGACCTCTGGTACGACGGCCGGGACGGCCGTGACCGGCTCGACGTCTACGTCGACACCGACCTCGATGCGGCGCTGCTGCGCGATCTCTTCACCCTCGTCGGCGAGAACGGCTATGGGCGCGACATCACCCACGGGCGCGGTTTCTTCGCCGTCGAGGAGCTGGCCCCGGACGGCGGGCTTGTGGCTTTCGAGGGCAACCGCCTCGTCTCCCTCTCCCGCGGGTGCCTCACGGACAACATGCGGGAGCCCCGCTATCGTCGCACCACCCACTACGGCAAGCTCGCCATCCGCATGAACGCGCTCACCGGCCGTCCGTGGAAGAAGCCGATCCTCCTCACCCTGCCCGGGGCGAGTTTCCGCCCCGCGGACGACGGGCCCTTCGGCCGCCTGCTGGCCGGGGTGCACCTCGATCGGCCCGAGATCCGCTTCAACGCGTGGCATCTCGCCATTCCCTATCGGGAGGACGCGTCATGAGGAGTGACGTGGTGTGGCGGGGAGTGGCCTGGGCGGTCACGCCCGTGCACGTCGGCGCCGGCGAGACCTGGACCAAGCAGGATTATGTGGTGCGCGACGGCAAGCTGTGCCGGATCGATCCCGCCCGCGTGGTGGCCCGCATGGATCCGGTGCGCCGGCGGGAGTTCGAGCGGGCGGTGGATCGGGGCGATCTCCAGGGTGCCCATTGCATTCTGGCTGAAGCCGTGGACGCGGACGACATCCTCGAGCGCATCCCGCTCGGCCCGCGGGCACGGCAGGAACTCGAGCAGGCCCAGAAGGATGCGCGGCGCTGGGGCGAGGTGATGCCCTTCATCCGCACCGGCGGGCGCCCCTTCATCCCCGGCTCCTCGATCAAGGGCGCCATCCGCACGGCGCTCCTGAACGCCGTGGTGCAGGCACGCGGCCTCGGTCCCGCAAAGCAGGTTATCGCCGGCGCCGGTGCGCGGACCTCCGATCGACTGCAGGAATGGGCCTTCGGCTACGACGGCCGTCACACCGAACAGGATCCCTTCCGCTTCGTCGAGGTCGGCGACGTACCGTTGCCGGACGGGGCAACGCGCATCGATCGAGTGGTGAACTGGAATCCGAAGGCTGAGGAAAGCCAGGGGATCCAGATGCACGTGGAGCGGCTCGCCTGTCGTCTCGAGGGCACCGTGCGCGTGCCATTGACCATCCGGCTCGATCTCGGCCGCCTTGAAGCCGCCCGTCGGTGCGATGCCGGCCCCGGACACCGGCGGACGCCGTCCTTCCCTCTTACGGAGGCGGGGATCCGCAAAGCCGTCAAGGCCTTCTACGCGGCGCGCTATCGGTGGGAGCGTGACCGGTTCTTCGAGGAACAGGCGAGGTTCCTGGACTCGATGTTCGCGGTGAAGATCGGAAACGGGACGCTGTCGCTGGACGAACTGTTGAAGCGTGACGACTTCCTTCTGCTGCGCGTCGGCCGCTTCACCCAGTTCGAGAGCAAATCGGTCGACGATCTCCGGCGCGGTTACGCCCCTCAGCGCAGACGCACGATCCCTGAGGGCTCCACGCGCAACGTGATGGATGTCCAGTTGCGCACTTCCCAAGGGAAAACCGTCCACCGCCGGCTTCCCTTCGGCTGGGTGCTGGTGTGGCTGCGGGAGATCCGGGTGCAGTCGTGAGGAGAGCACCCATGCACCGCCTCGTCACCTTTCTCGGCATTCCCAGGATCTCGAAAAAACACGAGTCGGGATACGAATCGACCATCTATCGTCTCCTCGATCCCGACGGACGGGGCCGGGACGAGACGATAGAAACCCCGTGGATCGCCGTCGCCCTGGTCGAACTGTTCCACCCCGACGAAGTCGTGATCGTCAGCACGGAAAGCGCCTGGAACATGGGTCTCGACGGGGCGGCATACACCCACGGAGAAGCTCTGGTCCACGAGCTTCGACGGCGCGATGTTCGGGTCGAGCGGCGGATCATTCCCACCGGCCTCACACACGGAGATCTGTGGGCCCAATTCACGACGCTCAAAGATGCCCTGCGTGGTCCGGCCCGCGAGATCACCCTCGACATCACCCACGGCCTCCGCAGCCAGCCCTTCTTCGCGGCGGCCGCCGTCGCTTTCGTCGGCATGGTCGCCCCCGATCGTCCCCGACTCCGCATCGTGTACGGTGCTCACGATCTGATCCGGACTCTCCGGCTGGGCTACGCCCCCATCGTCGATCTCTCCCTGTTCGGGGAGATCCTCGACTGGACCCATGACCTGCTGCTGTTCCTCAAATCGGGCCGCATCGCCGGGCTCGCCCGGCGCGCCGAGGTCATCGGCCGGGAGCTCCGCAAGCGCTGGGCCGATGCCGGCAAGCAGGGCGAGCCGCCCAGGATCCGCGAGTTTGCCGACGCCGTCGAGGCCTTCGCCCGCGACCTCCAGACCATCCGTACCGGCGCGCTGCTGCTGGGCGGTGTGGAGAATGGCAGGCGCACGCCGTCCAGCGCGAAGCGCCTGCGGAAGGCCGTCGCCGCCGCCCGCGCCGACGTGGAACGCCATTTGCCACCGCTCGCCGACGTGCTGGATCGTATCGAAGAGATGGCCAGGCCCCTGGTCTTCGACGGTGAGGCCCTGGTCGGCGAAAAGGCCCGCGACGTGCTCGCCGCCCTCGCCCAACTGTACGTGAACATGGGCCGTTATATGGAGGCGCTCACTACGGTTCGGGAAGCCTTCATCTCCCTGCAGGGGCCAGCTGAAATTGCCGAACCAGGTCTTCCGCATTATGATCACGAGCGCCGACGCGAAGTCGACAATATGATGAGATGCAAATTAGGAAAATTATTTGAAAGCCTTGCGCAATTCAGGAATGATCTAAATCATGCAGGTTACCAGAAAATTCCGAATCCTGCTAAAACATTGATAGAGCAGGCTCATCATTGGGCCGAGGAGCTGGCCAAGGCTTCTTGCGCGCCTTCGGTCTTCGTCAATCTCTCCAATCACGCCTCGAACGAGTGGTCGGAAGATCAGCGCGCTGCAGCACGGGAGTTTGCGGAAGCGGTCATCGACGTTCCCTTCCCCGAGGTGCCGCCCGATGCGGACGGAACGTGGATCGAGCAAAAGGCCGAAGAAGTGCTCGCTTCCCTTCCCCCGGAGACCACCCACGCCCTGGTGCAGGGCGAATTCACCCTCACCATGGCGCTGGTGAAGCGTCTTCAGGCCCGCGGCATCCGCTGTCTCGCCGCCACCAGCGAGCGGCGCGTGAGCCGGACGGAAGACGGCCGCGAGCTGCGCGAGTTCCGCTTCGTGCGCTTTCGCGACTATCCCCCGCTCGCCTGAGGGGCCGCGAAGCACACCCGAGGCCACCTCGCCCGCGAGTGCACCGCCCGGACCGGGGGGACGCGGATCGGAGCTCGGCAGGCCTGCCGAGACTGGACTTCCGCACATCGGTCGCGATCTCCCCGGGTCGATCCGTCCGAGGTGCCCCATGCCCGCCCGCGCGCTCTACGTGGTGGCCTACGACATCCGCGATCCCGCGCGCCTCGCCCGGGTGCTGGCGGTGATCAAGGCTTATGCCACCGGCGGTCAGAAGAGCGTCTACGAGTGCTGGCTGGACGATGCCGCCCTCGCCGCACTGCTCGCCGAGCTGGAGGCGGTGATGGATCCGGAGGTGGACAGCCTCGTGGTGGTCCGGCCCGATCCGCCGCGCGCCACCCGCACCCTCGGCATCGCCACCCCGCCCGAGGACCGCGACTGGTTCTTCTACTGATCCCCGACGGGAGATGCGGCCATGACCAGCCTCTATGTCGACCGTCGCGACGCCCGTCTGGCCCTGGAGCGGGGCGCGCTGGTGGTGCGCATCCCCGGCGAACGGCCCCGCAGCGTACCGCTGCGCGGTCTCGAACGGCTGGTGCTGCGCTCGGGCCTCCATGTCGCCACTTCGCTCCTGGCCGAACTGTGGCGGCGGGACGTGGGGGTGCTGGTCCTGGCCGGCCGCGGCGAGGAGCCCACCGCCCGCTTCCTCGGCCGTCCCCGCCGCCAGCTCCGCCGCCGCCTCCTGCAGTACGAACTGGTGCGCGATCCCACCCGCCGCCTCGCCTTCGCCCGCGAGATCGTCGCCGCCCGCATCCGCGGCAGCCGCCGCCTGCTGGCCCGGCTGGAGGCGACGGGACGCGGCGCCCGCCACCGTCTGCGCGAGGCCCACGCGCGCCTCGCCGAGGCCGAGCAGGCCGCCTTCGCCGCGCCGGAGCTCCCCGTCCTGCTGGGCGTCGAGGGCAGTGCCGCCGCCGTCTTCTTCGAGGCCTACGGCACCCTGTTCCCGCCCGCCCTGGGCTTCGCCGGCCGCAACCGCCGGCCGCCCCGCGATCCCGTCAACGCCTGCCTCTCCCTCGGCTACACCCTGCTCCACGCCGAGGCCGCCCGCCACGCCCGCCTCCACGGCTTCGATCCCATGCTGGGCGCGCTGCACGCCCCGGCCGCGGGGCGCGAGTCCTTCGCCTGCGATCTGGTGGAGCCGCTGCGCTGCCACGTCGAGCGCTTCGTCGCCGATCTCTTCGCCGAACGGGTGCTGCGGGCCCGTGACTTCACCCGTAGCGGCGAGGCCTGCCACCTCGCCCGGACGGCCCGCTCGCGCTTCTACGAACGCTTCGAGGCCCTGCGCCCGGGCCTCGCCCGCCTGCTCGCCCGCCTCTGCCGCCGCTGGGCGCGGGAGCTGGAGCGGCGGGTTCCCCTCACCGTTCCCCTCGACGACGACGGAGACCTGCCGTGAGCGTGCTCTACGTCGATGCCGTCGGCATGCCGGCCCGCATCCGCCTCGACGGTCCCGCCCTCGCCCTGGAGCGGCCGGAGGGACCGCGTGGTCGCATGCCCCTGCGGCGCCTCTCGCGGGTGGTGGTCCGCGGACCGGCCGCACTGGAGACGGGAGTGCTCGCGACCCTCCTCCACCGGGGCATTCCTCTGACGGTCCTGGCGGGTGACGGCCGCCTGCTGGGCCTCTGCCTGCCCGCCCACGCCCGTCGCACCGACACCCGCGCCCTGCTGGAGGAGGCGGAGCTGCGCGGCCGTCTGGAGGCGGTCCGCGCCACCTGGCCGGCGGCGGAGGAACGGCGTCTCGTCCTCGACCTCCGCACCACCCTCGGCCTGCCCCTCACCGATCTGCGCCGGCGCCGCGTCGACCGCCGCCTCCACACCCTGCTGGACGCCGCCGGCGGCCCCCCGGCCGAGGACCTGCTGCGCTGGGGTGCGAGCCTGCTGGACGCCCATCTCGCCCGCAGGCTGTGGGAGGAGGGACTGGGCCGCGCCTGGCAGGGCGCCGATCCCGAGCGCTGGAACCTGCGGGAGACGCTGGGGCACATCCTGATCCTCGCCCTGGTGCCCACGCTCCTGGAACTCGCTCGTTTCGAGGCCGAGCGTGGCCGCCCCGACGACGACCGTCGCCTCTATCGCCGCCTCGCCCGCCGCTACGAGCGCGAGGCGGGCCGCCTCGAACGCCTGATGGACGGCATGCTGGCCCGTCTGCGCCGGCGCCTGCGGGAGGAGCTCGAGGGATGAGCCGCCCGCGTCCCGCGCCCTGGCTCGTGGCCTACGACATCGCCCACCCGCGCCGGCTGCGGCGGGTGCACGCGATTCTCGTGCGCTACGGACTGCCGGTGCAGTACTCGGTGTTTCTCGTCCACGCCACGCCCGCCGGTCTCGACGCCCTCTTCGACGAACTGGCGGCCGTGATCCATCCCCGCCACGACGATGTGCGGGCCTATCGACTCCCGCCGGAACTGTGGTACAGATGTGTCGGGAGCCCGGCGCTGCCGCGGGGTCTCCTCGCGGCCTTGGAGGGTTTCGGCGTTGTGTGACATCGTGGAGCGGGTCACGGTGGGCTTCGCCGGCGGGGCGAATTTTGCCAAACTTTCGCTGTGGTTTCGATCCTGGCCAACGCTCCCCGCAAGGGCTTGGTATCCGGACCTTTTCCAACCCGGGTCCCTCTCACCACTTGCCCTGATGAAGAAGGGATTAAGTCGCAAAGGGCTCTGGTGGCTTCGGGATTGCAGGTGCTCTCACCACTTGCCCTGATGAAGAAGGGATTAAGTCCCAGGGCGGGCGGAATAGGGACGGCTACCCCAGTGTCTCTCACCACTTGCCCTGATGAAGAAGGGATTAAGTCGCGCCACCCGCGGCGCGATGCGCCGCAGGGCGGCAACTCTCACCACTTGCCCTGATGAAGAAGGGATTAAGTCGGGACGAGCGTGAACCTCCTCGCGGAGGCGGAAGGTTCTCTCACCACTTGCCCTGATGAAGAAGGGATTAAGTCGCCACTCCCCGCGGGGAGGGGACGAGCGTGAACCTCTCTCTCACCACTTGCCCTGATGAAGAAGGGATTAAGTCTCATGGTATATGTCCAAAAGACGATCCCAAAACCTCGAGACTCTCACCACTTGCCCTGATGAAGAAGGGATTAAGTCGTGGCGCGGCAAGAGCTGAAGGAGCCGCACAAGCTCTCACCACTTGCCCTGATGAAGAAGGGATTAAGTCACCGCCCCCGGACAGGGGACCAACGGAGGGTTGTGACGCTCTCACCACTTGCCCTGATGAAGAAGGGATTAAGTCCTCGCGGAGGCGGAGGGTCCCGCCCCCGCGAGGGGGTCTCTCACCACTTGCCCTGATGAAGAAGGGATTAAGTCCGCGGAGGCGGAAGGTTCCGCCCCCGCGAGGAGGTGGACTCTCACCACTTGCCCTGATGAAGAAGGGATTAAGTCGGCACCGCTCGGGCGGCGAGCTCGCCCCAGTCGAGGGAGCTCTCACCACTTGCCCTGATGAAGAAGGGATTAAGTCTCGACGATGATTGCAACCATGTCAATCCTCCTCGGCTCTCACCACTTGCCCTGATGAAGAAGGGATTAAGTCCCTCGCGGAGGCGGAGGGTTCCGCCCCCGCGAGGCGGTGGCTCTCACCACTTGCCCTGATGAAGAAGGGATTAAGTCCGCGAGGAGGTGGAGGAAGGTCCGCCCCCTCGTGTCGACTCTCACCACTTGCCCTGATGAAGAAGGGATTAAGTCGCCTCGCGGAGGCGGAGGGTTCCGCCCCCGCGAGGTGCTCTCACCACTTGCCCTGATGAAGAAGGGATTAAGTCGGCGCGATGCGCCGCAGGGTGGCGAGCTCCCCGATGCCTCTCACCACTTGCCCTGATGAAGAAGGGATTAAGTCAGATGGCGGCACCGCTTGGGCGGCGAGCGCGCCCCAGCTCTCACCACTTGCCCTGATGAAGAAGGGATTAAGTCAGGGCGCGGATCACAGTGTTCCGCGCCCAATCCCGCCTCTCACCACTTGCCCTGATGAAGAAGGGATTAAGTCGTCGGCGAGGGCGAGGGCCGCCCTCGCCCCCTCGCCCTCTCACCACTTGCCCTGATGAAGAAGGGATTAAGAGGTCCTCCCGCTGCGGGAGGTCGTCACCTCCCGCAGCACCTCTCACCACTTGCCCTGATGAAGAAGGGATTAAGAGTCCCACCGCCCCCGGATGGGAGCCCACCGGAGGGTGGTGGCTCTCACCACTTGCCCTGATGAAGAAGGGATTAAGAGGCACCGGACGAGCACTGACATACGCTTTCTCCCCCGCTCTCACCACTTGCCCTGATGAAGAAGGGATTAAGAGCCACTCAAGGAGGGCCGACCGTAGCCCCTCCGCCGCCGCCTCTCACCACTTGCCCTGATGAAGAAGGGATTAAGAGGCTGCGCGGAAATTCGGGGTCCCACGTTCCACGCTCTCTCACCACTTGCCCTGATGAAGAAGGGATTAAGAGGCCTCGCGGAGGCGGACGGTTCCGCCCCCGCGAGGACTCTCACCACTTGCCCTGATGAAGAAGGGATTAAGAGACCGTATACGCGTGGACAGTTATACGCGTATCGAGCCTCTCACCACTTGCCCTGATGAAGAAGGGATTAAGAGCTGCAGCAGCCGCACGAGTTCCCACGCCGCCCGCTCCCTCTCACCACTTGCCCTGATGAAGAAGGGATTAAGAGTACGGGTAGCCCGGGGAGAGATACTCGGCCATTACCTCTCCTCTCACCACTTGCCCTGATGAAGAAGGGATTAAGAGAGAGGGGGACGAACGTCCACCTCCTCGCGGAGGCGGACGGCTCTCACCACTTGCCCTGATGAAGAAGGGATTAAGAGAGCCTGGTGAGAGGTATTCTTTCATTTATCCCTCTCCTCTCTCACCACTTGCCCTGATGAAGAAGGGATTAAGAGGTGTAATGGCATAACAGCACCGCAGTATCCGCGCTCTCACCACTTGCCCTGATGAAGAAGGGATTAAGACCCGCGGGGTGGGTACAAACGTGAACCGCCTCGCGGAGCTCTCACCACTTGCCCTGATGAAGAAGGGATTAAGACGGGGGAGTATATCCCCTCATCCGCGAGGGCGGTGGTGGCCCTCTTACCACTTGCCCTGATGAAGAAGGGATTAAGACAAGAATTCCATCGCTCACTTTCTCCACCCCCCCGTCCCCTCTCACCACTTGCCCTGATGAAGAAGGGATTAAGACGCATTTTTCGCCACCCCACCACGCCATCCACGTGGCCTCTCACCACTTGCCCTGATGAAGAAGGGATTAAGACACAATCGCGCTTACAATTTTGCTGATCATCGCGTCTCCTCTCACCACTTGCCCTGATGAAGAAGGGATTAAGACGAGGCAGCGGAGGGGGGGATATGCCCCCTCGTCCGCGACTCTCACCACTTGCCCTGATGAAGAAGGGATTAAGACCCGCCGATCATGGCGGTGGGGTCTTCCGCGCCCCGATCCCTCTCACCACTTGCCCTGATGAAGAAGGGATTAAGACGCGCACCTCCCAAAGGCCCCCGCCCTCAGCGGCGCCCTCTCACCACTTGCCCTGATGAAGAAGGGATTAAGACCGCCCCCGCCCGACGCGGCCGGAGGCGGCGGACAGGCTCTCACCACTTGCCCTGATGAAGAAGGGATTAAGACCTTTGTTGGGGGACAAAAGTAAGCCTCCTCGCGGAGCTCTCACCACTTGCCCTGATGAAGAAGGGATTAAGACGGGGGGGTGTCAGCGGGCAAGGGCGCGGATCACCGTCTCTCACCACTTGCCCTGATGAAGAAGGGATTAAGACCCCTCGGGGGTGGATGGGACGAGGTCCCCCCTTGGCTCTCACCACTTGCCCTGATGAAGAAGGGATTAAGACAACCCCGCGCCGCATACCGCTGGCGCGGGGGGGGGTGTCTCTCACCACTTGCCCTGATGAAGAAGGGATTAAGACGGGCAATTCTGGGGTCCCATCCCTCGGGGGTGGATGGGACTCTCACCACTTGCCCTGATGAAGAAGGGATTAAGACGGGGTGCGCCGCCGCAACGCGGTACCACATCATCATTCCTCTCACCACTTGCCCTGATGAAGAAGGGATTAAGACCCCGCTCCGCACCACGATTGTGCTCCCCCCCACGGGGCCTCTCACCACTTGCCCTGATGAAGAAGGGATTAAGACACTCCATGGCACCTCTTCTCCCGCCCCTCCCGCGCAGGCTCTCACCACTTGCCCTGATGAAGAAGGGATTAAGACGCGGGAACACGTCTCCGGAGCCGCTCTGATCCACATACCTCTCACCACTTGCCCTGATGAAGAAGGGATTAAGACCGCAGGCTGGTGAGCTCCCCGAGGGAGCGTGGGACTCTCACCACTTGCCCTGATGAAGAAGGGATTAAGACCCGGGGAGGGCGGTCGCACCGGGCGGCCGGGCGCCCCTCTCACCACTTGCCCTGATGAAGAAGGGATTAAGACGCCGCAGGCTGGCGAGCTCCCCGAGTGAGCGTGGGCTCTCACCACTTGCCCTGATGAAGAAGGGATTAAGACCCCTCTTTGTGGAACGAAAGTAAACCTCCTCGCGGAGGCCTCTCACCACTTGCCCTGATGAAGAAGGGATTAAGACAACGCGATACCACATCATTATTCCTCCTCCGCCCCGCTCTCACCACTTGCCCTGATGAAGAAGGGATTAAGACGCGGCAACCACCCAGCGAGCAGTGAAAACGGTCCTCCCGCTCTCTCACCACTTGCCCTGATGAAGAAGGGATTAAGACGGGATGTTCGGGGTGGCGCAGCAGCCGGCGATGGCGGCTCTCACCACTTGCCCTGATGAAGAAGGGATTAAGACCTCTGCGGAACGCCCTGCTCCTCAAGCAGGGCGATACTCTCACCACTTGCCCTGATGAAGAAGGGATTAAGACCGGGCGCCCATCTCTGGGCGCATCATATTCCCCTCCTCTCACCACTTGCCCTGATGAAGAAGGGATTAAGACGCGGCCGGGCGATACCTGTTACAGGGTCGAAGCATTCTCTCACCACTTGCCCTGATGAAGAAGGGATTAAGACCGCCTCGACCGCTCGGCGGGTCGTCCCGGCGGCCATCCGGCTCTCACCACTTGCCCTGATGAAGAAGGGATTAAGACAGCCGGCCACTCGCCGCGGATGCGGCGAGCGCCGGCCCTCTCACCACTTGCCCTGATGAAGAAGGGATTAAGACCCCCCCGCCCCGCACCACGATGGTGCCGCCCCCCCATGGACTCTCACCACTTGCCCTGATGAAGAAGGGATTAAGACCGGCCGGGCGGAGAAAGCATGGCCGCAGGAACTCCATGTCTCTCACCACTTGCCCTGATGAAGAAGGGATTAAGACGCGTCGGCCACACCGAGGGAACCGCGCGGCGACAGGTACTCTCACCACTTGCCCTGATGAAGAAGGGATTAAGACTCCAGGTCAGAACGAACAGCGGCGAGCCACGCCCTGCTCTCACCACTTGCCCTGATGAAGAAGGGATTAAGACGCCACGATGTACAGCACTTCACACATGCTCGAAGAGCCCGCGAGGAAGAGATTTGCATCCACTATTGCAGCACACATTCCCCATCCGTATTACGTTATCGATGACGATTCACAAAAATACGACAAAAAGGAAATTCTCGACATAATATGGGACCATCTCCGCAGAAATCCTAATCTGAGAGCAAATCTGGCAACTTCTCCCCGTGAAAATTATGTAGAATTTCGTCCTCTTGGTGGAAGGAACTACTTGGATCGAAACCCATTGGAAAAAATAAAGAAAATTGTTACCGGATACAAAAATTTCCTGAAGAAAAATCTCGAAAAGAAGGCGAGAAAACTTGTTGCGAAATTGATGAAACCACGACAACATGAAAAACTCGGTGAAGAATATTTGAATAAAATTCTCGAATTCAAAGAATTTTTGAATAGATTGATACTGACTAGGACATTCAAACATGAAGTGTACATGTTTTTTGAACGCATTTTGCACAGTTCATCCTCGGAAAAGGAACTCAAGAATAATGTCCTCAAGAAAATAAAAGAACTTCTTGGTAGAAAGAAATGGATTGATTTGACGAAACTTCTGATTGTCCTGAAATTGTTGAAAGTTTGGAGTGATCGATATGGATACGAGCTCATCTCGAAGGTCTATCTCAAACATTACATAAAAATTCTCGACAAGGCACTCGCAAGACTTGGTACCAAAAAAGAAGAATTGCAAAGAAGATTTATCAAATCCACGAAGGAAGAAGATATAGAGTGGGGGGGGGTATATTCAGGAGAAATGTTACTACACTTCAAATCTCTCACCACTTGCCCTGATGAAGAAGGGATTAAGACGCCACCCCCCCGAGGAAGTACTCGAGGTCCTCGACTCCTCTCACCACTTGCCCTGATGAAGAAGGGATTAAGACCCTCAGGGGTGGGGGGGACAAGCCGGTGCCGGGACAGCCTCTCACCACTTGCCCTGATGAAGAAGGGATTAAGACCCGGCCACTCGCCGTCTACACGGCGAGCGCCGGCCGCCCTCTCACCACTTGCCCTGATGAAGAAGGGATTAAGACGCGGTGGCGGGGCGCGTGGGGAGCGCCATCACCCGCGGCCCTTTCACCACTTGCCCTGATGAAGAAGGGATTAAGACCCGCGGGGGCGAAAGTGAACCGCCTCGCAGAGGCGGCCTTTCACCACTTGCCCTGATGAAGAAGGGATCGAGACCCTGACCGGATGCCCCGGGAAAAGACACCCCGGCGGCACGAGTACCGGTCCTGGACCTGGACGCCCGCGCGCGTCCGTGACCGTCTCGGGCGC
>JALSGP010000019.1 GCA_026982705.1 Alphaproteobacteria bacterium
CGGAACGCGCGCTCGCGGGCCGCGATCACCGGCCGCAGCAGATAGGCCAGGACCGTGGTCCGGCCCGTCTCGATGTCCACCTCGGCCGTCATGCCGGGAATGATGGAGAGGGGCTCGCCCCGTTCGTCGCGGAGCTGACCCCGGGTGCGCACGCGGACCACGTAGAAGCTGCCGCCGCGCCCTCCCACCTCCTCGGGGCGCAGCGTCACCGTGTCGGCGGAGATGTACTCCACCTCCCCCTCGAGGGCGCCGTAGCGGGCATAGTCGTAGGCGGTGACGCGCACCCGTGCCGGCTGGCCCGGATGGACGAAGGCGATGTCGCGCGGACGCAGATAGGCCTCGATCAGCAGGGTGTCGTCGAGGGGGACGATCTCGAGGAGCTTCTGGGCCGGCTGGATCACGCCGCCGATGGTGTTGACGTGGAGCTTCTTGACGATGCCGCGCACGGGCGAACGGATCTCGGTGCGGCGCACCCGCGCCTCACCGGCCTCCACCACCGGCGCGAGCCGGGCCCGCTCGCTCTCGAGCGCGGCCAGTTCCTTGAGCGCGCGGGCGCGGAACTCGGAGCGGGCATTGGCGAGGCGCTGGCGCGCCTCCTCGAGGGCGAAGCGGGCGCGGGGAAGGTCCAGTTCGAGACGGGCGATCTGCGTCTCGAGATCGTTGACCTGGCGGCGCAGGCGCAGGAGATCGGCCCGCGGGACCACCCGCTGGCGGGCGAGGCGTTCGCTCATGGCCAGCTCCTCGCGCAGCAGCGCGAGGGACTTCCTCTCGAGGGCGATGCGCTTCTCCAGCCCCTCCAGTTCCGCCCGCCGCTGGTCCACCTGCAGGCGCAGGACGGCGAGGCGGCTCTCCAGCTCCGCCCGGCGCGATTCGTAGAGGGCGCGCTCGCTCGCGGCCACCGCCGCCGCATCCCGCTCCACCTCCGGCGGGAAGGCGAGGGGCGTGCCGTCGAGCTCGGCCCGCAGGCGGGCGATGGCCGCCAGCACCGCCAGGTAGCGGGCGCGCTTCTCGCGATAGTCGGCGGCGGCCCTGGGATCGTCGATGCGCATGAGCACCTGCCCCGCCTCGACGCGGTCGCCCTCGGCCACCAGGATGTCGGCGACGATGCCCCCCTCCAGGTGCTGGATCACCTGGACCTTGCGTGAGGGGATCACCCGGCCCGTCCCGCGCGCCACCTGATCGAGGGTGGCCCAGGCGGCCCAGGCGAGGAAGGCCACCACCACGGCGGTGACGGCGAAGAGGAGGACGCGGGCGGCGAAGTGGACCCGCAGGTCCTCCGGGTCCACCACCGCCCCGGCCGGCCAGTCGCCGCCGGGGGCGTGACGTCCGCGGCCCGGCGCGGTCACGACCCCTCACCCCGACCGCGGCCGGCGAGGCGGCGCAGCACCTCGTCCCGCGGCCCGTCCATGGCCACCCGCCCCTCGCGGATCACCACCACCCGCTCCACCAGGTCCAGCAGCGAGGGGCGGTGGGTGACCAGCACCAGCGTCCGCCCCCGCAGGATGCGGGCGAGGCGGGTCTTGAAGCGCAGTTCGCTCTCGAGGTCCATGGCGCTGGTGGGCTCGTCCAGCAGCAGGACGCGTGGGTCGCGCACCAGCGCGCGGGCGATGGCCACCGCCTGGCGCTGACCGCCGGAGAGGGCCTCGCCCCGCTCCGAGATCACCATGTTGTAGCCATGGGGATGGGCGCCGGCGAAGTCGTGGACACCGGCGATCCAGGCCGCCCGCATCACCGTCTCGTCGTCGATCTCGGGGGCGGCGAGGGCGATGTTGTCGCGGAGCGTGCCGTGGAACAGCACCACGTCCTGCGGCACGTAGCCGATGGCGGCGCGCAGGTCGGCCGGGTCGATCTGGCGCACGTCGGTCCCGTCCACCAGCACCGATCCCTCCTGCGGCTCGTAGAGGCCCAACAGCAGGCGCGAGAGGGTGCTCTTGCCGGAGCCCACCGGCCCCACCACCGCCACCCGCTCGCCGGGGCGGACGTCGAGGGTGATGCCGCGCAGGGCCGGCGTGTCCTGGCCGGGATAGGCGAAGACCACGTCACGGAAGGCGAGGGCGCCGGCGAAGTCGCGCCGTCGCACGAAGGGCGCGGCCGGCGGCCGCTCCAGCGGCCGGCCCATGATGTCGGCGATGGCGCGATAGGCGATGCGGGCCTGGTGCCAGCGGGCGATCACCCCGGCCACCTGGCCGAGGGGGGCCATGGCGCGGCCGGCGATGATGCTGCAGGCCACGAGCCCGCCCACGGTGAGGTTGCCGGCGGCGATCTCGTGGACGCCGAGGATCACGACCCCGACGTAGACCAGATTGGAGGCGAGGGCGGTGAGATTGAGGGCCACCGCCGACCACAGCCGCGCCCGGTTGCCGGACTCGGCCACCGCCGCCACCAACCGCTCGTAGAGCCGCTGGATGCGGCGTTCGGCGGTGAGGGCCTTGAGGGTCTCGAGACCGGCCACCGCCTCCACCACCACCGCCTGCTTCTGGGCCGATTCGCGGAAGGCACGGCGGATGGCCCGCTCCAGCGGCCACTGCAGCAGCAGCCCCACCCCCAGCACCGCCGGCACCGCCAGCGCCGGCACCACCGCCACCACCCCGCCGATCCACCACACCACCGCCACGAACAGCAGCACGAAGGGGAGATCCACCACGCTCACGATGGTGGCGGAGGAGAAGAAGTCGCGGATACTCTCGAATTCGCGGAGATGGTTGGCGAAGGCGCCGGTGGCGCGGGGCCGGTGGGCGAGGCGCATGCCCAGCACGTGCTCGAAGATGCGGGCGGCGAGGCGGATGTCCACCTTGCGGCCGACGGTGTCGATCACCCAGGCGCGGAGGATCCGCAGGAGGAAGTCGAAGGCGAAGACGGTGAAGGCCCCCACCGAGAGCACCCAGAGGGTCTCGAAGGCCTGGTTGGGGATCACCCGGTCGTAGACCACCCGCACGAAGAGCGGGCTCACCAGCATGAAGAGATTGACCAGGACCGCCGCCAGGGCCACCTCGGCATAGGTCCGCCATTCGGCGAGAAAGGCGGACCAGAACCAGTGGCCGGTCCGCTCCCGCGCGATCTCTCCCTCGTGGGCGAGGGCGTCGAAACGGGGGCGCGCCAGCAACAGCCAGCCCGCGTAGCGTCGGGCCAGTTCCTGGGCCGGCACCAGCTCGGCGCCGGGGGCGAGATCGGGCGGCGAGACCACGAAGCCGTCCGGTCGGCGCCGATAGAGCACGCGGGCATCGCCCCCCTCGAGGATCAGGATGCAGGGACAATGGGAGTCGTCCACCGCCTCCAGCGGGCGGCGCAGGAGGCGGGCGGCGAGACCGGCCCGCTCGGCGGCGCGGACGGCGAGGCGCGGGGTGAGGCGTCCCCCCTCCAGCGGCAGGCCGGCGACGAGGCGGCGCGGCGAGACCGGCCGGTCGAGCTGGCGGGCGAGTTCCACCAGCGCGTCCCGCAGCGGATCCTCCACCAGATCGGGGGCGGTCACGTCGACCGGCGCCGTCCCGGTGCGGGCGCGCCCGCCCGTCGCCACGGTGCGGGGCGACGCGGTCGCCTCCGCCGCCGCCGACGCGGCCTCGACCGGACCGCCGTCCTGCCGCTCCAAGCGCGATCCTCCGCCGGCTGCCATCCCGGGCATGGCACACGAAGATGAACATTTCCTTACGCGAGTCGCGATCAAGCCACCGGCGCCCACCGCAGCAAATGGATCACACCCGGGGCCGGCCGCCGGAGGGGGCGCCATCGCGCGTTGACGGGCTTCCGGGCACCCGGATAAGGGGGTGCCGGAGGTTCGTGGGGCGTCCGCGGTCGCGAGGCCGCACGCGAAGCGAGGCGGATGGGATCATGCGCGAGAGAGGAAGTCCCGGACATCGTCGGCTGCGCGGGCTGCTGCTGGCGTCGGCCTGCCTGCTGGCGCTGACGGCGCCGGCCATGGGAGGCACGCTCGTCGAGACCGTGCGCACGGCCATCGCCAACAATCCCGACGTGGCGCTGGTCCGGGCCAACCGGCGGGCGGTGGACCAGGAGCTGCGCCAGGCGCGCGCCCGGCTGTTCCCGCAGCTCGACGTGGAGCTGCGCTACGGTCCCGAATGGAGCCACAACGACGCCACCCGCTCCGCCGTCGACGGCGACGACAGCCGTCTGCTGGCCCGGCGCGAGGCGACGCTGACCCTGCGTCAGCTCCTCTTCGACGGCTTCGAGACGCCGGCCGAGATCGCCCGCCAGCGGGCGCGGGTGGACAGCGCCGCCCGTCGCGTCCGGCAGAACAGCGAGTTCGTGGCGCTGGATGCCATCCAGGCCCATCTCGAGGTGCTGCGGCGGCAGGGCATCGTCGATCTCGCCGAGCGCAACGTGCGCCGCCACGAGGAGATCGTGGCCAAGGTGCGGCGTCTCGAGCGGGAGGGGCGGGTGAGCATCGCCGATCTGCGGCAGGCCGAGGCCCGTCTCGCCCAGGCCCGCGAGGATCTCGCCCGCGCCCGCGGCGATCTCGCCGACGCCCGTGCCGCCTATCTGCGGGTGGTGGGGGCCGCCCCGGAGAACCTCGTCCTCGATCCCGCCCCTGAGGATGCGCTGCCGGCCGGCCGCGAGGACGCGGCGGCCCGGGCGTCGGTGGCGAATCCGGCGGTGCTGGTGGCGCTGGCCGACGTGGACGCGGCCGAGGCGGAGCTGCGCAAGGTGCGGGCCGGCTTCTACCCGGATCTCGACCTGCAGCTGGAGGCCAATTACGGCGAGGGCGTGGCCGGCACCACCCGCCCCGCCGGCCGCGCCGCGGCGCTCTTGGTCCTGCGCTACAACCTCTATCGCGGTGGGGCCGACGTGGCGGCCGAGCGCGAGGCCCATCACCGGGTCAACGAGGCCCGGGCGCGGCTGGTCAAGGCCCGGCGCGCCGCCGAGGAGGACGCCCGCACCTCCTGGAACGCCTGGGAGACCGCCCGGGCGCGGGTGGAGGCGCTGCGCACCAAGGCCGAGGCCCAGCGGCGGACCCGCGACGCCTACGCCCAGCAGTTCGAGCTCGGCCAGCGCAGCCTCCTCGACCTGCTGGACGCCGAGAACGAGCTGTTCCTCGCCCGTGTCTCGCTGCGCACCGCCGAGTTCACGGAGCGCTTCGCCGTCTACCGGCTGCTGGCGGCCACCGGCGAGCTGCTGGCCACCCTCGACGTGGCGGCCCCGCGCGAGCACGTCAACGTCCGCCGCACGCCCGGGCAGGAGGCGACGCCCGAGCGGGTGGAAGAGAAGTCCCGCTATCTGGACGATCCGCGCATGGAGCGGCGGGCCCTGCGGGGTGAGGAATCGGGTGAGCCGCCGCGCGAGGACTACGACGTCACGCCGCACACCGGTCGGCCGCCGGCCGAGCCGGTGACGGAGACGCCCCCGCCCGCGGCGGCGCCGGCCGCGGCCCCCGAAGCTGGTGGGCCCGCCGCATCCGAACGGCCCTATCTCCTCCGCTATCTCTTCGGTGGACGGGCGGCGGCGGAGCCGCCCACCGCGCCGGCGTCCGCGGAGCCCGCGAAGACGGTCGCGGCCGACGGCACACCGGCCGCGGGCGATGCGGCGCCGACGCCCGCGCCCGCCGCGGTGGCCACGGCCGCGACCGGGTCGGCGGCGGCCGGCGTGAGTCCGGCGGCGGGACCGGCCGCACCGGAGCCGCCGGCGACCCTCGCCACCATGCTCTCGCGCTGGTTCGGCCGCGGTGGCGATTGAGCGTCGTTTCGGCGCAGTCCGGTATGTCGCGGGCGCCCGGCTCGATCGGGCGCCCGCGCGGCTTTTAAGGGGTCGTTAACGTTCGCCTGCTAGATCCGTCCGCGAGCGCGACGGGACGGAACAGCGGGAGACGGACATGTCGGCATTGCGCGCGTGGCGTCCGCACCGGCGGGAGCGGATCGGGACCGGGGAGAGCGGGGCCGCCGCCGTCGTCGAGGCGCTGCTGGCGGGACTCGATCCGGTCCTCGGCGGCGCCGGCGAGGCCGGGGCCGTGGTGGTGGAGCTGGAGGACGTGATTCCCGACGAGGCGGGGGAGGCGGTGCTGCGGCACGGAGGCGACGCCCACCGGCTGGTGGTGCTGGCGAGCCGGACGGTGGAGGAGAGTGGACGCGCCGTTCCCCACATCACCGCCGCCGGCGAGAACGTCTCGGGCATGCGCTATGTCCGCTTCGCGGGCGGCCCCGTGCTCTACTATCCTGCCACCCTCGAGCTCGAGATCGTGCGGCTGCAGTGAGACCGGGCCGTGACCGGGATGGCACGGCGGTCGGGCGTGACGGACCCGCCGGGTGGCGTGGGGCCCGCGTCGTCCGGTGCGATCCGGCCGTGGCGGACGCGGAGGGGCGGGGCGGTCGGCGGCCCGGAGACGACCGGCGTCGTCGTCGCATGGGCTCCGCGTGGCCGCACCGTCCCGGAGCGGGAGTCCCGCACGCCGGCGGGAACGACGGCCCGCGGATCACGCCCGGCGGGGGCGCGTGGGCCCGCCGGAGATGGCGACGGGCCGCACCGCGGCGGGAGCGGGAGATGGATGCGGCGAGGCCGTCGGGCACGGTGGCGGCGCGTGGTCCCCGTCCCATGCCGGAGCGCGACGGCGGACGGGGGGCGGCGAGCCGGCGGTCGGCCCCTCCCGTTCCGATCGGCCCGGGGACGGGCGGCGGTCGCGGGCGGGCCCGGCGCGGCGGAGGGAAGGGGAGCGTCGTGCCCGAGGCCACTGGAAAGATGCGGGGGGCCGTGATTATCTGCGGGATGCGACGCGTGCTGGAGATCGTCGGATCCGCATCCGGAGAGGTCATCCGTGACGGGGACGCCCTGGTGGACGGTCGGCGGCCGGCGGCCGCGGCCGGTGGTGCTGTGCGTGCTGGATGGCTGGGGGTATCGTGAGGATCCCCGCGACAATGCCGTGGCCCTGGCCGCGACCCCCGTCTTCGACCGCTGCTGGGCGACGCTGCCGCGCGCCTTCCTGCGCACCGACGGTCCGGCCGTGGGCCTGCCGGAGGGGCAGATGGGCAACTCCGAGGTGGGCCACATGAACCTCGGGGCCGGTCGCGTGGTCCTGCAGGATCTCCCCCGCATCGATCGCCTGATCGAGACGGGCGAGCTTGAGCGTTCCGGTCGCATCGACGCCATCGTCGAGCGGGTGCGGGCGGGCAGCGGCCGGGTCCATCTGCTGGGGCTGGTCTCGCCCGGCGGTGTCCACGCCCACCAGCGCCACATGGCCTGGCTCGCCCGCGTGCTCGCCGGCCGCGGGCTCACGGTGTGCATCCATGCCTTCACCGACGGCCGCGACACGCCGCCGCGGGCCGCCGTCGAGTATCTGGCGGCGTTGGAGCGGGATCTCGCCGCCGCCCCCGGTGCCGCCGTCGTCACGGTGATCGGCCGCTACTACGCCATGGACCGCGACCGGCGCTGGGAACGCACGCGTCGGGCCTGGGAGGCCATGGTCCTGGCCCGGGGCGCGCGGGCGGCGAGCCCGCGGGAGGCGGTGGAGGCGGCCCATGCCGCCGGTCTCGGCGACGAGTTCGTGCCGCCCACGGTGATCGGCGACTACGCCGGCATGCGCGACGGCGACGGACTCGTGTGCGTCAACTTCCGCGCCGATCGCGTGCGGCAGATCCTTTCGGCCCTGGTGGATCCGCACTTCGACGCCTTCCCGCGCGAGCGGGTGGTGCGCTTCGCCCACGCCGCCGGCATGATGAGCTATTCGAAGGAGCTGGATCGCTTCCTCGAGGTGCTGGTGCCGCCGGAGCCGCTCCGCCACGTCTTCGGCGAGGTGGTGGCGGAGGCGGGTCTGCGCCAGTTCCGCATTGCCGAGACGGAGAAGTATCCCCACGTCACCTATTTCTTCAATGGCGGTCGCGAACGGCCCTTCCCCGGCGAGGACCGGATCCTGGTGCCCTCGCCGAGGGTCCCCACCTACGATCTCCAGCCCGAGATGTCGGCGGAGCCGGTCACCGACCGGCTGGTGGAGGCGATTCTCTCCGACCGCTACGATTTCGTGCTGGTCAACTACGCCAATCCCGACATGGTGGGCCACACCGGCTCGCTGGAGGCGGCGATCCGCGCGGTGGAGACGGTGGACTGCTGTCTCGGGCGGCTGCTGGAGGCGGTGGAACGGCGGGGCGGAGTGGCGCTGGTGACGGCGGATCACGGCAATTGCGAGACCATGCGCGATCCCGGAACCGGGCAGCCCCACACCGCCCACACCCGCAATCCGGTCCCCTGCTTCCTCTTCGGCCTGGAGCGGCGGGTGCGTCTGCGCGACGGCATCCTGGCCGACGTGGCCCCGACCCTCCTGCCCTTCCTGGGGCTGGATCGACCCGACGAGATGACCGGTGTGCCGCTGGTGGTGGACGAGGAGGACTGAGCCGCGCGCGGGGGGCGTGCCCCGTGGGCGCGGGACGGCGGTGGCCCGGGGGGGCGCGCTGCTGATGGCGTGGCTGCTGCTGGTGCCGGCCGCGACGTTGGCGGCGCCTGCCGGAGCACCGTCCCGACCGGTGCCGGCCGTGAGCGCGCCGACCGGGACGCCCGCCGTACGCCTCGCCCGTACCGTCCGGGCGCTGCTGGTGGTCCGGCGGGAACGGGCGCGGCTGGAGCGGCGCCGCACCGTCCTGGCGCGGGAGGCCGACCGGCTCGGGATCGAGGCGGCCCGGCACGCCCGGGCGCTCCAGCGACACGTCCGTGCGCGCGCCCGACTCGAGCGCCGGCTGCATCGCCTCGTCCGGCTGGAGCGGGCGGCGGCCACGCGTCTCGCCCGCGTCGAACGGCGGGCCGCACGCATGCTGCCGGTGCTGCTGGAACGGCTGCGGCGGGCGGAGGACGGATCGGCGGTGCGGCGGCGGGCGGCGGTGCTGTGGCGGATGCTGCAGGCCGGCGTGGTGGAGGCGCGCCGCCGCCACGAGGCGGTGCGGGAGGCCCGCGGGACCGTGGCCACGGTGCTCGCGGACCTCGCGGTGTCCGAGCGCCACGCACGGGTGGCTCGGCGCGAGGTGGAGCGGGCCCGGCACCGCGTCAC
Organism: Alphaproteobacteria bacterium; assembly: GCA_026982705.1. Taxonomy (GTDB): domain Bacteria; phylum Pseudomonadota; class Alphaproteobacteria; order Geminicoccales; family Geminicoccaceae; genus HRBIN39. Next base: position 8,972 of record JALSGP010000019.1, read on the forward strand.
CGGGGCGGCGGACCGGTTCGCGGCGCTGGTGGCATCGCGGGCGGTACGGAGCCGCCATCTGTCCCGACGGGTGGCGGCACTGCGGACACTGCTGGCGCGGGCCCGCGCCCTCGCGGCCCGCGATCTGGTGGCGGCGGCATCTCGGTGGCCGCCCGCCCTGCTGCCATCGCAGGCGGCGGGGCCGCGCCGCCTGCGACCGGATCCCACCCTGGTGGCCGGGGCGGCCGGGCCACGCGCGCCGCGTCGCCTGGCGTTCCTCCGGCTGCCCCCGCCCGCCCTGCTGCGGGCGGCGGCGGGCCCCGGTCTCGCCCTGCCGCCGGTGGAGGGACTCCTGCTCGCCCGCTTCGGCGAGGTGCGGCGCGGCGTGCGGGCACGCGGGCTCACCTTCGCGGTGACGGGGCCGCGGCCGGTGCGGGCGCCGCGGGCGGGGCGGGTGGTCTTCGCCGGTCCCTTCGGCGACTGGGGGCGCGTGTTGATTCTGGATCACGGTGACGGATATCATACGCTGATCGCCGGCGCCGGCCGGCTGGACGTCGACCGTGGGGCGCGGGTGGCCGCCGGGACGGCGGTGGGCGCCGCCTGGCCCGTGCGGGGGCGGGCGGGGCATCTCTACGTGGAGTTGCGGTTCCGGGGTCGTCCCATCGACCCGCTTGCCGGCGTCGCCGTCACCACCGTCAGGGGCCACAGCGGCTGAGGGGGATTCCTTGAAGGCGCGCATCCGCTTCGTTCTCGCCGTGATCGCGGGGCTGGGCCTGCCGGCGGCGGCCACGGCGGCCGCCACCGGGGCCGACACCGTCCGGGCGCTGAAGCTGTTCGGCGACGTCTTCGAGAAGGTCAAACGGGACTACGTCGAGGACGTCGACGACGAGAAGCTGATCGAATACGCGATCCAGGGCATGCTGTCGTCGCTGGATCCGCATTCCGGCTATCTCGACGCCGACCGCTACCGCGAGATGCAGATCCAGACCCGCGGCGAGTTCGGCGGCCTCGGCATCGAGGTCACCATGGAGAACGGGCTCGTCAAGGTGGTGGCCCCCATCGACGACACGCCGGCGGCCCGGGCCGGCATCCGGGCCGGCGATCTCATCAGCCACATCGACGGCGAGCCGGTGATGGGCCTCACCCTCAACGAGGCGGTGCAGAAGATGCGCGGCCCCGTCGGGACGAAGATCAAGCTGCGCATCCTGCGCAGGGGGGTGGAGAAGCCCATCGACGTCGAGCTCACCCGCGCGGTGATCCGCATCAGTCCCGTGCGCGCGCGGCTCGAGGGTGACGTGGCCTATGTGCGCGTCACCACCTTCAACGAACGGGCCGCCGACGAACTCGAGGAAGCGGTGGCGCGGCTGCGCCGCGAGAGCGGCGACGAGCTGGTGGGGCTGGTGCTGGACCTGCGCAACAATCCGGGCGGTCTCCTGGAACAGGCCATCGCCGTGGCCGACGCCTTCCTCGAGGAGGGGGAGATCGTCTCCACCCGCGGCCGCCGTCCCGACAGCATGCAGCGGTTCAACGCCCGCCCCGGCGACATCACCGACGGCCTGCCCATGGTGGTGCTGATCAACGGCGGTTCCGCCTCCGCCTCCGAGATCGTGGCGGGGGCCCTGCAGGATCATCGCCGCGCGGTGGTGATGGGCACCCGTTCCTTCGGCAAGGGGTCGGTCCAGACCATCATCCCGATCCCCGGTCACGGTGCCCTGCGGCTCACCACCGCCCGCTACTACACGCCCTCCGGCCGTTCCATCCAGGCCCTCGGCATCGAGCCCGACATCGTGGTCCATCAGGCTGAGGTGAAGCCGCTGCTGGAGGAGGAGACGGGCCGGCGGGAAGCGGATCTGCGCAACCGTCTCGAGAACGACTCGCCGGTGGATCCCGAGACCGGTCGCCGGGTCGAGGAGGAGGAGCCGCTCGACGTGCGCGACTACCAGCTGGCGCGGGCGGTGGATCTGCTGCGTGGTCTCGCCTTGATGGAAGCCCGCGGGGGCGGCTGAGCGGCGCGGGGCGGAGGACCGCCGGTGGCGGCGCGGGATGGTCCGGGACGCGGCCGATCGCCGCGGCTGCCCCTCCTCGTCCTCGCCGGTCTCGCCGTGGGTCTGCTGTTGGGCCTCGCCGCCGCCCGCTTCCTGCTGCCGCCGGCGCGTCTCGCCTATCGTGATCTGCCGCGGGTGGAGGCCCCACTGCCCGGGGCCGGGGTGGTGCCGCGGGCGGTGGCGGAGACGGCGGCCGCGGGCCCACCGCCGCTGGCGGGCGAACGGCCACCCGATCCCGCGGCGCCGCCCCTCGATCCCGAGGACGCCCTGGCGGAGCCGGGACCGTGGGGACTGGTCCCGCGCATCGGGCCCGACGGCCGTCGGCCCTTCGACGTCTACCGCCGGCGGGACGGCACGATGGCCGAGGGACCGCGTCTCGCGCTGGTGATTCGCGGCCTCGGTCTCGACCGCGACGCGACCCTCGCCGCCGCCCGCCTCCCCGCCCCGGTGGCCCTCTCCTTTTCCCCCTATGCGCCGGCGCTGGCGGCTTGGCTGCGCCACGCCCGCGGGCTCGGCCACGAGGTGCTGGTGGAGGTGCCGTTGAGGGCGGCCGATCCCGCCACCGATCCCGGCCCCCTCGCCGTCGATCCGGCGGCCGGACCGGGGGGGCTGCTGCGTCTGCTGGCCCGCGCGCCCGGCACCTTCGCCGTCGTCCTGGGATCGCCCCGGGAGGATCTCGTGCGGCTCGATCCCCTGGTGGCGGAACTGGGCCGGCGGGGTCTGGGACTGTTGGAGCCGGATCCGGCGGCGCGCCTCGCCCCCCTCGCCGCACGCCACCGCGTGCCCTACGGGGCGGCGGCGGTGGTGCTGGATGCCGAGCCCGATCCGGCGGCGGTGGATTTCGCCCTCGGACGGCTCGAGACGGCGGCGGAACGGCGGGGGGCCGCGATCGGCGTCAGCGGACCGCTGCCGCTGGTGCTGGAACGCCTCGTCCAGTGGCTGCCGGGCCTTGCTCCCCGGGGCTTCGTTCTCGTACCACCGGGGCGGATCCTCGCCGAGGGAGCCCCGGCGTCCCCATGAGCTGCAAGATCTGCGAGAGGCCGCCCGAGGACTATCGTCCCTGCGTGGGCCTGATGGTGCTCGACCCCGCGGGTCGCATCCTGGTCGGCCAGCGTGCCGACGTGCCCTTTCCCGCCTGGCAGATGCCCCAGGGCGGTATCGATCCCGGCGAGACCCCGCAGGCGGCGGCCCTCCGCGAACTGGAGGAGGAGGTGGGGATCCCGCCGGAGAAGGTGGAGCTCCTGGCCGAGAGCCGGGTCTGGCGCTGCTACGATCTGCCGGCGGAACTGCGGCGGAAGGTGTGGGGCGGGCGCTACCGCGGCCAGGCCCAGCGCTGGTTCGCCTTCCGCTTCCACGGCGATGCGCGCGACATCCGCCTCGACGGTCATCCCCCCGAATTCCGCGCCGTCAAATGGGCGCGGCCGGAGGAGCTGCTGCGCACGGTGGTCTCCTTCAAGCGCGACGTCTACGCCAGCGTGCTGGAGGAGTTCCGCTGGCTGTGGGCGCCGTCCTCCACCACCGGCGCCGCGTCGCCGCCGACACGGACGGGGCGATCGTGACGTTCCGTCGCAGCGGGCCGGGCCCACCGTTAACCGGTCGGTAAGGGGGCGTGCGCATGATCCCGCATGAAGCCATCAGCGGGGAGATGTGCCGATGGGCGTCGCGGTCGCGATCGGTGCTGCGCTGGACCTGGGTGGACGCGAACGCCGCCTCGGGCCCGACGATCTGGTGGTCAGCAAGACCGATTCGAAGGGGATCATCCGCTACGTCAATTCCACCTTCTGCCGGATCTCCGGTTTCGCCGAACACGAGCTGCTGGGACGTCCGCACAACGTCGTCCGCCATCCCTTCATGCCGGCCGTGATCTTCCGCGGCATGTGGCGGTCTTTGAAGGCACGCGAGGAGGTGTTCGTCTATGTGGTCAACCGCTGCAAGAACGGGGACCATTACTGGGTCCTCGCCCATGTCACCCCGACCATCGCGCCCGGCGGCGAGATCGTCGGCCATCACTCCACGCGGCGGGCACCTCCCGGTGGCGTTCCGCGCGAGGTGATCGAGCTCTATCGGGAGCTGTCGAGCCTCGAAGGAGAGGCCCCGTCGCGCCGGGCGGGCATGGAACGGGCGGCGCCGAGGCTCGAGACGGCCCTCGCCCCGTGGAACGGCGACCTGTCCGCGTGGACCATGACCCTGGCCGGCGGCACCCCGCGTTAACCGATCGTTGGGAGACGGCTGCTAGGGTCGGCATGGTCGGAGCGCGGAGGTGGCGATGACGACGCGCGATGATCAAGGGGAGGCCGCGGGCGGGCTTCGGCCGGGGACCGTGACGGTCCTCAAGACCGACGCGCGGGGACGGATCACCTATGTGGACGATGTCTTCCCGCGGGTGACGGGTCGCCCCGCGGCGGCGCTGCTGGGGGAAGCGCTCGCCGCCGTCTGGCACGAGCGTATCCCGCGGGTGCTCGCCGATCGCGTCCGCGAGGCCGTGCGCGCCGGCGAGGAGGTCTTCGTCCACCTCCCCCTGCGCCGGCGCGGAGGCGAGGCGTGCTGGATCTTCCTGGATCTCACGCCGACCCTGAACGAAGGCGGTGAGCTGGTCTCCTGCTTCGCGGTCCACCGTGCCGCGTCGCCGAGGGCGGTGGCGCGCCTCGCACCCCTCTACGACGAGCTGTGCGATCTTGAGCGGACCGGATCGGAGACGGAGGCCGCCCGGCGACTCGCCGCGGAAGTGGGGAGCTCGCCGGAATCGCTCAGTGCCTACATGTTCGCTCTGAGGGAGTGAGCCGGTCATGAGGGAAGCCTTTCGGCGCGGGACGGTGGCGCTGATGTCGCGGCTCCCGACACTCGAGGCGCTGGTGGTGGTGACGGCGGTGGTGCTGGTGGCCACCGTCGCCGGCACGGTGTGGCCGGCCGCGGTGATCTCCCGGATCGCCGTGGTCGCCGCGGGTCTCGCCTTCCTCCTCGCGATCCACCTCGCGCTCGGGGTGGGCCGGATCCTGCGGGTGGCCGCCGCCATCCGCCGCGGAGACACGGAGGCGCGGGTGGTGGCGCTCGGTCACGGCGGCCGTCTCGGCCGTCTCGCCGACGAGTTCAACGGTGCGGTGGACCAGTTCGAGCTCGTCCTCCGCGACATCTGTCTCAGCCTCGATGCGCTGGTGCGTGGCCGGTCGTGGCGGCGGGCGCTGACCGACGGCGTTCACGGCCTGCTCCGGTCGTGGGGGGAATGGGCCAACTACCTGCTCCAGCAGGCCGACGAACGGCGCCGCCGCTTCGCCCGCGTGACGGACGACTTCGAACGGGACGTGGCCCGCAGTGTCGAGACCCTGCGGCGCAAGGCCGAGGAGCTGCGCGAGATGGCGACGCGGGTCACGGCGTCGAGCCGCGAGACGGCGCAGGATGTCCAGTCGACGGCGGCCGCGGTCGCCGAACTGGGGGCCTCCGTGGAGGAGATCGCCCGCGCATCCGCCCGGGGGGCCGAGGCGGCCACCGCCTGCATGGGCGACACCGATCGCGCCAACGAGACGGCACGGTCCTGTCGCGAGACGGCCGGTCGCATCGCCGACATCGTCGAGACCATCCGCGGTTTCGCCGAGGAGACCAATCTGCTGGCGCTCAACGCCACCATCGAGGCGGCGCGGGCCGGCGAGGCCGGCCGCGGCTTCGCGGTGGTGGCCCGCGAGATCAAGTCGCTGGCCGAGCGCAGTCGCGAGGCCAGCGAGGAGATCGGCCGCCATCTCGACGAGGTGCGGCGGGCGGTGGAGCAGGTGGACGAGATCGTCCGTCTGCTTTCCGACCGCATGCGCGGTGTCGAGGAGAGCGCCAGCGCCACCAGTGCGGCGGTGGAGGAACAGACCGCGACGGTACGCGAACTCGGAGAGATCGCCCAGCGGGTGGCCGAGGCGGTGCAGCAGGTGGCGATCCGTCTCGGCGACGGCGGCGAGGGTGGCGAGACGGGTGTCCAGCGGCTCGTGGAAACGGTGGCGGAACAGGTGGCCGCCCTGGAACGGTCGTGTCACGGATTCCTGACGGCGGCCCGACGCGAGATCGGTCGAAGCGGAGACGACGGGACCGCCGTCGGAGAGGACGCCACGGCGACGGCGGCGTGAGTGGCCGACCGGATGGATGGAAGACCGGGGGCCGGAAGGGCCGGGACGGCCTCCGGCGGCCGGACCGGGATCCTCCCCGACGGGGGGATGCGAGCCCGGGGGTCGGGAACGGACCGAAAGCGGATCGCGGGCGAAGGTGTCCGGGATCGGCCGGGACCATGCCGGCGCCGCGAGGGTCCCGCGCGGGTCGCGCCGGAAGGGTGGGGCTGCCGGGCGGGCCTTTCCGGTCCGTCCGCTCCCCCACGCCCGGATGGATGAGCGGTGCCGGCGCCCGCGTCCGGGGGTGCCGCCGCCGACGGGGCGCTGCCGGGCACGGTGGGGACCCGCTCCGGCCCATCCGGCCAGCCGTGTCGGCGCGGGATACCCGGAAAGGATGGGGGCGCCGCCGCGCCGGGTCCGGAGTCGGCGTGGCGGACGGTCGCGGCCGTGACGGGAAGTACCTTGGCACCGTTCCCGGCGCCGGCCGGGAAAGGGGCCGGGGCCCGGACCATCCGGCCCGACGGTCCCTGGGAACGGTGGCGGTGGGCGCCCCTCGTCCCGGAGCGTTTCGGCGCGATGGGGGCGGCGGGCACGGCGCGATCGGGGAGCCATGGCTCCGCGCCTCCTTCCGATGTCGGGGCCGGCCCCGGCCGCGTCCCCACCGGTCGTCCCGGCGGAGGAGTCGCCGGGGGACGGGCGTGGACGGCGCCGGACGCGCCCGGATCACGGGCGGGACCACGCCCGCGGTCCCCACGGATCGTCCGTGGACCGCCGCCGGTTCCGGGGCGGAGACATGGTCCGGTCCACCCGGAAACCTGGCCCCCGGGTGCCGCGGGGCCGATCCGATGGGGAAGACGCCGCCCGTTCCCGGGGCCGGCGCCCGCAGCCGCCGCCCGGGTGCCGTGTGGTGGTCCGCCGGCACCGGGTCGTCCCGCGCGCCGGTGGGGGAACGCGGCAGGGTGCGGTGCGTGCCCACGGCCGGTGGTCGCTCTTCCCCGGACCGAGGCTCCGCCTAAATCAGGGACACGGCGGTGGCTGGCGTGTGCGTCCGGCCGCGCAACGTGCACCTGGGCCAAGTCGTCCCCGAGGGAGCTGTCCCTGTCGTGGCCGTGGTCACGGCAAACGGCGCCCACCTGCCGAGCAGGTCCCAGGGACGGGAGTTCCGGCCGACGGCACGCCGGCGCCGCCGTGCCCCTCACACCCGCCCGTAGTCGTCCTCGCGCCGTTCGATGTCGTCCTCGTCGAGGTGCGCGCCGGTCTGCACCTCGACGAACTCCAGCGGCCCGTCGCCGGGATTGGCGACACGGTGCCAGCAGCCGAGCGGGATCACCACGTGCTCGCCGGGACCGAGCTCGATGGTCTCGCCGTCGCGCTCCACCCGCGCCCGTCCCCGCACCACCAGCCAGAACTCGCGGCGATGGCGATGGCGCTGCAGGGAGAGACGCTGGCCGGGCCGCACGCGGATGCGCTTGATGCAACTGTGTTCGGTGACGTCCAGCACCTCCCATTCGCCCCACGGCCGAACATCGCGCTCGCCCACGGAAAATCGATTGGCCATCGTTCCCCACCTTGCCATGCGACGGCCATCCTTTCCCATTTCCCGCCCGCGGGCTCAAGAGGGGCGTGGAGCGGACCGCCGGCTGCGCCGCGATGGCCATGAGCCACGGAGACCGCCCTCTCCGGGCCCGTCGGCGGTCGGGGTCGTGCGGCGGCCGCGGTCCGAGGGCGGAATGGCGGTCGGGCGTCGGGACATCCGCGGGAAGCCCTCGCCGGACGGGCGATCCCGGTGGGCCCGGGAGCGGGATCGGATCGGGGACGGGGCGTGGCTCGGAAGGTGCGGACCGGTGTCCGGGTGGGGGGAGAGCGGAGCGCGCGGGACTGCCCCGGGCATGTCCGGAGAGGGAACGGAGACATGCCGGCTTCGCGAAGCTGCGGCCCCGATCGGCCGCACGCGGCGACGGCATCCGGACCGCGCGGGACGGCCGGAGCCCGTGCCGGCTGCACCGGCCCTCTCGCGGTTCCCTCTTCCCTCCCCCTCGGGGACGTGTCGACCGTGGCATCCCCGGGAAAGACGGCGCGCGGGCCCCTCCACGCGGATCGCCCACCTCGACCCGCGCCCTTCTCCGCCACGCCTTCCCGCGGGGGTGCCGGGATCGTCCGGATGCTCCCGGAAGCGTGGTGCTTCGTCCGGGGCCGGCCTCGCGGCCGGGAGGGACGGCGATCGCGCGGTTCGGGGGCGGGGCGGGTGTCGGTTCGTCATGTCCGATCCCGGTGGGGAGTGCGGGGAGCCCTCGCGGGTCGGGGATCCGCCGGTGAAGCCGGACGGGGTCGTGGGCCCGGTGCGGTTCCGGCCACGGGTCGGACGGGCACGGAGCTTGTCGGACGGGTCCCGGGGCATCCGACCGCCCGGGAGGACCGTCGTTCCGTTCGAGGCCCCCGCGCCGCGCCCCTCCCGACGGGGGCTCTGGTCTCGGATCCGGGATCGGGCGCGCGCCGACGCCGGGACGTCGCCCGGGGCCCGGGGCCCGGGCGACGTCCCGGGCGATGTGGGGCGGACGCGCGCGATCGGAAGGCGGCGCGGGCGGCCCGTGGGCGCCTGTGCCCTCGAGGGACCCTTCGCCGGGGTGCGATGGCGCCCTGCGGGAAGGGGGGCCGCATCGGCCGGGGCGGACGGACCGCGGGTGTCCCGTCGCGGCTGTGCGGGGGCCGCGGCTCCCGGCGCGGGAGCCGGGGACCGCGAGGCGCGGTGAGGGGAGTGTCCGACGAGCGGAGGGAAGCGCGCGATCGCCGGAGGGATCGCGACGGTCGGTGAACGCCCGGGTGGGAGGGCGACGGGGATGGGAGGCGGGACCCGGAGCCGCTGGCGGTCGCGGTCCTCGACTCCGGGGCCCTGGGAGCGCCCCCGCGTTCGATCCGGGGGCGTCGCCCCGCCGTCGCCTTCGACGGTGCCCGGCTCGGGCATCCCGGATGTCCCGGACGCGGCGTCTCCGGCCGGGCCGGTGCGACCCGTCGCGCCCGGGCCGGCCTCGTGCGTCCCGCCCGCGCAGGCGCGCGGCCGGCCTCCCGCCTCGGACCCGGCGGGCGGGCCGATGCCGATCCGCGTCCTCCGCCGCCGTCGCACCCGTCGGGTCGCGTGCCGTCGGCACGAGTCCCTCTTCGCCGCCATCGCACGGCGCTTCCGGGTTCGTTCCGTCGGCCGGGTGCCCATCGATCCCGCCCGCGACCTCGCCGCCCCGTCATTCCGGGGGCGGGACCGGCACCGCACGGGCCGGCCCTGCCCGCATGCCGCGGATTCCGGCCCCGAAGCCCCGCGAGACAGGGCCGGAGGGACGCGGGGCGGGTGGCACCGTACGTTCCATTCCCGCACCCGGAGCCGGGGAGGTCGCGACCTCCCTCCCCCTCGCCCGAGGTCGCGATGGGACCGGCAGGGACGAGGCGTCGACGCGCCGCGTCCGGGAGCACGGTGGCGGCGCGGCAGGGACGGACCGGGATCGTCCCGGGGCGGAGCGCCGCTACCACGGCGGGCGGGGTCTCGGGCCGCCCGATCCCCCGCGGTGGCGAAGCCCCGGACCCGGGGCTCACCGGCAGGCTCGCCCCGTGCCGGGATCGGTGCGGTGGGCCCGACGGTGGATCGCGGAGGACCGCGCGCGGCCCCGCCGTGCGTCGAACGGGAGGATCCGACGGGAGGCCCCCTGGGCGATCCCGTCCGGCCCACGGTCCGCGTCGCAAGGAGATCGCCCCGCCGGGCCGCCCGTGGCGGGGCCGCGGAGCGGGACCGTCTCCGCGGAGGGTGGCCCGTCCATGCCGCAGGGAAGGGGCACGGCGCCGGCGCCGTGGTTCCGCGCCACGGCCCGCGCGCCCTCCGATCTCCGCGAAGACCGACCCGCCGGGCCGGCTTCCCCGTCTCCCACGTTCCGCGAGTGCCCCCCGCCCGGGGCGACGGAACCGGGGGAACGATCCCGGCCCTCGGCCGCCGGCTCCTCCGGTCGCTTCCGGAGGTGGCGGTCCCGACGGTGCGACGGTGTGGTCGGCGGCAATCCCCGTGGCGCCACCGACACCGTCGGGGCCGCGGGAAGCCCGCCGGCACCACGGGCCGGAATCCGTCCCGCCGTGCGGGGCCCGACCGATCGACCCCGCCGTGGCCGGACCCCCCGCAGCGGATCCGCCGCCCCGTCCACACCGGGGGCGCCGGAGAACCGTGAGGTGCCGAGGCCGGCCGGAGCCCGCCGGAAGCCGCGACCCGATGGGCGCGTCATGTCGCGCTCCTTCCCGCGCCCGGGCGATGGGGCCCGTGGGCACACGGTTTCCTGCCATGGCCGCACGGGAAGCGATGCCGCCGCGGATGGTGATGGCCGGAGGCGGGAGAACCTCCTCCTCCCGCCGATGAGGCGTTCGCCGCAACGCGACCCTGCGGCGTGGAGACAACGGATCACAGGGGCGCGGGAGGCGGGTGGCCCGCGCCGGGACGGCGCGAGACGTCGCGATCGCCCCGCCAGGGGTGGAAGATCCCGCCACGCCCGCATCGCCACGGAACGCGCCGGAGGCGTCGGCGCGCAGGTGCGGTCTAGCGCGACGGGCCGGGCGGCGGTATTGGAGCCGGTTCCAGCAGGGTCGCCGCCAGCCGCTCGATGTCCTCGGCCACCACGCTCCGGGGATGACGGGCGAGAAAGGGCATCTGCACGCGGATGGCATCCGCCACCCGCGGGTCGCGTCGCACCACGCCGAGCAGGCGCGGTTCCAGTCCCAGGAAGCGCCGGCAGGCGCGGGCCAGCGCCCGGTAGGTCTCGCGTCCACCTTCGCGATCGTCGGCGAAATTGACCACCACGCCCACCGGACGGGCGGGGTCGCAGACGACCTTGACGAAGGCATAGGCATCGGTGAGGGCGGTGGGCTCGTCGGTGGTGACCACCACCACCTCGTCGGCGGCGCGGGCGAGGATGCGGCAGGGCGGCTCGATGCCGGCGGCGAGATCCAGGAGTACCAGATCGTAGGCGGCGGCGAGTTCACGCAGGCGGCCGCCGAGGGCGGCGACCCGGGCCGGCGGCAGACCGGCGAGGAGACCGGACCCGGACCGCCCCACCACCAGATCGAGTCCGGTGGACGGGTGATGGATCACCGCCTCGGCCAGATCGATGCGGCCGTGCAGCACCTGAGCGAGATCGACGGCGGCGGCGATGCCGAGCTGGACGTCGAGATTGGCGAGGCCGAGGTCCCCGTCGAAGACCAGACAGCGTCGTCCCCGCCGGACGAGGGCGTGGGCGAGGGTGGCGGAGAGGAAGGTCTTGCCCACGCCACCCTTGCCCGAAGCGATGGCCACCATGCGACTCATGCGGCAGTCTCCACGGTCTCGGGACGGGCGAGCTGGATCAGGAGGCGCGCCAGGGCGGCCGGTGTGAGGGACCGCAGCGTACGGGCGAGACGCGGACCGGTGGTCACCCCGGCGAGGGCCGGGCCCGCGGCCAGCAGGCCCACCACGCCGCCGAGCCGCCGCGCCGTGTCCAGGCGGGTGATCACCGCCCGCTCACAGCCGAGGGCGCGGAAGTTGGCGGCGATCTCGAAGGCGTCGAGGGCGTCGTGGAGGGCGGGGAGGACCAGGACCGGCGCCAGTCCCAGCGCGTCCGCCCGTTCCACCAGCCGGGCGAGGGCCGCACCGTCGAAGGGATCGATGCCCGCCGTATCCAGCAGCACCAGCTCCGCCGGTGCCGAGGCCAGGGCATCGGGTTCCGCGAGTTCGAGGCCGAGCGGCGCCAGCAGCGCCTCGGTGCGGGCGCGGGTCCCGGCCCGCTCGCCGTCCAGCGTCGCCACACACACGCTGCGACCCTCGATCCGGGCGGCGGCGGCGAGGCGGGCGAGCAGGCTGGTCTTGCCGCCCCCGGGCTCGCCCACCAGCGCGAAACGGCCGCGGGTCAGGGCCGCCCGCGTCGCGAAGCGGCCGAGGCGGGCGAGGGCGTGGGCGAGGGCCGCTTCCGGATCGGCGAGGCCGCAGGCGCTCGCCGCCTCCAGGAGCGTGCGGCGGTGTCCGTCCAGCAGCCGATGGGCGGCGAGCACCCGCGCGAGGGCGGCCGCCACGTCCGGATCGTCGCCCTCTTCCAGCAGATGTCCGGGCGCGGGCTCGTCGAGGGCCAGCGCCGCCGTCACCCGCGCTCCCTCCGGCCCCTCCCGCGTGCCGAGGATCACCGCGTCCGGTCCCAGCACCCGCCGCATCTCGGCGAGCGCTTCCTGGACGGTGGGGGCCTCGAACACGCGCAGCCGCATGGCTCACACCTGTCCGAGCACGCGGATGCGCACGCGCGGGTGGATCTCCGCGTGGCTCAGCACCACCGTCGCCGGCCGGTAGCGCTCCACCACCGAGCGCACATAGGGTCGGATGCCCGGCGAGGTGACCAGCACCGGCAGCTCGCCGCGGGCGGCCAGCTCCTCGAACACCTCCCGCACCCGCTCCAGGAACGCCTGCAGCCGCTCCGGCGGCATGTCGAGGACCCGTTCGTCCTCGGGGCCGGTGAGGGCTCCTTGGAAGGCCTCCTCCCATTCGGCGGAGAGGGTGACCACCGGGATGTAGCCGCCGGGGCCCCGGCAGGCGAAGCTGATCTGGCGGGCGAGGCGGGTACGCACGTGCTCGACGATGCGGACGGGATTGCGGGTCTGCTGGACCGCCTCGCCGATGGCCTCGAGGATGGTGGGGAGATCGCGGATGGAGACCCGCTCGGCCAGCAGTCCCTGCAGCACCCGCTGGATCTCGGCGACGGTGATGCGGGCGGGGACCAGCTCGTCCACCAGCTTGCGGGTCTCCTCCGGCAGGGTGTCCAGCAGCCGGCGTGTCTCGGCGAAGCCCAGCAGTTCGGCGAGATGATCCTTGACGATCTCGGTGAGATGGGTGGTGATGACGGTGGCGGCGTCCACCACCGTATGGCCCCGTGCCAGCGCCTCGTCCCGATAACGGGGCGCCACCCAGCGGGCGGGCAGGCCGAAGGTGGGCTCGCGGGTATCCTCGCCCGGCAGATCGATGCCGTCGCCACGCGGGTTCATCACCAGCAGCATGGTCGGCCGTACCTCCCCGCGTCCCGCTTCCAGCTCCTTGATCCGCACCACGTAGGTGTCGGCGGGGAGCTGGATGTTGTCCTGAATGCGCACGGGCGGCATGAGGAAGCCCAGCTCCACGGCGAGCTGGCGGCGGAGCGCGCGGATCTGGTCGGGCAGGCTCGCGCCCTCGCCACGGCTCGCCAGGGGCAGCAGACCGTAGCCCAGCTCCAGCCGCACCGGATCGATGGCGAGGGCCCGGGCGGGATCGTCCTCGGGCGCGGGCGCCTTTTCCTCCGCGGCCGCCTCGGCCGGTGCCGCCTCCGCGGTGGTGGCTGTCCGGCCGGCGAGCATGCGGGCCAGTCCGCCGATGACCGCGGCCAGCAGGAGGAAGGGCCAGGCGGGCAGGCCCGGCAGCAGGGCCAGCACCGCCACCAGCGCCGCCGTCACCGCCAGCGCCCGCGGGTGGCCGCCCAGCTGGCCCAGCAGCGCCTCGTCGGTGCGGCCGTCGGTGCCGCCCTTGGAGACCAGCATGCCGGCGGCGGTGGAGATCACGAGGGCCGGGATCTGGGAGACGAGACCGTCGCCGATGGTGAGGACGGAATAGGTGCGCACCGCCTCGCCCGGGTCGATCCCCATCTGCACCACCCCGATCACCAGCCCGCCCACCAGATTGATGGCGGTGATGAGGAGACCGGCGATGGCATCGCCGCGCACGAACTTGGCGGCACCGTCCATGGCGCCGTAGAAGGCGGCCTCTTCCTCCAGCTGGCGGCGGCGGCGGCGGGCCGTCTCCTCGTCGATGAGCCCGGCGGAGAGGTCGGCATCGATGGCCATCTGCTTGCCGGGCATGGCGTCGAGGGTGAAGCGGGCGGCCACCTCGGCGATACGGCCCGAGCCCTTGGTGATCACCACGAAATTGACGATCACCAGGATGGCGAAGACGATCAGGCCGATCACCACATTGTCCTGCATCACGAAGCCGCCGAAGGCGGCGATCACCTGGCCGGCGGCGTCCGGTCCCTCGTGCCCGTTCGCGAGGATCAGGCGCGTGGAGGCGAGATTGAGGGAAAGCCGCAGCATGGTCGCCACCAGCAGCACCGTCGGGAAGGCGCTGAACTCGAGCGGGCGCGTGACGAAGAGGGTGGTCATCAGCACCAGCACCGAGAAGCCGAGGGAGACGGCCAGCAGCACGTCCAGCAGGGCCGTGGGGATGGGCAGGATCAGCACCACCAGGATGGCGACCACGCCGAGGCCGAAGAGGATGTCCCGCTGGCCGGCGCCGCGGCGCAGCCAGTCGGCGAGGCGGGGCGGGACGAGGGTGGCAGGGGTCGGCACCGGTCCTCCTCCTCAGCCGCGCGCCGGCGGCACGGCGATGCCCTCCCGGGCGTACTGGCGCAGCTTGTTGCGCAGGGTGCGGATGGAGATGCCCAGGATCTCGGCGGCACGGGTGCGGTTGCCGTGGGTGCGCTCGAGGGTGCGGAGGATGGCCTCGCGCTCGATCTCGGCCAGCGGCCGGCAGGCGAGGGGAGCGGTGGCGGCGACGGGACTGGGCGCGGGCACCAGCTCGGCCCCATCGAGGACGATGGCCTCGGGGCCGATGGCGTCGCCGCCGGCGAGCAGCACCGCGCGGTGCATGCAGTTCTCCAACTCCCGCACATTGCCGGGCCAGTCGTGGGCCAGGAGCTTCTCCAGCGCCGCCGCATCCGGCAGGCGTTCGGGAAGCCCGTTCACCCGTGCGTAGCGGCGGGCGAAGTGGCGGGCGAGGGCGGGGATGTCGCCGCGCCGCTCGCGGAGCGGGGGCAGCGGCAGGTGGAGGACGGCGAGGCGGAAGTAGAGGTCCTGCCGGAAACGGCCGTTCTGGACCTCGCGGGCGAGATCGCGGTTGGTGGTGGCGATGACGCGGATGTCCACCGGGACCGGCCGGCCGCCGCCGAGCCGGTCGATCTCCCGCTCCTGCAGCGCCCGCAGCAGCTTGGCCTGCAAGCGGGGCTCCATCTCGCCGATCTCGTCCAGGAGCAGCGTCCCGCCATGGGCCTCCTCGAACTTGCCGATGCGGCGGGCGACGGCGCCGGTGAAGGCGCCCTTCTCGTGACCGAAGAGTTCGGATTCCAGCAGGTGATCGGGGATGGCGGCACAGTTGACGCCGACGAAGGGCCCGTCGGCCCGGCGGCTGTGCCGGTGGACGAAGCGGGCGATCACCTCCTTGCCGGTGCCGCTCTCGCCGGTGATCAGTACGGCGGCCTCGGCCCGTGCGTAGGTCCGGGCCAGTTCCAGACAGCGGCGCGTGGCCGGATCCTCGGCCACCAGTTCCTCCTCGCCGCCGGCCAGGGAATCGAGGATGGCGGCGATGAGCTCGGCGTCCGGAGGGAAGGCGAGGAAGTCGGCGGCCCCCTCGCGGATGGCCCGGGCCGCCTCGCGCGGGCCGGCGTCGATGCCGAAGGCCACCACCGGCACCAGCATCCGCTCCGCCCTCGTCGCCCGCACCAGGGCGCCCACGTCGGCGGCGAGATCGCACAGCACCAGATCCGCCCCGCGCCGGCGGAGGTGTTCGAGGGCGGCGGCGCCGTCGGCGACCCGCTCGATGCGCACGCCGCGCCGGCTCGCCAGCTCCACCGCCTCGGCCAGGTGATCGGCGCCCCGTCCCACCACCAGGATCCGCATGTACAGAGATCCTCCCCGTTCCGGACCGGGCCCCATGCTGACACGCCGTGGTTGCCATCCGGTTAACGGCCGGTGTCTCCGATGCCGGCCGCCGCTTCCAGACGGCCGCGCAGCAGCGCCGGCGGCTCCCGCCGGGCGAGGGCGAGGACGGTGAGCCGTTCCAGTTCGGCGAGGAGGCGGGCGCGGCCGGCCAGGGCTTCGGCCCGCCGTGCCAGCGGCAGGAGGACGGCGTGGGCCAGCACCACACCGTAGAGGGTGGTGAGCAGGGCCACCGCCATGGCGGGACCGATGTCCGCCGGGCGTTCGAGATCGGCCAGCATCCGCACGAGACCGATCACCGTCCCCACCAGCCCCATGGCGGGCGCCGTGTCGCCGGCCCGTCGCAGCAGCGCCGCCGCCACCGCGAAGGGACGCCCGGCATGGCTCAGCTCCCGCGCCAGCAGCTCGGCGAGATCCGCATCGGAGCGGCCCTCGAGCAGGGCGGCGAGACCCCGCCGCAGCAGTCCGTGGGGCGGCAGGCGCGCGAGCTCGCCCTCGAGGGTCCGGGGATCCTCGCGACGCGCGCGCTCGGCGAAACGGACCAGCTCGGCGATGCGCGCCTCCGGCAGGCCGGTCCCGATCCCGCGCAGCAGCCGCGGCAGCCCCCGCAGGGCGGCCAGTTCGGCCACGTCGCTGCCGCTCAGGGTGACGGTGAGGGTGCCCGCCACCACCAGCAGTACGGCCCGTGGCTCCAGATAGAGGACCGGACGCCCGCCATCGATCAGCACCGTCGCCACCACCGCGAGGGTCGCGAGGATGCCGAGGGTGGCGAGGGGCAGAGGTGTGCCGCGGCCAGCACCCGTCATCGTTCGCTCTTGACGATCTCGGTCATGGTGATGCCGAGGTGGTCGTCCACCACCAGCACCTCGCCGCGCGCCACCAGGCGGTTGTTGACGTAGATCTCCACCGGCTCACCCACCTTGCGGTCGAGCTCCACCACCGCGCCGCGGCCGAGGCGCAGGAGCTGGCCGATGGGCATCACCGCCTTGCCCAGCACCGCCGTCACCTGGACCGGGATGTCGTAGACGGCGGTGAGCCCCTCGTCGGGACCGGAGGGGCGCGGCGGCGCCGCCGCGGCCGGGGCGTCGTCGGCCGAGGGGGTGCCGTCGCCGCCTTCCGAGGCGGGCGTCGCTTCGCGGAACTCCTCCTGCTCGCTCATGGCTCCTCCTCACGCCTTCCGTCGCGTTCCTCCGGGGACGACGGCCCGTCGACGATCGTCCGCAGCGCCGCCACCAGCTCCTCCACCAGTGCGTCGGGTCGGTGATGGATGCGACCGTCCCCCCGCTCCAGCGTCACGCCTCCCGGCGGCAGGGCCGGATCGGCCACGAACTCGAAGCGCGGAAGGCCCTCCCCGCCGCGGCCGTCGAAGGCGGCGGCGAGGGATTCGCGCACGGTCGGGCGCACCCGCACCCGCACCGTCTCCTCCGGCAGCAGCCGCGCGCACCAGTCCTCCAGCAGACGACGCAGATGAGCCGCTTCCAGCCGCTCCAGCAGCACCGGCACCAGCCGCCGCAGCGCCGTCTCGAGGATGGCGACGAGCGCCTTCCGGGTTCCGGTCCGATCCCGCGCCACCCGTGCCGCCTCCGCCTCGAGGGCGGCGGCCACCCGTGCCACCTCCGCCGACAGCCGCCGCGCCTCCTCCGCCCGCCAGGCGGCCAGAAGCGTCCGCCGCGTCTCCAGGGCGGCGGCGGCCATGGCCCGGGCCAGTTCGTCCTCCGCGAAGCGGAGCGCCGGCGGTGCCGACGGTTCCACCGGCGGCGCAGGGGCGGATCCGGCGTCCGGCATCTCCGCCTCCAGCCCCGGGGGTCGCCACGGCCGGGCCGCGCCGGTCGTGGACGGCGGGCGCAGCATGTCGAGACCGGTCTCGAAGGGCACGTCCACGGTCGTTCCTCAGACGATGAGTTCCTCTTCCTTGCCGTCGAGGATGACGATCTCGCCCTTGGCGGCCAGCTCCTTGGCGAGATTGACCAGATACTGCTGGGCCTCCTCCACGTCGCGCAGGCGCACCGGCCCCATGGCCGCCATCTCTTCCCTCAGGATCTTGGCGGCCCGCTCCGACATGTTGCGGAAGAACAGTTCCCGCAGCTCCTCGCTGGCGCCCTTGAGGGCCAGCGCCAGCCGGTCGTTGCCGGCGTTGCGGATCAGGGTCTGGATCCCGCTGGGATCGAGCCTGGACAGGTCCTCGAAGGTGAACATCAGCGACTTGATGCGGTCGGCCGCCTCGCGATTGCGCTCCTCCAGCATGGCCATGAATCGGGCCTCGGTGCTGGAGTCGAGATTGTTGAATATCTCTGCGATGACTTCGTAATTGTCCTTCTGGACCGTCCGGGACAGATTCATGACGAATTCCGTCCGGAGCGTGGCCTCGATCTCCTTGAGGACGTCCTTCTGAATGACGTCCATGTTGATCATCCGCATGATCACTTCGATGGCGAAGTCGTCGTTGAACTGTGCCAGGACCCGCGCCGCGTGAGCCGGATCGATGCGTGAGAGGATCGCCGCCACTGTCTGCGGATATTCGTTCTTCAGATAGGAGGCCAGCACCGACTCGTTGATGGTGGAGAGCTTCTCCCAGATGGTCCGTCCCTTGGGGCCGCGAATCTCGGCCAGGACCATCTCCAGCGTCTCGGGATCCAGCACCTTGCGCAGCAGTTTCTCCGTGGCTTCGATGCCGCCGAGTACGCCGCTGGTGTTGCCGAGTTCGGTGACGAACTCGTCGATCACCGCCTCCACCGTCTCGCTCGGCACCCGTCCCAGCATGGCCATGGTCTGGGACAGTTCCTTCACCTCGGAGAGGTCGAGCATGCGCACGATCTTGGTGGCGTGCTCCTCGTCGAGGGCCAGCATCAGGATGGAGGCCTTCTCGGGCCCCGAGAGCGCGCCCTTCGACTTGTCCGGGGTGGGCAGACGCACCTGCGGCATGGACCGATCTCCGGTCTATTCGTAGAGCCAGTTGCGGATCACGCGCACCGCCTCGTCCGGGTAGCTGTCGACGAGGCGGGCCACGTCGTGGACGAGCTTGGCCTTCACCTTGCCCTCCACCTGGTCGAGGGTGACGAGCTGGTGGTGCTCCTCCTCGTCCTCCGCGGCGTCCCCGGCGCCGTCGTCGGCATCCCCGCCCCCGGCCTTCACCAGCCGGGTGGTGCCGTCCTCCTCGGTGATCACCACGCTGGTCTCGCCACCCTCGCGCACCACCACGGGACGCCCCTCCTCGTCCACGGCCAGCGCCGTGCCGCTGCGCTCGTGGACCAGGAGCGGCCGGCCGTCCTCGGCCACCACCACCCGGGTCTCACCGCTCTCCAGCACCGTGCCGCGCGGGGGCGGCAGCAGTCGCCGCAGCAGCGGCCGCAGGCCGAAGAGCACCACCGCCAGCGCCACCAGCGCCCAGACCAGGTTGCGCAGGAGATCGCCGTAGTCGGCGAGGAGCGTGTCGAGGAGTCCCGGTTCCTCCGCCGGTGCCGGTTCGGGTTCGGCGAAGGGGCGGCTCACGATCTCGAGACGGTCGCCGCGCTCCTCGTCGAGACCCGCGGCGCTGCGCACCAGCGCCTCGAGCTGGCGCAGCTCCTCCGCCGGCAGTGGCTGGAAGGTCCGTCGGCCGTTGGCGTCGGTGGTCCAGCGCCCGTCCACCTGCACCGCCACCGACAGCCGCCGCACCCGCGGCGTGCGCGCCCGCACGTTGCGCACCGTCCGCGAGATCTCGTAGTTGACGATCTCCTCGGTGCGGCCCGATTTCTCCCTGCTGGAGGTGCCGGCGCCGCCGGCGTTGCCGCCCGGCAGATTGGCGGCGGCGGTGACACCCTCCTCGCGGCTGACCTCGTCGCGATCGGCGGTCTCCTCGACGGTCCGGGTGCTGCGCGCCACCTGCCCCTCGGGATCGAAGATCTCCTCGGTGACGGTCCGCTCGTCGAAGTCCACCTCGGCGGTGACCTGGGCGTCCACCCGCCCCGGGCCGACGGTCCGCTCCAGCAGCGCCACGATCTTGGCCCGCAGGCGTTCCTCGAAGGCGCGGCGCCAGGCCTCGGCGTCCTCCAGCACCGGCCCGTCGTCCTCCTCGGCGAGGCGGGCCAGCAGCCGGCCACGGTGGTCGGTCACCGTCACCCGCGCCGGCTCCAGCCCGGGCACCGCCGCCGCCACCAGCTCGCGGATGGCCCGCACCTGACGGGCCTCGAGGGTGCGACCGCCCACGAGCTCCACCATCACCGCCGCCGACGGTCGCCGCGTTTCCCGTTCGAACAGCCGCCGGCGCGGGAGATTGAGGTGGACCCGCGCGGTCCGTACCGGCGCCAAGGCGGCGATGGTCCGGGCCAGCTCCCCCTCCAGCGCCCGTCGCAGATTGACGTTGGCGACGAAGTCGGTGGTGGTGAGCCCGTTCGCGCCATCGAACAGCTCCCAGCCCACCACCTCGCCGGTGGGCAGCCCCTCCTGGGCCAGCGCCATGCGCAGGCGCGTCACCTCCTCCGCCGGCACCAGCACCGCATCCCCCGAATCGGTGAGGCGGTAGGGCACGTCCATAGCCTCGAGGCGCTCGACGATGCGGGCCACGTCGGCGCTCTCCAGCCCGCCGAACAGCAGGGTGTAGCGGGGACTCGCCGCCTGCATCACCGCGAAGGCGAGGAAGGCCAGCAGTCCCAGCAGCACCGTGCCGACGGCGAGGATGCGCCCGGGGCCGAGCGCGCGCACCTGCTCCAGCGCGGCGGCGAGCGGTGTCGCCCGCGGCGGGGCCGGCGGCGGGCTGTCGGCGGTGGCCTCGACGTCCTGCGCCATGGACGGGGGCATCCTTCGCTCCGCCGGCCATGCTGGCACGTCTTCCTGAATCGGAGGTTAACGGCGCCCCCCACCCTTGGCGGCCGGGCCGCGCCCGCGCTAGCTTCGGGGCGCGCGCAGGGGAGAGGGGCGGTGGCGACCCTCGACGAGCTCAGGGCCGAGATCGACCGCATCGACGGCGAGATCCTCGAACTGCTGATCCGGCGCATCCGCCTCGCCGGCGACATCGCGCGTCGCAAGGCCGAACACGGCGACGGTCCGGTGGTGCGACCGGCCCGCGAGGCGGCGATCCTCCGACGGCTGGTGGAGCTCGCGGCCGGGCGCTTTCCCGCCGACGCCCTGGTGCGGATCTGGCGCGAGCTGTTCGCCGCCACCGGACGCGCCCAGCGGCCCTACGCGGTGGCGGTCCATGCCCGCAGCTGCGCGGAGCGGGAAGTGGTCCGGGACCATCTGGGCTCGGTGGTGCCGCTGCTCCGCGCCGACTCCTGCGCCCACGCCCTGCGGCTGGTGCGGGACGGCCGAGCGGAGCTGGCGGTGCTGCCGCTGGACGAGGCGACCGCCGGCTGGTGGTGGCGCTTCGCCGAGGCCGGCGGAGACGGGCTCGGGGCGGCCGCACGGCTGCCCTTTCTCGTCCGCGGCGACGATCTGCCGCCGCTGTTCCTGGTGGGGCGCGTTCCCCTCGAACCCAGCGGCCGCGACCGCACGCTGCTGGCGCTCCTCACCGAACACGGACTGAGCCGCTCGCGCCTCGCCGAGGTGCTGGCGCGGGCGGGCGACGTCCCGGCGCTCCTCGCGGCGACGGAGACGCCGGAGGGCACCGTCCATTTCGTGGAGGTGGAGGGATTCCATTCGGCGGCCGATCCCCGCCTCGGCCCTCTGCTGGCACCGCTCGCCGACCGCCTCTTGCGCCGCGTGGTGCTGGGGGCATATCCACGGCCGATGGCGCCGCCGGCGCCGTCCACGCGGACCCCCTGAAGCGACGGGAACGGAACCACCGATGGCGCCCCCGCGTCCACGCCCCGGCATCCTCGAGATCGAACCCTATGTGGGCGGCCGGGCGGAGGTGGCGGGCGGCCGGCCGGCCGCCAAGCTCTCCGCCAACGAGAATCCCCTCGGCCCCAGCCCGCGCGCCGTGGAGGCCCATCGGGCGGCGGCGGACGGCCTCCATCGCTATCCCGATGGCACCGCCACCGCCCTGCGCCGGGCCATCGGCCGCCGCTTCAACGTGGATCCGGAGCGGGTGGTGTGCGGAGCCGGCTCCGACGAGCTCATCACCCTGCTGGTACGGGCCTATGCCGGGCCGGGCGACGAGGTGCTGGTGAGCCGTCACGGCTTCCTCATGTACCGGCTGGCCGCCCTCGCCGCCGGCTGCCACGTGGTGGCGGCGCCGGAGCGGGACCTGCGCGCCGACGTGGACGCCCTGCTCGCCCGTGTGGGCTCCCGCACCCGCCTCCTCTTCCTCGCCAATCCCAACAATCCCACCGGCTCCTATCTGACGGGCGAGGAACTGCGGCGGCTCAGGCGGGAGCTGCCGGAGGAGGTGCTGCTGGTAATCGACGCGGCCTATGCCGAATACGTGGACGTGCCCGACTATGCCGACGGGCTCGATCTCGCCCGCACCCACGACAATGTCGTGGTCACCCGCACCTTCTCCAAGCTGTTCGGCCTCGCCGCCCTCCGCCTCGGCTGGATGTACGCCCATCCCGCCATCGTCGACGTGATCCACCGCATCCGCGGGCCCTTCAACGTCTCCACCCCGGCCCAGCGGGCGGGCGAGGCGGCGCTGGCCGACGTCGACCATCAGGAGCGCTCGCGCCGCCACAACGCCCGCTGGCGGGAGTGGCTCTTCCGCGAACTCACGGCGCTGGGTCTCAGGGTCCATCCCAGCGTGGCCAATTTCCTGCTGGTGGACTTCCCCCGCGAGCCGGGGCGCGATGCCGCCGCCGCCGAGGCCTTCCTCGAGCGCGAAGGGCTCATCCCCCGCCGCATGGACGCCTACGGCCTGCCCCATGCGCTGCGCATCAGCGTCGGGCTGGAGGCCGAGAACCGGCGGCTGGTCGCGGCCCTCGCCCGCTTCCTCGCCGGGGAGGGCGGACGATGACGCCCTTCCGGCGGGTGGCCCTCCTCGGCATCGGCCTCGTCAACGGCTCGCTGGCGCTGGTGCTCCGCCGCGAGGGCGCGGCGGAGGAGATTGTGGCCTGCGCCCGCCGCGAGGCGACCCGCCGGCGCGCCCTCGAACGGGGCCTGTGCGACCGGGCCGTGGCCGATCCGGCCGAGGCGGTGGAGGGCGCCGATCTTGTGGTGCTGGGCGTGCCGCCGGGGGCCATGGGCGAGGTGGCGCGGGCCATGGCGCCGGGGCTCGATACCGCCGCCATCGTCACCGACGTGGGCTCGGTCAAGGCCCAGATCGTCCACGACGTGGTCCCCCATCTGCCCGACCCGTCCCGCTTCGTGCCCGGCCATCCGGTGGCCGGCACCGAGCATTCGGGGCCGGATGCCGCCTTCGACACGCTGTTCGAGCGCCGGCGCGTGATCCTCACCCCCATCGAGGACACGGATCCGGCGGCGGTGCGGCGGGTGCGGGAACTGTGGGAGCTCACGGGTGCCGAGGTGGACCTGATGACGCCCGAGCACCACGACCGGGTGCTGGCCCTCACCTCCCATCTCCCCCACCTCATCGCCTTCACCATCGTCGGCACCGTCGCCGATCTCGAGAAGCAGACCCGCAGCGAGGTGTTCAAATACGCCGCCGGCGGCTTCACCGACTTCACCCGCATCGCCGCCTCCGATCCCACCATGTGGCGGGACGTGTTCCTCAACAACCGCGAGGCGGTGCTGGAGATGCTGGGCCGCTTCACCGAGGATCTGGTGCGGCTGCAGCGCGCCATCCGCTGGGGCGACGGGGACACGCTCTTCGAGCTGTTCTCGCGCACCCGCGCCATCCGCCGCGCCGTGATCCGGGCCGGACAGGCCTACGAACGGCGGCCGGTGCCCCCGGAGGCGGCCGGCGGGAACGGCGAGGAGGAGAACGGCGGCTGAGCCCCGGTCGGCGGGAAATCGCCGGGGCGGCCGAAAGGCCGCCCCGAATCGTGGCGTCCGTGGAGGAGCGTCGTCAGGCCACCACCACGAACTGGCCCATCATGCCGGCATCCTCGTGCTCGAGGGTGTGGCAGTGGTACATGTAGGGCAGCTCCGGATCCGTGTAGTCGCGGAAGGAGAGCAGCAGCCGTACCCGCTCCATCGGCCACACCAGGACCGTGTCCTTGAGACCGCGTTCGTGCGCCCGTGGCCGGCGACCGTTGCGGTCGAGGATCCGGAACTGGACGTCGTGGACGTGGAAGGGATGGGGCATGGGGGAGCGGTTGATCACCTCCCAGATCTCGTCGGTGCCGACCCGCACCACCTCGTCGATGCGGTCCATGTCCATGGACTTGCCGTTGATGGTGAAGGTCATGCCCATGGGTCGACGGCCCGGACCGCCCCCCGGGAGGGGACCGCTGCCCGCCACGGGATCCCCGCCGCCCGGGTCGCCCGGACCGCCGGGGCCCGCCGGGCCGCCCATACCGCCCATACCGCCCATGCCGTCCATACCGCCCATGCGCCCGCGACCGCCACGGCGCGAGCGATGGCGCATCATCGGACCGCCCATGCCCATCTCCAGCACGAAGCGCCGGGTGCGCACGGCCCGGGCCGGCTGGGGCGCGGGCAACCACACCAGCCGCCGGGGCGGACGCGGTCCCGGGTCCAGCACCGGCTCCGGCAGGATGTCCAGGACGCGCAGGCGCCGCAGGATCCGGCCACGGCCACGCCGACGCATCCCCATCATGGGGGACAGGACCTCGGCCTCGAGGCGGAAGGGACGCCCCGGACGCACCTCCACGAGGATCTGGGCCCGCTCCCCCGGTGCCAGCAGCAGGGCGCGGGTGCGCCGGGGGCGGTCCAGCAGGCCGCCGTCGCTGGCGATCACGTGGAAGCGGCGGCGGTCGGAGAAGCGGAAGCGATAGAGGGAGGCGTTGGCGCCGTTGAGCAGCCGCAGCCGCAGCCAGCGCCGACGGGCGACGAAGTGGGGCGAGACGGCGCCGTTCACCACCGCCACGTCACCGACGTAGCCGGTGGCGATGCTCATGGGATCGAGGGCGTAGACGGGCGCGCCGTCGGCGTCGAAACGGCGGTCCTGGACCACCAGCGGGATGTCGTCGACACCGTAGTCTCTGGGCAGAGGCAGGGCCGCCTCCTCCTCGTCCTCCACGTAGATGGTCCCCGCCTGCCCGAAGTAGACCTGCCGGCCCGTCGAACCCTCGAGGTGGGAGTGGTACCAGAAGAGGCCCGCCTTCTGCAGGACGCGGAAGGACGGCGTCCAGACGGTGCCGGGTGCGATGCGCTGATGGGGACCGCCGTCGGCGGCCGCGGGCAGGTGAAAGCCGTGCCAGTGGAGGGTGGTGGTCTCGTCCAGCCGGTTGGTCACCCGCAGCCGCACCGTTTCGCCGGCACGCATGCGCAAGGTGGGGCCGCCGTAGGTGGCGTCGATGCCGATGGCCGGTCCGCGCCGGCCGGATCCGAAATCGTGGATGCCGCGACGGATGGTGAGATCGAAGACCCGCACACCGCCCACGAGCCGTCCTTCCTCGAGGGACGGGACGGGCAGCGGGGCGGTCGTGGCCGCCCAGCCGAGGTTGCGGCCCGGACGCAGCACGAACGGTGCCGCCGCCAAGGCGGCCGCACCCCGGAGCCATTGCCGACGTGAGACCATACCGTGTCTTCCTCCGTATCCGCTGAACCGATCGGCATGGGGACAACGCGCGAGAGGGCGTTTTCGTCCCGCGATCGGGGCGGATGAGGGTTGCGCCATGTCGTCACACCCGGATACGATGCGCGCGCGACGGCGCCTCACGATCACGGCCGTGCACGGCGACGGGCTCCCGTCCGCTCACGCCGCCGGAGGGGCCTCACGCGCGTGCTGCCCTCTCCGGTGGCGAGGTCCGCGGCGGGAGGCGTGACCTCACCGCCGGTATCGGCGGACGCCGGCCGCGGTGTTCCGGGGACGGGGCAGGCCGGGGTCTCGTGCTCGCGCAACGGCGCTCCCTCGCAGCACAGCACCACCGGCATGTGACAGCGGGCACAGCGGATCTCGCCGTGGACCACCACCGGTTCCAGCGGCCGGCCGCACCAGGGGCAGAATTCCCGGGGCTTCCCACGCGGGGCCATGACCGCCCACCTCCGCGCGACGACGTCCGCACCCGGAGCGCGGACGACATGTTCGCCTCCCGTTCTTCCCATCTACGTGGTGCGGGGACGCCCCGCAAGGGCGGGTCACTCGACGGTGACGGACTTGGCGAGATTGCGCGGCTGATCCACGTCGGTGCCCTTGTGGACGGCCGTGTGATAGGCGAGGAGTTGCACCGGTACGGCGTAGAGCAGCGGCACCACGAAGGGATCCACCGACGGCAGCTCCACGGCGTGGGCCACGCGGTCGCCGAAGCGGGCGCAGCCCTCGGCGTCGGACAGCAGGATCACCCGGCCGCCGCGGGAGAGCACCTCCTCCACGTTGGAGGCGGTCTTCTCGAAGAGGGAATCGCGCGGCGCCACCGCCACCACCGGCATCTCCTCGTCCACCAGCGCGATGGGGCCGTGCTTGAGCTCGCCGGCGGCGTAGGCCTCGGCGTGGATGTAGCTGATCTCCTTGAGCTTGAGGGCGCCCTCGAGGGCGAGGGCGTAGCCGGTGCCGCGGCCGATGTAGAGGACGCTCGCGGCATCGGCCAGCGTCTCGGCGATGGCCCGCATGATCCCGTCCAGCCGCAGCACCTCCAGCATCCGCGCCGGCACCTCGTCGAGGGCACGGGTGAGCGCCGCCTCCCGTTCCGCCGTGAGCAGGCCGCGGGCGCGGGCGACGGCGACGGCGAGGCAGGCGAGGGTGGCGAGCTGGGTGGTGAAGGCCTTGGTGGAAGCCACGCCGATCTCGGGGCCGGCGAGGGTGCGCAGCACCGAATCGGCCTCGCGGGCAAGGGTGCTGTGGGGCACGTTGACCACCGCGAGGGTGGGGTGCCCCTGCGCCTTCACGTGGCGCAGCGCCGCCAGGGTGTCGGCGGTCTCACCCGACTGGGAGACGAAGATGCCGGCCTCGCCCGCCACCAGCGGCGTGCCGCGGTAGCGGAACTCGGAGGCGATGTCCCAGTCCACCGGCAGCCGCGCCAGCGCCTCGAACCAGTACTTGCCCACCAGCGCGGCGTAGGCGGCGGTGCCACAGGCGACGGCGGCGAGGCGGGGCACCGCCGCGGGATCGAAGGGCAGATCCGGCAGCACGATGCGATGGGTGGCGGGATCGGCGAAGGCGCGGAGGGTGTCGCCCACCACCGTCGGCTGCTCGAAGATCTCCTTCTGCATGAAATGGCGGTAGTTGCCCTTGCCGATGAGCGCGCCCGACAGTTCGGTGCGCACGATCGGCCGCCGCACCTCGCGCCCCTCGGCGTCGCGGATCCGGACGCCATCGCGGCGCAGCACCGCGAAGTCCCCCTCTTCCAGATACTGAATGTGCTCGGCGAGGGGAGCGAGGGCGAGGGCGTCGGAGCCCACGTAGATCTCGCCGTCGCCGTAGCCGACGGCGAGGGGGCTGCCGCGGCGGGCGGCGACGAGCAGATCGTCGCGTCCCTCGAACAGCATCACCAGCGCGAAGGCACCCTCGAGGCGGCCGACGGCGAAGCGCGCCGCCTCCACCGGATCGGCACCGCGGGCGAGGTAGTGGGCCACCAGCTGGGGGACCACCTCGGTGTCGGTGTCGGTCTCGAAGCGGCGGCCCGCCGCCACCAGCTCGGCGCGCAGTTCCGGATGGTTCTCGATGATGCCGTTGTGCACCACCGCCACACCGCCGCTCAGGTGGGGATGGGCGTTGCGCTCGGTGGGGGCGCCGTGGGTGGCCCAGCGGGTGTGGCCGATGCCGATGGTCCCGCCGAGGGGCGCCCGCTCCAGCTCACGGGCGAGGTTCACGAGCTTGCCCGAGGCGCGGCGCCGCTCGATGCGCCCGTCCACGAGCGTGGCGATGCCGGCGCTGTCGTAGCCGCGATATTCGAGCCGCCCCAGCGCCTCCAGCAGCAGGGGGGCGACCGGCCGCGTGCCCACGATGCCGATGATCCCGCACATGGATCCCGCACTCCCGACACCGATCGAACATCGAGGCCGACCATGCCGCGGGCCGCGACCGGCGTCCAGCATCGTCCGGGATCGGACGTATTCTGGGATCGTGCGCTCAGGGGGGAGTCTGCCGCCCCAGCACCTCGCGGTTGACGACGACGGCGGGATCCACGCGGCCGTCCAGCACGTCCAGGGCGTTGCGGACCGCCTCCACCGCCATGCGTCGGACCGATTCCGCCGACCAGGCGGCCGCGTGGGGGCTGAGGATCGTGTTCGGTGCCCGGAGCAGAGGATGGTCGGGCGGCGGCGGCTCGCGGCCGAAGACGTCGATGCCGGCGCCGAAGAGATGGCCGCGGTGCAGCAGCTCGGCGAGGGCCTCCTCGTCCACCAGCGCGCCGCGGGCGGTGTTGACGAGGATGGCCCCACGCCTGAGCCGGGCGAGGCGGTCGCGATCGAAGAGGGGCGGGGAGCCGGGCCGGTAGGGCAGATGGAGGCTCACGGCGTCCGCCTCGGCGAGCGCCGCATCGAGCGCCTCCGCCCGCCCCACCCCGGCCGCGGCGAAGACGGCCTCGTCGAGGAAGGGATCGTACGCCACCACCCGCATGCCGAGGGCGCGGGCCCGCAGCGCCACCTCGCGGCCGATGCGGCCGAGGCCCACCACCAGCAGGGTGCGGCCGTGGAGCTCCACCGCCGGGGCCCGTTCGCGGAGGGCGAAGTCGCCCCGCCGCACCGCCCGGTCGAAGTCGAGGGCGCGCCTGGCCACCGCCAGCAGCAGGAACAGCGCGTGTTCGGCCACCGCGATGCGGTTGGCGTGGAGGGTGATCACGAGGGGGATGCGGCGGCGGGTGAGGGCCTCCACGTCCACATTGTCCACGCCCACCCCGTGGCGCGAGACCACTCGAAGACGCGGTGCCGCCGCGATCACCTCGCGGTCGAAGGGCACCGGCCGCAGGATCACGGCATCGGCCCGGCGCACGGCGGCGCGCACCGCCGCCCGCGCCGGCGCCTCCAGCATCTCGAAGGTGACGTCCGGCCGCGCCCGCAGCAGCGCGAGGCCCGCCTCGTGGATGCGTCCCAGGATCACCAGGTGCGGCACGACCCCCGCCCTCGGTCGCCGGGCCCGCCGTCGCCGTCCCCGCCGCCGCGGAGCGCGTCCAGCAACTCCCGGGCCTTGGCCGCGAGCATGCGGCTGTCGGTCATCAGCGAGACGAAGTGGAAGCCCAGCCCCCACATGCGCCGGGCGTAGGCGGGGGACATGGTGTGGATGCCCGCCACCTTGCCATGGGCGCGGGCGCGCTCCGCCACCCGCCGGATCACCGTCAGCAGCTCCGGCCGTTCGTGATCGAAGCCCGGCGGATGGCCGAGGGCGAGGGCGAGGTCGGCGGGGCCCACGTAGACGCCGTCGAGGCCGTCCACGGCGAGGATCTCGTCCAGCCGCTCCACACCCTCCCGGGTCTCGATCATGGCCAGCAGCAGCACCTCGGCGTCGGCACGGGCGAAATAGTCGGACCCGGCATAGAGATTGGCGCGGACGGGGCCGAAGCTGCGGGTGCCGCGCGGCGGGTAGCGGCCGAAGGCCACCAGCTCCTCGGCCTCCGCCCGGTTGCCCACCATGGGGCAGATGATCCCGTAGGCGCCGGCATCCAGCATCTTCATGACGATGCCGGGCTCGCGCCAGGGCACCCGCACCAGCGGCACCACCTCCGGGGTGGAGATGGCCTGCAGCATGGCGACGGCGGTGGCCGGGTCGACGAGGCCGTGCTGGAGATCCACCGTGAGGCTGTCGTAGCCCTGATGGGCCATGAGTTCGGCGGCGAAGGCGCTGGGGATGGCGCACCAGCCGTTGACCGTCCGCCGTCCCTCGCGCCACAGGCGCCGCAGCCGGTTCTCGCGCATGGGCCGGGCCTCCCCCGTTCGCGGGGAGCCTACGCCCGCGGCCGGGGGCTGTCGAGGCGCTGGACGGCACCGCCGCCGCCGGGGCAGAGTGACGGACGGTCGGACGGGGCGGCGTCGTGAGCGGAAGGCACGGGGCCGTGTGGGTGCTGCTGGCGCTCGCGGTGGCGGCGGTGACGGCGTCGGCGTGGGCGGTGACGATCCGCTGCGAGGGCTGTCACGCCGGCGGCCCCCGGCTCGTTCACGATCCGCGGCGTGGAGGGGTCCGCGACGTGGCGGTCCCGGTGCGCGATCTCCGCCGCTCCGACCACGCCCGCCTCTCCTGCCGCGACTGTCACGTGGGGCGCTTCGACCTCTTCCCCCACCCGCCGCGCGCGCGCCGGACCCTGCGCTGCCACGACTGCCATCCCCGTCGTGCGGTCGGCGAACGCCTCCCCTTTTCCCGCATCGTGCGCGAGGTGGCGGCCTCGGCCCACGGCCGGGTCGCGGGCTTCGCCTGCGAATCGTGCCACGATCCCCACACCACCGGAGTGGTGCCGGCGGAGCTGGAGGCGGCGCTGGTGGCGGGACGACGGCTCTGTCTCGCCTGTCACGGCCCGGGGGCCACGGGGCCGGGGGCCGATCCCCTGCGCCCGGACGCGGCGGCGGCGCACGCCCGGCTTCCCCTGGCCCGCCTCCACCTCGCCCGCACCCGCTGCGGCGACTGCCACACGGCGGCGGCCGCCGATCCCCTCTCCCACACCCTGCCGCCCGACACCGCCGCCCCCTGCCGGGCCTGCCACGGTCGTGCCGGCGCGCTGGCGCTCCGCCTCGCCCGCTGGCTGCCGCCGGCGCCGCCCACCCTCGCCGGCGGCGAAGTGCTGGCGCTGGGCTGGATCACCGGCGCCATCCTCCCCTGGCCGCTGCATCTCGGGGCCGCGGCGGCCCTGGCGGTCTCGATGGGCGTGGCCGCGCGCCTGCGCCGGCGATGGTCCGTGGCCGTGGAGCCCCCGACCTGGCTGCGCGCCGTGCACGTCCTCCTGGCGTGGACGACGCTCGCGCTGCTGGCGAGCGGCGTGGTGCTGCACCTGGGCCTTCCCGGCTTCGCCGCGGCCCACCGCCTCCATCTCGCCGCCGGCCTCGCGCTGGTGGGGCTGCTGCTGGCGCTCTTCGCCGCCGCGGCGGCGGGCGGTCTCGCCCGCTGGCGGCTCGCGGGCGGTCTCGCCGCCGTGCGGGCGGAACTGCGGGCGGCCGCCGCCGGGGCCGCGACGGGGCGGTGCGGGGACGGCGTCGGGCCGCTGCGGGCGCTGGTCTACCGCGTGATGCTGTTCGGCGTGATGCCGGTGCTGGCGGCGAGCGGCCTGCTGCTGGCGGCGGCGGAGCGCCTCGCCGGGCTTCGGCGCGCGGGCGTGCCGGCGGATGCCGTCACCGCGCTGCTCCACCTGGCGGCGGCCTGGGCGGTGGCGGGCTTTCTCGTCCTCCACCTCGCCCTCGCCCTGCGGCTGCCGGAAGCCGGCCGGCGCATCCGCGCCATGCTCGGCCTCGGACCTCAGCCGTCGAGCCGCCGCAGCCGCGTGCGACAGAGCCGGGCCCGCTCCACGTAGACCCGTGTCCCGCGCCGCATGCGCGCCGCCTGGTCCGGCGAGACCTCGCCGCGCACGCGGGCGGGAATGCCGAGGGCGAGGGCGCGGGCGGGGATCTCGCGCCCCTCCGGCACCAGCGCCTTGGCGCCGATCAGCGCCTCGCGGCCGATGCGGGCGCCGTTGAGGATCACCGCGCCGATGCCGACGAGCGCGCCCTCCTCGACGGTGCAGCCATGGAGCATGGCCTGGTGGCCCACCGTCACCTCCGGACCCACTTCGAGGGGGAAGCCGGGGTCGGTGTGCAGGACGCAGCCGTCCTGGACGTTGGCGTGCTCGCCCACGACGATGGGCTCGTTGTCGCCGCGCAGCACCGCGCCCCACCAGATGCTGGCGCCGGCCCGCACCACCACCCGCCCGATCAGCACGGCGGTGGGCGCCACCCAGGCGTCGGGGTGGATCTCGGGCCGGATCCCGTCGAACTCCAGGATCATGCCGATGCCTTCCCCGGCCGGAGGTCACGGTAGAGCGCGCGGAAGCGCTCCCGGAGGAGCCGCTTCTGCACCTTGCCCATGGTGTTGCGGGGCAGTTCCTCCACGAACAGCACCCGCTTCGGGACCTTGTAGCCGGCGAGCCGCGCCCGGCAGGCGTCGAGGATCGTGCCCTCGTCCACGGCCGTGCCCGGCTCCCGCACCACCACGGCGGTGACCGCCTCGCCGAAGTCGGGATGGGGCAGGCCCACCACGGCGCTCTCCCTCACGCCGGGCACGGCGTCGATCACGTCCTCCACCTCGCGGGGATAGACGTTGAGGCCGCCGGTGATGATCAGGTCGCGGGCACGGCCCACCAGCGTCAGATAGCCGTCCTCGGAGAGGAAGCCGAGATCGCCGGTCCGGAACCAGCCATCCTCGGTGAACGCCTCGGCATTCGCTTCCGGATCGCGCCAGTAACCGCGGAAGACGTTGGGGCCGCGCACCAGCACGTGACCGGGTTGGCCCGGCGGCCGTGCGCGACCGGCGTCGTCCACGATCCTCACCTCCGAGCCGGGGAAGGGCCGCCCCACCGTCCCGGGTCGCCGCTCGCCCCGGTAGGGATTGCCGGTGTGCATGAGGATCTCGCTCATGCCGTAGCGCTCGAGGATCTCGTGGCCGGTGCGGGCGCGGAAGGCCCGCCAGACCTCCGGCGAGAGGGGGGCGGAGCCGGAGACGAACAGACGCATCCCCGCCGTCCGGGCCCGATCCAGCTCCGGCCGCTCCAGGAGCCGGACGTACATGGTGGGCACGCCCATGAACACCGTCGCCCGCGGCAGCAGCGCCGCCACGCGTTCCGCGTCGAACTTCCGCAGCCACAGCATCCGCGCACCCGCCAGCAGCGCACAGTGGGCGGCGACGAAGAGGCCGTGGGCGTGGTAGATGGGGAGCGCGTGCAGCAGCACGTCGTCCTCGCCGAAGGCCCAGGCCTCCACCAGCACCCGCGCGTTGCTGGCGAGATTGCCGTGGGAGAGGGGGGCGCCCTTGGGCCGGCCGGTGGTGCCGGAGGTGTAGAGCATGGCGCCATGTTCCTCCGCCGCCACCGGCACCGGCGGGAAGTCGGCGGGGACCTCCGCCGCCATGGCCGCGAGCTCGCCGCCGCCTCCGGCGTCGAGCGCCACCACCCGCCGCACGCCGGCCGCCCGTGCCCGCGGGTCCAGCTCGTCGCCACGGGCGGGATCGCGCACGAAGATGGCGGGCTCGGCGTTCTCCAGGATCCACGCCACCTCGTCCGCGCGATAGGCGGGGTTCAGGGGCAGGAAGACGAGCCCGGCCCGCAGACAGGCGAGATGGACGGCGAGCGCGGCCGGCGATTTCTCCACCTGGACGGCCACCCGATCGCCGCGGCGGGCGCCGAGGTCCGTGAGCACGCGGGCGAAGCGGGCGGAGAGGGCGTCGAGATCGGCGAAGCGGTACTCCCGGCCCCGCTCCACCTCCTCGAGGGCGACCGCATCCGCCCGCCGGCGGAAGGTCGCCTGCAGCAGCGTGAAGAAGGATCCGGACATGCGGACTCCCCGACGACCGCCCGGAAGCTAGGCGGCGGGGCCGGCGCTGTCCACGGCGCCCGCGGGGCTCACTCGCCGAAGAGACCGCGGCGGAACTCCTCCAGCGCCTCGTCCGGGATGTCCTCGGGCTTCACGCTCTCGGCGATGCCGCGGGCGATCTCGTCGGCATTCTCCTCGAGGGTCTCCACCACCGCCGCGCCCCCGTTCCCGGCGGAGGCGAGGGGGAAGTCGGCGAGGGGATCGTCGCGCCGGACCCGTTCGGCGAAGGCCGCCCGTTCGGCGGGCCCGAGACGCGCCCATTCCGTCCGCGTGCCGACCCAGGAGGGATAGAGGCCCGGGAACGCCCGTGCCCA
Source organism: Alphaproteobacteria bacterium (assembly GCA_026982705.1). Taxonomy (GTDB): domain Bacteria; phylum Pseudomonadota; class Alphaproteobacteria; order Geminicoccales; family Geminicoccaceae; genus HRBIN39. The sequence continues at coordinate 42,527 of JALSGP010000019.1, forward strand.
CTCCTCCCCCTCGGCCAGGGCACGGCGCAACGCCGCCCGCATCGGGCCACGGTCGAGGCCGGCGAAACGGGGAGGGCGGCCCACCAGCTCGGCGACGAAGCGGTCGAAGGCGAGGAAGGCGTCGAGTTCCCGTTCGGTGATCAGGATGCCCCGCTGCGCATCGGCGGCGATGGGCGGATAGGCCGCGTGGACCAGGACGAGCGGGGCCGGCCGCCGTTCCGGCGGGAGTCCGCCGAAGGCGAAGTGGAAGGTGGCGATCAGCTGTTGCCGAAGCACCGCCCGCAGGACCGGATCCTCCACCGCCTCCACCTGGATCCAGGCCCCCCGCAACTGCAGGAGTTCCCCGAGGAAGGCCTCGGGATCGGCGGTGAAGTCGCGGCGGATCCAGGCATGGAGCGTCCGCCGCTCCGCCTCCGTCAGCGGCCGGTCGAGGAGGAAGGCCGTGAAGTCCTCGAGCAGCGCCACGTCGTCGCCGTCGAGCCGGCGGTCGCCGACGGCGATCCCCTCCGGTGGCAGCAGGTCCCGGGAGCTCACGTCCCGCGCGGGGGGCGGTGCCGGAGGTGGCATCGCCGGCGCCTCGGGGCGGATCCGGATCACACCGGCGGCGGTGCCGCCTCCCTCCGCGCGGACGGTGCCGGCCACGCACAGGGCAAGGAGCGCGAACACCACCAGCAGCACGGACCGACGCCGCAGGTCCTGTCCCGCGCCTCGTTCCCGGACGGCCGCGACCATGATCCCTTCCCTCCCGGACCGACGGTCACGATGCGGCGAACCTAGGCCGCGTCGGCATCGAGGGCAAGCGGGTTCAGGGCTGGGGGGCGAAGGGCCAGACGTGCGGGATCACGGCGACCGCCACCGCCCCCAGGAGCAGGTCCAGCGGCAGTCCCACCCGCACGAAGTCGCGGAAGCGGTAGTTGCCGGCGGCATAGACGAAGGTGTTGGTCTGATAGCCCACGGGGGTGGCGTAGCCGTTGCTGGCCGCCACCATCACCGCCACCACGAAGGGGCGCGGGTCGACTCCGAGCTCGCCCGCCACCGCCACCGCCACCGGCGTCATCAGGATGGCGGTGGCGTTGTGGCTGATGGTCTCGGTGAAGAAGAGGGTGAGCAGATAGAGGAGCGCCAGGACCCCCCAGGGGCCGAGATCGGCGGCGACGACCGCGAGGCCGCGGGCGGCGAGATCGAGGGCGCCGGTGGCCATGGCGGCGTGGCCCACCGCCAGCATGCCGTAGATGAGCACCAGGATGGACCAGGGTACCGCCTGGTAGACGTCGTCGGGCTCGAGACAGCCGCCCAGCACCACCGCGGCCGCCGCCAGCAGGGCGAGGGCGGGGATGGGGGCGAGGCCGAGGCCGCCCGCCACCACCACCATCCCCACCGCCGAGAGCGCCAGCCAGCGACGGTCGCGCCGGTAGGGGCGGAAGGTGGGCGCGGTGAGGCCGATCAGGAACTGGTCGTCGAAGAGCTGGCGGAAGGCCTCGGGCGGCCCCTCCAGCAGCAGGGTGTCGCCGAAGCGCAGCCGCACCTCGTCGAAGGGACCGCGCACGTTCTCGTTCTGGCGATGGATGGCGACGATGGTGACGCCGAAGCGGCGGCCGAGGCCGAGGCTGCCCACCTTGCGCCCCACCCAGCGCGAATTGGGCCCGACGATCCCCTCCATCAGCACCGTGTTGCGGGCGGCGATGGGCTCCAGGGCGTGGACGTCGCCGTGATGACCCACCACGAGATCGCCCTTGGCCCGCAGCTCCATGAGGTCGCTCACCCGCGTGCGCAGGAGGATGCGGTCGCCGGGCTCCAGCGGCGTGTGCAGGGCCGCCGCGGCCCCCAGCGAACGGTCGCCGCGGATCAGGTCCACCACCCGCCCGCCCAGCTCGCCGGGCAGGCCCGTCTCGTCCAGGGTGCGGCCCACCAGCGGCGAGCCCACCGGCACCAGCACCTCGGCCAGGAACTGGCGCTTGCCGGGATCCGGCAGCAGTTCGGCCAGCGTCTCGCGATGGGGGAGGAGCCGCCGTCCCACCAACACCATGTAGGTGATGCCGGCGAGGGCGACGGGCAGGCCCACGAGGCCGATCTCGAACAGGCCGAAGGGCGCGAGGCCGAGGGTCCGGGCGACCCCGTCCACCACCAGATTGGTGGAGGTGCCGATCAGGGTCGTGGTGCCGCCCATGATGGCGGCGTAGGAGAGGGGCAGCAGGAACAGGGAGGCGGGCCGGCCGGTGGCGCGCGCCCAGGCGATCACCAGCGGGGTGAGGGCCACCACCACCGGCGTGTTGTTGACCACCGCCGAGACCAGGGCGACGCTGGTCATCAGGAGGGCGAGGGCGAGGCCGGTGGGGAGGCGCTCGGCACGGGCGAAGAGGCGGCCGGCGTCCTCGATGAGGCCGGTGCGTTCGAGGGCGGCGCTCACCACGAACATGCACAGCACGGTGAAGGGGGCGGGGTTGGCCAGCACCCCGAGGGCCTCGTGGATGGGCAGGATGCCCACCAGCACCAGGAGGGCGGCGGCGCCGAGGGCGACGAACTCCACCCGCGTCCGTTCGCTCACGAACGCCACCAGGATGCCGAGGATCAGGAGAAGGACGAGCCAGGGCTGGGCCGCCGCGAGCGCACTCATCGTCCCCCACAGGATCGCATCCCGCCGCCCCGGGGCGGCCGGCGCGCATCATAGGGAGCCGGAGGACCGGGGCAAGCGGCGCGGTGTCGGGGCGGACGGGCGTGGTCCGCGCGCTTGAGCCGGGCCGGGGGCTCCGGTAGGACTCGCCCGGCCAGCCGGAGAGCCCCCGCCATGACGGTGATGCCGGACCACTGGATCCGCCGCATGGCTCTCGAACACGGCATGATCCAACCCTTCGTCGACCGTCAGGAGCGGGCCGGCGTGGTCTCCTACGGTCTCTCGTCCTACGGCTATGACGCCCGCCTCGCCGACGAGTTCCGGATCTTCACCAACGTCGAGAGCGCGGTGGTCGATCCCAAGGACTTTCGATCCGAGAGCTTCGTCGAGAAGAAGACGGACGTCTGCACCATCCCGCCCAACAGTTTCGCCCTGGCCCGCACGGTGGAATACTTTCGTATTCCGCGCGACATCATCGTCGTGTGTCTCGGCAAGTCCACCTACGCCCGCTGCGGCATCATCGTCAACGTGACGCCCCTGGAGCCGGAGTGGGAGGGCCACGTCACCCTCGAGATCTCCAACACCACGCCGTTGCCGGCGCGGGTCTACGCCAACGAGGGCATCTGCCAGTTCCTGTTCCTCAGGGGCGACTCGCCGCCCGAGGTCTCCTACGCCGATCGCGGTGGCAAGTACATGCGCCAGACCGGCGTCACCCTGCCGAGGCTGTGAGATGGACCGGATCCTGATCGAGGGCGGGGTTCCGCTGCGGGGACGCATCGAGATCGGCGGCGCCAAGAACGCCGCCCTGCCGGCGATGGCGGCGAGCCTGCTCACCGACGAGCCGCTCGGGCTCGACAATGTGCCCGACGTGGTGGACGTGGGCACCATGCGGCGGCTGCTGCAGATGCTGGGGGTGGAGGTGCGCCATCCGCCGGCCGCCGCCCACCGGCTGGTGCTGCACTGTCCCGAGGTGCTCTCCACCACCGCGCCCTACGACCAGGTGCGGCGCATGCGGGCCTCGGTGCTGGTGCTGGGGCCGCTCCTGGCCCGCGCCGGCCGCGCCCGCGTCTCGCTGCCCGGCGGCTGCGCCATCGGCCCGCGTCCCATCGACCTGCATCTGGAGGGGCTGCGGCGGCTGGGCGCGGAGATCCGCCTCGAGGGTGGCTATGTGGAGGCGCGGGCGCCGCGCGGGCTCACCGGCGCCGTGATCCGCCTGCCGAAACCCTCGGTGGGGGCGACGGAGAACCTGATGATGGCGGCCACCCTCGCCCGCGGCACCACGGTGATCGAGGAGGCGGCGCAGGAACCGGAGATCGAGGATCTGGCCCGCTGTCTCGTCGCCATGGGCGCCCGCATCGCGGGTGCCGGCGAAAAGCGCATCGAGATCGAGGGGGTGGAGCGCCTGCACGGCGCCACCCATCGCATCCTGCCCGACCGCATCGAGACCGGTACCTATGCCATGGCCGCCGCCATCACCGGCGGCGAGCTGGAGCTGGTGGGGACCCGCCTCGATCTCCTGGGCGCGGCGGCGGAGGTGCTGCGGGAGGCGGGCGTGGACCTCGCCGCCGAGGGCGATCGGCTGCGGGCGCGCCGCGGCGGCGGCGGGCTCGTGGGCACCGACGTGATGACGCTGCCCTTCCCCGGCTTCGCCACCGATCTTCAAGCGCAGTTCATGGCGCTTATGTGTATCGCCGAGGGGGCGGCCATGATCACCGAGACCATCTTCGAGAACCGCTTCATGCACGTGCCCGAACTCATGCGCATGGGCGCGCGCATCACCGTCCACGGCGCCACCGCCCTGGTGCGCGGCGTGGCGCGCCTCACCGGGGCGCCGGTGATGGCCACCGATCTCCGTGCCTCGGTCTCGCTGGTGCTGGCGGGCCTCGCCGCCCACGGGCAAACGGAGATCCACCGCATCTACCATCTCGACCGCGGTTACGAGCGTCTGGAACAGAAGCTCGCGGCGGTCGGTGCCAGGATCCAGCGGCTGCCATGAGGGACCGGAAGTTGAAGCTCAGGGCCGAGGACGCGGAGGATCTGGCGGTGTTCGCGGCGCTGCTGCAGGACGCGCGGGCACCGCTCTCGGAGATGGTCTATCAGCCCGAGGCGCGACGCTTCGCGGGCGTGTTCCGGCGTTACCGGCGCGAGTGTCTGGCCGATCCGGAGCGCTGCGAGGGGGTGACCGAGGTGGAGACGGCGGTGGTGTTCGAGGACATCGCCCGGGTGCGCCATCGCGGCTTCGAGGCCGTCGATCTGACCCGCGTCCATCGGCTCCTCACCATCGCCACCCATCCGGGCCGCGACCATCTGCTGCACATCCATCTCGTGTTCGAGGGCGGCGCCGAGATCCAGCTCTGCACCGGGACCATCCGCGCCCGGCTCGAGGACTTCGGCGAGATCGTCCCGGCCCGCGAGCCGCCGCCCGCGCACGATCTCGGACTTCCGGGCGAGGAGGAGAGGGGCGGTGCCGCTGTGGCTGAGGACCGCTGATCCCGACTTCGCGGCGCGCTTCGCCGCCTTCGTGGAGCGCCGGCGGGAGGAGGAGGCGGACGTCCGCGCCGCCGTCGACGCCATCCTCGCCGACGTGCGCCGCCGGGGCGATGCGGCACTCCTCGACCACACCCGCCGCTTCGACCGGCTGGACGCAGAGACGGTGGCGGATCTGCGGGTGGACGCGGCGGAGCTGGCCCGGGCGCGTGCCGCCTGTTCCAACCGGGAGATCGCCGCCCTCGAGCTCGCCGCCGAGCGCATCCGCGCCTTCCACGAGCGCCAGTTGCCGGAGGAGGTGCGGGTGCGCGATGCGGCGGGGGTGGAGGCCGGGGTCCGCTGGACGCCGGTGGACGCGGTGGGCCTCTACGTGCCGGGCGGCACCGCCGCCTATCCCAGCTCGGTGCTCATGAACGCCATTCCCGCCCGCGTCGCCGGTTGCCGGCGGCTGGTGATGGCGGTGCCCACGCCGGAGGGGCGGACCAATCCGCTGGTGCTGGTGGCGGCGGAGATCGCCGGCGTGGACGAGATCTGGCGCATCGGCGGCGCCCAGGCCATCGCCGCCCTCGCCTACGGCACGGAGACCGTTCGTCCCGTCGACAAGATCGTGGGGCCGGGCAACGCCTATGTGGCGGAGGCCAAGCGGCGGGTGTTCGGGCGCGTGGGCATCGACATGATCGCCGGCCCCTCGGAACTGGTGGTGGTGGCCGAGGCCGGCCAGGATCCCGCCTGGATCGCGGCGGATCTCCTTTCCCAGGCGGAACACGATCCCCGGGCGCAGACGGTGCTGGTGACCGACGACGAGACCTTCGCCCGGACGGTGGCGGCGGAGGTGGCGCGCCAGCTCGACGAACTGCCGCGGGCGGAGATCGCCCGGGCGAGCTGGGAGCGGGAGGGGGCGGTGATCGTGGTGGGCGATCTGATGGCGGAGGCGCCGGGTCTCGTGGACCGGCTGGCCCCGGAGCATCTGGAGCTGATGGTGCGGGACGCCGACGCCCTCTTCGCCCGCATCCGCCACGCCGGTGCGGTGTTCCTGGGGCCCCTCACCGCCGAGGTGATCGGCGACTACGTGGGCGGGCCCAACCACGTCCTCCCCACCGGCCGCACCGCCCGCTTCGCCTCCGGCCTCGGCGTCCACGATTTCCTGAAGCGCACCACCTTCCTGCGGGTGTCCGAGGCCGCCTTCCGCACCCTGGCACCGGCGGCGGCGACGCTGGCGCGGGCCGAGGGACTCGTGGCCCACGCCCGGGCGGTGGAACGGAGGCTCGGGGAGCGGTCGTGAGCGATCCGCGCCGGCGCATCGTCGAGATCACCCTCGACGAGAAGAGCATCGTGCGCTGGTCGCCGGAGATCGAGCACGAACGCAACGTCGCCATCTTCGATCTCCTCGAGGCCAACGACTTCCATCTCCGCGACGGCTTCGACGGCCCCTACCGCATCCATCTGTCGCTGCGCGAGTCCACCCTCGTGATGCGGGTGCGCAACGACGAGGTCGACGAGGAGACGGAGATCACCCTGCCGGTGCGGCCGCTGCGGCGCGTGATCCGCGACTATTTCATGATCTGCGACAGCTATTTCAAGGCGATCCGCGGGGCCACGCCCAAGCAGATCGAGACCATCGACATGGCCCGCCGCGGACTGCACAACGAGGGATCCGAGATGCTCATGGACATGCTCGCCGACCGGGTGGAGATGGACCTGGACACCGCGCGCCGCCTCTTCACCCTGGTCTGCGTCCTCCACCTGCGTGGCCGGTGAATGGTCGAACGCCCCGGTTCGGTCCTCTTCGCCTGCACCCTCAACACCGTGCGCTCGCCCATGGCCGAGGCGCTGCTCAAATACCTCCACGGCCACCGCATCTACGTGGACAGCGTCGGCGTACGGCGGGGCGAGCCCGATCCCTTCGTGGCGGAGGTGATGGACGAGATCGGCATCGACCTCTCCCGCCACGTGCCCAAGACCTTCGACGACCTCGAGGACGACTTCTTCGACCTGGTGATCTCCCTCTCGCCCGAGGCCCAGCACCGGGCGGTGGAGCTCACCCGCAACAGCGCCACCGAGATCGAGTTCTGGCCCACGCCCGATCCCACCTGGACGGAGGGGACGCGGGACCAGCGGCTCGACGCCTATCGGGCGGTGCGCGATCTCCTGTTCCGGCGCATCAAGCGGCGTTTCCCGCCGGAGGGCAGTCCGGCGCCCTGAGCATCGCGGCATCTTGCGCCGCCGCCGGCCCCTCTCCACTATCTGTCCGGGCCCGTAGCTCAGCGGTCAGAGCCAGCCGCTCATAACGGCCGGGTCGCAGGTTCGAATCCTGCCGGGCCCACCATCCCGTCCGCGGAGGCCGCCGTGTCCGACACCCTCACCCTCGCCCTCGCCCAGGCCGATTTCCTCGTCGGCGATCTCGACGGCAATCTGGAGCGCATGCGCCGCTGGCGCGCGCGGGCGCGCGAGGCGGGCGCCGACGTGGTGGTCTTCCCCGAGCTCGCGCTGTGCGGCTATCCGCCGGAGGATCTGGTCCTCAAGCGGGCGCTCACCGACTACGCCGCCCGCCTCGTCGCCCGCTTCGCCGGTGAGACGGCCGACGGCGGGCCGGCGGTGATCCTGGGCGCCCCCCATCGCGGGCCCGGCGCCCCGAGGCCCCGGAACAGCGCCTTCGTGCTGGCGGCGGGCCGGGTGGTGGCGCGGGTCGACAAGCACGCGCTGCCCAACTACGGCGTCTTCGACGAGGTGCGGGTGTTCGAGCCGGGACCGATCCCGGGTCCCGTGCGCCTCGCCGCCCGCGGCGGCGACGTCCGCCTCGGCGTCATGATCTGCGAGGACATGTGGGTGGAGGACGTGGCGGAGGGGCTGGAGGAGAGCGGCGCCGAGCTGCTGCTGGTGCTGAACGGCTCGCCCTTCGAGACGGACAAGCCGGACCACCGCCTCCACCACGCCGTCGCCCGCGTCACCGAGACCGGCCTGCCGCTGGTCTATGTCAACACCGTGGGCGGACAGGACGAGCTGGTCTTCGACGGGGCCTCCTTCGCCCTCTCCGCCGAACGGCGGCTGGTGGCGCAGGCGCCGTCCTTCGCCGAGCATCTGCTGCTGGTGCGCTTCGCCCGCGACGGCGAAGGACGGCTGGTGCCGGCGGGCGACCACGAGATCCACCGGCCGCCGGAGCGGCTCCGGGCCATCTACCAGGCGCTGGTGCTGGGCGTGCGGGACTATGTGGAGAAGAACGGCTTTCCCGGCGTGGTGCTGGGACTCTCGGGCGGCATCGATTCCTCCCTCTCCGCCGTCATCGCCGTGGACGCCCTGGGGCCGGCGCGGGTGCGGGCGCTGGCGATGCCCTCCCGCTTCACCTCCCGGGCCAGCCTCGAGGATGCGCGGACGGTGGCGGAACGGCTCGGCATCCGCCTCGACGAGATCTCCATCGAGCCGCCCTTTTCCGCCTTTCTCGACACGCTCGCCCCGCTGTTCGACGACCTCCCCTTCTCCACCGCCGAGGAGAACGTCCAGGCGCGCATCCGCGGCGTGCTGCTGATGGCCGTCTCCAACAAGTTCGGCCCCATGGTGCTCTCCACCGGCAACAAGTCGGAGATGTCGGTGGGCTACGCCACCCTCTACGGCGACATGGCGGGCGGTTTCTCGGCGCTGAAGGACGTCTACAAGACCACCGTCTTCGAACTGGCGCGGCTCCGCAACCGCTGGCGGCCGCCGGATGCCCGCGGCCCGGCCGGCGCCCCCATCCCCGAGCGGGTGCTCACCAAGCCGCCCTCGGCGGAGCTGCGGGAGAACCAGCGGGACGAGGATGCGCTGCCGCCCTATCCGGTGCTGGACGCCATCCTCCACGGGCTGATCGAGGAGGATCTGGCGCCGCCGGAGCTGGTGGCGCGGGGTTTCGATCCGGCGACGGTGCGACGCGTCGCCCGCATGCTGGATGCCGCCGAATACAAGCGGCGACAGGCGCCGCCGGGGGTCAAGATCACCTCCCGTGCCTTCGGGCGCGACCGCCGCTATCCCGTCACCAACGCCTTCCGCCGCACCGGCATCTTCGATTCGGACGGGTCCGCGGAGCGCGGTCAGGGATAGAGGCCGGCGACCCGCGCCCTGAGCCGCACCAGATGCAGCACCGTCTCGATGGTGGGGGTGGGCACGCCCACCAGCCGGCCCAGCTCCACCACCGCGCCGACGATGGCGTCGATCTCCATGGGCCGGCCCCGCTCCAGGTCCTGCAGCATGGAGGTCCGGTGGGGTCCCACTGCCGCCGCGGCGGCGATGCGCCGGTCCACGTCCATCGGAAAGCGCACCCCGAGCCGCTCCGCCACCCGCTGCGCCTCCCGCATCATGGGCCGCGCCACCGCCCGCCCGTCCTCCTCGCCGGCGAGGCGGTCGAGGGTGGCGAGGGTGAGCACGCTCATGGGATTGAAGGCGAGATTGCCCCACAGCTTGACCCAGATCTCGTCGCGGATGCGCGGGCGCACCGGCGCACGGAAGCCCGCCCGGCCCAGCATCTCCGAGAGGCGCCGCACCCGCGGGCTGCGCGAGCCGTCGGGCTCGCCCAGGGTGAGGCGATCGCCCTCGATCCAGGTGACCACGCCCGGCTCCGTCACCTCGGCGGCGGGATAGACCACGCAGCCGATGGCGCGCTCGGGGCCGAGGCGGCGCCAGATGGTCCCGCCCGGATCCACGCTCTCCAGATGGCGACCGGCCCAGGGCGACTCGATGCCGTGGAAGTACCACCAAGGGATGCCGTTCTGCGTGGTGACCACCGCCGTCTCCGGCCCCAGCAGCGGCGCGAGGGCGTCCAGCACGCCGGGTACGGCGTGGGCCTTGACGGCGAGGATCACGTAGTCCTGGGGGCCGAACTCGCTGGGATCGTCGCTCGCCCGCACCGGCACCGTGAAGTGTTCCGTCTCGCTGGCCACGGTGAGGCCGCGGGTGCGCAGGGCCTCGAGCTGGGCGCCGCGGGCGACGAAGCCCACGTCGCCCACCTGGGCCCGCACCAGCTTGGCGCCGACGAGGCCGCCGATGGCGCCGGCCCCGAAGATGCAGATCCGCGTCATGTCAGCCCCAGCCGTCGGGCGAGGCCGATCCGCTGCAGCTTGCCGGTCGGCCCCTTGGGGATCTCGTCGACGAAGACGAAACGGCGCGGTACCTTGAAGTCGGCGAGGCGAGCCGCGGCGAAGGCGCGCAGCTCCCGCTCGTCCACCGCCGCCCCCTCCCGCGGCACCACCGCCGCCGCCACCTCCTCGCCCAGCACCGGATGGGGCAGGGCGAAGGTGACCACCTGCGCCACCGCCGGATGCTCCATCAGGACGTTGTCCACCTCCAGCGGCGCCACCTTCTCGCCGCCGCGGTTGATGATCTCCTTGAGGCGGCCCACCAGGGTCAGATAGCCGTCGCCGTCGAAGCGGCCGAGATCGCCGGTGCGGAACCAGCGCCGTCCCTCGGCCTCGAAGAAGGCGGCGGCATTGGCCTCCGGATCGTCCAGATAGCCCGGCGTCACATTGGGGCCGGAGATCACCACCTCGCCCTCGCCACCGGGGCCGAGGAGGCGTCCCTCCGGATCCGCCACCCGCACCTCCGGTCCCGCCGGCAGGCCCACCGTCCCCGGTCGCCGCCGGCCCGGCGGCAGGGGATTGCTGGTCATCTGGTGGGCCGCCTCGGTCATGCCGTAGGCCTCGATCACCGGCGCCCCGAAGATGGCCTCCAGTTCGCGCATCACCCGTGGCGGCAGCGAGGCGGAGGAGGAGCGCAGCAGCCGCAGCCGGCCGCGGACGCCCTCGGCACCGTGGCGGCGCAGGCGGGCGAGGATCGCCTGGTACATGGTGGGCACCGCCGTGGTCCAGCTCGCCCCGCTCTCCCCGAGCCAGCCCACGAAGCGGAAGGCGTCGAAGCCCGGCGTGAGGAACAGGGAGGCGCCGGCCGCGAGGCTCGCCAGCACCGCCGCCACCAGCCCGTGGATGTGGAAGAGGGGCATGATCTGGAGGCAGCGGTCCTCCGGCGCGAGCCGCAGCGTGTCCCGAATGTGGCGGGCCGAGGCGGTGAGATTGCGGTGCAGCAGCGGCACCATCTTGGGGCGGGAGGTGGTACCGGAGGTATGGAGGATCAGCGCCACCTCCCCGGCAGCGGCGAGTCGTGGCGATCGCGGCGGCCCCGGCGGCGGGCCCTCGACCTCGAGGCCGAAGACGCCGGCGGGGGCGTCCGCCGGCACCGACAGGCGCAGCACCGCGATGCCCCGCCGGCGGGCCACGGTCACCGCCGGCGTCTCCATCCCCGCCGGCACCACCAGCGCCCGCGCCGCGAGATCGCCGAGATAGAAGTCGAACTCCTCCTCGCGGTAGGCGGGATTGAGGGGCGCCACCGCGACGGTGGCGGCGAGGGCCACGAAGGCCGCCGCCATCTCCGGTCCGTTGGGCAGCACCACCGCCACGCGGTCGCCGGGGCCGAGGCCGAGACGGGCCAGCCGCTCGGCGGTCCGCGCCAGCAGATCGGCGAGGCGGCCGTAGGTGAGGGGCGGGCGCGCCGGGGCGGCGAAGGCCACGGCGGTGGCCGGGGCGCGGGTGACGAGTTCGTGGACGGTGGCGGCCATGCCGGATCCTCTCCCCTCTCCGGTCTGGTGGCACGAACCGGACGGCGGCGCAAGCGGGCGGCGGCCCTTGCAGGGGCGGGGGCGGTGCCCGATATTGGCCGCGGAAGGCCGGCCGCGGACGGCGGGCGCGCGAACCGGGTCAGGCCCGGAAGGGAGCAGCCCTAAGCGATGTCCCGCCGGGTCGCGGTCCGGTCTTCCGCCCGCATCCGAGGTCCCATGGCACCGCGCGACGACCGCCCCTCCCCCTACCGCGTGCTGGCCCGCGCCTACCGCCCGCGCCGGCTCTCCGAGCTGGTGGGCCAGGAGGCGATGGTGCGCACCCTGCGCCACGCCTTCGAGAAGGGCCGCATCGCCCACGCCTTCCTGCTCTCGGGCATCCGCGGCGTGGGCAAGACCACCACCGCCCGCATCCTCGCGCGCGGCCTCAACTGCACCGGCCCCGACGGCCGCGGCGGGCCCACCACCGAACCCTGCGGCGCCTGCCCCAGTTGTCGTGCCATCGAGGAGGAGCGCTCCCTCGACGTGATCGAGACGGACGCCGCCTCCCACACCGGCAAGGACGACGTGCGGGAGATCGTGGAGGGCGTGCGCTACGCGCCGGCGAGCTCGCGTTTCAAGGTCTACATCTTCGACGAGGTGCACATGCTCTCGGAGAAGGCCTGGAACGCGCTGCTCAAGACGGTGGAGGAACCGCCGCCCCACGTGGTGTTCATCTTCGCCACCACCGAGATCCGCCGGGTGCCGGTGACGGTGCTCTCGCGCTGCCAGCGCTTCGACCTGCGGCGGGTGGAGGAACCGCGGCTGGTGGAGCATCTCGCCGCCATCTGCACCAAGGAGGGGATCTCGGCCGAGCCCGAGGCGCTGGCGGTGATCGCGCGGGCGGCCGAGGGCTCGGTGCGGGATGCCCTCTCGCTGCTGGACCAGGCCGCCACCGCCGGCGAGGGCCGGGTGGTGCGGCGGGAGGTAGAGGCGATGCTGGCGCTGGCCGACCGTGCCCGCCTCGTGGAGCTGTTCGAGGGGGTGGTGGCCGGCGAGGCCGGCGTCGTGCTGGACCGCTTCGACGCCCTGTGGCGGGGTGGGGTGGATCCGGCGGCGCTGGTGCGGGATCTGCTGGATCTGGTCCACCTCCTCACCCGCCTGCGGCTGGAACGGGGAGAGGGGGCGGCGGCCGTGCTGCCGGAGGCGGTGCGGGGGCGGGTGGCGGCGCTCGCCCGGAGGCTCGATCATCCGCGTCTGCAGCGTTACTGGCAGATGACGCTGCGCGGGCTCGACGAGGTGCGGAGCGCGCCCGACGCCCGGGCCGCCGCCGAGATGCTGCTGGTCCGCCTGTGCTGCGTGGCCGATCTGCCCCCGCCGGGGGAGCTGGCGCGGCTGCTGCGCGCGCCCGGGACGACGATCGCCGCGCCCGCCCGTCCGTCCCCCGCACCGGCAGCGCCGCCGGGCGGCGGCCCGGCCTCGGTGACGGCGCCCGCCCGCGCGCCGGCGTCTCCGGTGCCGGCCGCCTCGCCCCGTGATCTTCGGGAGGTGGTGGCGCTGGTACGGGAGGCGGGGGACGCGCCCCTCGCCGCCTGGCTCTACGAGTGCGGGCGGGTGGTGCGGTTCGAGCCGGGACGGCTGGAGCTGGCCCACGTGCCGGCCACGCCCGCGGAATACGCCGGCCGGCTCGGCGAGCTCCTGGGCCGCGCCACCGGCCGCCGCTGGCTCGTGGTCTTCACCCGCGGCGAGGGGGCGCCCACCCTCGCGGAACGCGACCGCGAGGCGAGGGCGCGGCGCCTCGCCGAACTGGCCGAGACGCCGCTGGTGCGGCGGGCGCTGGAACTGTTCCCGGGCGCGGTGGTGCGCGACCTGCGCCCGGCGGAACCCGAGGAGGGGACGCCATGAAGAATCTCGCGAACATGCTGCGCGAGGCGCAGAAGCTCCAGGAGCGGATGAACGAGCTGCAGGCGAAGCTGGCGGCGCTCGAGGTGGAGGGGCAGGCCGGCGGCGGCCTCGTGCGGGTGGTGCTGAGCGGCAAGGGCGATCTCCGGAAGGTGGCCATCGACCGCACCCTCGTGGATCCGGACGAGGTGGAGGTGCTGGAGGATCTGATCGTCGCCGCCTTCGCCGACGCCCGCCGCCGGCTCGAGGCGCGGCTGCAGGAGGAGATGGGCCGCATCACCGGGGGCCTGCCGCTGCCGCCCGGCTTCAAACTGCCCTTCTGAGGCCATGGCCGCCGTCGAGGTGGAGCGCCTGATCCGCCTGCTCCAGCGCCTGCCCGGGCTCGGCCCCCGCTCGGCGCGGCGGGCGGCGCTGGCGCTCCTGGAGCGGCCGGACACTCTGCTGCGGCCGCTTCTGGACGCGCTCGCCGTCTGCGCCGAGCGGGTGCGGCGCTGTTCGCGCTGCCGCAATCTCGACGTGGGCGATCCCTGCGCCGTCTGCGCCGATCCCGAGCGCGACGACACCCTCCTGTGCGTGGTGGAACGGGTGGAGGACCTGTGGGCGCTGGAGCGCGCCGGCAGCTTCCGCGGCCGCTATTTCGTCCTCGGCGGCACCCTCTCGGCCCTGGACGAGGTGGGCCCGGAGGATCTCGGCGTGGACCTGCTGCTGCGGCGGGTGCGGGAGGAGGGCGTGCGCGAGGTGGTGCTGGCGCTGGGGGCGACGGTGGACGGTCAGACCACGGCGCATTATCTGGCGGAACGGCTGCGGCCGCTCGCCGTCACCACCACCCGTCTCGCCCACGGGGTGCCGATGGGCGGCGAGCTCCACTATCTCGACGAGGGAACGCTGGAGGCGGCGCTCCGGGCGCGCCAGCCCTTCCGAGCCGGACACGAACCGTCATGACCGTCCTGCGCATCCGCCGATATCCCGATCCGGTCCTGCGTGCCCGCTGCGCGCCGGTGGGCACCGTCGACGAGGAGGTGCGGCGGTTGCTGGACGACATGCTGGAGACCATGTACGCCGCCCCCGGCATCGGCCTCGCCGCCCCGCAGGTGGGCGTCACCCGACGGCTGGTGGTGGTGGACGTGAGCGAGGAGAAGAACGCGCCGCTGCGCCTCGTGGACCCGGAGATCGTCTGGCGCTCGGAGGAGACGGAGGTGGCGGAGGAGGGCTGCCTCAGCCTGCCCGACATCTACGGCGAGGTGCGGCGGGCACGGGCGATCCGTCTGCGCTATCGCGACGAGACCGGCGCGCTCCGGGAGCTCGCGGCGGAGGGGCTGCTCGCCCGCTGTCTCCAGCACGAGCTGGACCACCTCGACGGCGTGCTGTTCATCGACCATCTCTCGTCGGTCCGGCGCAATCTGCTGCTGCGCCGCTACCGCAAGGGCCAGCGGGCGAAGAAGGCCGAGCCGGCGCGGGCCTGAGCCATGATCCGGCTGGTGCTGATGGGGACCGGAGCCTTCGGCGTCCCCGCCTTCGACCGCATCGCCCGCGACGGCCGCTTCGCGATCCGCGCCGTCTACACCCAGCCGCCGCGGCCCGCCGGTCGCGGCCACCGGCCCCGGCCCACGCCCGTCCACGCCTGGGCCGAAGGGGCCGGCCTCGGTCCGGTCCGCACGCCGGCGAGCCTGCGCGATCCCGCCGAGATCGCCCGCCTCGCGGAGCTCGACGCCGATCTCGTGCTGGTGGCGGCCTACGGACTGATCCTGCCGCCGGCGGTGCTGACGGCGCCGCGGCTGGGCTGCGTCAACATCCACGCCTCGCTGCTGCCGCGCTGGCGCGGGGCCGCGCCCGTCCAGCGCGCCATCGAGGCCGGCGACCGCGAGAGCGGCGTCTCCTTCTTCGTCATGGACGAGGGGATCGACACGGGACCGCTCCTCGCCCGCTTCCCCCTGCCGCTGCCGCCGCGGATCCGGGCGCCGGAACTGCACGACCGGCTGGCCGCCCTCGCCGCCGAGCGGGTGGTGGAAGTGCTGGAGGACTACGCCCGTGGTCGCATCCGTCCGCGCCCGCAGCCGGCGGAGGGGGCCTCCTATGCCGCCAAGGTGCGCAAGGAGGAAGGACATCTCGACTTCACGGCGCCGGCGGCGCTCCTGGAACGGCGGATCCGCGCCTTCGATCCCTGGCCCGGGACCTGGTGCTTCCACGGCGAGACGCGCCTTCTGGTCCACGAGGCCGAGGTGGTGGCGGGTGCGGGGACACCGGGGACGGTGATCCGTCCGCCGCTGGTGGTGGCCTGCGGGCGTGACGCCCTCGCCATGACCCGCCTCGCCCGGCCCGGGCGGCGGGTCATGGCGGTGGAGGCCTTCCTGCGCGGCTTTCCCGTTCCCGTGGGAACGCGGCTGCACTGACCATGCCCCGTTACCGGCTGCTGCTGGAATACGACGGCCTCGGCTTCGCCGGCTGGCAGCGCCAACGCAACGGCCTCGGCGTGCAGGAGGTGCTGGAGGGGGCCATCGCCGCCTTCACCGGCGAACGGGTGGAGGTGGTGGGCGCGGGCCGCACCGATGCCGGCGTCCACGCCACCGGTCAGGTGGCCCACTTCGACCTGTCGCGATGGCTGCCGCCGGAGCGGGTGATGGGGGCCATCAATGCCCATGTGCGCCCGCATCCGGTGGTGGTGCTGGAGGCGCGGGTGGTCGCCGACGACTTCCACGCCCGTTTCTCGGCGGTGGAGCGGTGCTACGTCTACCGCATCCTCAACCGGCGGGCGCCGCCGGTCCTCGCGCGCGGACGGGTGTGGCACGTGATCGCCCCGCTGTCGGTGGCGCGGATGCAGGCGGCGGCGGAGCTGCTGGTGGGCCGGCACGACTTCTCCAGCTTCCGGGCCGCCGAGTGCCAGGCCCGCTCGCCCGTCAAGACGCTGGACCGGCTGTGGGTGCGGCGGCTGGGCGAGATGGTGGAGGTCCACGCCGCCGCCCGCTCCTTCCTCCACCACCAGGTGCGCAACATGGTGGGGACGCTGGTGGAGGTGGGCCGGGGCCGCCGTCCGGTGGACTGGGTGCGGGAGGTGCTGGCGGCCCGCGACCGCCGCGCCGCCGGCCCTGCCGCGCCGGCGGAGGGGCTGTATCTGGTGGCGGTGCGCTATCCGGAATAGAGCAGGAGGGCCACCAGCCGGTCCACCAGGATGCCGAGGATCACGTCCACCACCACGAAGCCGAAGGCGATGCCGGCGAGGCCCTCGAGCGCCTGGCGCATCACCAGCCAGCGGTAGAACAGCACCGCCGCCAGCGCCGCCACCAGCAGCAGCGGATCGAGGGGATCGGGCAGTATCAGACTCGCCACCACCGCCGCCGCCATCAGGGCGAGCTGGGGCACCGCCGCCCAGTTGACGGTCACCACCAGCGGCACGAAGCGCCGGCCGAGGCCCAGCATGCGCAGCAGCAGCGCCGCCGCCACCGCGAACACCACCCAGTCGAGGGCATAGCTCACGAGCCGCGCCAGCACGGCCGGAAGCGGCCGCACGGGGGGTGCCAGCATCATCTCGTGGAGGACGAGGAAGGCGTAGAAGGGGAGCGCCACCACCGCGGCGTAGAAGCTCTTCCAGAAGCCTTCCACCGAGAGATCAAAGAGGTCCAGCGCGCGGGGATCCTGCCTCAGCAGCAGCCAGGTGCCCCAGAGCGCTCGCTCGATCTCGGCCCGCGTGGGCATCAGCCCCCTCCGAAGACGCGGCGGAGGATCCCTTCGTAGATGCGGGTGAGCTCCAGCAGATCCGTCACCGCCACCCGCTCGTCCACCTGATGGATGGTGGTGCCCACGAGGCCGAACTCCACCACCGGGCACAGATCCCGGAAGAAGCGGGCATCGGAGGTGCCGCCGGCGGTGGAGAGGCGGGGGGTCGTGCCCGTCTCGGCCTCGACGGCGGCGCGCACCGTCTCCACCAGCGGCCCCGGCTCGGTGAGGAAGGGGAGGGCCGAGACCTCGCAGGCCAGGGTCCAGTCGCCGCCCACCTCGGCGAGCCGCCGGCGCAGCAGGGCCTCCAGGCCCTCGGGCGTGTGGCGGTCGTTGAAGCGGACGTTGAAGACCGCCCGCGCCCGCGCCGGCACCAGATTGGCGGTGGGATTGCCCACGTCCACCGTGGTGATCTGGAGTCCGGAGGGGGCGAAATGGGGGGTGCCGGCATCCAGCGGCTCGTCCAGGAGCCGTGCCAGTAGCCGCACCATGCGGTGGGCGGCGTTGTCGGCCCGCTCGGCGTAGGCCACGTGGCCCAGCCTTCCCCGCACCTCGAGGGTGCAGGTCATGGAGCCGCGGCGGCCGATCTTGACGGTGTCGCCGAGCCGTTCCACGCAGGTGGGCTCGCCCACCAGCGCCATGTCGAGCGGCTCGCCACGCAGGCGCAGGTGCTCCAGCAGGGCGCGGGTGCCGTTGCGGGCCGGCCCCTCCTCGTCGGCGGTGAGGAGGATCAGCAACGTGCCGGCGGGCGGGCCACCCTCCCGGGCGAGGGCGAGGGCGGCGGCGGTGAAGGCGGCCACCGCGCCCTTCATGTCGCAGGCCCCCCGCCCCCACAGGAAGCCGTCCGCCACCGTGGCGGCAAAGGGCGGATGGGTCCAGGCTGCCTCCTCCCCCGGCGGCACCACGTCCACGTGGCCGGAGAAGGCGAAGACCGGGCGGCCCGAACCCAGGCGCGCGTAGAGATTGTCCACCGGCACCGGATGGGGGGCGTGGAAGCGGTGGCGTTCCACGTGGAAACCCGCCGCCTCCAGCAGACCGCCGAGGAGGTCGAAGCAGCCGGCGTCGTCGGGCGTGACGCTGGGGCGGCGCAGGAGGGCGCGGGCCAGCTCGACGGGATCGACAGAGCCGCCCACCTCAGTCCCGGAGCAGTTCGTTGATGGAGGTCTTGGCGCGGGTGCGGGCGTCCACCCGCTTGACGATCACCGCGCAGTAGAGACCGGGACCGGGGGTGCCGTCGGGCAGCGGCCGGCCGGGCAGGGTGCCCGGCACCACCACCGAATAGGGCGGCACCACGCCGCGGTGGACCTCGCCGGTCTCGCGGTCGACGATCCTGGTGGAGGCGCCGATGTAGACGCCCATGGAGATGACGGCGCCCTCGCCGACGATCACCCCTTCCGCGATCTCGCTGCGGGCGCCGATGAAGACGCCGTCCTCGACGATGACGGGGTTGGCCTGCAGCGGCTCCAGCACGCCGCCGATGCCCACCCCGCCGGAGATGTGACAGTTGCGGCCGATCTGGGCGCAGGAGCCGACGGTGGCCCAGGTGTCGATCATGGTGCCCTCCTCCACCCGGGCGCCCACATTGACGAAGCAGGGCATCAGCACCACGCCCGGCGCGATGTGGGCGGAGCGGCGCACCAGCGCACCCGGCACCGCCCGGAAGCCGGCGGCGCGGAAACGCGCCGCGTCCCAGCCGGCGAACTTGGGGGGCACCTTGTCCCACCAGCGGGCGCCGCCGGGACCGCCCTCCACCGGCACCGTCTCGTGGAGACGGAAGGAGAGTAGCACCGCCTTCTTGAGCCACTGGTGAACGGTCCAGCGACCGTCCACCTTCTCGGCGACGCGGAAGGTGCCGGCATCGAGCCCGTCCAGCGCCGCCTCCACCGCCTCGCGCACCGGCCCCCGCGTGTCGGGACCGAGCTCCGCGCGGCGTTCCCAGGCCTCGTCGACGATGCGGGCGAGTTCGCGTGCGTCCACCACGGCCACTCCCGAAGACGGCGGGGCGCGCCCGAGATGGCCCGCACGCGCGGCGCTGTCAACGCGGGGCACCTGCCGGCGGCGCTACCTCCTGCCGCATCGACAGCGGCGCGCGGACGTGATCGACGGCGCCGGATCCCGACGCGGAGACGGCCGTGTCGCGCATTCCCGTGACCGTGGTCACCGGCTTCCTGGGCTCGGGCAAGACCACCCTGCTGCGCCATCTGGTGGCGCACGCCGGCGGTCGCCGCCTGGCGCTGGTGGTCAACGAGTTCGGCGAGGTGGGCGTGGACGGGGCGCTGCTCCGGGCCTGCGGTCTGCCCGGCTGCGGCGAGGAGGACGTAGTGGAGCTGGCCAACGGCTGCATCTGCTGCACCGTGGCCGACGACTTCCTGCCCACCATGCGGCGGCTCCTGGAGCGGCTGCGCCCGCCCGAGCACATCCTGGTGGAGACCAGCGGCCTCGCCCTGCCGCAGCCGCTGGTGCAGGCCTTCGCCTGGCCCGAGGTGCGGACCCGCGCCACCGTCGACGGGGTGGTGGCGGTGGTGGACGCGCGGGCGGTGGCGGACGGTCTCTTCGCCCCCGACCCGGAGGCCCTCGCCCGCCAGCGGGCCGCGGATCCCGCCCTCGACCACGACACGCCGCTGGCGGAACTGTTCGCCGAACAGCTGGGCTGCGCCGATCTGGTGGTGCTCAACAAGGCCGATCTCCTGGACGAGGCGGCGATGGCGCGGGTGGAGGGGGAGGTGATGCGCCATCTGCGGCCGGGCGTGCGGACGGTGCGGGCGCGCTTCGGACGGGTGCCGGCGGAGGTGCTGCTGGGCCTCGGCGCGGCGGCGGAGGCGGACGCGGACGGCCGCGGCGGTCATCCCCACGACGACGATCACGACCACGACGCCTTCACCAGCCTGTTCGTGCCGCTGCCGCCGGTGGCGGATCCCGCCGCCCTCGCCGCCGCCGTGCGCGATCTGGCGCGGGCGCACCCCGTCTACCGGGTCAAGGGCTTCGTGGCGGTGGCGGGACGGCCGGCGCCGCTCCTGGTGCAGGCGGTGGGCGATCGCGTCGGCCACTGGTTCGTGCGGGAGGCGCCGGAGCGGCGCGGACTGGTGGTGATCGGGGCCGCCGGTCTCGACGAGGAGGCGGTCCGGGCGCGGCTCGCGGCGGCCGCGGGATCATTTTCCAATTCCATTTCGTAGGAATGTGGTGTATATCGAGCTCGAACTGGAAAACTTCCGGGAAGGAGGCGAGCATGCAGGCCGAGACCGTCACGGGACCGACCCTGCCCCGGCTCAACGAGCCGGCGCCGGACTTCGAGGCCGTCACCACCCACGGCCCGCGCCGGCTTTCCGACTATCGGGGGAGCTGGCTGGTGCTGTTCTCGCATCCGGCCGACTTCACGCCGGTGTGCACGACGGAGTTCATCGCCTTCGCCAGGCGCCACGAGGAGTTCAAGGCTCACAACTGCGAACTCCTCGGCCTGTCGGTGGACAGCAACTTCTCCCACATCGCCTGGGTGCGGACCATCGAGGAGAAGTTCGGCGTCCGCATTCCCTTCCCCATCATCGCCGATCTCGACATGTCGGTGTCGCAGAAGTACGGGATGATCCATCCAGGGGCCAGCGACACGGCGACGGTGCGGGCGCTGTTCGTCATCGATCCCCAGGGGATCCTGCGGGCGATGATCTACTATCCGCTCACCAACGGCCGTTCCATCGACGAGGTGCTGCGCGTACTCGTGGCCCTGCAGACCACCGACACCCACGGCGTGGCGACGCCGGAGGGCTGGAAGCCGGGCGATCCGGTGATCGTGCCGCCCCCCAAGACCATGGAGGAGGTGGAGGAACGGCTGCAGGCGGGCTACGAGTGCAAGGACTGGTGGTTCTGCACCCGGAGCCTCTGAGGCGATGCGGGCCCCGGCGCGGCCGGGGCCTTCCTTCGTGGCGTCCCGACGGGGACGCCCCCGGTCGTCAGTAGAGACCGGTCACCGCGGCGGTGGTCTCGCGGCGGCGCCCGGTGACGCGCACCGGATAGCCGCGGCGGGCCACCAGTTCCGCCTCCACCAGATCCCAGTCGATCTCGTGGGCGCGGGCACCGGCCCTGCGGCGGATGTGGTCGAAGGCGCCGGCGGGCGGCGGCTTCGGCGTCATGGTGTAGCGGATCTCCAGCTCGTCGAGCTGGTCGTAGTCGGGATGGGCCTCGAGCCAGAGCTCGCCCCCGTGCCAGCCCACCTTGATCGGTTGCTCCACCACCCGGACCGGCGTGCCCACCGGCACGCGCTCGTACATGGCCTCGATCTGCTCCGGGTACATGCGGATGCAGCCGGCGCTCACCCGGCGGCCGACGCCGTAGGGCTTGATGGTGCCGTGGATCAGATAGCTGGGCCAGCCGAGATAGAGGGCCCGGGTGCCGAGCGGATTGTCCGGCCCCGGCGGGACCACCCGCGGCAGGGTGGGATCCTCGCGCCGCAGCGACGCCGGCGGATACCAGGTGGGGTTCCTGGCCTTGCGGACGATCCTCGTCGCGCCGAGGGGCGTCTCGCGGCCCTGGCGACCGATGCCGATGGCGTGGGTCTCGACGGCGCCGTCGCGGCGGAAGTAGTAGAGCCGCAGTTCGGCCAGATTGATCACGATGCCGCGGCGGGGCGCGTCCGGCAGCAGATGGGCGGTGGGCAGCAGCACCAGCCGGTCCGGCGGCGGGATCCAGGGATCGATGCCGGGGTTGGCCGCCGAGATCTCAAGGATGCCGAGATCCCACTGCCGGGCCACGTCCAGCAGGATGGTCTCGCGGCGGGTGAGGTGGAAGCGCAGCCGTCCGATCAGATCGCCCCCGCGCGGGGCGGCGTGGACGGCGGCGGGTGCCAGCGCCGTGGCCGAAAGCCCCGCGAGCAGCCGACGCCGGGTGAGGGTGGGGACCCGGTCCGCCGTCCGCTGCCGCGCCCGGGGCTTCCGGCCCGACACCGGTTCCGCCTCCTATTTGCGCAGACCGGCGCGGAACATGCGATCGGCCTTCTCGTTGGCCGCCTGGGCCTCCTGGCGCGCCGCCGCCGCCTCGGCCTTGGCCTCGTTGGCCGCCTGCAGCGCCTGGCTGGCCTTCTGATCCGCGGCCTCGGCGGTGGCCCGCACGGCGGCGATCTCCGAGCGCAGCGCCTCGATGTCCTGACGGCTGGCGCAGCCCGAGAGCGCGGCCACGGACCCGGCGAGCACCACCAGCGACAACAGCGTCTTGCGAGACATGCGTCGTCCTCCTCTGGGCAGCGTGCGTCGTCCCTACCGACGGCGACGATACGCTCGACCTTCCCCTCCCGTCGGCACGGACCTCCATAGCGCGCCCGGGGATCGGGCGCAAACGCCCGCTAGGGTCGGATCTCCACCGGCGTGCCCCACCGCACGCGGCGCCAGAGGATGTCCATCTCCTCGTCGGTGACGGCGATGCAGCCGTTGGTCCAGTTGAAGCGCCAGTGGTCCCGCCGCAGCGCCGGATCGATGGCCGGATCGAGCCCGTGGATCATGATGGCACCCCCCGGGTCGACGCCCAGCCGGCGGGCGCGCTCGCGGTCGCGCCGGTTGGGATAGGAGATGAGGATGGCCTTGTAGAAGTCGCTGTCGGGTTTGAAGCCGGCGACGAAGTAGAGCCCCTCGGGGGTGCGGCCGTCCCCCTCGCGGATCTTGGGACCGCGCGGATTGCGACCGAGGGCGATGCGGAATTCCGCCACCGGTCGGCCGTCCCTGAGCAGATAGAGCCTGCGTTCGTGCTTGACGACGAGGATGCGGTCCACCGGGCCGTCCGGTCCCGTGTGCGCCGGTACCGCCCGCGGCGCCGCCAGCAGCGTTCCCACCAGCGCCAGCCACGCGACGAGTCCACGCATCGGATGCGTCGCCCCTCCGCGGCCGAGATCCGATCCCGCATCCCCATGATGCCCGGCCGCCGCGACGTCGGCAAGCGACCGTCGCTTGCGTCGCCACCGCCGCCGCGCCAAATCCGCCTCGCTCCGGATCGCCCGGCCTGGAGAGGTGTCATGCGCGACGAACCGCAGGTGGCCGCCCCCCTCGGCGACCGGTTGCCCGAGCGGGCGCCGGAGCTCAGGGCCCGACTCCAGCGCACGCTGGAGGAGGCCCGCGCCCGCGCCGTCGACGATCCCTTCCTCGATCCCGTGGGCTTCGTGGGTGTCGATCTGTTCCGCCGGCTCCGCGACGAGCCCGAGCGCGTCGGGGCCGTCGAGGAGCTGGTGCGGGCCCTCACCGTCGAGGCCTTCGCCGCCCGCGCCCAGCGGCTGCGCCGCTATCTCGGCGAGACGGATCCCGAGGCCAACCGCGCCCGCCTCGCCGCCCTCGTCGACCGGCTGCTGGACGGGATCGAGGGCGACGATCCGGAGACCCTGGGCGAGGTCCTCGCCTTCGTCACCTTCGGCTTCGTCTTCACCGCCCATCCCACCTTCGCCGTCGCCCGCGAGCTGCAGGAGGCGCTCGTGACCCTCGCCCTCGAGCGCGACGGCGAGGGGCGGCCTCTCGACGGTACCGCCCGCCTCGCCCTGCTGGCGCGGGTGGCGGCCCGGCCCCACCGCCCCGACGAGCCCCTCGATCTCGCCTACGAGCAGCGCTACGCGCTCGAGGTGATGGGCCATCTGGCCGAGGCCCTGCGCACCCTCTGGGGGGTGGTGGGGGAGCGGCTGCGGGCGCGCCATCCCCGCTGCTGGCGGCGGGTGGTGCCGCGGCTGGTCTCCATCGCCACCTGGGTGGGCTACGACACCGACGGGCGGGCCGACATCCCCTGGACCGAGACCTTCGCCCGCCGGCTGCGGGTGGCGGTGGTGCAGCTCCGTCGCTATCGCGACGCGGTGCGGGCGATCCGCCGCACCCTCGCGGGCGACGATCCCCGCCTCGACACCCTGGAGGTGCTCGAGACGCGTCTGTCCTTCACCGTCCACACCCTCGACGAGGCCATACCGGTGTTCCACGGCGCGGCCGAGGCGACCCGTCGCGACGATCCCGCCTGGCTCGAGGACCTCGCGGCGGTCTCCCGCACGCTGGTGGAGGCACGCCCCTCCACCCTCCACGACAAACGCCAGCTCCTCCAGCTCCTCGACCGGGCGCTGGCCCACGGCGACGACGAGGACGAGGCCACGCGGGCCCTGTGGCTGCTGCGGGCGGAGGTGGCCACTCTCGGCCTCGGCCTCGCCCGCACCCATTTGCGCATCAACGCCCGCCAGATTCACAACGCCGTGCGCCATCAGGTGGGCCTGGACCACGCGCCCGACGATCCTTCCTACCGGCTCACCTATCTCGACGCCATCCACCGCCTGCTGGAGGAGGTGGAGCCGGTCTCCGTCAACTTCGGCGCCCTCGCCCACGAGCCGGCCACCGCCCGCCGTGCCTTCATGCTCTGCGCCCAGATGCTGAAATATGTGGACGGAGGCGAGCCCATCCGCTTCCTCATCGCCGAGTGCGAGACTCCCTTCACCCTGCTGGCCGCCCTCTATCTGGCCCGGCTGTTCGGGGTCGACGGCGCCATCGACATCTCGCCCCTGTTCGAGACGCCGCGGGCGCTGGAGCGGGGCGCCGCCATCCTCGACGAGGCGCTCCGCTATCCGGCCTTCCGCGCCTATCTCGAACGGCGCGGCCGGCTCGCCATCCAGACCGGTTTCTCCGATGCCGGCCGTTCCATGGGGCAGATCGCCGCCGCCGACGCCATCGAGCGCATCCGCCTCGATCTGGTGGAGGTCCTGCGCCGCCACGGACTCACCCACCTGGAGCTGGTGGTCTTCGACACCCACGGCGAGAGCCTCGGGCGCGGGGCCCATCCCGCGAGCCTCCACGACCGCCTCGCCTATTTCGACACCTCCCATTCGCGCCGCCTGTTCGCCGCCGCCGGCATCCGCCAGCGCCAGGAGACCAGCTTCCAGGGCGGCGACGGCTTCCTGCTGTTCGTCCGCTACGAGAGCGCGCTGGCCGTGCTCACCCGCGCCCTCGAACACCGCCTGACGCCGCCGCCGGAGG
This sequence comes from Alphaproteobacteria bacterium, assembly GCA_026982705.1. Lineage (GTDB taxonomy): Bacteria > Pseudomonadota > Alphaproteobacteria > Geminicoccales > Geminicoccaceae > HRBIN39. The sequence continues at coordinate 67,758 of JALSGP010000019.1, forward strand.
CGGAGGATCCCTTCTACGCGCGTCCACCCTACGTGGACGAGTTCTTCGCCACCATCCGCCAGTACAACCGCCGCCTGTTCGAGGACCCGGACTACGCCGCCTTCCTCGGCGCCTTCGGAGCCAATCTCCTTTACCGCACCGGCTCGCGGAGCACGGTGCGCGAGCACGACTACGCCGGGCCGACGCCCATCGACCATCCCGCCCAGCTCCGCGCCATCCCCCACAACGCCATCCTCCAGCAGCTCGGCATGCTGGTCCACGTCACCGGCGGCGTGGGGCAGGCGATGGCACGGGATCCCGAGGCCTTCGATCGCCTCTACCGCACGAGCGACCGCTTCCGGCGGCTGGTGTCGCTGGTGGAGTACGCCTTCATGTACAGCGATCCGCTGGTGACCAAGGCCTATGTGGATCTGTTCGATCCCGGCGGCTGGCTGCTCCTGGCCCGCCGCGCCGAGGACGCCGGCGCCCAGGAGGTGCTGCGGGAGGTGGCCGACCGCTACGAGGCCCTGGGCCTGTCCGAGCGCCTCGCCCGCATCTTCCGCTTCATGTTCCGCGACCATCTCGACCTCGCCCGGGCGCTGCGCGACCACCGCCGTCGCACCCGCGATCTCGGCGAGGAACCCATCGCCATCGACCTCGCCACCCGCGACAATCTCCACCTGCTCCACGCCGTCCGCCTCGCCGCCATCCGCGCCATCGCCCATCTCGCGGCGCGGCTGCCCGACTTCTCGGACCGCCACCGCGTCACCCGCGACGAGCTGGTGGCGCGGCTGCTGCGGCTGGACGTGGAGCCGACGCTGGAACGGCTCGCACGCATCTTCCCCGTCGACCGGAGCGGGCGCGACCGCCTCGACTACGGTGAGCCCGCCACCTACGCGCCCACCGCCTTCCAGTCCTACGCCCACGAGCACGAGACCCTCTTCCGGCCCCTCGGCCGCCTCTACGCGCTGGTGCGGGCCGTCACCACCGCCGTGGTCCACCACGTGGGGGCGGTGGGCTGAGGGGCGCTTGCGGTCCGGGCCGCCGCCGCTAGCATCCGCGGGAGGAGGAGCGCATGTCGGAACTGCCGCGCGGCCGCACCCTCGACGAGATCCGCCGCCGCTTCCGCTGGCGGATCCCGCCCCACTTCAGCATCCCCCGCGCCTGTCTCGACCGCTGGGCCGACGGTTCGGGCCGCGAGGCGCTGGTGGAGGTGCGCGACGACGATCGGCGGGTGTGGACCTTCGACGGGCTCGCCAGCGCCTCGCGGCGGCTGGCCCACGCCTTCGCCGCCCTCGGCATCGGCCGCGGCGACCGGGTGGCGGTGCTGCTGGGCCAGCGGGTCGAGACGGCCCTCACCCATTTCGCCGCCTGGCGGCTGGGCGCCGTCACCGTCCCCCTCTTCACCCTCTTCGGTCCCGACGCCCTCGCCTGGCGGCTGGCCGACAGCGGCGCCCGGCTGGTGGTGACGGACGAGGCCGGCGAGGCCCGGGTGGCGGCGGTGCGCGACCGCCTGCCGGAGCCGCCGGTGGTGCTGCGGGTGGATCGGGACGACGCGGAGCGCGGCTTCTGGCCGCGACTCCGGCGGGGTGCCGACCGCGATCCCGGCATCGCGCCGGGCGCGGAGGATCCGGCGGTCCTCATCTACACCTCCGGCACCACCGGCCCGCCCAAGGGCGCCCTCCATGCCCATCGCGTCCTCCTCGGGCATCTGCCGGGGGTGCAGATGCCGCACGAGTTCTTCCCACAGCCCGGCGACCGCTTCTGGACACCGGCCGACTGGGCGTGGATCGGCGGTCTCTTCGACGTGCTGATGCCGAGCCTCCACTTCGGCGTGCCGGTGGTGGCCCGCCGCGGCGGACGCTTCGATCCCGAGGAGGCGGTGGCGCTGATGGCGCGGGAGCGGGTGCGCAACGTGTTCATGCCGCCCACCGCCCTGCGTCTGCTGCGTCAGTCCGGCGTCGATCCCCGCGCCGCCGGCGTGCGGCTGCGCACCGTCGGCAGCGGCGGCGAGCATCTGGGCGAGGACCTCCTGGCCTGGGGGCGCGAGGCCTTCGGTCTCACCATCAACGAGTTCTACGGCCAGACGGAAGCCAATCTGCTGGTCTCCCAGATGGCCGGCCTGCGGCCGCCGCCCCCCGGCACCATGGGCGTCGCCGTCCCCGGCCACCAGGTGGCGGTGGTGGACGAGGAGGGGCGACCGCTTCCGCCGGGCGAGATGGGCGTGATCGCCGTGCGCCGTCCGGATCCGGTGATGTTCCTGGGCTACTGGAACCGGCCGGAGGCGACGGCCGCGAAGTTCCGCGGCGCGTGGATGCTCACCGGCGATCTCGGCCGCGTCGACGAGGAGGGATTCTTCACCTACCTCGGCCGCGAGGACGACCTCATCAACACCGCCGGCTACCGGGTGGGACCGGCGGAAGTGGAGGAATGCCTCGCCCGCCATCCGGCGGTGGGGCTGTGCGCGGTGATCGGCGTGCCCGACCCGGTGCGGGGCGAGGTGATCAAGGCCTTCGTGGTGCCGCGGCCGGGTCACGCGCCCGACGGGGCGCTGGCCGAGGCGCTCCGCCGATTCGTGCGCGAGCGCCTTTCCGCCCACGCCTATCCGCGTCTGGTGGAGTTCGTCGACTCGCTGCCGCTCACCGCCACCGGCAAGATCCGGCGCGGCGAGCTGCGGGCGCGGGAGCGGGCGCGGCGGGAGGGCGGCGAGCGGTGAACGCCCCCCTTTCCGGCTTCCGCGCCCGGCCGGCGCGCGCGGTGGTGGACGTGCGCATCGCCCTGCTGGTGGTGGGCATCGTGCTCTCGGTCCTCGCCCTCGGCATGGTACCGAGCCTCGTGGCGGATCTCGCCGTCGGCCACGAGGACTGGCAGGTGTTCGCGGCGAGCGCGGCGGTGACGCTGTTCGTGGGCGTCGCCCTGGTGCTGGAGAACCGTCACGCGGTGCCGCGCCATCTCGGCGCCCGCGACGCCTTCCTCGTGACCGCCTCGGTGTGGCTCGCCACCTCCCTCTTCGCCGCCCTGCCCTTCCGCCTCTCCGCCCTCGGCCTCTCCTGGGCGGATGCCGTCTTCGAGGCCGTCTCCGGTCTCACCACCACCGGCTCCACCGTCCTCTCCGGCCTCGATCGGATGCCGCCCGGCATCCTGCTGTGGCGGGCGGTGCTGCAGTGGATCGGCGGCATCGGCATCATCGTCATGGGGGTGGCGGTGCTGCCCATGCTCAACGTGGGCGGCATGCAGCTGGTGCGCACCGAGAGTTCGGATCTCTCCGAGAAGGCGCTGCCGCGGGCGGGACAGGTGGCGGCCGCCATCGGCGGCGTCTATCTGACCCTCACCCTCGCCTGCGCCCTCGCCTACGGCCTCGCCGGCATGGGCACCTTCGACGCCGCCGTCCACGCCATGACCACCGTCGCCACCGGCGGCTATTCCACCCGCGACGCCTCCATCGGCGCCTTCGCCTCGCCCGCCGTGGAGTGGACGGCGATCCTCTTCATGATCCTCGGCAGTCTACCCTTCGTCCTCTACGTGCTGGCGCTGCGCGGGCGTGCCGATCGCCTGTGGCGGGACGTCCAGGTGCGCTGGTTCCTGGGCATCGTCGCCGCCGCCTGGGCGGCCCTGTTCCTCTGGGTGTGGGGGCGGGACCTGCTGCCCGCGGCGGAGGCCCTGCGCCACAGCCTCTTCACCGTGGTCTCGCTGCTCAGCACCACGGGCTATGCCACCACCGACTACGGCACCTGGGGACCCTTCGCCGTGGTGGTCCTGTTCTTCCTCACCAGCGTGGGCGGCTGTACCGGCTCCACCGCCGGCGGCATCAAGGCCTTCCGCTTCGCCGTGCTCTACGCGGTGGCGCGGGTGCAGATGCAGAGGCTGCTGCAGCCGAGCGGCATCTTCCCCGCCCTCTATGGCGAGCGGCCGGTGAGCGACGCCACCGCCACCGCCGTCCTCGCCTTCGTCTTCTTCTTCGCCCTGTCCTTCTCGGTGGTGGCGGTGCTGCTGGGCCTGCTGGGCCTCGACTATCTCACCGCCATGTCGGCGGCCATCACGGCGCTGGCCAACGTCGGCCCCGGTCTCGGCCCCGAGATCGGTCCCGCCGGCAATTTCGCCGGCCTGCCCGACGCCGCCAAGTGGATCCTCGCCTTCGCCATGCTGCTGGGACGGCTGGAACTCTTCACCATCCTGGTCCTGTTCGTGCCCGCCTTCTGGCGGAGCTGAGGCTCCGCACCGCGTCGCCGACGACGGGCGGACCGCCGACTCCGGTGGGGCGGTCGCCGTTCCGCGCCACGTCGGCGGGGCACGGTGCCGGTCCGGCGACGGCCGTTCGGCCGGGACGGGGTCAGGCGACGGCGCGGGCGCGCAGGCGCGCGGTGGGAAACTCCACGTTGACCTCGAGCACCGAGAGGTCCTTGCCCTGCTCCAGTTCGATCTTCACCCGGCGCTCGTCCACCTCGACGTACTTGCGGATCACGTCGAGGAGCTCCTTCTGGAGGAGGGGCAGGAAATCGGCGCCGCCTCCGCCGCTGCGGTCCAGCGCCACCAGCACCTGCAGCCGCTGCTTCGCGGTCTCGGCCGAACGCCGGCCGCGGTTGCGGCGGAAGAAGTCCAGCAGGCTCACGCGCTCCTCCTCATGAACCAGTCGAAGAAGCCGCGCCGCTCGGGCTTCGTGAAGCGCAGCGGCACGTCCTCGCCCAGCAGCCGGGCCACCGCGTCCCGATAGGCCTGGCCGGCCTTGGACTTGGGCTCCAGGATCACCGGCAGGCCCAGATTGGAGCAGTGGAGCACCAGCGGATCGTTGGGGATCACGCCCAGCACCGGAATGGCCAGGATCTCCACCACGTCCTCCAGCCGCAGCATGTCGCCCCGTTCCACCCGGTCGAGGTCGTAGCGGGTGAGGAGCAGATGGGCGCGGATGGGCTCGAGGCCGAGCTCGGCGCGGCGCGACTTGGAGTTCACGATGCCGAGCATGCGGTCGGAGTCGCGCACCGAGGCCACCTCGGGATTGGTGACGACGATGGCCTCGTCGGCATACCACAGCGCCATCTGGGCGCCCTTCTCGATGCCGGCGGGGCTGTCGCAGACGATGTAGTCGAACTCCTGCTTGAGCTCCTCCATCACCCGCTCCACGCCCTCGCGGGTGAGGGCCTCCTTGTCGCGGGTCTGGGAGGTGGGCAGGATGTAGAGCCCCTCCGTCCGCTTGTCCTTGATCAGGGCCTGATTGAGGCGGATGCCGTCGTTGATGACGTTGACGAAGTCGAACACCACCCGCCGCTCGACTCCCATGATGAGGTCGAGGTTGCGGAGGCCCACGTCGAAGTCCACCACCACCGTCCGGTGACCACGCTGGGCGAGACCGGTGCCGATGGCGGCCGCGGTCGTGGTCTTGCCGACCCCGCCCTTGCCCGACGTGACGACGATGACCTTGGCCAATGCCGTTCCTCCTCCACGCAAAGCCGGACGCGATCGCTCAGTCCAGCGGTTCGACGACGAGCCGCTCGCCCCGCCGCGAGACCACCACCCGCCGTCCCGACAGCGCCGGGTCGAGTTCCTCGGCCACCGTGTAGACGCCGGCGATGGAGAGCAGTTCCGCGTGGAGCCGGTCGCAGAAGATCATGGCGCTCTCGTCGCCCTCGATGCCCGCGAAGGCGCGCCCGCGCAGCGCCCCGTAGACGTGGACGTGGCCGACGGCGGCCACTTCCGCGCCGTGGCCCACCGAGGCGGTGACCACGAGATCGCCGGCGGTGGCCACGATCTGCTGACCGCCGCGCACCGGCTGCCGCACGGTGTGGGCGGCGCCCCGGGCAACGGGTACCGCCGCCGGCCGCGGATTCGGGGCCGTGGCGTGCCCGCCCTCGCCGAAGACGGCGAGGCCCGCCCGTCGCGCCTCCTCCAGCCAGGGCGGGGAGGCATTCTGGACCCCCACCGGCACCAGCCGGTGTTCGCGCAGGCGCGCGCAGAAGGCGGCGAGGTCGATGGGCGGCCGCGCCGCCACCGGCCCCACGTCCAGCACCACCGGCGCGTCGCGGTAGAAGTCGGGCGCATAGGCGATCTTGCGCAGCAGCTGCGGCATCAGCGCCGGATGGTCCGGCTCCAGCAGGCGGAGGGTCACCAGCGTATGCAGGGATCCGCGGACCTGAAAGGGCGGCCGCTCCGCCTCCGTCGGCCGGGCCGCTTCCGCCTCTGCCCGTCCCACCGTCTCCTCCACGTCGCGACGTGCCTCTTCGGGCGCTGCGCCTTCCCGGCTTCTACCCGAAACCGCGACACGAGACAAGGCGAAGGTCGATCAACCGGAGGATGTTCCCGTCCGCGCGCCGTTCTCGTACCGCGCATGTGGAGGGGTCACCAGGGCCGGAGCGATGCGGGCGAGGCCCACCTGCCAGGCGGCGAGGGCGGCCAGCGCCCGTTCCGCCAGCACCCGCTTGCGGGCGTGGCGGGGTGTCCCCGGTGGTGGCGGTGGGAACAGGCCGAAGTTGACGTTCATGGGCTGGAAGGTCTCGGGCGTGGCATCGCCGGTGATGTGGGCGAGCAGCGCGCCGTGGGCCGTCTCGGGCGGCGGCGGCGGGAGCCGGATGCCGCGCACCTCGGCGGCGGTGAAGAGGGCGGCGAGGAGGCCGATGGCCGCACTCTCCACATAGCCCTCGACGCCGGTGATCTGACCGGCGAGGCGCACGTGCGGGGCCGCCCGCAGCCGCAGTTCCCGGTCCAGGACCCGCGGCGAGTCCACGAAGGTGTTGCGGTGGAGACCGCCGAGCCGGGCGAAGCGGGCGTTCTCCAGTCCCGGGATCATGCGGAAGACCCGCACCTGTTCGCCGTGTTTCAGCTTGGTCTGGAAGCCCACCATGTTGTAGAGGGTGCCGAGGCGGTTGTCCCGCCGCAGCTGCACCACCGCCCAGGGACGCCGGCCGGTGCGCGGATCCACGAGCCCCACCGGCCGCATGGGGCCGAAGCGCAGGGTCTCGGGACCGCGCGCCGCCATCACCTCGATGGGGAGGCATCCCTCGAAATAGGGCGTCTCCCGCTCCCATTCCCGGAAGTCCGCGGTCTCCGCCTCCAGCAGCGCCCGCACGAAGGCCTCGTAGCGTTCGCGGTCGAGGGGGCAGTTGACGTAGTCGTCACCCTCACCGCGGTCCCAGCGCGACTGGAACCAGGCCACGGAGAAGTCGATGCTGTCGCGGTAGACGATGGGCGCGATGGCGTCGAAGAAATGGAGCGCCTCGCGGCCCGTCACCCGCCGCAGCGACTCGGCCAGGGCCTCGGAGGTGAGGGGCCCGGTGGCGACGATCCAGAGACCGGCGCCGGGCGGCGGCAGCGCCTCGATCTCCTCGCGCCGGATCTCGATCAGCGGGTGCGCCTCGAGACGGGTCTGGACGGTGGCGGCGAAGCCCTCGCGGTCGACGGCGAGGGCGGTGCCCGCCGGCAGGCGGTTGGCGTCGGCCGCCGCCATCACCAGCGAGCCCAGCCGCCGCATCTCCTCGTGCAGCAGTCCCACGGCATGGCCGAGGGCGTCGTCGGAGCGGAAGGAGTTGGAGCAGACCAGCTCGGCCAGCCGGTCGGTGCGGTGCGCCGGCGTCGCCCGCCCGGGCCGCATCTCGTGCAGGATCACCGGAATGCCGGCCCGCGCGAGCTGGAAGGCGGCCTCGCTGCCGGCGAGCCCGCCGCCCACCACGTGGACGGGTGTCGCTGCGCTCATGGTCCTGCTCCGCCGAACCCTTTCCGCGGCCCGGACCCGGGGCCATCTCCGCACCGCCACATAGGCGGCGGGCACGGTCCCGCAAGCGGAGCCGACGTGCGGAGGGCGAGGTGGAGGGGCTGCGCGTCCTGCGAGGTTATCTCGACCGCACCGAGCAGGAGGCCCTGCTGGGCGAGGTGCTGGCGGCGGTGGAAGAGGCCGGCTGGTTCCGCCCGCGCATGCCCCGCTCCGGCCGGCCCTTCTCGGTGCTCATGTGCAATCTCGGCCCGCTGGGCTGGGTCTCGGACGAGCGCGGCTACCGCTATCAGCCCCACCATCCGGAAACCGGCCGTCCCTGGCCGCCGATGCCGGCACGGTTGCGGGTGCTGTGGCGGGAGCTCGCCGGGGTGCCGGCGGAGCCCGAGTGCTGCCTCGTCAATCTCTACCGGCCGGGGGCGCGGCTCGGGCTGCACCGCGACGAGGACGAGGAGACCTTCGCCGCGCCCATCCTCTCCCTCTCGCTGGGCGATGCCGCCGTCTTCCGCATCGGCGGCCGCCGCCGGCGCGACCCCACCCGCCGGCTGGTGTTGGAGAGCGGCGACGTGGTGGTGATGGAGGGTGAGCGCCGGCTCGCCTATCACGGCATCGACCGCATCCTCGCCGGCACCTCGGACCTGCTGCCGGGTGGCGGTCGCCTCTCCCTGACGCTCAGGCGGGTGCGGCCCTTCGCCGAACGCCGGGGGTGAGCGCGATCCCGGCGCGGGTGCGGAGAAAGATACAAAACGATACGAATTCTCTCGAATCCATGCGCCGGACCGTGCCGATCATCACGAAATCGTGCGAGTTTTTAACTTCATCGGAAATTTTTCCCGTTGACCGCCTGCGGCGTTAAAGGTAGTTTACGCAGCGTCAAGTCAGACGGTGCCTCCCTCCCTCACCTGTGCCCCCGCCGAGCTCCGCTCGCGGGGGTCTTTTTTCGGAGGCATCGCCTCGGAGGACGGACCTGCGTTCGGGGAGAAGACAGGCATGAGCGTCGCGGCGCTGGTACACGACGGCGGAGCTGCGGGGGTCCGCGGACGCGAGGGGACGGATCCCGTGGTCTCGGCCGCTTGGCTGGTGGTGCTGGCCTTCCGCCTCCGCGACGAGGAGGCGCTGCTCCTCGCCCTCAGGCGCCTGACCGACGCCTTCGCCGACGAGCGGGCGGAGGACCCGTCGATCCGCCATCTGCCGTCGGCCGGGACGCGCCCGTCCGGATGAGGGCCGGGAAAGGCGGTTCCGGCGGTTCAGCCCCCGCGCGCCTCTCCGGCGTCCACCACCAGTCGGAACCGCCAGGGGGAATCCGCGCCGCCCGCCACGATCTCGTGTTCGCCGGGGGCGAGCGGGAGGCGCGTGCGCGGGAAATGCTCGCCCAGGAAGACACCGTCCACGGCGGTGCCGAGGGTGCTGCCGGCGTCCACCAGCTCGATGCCCTCGCGCCCCTCGAGGACGAGGAAGTGGCAGCGGGAGAGACGGTGGGGACGCGGATCGGGCAGCGCCAGGTCCACCGGCGTCGGCGGCCGCCGCTCGCCGGCCGCGGGAGGGCGGCCCACGGCGAAGGGCAGGCGGTCGATGGCGAGGCCCTCCGGCGGCAGGTGCGCGCGGGCGCGGTCCGAGGCCGGCAGCAGCCGCAGCCGCCACGCCTGCCGCCCGGCGGGCGCGGTGACGAGACGCACGATCCGTTCGTCCGCCCGGCGCAGCCGCTCGCTCAGGCGCAGCAGCAGGGCCCGCGCCCGCTCGGGGTCGCGGACCACCTCGTCGAAGAAGGCCGCACGGTCATAGAGGCGCAGGCGGGCGGGCCGGCGGGCGCGCACGGTGGCGGTGCGCCGGCGACCCTCGATGACGCCCATCTCGCCCGCGAATTCGCCGGGACCGATGGTGCCCAGCACCACCTCGCGGCCGCCGGTGCGGCGCAGCACCTCCAGCTCGCCCTCCAGCACCAGGGCCACCGCCTCGCTGGGCTCGCCCTCCTCGAAGAGCACCGCTCCGGCGTCGATGGCGATCTCGCGCACCGCGCACCCCCGTCACACCCCCACGCCCGCGCGATCCTAGACCCTTTGTCGCGGCTGACAACGCGGCATCGAGGCCCTATGGGCGGGGCGACCCCGTCTTCCGTTCACCTTCCGGAGGCCCGCCGTGAGCGCACCCCGGGAGCTGCCGTGCGCCGAGGAGGTCCTGCCGCGTCTCGTGGCGGCCTGCCGCACCGGCCGTCTCGCCCTCTTCCTCGACTTCGACGGCACCCTCACCCCCATCGTCGCCCATCCCGACCTCGCCCGCCTCGACCCCGCCGTCGCGGCCTCGCTCGAGCGGCTCGCCGCCCGCACCTTCGTCGCCGTGGTGAGCGGGCGCGACCTCGCCGACATCCGCGCGCGGGTGGGACTGGCCGGGGTGTGGTACGCCGGCTCCCACGGCCTCGACATCGAGGGACCCGACGGCCGCCGGCTGGTGGTGGGGGAGGAACTGGCCCACGAGCTGGAGGTGCTGGCGGCGGAGCTGGAACCCCACGTGGCCCGCACGCCCGGGGCCTGGCTCGAGCGCAAGCGGCTGTCGCTGGCCGTCCACGTGCGCGCGACGCCGGAGCCGGCGGCGACGGCGCTGGGGCGGACGGTCCACCTCCTCGCCGCCCGCCATCCCCGCATCCGCCTCCTCGAGGGCAAGAAGATCTTCGATCTCAAGCCGGCGGTGGACTGGCACAAGGGGCGGGCGGTGCGCTGGATGCTGGAGCACGTGGTGCCTGCCGGGGCGCTGGCCGTCTTCCTCGGTGACGACGTCACCGACGAGGACGCCTTCGCCGTTCTCGCCGGGGACGGTATCGGCATCCTCGTGGGCGACGGCCGGCCGAGGACGCGGGCTCGCTGGCGCCTTCCCGACACCCGAGCGGTGGCCCGTTTCCTCGCCCGCCTCGCCCGCGACTGCGGGGCTCAGATCTCCGGAACGGGCGAGCGCACGGCGAGGTGAGTCTCGACCCGCCGCACCCCCGGCACCTCGCCCGCCGCCAGCGCCAGGGCCTCGCGGATCTCGCGCGAGGCGACGATGCCCCAGAGATGCACCACCCCGTCCTGGACCACCACGTTGACATAGGGGTAGTGGGCGAGGCCGGCCCTGTCGAAGGCGTGCAGGACCGCCTCCCGCAGCGCGCGGTCGTCGCCGGCGACGGGCTGCGACCGTTGGACGGCCAGCGCCCGCAGCAGGTCGGCGCGGCTGACGATGCCGACGAGGCGCCCGTCGGCGTCCACCACCGGCACCCGCTTGATCCCCCGCTCCTCGAGCAGGCGGGCGATGTCGGCGACGGGCGTCTCCGGCCGCACGGTCACGGGATCGGGGGTCATGATCTCGCGGGCACGGCGGCCATGGGCGCGCACGAAGGCGCGCGCCCGGTCCTCGGGCAGGGTGAAGAGTTGCAGCCACCAGGACCGGCGCCGCGGCCGGTCGTCGTCCTCCTCCCCGATGCGGCGGATCAGATCTCCCTCGCTGACGATGCCGACCACGCGGCCGGCCTCGTCCACCACCGGCACGCCGCTGATGCGCTTGTCCAGCAGCACCCGGGCGATCTCCTCCACCGGTGCGTCCGGCCCCACCGTGACCGGATCCGGCGTCATCACGTCCTTGGCCTGCATGATGGAGAACCTCCCCGACGGTTCGCCGCCCGGGCGGAGGCCGGCCCGTGCCGGCGGCCGCCCGGCCCGGTCACCTTCCCGCGTCTCAGCCCGCGGGCCACAGCTCGCGGATGTGCTTCGGCAGCGCGTGACGCACGTCCTCGATCTCGCCGGCGGTGATCTTCTCCTGCAGCAGCGCGAAGACGGCCCGCACGATCGCCTCCGGATCCACGTCGGGATCCTTGCGGAACTGCTCGCGCACGTGGGCCAGGAACTCCTCCTTGTGGCGCTCCCGGAGCGGCTTGTCGGCGGGACGATAGCCCTCGTAGTAGAAGCCGCGGATCAGCATGGGCAGCTGGGCGGCGAGATCCGCCGCCTCCTCCACCGTGAGCCGGTCCCTGAGGGCATGGAGGGTCGCCCTGAGCGCCAGATAGGCGCGGTGGCGGTCCTCGGTGCCGAGCTTCTCCATCAGCTCCTTGAGCCAGATGTTGGTGAGCTGGATGGTGCGGTCGAACACGTCGAGTCCGGTGAACGACATCGCCGAACCTCCCCGTCGTCCGCACCTCATATGGGCATCCGCCGAAGGCCCCGGAAGGCGGCCGCGAGCGCGCCGGCACCGGCACGGGTGGGACGGACGGTCCGACCGATGCCCGGGCACGGGTGCGAGGGGTGGACGCGTCCGCCGGCCCCGGCGATGCGGCCGGCCGTTCCGACCGCGGCGCCGAGGGGTCGGATCGAGGGCGACGGGACCGGCGGGCGCGGGGTGTCGGACCCCGCGCCCACCGGCCGGGCGCGGTGGGAGGGAGAACCACGGGCGGAGAGGGAGGCCAGGGACCCGTCCGGGTCCGCCGCGGCGCCGCGGCCCGTGACACGGCGCCGCGGAAAGGCTCAGGCGGCGCGCTTGCGCTGCTGGTGGCGGGCCAGCACCTCCATCCGGCGGAGATCCGAATCGGAGAGGCCGAGGGCCAGGTCCACCCACATGTCCACCACGTCGTCCAGCTCCTCGCGGGTGAGGGCGTCGACGCGGCGGCGCACGCGCGCCAGGGTGAGGTCGGTCCGGAAGGCGGCCGCGCGCTCGCGGGCGATGCGGCGAAGGGTTTCCCGCGCCTCGCCCCTGTCCACCAGATGATGGACGAGGCCGAGCTCGTGCATCTCCTCCGCCGAGCGGCTGCGGCCGTCCTCGATGAGGGCGCGCGCCCGCGCCTCGCCCACGCGACGGCGCAGGAAGCTGTAGGCGCCCATGCCCGGGAACAGGTTGAAGAGGATCTCCGGCAGGCCGAACTTGGTGCCGCGCTCGGCGATGACGATGTCGTTGGTGAGCATCGCCTCGAAGCCGCCGCCGATGGCATCGCCCTCGATCACCGCCACGGTGAGGACGGGGAGGTCGAGGGCCCGGTAGTTGTCGTAGAGCACGTCGATGGCGCGGCGGGCGTAGGCGGCGAGCCCCGCACGATCCTGCCGGCGGATGAGGGTGACGAAGGTGGTGAGGTCACCGCCGAGGCTCCAGGCGCCGCGGGCCCGCGAGGTCCAGGCCAGATAGCGGAAGGGCGGGGTGGCGTCGTCGTGGCCGTACAGGCGCGTCAGGTGTTCCTGGAACAGGCGGCCGTCGTGCATCAATGCCGGCGTGAAGCAGGCGCGCTCCGGATGCTGCATCTCGGCCCAGAGGATCCCGCTCTCGGCCTCGAGCCGGGCGTGGATGTTGGGCAGGACGATGTCGGGCAGACCGCGCCGCAGCGGCACCACGCGTTCGGCGTTGGCGGGCGCCACCCGCTCCCGGACGAATTCCCGAACCTCCTGCTTGGACAGCGCCATCGTTCACTCTCCCACCGTCGAGTCCCGGTCTCCGATCGTCACACGTGCGTGCGACATGCCCGTGCTACACGACGAAGGTTAAGAACCGGTTGACGATGGTGCAAGCTGGATCGGTTAGACTTTGCAGGGGATTCGGAGAGAAACTTCGCGCAATTGTCGAAACGGTTCGTCTAAAATGCGATCGATCTCACCGATCGCGTCGGGCATGGAGCAGGAACTCTCGGTTGCCCTTCGGACCCAGCAGCGGACTCGGCACGATGTCCAGGACCCGCCAGCCCGACTGGGCGTCGACGAAATCGCGGGCCCGCGCGCAGGCCTCCGCGTGGAGGGCGGGATCGCGCACCACCCCGCCCTTGCCGACGCGGCCGCGCCCCACCTCGAACTGGGGCTTGACCAGCGCCACCAGCTCGGCGCCGGGGGCGGTGAGGGCGAGGGGCGCCGGCAGCACCTTGGCGAGGGAGATGAAGCTGGCGTCGCACACCACCAGGTCCACCGGCTCCGGCACCAGCCGGCGGTCGAGGGCGCGGGCGTTGGTGCGCTCCAGCACCACCACCCGCGGATCCTGCCGCAGTTTCCAGGCGAGCTGGCCGTAGCCCACGTCCACCGCGTAGACGCGCCGGGCACCGTGCTGCAGCAGCACGTCGGTGAAACCGCCGGTGGAGGCGCCCACGTCGAGGGCGATGCGGCCGGACGGATCGAGACCGAACACCTCGAGGGCGTGGGCCAGCTTGTCGCCGCCGCGGGAGACCCAGCGGCGCGGCGCGCGCACCTCCAGCGGCAGATCCGGGGGCACCGCCATGCCCGGCTTGTCCAGCCGCCGCTCGCCCGAGAACACGCGCCCTTCCATCACCAGCGCGCGGGCGCGGCTGCGGGTCTCGACGAGGCCGCGATCGACGAGGAGCTGATCGAGACGGATCCGGGACAAGGGCGGAGCGACGGTCAGCGTCGCACGGCGGTCTCCGGCGTCTGCATATGGGCGGCCGCGGCGTCCGGATCCACCAGCGCCAGGATCCGGCGACGGATCCCCTCGGCGTCGAGTCCGGCGGCGCGGAGCTGGGCCTCCGGACTCGCGTGCTCGAAGATGCGATCCGGCACCAGCAGGCTGCGGAAGCGGAGCCGGCCGCGGTCGAACACGCCCGCCTCGAACAGGAGCTGCTGCACCTGGGCGGCGAAGCCGCCGATGGCTCCCTCCTCCACCGTCACCAGCACCTCATGCTCGCGGGCGAGGCGCAGGATCAGCGCCCGGTCGAGGGGCTTGGCGAAGCGGGCGTCCGCCACCGTGGTGGCGATGCCGTCCCCGGCCAGGACGTCGGCGGCGGCGAGGACGTCCCGCAGACGGCTGCCGTAGGAGAGGATGGCCACCCGCGTGCCCTCGCGCAGGATCCGGCCGCGGCCGATCTCGAGCGGCCGGCCGCGCTCGGGCCGGGGTACGCCGAGTGCCTCGCCGCGGGGATAGCGGAAGGCGATGGGGCCCTCGTCCCAGGCGGCGGCGGTGGCCACCATGTGGACCAGCTCCGCCTCGTCGGCCGGGGCCATCAGCACCATGCCCGGCAGCGTGCCGAGATAGGCGATGTCGTAGAGTCCCTGGTGGGTGGCACCGTCGGCGCCGACGAAGCCGGCGCGGTCGAGGGCGAAACGCACCGGCAGGCGCTGCAGGACCACGTCGTGGACGATCTGATCGTAGGCCCGCTGGAGGAAGGTGGAATAGATGGCGCAGAAGGGTTTCATGCCTTCGGCGGCGAGGCCGGCGGCGAAGGTGACGGCGTGCTGTTCGGCGATGCCCACGTCGTAGCAGCGGTCGGGAAAGGCCTCGCGGAAGCGGTCGAGGCCGGTGCCGGAGGGCATGGCGGCGGTGATGGCGACGATGCGGGAATCGCGCCGCGCCTCCTCGATCAGGGCCGAGGCGAACACCGAGGTCCAGCTCGGCGCCCGGGCGGCGGCCTTGAACTGGCGGCCGGTGGCCACGTCGAAGCGCACCACGCCATGGTACTTGTCGGCCGAGGACTCGGCCGGCGGATAGCCCTTGCCCTTCCTGGTCACCACGTGCACGAGCACCGGCTTGTCGCCGGGATAGTCGCGCACGTTCTCCAGCACCGGCAGCAGATGGTCGAGGTCGTGGCCGTCGATGGGGCCGATGTAGTAGAAGCCCAGCTCCTCGAAGAGGGTGCCCCCGGTCACCAGTCCGCGGGCATATTCCTCCGCCCGCTCCGCCGCCTCCCGCAGCGCCCGCGGCAGACGGCGGGTGAACTGCTTGGCGGCGTCGCGCAGGCTGCGGAAGGTGCCGGAACTCACCACCCGCGACAGATAGGCGCTCATGGCCCCCACGGCGGGGGCGATGGACATGTCGTTGTCGTTGAGGACGACCACGAGGCGGGTGCGCATGGCCCCGGCATTGTTCATGGCCTCGTAGGCCATGCCGGCGCTCATGGCGCCGTCGCCGATGACGCACACCACCCGCCGCTCCACCCCGAGATGGCGGGCCGCCTCGGCCATGCCGAGACCCGCGGAGATGGAGGTGGAACTGTGGCCGGCGCCGAAGGGGTCGTAGACGCTCTCGCTGCGGCGGGTGAAGCCGGAGAGACCGCCCTCCTGGCGCAGGGTGTGCATGAGATGGCGGCGGCCGGTGAGGATCTTGTGGGGATAGGCCTGGTGGCCCACGTCCCAGACGAGCCGGTCGCGGGGGGTGTCGAAGACGTAGTGGAGGGCGATGGTGAGCTCCACCACGCCGAGGCCGGCGCCGAGATGGCCGCCGGTCACGGAGACCACCTCGATGGTCTCGCGCCGCAGTTCCTCGGCGAGGCGCGGCAGCTCGGACCGCGGCAGCCGCCGCAGATCGGCGGGCTCGCGGATGCGGTCCAGAAGGGGCTTGGGCGTGCGGTGGACGGTGCGGTCGCTCATCGCCGGCGCTCGCGCAGGGAGTCGAACAGCTCCAACAGCCATGTCGTCGCGAAGGGAAGCCCGGCAAGGGCGGCCAGGACTTCGTCCCGCAGGGCCGCGAGACGGGCCCGTGCGCCGGCCACCCCGCCCGACGCCACCAGCGTCGCCCGGCCGAGGGCGGCGTCGCGGCCCGTGTCCTTGCCCGCCTCGGTCGGGCTCGCGGCGAGGTCCAGGAGATCGTCCGTGATCTGGAAGGCGAGACCGAAGGCGTCGGCATAGCGCCGCAACGCCGCCCGCACCGCTGCCGGCGCGCCGGCGACGGTGGCCGGCGCTTCCAGACAGAAGCGGAAGAGGGCCCCGGTCTTGAGACCCTGCAGCCGCTCCACGGCGGCAGCGTCGCGCCCGGCCGGGTGCAGGTCCAGATACTGACCGCCGCACATGCCGGAGAGGCCCGCGGCGCGGGCGAGATCGGCCACCAGCCGCGCCCGGATCTCCCCCGGCACCGGCCAGTCGTCACGGGCCAGCGCCTCGAAGGCGAGGGCCTGGAGGGCGTCGCCGGCGAGGATGGCCACGTCCTCCCCGAAGGCGCGGTGGACGGTGGGACGACCGCGGCGCAGTGCCGCATCGTCCATGGCCGGCAGATCGTCGTGGACCAGCGAATAGGCGTGGATCAGCTCGACCGCGGCGCCGATGCGCAGGCGCACCCGCGGCGCGACGCCGAGGCCCGCACCGGCGAGTTCCACGAGCAGCGCCCGCACCCGCTTGCCGCCGCCGAGGGTGGCATGGCGCATGGCCGCCCGCAGCGGTTCCAGATCGGCGGCCACCGGCGCCAGCAGGGCGTCGAGCTCGCCCTCGACCTCCGCCCGCAGCGCCGTCCAGCGGGCGGCGAGCTCCCCGCTCATCCCTCGGGCTCGAAGGGTTCGGCGCCCGTGGGACGACCCTCGGCGTCGAAGGTGAGCCGCTCCACCCGCAGCCGCGCCTCGCGCAGTTTGGCCTCGCAGTGACGGCGCAGGGCGGTGCCCCGCTCGTAGGCGGCGATGGCCCGCTCGAGATCGAGCTGGCCGCGCTCCAGCTCCTGGACGATGCGCTCCAGCTCCTCCAGCGCCTCCTCGAAGCTCATCTCGCTCACCGGCCGTGCGGTCACGGCCGCGGTCTCCGCCTCGTTCACCGCTCTCCGTCCTCCTCCGCGCCTTCGCCGAGGGCCGCGAGATGGGCGCGCACGCTCGCGGCCAGCGCCTCCAGATCGTAGCCCCCCTCCAGCACCGAGACCACACGCCCGCCGGCGTGGCGCTCGGCGATCTCCACCAGCCGCGCCGTGATCCAGGCGAAGTCCGCCTCCTCCAGGAGCAGGCCCGCCAACGGGTCGCGGCGGTGGGCATCGAAGCCGGCGGAGATCATCACCAGTTGCGGGCGGAAGGCGTCCACCACCGGCAGCATGTCCCGTTCCACCACCCGCCGCCAGCGGGCGCCGTCGGTCCCCGGCGGGAAGGTGCGATTGAGGAGGTTGCCGGCGACGCCCGTCTCGTCCTCGCGGCCGGTGCCCGGATAGAGGGGCCACTGGTGGGTGGAGCAGTAGAGGGTGTCCGGATCGTCCCGGAAGATGTCCTGGGTGCCGTTGCCGTGGTGGACGTCGAAGTCGAAGATGGCGATGCGGCGCACGCCGTGGAGGTGGCGGGCGTGGAGGGCGCCCACCGCCACATTGTCGAACAGGCAGAAGCCCATGGCCCGGCGCCGCTCGGCATGATGGCCCGGCGGGCGCATGCAGGAGAAGCTCCGCCGCGTCTCGCCGCCCATCACCGCGTCCACCGCCGCCACCGCGGCGCCGGCGCTGCGCAGGGCCGCCTCCCAGCTCCCCGGCGAGACGACGGTGTCCGGATCGAGGGCGGCCAGTCCCTCCCGCGGGATCGCCGCCCGCACCCGTTCGACGTGGTCGCGGTCGTGGGCGCGGGCGAGCTGGTCGAGGGTGGCGCGGGGCGGCTCGCGCCAGACCAGGCCCGGCACGGGATCGCGGGCGAGGCGCTCGCGGATGGCCAGGAGCCGCTCCGGCCGCTCCGGATGCCCGCGGCCGGTGTGATGGTCGAGGGCCGAGGGATGGTACCAGCAGACGAGCATGGGATCCTCCCGCCGGGAGCGGAAATCGGCGCGTCCGGGGCGGCGTCAAGGGAGCCCGCGGGCGCTCCGCGCGTGCCCGGCCTCACAGCCGGCCACGGCGGGCGAGGTCGCCCACCAGATCCCGGATCCCGTAGGACCAAGAGGGGATGCGGCCGGTGAGGCCGACCCGGTTCTCGAGGGTGCCGAGCCGGGGGCTCGCGATGCGCACCCGGTCGCCCGGCCGGTGGGTGAAGCCCATCCCCGGCGCATCGCGGTCCTGCACCGGCGCGAACATGGTGCCGAGGAACAGGACCAGCCCGTCGGGATAGCCGTGATGGGCGACGGCCTGGGCGACGAGTTCGGCGGGCGGGCGGCCGATGGCGGCGAGGGCGTGGCGGTCGCGGAGACGGAAGCCGTCCTCCCCCTCCACCAGGAGCTCCACCTCCACCGCCATCAGCTCCGCGTCGAAGCGGAAGCCGTCGTCGAACAGGCGCAGGAAGGGCCCCACCGCGCAGGCGCCGTCGTTGTCCTTGGCCTTGCCCAGCAGCAGGGCCGAGCGGCCCTCGAAGTCGCGGAGATTGACGTCGTTGCCGAGGGTGGCGGCCACCGGCCGGCCGTCGGGAGCGATGGCCAGCACCACCTCCGGCTCGGGGTTGTTCCAGGCGGAATCCGGACGCACGCCCACCCAGGCACCCGGCCCCACCGCCGCGAGGGGCGGCGCCTTGGTGAAGACCTCGGCATCGGGGCCCAGTCCCACCTCCAGATACTGCGACCACAGCCCCTCGCGCCGCAGGCGCTCGCGGACCGCCAGCGCCTCCGGCGAACCCGGGCGCACCTCGGCGAGGGTCCCGCCCAGCAGCGTCTCCAGCTCCGCCCGCAGTGCCGCTGCCCGCGCCGGATCGCCGCGGCTGCGTTCGTCCACCACCCGCTCCAGCAGGCTACGGGTGAAGGTGACGCCGCAGGCCCGGACCGGCTGGAGATCCACGGGGGCGAGGAGGCAGTTGCGGGGGGATCGTGGCCGGGCGAGATCGGGCGGCGCCAGCAGTGCCTCCACCGGACCCAGATCCTCGCCCCCGGCACCGTCCACCAGCGCCAGCGGATCGGGATGGCGCAGCAGATCGGCGATGGTGGGCACGGTGGCGCCGATGTCCACCGCACGCCCGTCGCGCACGGCGATCACGGCGACGCAGCCGAGATCGGCCCGCCAGACGCGTCCCACCAGCCGCGCCCGCGCCGCGTCCTCCGGCAGCAGTCCGTGCACGTCTCCTCCCCCGCTGCGCCCGGGCACCCTAGCATCGCGCGGGGAGGACGGCCAGAGGCGGGCGGCGGTGCCTCAGCCACGGCGGCGGGCGGCGGAGCCGGGGATGCCCAGGGCCTCGCGGTACTTGGCCACGGTCCGGCGGGCCACCCGCACGCCCTCGGCGGCGAGCAGGCGGGCGATGCGCTCGTCCGAGAGGGGACGGGCCGGATCCTCGCGGGCGATGAGCTCGCGGATGCGGCGGCGCACCGCCTCGGCGGCGACGGTGGCCTCGCCGCGATGATCGGCGAGGGCGGCGGTGAAGAAGTAGCGCAGCGGCAGCACCCCGAAGGGGGTCTCCACCGCCTTGCCGGCCACCGCCCGGCTCACCGTGCTCTCGTGGATGCCCAGCTCCTCGGCCACCTCCCGCAGGGTGAGGGGGCGCAGGGCGCCGGGGCCCGCCTCCAGAAAGGCGCGCTGGTGGCGGAAGACGGCGCGGCCGACCCTGAGCAGGGTGCGGGTCCGCTGGGCGACGGCGCGGGCGAGGCCGCGCGCATCCTGGAGCCGTTCCGTGAGATAGCGCCGCTCCCCGCGGTCGCGGACGCGCGAGCCCAGCTCGGCCCAGAAGGCGCGGTCCACCAACACCCGCGGCAGCAGCGCCGTGTTCATCTCCACCCGCCAGCGTCCGCGCACCCGTCGCACCAGCAGATCCGGCAGGAGCGGCGTCGCCGTCTCGCCGCCGAAGGCGGCGCCGGGCCGCGGCTCCAACCGGCGCAGGCGCTCGAGTCTCGGGGCGAGCCGTTCCGCTTCGACGCCGAGCTCGCGGGCGAGACGGGCGCGATCGCCGCGGGCCACCAGATCGAGGCGGGCCAGCAGCCCCTCCCAGAGGGCGTCCCACTCGCCCCGTTCCCGCAACTGCAGGGCCAGGCACTCGGCGAGATCGCGCGCACCCACGCCGACGGGCTCGCACGCCTGCAGGCGGCGGCGGGCCGCCGCCACCTCGGCCGGTGTGCGTCCCAGCATGGCGGCGAGCTCTCCGTCGTCCGGGCGCAGATAGCCGTCGTCGTCCACGAGGTCGGCCAGCTCCAGGGCGAGATCGCGCACCGCCGGCTCGGCCACGTCGACGGCGAGCTGCAGGCGCAGCCAGTCGCGCAGATCGGGCGGACGGCTCAGCCGCTCCACCGGATCCGGCAGACCGTCGCCGTCCCCGGCGCGGGATCCGGCGGGGCCCAGCGACCAGTCGGCGGCGGGTGGCGGCTCCGGCGCCGTCCAGCCGTCCGGGTCCTCGGGTGCGACCGGACGTTCCGGAGCGGTGAGGGCGGCCCGGGGCTCGCGGAATTCCACCCGCAGGAAGGGGTTCTCCTCGGCGGCCCGGCGCAGTTCGGCCTCCAGCTCGTGGTGGGGGAGCTGGAGGATGCGGATGGCCAGCTTGAGCTGGGGCGTGAGCTGGAGGGTCTGGCGGGCCTCGAGGCCGAGGATGGGCGCCTGCGCCATGGCCGCCGTCACCAGGCGAAGGACTCGCCGAGGTAGACCCGCCGCACCGCGGGATCCTCGGCGATCTCCCGCGGCGTCCCCTCACGCAGCACCCGTCCGTCGTGGAGGATGTAGGCGCGGTCGATCATGCGGAAGGCGTCGCGCACATTGTGATCGGTGATGAGGACACCGATGCCGAGCTCGCGCAGGCGGGCGACGAGGTCGCGGATCTCGCCCACGGTGAGGGGGTCGATGCCGGCGAGCGGCTCGTCCAGCAGCAGATAGCGGGGCTCGGCGGCCAGCGCGCGGGCGATCTCCACCCGCCGCCGCTCGCCACCGGAGAGGGCGAGGGCGGGACTGTGGCGGAGGTGGACGAGGCCGAACTCCTCGAGGAGACGTTCCACCCGCGCCTCCGCCTCGGCCCGGTCGGGCGCGGCGATCTCGGCGATGGCCCGGATGTTGCCCTCCACGTCGAGGCCCCGGAAGATGGAGGCCTCCTGCGGCAGATAGCCGACGCCAAGACGGGCACGGCGATGCATGGGCAGGCGGGTGACGTCCACCTCGTCCACCCGCACCTCGCCGGCATCCGGGGCCACCAGACCGCTCACGATGTAGAAGGTGGTGGTCTTGCCGGCGCCGTTGGGGCCGAGGAGACCGACCACCTCGCCCGGCGCGACGCGGATGGAGACCCCGCGCAGCACCCGCCGTTCACCGAAGGACTTCTCGAGACCCCGCGCCTCGAGGGCGGCCCCGGCGGCCGCGGTCGCCACCGCCGTCTCCTGCCGGCCGTGATCGAGGGCGAGGGCGCTCACCGATCGGCTCCTCCCCCGTCGCCGGCCGGCGCCTGCTCCCCGTCACCGTCCCCGGCGGGGCGGAGCTCCTCGGGACGGAACACCGCCCGCACCCGCTCGCCGCCGCCCTCGACGGTGGCGGTGTGACGGCGCAGGTCCACCACCAGCCGCCGGCCACGCACCACATTGTCGCGGCGGGTGAGCACCACCTCGCCGGTGAGCACGATGCGCCCGGCGGTGACGTCGTAGATCCCCGCCTCGGCCTCGGCCGTCTCCTCGGGCGAGGAGAGGATCACGTTCCCGCGGGCCTCGATGCGGCGGATGGTCTGCCCCCCCTCGCTCTCCAGGTCGTAGGAGACCTGGATCTCGTCGGCCCGCAGGACGAGGGTGCCCTGGGTGGCCTCGACGTTGCCGCGGAAGACGGCGAGATTGCGGGTCTGATCGACCCGGAGTTCGTCCGCCACCACCTCGATGGGCTCGCTGGCGTCCTGGTCGGCGAGCCCCTGGGCGCGGGCCGGGGCCGGTCCGGACAGGATCAGCAGGCCGAGGAGGACTCCCGCGAAGCTCCGGCGCGGCTCACGCGATGCCGGCGCGCAGACAGTCGTGGACATGGATGGCTCCTATCGGACGGTCGCCCTCCACCACGAAGAGGACGGTGATGGCACAGCGGTTCATGAGCCCCAGCGCCTCCACGGCGAGCGCCCGCGGGCCGATGGTGCGGGGGCGTGGAGTCATGATCTCGCGGGCCCGCCGCTCCAGGAGGTCGGGGCCCATGTGGCGGCGCAGATCGCCGTCGGTGACGATGCCCACGAGCCGCCCCTCCCCGTCGACGATGCCCACGCAGCCGAGACACTTGCGGGTCATCTCCAAGACCGCCTCGCGCATGGGGGTGTCGAGGGCGACGAGGGGCAGTTCCTCGTCCCGGCGCATGAGCTGCTCCACCCGCATGAGGCGGGCCCCGAGCTTGCCGCCGGGATGGAATTCGGCGAACTGGCCCGGGGTGAAGCCCTTGCGCTCCAGGAGCGCCACGGCGAGGGCGTCACCGAGGGCGAGCATGGCGGTGGTGGAGGTGGTGGGCGCGAGGCCGAGGGGACAGGCCTCCTCCAGCGGCGGCAGCGGCAGCACCACGTCGGCGTTCTGGGCGAGGGTGCTCTCGGGCCGTCCCACCACCGCCACCAGCGGGATCCGGAAGCGGCGGCTGTAGAGGGTGATGTCGCGCAGCTCCGCCGTCTCGCCGGAATTGGAGAAGGCGAGGACGGCGTCGGCGCGGGTGATCATGCCGAGATCGCCGTGGCTGGCCTCGGCGGGATGGACGTAGAGGGCGGGGGTGCCGGTGGAGGCGAGGGTGGCGGCGATCTTGCGCGCCACGTGGCCGCTCTTGCCCATGCCGGTGACCACCACCCGCCCCGGCAGCGCCGCCAGCAGATCCACCGCCTCGGCGAACCCGGGACCGATGCGCTCGGCCACCGCCTCCAACGCCCGCGCCTCGGCGTGCAGCACCCGCCGGGCCGAGGCGATGGCCTCGCGGGCGCGGGGATCGAGCCGGTCCACGTCGGTGACGGTGGTGGTCCGGGCGTGTGCCATGGGCGGTGACCTCCGACCCGGCGTATCCTCGTACCCCGGTGGTATCGCGGCGAGTATGAGAAGCGGTTCCGGGGGCGTCAACGCCACCTCCCTCAGTGGGCGAAGACGTCGACATCGGCCCAGCCGGCGAGATCGAGCCTGGCGCGGGTGGGCAGGAAGGCGAAGCAGGCGGCGGCGAGCTCGCGGCGCCCCTCGCGGACGAGCATGGCCTCGAGACGCGCCTTGAGGGCGTGGAGATGGAGCACGTCGTTGGCGGCGTAGAGCCGCTGGGCCTCGCTCAGCTCCGGCGCGCCCCAGTCGGAGCTCTGCTGTTCCTTGGCCAGCTCCACGCCCAGGAGCTCGCGGCAGAGGTCCCGGAGTCCGTGGCGATCGGTGTAGGTGCGCACGAGCCTGGAGGCGATCTTGGTGCACCAGACCGGCTCGCAGCGGATGCCGAGGTAGTGTTCGAGCACGGCGATGTCGAAGCGGGCGTAGTGGAAGATCTTGAGGCGGGCGGGATCGCCGAGGATGCGGGCGAGATTGGGCGCGTGATAGCGACGGTCGGGAAAGTGGACGAGATGGGCGTCGCCGTCGCCGGCGGAGAGCTGGACGACGCACAGGCGGTCGCGATGGGGATCGAGCCCCATGGTCTCGGTGTCGACCGCCACCACCGGACCGAAATCCACGTCGTCGGGCAGGTCGCCCCGGTGATAGTGGATGGCCATGGCTCCGCTCCGTCCCGTCGCCCCGCCATATAGGGCATCTTTCCTGCAATTCCGTTAACCGTGGCGCGGACCCGCGGCGGTTCGTCCGTCGCGATCGCGCGACATGGCGCGCGGGACACGGGGGCGCCGGATCGTTCGTCCTGGACAGGTGGGGAGAGGGTCTCCGATCCGCGGCGCGACGAGGCTTCGACGGAGATCCGCACCGCGGATGCCTCTCTCCCGATCTCGCGCATCCGGATGCCGGTATCCGCCGTGCCCGCTCGGGTGCGATCGGGGCTTCGATGCCGTCGGTCCGTTCGGGGAGGAGCAGACTTCGGCGGAAAGGGCACGCCCTTCCGGTCCCGTTTCGTCCGCTCCGCACGCATGGTGACCTGGAGCCCACCGGACACGCTCGCGGATCCGCGGGATTCTCGGCCGGAGGCGGGCCATGGATCCGGTGGTCGTCCGCGTTCGACCCCTGGGCTTTCGAACGGGTGCCGATCCGCCCCGTTGCACATCCGGTGGCCGCCCGTCTCACGGAGGGGCGCGTTCGCCGGTGGGCGGGAACGGACGTCTCCTCGACCGATGCCGAGAGTTCGCCGGCTCACGGGCATGGCTTCCGGCTCCGGTGAGGGACGAGGGCCGCACCCCGGAGGGCGCGCCGGCGCATCGTCGGCGTGGATGAAAAATACTTCATGATCGAAAAGTGTCCCCTTGACAAACCACCGGCCATGACGAGAGTCTGCCGGGCAACCGGGGAGGTTCCGGGGCAAGGGAAAAGAGGAGGGGAAGATCATGAACGACGTCAGCAAGTGCCCGATGAGCGAGCAGGCGCTCGCTCACACAAGGGTTGGCGGATCGTCCGTCCGCAACTGGTGGCCCAACCAGTTGAATCTCAGGATTCTCCATCAGAATCCGCCGGGGCTCGCGCCCTGGGGAAAAGATTATAATTATTCTAAGGAATTTTCCAAACTGGACTATTTCGCCCTCAAGGAGGACCTCCGGCGGCTGATGACCGAGTCCCAGCCCTGGTGGCCGGCGGACTACGGCCACTATGGCCCGCTCATGATCCGCATGGCCTGGCACGCGGCCGGCACCTACCGGGTCTTCGACGGACGCGGCGGTGCCGCGACCAACAACCAGTGCTTCGCGCCGCTCAACAGCTGGCCCGACAACATCAATCTCGACAAGGCGCGTCGGCTCCTGTGGCCCATCAAGAAGAAGTACGGCAACGCCATCTCCTGGGCCGATCTCATCATCCTCGCCGGCAACGTCGCCCTCGAGTCCATGGGCTTCAAGACCTTCGGCTTCGGCGCCGGACGGGTGGACATCTGGGAGCCGGAGGAGGACGTCTACTGGGGTCCCGAGAAGGAATGGCTCGGTGACGAACGCCACGCCGGCATCGAGCTGCAGAAGCCGCTGGCCGCCGATCACATGGGCCTCATCTACGTCAATCCCGAGGGACCGGGCGGCGAGCCCAAGGTGCTGGAATCGGCCAGGTTCATCCGCCAGAGCTTCCAGCGCATGGGCATGAACGACGAGGAGACGGTGGCCCTCATCGCCGGCGGCCACACCTTCGGCAAGACCCACGGCGCCGCGCCCCAGAGCGAGCTCGGGCCGGAGCCCGAGGCGGCCCCGCTGGAGGAGATGGGACTCGGCTGGAAGAGCCGCTATCGGAGCGGCAAGGGGCCCGACACCATCACCAGCGGTCTCGAGGGGGCCTGGACGCCCACGCCCACCCGCTGGGACAACACCTTCCTCGAACTCCTCTTCAAGTACGAATGGACCCTCGAGAAGAGTCCCGGCGGCTGCTGGCAGTGGGTGGCGGTCGATCCGGAACCCGGGGACATGGTCCCGGATCCCTTCGATCCCGCGAAGAAGCATCCGCCGGTGATGCTCACCACCGACCTCGCCCTGCGGATGGATCCCGTCTACGCCCCCATCGCCCGCCGCTTCCGCGACCATCCCGAGGAACTGGCCGACGCCTTCGCCCGCGCCTGGTTCAAGCTCACCCATCGCGACATGGGGCCCAAGTCCCGCTATCTCGGCCCCGAGGTGCCGGAGGAGGATCTGATCTGGCAGGATCCGCTGCCGCCGGTGGACCATCCGCTGGTGGACGCCGACGACGTGGCCGCCCTCAAGACGCGGATCCTCGGCTCCGGTCTCGATCTCGCCGATCTCGTCTACGTGGCCTGGTCGGCGGCCTCCACCTTCCGGGCCTCCGACCGCCGCGGCGGTGCCAACGGCGCCCGCATCCGTCTCGCCCCCCAGAAGGACTGGGAGGTGAACGAGCCGGAGCGGCTGCAGCGGGTGCTGGGGGTGCTGGAGGAGATCAAGCGCGAGTTCGACGGGCGGGCCCGTGACGGCAAGCGCGTCTCCCTCGCCGATCTCGTCGTCCTCGGCGGCACCGCGGCGGTGGAGGAGGCGGCCCGGCGGGCCGGTTTCGCGGTGGAGGTGCCCTTCGCGCCCGGGCGCACCGACGCCACCCCGGAGATGACGGACGTGGAGTCCTTCTCCTATCTCGAGCCCGTCGCCTGCGGCTTCCGCAACTACGTGCGCACGGGCTGCGAGCATCTGCCGCCGGAACATCTGCTGATCGACCGGGCGCAGCTCCTCACCCTGACCGTCCCGGAGATGACGGTGCTGGTCGGCGGTCTGCGGGTGCTGGGGGCCAACCACGGGGGCAGCCGCCACGGCGTCTTCACCGACCGCCCCGGCACCCTCACCAACGACTTCTTCGTGAATCTCACCGACATGGGCACCGAGTGGCGACCCCTCGACGGCGACGGCCGGCTGTTCGAGGGCGTGGACCGGGCCAGCGGCGAACGGCGCTGGACGGCGACGCGGGTGGACCTGGTCTTCGGCGCCAATTCCCAGCTCCGGGCGCAGGCGGAGTTCTACGCCCAGGACGACAATCGCGAGAAGTTCGTGCGCGATTTCGTGGCCGCCTGGACCAAGGTGATGAACCTGGACCGCTTCGATCTCCACTGGTGGTGAGACGCCGCCCGTAGGGAGGGGGCCGTCCCGGACGGGACGGCCCCTTTTCGTCGATCGTCCCCGACCGCGGATCGTACCGGCGCCGCACGACACCGCGGATCGAGGGACCGACGCCCGCGCTTCGCGCGCTCACGGATCTCCGCTTCCGGGCGCCGGGGACGGGCCGGCGGGCGCGGGCGGGATCTCGGCGTAGAGGACCCGCGAGGTGACGTCGCCCACCTCGACGCCGTGCAGACGGCAGGGGGTCCGGGCCCGGGCGGCCTCCATCACCGGCTGCAGATCCGCCCGGATCCGCGCCACCAGCGCCCGCTCGCCGGCGCTTCCGTTCCGCAGGAACGTCTCGAGACGGCGCCGATCGGCCTCGGCCTCCGCGATCCATCCCACCTGTAAGGCCGTCAGCAGGCGCTCGGTGATCCGCTCCGCCACCACCGCCCGCGCCCGGAGGGGGAGGGACGGGGGCAGCGGATCGGATGCCGTCGCCTCCTCCAGGATCGACGCCGGATCGGCGAGGCCGCGGCGGATCTCCGCTTCCAGCTCGTCGAGGCGTCGGCGGTAGAGGTCGGGATGGCGGTCGCAGGCGGGCACCAGCCGGCCGTCCTCCACCGTGCTCACCATTGGCACCCACGGACCCGCATCCAGACGGTCGTCGTAGTACTGGGCCCAGCGGGCATCGAGGAAGACCAGCTCCGGCGGCGGCCGGTCGTCCAGATCGTGGAGGGTCCCCATGACATAGCCGAGTCGGCCGAGGTCCGTGATCCGGGGCCAGGGCGCGAATTCCACCAGATGGTCGGCCACGGCGAGCAGGGTCTCGGCGCCGCCGCTGTCCAGGCGCAGGTGGAGGATCGCCGGCCCCTTCGCCCCGTAGAGGGCGGCGGCGTCGATCCGGGACGGCCAGCGCGGCATGTCGTCGGGTCCCCGCGGAAAGGTGGCGATCAGTCGCGGGCGGAAGCGCCCGTCCCTCTCCCGGAACAGGGTGAAGAGGGCGGCGATGCGGACCTCCGCCAGCTCGTCCGCCTCCATCCAGCCCGCCAGCATGTAGGCGGGCCGTTCGGCCGCATCGGCCAGCACCATGGCCCCGGCGAAGGACCAGGACCCGGGCAGACGCCGGGTGCCGGCGTCGAGCTCCAGGAGCGCCCGCAGCGCTGCCGGCAGTTCCGCCTCCACCGTCCGCACCGCCCGCACGAAGGGCGCGGCCGCCTCCTCCGGCAGGGGGCGGCAGCTCCGCTCGGCCTCCGAACAGAAGAGGACGTCCGCGGGCGCCGGAGCGGCCACCGCGCTCGCGCCCGCCAGTCCCGCCGCCAGCGCCGTCGCCCGAATCGCGTGGATCGCTCGCATGGGTCCTCTCCCGGGTCCGACCGCACCCTCGCGCCCGGCCCATGGGGCCACGAGAGCGGGGTGGGGGGCAAGCCTGCCCGGGGCGGATCGGCGGCCTCCGCGCCCGATTCTGTCGCCCGGGAGCATCGCGGAGGCACCATGACCGAGACCCTTTCCCTGCGCGGCGCGGGCCTCGCCTGCGTCCTGCTGCTCGCGGGTTGTGCCACCGTCACCCGGGGGACCACCGACGTGCTGGTGATCGAGACCGAGCCACCGGGGGCCGAGGCCATCCTCTCCAACGGTCTGCGCTGCCGCACGCCCTGTGCCCTCACCCTCCGCCGCGACGAGAGCGTGGTGGTGGACATCCTGCGCGAGGGCTACGAGCCGGTGCGGGCCACGGTGAAACCGCGCATCGCCGGCGCCGGGGCCGCCGGCATGGCCGGCAACGTGATCCTGGGCGGGCTGATCGGTGCCGCCATCGACGCCGGCAGCGGCGCCATGTACGATCTCACGCCCAATCCGCTGAAGGTGCGGCTGGTGCCGCTGGACGGGCGGGAGGAGGACGCGGTGTCGGAGGTCCGCTCGACCGACGACGTCCGAACCGACGGGCCACGGGACGCGATCCCGACACGGCTCGACGAGCGTACCCCCGGGCAGACAGACAAGCCACCGGCAACTCCATCGTCGGGAGGTCGATGACGGTTGCGACGAGACACATCGCGCGCCACCACGGTGGGCGTGAGCCGTCCCCGGCCTGCGAGGGGGGATCAGGCGTAGGCCGTCGCGCCGGCCGTCGGCGTCACCGGTGAAGCCGTCGCACCGCCGAGGATCCCCAGGAGATCGTGGATGCCACCCTCGATCGGGTCCTCGGTCGGCGTCCAGTTGCGGTTGCTACCGAGGAAGGCGCGCGGATCGAGCTCCATCAGGCCGATCAGGACCTCCGCCACCAGCCGGCCGGCGAGCGGGCCGAGACCCTCGCCCGGGCGGAAGACGGCCGCCCCGCCGGTGCCGACGTCCATGCGGCCGATCTCCTCCGCCTCGATCAGCGCGTAGAGCCAGAGGGGCGTGCCGGACTCGAGGCCGAGGGCGCGGGCGCGATCGCGCACCAGGTTGACCTGGTAGGGGCGGATCTCGTCGACCCCCGCCGCCTGCGCCGCGGCCGCCACCTGCTCGCCCGCGGGCAGGAGGAAACTCTGGGCACGGAGCAGATTGCGGGTCGCCAGCGAACGCAGGTGGGGCGGCAGTTCGGCGGGCAGGAACGGCAGATCGAGCAGCGGGCTCACGAGGGCGGGACCCAGCCGCTTGGCGCGCGAGACCTCCGGGCCGTCACCCAGGAGCGCCCGCCAGTCCACCACATGGGCGGGATCGGCGAGCGGTTCGAAGCCGCGGCCGAGGCCGCCCGCGCCGAACAGGTCGAGTTCCGCCCCGCCCGGCCGTACGCGCACGTGCCGGGGCACCATGGCATGGCCGAAGCGATAGGCGGCCACCGCGAATTCCACCGGGATGTAGGGCGTGCCGTCGGCATCCCGCTCCGGCCGGTAGAGCCTGCGGCCGTTGGCGAGGATGTCGGCGACGATCCAGCTGCCGCACACCTGCGGGAGGAACTCGTGCAGCACCACCCACTGATAGTGCCAAGTGGTGATCCGCCGCGCCTCGGCGAACAGGTCCTCGCCGGCCACCCCGCGCGCTTCGAGCGCATCCACCACCCGGTTGTGGAAGCGGATCATGCCGAGCTGCATCTGCGAAACGATCCGGTTCTCGTCGTTGCGCGGATCGCCGATGATCGCCGTGCCGTTCGGCGCCCGCAACAGGTCGTGACGGCGCAGATCGTCCGGGTCGGCCGGGTCCGCCTGACTCGCGCCGGTCAGCAGCCGCGCCCCGTCGTACAGGAAGGGATGGGCCTCGGGCCCGTCGCCGTAGATGCAGTCGAGATCGAGCGTGGGCGTGCGGACGTTCTCGATGTCCGCCGGGTCATTGCGGGCCCGGAGCGACGAGGTGACGTCGAGGGTGATGTCGTGGTCGACGAACTGGCCGAAGATCACCTGGCCCGCGGCGAGTCCGGCCGTCGGCGGGCTGGTGCCGGCATCGAGCGGACCGCCCGCGCGCCCGAGATCGATCAGCCGGCGCGGGTCCACGTAGAGCGGCGGAAGGCCCGGGAACAGGCGGCCGAAGCGGCCCGCGCGCACCGTGTGCGGGCGGCAGAAGGCGGTGGAGACATGCTCGAGAACATCCCCGTGTCTGGCCCGGCTCATGGCGTGACCTCCCGTTTCCCGATCATGCGTACCAAGATACGCATCATGCCGCCGCCGGCTGTCAAGGTGTCGCGGAAGGAGGCCGCCGCGGCGGTCGCGTGCACGTGAAGAAGAAACGCCGCGCGGGCCGAGCGGCTCGCGCCGTGGGGCACGTTCGGTGGGCGTGCCGGTAGGGGACGGTGCCGGATGTCGGTGAGGCACGGTGCGCCGTGGTGCCCACGAATCGCGTCTGCACCGGGGCCGAGGTCACCGGCGGCGATCGGCGCGCATCGGGGGCGCGTGGGCACGGCTGACGGGCCCCGGGCGTGGGCACGCCCCCTCGCCGGTTCCGCGGAAGGCGGCACCGCCTCGGGCACCGCCGAGGCGCCAGCGGTGACCACGTCCTCCGGAGGGGCGATGTCGCCGCAGGGATGCCGCCAGGCTCCGACGAAGGCGGGGTGGGACTGCGAGCCGCCCTCCCTCGTCGAGATCGTGGTCGCCGACGCTTGCGCGGCGACGGCCGCGGGCCTATGCGCGGGGGCGATGGGTCCCGGAGCCGTTTCGATGATCGGTGGATTCTCGGTCTTCGCCCTCGCCCTCGCCGTCCTCCTCCTGGTGCTGCTGTTCGCCGGCATCAAGTCGGTGCCGCAGGGAGAGGAGTGGACGGTGGAACGCTTCGGCCGCTACGTGCGCACCCTGCGGCCGGGCCTCAATCTGATCCTGCCGCTGGTGGACCGCATCGGCCGGCGCCTCAACATGATGGAACAGGTGCTGGACATCCCCTCGCAGGAGGTGATCACCCGCGACAACGCCCTCGTCACCGTCGACGCCGTGGTCTTCTTCCAGGTCCTGGACGCCGCCCGCGCCGCCTACGAGGTGGCCGATCTGGAGCGGGCCATCGTCAATCTCACCATGACCAATCTGCGCACAGTGCTGGGATCCATGGACCTGGACGAGGCCCTCTCCAAGCGCGACGAGATCAACGCCCGGCTGCTGCGGGTGGTGGACGAGGCGACGGGGCCCTGGGGCGTCAAGGTCACCCGCATCGAGATCAAGGACATCTCGCCGCCCCAGGATCTGGTGGAGGCCATGGCCCGCCAGATGAAGGCCGAGCGTGACAAGCGGGCCCAGGTGCTGCTGGCGGAGGGCGAGCGCGAGGCGGCCATCCTCCGCGCCGAGGGCGAGAAGCAGGCGGCCATCCTGGAGGCGGAGGGACGGCGCGAGGCCGCCTTCCGCGACGCCGAGGCGCGGGAGCGGTTGGCCGAGGCGGAGGCGCGGGCCACCGAATGGCTGGCGCGGGCGGCGGCCGCCGACGGCCGGCCGGCCCTCAACTACTACGTCGCCCAGAAATATCTCGATGCGCTCACGCGCTTCGCCGAGAGCCCCAATCAGAAGACGCTGATCCTGCCGGTGGAGGCGAGCGGCATCCTGGGGGCGCTGGCCGGCATCGCCGAACTGGCCCGGGACGGACTGGCCCCGCCGCGGCCGACCCCGCCGCCCGCCCCTGCCGCCGCCGCGGAGGCGGGGGCGACGCCGTCCGCCGGAAGCGGGGCCGAGGACGGCGAAGCGGAGGCCGGGGCCACGGGACCGGCGCGGGAGAGTCGGGGCAGCGTGCCGCCCACGGGATCGGGACCGTGGGGGCCGGAGGGCGGGGCGTGATCCCGGAGCCGGGACCCTGGCACTGGCTGGTCCTCGCGGTGGTGCTGGCCATCGCCGAGGTGTTCGCGCCCGGCTTCTTCCTGCTGTGGCTCGGCATCGCCGCCGCGCTGGTGGCCGCTCTGCTGTGGCTGGTGCCGGGGATTTCGCCGAGCCTTCAGCTCCTGGTCTTCGCCGGCCTCGCGCTGGGGGCGCTCGCCGTCTTCCTGCGCCTGCGCCGCCGTCCCGCCCGCGGCGAGGACCGGCTGCCCCTCAACCGCCGGGCCGAGCTGCTGGTGGGGCAGGCGTTCGAGCTGGTGGAGGCCATCCGCGGCGGCCGCGGGCGCATCCGCGTGGGTGACACCCTGTGGCCGGTGACCGGTCCCGACTTGCCGGCGGGGACACGGGTGCGGGTGGTGCGGGCCGAGGGCGCGCGTCTGGTGGTGGTGCCGGCCGGGGAGCCGGCCGCGCCCGTTCCGCCCTCGCGAGTCGATCGACCGGACGGGGGAGGGGATTCCTGACATTGACGGTCGAGTTCGGGTGATCATCATCAACATGTTTTTTCTCATGCTTTCCGGTTTCGTCATGTTTTATGATATCATGAATGTCTTGCTCGATATTTAAAAAATAGATCTATTTGTCATTGAACGCTCATATGAATTTCATATTTCAATGATAAATAAAATTATCAAAGTGGTCAGATCCGCTTGGTGCCCCTTGTCATCTTCCTGATGATATAAAAATCAATATCAATGGTCGTGACGGCAATTTACCATCGTTTCGACGAAAGTCCAATCGTTTTGCGCCCATGTCCGAAGAGCGGTGTCGTGGGATCCGCAACGGACGCGCCGTCGAAAGGTGGCCCCCGACGGTCGTCCCGTGGCTCCCGGCGTTGGCCGGCGGGCGACGGCGTGTCATAGTGGCGGCGGATCCGGGGGAGGGACACCATGGCCGCACGCGGCAAGGTCATCATCACCTGCGCCGTCACCGGCTCCATCCACACGCCCAGCATGTCGCCCCATCTGCCGGTGACACCGGAGGAGATCGCCGACGCGGCGGTGGCGGCGGCGGAGGCGGGCGCCGCCATCGTCCATCTGCATGCCCGCGATCCCGAGACGGGTCGTCCCGACCAGTCGCCCGAGGCCTTCGCCCGCTTCCTGCCGGTGATCAGGCAGCGGTCGGACGTGGTGATCAACATCACCACCGGCGGCGCGCCCCACATGACGGTGGAGGAGCGGGTGCGGCCGGCCGCCGTCTTCGCGCCGGAGGTGGCCTCCCTCAACATGGGGTCCATGAACTTCGGGCTGTTCCCCATGCTGGCCCGCTACCGCGACTTCCGTCACGACTGGGAACGGGAGCATCTGGAGCGCTCGCGCGATCTGGTGTTCCGCAACACCTTCCGCGACATCGAGTACATCCTCGCCACCTGCCGCGACAACGGCACCCGCTTCGAGTTCGAGTGCTACGACATCGGTCACCTCTACAATCTCGCCCATTTCCTCGACCGGGGACTGGTGGAGCCGCCCCTCTTCGTCCAGTCGGTCTTCGGCATCCTCGGCGGCATCGGCACCCATCCCGAGGACGTGCTGCACATGAAGCGCACCGCCGACCGGCTGTTCGGCGACGCCTACCGCTGGTCGGTGCTGGGCGCCGGCCGCCACCAGATGCGCATCGCCGCCATGGCGGCGGCCTTGGGCGGGAACGTGCGGGTGGGACTGGAGGACAGTCTGTGGATCGGCCCCGGCCGTCTCGCCATCAGCAATGCCGAACAGGTGCGGCAGGTGCGGCAGATCCTCGAAGGGATGGGTTTCGAGGTGGCCACCCCGGACGAGGCCCGCGCCATCCTGCGGCTCAAGGGCGGCGATCGCGTCAACTTCTGAGCGGCGCGTCGTGACGGCCTTCCGCCCGGCGGTGGATGCCGGCGACCGTCCCCTCGCCGGCATGGCGTGGATGGTGGCCGGTGTCGGCCTGCTGACGCTGATGGACGGCACCGGCAAGGTGCTGGTGACGGGAGGCCTGCCCCTCGTCCAGGTGGTCTGGGCCCGCTACGCCTTCAATCTGCTGGCGCTGCTGGCGCTGCTGCGGCTGCGGCGGCGGGCGCTGGTTCCCTCCCGTCGGCTCGCCCTCCAGCTCGCCCGCGGTCTCGCCATGGTGGCGGCCACCGCCGCCATGATCCTCTCCCTGCGCCTGCTCCCCATGGCCGAGACCTATGCCGTGGGCTTCGTCTCGCCGGTGCTGGTGGCGCTGCTGGCGGGGCCGCTTCTGGGCGAGCGGGTGGACGCCCGCCGCTGGGCCGCGGCGCTCGGGGGATTCGCCGGTGTGCTGCTGGTGCTGCGGCCGGGAAGCGGGATCTTCGGTGTCGCCGCCCTCGCCCCGCTGGCCATGGCCGTCTTCTTCGCCCTCTATCAGCTCGCCACCCGCGTGCTGGGACGGTCCGATCCCCCGGAGACCACCATGTTCCACTCGGCCTGGGTGGGCACCGCCGTCACCACGCCCCTTCTGGCGCCAGTCTGGCATGTGCCGACGCCGGCGGAATGGGCGCTGATGGCGCTCATGGGCGGGCTCGGCCTCGCGAGCCACCTCGCCATGATCCGCGCCTTCGCCCTCGCCCCCGCCTCCCGGCTCTCGCCCTTGGTCTACAGCCAGATGATCTGGGCCGTGGCCTTCGGCTGGCTGGTGTTCGGCGATCTGCCCGATCCCTGGACCGTCGTCGGGGCGGTGGTGGTGGCGGGAAGCGGTCTGCTGCTGTTGGGCGATCCCGGCGGGGCGGGAAGGGCCCGCCCGCGTCGCCGGCCGGGGGCGTGAGGGAGCGGATGGCGTCGCCCGGTGAGCTCAGCCGCCACCGCGCCGCCAGCGGCGCACCACGTCCTCCAGATGGGCGATGTCGCCGCAGGGATGCCGCCAGGCCTCGGCGAAGGAGGGGGTACGGCTGCGCGGCCGCCGTCCCTCGTCGAGATCGCGGACGGCGACGATGGCCGGCACCGGCGTCCCCTCCCCGGCCACCAGCGCCTCGCCGGTGGCGAGTGCCGGCAGCGCCTCGGCGAGATGGCCGCAGCCGTCGGGGAGGGCCCGCTCGATGTAGCGCCGGTCCACGTCGTTGCCGGTGCGCAGCGCCAGGATGGTCCCGCACTGGGAGAGGGCGGTGGGCGAGAGATCGGCCGGTCGCTGGCTGACCAGGGCGAGGGCGGCCCCGTACTTGCGACCCTCGCGGGCGAGGCGCTCGAGGGCGCGGCGGCAGGCGGGAAAGCCCTGCGCGTGGGTGGCCGGCGCGTAGCGGTGGGCCTCCTCGCAGGCGAACAGGAGCGGTCGGCGCCGCTCCGGCTCGCTCCAGAGGCCGATCTCGAAGGCGAGGCGGGCGAGGGTGGCCACCACCACCTCCGCCGTCTCCGCCGCCAGGGCGGAGGTGTCGAGGACGGTGATGGCGGGACCGCCCGGCTCGAAGGCGAAGATGCGGGCGAGCAGGGCCGGGAGCTGGTCCTGCGAGATCAGGTCGCGGAACAGGAAGGCGTTGCGGGGATTGCCGCGGGCCAGCTCCAGCCGCTGGATCAGCCGCCCCAGCACCGAGCGCTCGTGGGCGCGTTCCAGGGCCCCGCGCGCCTCCTCCAGCCATTCGGCGAGGAAGGAGTAGGGATAGGGCACCGGCGTGTCGACGCTGACGCGGCGGTCGGCCAGCAGCGCCGCACCCCGCCGCCGCGCCGCCAGCAGCGCGTCGTAGAGGGCGATCCGCTCCGCCCGGGCCTCCTCCGCGCCCTCGCCCAGCACCACCCGGGCCAGCTCCTCGAAGCCCAGCAGCCAGTGGGGCAGGTCGAGACGGTCCACGTCCAGCACCCGCGCCGTCCCGCCGAAGGCGGCGGCGTATTCGCCGTGGGGGTCCACCAGCAGCACGTGGGCCGCCGGCCACGCCGCCAGCAGCTCGTGGAGGATGCGGGCGAGGACGGTGGACTTGCCGGAGCCGGTGCTGCCCACGATGGCGAAATGCTTGCCCAGCAGCGCGTCCACCACGAGCCGGGCGGGGACCTCGGGCCGCCCGCGGACGTGGCCGAGGTCGATCACCGCCGCGCTCGGCGGCAGATAGACGGTACGCTCCTCCTCCGGCCGCGCCCGCCGCACCGCCGCGCCCAGGGCCGGGGGGCGACGCACGCCCCGCCGGAAGCGGGGCCGCGGTGCGCCCACCAGCTCGCCCAGCAACTGCACCTCGAAGAGGGCGACGTCGTCCTCGCGCCGGCGATGGAGGGCGTGGACCATGCCGACGGGGATCGCCTCCGTTCCGGCGAAGGTGACGAGATCGCCCACCGTCGGCGGCTCGGCCACCGGTCCCAGCGCACAGAGCGCCTGGGCGCCCCGGACCCTCAGCACCCGTGCGAGCCCTGCCTCCGTCGCCACGTGCCCGCTCCCACCGCGGTCCCGGCGCCATCGAAGCGGCGAATCCTTGAGAAAGCGTTTACGCGCGGGCGTCGAGGGCGAGGCGGAAGGCGTTGCCCACCACCGTGAGGGAGCTGGCGCTCATGGCCACCGCCGCGATCAGCGGCGTCACCAGACCGGCGAGCGCCAGCGGCACCGCCACGGCATTGTAGGCGAAGGCGAGGACCAGATTCTGGCGGACCAGCCGTTCCGCCCGCCGGGCCACCGTCAGCACCTCGAGGACGGGGGCGAGACGGCGGCCCTGGAAGACGGCGTCGGCGGCCGTCTGGCTGATGTCGGCGGCCTCGGCCGGCGAGAGGGAGGCGTGGGCGGCGGCGAGGGCCGGGGCGTCGTTGAGGCCGTCACCCACCATCAGGGGACGTGCACCGGCGCGGCGCAGGGCCTCCAGGGCGTGGACCTTCCCGTCCGGGCGCAGTTCCGCCCGCCAGTTGTCGACCCCCAGCTCGCCGGCCACCCGCGCCACCGCCTCCCGCCGATCACCGGAGAGCAGCAGCAGCCGCAGGCCGCGGGCGCGCAGGGCGCGCACCACCCGGGCGGCATCCTCCCGCGGCCGGTCGCGGAAGCGGATGCGGTGCGGGGCGAGGCCGGGGCCGGCGAACCACAGTTCGGGGCCGACATGATCCGCGCCGGGCGGAGCGTCCGGGGCCACGAAGGTCCGCCGGCCCAGGCGCCACTCGCCCTCGGGCGTGCAGAGACGCAGGCCCTCGCCCGGCACCTCCTCCACGCCCGCGGGGACCGGTGCCGCCGGCAGGCGGGCCGCCAGCGCCCGGGCGAGGGGATGGCGCGAGGCGCGGGCGAGGCCGGCGAGGAGGGTCCCGTGCGCCACCGCCAGATCCTCCTCGAGCGGCGCCGGCCGTCCCTCGGTGAGGGTGCCGGTCTTGTCGAAGACCACCGTGTCCACGGCGGCGAAGCGCTCGAGGGCGGTGGCGCTCTTGAGGAGAATGCCGCGGCGCATGAGCCGCTGGGCGGCGATCACCTGCACCGCCGGCACGGCGAGGCCGAGGGCGCAGGGGCAGGTGATGATGAGGACGGCGGTGGCGATCAGCAGGGCCTCGGGGAGGCTCAGCCCGCCCACCAGCCACCAGCCGAGGAAGGCGAGGGCGGCCAGGGTGTGGACGGCGGGGGCGTACCAGCCGGCGATGCGGTCGGCCAGCGCCACATAGCGCCCGCGGCGCTGTTCCACCGCCTCCATCAGCCGCACGATCTCGGCCAGCAGCGTTCCCTCGCCGGCGTCCTCCACCCGCACCACCAGCGGCGCCTCCAGATTGACGCTGCCGGCATACACCCGGCTGCCCGGCGTCACCGTCCGCGGCACCGTCTCGCCGGTGAGCAGGGAGGTGTCGAGGCCGCCGCGTCCGCGCACCACCACGCCGTCCACCGGCACCCGTTCGCCCACCGCCACCAGCACCTCGTCGCCGCGGGCGAGCTGGTCGGGGCGGGCGGCGGCGGTGGTGCCGTCGGGGCGCAGCACGGTGACGGTGCCCCGCAGCAGCGCCAGCAGCCGTTCGGCGGCGGCGCGGGCGGCGCCGCGGGCGCGGCGGTCGAGATAGCGGCCCACCAGCAGGAAGAACAGCAGGGTGACGGCGGAGTCGAAGTAGACGTGGGGCCCGCCCCGCAGGGTCTCGAAGAGGCTCACCGCCGGCGCCAGCAGCACGGCGAGGGAGATGGGCACGTCCATGTTGGTGTGGCCGGCGCGCAGGGCGGCCAGGGCCGAGCGGAAGAAGGGGCGGCCGGCATAGGCGACGGCCGGCAGCGCCAGCAGCGCCTCGATCCAGTGGAAGAGCTGGCGGGTGGCCGGTCCCATGTCCTCGCTGGCGTGGCCCGCCCACACCGAGACCGCCAGCAGCATGATGTTGCCGGCGGCGAAGCCCGCCACCGCCATGGCCCGCAGCAGCTCCCGCGCCTCCCGCGCCTCGCCGGCGGCGAGCCGCTCCGGATCGAAGGGCACGGCACCGTAGCCCAGCGCCCGCACCCGGGCGGCCAGCTCGTTGGCCCGCGCCGCCTCCCCCTGCCAGCGCACCACCAGCCGGCGGGTGGTGAGATTGACCCGCGCCTCCAGCACCTCGGGCTCGCGGGCGAGGCTTCGTTCGATCCGGCGCACGCAGGCGCCGCAGTGGACGCCCTCCACCAGCAGGTGGAGGCGGTGGCTGCCGTCGGCCTCGCGACGGACGAAGGGGGTGACGTCCTCCGGTCCGCCCGCGATGGCGGGCGTGCCGGCGGGCGGGGCGAGGGGTTCGGCGCGGGCCATGGGCCGACCTCAGGAGGACGGGGCGAGGAACAGGCGCTCGCCGTGGACGAAGAGATCGTCGCCGCGGCGGGCCCGCAGGTGCAGCCGCCACTGGCCGAAGGCCGGGAGTACGAAGCGGGCCACGTAGCGGCCCGTGGACTCCGGGGCGAGGACCAGCGAGACGTCCTCGCCCTCGTGGGTGGGACGCACCAGCCGGCCGCGCACCTCGGCACCGGCCACCGGCCGGCCCTCGCGGTCGCGCAGCTCCACCACGATGCGCCCCTGACGGTCGGCCCCCACCCGGACACGGGCGCGGGCGGTCCAGCCCAGCGCCCGCGAGGCCTCGGCCGCCTCGATCAGCCGATTGTAGCGGAGTCCCGTCTCGTAGTAGCGGGGATCGACCACGCCGGTCCAGCTGGAGAGGGCCACCCAGATCATGATGCCGTTGGCGATCAGGACCACCACGAAGAAGGCGACGAAGGTCCAGGGGATCCACCAGCCGGGGCGTCGCGTGGCCATGGCGGGACCGTCCGCTGCGATCATCGTCCGGGCCCCCGGAAGACGCTCTCGGCCTCGTAGACCTGCCCGGTGGCCCGGTCCTCCAGACGGAAGACGATGGTCCGCTCCCGCAGCCGGGCAAGCGCCCGCGGCACGGTGACGAAGATGCGGTGTTCGCCGACGCCGTCCGGCGGCGCGGTGACGGTGAGGCGCTCACCCTCCACGCGGGTGGGACCGAGGAGGGTGAGGGTGGCCCCCTCGAGCCCGCCGAGGGTGAGGTCGAAGTGGCGCGTCTCGCGGCGCTTGTTGAGGATCTTGAGGGTGTAGCCGTTGCGGATGCCGCCGTCGGAGAGGCGCACGTAGAGGGGGTTGCGGTCGTGGAGGAGGTTGATCTCGGCGTCGCTGCGCAGCAGCAGGGCGCCCAGCATCAGCGCCCCCACCACCGCCAGCACCGAGGCGTAGAGGACGGTGCGCGGCCGCACCAGCCGGAACTCGGGCGCGAGTCCCCGTTCCCGGCGCTCGATGTTGCGCTCGGAATCGTAGCTGATGAGCCCGCGCGGGCGACCGATGCGGTCCATGACGCGGTCGCAGGCGTCGATGCAGAGGGCGCAGCCGATGCACTCGAGCTGGAAGCCGTCGCGGATGTCGATGCCCATGGGACAGACGGCGACGCACTGGCGGCAGTCGATGCAGTCGCCGCGGGTGCTCCAGTCCTGCCCCTTGCGGAAGGGGCCGCGCGGCTCGCCGCGCCAGCGCTCGTAGGTGACGGCGAGGGTGTCCTCGTCCACCAGCGAGCCCTGGATGCGCGGCCAGGGGCACATGTAGATGCACACCTGTTCACGGGCGATGCCGGCGAGGGTGTAGGTGGTGGCGGTGAAGAGGCCGAAGAAGAAGTACTGGGTGACGCTGGCCTCGCCGGTGAGGATCGCCACCGTCACCGTCGGCGCGTCGTTGAAATACATGATCCAGGCCCCGCCGGTGGCCATGGCGACGAGGATCCACAGGACGTGCTTGGTCAGCTTGAGACGGATCTTGCGCGGCGACCAGGGCTGTCTGTCGAGACGGATGCGCTCGGCGCGGTCGCCCTCCACCAGCCGCTCGATCCACATGAAGAGGTCGGTCCACACCGTCTGCGGACAGAAGAAGCCGCACCAGACGCGGCCGAAGAGGGCCGTCACCAGGAACAGTCCGAAGGCACCGATCACCAGCAGTCCGGTGAGGAAATAGATCTCGTCGGGCCAGATCTCCAAGCCGAAGAAGTAAATTCTTCGGGTGACGAAATCGGCCAGCACCGCCTGATCCGGTACGCCGGGGCCGCGATCCCAGCGGATCCAGGGCAGCACGTAGTAGAGACCCAGCAGCACGATCAGGATCGCCCATTTGATCCGACGGAAGCTGCCGGAGACCCGCTTGGGATAGACCCGGATCCGTCCGGCGTAGAGGGGAGTCTCCTTCTGTTCCTTGCGCGAAAGCGCATCCTCGCGAAGGGCGCTGGCCGTCTCGTTCATGGACCGACCTCGTCGATCGGGGAGGTGGGGCCGGCTCCTCCTGCCCCACGGCTCCGCGGGCGTCCTTGATATCGGTCAAGATCCCACGCGCCCGGATATATGAGCGAATTCTAATTCCACCAGCGCGACCGGTGGGCGCAGGTCCCCCTTCCGTACGGCGGACGCCGTGCCCATCTCGAAAGCCGGGTCCCACGGGAGGGAAGGTCATGACCCGCCACGAGCGACTGCTGGAGACGGTGCGCCGGCGTCTCACCGAGCTGGAGATGCGGATCGACGGCCTCGCCGACCGGCTGGCGCCGCGCCGGCTCGCGGATCTGCGGGCCGAGCTGGACGTGGTCCGCGAGCAGTATCGGGCGGCGCTGGCGGCGGGGGTGGATCTGCCGGACGAGCGGGCGCTGGCGCTGGGCCATGCGCTGGAGCGGCTCGCCCGGCGGGTGACCGCGGCGGCCTGAGGGCGTCGTCTCAGCGGCCGGCGGGCGCGGGCGCCGGTGTGGCTGCGCGTCCACCCACCAGCACCGCCACCAGCGCCGCCGCCAGGAGGGCGATCACCAGCAGCAGATCGGCCATGCCCAGCAGCGGATAGAGGCCGAGGAAGACGACGGCGCCGATGTTGCCGTAGGCGCCCACGAGTCCGGCGATGCGGCCGGTGGCGCGGGGGTGGAGACGCGGAACCCAGGCGAAGACGGCCCCCTCCGCCGCCATCACCCACAGCGCGCAGCCGAAGACCAGGAGCCAGGCGACCACCGGCGGCCAGGACGGGTCGAGCCGGGCCAGCAGCACGTAGCCGGCGGCGATCCCCAGCAGCATGAGGGTGAGGGCGGTGCGGCGGTCGCCGAGGTCGGCGAACAGTCCACCCAGGGGCCGGCCGAGGGGATTGGCGAGGGCGAAGGCGGCGGCCAGCACCCCGGCGGCCACCGGCGAGAGCTCGAACATTTCGGCGAAACGGGTGGGCAGGAAGGAGACGAGGGCGAGTTCCGAGCCGAAACAGACGGCGTAGGACAGCGCCAGCAGGGCCACGGTGCGCATGTCCACGGGCTCCGGTGCCGGCCGCCCCGGTGCCGGTCGCTGGGCCCGGCGGATGCGCGCCACGTCGAGGATCCAGAGGAGGGCGAGGAGGAGCAAGAGGGGGATCGCCGCCGTCGGGGACAGCAGCCCCAGTGTCGTCAGCCGCCACGTCACCAGCCCCAGCGCCGCATAGAGGCCGAGGAGCAGCAGGGTGTAGAGGCGCAGATCCGTGGCATCCCGCACCCCCAGCACGGTGGCGCGGCGGGCGGCGCGGAAGCCGCCGGGGCGCGGGGCATCGCGCACCAGCCAGAGATACAGGAGGCCGTACGCCATGGCCACGAGACCCGCGGCGGCGAGGGCGATCCGCCAGCCGGCGAGGCCGCCGCCCGCGGCGAGGAGGGCGAGGCCGGGCAGGATCAGGGCCCCCGCCGCCGAGCCGGCGTTGCCGAACCCACCGTAGATCCCTTCCGCCACGCCCAGGCGTTCGCGCGGGAACCATTCGCCGATCATGCGGATGCCCACCACGAAGCCGGCGCCGATCACCCCGGAGGCGAGGCGCAGCGAGGCGAGAATGGTGAAGTCGCGGGCGAGGGCGAAGGCGACGGTCAGGAGTCCTCCCGTCACCAGCACCAGGGCGTAGGTGCGCCGGGGCCCGAGGCGGTCGGTGAGCATCCCCACCAGGACCCGGGCGAAGGGGGTGAGGGCCACGTTCAGCACCATGAGACCCGCCACCTGCGCATCGGACAGGCCGAGCTCGGCGCGGATGGCGGGCAGCAGCGGCGCATGGCCGAACCAGAGGAGGAAGACGAGGAAGAAGGCGAACCAGGTGGCATGGAGCACGCGACCTTGCGGGCCGCGGGCGGCGAGCACCTCCGCGAGAGGGGCCAGCATGCGGGGCAGGGCCATGGGCGACGATCTCCCTCGCGTCGCGATTCCGCCCCGGGAGATGCAACCGGCGTGCCAGCCGGATTCCGCGGCCGTGGCCGGCGCGGGCAGGGCCGGCCTGCCCATTCGATGGGCATCGCGGCGCAAAATGCTCAATACGTCATCATGGCGGCGGCGGGACTCGGCGGGAAATGGGGCGAGCGGGGCTGGCACGCCGATTGCGTGGTCGGGAGGGGCAACGGAAGGAGGTGTGCCGCGTGTCGCGTCCCCGCCTCGTGGTGATCGGCAACGGCATGGTGGCCGACCGGCTGCTGGAGGAGCTGCTGCGCCTCGCGCCGGATCTCTACGACATCGTCCTCTTCGGCGAGGAGCCCTGGCCCGCCTACAACCGCATCCTGCTCTCGCCGGTGCTCGCGGGCGAGCAGGAGATCACCGAGATCCTCACCCGGGACGATGCCTGGTACGCCGAGCGCGGCATCGATTTCCGCAAGGGCGTGCGGGCCACGCGCATCGACCGCGCGCGGCGTCTCGTCCACGGCGCCGACGGCTCGGTGGTCCCCTACGATCGGCTGGTGCTGGCCACCGGCTCGAGACCGGTGGTGCTGCCCATCCCCGGCCGCGACCTCGAGGGTGTGGTGACCTTCCGCGACATCGCCGACGTGGAGCGGATGCGCGCCGCGGCCGCACGTGGCGGCCGGGCGGTGGTGATCGGCGGTGGGCTGCTCGGTCTCGAGGCGGCCGCCGGGCTGCAGCGTCTCGGCATGGAGGTGACGGTAGTCCATCTCCTGGACCGCCTCATGGAGCAGCAACTGGACGACATCGCCGCCCGCATGCTGCGGGAGGATCTGGAGGGGCGCGGGTTGCGTTTCCTGATGGAACGGCGCACACGCGCGATCCTCGGCGAGAGGCGGGTCGAAGGGGTGGCCTTCGAGGACGGCGAGACGATCCCGGCGGATCTGGTGGTGATGGCGGTCGGCATCCGACCGGAGACCACCCTCGCCCGCGAGGCCGGCCTCCATTGCGAACGCGGCATCGTCGTCTCCGACACCCTCCAGACCTACGATCCGCGCATCTGGGCGGTGGGCGAGTGCTGCCAGCACCGGGGGCGCTGCTACGGCCTCGTGGCGCCGCTCTTCGAGCAGGCGCGGGTGCTGGCCAACCAGCTCGCCGAGCTCGCCACCCTGCGCTACGAGGGTTCGGTCACCGCCACCAAGCTCAAGGTCACCGGCATCGACCTGTTCTCCGCCGGCGATCACCTCGGCCGCGACGGCGAGCCCCTGGTGCTGCACGATCCGGGCGCCGGCGTCTATCGCAAGCTGGTGCTGAAGGACGACCGTATCATCGGCATCGTGCTCTACGGCGACACGGTGGACGGCAGCTGGTACTTCCAGCTCATGCAGGACGGCACCGACGTCTCGTCCCTGCGCGAGACGCTGCTGTTCGGCCAGGTGCGCCTCGGCGATTCCGGCCACGACCCGGTCGCGCGCGTGGCCGGACTGCCCGACGACGCCGAGATCTGCGGCTGCAACGGCGTGTGCAAGGGGACCATCGTCCGCGCCATCACCGAGAAGGGCCTCTTCACCCTCGACGAGGTGCGCGCCCACACCAAGGCCTCGGCCTCCTGCGGCTCCTGCACGGGTCTGGTGGAGGCGCTGCTGGCCCACGTCATGGGCGGCCACTACGAACGCCCGCGCGGCGAGCGACCGCTGTGTCCCTGCACCGACTACGACCAGGACACCATCCGCCGGACCATCGTCCGCGAGGGCCTGAAGAGCATCCCGGAGGTGATGCACTTCCTCGAGTGGAAGACGCCGGACGGCTGTCGCGTCTGCCGCCCGGCGCTCAACTTCTTCCTGATGGTCGCCTGGC
Source organism: Alphaproteobacteria bacterium (assembly GCA_026982705.1). GTDB lineage: Bacteria > Pseudomonadota > Alphaproteobacteria > Geminicoccales > Geminicoccaceae > HRBIN39. The sequence continues at coordinate 112,168 of JALSGP010000019.1, forward strand.
CGGAGGAATACCGCGACGATCCCGCCTCCCGCTTCGTCAACGAGCGGGTGCACGCCAACATCCAGAAGGACGGGACCTATTCGGTGGTGCCGCGGATCTTCGGCGGCGTCACCACGCCCGCGCAGCTCCGCGCCCTCGCGGAGGTCGCCGAGAGGTACCGGGTGCCGACGGTCAAGATCACCGGCGGGCAGCGCATCGATCTCCTGGGCGTGCGCAAGGAGGATCTGCCGCACATCTGGCGGGATCTCACGGCGGCCGGTTTCGTCTCAGGCCACGCCTACGGCAAGGCGGTGCGCACCGTGAAGACCTGCGTCGGCTCGGAGTGGTGCCGCTTCGGCGTGCAGGACTCCACGTCCCTCGGCATCGCCCTCGAGAAGCTGTGCTGGGGGGCCTGGACGCCGGCCAAGGTCAAGATGGGCGTCTCGGGCTGTCCCAGGAACTGCGCCGAGGCCACCATCAAGGACTTCGGCGCGGTGGCCGTGGAGTCCGGCTGGGAGATCCACGTGGGCGGCAATGGTGGGGTCAAGGTGCGGACCACCGAGCTGCTGACCAAGGTGGCCACCGCCGAGGAGGTGCTCGAATATGCCGCCGCCTTCCTCCAGCTCTACCGCGAGGAGGGGCGCTACGGCGAGCGCACCGCCTTCTGGATCGAGCGCATCGGCCTCGACGAGCTGAAGCGCCGCCTCGTGGAGGATCCCGAAGGCCGCCGGGCGTTGGCCGCGCGCTTCCGCGAGGCGCAGGCGCGGGCACAGCGCGATCCCTGGCGGGAGCTCGCCGAACGGGCGCCCGCGGAGGAATTCCGGGCGCTGGCGGAGGTCCCGGCATGACGGCCGCGGTGCTCGCGATCCGCTGGGTGGCGGTGGGCCGGCTCGAGGCCCTGCCGCCCCGCCGGGGCCGCGCCGTGCGCGTGGGGGATCGCCGGATCGCCCTCTTCCGCACCGGCGACGACCGGCTGTTCGCGGTGGAGGACCGCTGCCCGCACCGTGGCGGGCCGCTGTCGGAGGGGATCGTGCACGGTCACTGCGTGACCTGTCCCCTCCACGACTGGGTGATCGATCTCGCCGAGGGCCGGGCGGTGCCGCCCGACGAGGGTCGGGTGCGCACCTATCCCGTGCGGGTGGTGGACGGACGGATCGAGATCGGCCTCGGGACGGCGCCATGAGTGCCCGCAAGGTGCGCACCACCTGTCCCTACTGCGGCGTGGGCTGCGGGCTGGTGGTGGAGGTCGACCGCGACGGCGGCGTGCGGGTCGCGGGCGATCCCGACCATCCCGCCAATCGCGGGCGCATCTGCGTCAAGGGCGCGACCCTCCCCGAGACGCTGCCGGGCCCGCGGCTCACCACGCCCCTGTATCGAGGGGCGCCCGTCTCCTGGGACGAGGCGCTGGATCTGATCGCCGAGGAGCTCGCCGGCGTGCTGCGCCGCCACGGCCCCGAGGCGGTGGCCTTCTATCTCTCCGGCCAGCTGCTGATCGAGGACTACTACGTCTTCAACAAGCTGGCCAAGGGCTTCCTCGGCACGCCGCACGTGGACACCAACTCGCGGCTGTGCATGGCCGCGGCGGTGGTCGCCCATCAGCGCGCCTTCGGCGAGGACCTGGTGCCCGGATGCTACGAGGATCTGGAGCTGGCCGATCTGGTGGTGCTCTGGGGCAGCAATCTCGCCGCCTGCCATCCGGTGCTGTTCCAGCGGATCGAGGATGCCCGCGCCGCCCGCGACGGACGTCCGCGGCTGGTGGTGATCGATCCCCGGCGCAGCGAGAGTGCCGCCCGCGCGGACCTGCATCTGCCCCTGGCGCCCGGCACCGACGCCTGGCTCGCGGCGGGTCTCCTCGCCTTCCTCCAGCGCGAGGACCGGGTGGACTGGGAGTTCGTCGCCGCCCACACCGAGGGCTTCCTCGAGACCCTCGCCCTCGCCCGTCGCCATGCCGGCTCGATCCCCGCGGTGGCGCGCGCCACCGGCCTGCCCGAGGCGGCGATCGAACGCTTCTATCGCGATTTCGCCCGCACGTCCCGTACCGTCACGGTGTTCTCGCAGGGCATCAACCAGACGGTGCAGGGCAGCGAGCGCGCCGGACTGCTGCTCGATCTCCATCTCGCCACCGGCCGCATCGGCCAGCCCGGTGCCAGCTGCTTCTCGGTGACCGGCCAGCCCGACGCCATGGGCGGGCGCGAGGTGGGAGCCCTGGCCACCATGCTCGCCTCCCATCTGCCCTGGGACGACGAGGCGGCGCGCCGCGCCCTCGCCGGTTTCTGGCGCACCGACCGTCTGGCGCGGGGACCGGGCCTGCGCGCGGTGGAGCTGTTCGAGGCGGTGCGCCGGGGTGATGTCCGCTTTCTCTGGATCGCCGCCACCAATCCGCTGGTGAGTCTGCCGGATCGGCGTCTGGTCGAGGAGGCGCTCGCGGCCTGTCCCTTCTGGGTGGTGGCCGACATCACGCCGGAGAGCGAGACCGCACGCCGCGCGCCGCTGGTCCTGCCGGCCGCCGGCTGGGGCGAGAAGGAGGGCACGGTGACCAATTCCGAGCGTCGCCTCTCGCGTCAGCGGGCCTTCCGCACGCCGCCGGGCGAGGCCCGGCCGGACTGGTGGATGGCCGTGCAGCTGGCCCGCCGGCTGGGCTTCGAGGCCGCCTTCCCCTACGAACATCCCTTCGAGATCTTCCGGGAACATGCGGCGAGCACCCGTCTCGCCGTGCGCTTCGGCCGGCGCCTCGATCTCGGGCCGCTCGCGGCCATGGAACGCGAGGCCTTCGAGGCCATGGCGCCGGTCCAGTGGCCGATCGCCGTCGACGGCTCGGGAACGGCGCGGCTGTTCGAGGACGGCCGCTTCGTCCATCCGGATGGCCGCGCCCGGCTGGTGCCGGTTCAGCCGCGCGGACCGCATGCCGCCACCGAACCCGCCCGCCCGCTGCGCCTGCTCACCGGCCGCACGGCATCCCACTGGCACACCCTCACCCGCACCGGCCGCGCCCCCTCGCTCGCCACGCAGGAGCCCGAGCCCTTCGTCGCCGTGCATCCGGACGATGCCGCCCTGCTCGGCCTCGAGGACGGGGCGCTGGCCGAGCTGCGTGGGCGTGAGGGACGGATGCTCGCCCGCGTGCGCTGCACCCCGGATCAGCGCCTCGGCACCGTCTTCGTCCCCATGCACTGGAACGAGGCCTTCGCCCGTCACGGCTCGGTCAACGCGCTGGTGCCGGCGGTCACCGACCCGCTTTCCGGCGAGCCGGAATTCAAGGCCGCCGCCGTCGCCCTCGCACCCTTCCGCGCCGGCTGGTCCGCCTTCTACCTCGGGCGCCGTCCGCTCGACTTCGGCGGCGCGTACGAGGCGCGCAGCCGCACCGCCTTCGGCTGGCGCATCGAGGCGGCGGGTGGGGAGCCGCCCACCCACGACTGGCGGGCCTGGCTCGCCGCCTGGTTCGATCCGGCATGGACCTGGCTGGAGCTGGCCGACCCACATGCCGGGGTCCAGCGGGTGGCGGTGCTGCGCGGTGACCGGCTGGAGGCGGTGCTGTTCGCGGCCCGCCACCATCGCCTGCCGCCGCGGGACTGGCTGCTCGCCCGCTTCGACCAGCCCTGGGACGATCCGCGACTGCGGCGGGCGCTGCTCGCGGGTGTTCCGCCGGTGGGAGAGGACGTGGATCCCCTGCTGTGTCTCTGCGCCGGCGTGCGCGAGAGCCGGGTGCGGGCGGCGCTGGCGGCCGGGGCCGTCTCGCTGGCGGCGCTGGTGCGGGAGACGGGGGCCGGGGCCGGTTGCGGGAGCTGCCGCGAGGCGCTCACGCGCCTGCTGGCGGAGGCTCGGAGCGGGGGGACGGCCGCGGCCACGGCGGCGCTTTCGCCCGGGGAGACCCTGTGATAGGGCCGGGGCGGCCCCGGACCGTCCACCAGACGAGGGACCCGGACATGCCGCTCGCCCGTCCGATCGTCTTCGGCAACTGGAAGATGTACGGTCTCCGCGCCGACTCCCGCGCCCGCGCCGAGGCGGTGGCCGCCTTCGCGCGTCCCGACCACGGGACCGTCGGCGTCTTCCCGCCCTTCACCGTGCTGCGGGAGGTGGTGGAGGTGGTGGGAGACCGGCCGGTGGTGGTCGGCGGCCAGGACTGCCACGACCGCCCGGAGGGTGCCTTCACCGGCAGCATCTCGCCGGTGATGCTGCGGGACGCCGGTGCCGGTGCCGTGATCGTCGGCCATTCCGAGCGCCGCCACGGCCTCGGCGAGGGCGACGACTTCGTCCGCCGCAAGGCGGCCGCCGCCCGGGCCGCCGGACTGCTGGTGGTGCTGTGCATCGGCGAGACGGAGGAGGAGTATCTGGCCGGCCGCCGCTACGAGGTGCTGGACCGCCAGCTCGCCGGCTCGCTGCCCGAGGGGGCCGGGCCGGAGGATCTGGTGGTCGCCTACGAGCCGGTGTGGGCCATCGGCACCGGCCGCACCCCCACGCTGGAGGAGATCCGCGAGATCCACGGCTGGCTCCGGCGCGAACTGGCCCGCAGGCTCGCCGGCGGGGCGGAGGTGGCGCTGCTCTACGGCGGTTCCGTCAAGCCCGACAACGCCGCCGGCATCCTCGCCCAGCCCGACGTGGACGGGGTGCTGGTGGGCGGGGCCAGTCTGGATCCCGGGCAGTTCCGACACATCTACGAGGCCGGCGGCGCCGGCCGCTGATCCCGGTCCGGTGGGGAGTGCTCCATGGCCACGGTGGTCCTCGTCATCCACCTGCTCATCGCCGTCGCCCTGGTGGCGGTGATCCTGGTCCAGCGCAGCGAGGGCGGCGGACTCGGCCTCGGCGGCGGCACCGCCGGCGGGCTCATGACGGTGCGCGGCAGCGCCAACCTGCTGACGCGGACCACCGCCGTGCTCGCCACCGCCTTCATGATCACGAGCCTGCTGCTGGCCATCCTCGCCGGCCGCGACCGCAGCGCCGAGCGCATCCTCGAGGCGGTGCCGCCGGCGGAAGAGCCGGCACCGGCCGTTCCCGCACCGCCGGTGCCGCCGGTGGGCGACTGAACCCGCGATCCCCATCCGGTGCCGCGACTTGAAGCCGGGTCGCGGCACGGCGATATGGGCGAGTGATGACGCGCTACGTCTTCGTCACCGGCGGCGTGGTGAGCTCCCTCGGCAAGGGCATCGCGGCCGCCGCCCTCGGCGCGCTGCTGCAGGCGCGCGGCTACCGGGTCCGTCTCCGCAAGTTCGACCCCTATCTCAACGTGGATCCCGGTACCATGTCGCCGTACCAGCATGGCGAGGTGTTCGTCACCGAGGACGGCGCCGAGACGGACCTGGACCTCGGCCACTACGAGCGCTTCACCGGAGTGGACGCCGGCCGCGCCGACAGCTGGTCGGCGGGGCGCATCTACTGGCGGGTGATCACCCGCGAGCGCCGCGGCGACTATCTCGGCGCCACCGTCCAGGTCATCCCCCACGTCACCGACGCCATCAAGGAGGCCATGGCCGAGGAGGTGGGGGAGGCCGACATCGTGCTGTGCGAGATCGGCGGCACGGTGGGCGACATCGAGAGCCTGCCCTTCCTCGAGGCCATCCGCCAGTTCGGTCTGGAGCGGCCGCCGGGGACGGTGGCCTACGTCCACGTCACCCTGGTCCCCTGGATCCCCTCCGCCGGCGAGCTCAAGACCAAGCCCACCCAGCATTCGGTGCGCGAGCTCCGGGCCATCGGCATCCAGCCGGACGTGCTGTTGTGCCGCTGTGATCGGCCGATCCCGGATTCCGCCCGCCGCAAGATCGCGCTCCAGTGCAGCGTGCGCGAGGACGCGGTGATCCCGGCCCTCGACTGCGCCACCATCTACGAGGTGCCCCTCGCCTACCACCGGGTGGGCCTCGACCGCGCGGTGCTGCGGGCACTGCGCCTGCCCGCCGGGGACGAACCCGATCTCGGCCGCTGGCACGACATCGTCCGTCGTCTCCGGCAGCCGGAGGCGCGGGTCAAGATCGCCATCGTCGGCAAGTACACCAACCTCGCCGACGCCTACAAGTCGCTGCAGGAGGCGCTGGTGCACGGCGGCATCGCCAACGACGCCCGGGTCGAGATCGAGTGGGTGGACGCCGAGGCCTTCGCCGCCGAGGTGCCGGACGAGCGCCTGCAGGAGGTGCACGCGGTGCTGGTGCCCGGCGGCTTCGGCGAGCGCGGGGTCGAGGGCAAGCTCGCCGCCGTCACCTATGCCCGCGAGAAGGGCCTGCCCTTCCTCGGCATCTGCTTCGGCATGCAGCTCGCCTGCATCGAGGTGGCCCGCAATCTGGCCGGTCTCGAAGGCGCCAGTTCCACCGAGTTCGGCCCCTGCGCCCATCCGGTGGTGGGGCTCCTCACCGAATGGGAGCGGGGGGGCGAGACGGTGCGCCGCTCGGGGACGGAGGATCTGGGCGGCACCATGCGCCTCGGCGCCTATCCCTGCGTCATCGAGCCCGACACCCTCGCCGCCCGCATCTACGGCCGCCGGCTCATCCACGAGCGCCACCGCCACCGCTACGAGGTCAACGTCCACTACCGGCCGATGCTGGAGCGGGCGGGCCTGCGCTTTTCCGGCCTGTCGCCGGACGGCCGCCTGCCGGAGATCGTGGAGCTGGTGGACCATCCCTGGTTCGTGGGCGTGCAGTTCCACCCCGAGTTCAAGTCGCGGCCCTTCGCCCCCCATCCCCTCTTCGCCGCCTTCGTGCGGGCGGCCCTGGAACAGTCGAGGCTGGTATGAGCGCGAGCGCACCCCGCACCGTCCACATCGCCGGCATTCCGGTGGCCAACGACCGGCCGCTGGTGCTCATCGCCGGTCCCTGCGCCATCGAGGGGCTCGACCACGCCCTCGCCGTGGCGGGCCGCATCCGCGAGATCACCGACCGCCTGGGCATCCCCTTCGTCTACAAGAGCTCCTTCGACAAGGCCAATCGCACTTCCGCCACCAGCCCGCGCGGGGTGGGGCTGGAGCGCGGTCTCGAGATCCTCGCCGCCGTGCGCGAGCGGGTGGGCTGTCCGGTGCTCACCGACGTCCACGAGAGCCATCAGTGCGCGCGGGTGGCGGAGGTGGTGGACGTGCTGCAGATCCCGGCCTTCCTCTGCCGCCAGACGGATCTCCTGGCCGCCGCCGCCGCCACCGGCCGCCCGGTCCACGTGAAGAAGGGCCAGTTCCTGGCGCCGGAGGACATGCACCGGGTCGCGGCCAAGCTCGAACACTTCGGTGCCCGCGGCGTCCTGCTGGGCGAGCGGGGCACCGTCTTCGGCTACCGCGATCTGGTGGTGGACATGCGGGGACTCGTGGAGATGGCCGCCACCGGCTGGCCGGTGGTGATGGACGCCACCCATGCGGTGCAGCGGCCGGGCGGGCTCGGTGCGCGCAGCGGCGGCGAGCGCCGCTTCGTGCCGGTGCTGGCGCGGGCGGCGGTGGCGGTGGGGGTGGCGGCGCTGTTCGTGGAGACCCACGAGGATCCGGACCGCGCCCCCAGCGACGGGCCCAACATGGTGCCGCTGGAGCGGCTGCCGGCCCTGCTGGAGGACGTGCGCGCCTTCGACCGGCTGGCCAAGAGCCGTCCGTGCCCGCGGATCCGGTGAGGCGGGGGACGAAGTCGAGACGGGAGAAGCCGAGCATGCGTCTTGCCGAAGCCACCGAGATCGTCGCCGTGCGGGGCCGGGAGATCCTGGACAGCCGCGGCCATCCCACGGTGGAAGTGGAGGTGTTGCTGGCCGACGGGAGCCTCGGGCGGGCGGCGGTGCCCTCCGGGGCCTCCACCGGTTCCCGGGAGGCCTTGGAGAAGCGTGACGGCGATCCCGCCCGCTACGGCGGCCGCGGCGTGCGGACGGCGGTGGAGGCGGTCAACGGCGAGCTCGCGGATCTGGTGCTGGGCCGCGACGCCCTGGAACAGGCCGCCCTCGACCGCGCCATGATCGAGCTGGACGGCACCGACAACAAGCGCCGCCTCGGCGCCAACGCCATCCTCGGCGTCTCGCTGGCGGTGGCGAAGGCGGCCGCCGCCGCCACCGGTCAGCCCCTCTACCGCTATCTCGGCGGCGTCGGTGCCCGCGTCCTGCCGGTGCCGCTCATGAACGTGATCAACGGCGGCGTCCACGCCGACAATCCCCTCGATTTCCAGGAATTCATGATCGTGCCCGTGGGCTTCGACCGCTTCGCCGAGGCGCTGCGGGCGGGCGCGGAGATCTTCCACACGCTGAAACGCGCCCTCTCCGAGGCCGGTCACGACACCAACGTAGGGGACGAGGGCGGCTTCGCGCCGCGACTGCGGGACGCCGAGGAGGCCCTCGCCTTCCTCGCCCGGGCGGTGGAGCGGGCCGGCTATCGGGTGGGCGAGCAGGTGGTCTTCGCCCTCGACGTGGCGGCCAGCGAGTTCCATCGCGACGGGCGCTACCGGCTCGCCGGCGCCGGGCGCGAACTGGACGCCGAGGGCATGGTGGCGCTGCTGGAGCGGCTGGTGGACGCCTTCCCCGTGGTCTCCATCGAGGACGGCATGGCCGAGGACGACGGGGAGGGGTGGACGCTGCTGACGGAGCGTCTGGGCCATCGCGTCCAGCTGGTGGGCGACGATCTCTTCGTCACGAACCCCCGCATCCTCGCCGACGGCATCCGCCGCCGTCTCGCCAATGCGGTGCTGGTGAAGGTCAACCAGATCGGCACCCTCACCGAGACGCTGGAGACCATGGACCTCGCCGCCCGCCACGGCTATCGCACCATCGTCTCCCACCGCTCCGGCGAGACGGAGGACGTCACCATCGCCGATCTCGCCGTGGCCACCGGCTGCGGCCAGATCAAGACCGGCTCGCTCTCGCGCGCCGACCGGACCGCCAAGTACAACCAGCTCCTGCGCATCGAGGAGGAGCTGGGCGAGGCCGCCGTCTACGCCGGCCGCGCCGCCATCCGCCAGCTCGGCGAGATCGCATGAGCCGGCTGCTGGATCTCCTCGCCGCCCTGCTCTTCCATCTGCGCCGGCTCGTCCGCCGCCACTGGCCGCTGGTGCCCTTGGTGGCGCTGCTGGCCTATCTGGTCCATGCCGGCCTCTGGGGGAGCCGCGGCTGGTTCGCGCTGCGCGAGGCGGAGCGGCGGCTCGCCGCCGAACGGGCGGAGGTGGAGGCGCTCCGTGCCGCCCGCGCGCGGCTGGCGGCACGGGTGCGGGCGCTGGAGGGGCCGGCGGTGGACGCCGATCTGGTGGAGAGCGAACTGCGCCGGCTCGGCTACGTGCGCCGCGACGAGCTGGTGATCCTGCCGGAGGAGGATCCCGCTCCGCGCAGGGGCCCATGATCCGGGCGGGGTTTGCGCCAACGCCTTTTGTGTCTAGAGAGGGCCCGGCCCGGCGCGGGCCGCCCCACGACGCCAGCAGGAGGGGTCGAGGATGTGCGCTGCAGCCCGCAAGGCGCGCAGGAAGACGACGAAGGCCGCGGCCGAGGATGGCGCGGAGACCGCGGTCGCCGGCAAGGCGACGCTGCCGCCGCCGGATCTGCTCTTCCGTTTCCTGCGCGACATGCTGCTGATCCGCCGCTTCGAGGAAAAGGCGGGCCAGCTCTACGGCATGGGGATCATCGCTGGCTTCTGTCACCTCTACATCGGTCAGGAGGCGGTGGCCACCGGTGTGGTGCGCGCCCTCGACCTCCGCCGGGACACGGTGGTCACCAGCTACCGCGACCACGGCCACATGCTGGTGTGCGGCACCGATCCGAAGGTGGTGATGGCCGAGCTGGCGGGACGGATCACCGGCTGTTCCAAGGGCAAGGGCGGCTCCATGCACATGTTCGACACCGCCCGTCACTTCTACGGCGGCCACGGCATCGTCGGTGCCCAGGTGCCCATCGGCACCGGCCTCGCCTTCGCCCACCGCTACCGCGGCGACGGCGGCCTCTGCGCCTGCTTCTTCGGCGAGGGGGCCGCCAATCAGGGGCAGGTGTACGAGGCCTTCAACATGGCGGAACTGTGGAAGCTGCCGGTCCTCTACGTGATCGAGAACAACCGATATGCCATGGGGACCCGCCTCGACCGCGCCACCGCCCAGCCCGACCTCTACCGCCGCGGCGAGGCCTTCGCCATTCCCGGCGACTTCGTGGACGGCATGGACGTGATCGCCGTCTACAACAAGACCCGCGAGGTGCTGCCCTTCGTGCGCGAGAAGGGGCCCTTCGTCCTCGAGGCGCGCACCTACCGCTACCGCGGGCATTCCATGTCGGATCCGGCCAAGTACCGCTCCCGCGAGGAGGTGGAGGAAGTGCGCCGGCATCACGATCCCATCGACCAGCTCCGCCGCCTGATGCTGGAACACGGCTACGCCAGCGAGGCCGAGCTCAAGGAAGTGGACCGCGAGATCCGGGCCGTGATCAACGAGGCCGCCCGCTTCGCCCAGGACAGCCCGGAGCCGCCGCCGGAGGAGCTGGAACGCGACGTCTACGTCGAGGGCTGAGGACGGCGGCGAGAGGGAGATGCGGCCATGCCGACGACGCTGACCATGCCGGCGCTGTCGCCGACCATGAGCGAGGGGACGATCGCGCGGTGGGTGAAGCGGGAGGGGGACCGTGTGGAGCCCGGGGAGGTGATCGCGGAGATCGAGACGGACAAGGCGACGGTGGAATTCGAGGCGGTGGACGAGGGGGTGCTGGGTCGGATCCTGGTGCCGGAGGGGGCGAGCGCGAAGGTGGGCGAGCCCATCGCGGTGTTGCTGGAGGAGGGCGAGGACGCCTCGGCGGTGGAGATGGTGCCGACCGCCGAGGAGGCGGCCGCGCCGACGCCCCCGGCCGCCGTACGCGAACCGTCCGCGCCGGCTTCCGGCGCCACGCCCGCGACGGCGGTCGCCGCCCCGCAGCCGCTGGTGCGTGGGGCGCTGCCGCCGGAGCCGGAGATCCCGCCGGGCACGCGCATGGTGAAGATGAGCGTGCGCGAGGCGCTGCGGGATGCCATGGCCGAGGAGATGCGCCGCGATCCGGAAGTCTTCCTCATGGGCGAGGAGGTGGGCCAGTACGGCGGCGCCTACAAGGTGAGCCAGGGGCTGCTGGAGGAGTTCGGCGAGAAGCGGGTCATCGACACCCCCATCACCGAATACGGCTTCACCGGCATCGGCGTGGGGGCGGCCTTCGCCGGTCTCAAGCCCATCGTCGAGTTCATGACGTGGAACTTCGCCATGCAGGCGATCGACCACATCGTGAACTCGGCGGCCAAGACCCTCTACATGTCCGGCGGCCAGGTCCGCTGTCCCGTCACCTTCCGCGGTCCCAACGGGGCCGCCGCCCGCGTCGCCGCCCAGCACAGCCAGGAGTACAGTTCCTGGTACGCCCACGTTCCCGGCCTCAAGGTGGTGGCCCCGTACACCGCCGCCGACGCCAAGGGCCTCCTCAAGGCGGCCATCCGCGACCCCAATCCGGTGATCGTGCTGGAGAACGAGATCCTCTACGGCCACACCTTCGAGGTGCCGGAGGTGGAGGACTGGGTGGTTCCCATCGGCCGCGCCCGCATCGCCCGCGAGGGACGCCACGTCACCCTGGTCTCCTTCTCGCGCTGGGTGGGCCTCGCCCTTGAGGCGGCGGAGGTGCTGGCGCGGGAGGGCATCGAGGCGGAGGTCGTCGATCTGCGCACCCTCCGGCCCCTCGACCGCACCACCGTGGTGGAAAGCCTGAAGAAGACCAACCGCATGGTGGTGATCGAGGAGGGCTGGCCCGTGTGCGGCATCGGCGCCGAACTCGCCGCCGTCGCCATGGAGGACGCCTTCGACTGGCTGGACGCGCCGGTGGTCCGGGTGACCGGGGCCGACGTCCCCATGCCCTATGCCGCCAATCTCGAACGCCTCGCCCTGCCGCGCCTGGACCAGGTGGTGGAGGCGGCGAAGCAGGTCTGCTACCGCGACTGAGCGCGGAGAACCCGGAGATGGCCACGCTGCTTTCGATGCCGGCGCTGTCGCCGACCATGAGCGAGGGGACGATCGCGCGGTGGGTGAAGCGGGAGGGGGACCGTGTGGAGCCCGGGGAGGTGATCGCGGAGATCGAGACGGACAAGGCGACGGTGGAATTCGAGGCGGTGGACGAGGGGGTGCTGGGTCGGATCCTGGTGCCGGAGGGGGCGAGCGCGAAGGTGGGCGAGCCCATCGCGGTGTTGCTGGAGGAGGGCGAGGACGCCTCGGCGGTGGAGACGGTGCTGGCCGGGGCCCGGACGGCGGCCGCCGCCACGCCCGAAGCGGTCGCGGAGGCGGCCGCCGGGGACAGCGGTGGGGCATCCGCGGCGCCCGCGACCGCGCCGGCCGCGGACGACACTCCGTCGGGGCCCGCCGCCCCGGCGGCCCGGGCGGAAGGCGGGCGCATCTTCGCCACGCCCCTCGCCCGCCGGATGGCGCGGGAGGCGGGGCTCGACCTCGCCACCATCCGCGGTACCGGTCCCCACGGCCGCATCACCCGTGCCGACGTGGAGCGGGCCATCACCGAGGCGCGGCGGCCCGCGGCACCGGCCGCGCCGGCTCCGGCCCCCGCGCCGGCCGTGGCGGCGCCGGCCGAGGTGCCGGACTGGCTGTTCCAGCCGATTCCCGGCACCGAATACGAGGAAGTGCCGCTCTCCAACATGCGGCGCACCATCGCCCGCCGCCTGTCGGAGGCCAAGCGCTTCGTCCCCCATTTCTATCTCACGGTCGACTGCACCCTCGACCGGCTGCTGGCGCTGCGGCGCGAGCTCAACGGCCGGCTCGAGGAGGCCGAGCGCATCTCCCTCAACGACTTCGTCATCAAGGCGGCGGCCCTCGCCATCCGCCGGGTCCCCGACGTCAACGCCTCCTTCGGCGGCGATCGCATCTACCGCTACCGCACCGTGGACATCTCGGTGGCGGTGGCGGTGCCCGGCGGGCTGGTGACGCCGGTGGTGCGGCGGGCCGACGAGAAGGGGCTCGCCACCATCGCCCGCGAGATGAAGGACTACGCGGCACGGGCCCGGGCCGGCAGGCTGCGGCCGGAGGAGTACACCGGTGGCGGCTTCAGCATCTCCAATCTCGGCATGTACGGCATCCGCGAGTTCGCGGCCGTCCTCAATCCGCCGCAGGCCTGCATCCTCGCCGTGGGGGCCGCGGAGCAGCGGCCGGTGGTGCGCGACGACGAGATCCGCATCGAGACCCGCATGACCGTCACCCTCTCCGTCGACCATCGGGTGGTGGACGGGGCCCTCGGCGCCGAGTTCCTCCGGGCCTTCCGCGCCATCGTCGAGGATCCCCTCCAGCTGCTGCTCTGAGACCGGAGATCCCCTCATGGCCCAGCGCTTCGATCTGGTCGTCCTCGGCGGCGGCCCCGGCGGCTACGTGGCCGCCATCCGCGCCGCCCAGCTCGGGATGAAGACGGCGCTCGTGGAGCGCGAGCATCTGGGCGGCATCTGTCTCAACTGGGGCTGCATCCCCACCAAGGCGCTGCTGCGGTCGGCCGAACTCTACGAACAGATGCGCCGCGCCCGCGACTTCGGCGTGGTGGTCGAGGGCGTGCGGGCCGACCTCGCGGCCATGGTCGCGCGCTCGCGGCGGGTGGCGGCGCGGCTCGCGCGCGGCGTCGGCCATCTCATGAAGAAGAACGGGATCACCGTCGTCACCGGCCACGGCCGCCTCGCCGGTGCCGGGGCGGTGCGGGTGACCCTGGCCGACGGCGGCGAGACGGTGCTGGAGGCGGGCCACGTGATCCTCGCCACCGGTGCGCGGGCGCGGGCACTGCCGGGACTGGAGGCGGACGGACGGCTGGTCTGGACCTACCGTCACGCGCTGGTGGCGGAGGCGGTGCCGGAGTCGCTGCTGGTGGTGGGCAGCGGCGCCATCGGCATGGAGTTCGCGAGCTTCTTCGCCGACCTGGGCAGCCGGGTGACGGTGGTGGAGGTGCTGGAGCGGGTGCTACCGGCCGAGGACGAGGAGGTGTCGGACTTCGTGCGCCGCGCCTTCGAGCGCCGCGGCATCCGCATCCACACCGCCACCACGGTGCGGACGCTGACGCGGGGCGAGGACGGGGTGGAGGCGGTGCTGGAGGGACCGGAGGGCGAGCGGCGCGAACGCTTCGCCCGGGCGATCCTCGCCGTCGGCATCGTCGGCAATGTGGAGGACATCGGTCTGGAGACGGTGTCGGTGCGGGTGGAGAAGGGCCACATCGTCACCGACCCCTTTGGCCGCACCGACACCGAGGGGGTCTGGGCGATCGGCGACGTGGCCGGTCCGCCCTGGCTCGCCCACAAGGCGAGCCACGAGGGCATCGCCTGCGTGGAGGCCATCGCCGGCCGCGAACCCCATCCCCCGGATCCGCGGCGGATCCCGGCCTGCACCTACTGCCGGCCGCAGGTGGCGAGCGTGGGGCTCGGCGAGGCGGCGGCGCGGGCCGCCGGGCACGAGGTGCGGGTGGGACGCTTTCCCCTGTCCGCCAACGGCAAGGCGCTGGCGCTGGGCGACACCGAGGGCTTCGTCAAGACGGTCTTCGACGCCCGTACCGGCGAACTCCTGGGCGCCCACATGGTGGGCCCGGAGGTCACGGAGATGATCCAGGGCTTCGCCGTGGCCCAGCGGCTGGAGAGCACCGAGGTGGAGCTGATGGAGACGGTCTTCCCCCATCCCACCGTCTCCGAGGCCATGCACGAGGCCGTGCTTGACGCCTTCGACCGGGTCATCCACTTCTGAGCGGACGGAGGTCCCGCATGGCGACGGTCACCGTCCTCGAGCGCACCCCCGAGGGCCGGCTGCGCAAGCCGCCCTGGATCCGTGTCCGCGCCCCCACCTCGGCCCGTCATGCCGAGGTGCGGCGGCTGATGCGCGCGAAGGCGCTGCACACCGTGTGCGAGGAGGCCGCCTGCCCCAACATCGGCGAGTGCTGGCACGAGCGCCACGCCACCTTCATGATCCTCGGCGACGTGTGCACCCGCGCCTGCGCCTTCTGCAACGTCAAGACCGGCAAGCCGGGGCCGGTGGATCCGCAGGAGCCGGTGCGCCTCGCCGAGGCGGTGGAGGCCATGGGGCTCGAACACGTGGTGATCACCTCGGTGGACCGCGACGACCTGCCCGACGGCGGGGCCGCCCAGTTCGCCCGCTGCATCGCGGAGGTGCGCCGGCGCATGCCGCACACCACCGTCGAGGTGCTCACCCCGGACTTCCGCAACAAGCCGGGGGCCCTGGAGACGGTGATCGCGGCCGGGCCCGACGTCTTCAACCACAATCTGGAGACGGTGCCGCGCCTCTATCGGCGCATCCGGCCCAGCGCCCGCTACTTCCACTCCCTGTGGATCCTCAAGCGCGCCAAGGAGCTGGCGCCGGGGCTCTTCACCAAGTCGGGCATCATGGTGGGGCTCGGCGAGGTGCGCGAGGAGGTGCTGCAGGTGATGGACGATCTGCGGGCGGCGGACGTGGACTTCCTCACCATCGGCCAGTATCTGCAGCCGACCCGCCGCCACCATCCGGTGGTGCGCTGGGTGGAGCCGGCGGAGTTCGAAGACTACGCCCGCATCGCCCGCGCCAAGGGCTTCCTGATGGTGGCCGCCTCGCCGCTCACCCGCTCCAGCTACCACGCCGGCCGCGACTTCGCCCGCCTCCGCGCCGCCCGTCACGCCCGGATGGAGGGCTGAGCCCGCGATGCCCACCCACGCCGAAAAGCGGCACCTGCCCTGGACCTGCGAACAGCTCTTCGATCTCGTCGCCGGGGTCGACCGCTATCCCGAATTCCTGCCCTGGTGCAGGGCGGCGCGCATCCTGCGGCGGGAGGGCGAAGTCTTCTGGGCGGATCTGGTGGTGGCGTTCAAGATGTTCCGCGAGCGCTTCCGCTCCAGGGTCACCCTCCGCCGCCCGCACGAGATCGACGTGGAGTACATCGACGGGCCGTTCCGCTACCTGAACAACCACTGGCGCTTCCTGGAGGCGCCGGACGGCGGCTGCATCGTGGATTTCTACGTGGACTTCGAGTTCAAGTCCCGTTTCCTGCAGTCGCTGATGGAGATGCTCTTCAACGAGGCGGTGCGGCGCATGGTGGCCGCCTTCGAGCGGCGCGCCGTCCAGCTCTATGGTCCCGACGGCCGCCCGGCGGCCCGTCCGCGGGGGGAGACGGCCACCGACGGGGGCGATGAAGCGGGGGAGACTCCGCCGCGTCCGGTGGCGCCGGCGCGCGGTTGATCAGACCACCGTCGGCCGCGTCGCCGCCTCTTCCAGCAACGCCAGCACCCGTGCCGTCGCCTGCAGGCGCACGGCGTGGCGGTCGCCGGCGAAGACCTGCCGGGCATGGCGGGTGGGCCGGTCGCGGCGGGCGACGGCGAAGTGGACGAGGCCCACGGGCTTGTCCGGGGTGGCGCCGCCCGGCCCGGCGATACCGGTGACGGCGGCGGCGAGATCGACGCCGGCGCGGTGCAGGGCTCCCTCCGCCATCTCCCGTGCCACCACCTCGCTGACCGCACCCCAGCGGGCGAGGCTCGCCTCCCGCACCCCCAGCATCTCCACCTTGGCCCGGTCGGCGTAGGTGACCCAGGCGCGGTCCAGCACGTCGGAGGCACCGGGGATCTCCGTCAGGGTGGCGGCCACGAGCCCGCCGGTGCAGGACTCGGCGAGGGCGAGGCGCAGTCCGGCGCGGCGGCAGATCTCCAGCAGTCGGCGGGCACGGTCCAGGAGGGCGGCGTCCATCTCAGACCTCCTCGGGAAAGCGGGCGGTCACCACGGCGGTGGCGGCGATGCCCTCGCCGCGGCCGGTGAAGCCGAGCCCCTCGGTGGTGGTGGCCTTGAGGCTCACCCGGGATTCCGGAAGGCCCAGCAGGGCGGCGAGGCGGCGGCGCAGCCGGGCGCGCAGCGGGCCGATGCGCGGCCGCTCGCACACCAGCGTCAGGTCCACGTGCTCGAGCCGGCCGCCGGCACGGTGCAGCAGCTCCAGCGCCCACCGCAGGAAGAGGGTGGAATCGGCGTCGCGCCAGCGGGGATCCGAAGGCGGGAAATGGCTGCCGATGTCCTCGGCGCCGACGGTGGCAAGGATGGCGTCGGTGACGGCGTGGAGCGCCACGTCGGCGTCGGAATGGCCGGCGAGCCCGCGCTCGCCCGGGATCTCCACATTGCAGAGCACCAGCCGCCGCCCCTCGGCGAAGGCGTGCACGTCGAAGCCGAAGCCGGTGCGGAAGCGGGCACCGCCGCGGGCGGCCAGCAGCCGTTCGGCGAGGGCGAAGTCGTCCTCCACGGTGAGCTTGAGGTTGGTCTCCTCGCCGCGGACGGTGGCCACCTCCACCCCCAGGGCCCGCACCAGCGAGGCGTCGTCGGTGGCCTCGCCCGCCACCTCGCGATGGGCGCGCCGCAGCAGATCGAGGGCGAAGCCCTGGGGCGTCTGCACCCGCACCACGCCCTCCCGCGGCACCGTCGCCGCGATACGGTCGTTCCCCACCCGGGCGAGGGTGTCGTGGACGGGGACCACCGGCACCACCGCCGGCGTGAAGCGGAGCGCCGTCACCACCCGGTCGACGAGGGCGCGGGAGACCAGCGGGCGGGCGCCGTCGTGGACCAGCACCCGCGTCGGCGGCGGCGTGGCGGCGGCGAGGGCCTCGAGGCCGCGCGCCACGCTCTCGCGGCGGCTCGCACCGCCGGTCACCGGCTCCGGCAGGCCGAGATCGCCCAGCACGGCGTCGTAGAGCCCGCGGTGATCGGGCGCGATCACCACCTGCACGCGGCGGATCTCGGGATGGGCGAGGAAGGCGCGGACCGTCCGCCGCAGCACCGGCTCGCCGGCGAGCGGACGATACTGTTTCGGCACGCCGCCGCCCATGCGCGCGCCGCGTCCCGCCGCCACCACCAGCGCCGCGATCCCGTGCCCGTCCATCCTCCGATCCCCGTTCCCCTCGCTCCGGCGATGGGGTGGCCGCGGGGCGAGGTCAAGATCGATGCCCTAGTCCTCCTCGCCGAGGAAGGCGCGTAGGGCGGTCACGTCGGCGATCTCCACCCGGCGGCCGTGGCTCGCCACGCCGAGCCGGCGCAGGCGCGCGAGGGCGCGGGAGAAGGTCTCGGGCTGCATGCCGAGGCGGGCGGCGACGAGGCTCTTGTCCAGCGGCAGTTCGACGGTGCAGGTCCCGCGGTCGCCGGGGCAGTAGCGCAGCAGGAAGCCGGCCACCCGTTCGGTGGTGGAGCGACCGGAGAGCTGCTCCACCTGGCGCACGAAGTCGTGGAGACGGCGGGCCAGCGACGCGATCATGGCGCGGGCGAGGGCGGGGTCCTCCTCGACCGCCGCCACCAGGGTCCGGCGGGGAATGGCCAGCAGGCGCGCCGTCTCCACCACCTCGCCGCTCACCGGATAGGGTTCTTCGAGGAAGGCCACGGCCTCGCCCAGGCTCTCGCCGGGGCCGAAGATGCGGATGGTGACCTCGCGGCCGTCGGCACTGCGCCGCACCAGCCGCACCCAGCCCTCCAGCACCAGATAGACCCGCTCCGCCGGCTCCCCCTGCAGGAACAGCAGGGTGCCGCGGCCGACCCGGCGCACCACGGCGCCGGCGAGCAGGCGCGCGAGGGCCGCGGGATCCAGACGCTGGAACAGCGGATGGCGGCGGATCCGCTCCAGATCCGTCCCCTCGAGGCCGGCTGCGTGGGCGGAGGCGGACGGCCGATCCGCCGGTGGCTCGCGAGCCGATGCGGGCACGTACGGTGCTCCCCCGTCCGACGGCAGGCTAGGCCCGGAGGGGAGCCCGGAGCAAGGGCGGAGGAGAGGTGGGGGTGACGGGGCTTCGCGTTTGTTTTGTCGGCGCCGGCGCTATATGATGGCGCGTATGCGACGGCGGCGGGCGCGCCGGCGTCGGGCGGACGGTGGCCGGGGGCCGGCATGTCGGAAGGTCTGGCGTACATCGACATCGTCTTCTTCGCGGCGGTGGCCGGAGTCGTCCTCTACCGGCTCTACACCGTGCTCGGGCGTCGCACGGGTCTCGAGAAGCGGCGCCCCACCCGCTTCGATGCCCCGGCCGCCGGCAAGGACGCGCCGACACCGCTGGAGCCGGCCCCGGCCGAGCCGGCACCGGCCCCCGCGCCGCCGGTGGATGCGGCCGTGGAGAGCGGCCTCGCCGAGATCCGCCTCGCCGATCCCGCCTTCGATCTCGCCCGTTTCCTGGAGGGGGCGCGCAGGGCCTTCGAGATGATCCTCGAGGCCTTCGCGAAGGGGGACCGGGAGACCCTGGCCTTCCTCTGCGCACCCGAGGTCTACGAACGCTTCGCGGAGGTGATCGAGGAACGCGCCCGCCGGGGCTGGCGGGCGGAGGTGCAGGTGGTGGCGATCCGCCGGGCCGAGGTGGTGGAGGCCGGCATGCACGGCCACGAGGCCCGCATCACCGTCCATTTCGTGAGCGAACAGATCGCCTGCACCCGGGACGCCGAGGGGCGGGTGGTGGAGGGCCATCCCACCCGGGTGGAGGAGGTGGAGGACCTCTGGACCTTCGCCCGCGACGTGCGCAGCGACGATCCCAACTGGAAGCTGGTCGAGACCCGCGTGCCCGCCTGAGGCGCCGTGCCGGTTCCGCGCCGCCTGCTCGCCCCGCTGGTCCTGCTGCTGCTCGCCGCCTGCGCGGCCCCGCCGCCGGGGCCGGTGCGACGCCTCCTTCCGGCCGATTTCGCCGATCTGCCCGGCTGGGAGCGGGACGATCCCCGCCCGGCGCTGGCGGCCTTCCTGCGCGGCTGCACGCGCATCCGCCCGTGGCGGGCGGATCGACCGATGGATCGCGACGGGGATCCCCGCTTCGGCACCGTGGGGGACTGGCAGAGGCTCTGCCGACGGGCGCGGGCGCTGGCGGGTGCGGAGGCCACGACCGTCCGTCGCTTCTTCGTCCGTCACTTCCGCCCCTGGGCGGTGGACGACGGCCGCGGCCGCGAGGGACTGTTCACCGGCTATTACGAGCCGCTGCTGGAAGGGGCGCTGCGACCGGATGCGCGCTTTCGCTGGCCGGTCCACCGCCGTCCGCCGGAGCTGGTGGAGGTGGACCTCGGTCTCTTCCGCGAGGATCTGCGCGGGCGGCGCATCGCCGGGCGGGTGGACGACGACGGACGTCTGCGGCCGTTCCCGGACCGAGCCGCCATCGAGCGGGGCGTCCTCGCGGGGCGCGGTCTCGAACTGCTGTGGGTGGACGATCCCATCGGCCTCTTCTTCCTCCACATCCAGGGCTCGGGGCGGGTGCGGCTGCGCGACGGGCGCACGCTGCGGCTGGTCTACGCCGGCCAGAACGGTCATCCCTACCGGGCCATCGGCCGCGATCTGGTGGAGATGGGCGCGCTCGCGCCGGAGGAGGTGTCCCTCTTCACCATCCGCGCCTGGCTGGAGGCCCATCCCGCGGCGGCCCCCGCGCTGATGCGGCGCAATCCCTCCTACGTGTTCTTCCGTCTCGCCGGCGAGGTGCGGGAGGGCGAGGGACCGCCCGGCACCCTCGGCGTTCCGTTGACCCCGGCCCGCTCCATCGCCGTCGACCGGCGCTTCTGGCCGCTCGGCATTCCCTTCTTCCTGGACGTTCCGGTGCCCTTCCCGGAGGGCGAACGGCCGTGGCGGGCGCTGGTGGTGGCGCAGGACACGGGCGGGGCCATCCGCGGGGTGGTGCGGGCCGACGTCTTCTGGGGCACCGGTCCCCGGGCCGAGTGGATCGCCGGCCACATGAGGGCGCGCGGCCGCATGTGGGTCCTGCTGCCGCGCCGGACCATGCGCGTCGCCGACCGGTGAAGGGGGCGATGCGCCCTTCCGGCGGGCGGCCTTGCCAGCCTCCGGGCCCTCCGCTTCAATGCCGGCGCCCCATGGGTCGGGAAGGAGGATCCTGACATGACGAACGTTTCGCGTCGCGCGCTGCTGGCCGGTTCGGCGGCGGTGGGAGTGCTCGCGCTCACCGGCGTGCGCGTTTCCCGGGCCGGCGAGCTGGTGGTCAAGTTCAGCCACGTGGTCTCCCCCAAGGGCCATCCCAAGGGCGAGGCGGCGCAGCTCTTCGCCGACTGCGTCGGCGAGAGTCTGAAGGGCAGGGTCAAGGTCGAGGTCTATCCCAACTCGCAGCTCTACAACGACAACAAGGTCCTCGAGGCGATGCTGCTCGGCGACGTCCAGTTCGCCGCGCCGTCGCTGTCCAAGTTCGAGCGCTTCACCAAGAAGTTCCGCATCTTCGACCTGCCGTTCCTGTTCAAGGACGAAGAGGCGGTGCTGTGCTTCATGCGCTCGAAGACCGGGCGTGAGCTGCTCCACGCCATGGACGACAAGGGGCTGCTCGGCCTCGGCTATTGGATGAACGGCATGAAGCAGATGTCCGCCAACCGGCCGCTGCTGGAACCGGAGGACGCCAAGGGTCTCAAGTTCCGCATCCAGCAGTCGGACGTGCTGGCGGCCCAGTTCGAGGCGCTGGGCGCGGTGCCGCAGAAGATGGCCTTCTCCGAGGTCTACGGAGCCCTCCAGCAGGGCGTGGTGGACGGTCAGGAGAATACCTACACCAACATCTACACCAAGAAGTTCTACGAGGTCCAGGACGGCCTCACCGAGACCAATCACGGTGTGATCGCCTATCTGGTGGTCACCAACCGCGACTGGTGGGAGGGACTGCCGGAGGACGTCCGCGCCGGTCTCCGGGCCTGCATGGACAAGGCCACGGCCTACGCCAACGGCAAGGCCTCCGAGCTCAACCAGCAGGCCAAGCGGAAGCTGATCGAGGCGGGGGTCACCATCCGCACCCTCACGCCCGAGCAGCGTCGGCGCTGGGTGGAGGCGATGAAGCCGGTGTGGGCGAAGTTCGAGGCCGACATCGGCAAGGAGGTGATCGCCGCCGCCCTCGCCGCCAACGAGGGCAAGTGCGACTGAACGGAGTGGAGGCCGGCACCGCCGGCCTCCCGTCTTCCGGAGGGTCCGGCGATGGCGGCGAAGGGATGGCGCGCGCGTCTCGGCGCGTGGATCGAGGCGGCGGAGCAGGTGGCCATCGCCGTGCTGCTGGCGGCGATGGTGCTGGTGACCTTCGTCCAGGTGGTGCTGCGCTACGTCTTCAACTCCGGCTTCCTGTGGGCGGTGGAGTTCACCACCTTCGCCTTCGCCTGGCTGGTGCTGTTCGGGGTCTCGTACGGTGTCAAGCACGCGGTCCATCTGGGCGTGGACGCCTTCGTGCGCCTGTTCCCCACCGCGGTCCAGCGTGCCTTCGGACTCCTGGCGGTGCTGGCCGGCCTCGCCTATGCCGGCATCATGTTCGCCGGCGCCTGGGACTATGTGGGCAAGCTCTACCGCATCGGCATCCACGCCACCGATCTGCCGGTCCCCCGCTGGATCCCCTACGGCATCCTGGTGGTGGGGACGGCCCTGCTGTTCCTGCGGCTGGTGCAGGCGGGCGTGCGGATCGTGCGCGGTGAGCGCACGGGGCTGCTGGCCGACGAGGCGCGCGGGACCATCCGCGAGATCCTCGGCGAGGAGGCCGGGGAGCGCTGAACCATGGCCATCGCCACACTCTTCGGGCTGCTGTTCCTGCTGCTGCTGATCGGCACGCCCATCGCCATCGCCCTGGGACTGTCCAGTGTCGTCACCATCCTCCTGTTCTCCGACGACAGCCTCGCCTCCATCGCCCTCAAGCTGTTCGAGGCGATGGAGCATTACACCCTGCTGGCGATCCCCTTCTTCATCCTGGGCTCGGCCTTCCTCACCACCGGCGGTGTGGCCCGGCGTCTGATCCGTTTCGCCATCGCCAGCGTCGGCCATCTCACCGGCGGCCTCGCCATGGCCAGCGTGCTGGCCTGCATGCTGTTCGCCGCCGTCTCCGGCTCCTCGCCGGCGACGGTGGTGGCCATCGGCTCCATCGCCATCGCCGGCATGGTGCGGGCCGGCTACCGGCTCGACTTCGCCGCCGGCGTGATCTGCAACGCCGGGACCCTCGGCATCCTGATCCCGCCCTCCATCGTCATGGTGGTCTACGCCGCCGCCACCGACCAGTCGGTGGGGCGGCTGTTCATGGCCGGCGTGATCCCGGGCCTCGTCGCCGGCCTCATGCTGATGCTGGCCATCTGGTGGCGGGCGCGCCGCCTGGAGCTGCCGCGGCAGCCCCGGGTCTCCTGGCGGGAATGGTTCGAGGGCCTGGGTGATTCCATCTGGGGATTGCTGCTGATCGTGATCATCATGGGCGGCATCTATGGCGGCATCTTCACCCCCACCGAGGCCGCCGCCGTCTCCGCTGTCTACGCCTTCCTCATCGCCCACTTCGTCTATCGCGACATGGGACCGCTGGCCGAACGGGCGGGCACGCCCAGCACCCACGGGATCGCCCTGCTCTCGCTGCTGGCCGTCCTCACCTTCGCCGCCGGCTGGGCCAGCGGCGCCTTCCGGCCGACGGCGGCCGCCGTCGGGCTGCTCGTGGCGGCGGCGGTGGCGGGCCTCTATCTGTGGCTCGCCCCGCGCGCCGGCATCGCGCGCCCGGCCGCCGCCCTCGGGCGCTCGGTGGGGGAGTTCCTGCGCTACCTGCTGCCGGCCATGGTCCACCGGGACACCCGGCGGGTGATGGTGGAGGCGGGACGCACCAGCATCATGCTGATGTTCATCATCGCCAATGCGATGATCTTCGCCCACGTCCTCACCACCGAGCGCATCCCCCACACCATCACCGAATGGATCGTCGCCCAGGGCTTTTCCTGGTGGTCGTATCTGATCGTGGTCAACCTCCTGCTGCTGGTGGCCGGCAACTTCATGGAGCCGTCGGCGATCCTGCTGATCATGGCGCCCATCCTGTTCCCCATCGCGGTGGAGCTGGGCATCGATCCCATCCACCTGGGCATCGTCATGGTGGTGAACATGGAGGTGGGCATGATCACGCCGCCGGTGGGGCTCAACCTCTTCGTCACCTCCGGCATCACCGGCATGAGCGTGATGGAGGTGGTGCGGGCGGCCCTGCCGTGGCTCGCGGTGCTGCTGCTCTTCCTCGCCCTGGTCACCTATGTGCCGCCGCTCTCCACCTTCCTTCCCGACCTCCTCTACGGCCCCCTGCGCCTCTGATCCCTCCCGGGGTGGCCGCGCGGCCACGTCGTCGCGGCCGTGGATCAGGACAGCGGCGACCCGCTTGACCGGCCCCGTAGGGGAGATGTACGCATGTACGCAGACACTCGGGGCAGGGACGGAGGCGCTGCGTCATGTTCGCCCGCCGGGGATGGATGATCGGCTGTTTCTTGGGGTCGATCGTGGTCACCTCGCCGCTCGATGCCCGCGCGCCCGCCGCTCCCGCGCTCAACCGCCTGCTCGCGGAGGAGGAGGCGGGCTATCGGCCGGCACGGGTGGCTCTGGCGCGGGCGGTCGCGGGCTGGTTCTTCGCCATCCGTGAGGTGGTGGCGCCGCGGCCGCGGCGGCTCTCGGCCGACGAGACGGTGGAACCGCTGCGTCCACGGATGCGCGTGTTGCGGGTGGCGGTCCGTCGCCCGCAGGGCGAACCCGCGGTGGGGTCGGAGTCCTCCTCCCAGCCGAGCGCCGGAGGTGTCGAGGCGTCGTCTCCCACCACCCGTCCCGAACCGGCCATCCGCACGCCCGTACGGCCGCGTCGCGTGGCCGAACGTCGTGCCGATCCCGCAGCGCCGACCACCTCGCCGGTTCCCGCCGGCGGCCTCGCCCTTGGCCTGGGTGCCCATCCGGTCGTCGGCTTCGACGGGAAGCCGCCCCCTCTCCCGGTCTCGTCCCCGAGGCCGCCGGGGAAGAGGTGGATCCCACCCTCTACGCCGTGGCCGCCATCGCCCACGGTCGCATCGAGACCGGTGGCGAGGACTGGAAGTTCGCCGTCTCGGTCTCCCGCGACCTCGACACCGTGCGCCTGCGGGTGAAGCACCGCTTCAATCTGGGCTGGTGAGGGCCTCCCCCGGCGGGCGCGCCGGCTCCCGGCGCAGCACGAGGTGCCAGACGTGCCATCGCTTGCGCAGTCCGCGCGGGGTGACGCTGCGGCAGCGTTCCTCGTCGAGATATTCCACGGCGTAGCCGGCGACGAGCCGTTCGAGGACCGCCCGGTCCACCCACGGACAGCGGCCGGCCCTCGCCCAGTCGTCGGCCGGGCCCAGGAGATGGCCGGCGAAGCGCCCGCCCGGCCGGAGGGCGACGCGGATGCGCGCCCACAGCCGGGCGAAGGCCACGGCATCGAGGGTGAAGAGGACGAAGCTGGCATTGACCAGATCGCAGGGCGGTGGCGTGAAGTCGGCGAGATCGGCCCGGCGGAAGGCGAGGCGGCGACGGAGTGCCACCGGCAGGGCGGCGAGGGCGGCCTCCGCCTCGGCGCTGCGGTCCACCGCCAGCACCCGGTGGCCGGCGGCGAGCAGGATCCGGGCATCGCGACCGCCGCCGCAACCGAGATCGACGCAGTGGAGCGCCTGCCGCCCCTCGCGGGCGAAGGCCTCGAGGGCGAAGACGGTGGTGGCGCGGGGCGGCCTGTCCCGCGTCCGGCGATAGTACTCCTGCCAGTCTCTCCCTGAGGTTGAACCCGGCGCCGCCACGGCTACCATGCTCCCGCGGGTCCGGAGATGCGCCCGATGTCTTCGCACGCGCCGTCCCTCCCGCCAAGGGAGCGTCTCTGTCGCCTCGCCCTCGCCCGCAGCCGCGGGATCGGTCCCCGTCTCTGGGCGCGGCTGCTGGACCGCTTCGGCAGTGGCGAGCGGGCGCTGGCGGAGCTGCCGCGGCTGGTGGCCTCCGGCCGACTGCCGCGGGTGGTGCCGGCGGATCCGGAGACGGTGGCCCGGGAGTGGGCACGGGCGGAGGCCCTCGGCATCCGTCTGGTGCTGCGAGGCGAAGGGGACTATCCCGCACGGCTCCACCATCTCGAGGATCCGCCGCCGGTGGTGGCCCTGGCCGGCGATCCCGCCACTCTCCGCGGGCCGGCGGTGGCGGTGGTGGGGGCGCGCCACGCCGGGGCCGCCGGCATGGCCCTCGCCCGCGAGCTGGCGGCGGGCCTCGCGGCCGCCGGGGTGACGGTGGTCTCCGGGCTCGCCCGCGGCATCGACGCCGCCGCCCACGAGGGCTCCCTCACCGTCGACGGCCGCGCCGTCGCGGTGCTGGCCTCGGGCCTCGACCGGGTCTATCCGCCGGAGCACGGCCCGCTGCAGGCGCGCATCCGCCGCCACGGCCTGCTGCTCTCCGAACGAGCCCTCGGCGCCGCGCCCAAGGCCCGCCACTTCCCGCGCCGCAACCGGCTGATCGCCGCGCTGGTGGATTGCGTCGTCGTGGTGGAGGCGGCGGAACGCTCGGGTTCGCTCATGACCGCGCGTCTCGCCGCCGAGCTGGGCCGCGAGGTGGCGGCGGTGCCCGGCGGTCCGGGCGATCCCCGCCACCGGGGCACCAACCGGCTGCTGCGGGAGGGAGCCCATCTGGTGGAAGGGGCGGAGGACGTGCTGGCGTTGCTGGCGATGTCGCCGCGGTCCACACCGCCGGCCCCGCCGGCGGGGCCGCGCGCCTCCGCCTCCGGTGACGGCGCCGGCGCACCGGTCCCGGCCAGCGCGGCGACGCCGGCCGGCCCTCCGGCCCCGGGCTCCCTGTGCGCGCGGCTCCGGGAGCTGCTCGGCCCCGAACCCCTCGCCCTCGACGAGCTGGCGCGGGCGGTGGGCCGGACGGCCGGCGAGGTGCGGGAGGCGCTGGCCGAGCTGGAGCTGTCCGAGCCGCTGGAGTGGCACGCCGGCGACCGGGTGGCCCGCCTTTCCGGTTGACGGCCCCGCCACCCCGCGCCCATCTCCCGCGGGCCGGGACCCGCGCACGCATCCGACACCCGAACCGGTGGACATCGCATCGCCATGGACGTCGTCGTCGTCGAATCGCCGACCAAGGCCCGTTCCATCGCCCGCTATCTCGGGCGCGGCTATCGCGTGCTGTCCTCCTACGGTCACGTCCGCGATCTTCCCGAGAAGGACGGCTCGGTGAAGCCGGAGCGGGACTTCGAGATCGTCTACCAGCCGCTGCCGGAGAAGAGGAAGCGCGTCGAGGAGATCGCCCGTGCGCTGCGCGGCGCCGAGCGGCTGTGGCTCGCCACCGACCCGGATCGCGAGGGCGAGGCCATCTCCTGGCACATCGTGCAGCTCCTGGAGGAGATGGGGGCCCTCGACGGCACCGACGTCCGGCGCGTGGTCTTCCACGAGGTGACGAAGCGCGCCGTCGAGGAGGCCATGCGGCGGCCGCGCGACATCGACCGCAATCTCGTGGACGCCTATCAGGCGCGGCGGGCGCTGGACTATCTCGTGGGCTTCACCCTCTCTCCCGTCCTCTGGCGCAAGCTCCAGGGCTCGCGCTCGGCCGGCCGGGTGCAGTCGGTGGCCCTCAGGCTCATCTGCGAGCGCGAGGAGGAGATCGAACGCTTCGTCCCGCGCGAGTACTGGACCGTGGAGGCGGAGCTGGCGACGGAGCGGGGCGAGAGCTTCCGCGCGCGGCTGGTGGCCCTCGACGGACGCCGGCTGGAGAAGTTCGATCTCGGCGACGAGGCGGCGGCGAAGCGGGCGGTGGCCGCCGTCGAGGCCGGCGCGCTGCGGGTGGTCCGGGTGGAGCGCGGCCGCGTCTCCCGCAATCCGCCCGCCCCCTTCACCACCGCCACCCTCCAGCAGGAGGCGGCGCGCAAGTT
Source organism: Alphaproteobacteria bacterium (assembly GCA_026982705.1). Taxonomy (GTDB): domain Bacteria; phylum Pseudomonadota; class Alphaproteobacteria; order Geminicoccales; family Geminicoccaceae; genus HRBIN39. The sequence continues at coordinate 139,631 of JALSGP010000019.1, forward strand.
GGGGTTTTCCGCCGAGAAGACCATGCGCGTCGCCCAGCGGCTGTTCGAGGGCGTCGACCTCGAGGGCGAGACCGTCGGTCTCATCACCTACATGCGCACCGACAGCGTGAACCTCGCCGGCGAGGCGGTGGCGGCCATCCGGCGGCTGGTGGGCGAGCGCTTCGGCACCGACTATCTGCCGGAGAGGCCCCGGCAGTACCGCACCCGCGCCAAGAACGCCCAGGAGGCCCACGAGGCCATCCGTCCCACCGACGTCTTCCGCAGCCCCGAGGCGGTGGCGCCCTGGCTCGACGAGGATCAGCGGCGGCTCTACGAGCTGATCTGGCGGCGGACCGTCGCCTGCCAGATGAAGCCGGCCCTCTTCGACCGGGTCACGGTGGAGATCGCCGACGCGGAGGGACGCGTCGGCCTGCGGGCCACCGGCCGGACTCTCGCCTTCGACGGCTTCCTCCGTCTCTATCGCGAGGGGCGTGACGAGCCGGCGGAGGAGGACGAGGAGGAGGGGCGGCTGCTGCCGCCGATGGCCGAGGGCGAGGCGCTGACGCGGCGCGCGGTGGAGGCCAAGCGCCACGTCACCGAACCGCCCCCCCGCTACACCGAGGCGTCGCTGGTCAGGAAGCTGGAGGAGCTGGGCATCGGCCGGCCCAGCACCTATGCCAGCATCATCTCGGTGCTCCAGCAGCGCAGGTACGTGCGCCTCGAGAACCGCCGCTTCGTGCCGGAGGACCGGGGGCGGCTGGTCAACGCCTTCCTGGTCCGGTTCTTCGACGAATACGTGCAGCCGGCCTTCACCGCCCGTCTCGAGGAACAGCTCGACCGCATCGCCGCCGGCGAGGTGGACTGGCGGGCGGTGCTGCGCGGCTTCTGGGGTCCCTTCTCCGCACGGGTCTCCGAGGTGTCGGAACGGCGGGTGGCGGAGATCCTGGAGGCCCTCAACGAGGCCCTCGCCCCCAAACTGTTCCCGCCGCGGGAGGACGGCGACGATCCCCGCGCCTGTCCCGCCTGCGGCGAGGGACGCCTGTCCCTCAAGTTCGGCCGCTACGGCGCCTTCGTGGGCTGTTCGCGCTATCCCGAATGCCGCTACACTCGACCGGTCGCCGGTGGCGAAGGGACGGGAACGGCGCGGGAGGAACGCCTGCTCGGCGTCGACCCCGCCACCGGCGAGGAGGTGTGGCTGCGCTCCGGCCGCTACGGTCCCTACGTGGAGCGGGGCGGCGCGGCGAAGGCGCGGGCATCCCTTCCCAAGTCCTGGGCCCCGGAGACGGTGGACCTGGCGCGGGCCCTGGCGCTCCTCGCCCTGCCGCGGGAGCTGGGCCGCGATCCGGAAAGTGGCGAGCCGGTCCTCGTCGGGATCGGGCGTTTCGGCCCCTACGTCCAGCGGGGTGATCGCTACGTGCGTCTGGGTGACGTGGAGGAGGTCTTCGCCCTCGATCTCGAGGGGGCCCTCGCCCGCCTCGCCGAGGCCGAGGACGGCGGACGCACCCGCCGTCGCGGCGGCGTGCTGCGCGAGCTCGGCCTCCATCCCGGGGACGGCAAGCCGGTGCGGCTGATGCGGGGCCGCTTCGGGCCCTATGTCGCCCACGACCGCACCAATGCGAGCCTGCCGAAGGACCTCGATCCCGACACGGTGGATCTGGCGCGGGCGCTGGAACTGCTCGCCGCCAAGGCGGAACGGTCGTCCGGCCGCGGCCGGGGGGGACGCGGCGGATCCGCATCGGGCCGCGGTCGGGGCACCGGCCGCGGGAGCGGTGGCACCACGCGCCGGCGTGCGGCCCGTGCGGCCGGCGCCGGGGGGAGCTGAGCCTTGGTCGGGCGCGGCCGCGGGAGCCGGGGGCGATCCCCGCGGGAGCTGCCGTCGGTGGACGAGATCCTCGCCTTCGCCGCCGGACGCGGCGGTGGCGTCACCGCCCGCGAGGTGGCGCGTCACTTCGGGGTGAAGGGAAGGGCGCGGGTGGAGCTCCGCCGCCTGCTGGCGCGGCTGCGGGCCGAGGGACGGCTGGCCCGCCGGCGCCGTCGCGGCGGTGGGGCGCGCGTGCCGCCGGTGGCGCAGGTGGAGGTCACGGCCATCGACGAGGACGGCGAGCTCCTGGGCGAGACCCCGGCCCTGCCCGGGGCGACGGTGCGGATCTTCGCCGGAGAGCTGCGCGGGCCGGCACCGGCGGTGGGCGACCGGGTGGTGGCCCGCCTCCTGCCGACGCCGGACGGCGAGTACGAGGCCCACGTGCTGCGGGTGCTGCCGCGGCTCGCCCGCGAGGTGGTGGGGGTGGTGGCGGACGCGCCCTGGGGCCGGATCCTGCGGACCCTCGACCGCAGGGACGAGCGCGAGTACCGGCTCGTGCCGGGTCGGCTGGAGGTGCGGCCGGGCGAGGTGGTGCGGGCGCGGCTGCGGGCGACGCGGCCCTTCGGCCCACCCGAGGCGGTGGCGGTGGAGGTGTTCGGGCCGGTGGACGATCCCCGCACCGTCACGCCGGCGGTGGCCGCCCGCCACGAACTGCCGCTCGCCTTCCCGCAGCCGGTGGTGGCCCGTGCCGACGAGCTGCGTCCCGCCACCCGGCGCGGCCGCGAGGACCTGACGGACATTCCCTTCGTCACCATCGACGGCGAGGACGCCCGCGACTTCGACGACGCCGTGTGGGCGGAGCCGGACCGCGATCCCGGCAATCCCGGCGGGTTCCGGCTGGTGGTGGCCATCGCCGACGTCGCCTTCTACGTGCGGCCGGGCGATTCCCTCGACGTGGAGGCGCGGCGGCGCGGCAATTCCGTCTACTTCCCGGACCGGGCGCTGCCCATGCTGCCGTCGCGCCTTTCCGAGGACCTGTGCTCGCTGCGTCCCGACGAGCCGCGCCCCTGCCTCGCCGTGGACATGGTGCTGGACCGGCGCGGGCGCATCCGCCGCACCCGTTTCCGCCGGGGGATCCTGCGTTCGCGCGCCCGCCTCACCTATGCCCGGGTGCAGGCGGCCGCCGACGGGCGACCCGATTCCGTGACGGAGCGACTGTGGGAGCCGGTGCTGGAGCCCCTCTACGGGGTCTACCGGCTGCTGCGGCGGGCGCGGGAACGCCGCGGCTCGCTGGATCTGGAGCTTCCGGAATACCGGGTGCGCTTCGACGGGACGGGCCGGCCGGTGGAGGTGGCACCGGCGCCGCGCTTCGAGAGCCACCGGCTCATCGAGGAGTGCATGATCGCCGCCAACGTGGCGGTGGCCACCGCGCTCCGGACCCGCAGGGTCCCCGTCCTCTACCGCGTCCACGACGCGCCCGATCCGCAGAAGCTGGAGGTGCTGGCCGACTATCTCGAGCGGGTGGGCATTCCCTGGAGCCGCACCGCCCACCGCCCCGGCGACTTCACCCGCATGCTGCGGGGCATCGAGGATCCGGCCGTCCACGAGACGGTGGCGATGTTCGTGCTGCGCGCCCAGGCCCAGGCGGTCTACTCGCCCCACAACATCGGTCACTTCGGTCTCAATCTCCGCGATTACGTCCACTTCACCTCGCCCATCCGCCGCTACGCCGATCTCAGCGTCCACCGGGCACTGATCCGGGCCTTCGAACTCGGTCCCGGCGGCGAACGCGGGCCGGCGGAAGCGGAGGCGCTGGAGGAGCTGGGCCGACACCTCTCCCGGACCGAACGCCGGGCGATGGAGGCGGAGCGCGAGGCGCTGCAGCGCTACACCGTGCTCTTCCTGCGAGCCACCGGCGAGAGCCGCTTTTCCGGCCGCGTCACCGGCGTCCAGCACTTCGGCCTCTTCGTCACCCTCGACGGCACCGGTGCCGACGGCTTCGTCCCGGTCTCGCTGCTGGGCGACGATGTCTACAACTACGACGAGGCCCACCACGCGCTGGTGGGACGCCGCGAGGGCGAGACCTTCGGCCTCGGTGACCGGGTGGTGGTGGAACTGGTGGAGGCCGATCCCGTCCGCGGCACCCTGGTCTTCCGCATCGACCGTCACGAACATGCCCACGGCGCCCGTCTCGCCCGCGCCGCCTGGGAACGGCACGGCGCCCCGCGCCACCGTACGGGCCGACGCCGCCTGCGCCGTGCCGGCGGCCGCTGAGCGGCCCCGACTACCCTGGCGCGATCTCGCCCTGGTGGTGGCGACGGCCACCCTCGTCGGCACCACCATTTCCCTCAACCTGCCGCTGCTGTCGCTGGTGCTGGCGCGGGCCGGCTGGGACAGCGGCGCCATCGGCCTCAACGCCACCGCCGCGAGCCTCGGCATCTTTCCCCTGATCCCGCTGCTGCCGCGGCTGCTGCGCGTCCTCGGCGCCCGCGGCTGCATCGCCCTCGGGGCGACGGTGGCCGCCGCCGGCATGCCGCTGCTGCCCCTCTCCCTCGACTTCGCCTGGTGGTACACGGTGCGGCTGGTGGTGGGAACCGGCACCGCGCTGGTGTTCGTGGCGAGCGAGGCGGCCATCAACGCGCTGGTGCCGGATGCGGTGCGCGGGCGGGTGATCGCCCTCTACGCCACCGTCTTCTGCCTCGGCTACGTGGCGGGGCCGCTGGTGGTGGCGGCGGCGGGCGTCGAGGGATGGCTCCCCTTCCTCCTGAGCGCCGGCCTCTATCTGGCGGGTGCGCTGCCGGCCCTCTTCGCCCGGGCGCTGGACGGGGTGCTGCGGGAGGGACCGGCCCTCGCCGGACCCGCGGTGTGGTTCGGGCTGCTGCGGCGGGGCGCGGGCACCTTCTGGACCATCTTCGTCTTCGGCCTGGTGGAAACCGCCGTCTTCGCCCTCTGGCCGGTCCACGCCCGCACCGCCGGCGGTGACGGCGAGGGGTGGGCGGCCGCCACCGTCGCCCTGTGGATCGCCGGCAATTTCGCTCTCCAGATGCCGGTGGGCTGGCTGGCCGACCGCCTCGACCGCCGCCGGCTGACCGCCGCCGTCGCCACCCTGGCGGCGCTCGTCTTCCTGGCGCTCACTCCACTGCCGCCGACGGCGCCCGCCGCCCTCGCGCTGCTCTTCGCGGCCGGCGGGCTCGTGGGCAGTCTCTACAGCCTGGCGCTGGTCCGGATCGGGTCCCGCTTCCGGGGGCTGGAGCTGGCCCTGGCCAACACTGCCTTCGTCGCCACCATCCAGCTCGGGGCGGTGATCGGCCCCGGTCTCGCCGGCCCGGTGATGGCCACCCTGGGCTCGGCGGCACTGGCCCCGCTCCTCGCCCTGCTGCTGGCGACGGTGGTGCCGGCGGCCCGGGGTCGGCGCGCTTGACAGGATAATAGTCCTACACCATCCTCGTCGCGGTTCACGAGCGGGGATCTGGAATGCCGCCGGTGCTGCGACGCGGGGCACGGGGCGAGGCGGTGCGACGGCTGCAGACCCTGCTGCGCCGTCACGGCTTTTCGCCGGGGGCGGTGGACGGGATCTTCGGCCCCGCCACCGAGGCGGCGGTGGTGGCTTTCCAGCGTGCCCACGGGCTGCTGGCCGACGGCGTGGTGGGACCCCGGACCTGGCGGGCGCTGGCGGCGGCGGACGGGAAAACGGAGGCGGAACGGACCGGCGGTGATCCGGCGCCGGCGGTGCGGCGGGTGGACGTGGCGCTGGTGGCGGAGATGTTCCCCCACACGCCCCTGGATCCCATCCGCCGCCATCTGCCCGTGGTGCTGGGCGCCCTCGAGGCGGCGGGACTCGGCGACAAGCCGGGCGTGCTCCTGGCGCTGGCCACCATCCGCGCCGAGGCGGAGGGCTTCGAGCCGGTGGCGGAGCGGGTCTCCCGCTACAACACCTCGCCCGGCGGCCATCCCTTCGACCTCTACGACTGGCGGCGCGATCTCGGCAACCGCGGCCCCCGCGACGGCTGGCGCTACCGCGGCCGCGGCTTCGTCCAGCTCACGGGCCGCGCCAACTACGCCCGCACGGGCCGCCGTCTCGGCCTCGGCGATCTGCTGGTGCGGGAGCCGGACCGGGCGCTGGAGCCGGAGCTCGCCGCCCGCATCCTCGCCGCCTTCCTGGCCGAGCGCCGCGACGCGCTGGTGGCGGCGCTGCACGACGGCGACCTGGTCCGCGCCCGCCGGCTGGTCAACGGCGGCACCCACGGCCTCGCCCGCTTCCGGGCGGCGCTGCTCGCGGGCGATCGGCTGCTGGACGATCCGGTGTGGCCGGCGGGGTCCATCTACGCCCGCGTCGAGCGGGCCTCCCGCCGGGCCCGCCAGTGGGCGTAGAGGGCCCGTGCCCGCGCCGTCACCTCCTCGATCCCGCGGAAGTCGCCGGCATGGAGGATCAGCTCGCGGCCGAGGGTCAGCACCAGCCGCTCGCACTCGGCCCGCAGGTCCGGATCCTCGATGCGTTCGAGATCGGCATTGTGGGCGAGGCCGAGGGTGCGCCGGATCATGGAGGCGCCGGCATAGCCGAGGGCATCGCGGAACACCTCGGCGAGGAAGTCCTCCTGCAGCCGCCGCAGCGCCCGCGCGCCCGATTCCCCGGTGAACAGCGCCGGCGGAAAGGCGTCGCCGGTGCCGTGGCGATCCCAGAGGTCCCGGAACTTCCGCGCGAAACCGTTCCAGACGCCCTCGACGGTGGCCAGCAGCCAGTCGCGATAGGCATCCCGTGCGCCCGGCACCTCCTCGTGACCGGCCTGGGCGAAGTGGCACAGCAGCAGATTGCCCAGCAGTTTGCCCACGTCGAAGCCCATGGGGCCGTAGAAGGCGAACTCGGCGTCGATGACCTTGGTGGAGTCCGCCGTCACCATGATGGAGCCGGTGTGGAGGTCGCCGTGGAGCAGGGCCTGGGCGGCGGTCATGAAACGGTACTTGAGCCGCGCCACGGCGGCCCTGAGACGGGCGTCCTCCCGGATCAGGGCGGCATCGGCGTCGAGCTGGGGCGAGGTCCAGCGGTTGCGCGCGCAGACCGTGTAGGGATCGGTGAAGATCAGGTCCTCGGTGATGCCGCACAGCTCCACATTGTCGAGGAAGGGCTTGGCGAGGCGTTTCTTCTCGGGGCCCGGAAGGGCGATGTCCGAGGTGTGGAAGAGGACGCGGGCGAGATAGTCGGTGATGTGTTCGGCGAAGCGGGGATAGACCACGCCCTCCAGCGTGCCCTGGCGCATGACGACGTGCGGATGCAGCCGCTCCATCACCATGACGTAGAGCACCGGATCGAAGTGGTGGACCTCGGGGACCCGTTCCGGCGCGAAACGGGCGTGGGTGGTGGTGGCGAGGTGTTCGAAGACGATGCGCGCGAGGCCGAGCGGCCAGCTCTCGCCCACCAGCCGCACGTAGGGGAGGGCCTGCTTGACACAGAGCGCGCCGGCCGGCCCCTCCACCACGAACACCAGATTGAGATTGCCGTCGCCCACCTCCGACACCCGCCAGGCGGCGGGCTCGCCGCCGAGCCGGGCCGCGAGGTGCGGATGGTCGGCGAGCCAGGCGGGCAGGGTGCGTTCGTCGAGCGGCCGGTAGCCGGCGGGGACCTCGAGGGCCACGGACGATCTCCTCTCCGCGACGGGCGCCGCGCCGTTCCTAGAAAGCGTCGCCCGGACTGTCGAGGGGCGGGCGCTTGACGGCCGGGCTGGCCTCGGGCAGGCGGCGCGGGGTTGCGGGGGAGAGCTCTGGTGCGATTCGACTTCGACCGCCTGGCGCCGCGGGAACGCTACAAGCTGCTCACCGCCCTGGTGATCCCGCGTCCCATCGCACTGGTGACCACCGTGGGGCCGGAGGGCGTGGTGAACGCGGCACCCTACAGCTTCTTCAACGCCTTCTCCCACGATCCGCCGCTGGTGGTGCTGGGGATCGAGCGGCGGGGGCCGGGCGTGCCCAAGGACACCGGCCGCAACATCGATCTCACCGGCGAGTTCGTGGTGAATTTCGTGGACGAGGATCTGGCGGCGGCCATGAACGTGTGCGCCGTGGACTTTCCACCGGAGTGGAGCGAGCTGGAGCCGGCGGGACTCCACCCGGCGCCCTCGACCCGGGTGCGGCCGCCGCGGCTGGCGGAGGCGCCGGCGGCGCTGGAATGCCGGCTGTTCACCCTGCTGCGCATCGGCGCCGGCCGCGAGCTGGTGATCGGCGAGGTGCTGGCCGCCTGGGTGCGGGAGGGGATCGTCGATCCCGCGACCCTGCACCTCGATCTCGCCCGCTACCGACCGGTGGGGCGCCTGTTCGGGCATCTCTACTGTCGCATCCGCGAGGTCTTCACGCTGCGGCGGCGCGGTTTCGCCGAGTGGCGGGCGGAGCGGGGCGACTGAGCGCCTCCGGCAATCGCGCCCGACGATCCCCGGAGCGGACATCCCGCATCCGGCACCGGCGCGGTTCCGCGTACGAGCCGGAGTCACACTGCGCCGCGACGAACCCGCCGTCGCCCGCGACCGTGGACCGGCGGGAACACCGATCGATGTCCGTCGTGCCGTTTCCGGTCGCACGGGCGCGTCACGCGCCTCCGCGCCACGCCGGTTCCCCGGCGGCGACCGCCCCGCACCCCGCGCCGCGGCCCCGGGATCCCTCCGGTTGGCCGTCTCTCCGGGCGCGGCACGGACCGGCTCCCGTTGTCCGGCATCGGCGACGACGAGGATCAGGGCCGCGCCGGGCACCGGGTCCTCCGGTCACCCCGGTGGCGGTCACGGCGGTCCGCCCTCCGCCCTCGCCCGGACGGGCCGGCCCTCCGGGCATCGGCACCGCCTCGAGCGGGAGGCGGCCGTCCCTTCGGCCGGACATTCCCATAGGCGACCGGCGTTCCGGTGCTTCCCGCGGCCGCTGCGCCCATCCGGCCCCGTCGCCTCCCCCACCCGGGCCCGCCCGCCGCCCATCGGCACCCCCGGCCCAACGACGGCGGGCCGTCCCCTTCATCCGGGCCTCCGCGTCCATCGCCGGCGCCCGGTTCCCGGAATCCCCGCGGGCGCGACGACCGTCGGCGGGGCGCATCCCTCAGCGCTGGGCGACGGAGAGGGACGGTTCCACGCGGATCACCAGGCAATCGTTGCGGCGGCTCTCCAGCATGCGGCAGGCGGCCTCGGCGGTGCGCCGGTCGAAGCCCACCACCCGGGCGCGGTAGAAGGTGCGGCGGCGGCCGTTGCGGGGACTCACGTCGATGTCGCCGGTGAGCAGCAGCCCCGGGGCGAGACGCATGGCCCGGCGGGCGGCCTCGTAGGCCTGATCCGGACGCAGGAAGGCGCCCACCTGGACGCCGTAGGGGCCGGGCCGTGCACGCCCGTCCCCGCGGGCCCCGACGACCATGCCGCGGCGTCCGACGGTCCGGGGCGGAGCCGCCACGGGCCGCGGCCGCGGCGGCGCCAGCGCCACCGTCACCGGTCGCGGTGCGGGCGGACGCACGCCGGCCGGCACGGTTCGCGTCCCCTCGGCGGCGACCGCGGTGGTCGGGGCCGCGCTCCGATCCGGGCGCGGCGTGGTCCGGGCCGCCACCGCCAGCAGGCGCGCCCGCCGGAACCCCAGATCCAGCAGCCGGCGCATCTCACGGTCCCGCGCCCGGGCGGTGCGGCCGCCGATCACCACGGCCACGATGCGGCGCCCGTCCCGTACCGCGGAGGCGACGAGATTGTAGCCGGAGGCGCGGATGTAGCCGGTCTTGAGCCCGTCCACGCCCGCATAGCGGCCCAGCAGGCGGTTGGTGCTACGGTAGACGCGGCCGCGGAAGCGGAAGCTGCGCTGGGAAAAGAAACGGTAGTACTCGGGAAAGTCGTGGACCAGCCGGCGGGCCAGCCGGGCCATGTCGCGGGCGGTGGTGGTCTGGGCCCGGTGGGGCAGACCGGAGGCGTTGCGGAAGCGGGTCCGGGTGAGGCCGAGGGCGCGTGCCTTCTCCGTCATGCGGCGGGCGAAGGCGCGCTCGCTGCCGGCGAGGGCCTCCGCCAGCACCACCGCCACGTCGTTGGCGGACTTGACGGTGAGCGCCAGGATGGCGTCCCGCACCCGGATGCGGTCCCCGGCCCGCAGCCCCAGCCGCGAGGCGGGCTGGCGGGCGGCGCGGCGGGAGACGGGCAGCTTCTGATCCAGGCGCAGCCGCCCCTCCCGCAGCGCCTCGAAGGTGAGATAGAGGGTCATGAGCTTGGTGAGGGAGGCGGGATAGATGGCGCGGTCGGCGCGGCGGGCGTAGAGCACGGCGCCGGTGGCGTCGTCGACGACGATGGCGGCGTGGACGCGGGCCTGGACCGCCGGTGCGGCGAGGGAGGCTACAACCCATAGTAGAGCAGCGGACAGCAGACGACCCACGATCCGCCCCACCGAACCATCCTCCGGAACCGGCCATCGCCCGCCCCACGGGACGCCGATGGCCCTCGAGAGCGCATCTTGCCACGTCTTCCTGAACGGAAGGTTAAAGGAAAGCGGCCCCGCTGCCAAGGCCGACGCGACGACGAGGGTTCGCGCGACGGTCGAGCCGATGCCGCGCGGCGTCCGCCGGCGCCCCGCCCCGATGGGGACTAGGCCGCGGGGAAGGCGTAGACGCTCATGGCGAGGCTGCCATACTCGAAGCTCTCGTGGAGGCAGGTCCCGCGGCCGCCGCCGGCCGCCGCCGCCACCAGCAACGGCAGGAAATGCTCCTCGGTGGGATGGGCACGACCGGCACCGGGCGCCTTTCTCCGGTAGTCCACGAGGGCTTCGAGATCACCGCGCGCCAGCACGTCCCGCACCCAGCCGGCGAAGGCCCGCGCCCACGCCGGCGGCGGATCGGAGGTGGCGGTGGCGCCGGCCCGCAGCCGGCCGAGGACGTCGGCGAGATCGTGGGTGAGCGCCCCCGAGCCCAGGATCAGCACGTCCCGCGCGCGCAGCGGCGCCAGGATCTCGCCGAGCCGCCGGTGGTGGGCGGGACCCAGCGCCGTCTGCAGCGAGAGCTGCACCACCGGGATGTCGGCCTGCGGATAGATGAGCAGAAGCGGGACCCAGGCGCCGTGGTCGAGGCCCCGCTCGGGGTCCAGCTCGGCGGCGAGGCCCGCCGCCGCCAGCAGATCCGCCACCTCGCGGGCGAGCTCGGGCGCGCCCGGTGCCGGATAGCGCAGCCGGTAGAGGGCCTCGGGGAAGCCGTGGAAGTCGTGAAGGGTGGCCGGACGGGGCGAGGCGGTGAGGGCCGGCCGCGCCGTCTCCCAGTGGGCGGAGACGCAGAAGATCGCCCGCGGCCGTCCCAGCCGCGTCCCCAGCTCCCGGAGGAAACGGTGGGCCGGCGTGGGATCGAGGGCGACGGTGGGCGAGCCGTGGGAGACGAAGAGGGTGGGCGGGCTCATGGTCCGCCGCTCCCGTCGTCACCGCCGGGTGCGGGCCGCAACAGCGCCTCCGCGCCGTTCTCCGCCGGCAGTTCGATCACGAACAGGCGCAGGCGGCCCGGCGGCGTGCCGATCTCCTCCCGCAGGATGCGCTCGGCCTCGCGGGCGAAGGCGGCCTTGGCCTCGCGGGAGACGGGCCGCTCGCGGGCGATCAGCAGCTCGATCATGGGCATGGTGCGGCCTCCCGTCCGTCCTCGCGACCGAATCTGGAAGATTCGCCGCTTGCGGCCAGTCGGGCCGTCGTCACGGGGACGTGAAGGGAACCGCCCCGGGCGCTTGCCCGGGGCGGCGATCGGTCCTCAGGTGACGTTGGAGGTGAAGCCCTCGATCCATTCCTTGCGGTGATTGAAGTAGAAGATCCCGCGGTCGAGCTGGTCGACCGTCCAGGTCACCACCGGCATGTCCGGATAGGCGATGTAGCCGCCGGTGAAGACCTCGTTGCGGTTGCCGGACGGGTCGAAATAGTAGATGGTCTGGCCACGGGTGATGCCGTGCCGCTCGGGGCCGACGTCCACCGGAACGTCGTTCTTCGAGAACACGTCACCGGCCTTGCGGATCTCCGCCCAGTCGTCGAGCCAGAAGGCGAAGTGGTGGATCTTCTTGTCCGGCCCCGGGATGATGGCGATGTCGTGGGGCGTGTTGGAACGGAACAGCCAGGCGGCGATGGGGGCCTCGCTGTGCTCGTTCTCCACCACCTTCTCGGCCATGTAGAAGTTGAGCGCCTTCATCAGCCAGTCGATGGTCTCGGTGGGCTTCTCGGAGGTGATGAGGAGGTGGTCGATGCGCGGCGCACCGACGCCCACGAGACCGTCGGGGACGGGGGGCGGGTTGAGGCTGGGCAGGGCCTTGCCCACCCGCTCCATCTCCACGTAGAGTTCCATCACGTGGCCGGAGGGGATCTCGAAGCGGATGCCCTGTCCCACCTTGTAGTTCTCGCCTTCCGAGAAGCGGCGGACGGCGGCGCCGTGCTGCTGGAGCTGCTTCTCGAGGGCATCGAGGTCCTCGTAGGTGTGGATCTTGAAGCCCATCTTCTCCAGACCGGCGCGGTCCGACTGCTGCACCACCACCGAATGGTGATCGTACTCGTCCCAGCACTTGAAATACACGCGATCGTTGTGGGATGCCATCTCCTGCATCCCCATCACGTCGCGATAGTGCCGCCGCGACGCCTCCAGATCCGTCGTCCGGATGTGGACGTAGCCCAGTCGCAGGATTCCCTCTCCCATGGCTCACCTCCCTGGTGACGATCGATCCGAGGTGCTCACGCTCTCCGCCCGCGCCAGGGCCCGGCCGTAGCGCTCGAAGAACAGGTTGCGCCGTGCCACCGGGCGGACGGCGAGATCGGTGAGGGGGTAGGCGCGGCAGGCCAGGAACAGGCCGCAGGCCCGTTCCTCCGGGGCGAGGACGTCGCGGGAATGGTCCCGTCTGAGCGCCACCACCCCCTCCTCCAGTCGCAGCTTGCAGGCCCCGCAGCCGCCGCGGCGGCAGCCCTGGAAGCTGCCGCGGCCGCGCCGGCCGTAGTAATGGGCCATGAGGGTCTCGATCAGGGTCTCGCCGGGGCGCCATTCCACCACTTCGGCGCCGATGCGCACCCGCACCGGCCCCTCGGCCCCACGCGTGCCGGCGATCACCCGGGGGCCGCCCGTGGACGGGGCGAGCCGGGGGCTCACGGATCCTCCTCCGCGCCGACGGCGGCGAGGCCGGCCCGGGCGATCTCCGTGTCCTGCGCCTCGCTGGCCCCGCTGACGCCGATCCCACCCGCCACCTCACCCGCCACCCTCACCGGAAGGCCGCCGCCGAAGACGACGAGATCCGCCACCTGCGGCAGGTTCTGCAGCAGCGCGGGGCTCTCCCGCAGGAGATCGTACCAGCGGTGGGTGGGCAGCGGGAAGGCGACGGCGCTCCGGGCCTTCTTCTCGGCGACGGTGAGGGCGAGGGTCGGCGCTCCGTCCATGCGCCGCAGGACCAGCGGATGGCCGCCGCGGTCCACCACCACGACGACCACCGCCACCCCCAGCTCGACGGCCCGGGCGACGGCCGCCTCGGCCATGCGGGCGGCGGCGGAGGCGGTGAGTTCACGGACCTTGTGGACGACCTCCATCGCCGACCCTCCCCCCGACCCCGATCAGCCCTGCGGGATGCCCCTGAGGACGACGTTGACGTCGTCCGGATCGTGCAGCCAGGGCACCGTCCAGCCGTCGAGGTCGTACTCGCTCATGCAACGATCGGCGAAGGCCTTGAACTCGTCGGCGCGGCCGATGGCCTCGGCCACCAGCAGTGTCTCCAGTCGGATGTTCTCGTGGTTGCCGGCATAATTGCGCTCGTAGAGCTCGTGGCGCCCGCCGAACTCGCTGCCGATGGCGTCCCACAGCAGCTTGAGCAGCTTCACCCGCGCGAGCGCGTCGTAACCGTTGGAACCGCGGACGAAGCGCTCGAGATAGGGGCGGATCTCCGGATTCTTGAAGTCCCTGGCGTGGGACGGGAGGTAGATCAGCCCCGAGGCCACGTGCCGCTCGATGATGTCCTTGACCCGGGGATAGAGGGTCGGTGCGAAGACGCGATAGGCCATGCCCGCCTCGAGGTTGGGATGGACGTAGCCCTCGCAGCCCGGCCAGGGCTCCGGCATGCCCACCTGGGCGTTGGAGATGGCCCAGAAGAGGTTGCGGATGGCGATCACCTCGCCCACGCCCGCCTGCACACCGCGGAAGTCCTTGACGCCCGTGCACTCCACCGCCTTCAGCAGGAGGCCGCAGATGAAATCCAGCTTCACGCAGAGGCGGGTCAGGCCGTGAAGCGTGAAGCGTGGGATGAAACCCGACAGGGGGAAGAAGTTGTTGACCTTCTCCACGTCGCCGTAGACGAACACGTCCTCCCACGGAATGAGGACGTTGTCGAAGATCAGCACGGCGTCGTTCTCGTCGAGGCGCGAGGAGAGCGGATAGTCGAAGGGGCTTCCCGCGGCGGCGGCGTTGAATTCGTAGGACGCGCGGCCGATGAGCTTGACACCGGGTGCGTTCATCGGCGCCGTGAAGATGAGGGCGAACTTCTTGTCCCGGATCGGCAGGGGACCGTAGTGGGCGATGAAGTTGTAATGGGTGAGCGCCGAGCCGGTGGCCACTACCTTGGCGCCGGAGACCACGATGCCCCGGTCGGTCTCCTTCTCCACGTGCATGTAGACGTCACCCACCTCGTCGGGCGGCCGGTTGCGGTCGACGGGCGGATTGACGATGGCGTGGTTCCAGAAATAGAGCCGCTCCTGTGTCTTCTTGTACCAGGCCCGGGCGTTCTCGGCGTAGGGCTCGTAGAACCGTGCGTTGGCGCCGAGGGTGACCAGGAAGGCGGCCTTGTAGTCCGGTGCGCGCCCCATCCAGCCGTAAGCCACCCGCTGCAGCGCCGCGATGGTGTCACGTCCCCGGATCAGGTCCTCCCGCGAGCGCGGCGCCCGGAAGTAGGGGTGTGTCCAGCCGCCATTGCCGGTGTCCGTGGGGACGGCCAGTTCGTCCTTCTTCTCGTGCAGCGTGTCGTACCAGCGCGCCACCATCGCCGCCGAATTTCGGAAGGCGGGATGGCGGGTGACGTCCTTGACGCGATCACCGTAGATGTAGACTTCGCGGCCGTCGCGCAGCGATTCGAGATATTCCTCGCCGGTGAACGGAAGTGTCGGCGCCTCCTGCGCCACCGCCCGGCTCGCGCGTTCCTGCATCGACGGTTCTCCCTTCCCGTGGCGGCCGAGGCACCGGCACGCTTCGCCGGTTCCGACCGCGCGCCCTGCGTCTCGGTCGCCAGCATACGGTGGGGAGGCGGGGTCACAAGCCGAAGGGTTCGCCATCTCCGAACGGAGTGCACGAGCAGGGACCCCTGTCCCGGGACCGCATCGAGACTTCCGAACTTCCGGCGCCCCGAGTTCGGCATCGTCGAACCACGTCGGTGGACCGGCGTGGTGTTCGGGATTATCGAACGACCGTCGTGCATCGGCCCGGGGGCACGGATAGGCTCCGCGGCGCGGAGGGAGGGGCTTCGGATGAGCAGCCTCGAGAAGGTGACCGCCATCCTGGACCTGTTCTCGGTGGAGCGGCCGGAATGGTCGGTCACCGAGGTCTCACGGGCGCTCGGCATCGCCAAGTCGACCGCCTGCGGCCTGCTCCAGTCGCTGGACGAGATGGGCTTCCTCCAACAGGTTCGGCGCGGCAAATACCGGATCGGCTGGCGGGTGGCGGCGCTCTCCCGGGTGCTGTTCGACACCTCGCCGCTCGTGCAGATCGCCGACCGCACCATCGACCAGCTGGTGCGCCAGTACGGCGAGACCGTCCATCTCGCCGCCCTCCAGCGCGGTCGGGTGGTCTATCTCGACAAGCGCGAGGGCACCCAGGCGGTGCGGGTGGCCATCACCAACGTGGGCACCGAGCTCCACGCCCATTCCAGCGGCCTCGGCAAGGTGCTGCTGGCCAACGCCCCGCACCACGTGGTGGACAGGGTGATCGAGCGTCACGGGCTGCCCCGCTTCACCGACCGCACCATCACCGATCCCGAACGGCTGCGGGCCGAGCTCGACCGGGTCAAGGCCCAGGGCTTCGCCTACGATCTCGGTGAGACGCTGGAGGACCTCTGCTGTGTGGCGGCGCCCGTCTTCAACCACGCCGGCGTCTGCGTGGCCGCCCTCAGCTTCTCGGTCCCCGCCTACCGCTTCCGCCAGGCGCAGGCAGCCTATCGCAACGTCATCACCGACGCCGCCCGCCGCATCTCCGTGGAACTCCTGCACGAGGAAGAGGACTCCCGATGGCGCAGGCGCAAGAGCGCGTGAAGGTGGCGATCGTGGGGTCGGGCAACATCGGCACCGACCTCATGTACAAGCTCCTCGCCCGGCCGGGGCACATGGAACTCGTGTGGATGGCCGGCATCGATCCGGCCTCCGAGGGGCTGGCCCGTGCCCGCGCCCTCGGTCTGCGCACCACCGCCGAGGGCATCGGCCCGGTGCTGGAGGATCCGGAGGTGGTCCTCGTCTTCGACGCCACCAGCGCCGCCGCCCACCGCCGCCACGCGTCGCGCGCGAGGCGGGCCGGCAAGATCTGCATCGACCTCACGCCGGCCGCCCTCGGTCCGGCGGTGGTGCCGCCGGTGAACCTCGGCGCCCACCTCGACGCCGACGAGGTCAATCTCGTCACCTGCGGCGGCCAGGCGACCATCCCCATGGTGCACGCCGTCGCGCGGGTGACGCCGGTGCTCTACGCCGAGATGGTCTCGACGGTGGCGAGCAGGTCCGCCGGTCCGGGCACGCGTCGGAACATCGACGAGTTCACCTTCGCCACCGCCCGCGGTCTCGAGAGCATCGGCGGTGCCGAGCGCGGCAAGGCCATCATCGTCCTCAACCCCGCCGAACCGCCGATCGTCATGACCAACACCGTGCGTTGCGTACCCGGGAACGAGGAGTTCTCGCGCGAGGACATCGTCGCCTCGGTCCGGCGCATGGAGGCGGAGGTGCAGAGCTACGTGCCGGGCTACCGGCTCAAGGCCGATCCGGTGTTCGAGAAGCTGCCCACGCCCTGGGGCGAGCGCTGGGTCGCCACCATGCTGCTGGAGGTGGAGGGCGCCGGTGACTTTCTGCCCACCTATGCGGGCAATCTCGACATCATGACCGCGGCCGCCCGGCGGGTCGCCGATCTGTTCGCCGAGGCGCTGCTCGCCGGACGCCGCCGGCTGCCGGAGCCGGCGAGGACGGCCGAGGAGGTCGCGGAATGACCTGGGATCTGACCGACGCCAAGCCGCCGCGCATCACCGACACCACCCTGCGCGACGGCAGCCACGCCCACCGCCATCGGTTCACCGAAGAGGAGGTGCGGCGGGTGGTGCGGGCCCTGGACCGGGCCGGCGTGCCGGTGATCGAGGTGAGCCACGGCGACGGGCTGGCCGGCGCCTCGCTCCAGTACGGTTTCTCCGCCGTCGACGAGATGCGGCTGATCGAGGCCGCGCGGGAGGAGGCGGTGAACGCCAGGATCGCCGCCCTCATGCTGCCGGGAATCGGGACCCGCCGCGAGCTGGAGGAAGCGGCCCGCCGCGGCTTGCAGGTGCTGCGCATCGCCACCCAGTGCACCGAGGCCGACATCTCGGAACAGCACTTCGGGATGGCCAAGGAGCTGGGTCTCGAGACGGTCGGCTTCCTGATGATGAGCCACATGCGCCCGCCCGAGGTGCTGGTGGAGCAGGCCGCGCTCATGGAATCGTACGGTGCCGACTGCGTCTACGTCGTCGATTCGGCGGGGGCGATGCTGCCGCACGACGCCCATGTGCGCGTCAGGGCGCTCAAGGAGAACCTCTCCTGCCAGGTGGGCTTCCACGCGCACAACAACCTCGGCCTCGGCGTGGCCAACACGCTGGCCGCCCTCGAGGCGGGGGCCGACCAGATCGACGGCAGCATCCGCGGCTATGGGGCCGGTGCCGGCAACGCCGCCACCGAGCTTTTGGTGGCCGTGCTCGACAGGGCCGGCCTCAATCCGGGGATCGACGTGTTCGAGATCCTCGAGGCGGCGGAGAAGGTGGTGGCGCCGATCATGGCCTTCCAGCCGATCCCCGACCGGGATTCGGCGCTCATCGGCTATGCCGGCGTCTATTCGACCTTCCTGCTGCACGCCAAGCGCATCGGCGCCGAGCTCGGCGTCGACCCCGGCGAGATCCTGGTGGAGCTGGGACGGCGCCAGGCGGTGGCCGGCCAGGAGGACTGGATCCTGCGGGTGGCGGTGGAGCTGGCCGAGGCCCGCCGCGGCCGGCCGGCGGAATCGGCGGCGTGAGGGGGCCGTGCGGATCTGGCGTCCGGGCGGACTGTGGTTGCAGGCCTCGGTGGTGACCCTGGGTGCCTTCGACGGCGTCCATCGCGGTCACCAGGCGCTGGTGGGGGCGGCGGTGCGGCGGGCCCGCGAGCTGGGGGTGCCGGCCGTCGCCTGGACCTTCGATCCGCCGCCGCGCGCCCACTTCGGCGGGGCCCGGATCCTCACGCCCCTCGGCGAGAAGCTGGCTCGGCTCTCCGCGCTGGGGCTCGACCATCTGGTGGTGGTCCCCTTCGATGCGGCCTACGCGCGCCGCGACGCCCGCGCCTTCCTGAGGGAGCTCGCCACCGTCGCCCCGCTGGAGGTGTGGGTGGGGCCGGACTTCCGCTTCGGACGCGGCCGCGCCGGCAGCGTCGCCACTCTGGCCCGTTGCTGGCCCGTGCGCCAAATGGAACCCATTCGCTGCCCACGGGGCGAGCGCATCTCCAGCTCCCGCATCCGTCGCCTGCTGGAGGCGGGGCGGGAGGCGGAGGCGCGGGAGCTGCTGGGCTGGCCGGCGCCCGGCGGGTGCCGGCGGGTCGCCTGAGCGAGAGGGGGAGGATGTGGGCGTGACCAGCGCCACCACCGAGCCGGCCATCGATCCGTCGCTGTTCCGCCGCACCTGCGGCCGCTTCGGCACCGGCGTGACCATCGTCACCACCCGCCTCGGCGAGCGGGTCCACGGCATGACCGCCAACGCCTTCATGTCTGTGTCGCTGGAGCCGCCGCTGGTGCTGGTCTCCGTGGCCCGGGACGCCCGCATGTGCGGGCTGCTGGACGCCGCCGGCCGCTATGCGGTCTCCATCCTCCGCGAGGACCAGCGCGAGCTCGCCCTCCACTTCGCCGGCCGGCCACGGGAGGGCATGACCATTCCCTTCGGCGAGCGCGCCGGCATGCCGGTCATCGAGGGTGCACTGGGCCAGCTGGTGACGCGCGTCGTCCAGCGGGTCGAGGCCGGTGATCACGTCCTCTACATCGGCCGGGTCGAGCACATGGAATGTCGCGAGGGGCCCCCGCTGCTGTTCTACGGCGGTCGCTTCGAGACCCTCGCCGAGGCGGCGCGCGACGCCCGGAGCGCCGTGCGCGACGGAGGCGGAGGCGGGCGATGATGGTGATCCGCTTGACCCTGCTGGAGGGACGCGCGCCGGAGCGCAAGCGGGCGCTGGCCCGCCGGCTGACGGAGGCGGCCGCGCGCTGTTTCGGCGAGCCCGCCGGGGAGATCCGGCTGGTGATGGTGGAGGTGGCGCCCGGCGACTGGGCGGCGGGCGGCGTGCTGCTGAGCGAACGGGACCGGAGATGAACGAGGCCGAACGGGAGTTGCTGGAGACGGTACGGCGTGCCCGTGCCGAACGGCGGACGGTGGCGAGCGCGGGCGAGGCCCGGGGCGTCGATCTCGCCGGCGCCTTCCGCATCCAGGCGGCGCTCGCCGCCGGCCGGCCGGTCAAGGGCTACAAACTCGGGCTGGTGTCGCCCGCCAAGCAGCGGCAGATGGGGATCGACCGGCCCATCTGGGGGCGCGTCCTCCCCGGCATGATCCACGCCGGCACGGTGGATCTCGGGGGCTTCCTCCAGCCGCGGCTGGAGCCGGAGGTGGCGGCGGTACTGGGGGATGCCATCCGGCCCGGCGCGCGCCCGGGCGAGGTGGCGCGGGCGGTGGCCGGCTTCGTGCTGGCCGTGGACATCCTCGATTCCGTCTGGGCCGACTACCGCTTCACCCTCCCCGAGGTGGTGGCCGACAACAGTTCCGGCGGCGGCTTCCTGCTGGGGTCCCGACTGCTGCCGACCCCGCCCCCGGGAGAGCTGGAACTGTGGCTGGACGGCGAGCGGCTCGCGCGCGGGCCGGTCTCCGCCCTCGGCGACCCCTGGCGCCATCTCGCCTGGCTCGCCGGCGAGACGGGCGGGCTGGAGCCGGGCCAGGTGGTGTTCCTGGGGGCACCGGCGGCGGCACGGCCCGCCCGGCCCGGGACGCTCGTCCTGATCTCCACGGCCGGCGTGCTGTCGGCGCGCCTGGTGGACTCGCGCGGGGAGGGGTGAGGACGATGGTCGAACGGCCGTTCTTCGAGGTCGAGCACTACATCGACGGCCGGTTCGAGAAGGGCTCGAACCGTTTCGAGGTGCTCTACCCGGCGACCAACGAGGTGATCGGCACGGCGCCGGAGGGCGGGGCGGACGAGATCGACCGGGCGGTGGAGGCGGCGAGGCGCGCCTTCGTCGAATGGTCGAGGCTCGGTGCCCAGGGGCGTCGGCCCCATCTGCTGCGCTTCGCCCAGAAGATCCGCGAACACGCGGCGGAACTCGCCCGCATCGAGACCTGGGACGTCGGCCGGCCGATCCGCGAGAACGATCCCGATCACTACATCCAGCGGGTGGCGAACAACATCGAGTTCTTCGCCAACTTCGCCGTGACCCACGGGTCCGAAGCCTACCCGATGGACAACGGCTACATCAACTACGTGCTCTACGAGCCGGTGGGCGTGGCCGGGCTGATCACCCCCTGGAACGTGCCGCTCATGCTCGAGACCTGGAAGATCGGCCCGGCGCTCGCCTTCGGCAACACCTGCATCCTCAAGCCCGCCGAGTTCACGCCCATCGGTGCGTGGACGCTGGCGAAGATCGCCCACGAGGCCGGCCTGCCCGCGGGCGTGTTCAACCTGGTGCACGGCTTCGGTCCGGACTCGGCGGGGGCGTTCCTCGCGGCGCATCCGGACGTGCCACTCGTCTCCTTCACCGGCGAGACCCGCACCGGCACGGCGATCATCGAGGCCGGCGCCGACCACATCAAGCGCTGGTCCATGGAGCTCGGCGGCAAGGGCGTCAACATCGTCTTCGCCGACGCCGATCTGGAGCAGGCGATCCACCACTCGCTGCGCGCCGGCTTCTTCAATCAGGGCGAGTTCTGCCTCGCCGGACCGCGGCTGATCGTTCAGCGGCCGATCTTCCACCGGTTCGTCGAGCGGTTCGTGGCGGCGGTGCGCGAGAGGATCCGCCCGGGCGATCCGTTCGATCCGTCGACCACCCTGGGCGCGCTCATCCACCCGGAGCACTTCGAGCGGGTGACGGGCTATCTGCGCTACGCCCGGGAGGCCGGGTTCGAGATCCTCACCGGCGGCGATCGTGCCGAGCTGCCCGCGCCTTTCGACAAGGGCAATTTCGTCCAGCCGACGGTGATCACCGGCGTCGAGCCGTCCGACCGGCTCTGTCAGGAGGAGATCTTCGGCCCGGTGGTGGTGGTGATGCCCTTCGACGACGAGGAGGAGGCCATCGAGATCGCCAATGGCGTCCGGTACGGTCTCTCGGCCGTAGTGCAGAGCCGCGATCTCGGCCGCTGCCTGCGGGTGGCGGGGGCGATCCGCGCGGGCACCGTCTGGGTCAACGACTTCTTCGTGCGTGACCTGCGGGTGCCCTTCGGCGGCGCCAAGAAGAGCGGAATCGGCCGCGAGGGCGGCATCTACTCGCGCGAGTTCTACACGGAGATCAAGAACGTATGTCTGGCGAACGCCTGAGCGAGATGGCGCGTCTCCTGGACGAGGCCTGGGAGACGCGCCGGCCCGTCCCGCCGCTGTCCGAGACCCACGGTCTCACCTCTATCGAGGACGCCTACGAGGTCCAGCGGCTGTTCCACGAACGGCGCGTGCAGCGCGGCGAGCGGCTGCTGGGCCGCAAGATCGGCCTCACCGCCCGGGCGGTGCAGCGGCAGCTCGGAGTCGACCAGCCGGACTTCGGCCATCTCTGGGCCAGCCGTTACTTCCCGCGCGAGGGCAGCCTCGTGGAGGTGCCGCGCGAGCTGTTCCTGCAGCCGCGCATCGAGGGCGAGCTGGCCTTCCTGATCGGCCGGCGGCTCGCCGGTCCGGGCGTGACCCCGCAGGAGGTGCTGGCGGCGACCGAGGCGGTGGCGCCCGCCTTCGAGATCGTCGACTCGCGCATCGAGGACTGGCGGATCACCATCACCGACACCATCGCCGACAATGCCTCCTACGGCGGCTTCACCCTCGGCGCCTGGCGGCGGGACTGGCTGTACCGGGACCTGCGCACCCTCGGCATGGTGCTGGAGAGGAACGGCGAGCCGGTGGCGCACGGGGCGGGGGCCGCGGCCCTCGATCATCCGGCGGCGGCGGTGGCCTGGCTCGCCGACACCTTCGGCCGCTTCGGCGTCGCCCTGGAAGCCGGCGACATCGTGCTCTCCGGCTCCTGGATCCCGGTGCAGCCGGTGGAGGCCGGCGACGTGTGCGTGCTGCGGCTGGCCGATGCCGAGCCGCTCGTCCTGCGATTCGCGTGAGGCCGGCATGACCGCCATCGAACAGACCCGCATCCGCACCGGCGTGGTGGAGACCCATCTCTGCCGCGCCGGCGGCGGTGGCGAGGCGATCCTGTTCCTGCACGGCTCGGGACCGGGCGCGAATGGCCTCTCCAACTGGCAGTTCGCCCTGCCCGCGTTCGCCGACCGCTACACGGCGCTCGCCATCGATCTCGTGGGCTTCGGCCGCAGCACCCATCCCGAGACGCCGCCGCTCGCGATCCGCGGCTGGATGCGCCTTTGGGTGGGCCAGTGCCTGGCGCTGCTCGACACCCTCGGGCTCGAGCGGGTGCATCTGGTCGGCAATTCCATGGGCGGCTGCATCGCCCTCCACCTGCTCGCCGAGGCGCCGCGACGCTTCGCCAGGGTGGTGTTGATGGGCACCGTCGGCGCGCCCTTCCGCGTCACGCCCGAACTCGACCGGCTCTGGGGCTTCTACGAGGACCCGACCGAGGGCGCCATGCGCCAGGTGATACGGTGGTTCGCCTTCGATCCGGCGTTCGTCGGCGACCGGCTCGAGGAGATCGCCCGCATGCGCCTCGAGGCGGCGCTGCAGCCGGAGGTGCGGCGCTCCTTCGAGGCCATGTTCGGTGGTGACCGGCAGAAGGTCATCGACGCGCTGGTGGTGCCGGAGAGTTCGCTGCGGCTGATCGAACACGACATCCTGATGATCCACGGGCGGGACGACCGCATCGTGCCGCTCGAGACCAGCCTCTGGCTGCTGCCGCGGCTGCCGCGCGCGCAGCTGCACGTCGTCCCGCGCTGCGGCCACTGGACCCAGATCGAGCACGGGGACACCTTCCACCGCCTGGTGCGCGCCCACCTCGAGGGGTGAGCCGGCCGGCCTTCCCGCGCTTCGATGTGTACGGATTTGCCGGCCCCGTGGAGATCTCAGCGGTCGGCCGGATTGGTCACCGGATCCGTCGCCCCCTCGATGACGTCGGCCAGCGAGCGGCGCGGGCCGAGGCGGCGTCCCTCCATGATGCCGTCCGGACCGGGATCGACGGTCCCGCCACGTCCGCCCATGCGGCGACATTCGCCGGTCCAGGGATCGCGGCTCGGACAGGAATCGCGACCGCCGTCCTCGGGGTTCGGCTGACTCACGTCGCGACGCTCGAGTTTGGCCTTCTTCTCCTCGCGCTCCCGCCGCTCCTGCTCCGGGCTCTTCCAGCCGCAGCGATCCCGCGGGACGTCGGGAACGATGTCCACCGCCGTTCCCCAGCGGCCGCATTCGGGGCCGGGCATGGCCGCGGTCTCGGTGTCGTCGGCGTCCGTGGTCCCGTCGTCCTCCTCGTCCGAGGAGGCATCGTCGGTCGAATCCGACGACCCGTCGTTCGAGGACGAGGTCCCGGAGTCGTCGTCCGAGGAGGAGTCCGACGAGGCGTCGGAGGAGTCGTCGTCCGCCCGTTCGGATCCCGCGGGATCGGCACCCTCGTCGGCGAACTCGTCGTCCCAGTCGTAGTCTTCCGACGACCACTCGGGATCCTCCCCGTCGCCGGTGGTTCCCGCTCCCTCTTTCGGATCGGCGAGCGCCCAGGGCCCCTCCGAATCCCCGTCGGGTCGGCCCTCGTAGGCCACGTCGGGATCGTCGGTCACCACCACCACCCGGCGGCCGTACGGGTCGGTCTCGGTACGTTCGTATCGTCCCGGGGCGACCTCGGTCACCTCGACGAGACGGGCCTCGCCATCCGGTCCGCGTTCGATCCACCGGTCCGTCGTCCAGTCCGGCGCGGGACCGTTCCACACCTCCTCTTCGGAGGGGCGGCCGCGGAAGGCCATCTCCGGATCGTCGGTGACGATGGTGACCCGCTGGCCGTGTTCGTTGACTTCGTCACGCCGCCAGGCGTTCCCGGAAGGGGTCGGGGTCACGGTGACCTGCCAGCGGGTCCAGGTCGAGCCTTCGCGCCGGTGCTCGATCCAGCTCTGGCTGCCGCCCGAGGCCGTCCATGCGCGCCAGGGGGCGCCCGCGCGGCGGCCTCCGCCACCCCCCTCGCCGAGGCGGTCGGCCACCGACGGCGCATCCCACGGCTTCGCGGCCCGACGGCGTTGGCCGGGCACCTCCGGCGTGCGGCTCGCGCCGGCTCCGGCCCCGCGCGCCGCCTCGCCCACCGCCCGCGGCGCGTCCATTCCGGATCCCTTTCCGGCTGCGGCCGGGCCCGGGCGCGTCACTTCGCGCAGCCGTTCGATCCGTCCGTGACGGCCGTCCCGTGCGACCACCCCCTTGTCCTTCTTTTTCCACTTCGCCCGTTTCTTCTTCGCTTTCTTGTCCACCTCGGACGCCGGCAGCGCGACGGAGGAGCCGGCCGGCTTCGCGGCCTCGCCCTCGCCGGCCCGCGCCGGCGACGTCCATCCCGTCGTCGCCACCGCCAGCGCCATCGCCGACAGCGCACCGATCCACCCCGCCCGACGGATCATGGCCGCATCTCCCGATCCTTCGGGTATGAAAGTCTACCGTGGGATCGGTCCGGACACAAGGAGGACGGCGGGACCCCTCAGCCCACCCGCGCCTCGCGCATGGTCTCCGGCAGCCACAGGGCGAGCTCGGGGAAGACCACCAGCAGCACCACCATCAGCACCATCAGCAGGAAGAAGGGTAGCGAGACGCGGGCGACATAGTCGATCTCGTGGCCGGTCATGCCCTGCAGCACGAACAGATTGAAGCCGATGGGCGGCGTGATCTGGGCCGTCTCCACCACCACCACGATGAAGACGCCGAACCAGATGGGGTCGATGCCGGCGGCGCGGATCATGGGGTCCACCACCGAGATGGTGAGGACCACGGCGCTGATCCCGTCGAGGAAGCAGCCGAGGACGATGTAGAAGAGGGTCAGGGCGGCGATGAGCGCCGTCGGCGACAGGTCGAGGGAGGCGATCCAGGCGGCCAGCGCCCGCGGCAGGCCGGTGAAGCCCATGGCCAGGGCGAGGAAGGCGGCGCCCATGAGGATGAGGGCGATCATGGCGGAGGTGCGCACCGCCCCCATCAGACTGGCGAGGAAGGTGCGGCGGTCGAGCACCCCCTGCCAGCGGGCGATCAGAAGCGATCCCACCACCCCGAAGCTGGCCGCCTCGGTGGCGGTGGCGAGGCCGAAGTAGATGGAGCCCAGCACCGCGAGGATCAGGCCCAGCACCGGCAGCAGCCCGCGGGCGCGCCGCAGTCTCTCGGTCAGGGGGAGCGGCGGCTCCGGCGGGATGGCACCCGGGTGGAGCCACGACCACAGCGCCACATAGCCCATGAACAGCGCCGCCAGCACCAGGCCCGGCACCACCCCCGCCATGAAGAGTCTCGCGATGGATTCGTTGGTGGTGACGCCGTAGACGATCATGATCAGCGAGGGCGGGATCATCAGGCCGAGCGTGCCGGCACCGGCGAGGGTGCCCACGGCCATGGCCTCGGGATAGCCGCGGCGCCGGAGCTCCGGGATCGACATCTTGCCGATGGTGGAGACGGTGGCGGCGCTGGAGCCGGAGACGGCGGCGAAGATGGTGCAGCCGACGATGTTGGTGTGGAGGAGCCGCCCCGGCAGGCGGGTGAGCCAGGGGGCGAGGCCGTTGAACATGTCCTCCGAGAGGCGGGTGCGGAAGAGGATCTCTCCCATCCACACGAACAGCGGCAGGGCCGTCAGCGCCCAGGAGGAACTCGACGTCCAGATGGTGGTGATCATGGCGTCGCCGGCCGGGCGCGTGGTGAACAGCTCCATGCCCACGAGGGCGACGCCCAACAGCGCCAGGCCCACCCACACGCCGGTGCCCAGCAGCACCACCAGCGCCAGCAGGAAGACGACGGTGGCGAGGGTCTCGTTCATCGATCGGCCGCATCCAGCCGGTCGGTGGCGTCCAGATCGACGGGACCGCCCGTCAGCACCACGAGGAAGCGGTCGGTGAGGGCGACGGCGAAGACGACGGTGCCGGCGGCCATGGCCAGCTGGGGGATCCACAGGGGCGTGGCGTCGCGGCCCTGGCTGATGTCGTGGATGAGCCAGGAGACGTAGGTGCCGCGCACGGCGTACCAGGCGAAGTACCAGGCGAGTCCGCCGCCCACGCCGAGACACCAGAGCTCGGCCAGCCGGCGGGTCCGCCCCGTCAGGCGCGAGAGCAGCAGGCCCACGCGGATGTGGGCGCCGTGGGCGAAGGCGTAGGACAGGCCGAAGAAGGAACTCGCCGCCATGAGATAGCCGGCGTAGTCGGTGGCGCCGGGAAAGCCGATGCCCGCCCAGCGGGTGACGATCTGGGCCAGGATCACCAGCAGCATGGCCACCATGGCGAGGGCGGCGAGCACGCCGCAGAGATCGTAGAGGGGGCGCAGCAGGCGCGACATGGGACGGTCCGATGCCACCGGGGAGGCCCCCGCGGACCTCCCCGGCCTTCCGGCTCACTTCGTGGCGCGATAGGCCTCGACGATGCGGCGGCCGTCCTCGCCGGCGGCCTCCAGCCACTCCTGCGTCATGGTCTCACCGATGCGGCGGAAGCCCTCGCGCAGCGTTTCGGAGGGCGCGGCCACCTCGATGCCGTTCCTGCGCAGCTGTTCGAGGCTCCAGCCGGCGTAGACCTGCGACCAACGGGTGCCGGAGACCTCGGCCATCCGTGCGCAGGCGCGCATCACGTTGCGGGTGGCCTCGTCGAGGCCCTCCCAGGCCTGCTTGTTGACGAAGACGTAGTTGCGCGGCAGCCAGGCCTGGACGTCGTAGAAGTACTTGATGCCGTAGTCCCAAACCTTGCGGTCGTAGCCGGTGGCGCCGGAGGAGATGAAGGACTCGGCGACGCCGGTGGCCAGCGCCTGCGCCAGTTCCGCCGCCTCGATCTGCACCGGCTGCGCGCCCATCAGCTCGGCGAGCCGCGCGGTGGCGGTGTTGTAGGCGCGGAACTTGACGCCCTTCATGTCCTCGATGCTCGCGAGCGGCTTCTTGGTGTAGATGCCCTGCGGCGGCCAGGGGACCGAATAGAGCAGGATCAGGTTCTGCTCCTCGAGGATCCGCTCGATCACCGGCCGTGCCGCCTTCCAGAGCTTCTCGGAGTCCTCGTAGGAGGTGGCGAGGAACGGCACCGAGTCGTAGCCGAAGACCGCATTCTCGTTCTGGTGCGCCGACAGCAGCCGCTCGCCGATGGGCACCTGGCCGGTCTGGACGGCGCGCTTGATCTCGTTGCCCTTGAACAGCGAACCGCCGCCATGGACCACGATCTCCAGCCTGCCGCCGGTCCCCGTCTTCACGCATTCGGCGAAGAGCTTGCCGTTCTGCGTGTGGAAATTGCCGTCGGCGTAGGCCATGGGCATGTCCCAGGTCTCGGCCGCGGCCGGGCCGGCGAGCACCGCCGCGGCGAGGGCGGCGGTGGCGACGAGCCGTGCGCGCATGACGATCCCTCCCTTCTCGTGTCCGTGGCGGCGCGAGCCTAACGCCCGCCGTCGGCGGCGGCAAGGCGATGCGTCCGGCCACGGCTTTCGACCGATTTCAACCTGTGGTAGATCGCGGATGGAGCGTTGCGGATCCCGCGCGGTGACCTCCCGCCTCCTGTCCCCCGCCACCGGGTCCACCGCCGATCACGCCCCCGCGCCGCGGCGGCTGCGGCGGTGGCCGCGGCCGCTCGCCACCGTCGCCGCGGCCCTCCTCGCCCTGCCGTGGCTGACGCCGCCGCCGATGGCGGCGGATGTGGTGGTGCTGGCCCTGGCGCTGCTGCTGTGCGGGCGTCCCGCCGGGGCGGGGGAGGTGCGGGGCGCGCCGGTGGCGGAACCCATACGTTGGCTCGTCACCGCCCTCGCCGTCGCCCTCGCCCGCCTCCCGATCACCGGCACCGCATCCTGGACCGCCGCCGCCGTCTTCGCCGTCGCCGGCAGCCTGCTGCAGCCGCTCCTCGCCCGTCTCCTCGCCCGTCTCGAAGGGCATCTCCGCGCCCGCGGGCGGCTGGTACGACGGGTGGCGGTGGTGGGCGCCGGCGAACAGGGCCGGCGGCTGGTGGCACGGCTCTTGGGCTGTCCCGACGTGCGGGTGGTGGGCATCTTCGACGAGCGCGGCACACGGGTGCCGGAGGCCGTCTGCGGACTGCCGCTCGCGGGTGATCTCGACGCGCTGGCGGCGCGGGTGCGGCGGGAGGAGGTGGACGAGGTGCTGATCGCCCTGCCGCTGGGGGCGCGTGGGCGCATCGAGGCGTGGCTGCGGCGCCTGCGGCGGCTGCCGGTCCACGTGCGCCTCGCCCTCGACGCCGGCAGCGACTGGTTGCAGCCGCGACGCATCTCCGCCCTCGGGCCGGTGCCGGTCCTCCATCTCTTCGACCATCCCCTGCGGGGACCGGCGCGGCACGCCAAGACGGTGATGGACCGCACCCTCGCGCTGCTGGGGCTCGTGCTGACGGCGCCACTGATGGCGCTGGTGGCGCTGGCGGTGCGGCTCGATTCGCCGGGGCCCGTCCTCTACCGCCAGCGGCGCTGGGGCTTCGCCGGCGAGCCCATCCGGGTGCTCAAGTTCCGCACCTTCCGCCATCACGCCTGCCGCCCCGGCGACGATCCCGACCTCCCCCACGCCGGCCGCGACCATCCCGAGGTGACGAGGGTGGGGCGCTTCCTTCGGCGCTGGTCGCTGGACGAGCTGCCGCAGCTCTGGAACGTGCTGCGGGGCGACATGTCGCTGGTGGGGCCGCGGCCGCACGCCGTCGCCCACGACGCGCACTACGCCCGGCTGGTGGGCGACTATCTGGCCCGCCTCAAGGTGAAGCCCGGTCTCACCGGCTGGGCCCAGATCAACGGCGCCCGCGGCGAGATCCGGGCGCTCGCGGAGATGGAGCGGCGCGTCGCCCTCGATCTCGAGTACATCGAGAACTGGTCCCTCTGGTGGGATCTGGAGATCCTGCTGCGCACCCTCCTCGTCGGCTGGCGCGATCCCCGCGGCTGAGCCCCTTGGCCGCCCGCCTCCGACCGGCGTAGACTGGCACGGGATCCGGCGGGAGACCCGGCATGAGCGACGGGAACGGACGGGCGGTCCGGGTCGAGACCGACACCATGGGGCCGGTGGAGGTGCCGGCGGATCGCTACTGGGGCGCCCAGACCCAGCGCGCCCTCGCCAACTTTCCCATCGGCGAGGAACGGATGCCGCGGCCGCTGATCCACGCCCTGGGGCTGATCAAGCTGGCGTGCGCCCGGGTCAACCTGGCCATGGGCCGGCTCGAGCCCCGCCTGGGCGAGGCCATCGCCCGTGCCGCCCGCGAGGTGGCGGAAGGCCGGCTCGACGACCACTTCCCCCTCGGGGTCTGGCAGACCGGCTCCGGCACCCAGACCCACATGAACGTCAACGAGGTGATCGCCAACCGCGCCAACGAGCTGCTGGGCGCGCCCCGGGGCGCGCGCGCGCCGGTCCATCCCAACGATCACGTCAACCTCGGCCAGTCCTCCAACGACACCTTTCCCACCGCCATGCATGTGGCGGCGGCCCGCGAGGTGCACGGGCGGCTGATCCCGGCCCTCGAGCATCTGCTGGCCGAGCTCGAGGCCAGGCGCGAGCGCTTCGCCGATCTGGTCAAGATCGGCCGCACCCACCTCATGGACGCGGTGCCCGTGACGCTGGGCCAGGAGTTCTCCGGCTGGGCGCAGCAGGTGCTCTACGGGCTCGAGCGTCTCCGCGGGGTGATGCCGCGGGTCTGCGAGCTCGCCCAGGGGGGTACCGCCGTGGGGACCGGCCTCAACGCGCCGCGGGGATTCGCCGAGCGGGTGGCGGGCGAGATCGCGCGGCTGACGGGTCTGCCCTTCACCAGCGCCCCCAACAAGTTCGAGGCCATCGCCGCCCACGACGCCATGGTGGAACTGTCGGGCGTGCTCAACGTCCTCGCCTGCTCCCTCCACAAGATCGCCAACGACGTGCGCCTGCTCGCCTCGGGACCGCGCTGCGGCCTCGCCGAGATCACGCTGCCCGCCAACGAACCCGGCAGCTCCATCATGCCGGGCAAGGTCAATCCCACCCAGGCCGAGGCCCTCACCATGGTCTGCGTGCAGGTGATGGGCCATCACGCCGCCGTCACCTTCGCCGGCGCCTCCGGTCATCTCGAGCTCAACGTCTACAAGCCCCTGATCGCGTACGACGTGCTGCGGTCCATCGGCCTGCTGGCCGACGCTGTCCGCTCCTTCACCGACCGCTGCGTGGTGGGCATCGAACCGCGGCCGGAGCGCCTGCGCGCCTACGTGGAGCGGAGTCTCATGCTGGTCACCGCGCTGACGCCGCGGATCGGCTACGATCGCGCCGCCGAGATCGCGAAGAAGGCCTGGGCGGAGGACCTCACCCTGCGGGAGGCGGCGATGGCGCTGGGCTATCTGACGGCGGAGGAGTTCGACGCGCTGGTGCGCCCCGAGCGCATGCTGGGTTCCGGCGACTGACGCCTCAGCTCGTCCCGCCCAGGACCAGCGGCGGCCCGCCCGCGGCCGGCGTCAGCACCAGCCGCGCCGCCCCGCTCGCCGGATCGAGATCGAGGGCGAAGGTGAAGGCGGTCGCGCCCACGCGCACCGGCACCGGCGTCACCGTCCGCCCGCGGCCCCCGGCCACCCGCAGGCGCAGGGTGCGGGGCGGCAGCGGCAGGGCGAGGCCGGGGGCCATCACCGGCCGTCCGCGCGCCGGATCCACCGTCACGTCGCGCAACGCCACCGCCTCCAGCGTCACCTCCAGCGTTCCCTCGAGACTCCGCCGCAGCTCGCCGAGGGTGCGGCCGCGGCCCGCGAGCTCCCCGCCGAGCCCGAGCCGTCCCCGCAGCAGCGCGGCGAGCGGTGCCAGCAGCGGCTCCGCCGTCACCTCCCGCACCCGCCAGTCGAAGGCGAGGGCGAGGGTCGCGCCCTCCCCGGCCGCGGTCAGCGTCACCCGCCCCGTGAAGCGACCGGCGCCGGTGGCGAGGGCCAGCGGATCGAGACGGAGAGTCCCGTCCGTCGCCGTCATCCGTCCCACGAGATCGTCGCCGAGGGCGAGATCCAGACGCAGCGATCCCGTCCGCAGGAGGCGGAGCGGCAGCGGCGGGGCGGGCGCCACGGTGGCCGCCTCCGGGGGCGGCAGGCCGAGGGCGAGGGCGATGTCGGCGGTGCGCCACAGCGGGGCGAGGATGGACCAGGGGGGAAGATCCGGTCCCGCGAGCCGGCCGGCGAGGCCGCCGGTGCCGTCGCGGGCGAGCTCGAGACGATAGCGCCGCCGGTCGAGGCGGAGGGTGGCGGCAAGGTCCCGGAGGCCCCTCCCGTCGCGGCGTTCGACCATCTCCAGGGCGAGACGGCGCGGCAGGTCCGCCGGCGTCGGCACCGGGACCCCCAGCCGGCGCAGCACGGCCGCCGGCGCATCCACCGTGAGCGCGAGACGGCGGCGGCGCCCGGCCTCCTCCCTGGCCTCCGCCAGCGTGAGGGTCACGCCCTCGCCTGCGGCGGTGGCCCGCCAGCGGCGGATCGCCTCGCCGCCCTCGGCCTCCGCCCGCACCGTCACCGTGCCCGGCGCGGCGAGCCAGGGCGGCACCGGCGCCTCCGTGGCCATGCGCCAGAGACGGGCGGGTGCCGGCAGTGTCAGTTCGCCCTCCGCCTGCCAGGCGAGGGGGAGCAGGTCCGCCGCGAGACGTCCCTCGCCGCGGCCGCCGGCCAGGTCTTCCACCGTCAGCCGTCGCACCTCCAGCCGGCCCCGGGCCAGATCCGCTTCCAGACGCACTCCGCGGGCGAGCAGCCGGCCGTGGGCGAGCCGGTCGATCTCCAGCAGGGCCCTGAGCGGCCCTCGTGCGGAGAGGGCGGCGAGGGCC
This sequence comes from Alphaproteobacteria bacterium, assembly GCA_026982705.1. Classification (GTDB taxonomy): domain Bacteria; phylum Pseudomonadota; class Alphaproteobacteria; order Geminicoccales; family Geminicoccaceae; genus HRBIN39. The sequence continues at coordinate 171,647 of JALSGP010000019.1, forward strand.
CGCGCCCAGTGGGCGGCGGGGGTGGCGGCGAAGGGCGCGAGATCGAGGCGCTCGAGCCGGCCGCGCAGGACCGCCCGACCGCCGGCGGGGCGGGCGAGGGAGCCGGAGAAGCGGCCGAGGGCGCTCCGCAGGTCGAGGCGGGGGCAGTCCACCCGCCCGCCACCGCCCCGACAGGCCGCCGCCACCAGCAGTTCACCCGCCCGCAGGTCCGCGGGCCAGGGTGCGGCCGGCGCCAGCAGATCGAGGAGCGGGCCGGCCCGTGGCAGCGCCAGATCGAGGGCGAAGCGGAAATCCCCCTCGGCATCCAGCCGGCCCTCGAGGCGGAGATCCCCCTCGCCGCCGGGACGGGCATCGAGACGGTGGAGGGTGAGGCCGCCGGATGCCAAGGTGGCGGAAAGGCGGATCGGCCCGAGATCGAGGCCGTCCACGCGCAACCCCTCGAGCGCGAGCTCCAGGGCCGTGGTGACGGGTACCGCCCGCAGCGCGCGCAGGAGATCCGCCGGCGCCGTCGTGGGGAGGACGAGGGCCCCGGCGCGGAGATCCAGGGCGAGCGGCGGGGCGGTCTCCGGATCGTGGACCAGCCGTCCCCGCCAGCTGGTCCCGGCCACCTCGAGGACGAGATCGGCGAGCTCGGTCCGCCCCGCCCGGCGGATCAGGCGGCCGGTGACGCGACCCGCCGGCAGGCGGGCGAGCCAGGCGGCGGTCTCCTCCGGCAGCGGCAGGCGCGCGGCCACCGCCGCCGGCCCGGCGAGGGCGAGGTCGAGGCGGCCCGCCACGGCCACTTCGGGCACGAACGCCACGTCCCCGGCGAAGCCGAGGCGCGCGAGGGCGCCGGCCTCACCGAGGGTGGCGGTGAGGTCCAGACGCAGCAGGCGTCCGCGTCGGCGGCCGGTGAGCGCGAGGCGCAGGGGCTCGCGCCCGGTGCGACCGGAGAGCCGGAGGTGCAGCCGCCCGCTCCCGTCGCGGTCCAGGTCCAGGTCGAGGCCTGCCAGCGCCAGGGACCGTCCGGCGAGGGATGCGTCGATGCGGCCGTCCAGCACTTCCAGGCGTAGCGGACCGGTGCCGGCGCCGAGGGTCCGGACGAGGGCCGCGGGCGACGCGGCGAGGATCACTCGTGGCCGCACCAGCCTGAGCCGCTCGGGACGGGGCGCGAGGCGCAGCAGCGAGACGGGGGCGAGCCCGACGTCCAGCCGGTCGGCCGCGAGGCGGAGCACGCCTTCCCGCGCCAGCTCGATGCGGGCGAGACTGACGGCCGGCCGCGGCCACAGCTCCACGTCCACCGGACCGTGGACGACGAGGCGTGCCCCGGTCTCCCGCGCCACCAGCGCCACCACCGCCTCGCGCAGGAGTTCCGGGCGCAGGGAGAGGGCGGCCAGCCCCGCGAGCAGGGCCAGCGGCAGCGCCAGCAGGAGAGCGAGGAGGAGGGTTCTGCGCACGCGCGGGATCGCCGGTGCGGCGGAGGCCCCGCCGGGGCCTCGCGTCCGGAGCGAGCCTTAGGGGGCCGATGGGGGAGACGCAACCGCCGACGGCGGAAGCGTCCGTCGGCGGCCGTGGATGTGTCACCCGGATGCGTGCCCCGTGAAGCCGACGGCGATCCCGCCGGGGATCGCCGTCCATCGCCCGGCGACGGCGGCGCTCAGTCGCGCCGCTGGCCCAGGAGCTGGAGCAGCATCATGAAGAGGTTGACGAAGTCGAGATAGAGGCGCAGGGCGCCCATGATGGCCTTGCGGGTGGCCACCTCCGGCGCGTCGTGGGCGTAGTACTCTTCCTTGATGGCCTGGGTGTCGTAGGCGGTGAGGCCGGTGAAGACGATCACGCCGATCACCGAGATGGCGAAGTGGAGCGCCGAGCTGGCGAGGAAGATGTTCACCAGTGCGGCGATGACGATGCCGATCAGCCCCATGAACAGGAAGCTGCCCCAGGCGGAGAGATCGCGCTTCGTGGTGTAGCCGTAGAGGCTCATGGCGCCGAAGGTGGCGGCGGTGACGAAGAAGACCCGCGCGATGCTGGCGCCGGTGAACACCAGGAAGATGCTCGCCATGGACAGCCCCATCACCACGGCGAAGAGCCAGAAGGTGATCTGGGCCGCACCGACGCTCATGGCGTGGATCCGCGCGCCCAGGAAGAACACGAACCCCAGCGGCGCCAGCATCACCACCCAGACGAGCGGCGTACCGAAGACGAGCTGCATCATGGCGGGGCTCTGCGCCGTCACCCAGGCGGTGAGCCCGGTGATGGCCAGCGCCAGCGCCATGTAGTTGTAGACGGACAGCATGTAGGCGCGCAGGCCCTCGTCGATCACCTCGGCCCGCGCGCGGGCCGCCGCCAGACGGGGATCCAGCCGATAGTCCATGATCGTCGTCCTCTCGAGAGATCCGCGAAGGTGCCGTCACCGTCGCCCCGCAAGATATGCCGGCCCGCGCCACCGCTTCAACCGCCGCCCCCCGCACCCGCCGGGTGCCCTTACCGATCTTTCATGCGGTCTTCATGCTGCGGCAAAGCGCTTGCTCCGGGATCGCACGCGGTGCCATTCCCTCCGTGACGGCGGGAGCGGGGTCGATGCCCGGACGGGAGCCGGTGGTGGGGATCACCCTCGATCACGAGACGGGCGGCGGCTATGCCCGGCTGCCCTACTACGCCCTGCGCGAGAACTATCTGACGGCGGTGGTGGAGGCGGGCGGCGTGCCGCTTCCGCTGCCCCACGAGCCGGCGCTGACGGCACACTATCTCGATCGCATCGACGCGCTGATGGTCACCGGCGGCGCCTTCGACGTGGACCCCGTCCTCTTCGGCGCCGCCGCGCGCCATCCCTCGGTGATCCTGAAGGCGCGGCGCACGCGGGCCGAATGGGCGCTGCTGGAAGGGGCCCTCGCCCGCGGCCTGCCGGTGCTCGCCATCTGTGGCGGCATGCAGCTCCTCAACGTGGTCCTGGGCGGCACCCTGATCCAGCACATCCCGGACGAGATCCCCGACGCCCTTCCCCACGAGCAGCCCAATCCCCGCGACGAGCCCGGCCACGAGGTGACGGTGGTGGCCGGCACGC
>JALSGP010000020.1 GCA_026982705.1 Alphaproteobacteria bacterium
ACAGCGACGGCGTCCTGCCGGCCATCTACGGCGAGGGGGAATACGGCGGCCTGCAGATCCGGGAATTGCGCCGTTTCGCCGACTTCGAACGCGAGGGGCGGGAAATGCGCCACTGTGTCGCCAGCTACTGGGACATCTGCCGTCGGGGCCAGTCGCGCATCTTCGCCCTGGCCCATCGGGGCGAACGAGGCACCGCCGAGTACGCCTTCGCCCCGGAACCCGAGGAACACGGCGGCCGCTTTCGCCTGGTGCAGCTGCGCGGCCCGGACAACGCCGAGGTGAGCGAAACGCTGGCGAGGGCCGCCGTCGCCTTCGAGACCGTCCTGAACGACCCACGGCGCACCGAGGCCCGCCGCCGCATCGCCGTGGACCACCACCGCCGCCACCGCGACGAGGGAAATCCCGGCTTGCACCCCCTCGACCCGCGTAGCCACCGGGAGCTGGTGGCCGTGCTGGCCGCGGCGAAAACGGCAGGGCGCCCCGGGGGACGGCTGCGGACCTGGATCGCCGGCTACCAGTACCACCAGGGAGAATGGGTCGAGGCGTATCTGAGCTGCGGCACACCGCTGCGACTGGTGCGCGAACCGGACAACCCCCACGACCCGCTCGCCGTGCGGGTCGAATGGCAGAGGATCAAGCTGGGTTACATACCCCGCCGCGACAACGGGCCGATCGCCCACCGCCTGGACGCTGGCACTCGCCTGCGCTGCCGGGTGCTGCGCCTGCAGCGGGAAGCCCCGCCCTGGCAACGACTGCACCTGGTGATCGAGATGCCGCCGTACGACACCCCCTGATCCCGATCACGGCGTCCCGCCCAGCCGGCTGCGGCGGTCGCACCACAGATACACCCAGGCCGACCGGAGGCGACCCGCCACCTCGACCCGCACCGGCACCCGGCGGTATTCGCCGCCCTCGTAGCGGTCCAGGCGGGCCAGATCGCCCGCGTCCAGCCCCGTGAGCAGCAGCCCCGTCACCACTCCGCCACGGGCCGGCACCAGCGCCGGATAATCGGCGTCCCGCACCGCCCGCACCGCAAACCCCCGCAGCCGTGCCGGCAATACCCGAACCCGGCGCCCCAGCAGACGGGTACGCAGGGTTTCGTCCCGCAAGGTGCCATAGACGAACAGATCCGCCATACCCTCGCTCCGAAAAAACGTTTGCCAGGCTCGGATTTTGAGCCACCCCCTCCCTATAATCAATCCAAGGACCGACCATCCACGGAGGCCGTAACATGAACGAATCCGCCTTTTACGCCTACTGGGGCAAGGCGGGCGAAGACGGTGCCTGCCACCGCCTGCCCTACCACTGTCTCGACGTGGCCGCCTGCGGCGTCACCCTGCTGCGGAGCCTGCCGCACTGGCGCACCCGCCTGGAAGCGATCGGCGGGCTGACGGGAGACGAACTGGAAACGGCGGTGCAGGTGTTGTTCGCCCTCCACGACCTGGGCAAGTTCGCCACCGCCTTCCAGAACCTGCGCCCGGATCTGCTCCATCGCCTGCAGGGGCGCACCAGCGCCAAGGGCTACGCCACCCGGCACGACACCCTGGGCTGGCGGCTGTGGCGCGAATGGTTGCGACCGCGCCTGCTGCCCTCGTCGAGCCGCCGACGCATTTCGCCCCATCCGGGGCTGGACAGCTGGCTGCGGGCGGTCACCGGCCATCACGGCCAGCCGCCGGAAGAAAGGGAATTCTGGCGCGGCTTGCTGGAAGAGCACTTCGAGCCGGGCGACCAGGAGGCCGCCGAAGGGTTCGTGACTGCGGTGCTGAAACTGGCCGGGCGGGAACGACTGCCGCTGCCGCCGAAAGACACGGCGAAGGTCGCATCCTGGTGGCTGGCGGGACTGGCGGTGCTGGCCGACTGGCTCGGCTCCAACCGCGCTTTCTTTCCCTACCGGGACGAAGTCATCCCCCTGGAAGACTACTGGCGGTACGCCTGCGAACGGGCCGAGGAGGCCGTGGCCGCCGCCGGACTGAATCCGGACCCGCCCGCCGGACGCTTCTCCCTGGCCGACTGCTTCGCCGCCCCGCCGCCGCAGCTCAGCCCGACACCGCTGCAGCGCTGGGCCGAAACCACGGCGATCGGCGACGGCCCACACCTGTTCATCCTCGAAGACGTCACCGGCGCCGGCAAGACCGAGGCGGCCCTGCTCCTGGCCCAGCGGCTGCTGCGCCGCCAGGGGAAAGGCGGCCTCTACTTCGCCCTGCCCACCATGGCCACCGCCAACGGCATGTACCAGCGCCTCGGGCCGGTGTACCGTCGCCTGTTCGCACCGGGCAGCGACCCCTCCCTGGTACTGGCCCACGGCCGCGCCGACCAGGTGGACGCCTTCCGCGCCTCGGTGCTGCCGCCGCCCACGGCGGAGTCGGACTACGGCGACGCCACCGAACCGGCGGGCGCCCGCTGCGCCGCCTGGCTCGCCGACAGCCGCAAGAAGGCGCTGCTGGCGGAGGTCGGCGTCGGCACCGTGGACCAGGGCCTGCTGGCGGTACTGGCCTCGCGCCACCAGTCCCTGCG
>JALSGP010000021.1 GCA_026982705.1 Alphaproteobacteria bacterium
CGGTCCGCGGACGGGATCCCGCCGATCTTCCGTCGACGCCGTCCCGGAGCCGGCCCACCCTTGTTCCACCGGCTCCCGCCCGCCATCTCCGCCCGGGTCCTGCGGGGAGCTCGCGGACGGTGCTGGTGGAGGTTCGGGAGGTGGCGCTCACCCTCGCCGGTCCCTCCGGACCGGTGCCGGTGCTGCGCGGCGTCGACCTCGCGGTGGCGGCGGGCGAGGCGGTGGCGGTGGTGGGCCGCTCCGGTGCCGGCAAGAGCACGCTCCTCGCCGTCGTCGCCGGCATCGAACGCCCGGACCGCGGCCTCGTCCGGGTGGCGGGGGTCGATCTCGCCACCCTCGACGAGGACGCCCTCGCCCGTTTCCGCCGCCGCCACGTGGGGCTGCTGTTCCAGAACTTCCATCTGATCGACGGCCTCACGGCGGAGGAGAACGTGGCCTTGCCCCTGGAGCTGGAGGGACGGGACGATGCCCGTCGGCGCGCCCGCGATCTCCTCGGCGAGGTGGGACTCGCCGACCGCACCCGCCATCGGCCGGCCCAGCTCTCCGGCGGCGAACAGCAGCGGGTGGCCCTGGCCCGTGCCCTCGCCCTCGATCCGCCGCTGGTGCTGGCGGACGAACCCACGGGCAATCTCGACGAGGAGACGGGCGCGCGGGTGCTGGATCTGCTCTTCGATCTGCGCGCGCGCCGCGGCACCGCGCTGGTGCTGGTCACCCACGACCGCGAGCTGGCACGCCGCTGCGACCGCGTCGTGCGTCTGGAGGCCGGGCGCACGGTGACCCCGGTGCGGCCGGAGGCGGCGGCGTCGTGAGCGGCTGGCGCCTCGCCCTGCGCCTCGCCCGCCGCGGCGTCGCGCGCAGCGGACGGGCGGGTGTCGCCGTCTATCTGCTGCTGGTGGCGGCGGTGGCGGCGGTGACCGCCGGTCCCGTCGCCCATCGCAGCCTCTTGGAGAGCGCCCGGGAGCAGGCCCGGGCGCTCCTCGGCGGCGATCTGCTGCTGGAGGTGACGGGGACACCCCTGGACGGCGCCACCCTCGCGGCGCTGCTCCCCGAGGGGGCGCGGGTGGCCACCGTCGCCCATCTCATGACCTTCGCCCGGGCCGGCGGCCGGACCGTCACCGTCTCGCTGGAGGCGGTGGACGCCGGATGGCCGCTGGTGGGACGGCTGGAGACGCGCCCGGCCGGCGATGCCCGCGCCGCCCTCGCCGCCGGCCGCGTGTGGGCGGAGCCGGCGCTGCTGGCCCGTCTCGGTCTCCGCCCCGGCGACACCCTCCGGCTCGGCCCACGCCGCTTCACCCTCGCCGGCACGCTGGAGCGTCAGCCGGACCGTCTCGCCGGGGGCCTCGCCCTCGGCCCGCGGGTGCTGGTGGACCGACGGTTCCTGGAGGACACACCGCTCCTGGGACCGGCCGCCTTCGTCCGCTGGCGCCACGCCGTGCTGCTGCCGGCGGGCATGGACGTGGAGGCCTTCGCGGCGGCGCTGCGGGCGCGGGGGGCGGAGGCCCGTTTCCGCGTCCGCACCGCCGGCGAGATGCTGCCGCGCCTCGCGCGCGTGAGCGGACGCCTCGGCACCTTCGCCGGCCTCGCAGCCCTGGCGCTGCTGGTGCTGGGCGGCCTCGGCCTGCACCTGGCCGTGCGCACCCACGCCCGCCTGCGCCGTCATCCGGTGGCGGTGCTGCGGGCCCTCGGCGCCGAGGCGAGACTGCTGGACCGCTGGCTGCTGCTGGAATGTCTGCTGCTGCTGGCGGCGGCGGCCACGCCGGGGTTGCTGCTGGGGATCGCCCTGCCGGCGCTGCTGCTGCCCCTCGCCACCGCCGCCCTGCCGTTGGAGGTCCGCCTCCATCTGGCCCCGGCCGATCTGCTGGCGCCGCTCGGGGTGGCCGTGGGAATGACCGTGGCGGCGGTGCTGCCGCCCCTCGCCGCCAGCCGACGGACGCCGGCAGCGCGCCTCTTCCGCAGCCTCGGTGCGCCGATGCCGCCGGCTCCGGCCGGCGCCCGGCTGCTGGCCGCGGCGGCCCTCGTCCTGGCCGCGGCCGCCGCCGTGGTCGCCCAGCCGGATCCCGGAACGGGCCTCGCCGCCGTCGTCGTCCTCGCCGCTTCCGTCGGCCTGCTGATCCGGGGCGGCCACCTCCTGGTCCGGCTCGCCCGCGCCCGGGCCGCCGGGGGAGGTTCCGTCCGCGGCGCCCTCGCCTGGCGCATCCTCGCCGCCCCGGACGCCGCCACCATCGGCCTGGTGACGGCGCTGGGGCTCGCCGTCGCCCTCGCCACCGCCGCGCTGCCGGTGGCCCAGCGGCTGCGGGCAGAGCTGACCGAACGGCTGCCCGCCCGCGCCGCCGCCCTCTTCCTGCTCGACATTCGCCCCGAACAGCGCCTTCGGCTCGGGGAGATCCTCGCCCGCCACGGCGCCACCCTGCTGCAGGAGGCGCCGGTGGTGCGGGCCCGGGTGGTCCGGATCCGGGGCGTGCCGGTGACGCGGGCGACCATCGCCGAAGGCGTGCGCTGGACGGTGCGGGCGGACCGGGTCGTCACCTGGCGGCGGGAGGTGCTGCCCGACGACCGGCTGCGGGCTGGCCGCTGGTGGGCGCCCGACCACGACGGCCCGCCGCTGGTGGCGGTGGAGGGGCGGGTCGCGGAGGGCTACGGTCTCTCGGTGGGCGACACCCTCACCTTCAACGTGCTGGGCCGCACCCTCACCGCCACCGTCGCCGCCATCCGCCCGCCGGTGGACTGGACGCGGGGCCGGCTCGACTTCGTCTTCGTCCTCTCGCCGGGCGTGCTGGAGGGTACGCCGCACGCCTGGATCGCCGCCGTGGACGTGCCGGCCGCGCGGGAGGCCCCGCTCCTCGCCGAGCTCGCGGAGGCGCTGCCCGGGGTGAGCGCGGTGCCGATGCGCGAGGTGGTGGCGCGTCTGCGGGAGGCGGTGGACGGTCTCGGGAGGATCCTGCTGGCGGTGGGACTGCTGGTGGCCATGGCCGCCCTCGTGGTGGTGGCGGCGAGCGTGCGGGCGGGGGAGGCCGAGCGCCGGCGCCAGCTCCTGGTGCTGCGGGCCGTGGGGGCCACCCGGGGCGAACTGACGGCGCTGTGGCTGCGCGCCTTCACCGCCCTCGGCGCGGTCGCCGCCCTGCCCGGGGCGGTGCTGGGTACCCTCCTCGCCGCCCTCGCCACCGTCGCCGTCTTCCGCCTCGATCCGGCATTCCCGCCCTGGACCCTGCTGCTGCCGGCGACGGTGGCGGTGATCGCCTGTGCCCTCGTGGGCATCCTCGCCACGCGCCGGCTGCTGACCGTGCCGGTGGGACGCCTCTTCGCCGAGGCCTAGCCGCCGGCCGCCGTCTCGAGCCCGCGGAACAGCGCCTCCACGTGGGCCCGGCAGCAGAGACCGGTGCCGGGGGTGAGTGCCGTCGCCGCCCCGGCGGCGACGGCCCAGCGGAAGGCCTCCGCCACCGGCCGCCCCCGCGCCAGCGCCCACAGCATGGCGCCGAGGAAGGCGTCGCCCGCGCCCACGGTGGAGACCGTCGGGACCCGCGGGGCGGAGAGTCTCCGCACCGTGCCGTCACGTGCGGCCAGCACGGCGCCGCGATGGCCGAGGGTGAGGGCCACCAGCTCGGCCCGGCCCCGCGCCACCAGTTCGCGGGCCAGCTCCTCTTCCGCCTCCGGCGCGGTGGCACGCCGGCCCAGCAGCGCCTCCGCCTCGGCGAGATTGGGCTTGACCAGCCACACGCCCTCGGCGAGGGCGTGGAAGAGGGCCGGGCCCGAGGCGTCCACCGCCACCCGCACCCCCCGCGGCCGCACCGCCCGCACGCAGCGGGCGTAGAAGTCGGCGGGGATGCCCGGGGCCAGCGAGCCGGAGAGGACGAGGACATCGGCGTCGAGGGCGGCGACGGCGTCGAGACAGGCGCGCCATTCCGCCTCCGTCACCTCGGGGCCCCGCGGGGTGAAGCGGTACTCGTGACCGGTGGCGGTCTCCCGCACCACGTGGGCGATGCGGGTGTCGCCGGCGATGGGGATGCGGCTGCCGGGGATGCCGGTGCGGGCGAGGAGGCCCTCGAACACCGGCCCGGTGACGCCGCCCGCCATGTACAGGGCCGCCACGTCCACCCCGCCCAGCTCGCGGATCACCCGCGCCACGTTGATGCCGCCGCCGCCGGGATCGAAGCGCTCCTCGCGGGTGCGCAGCTTGAGGGTGGGCAGCAGGTGATCCACCACCGAGGCGTAGTCGATGGCCGGATTGACGGTGACGGTGCGGATCCTCATGCCGCCTCCGGCGCCCGCGGCGGCCGGCCCAGCCGCCGCTCCACCTCCAGTACGTGCCGCAGGGTGCGCAGCACCGCGTCCGGCACCAGGCTGATGCTGTCGATGCCGAGCTCCACCAGGAACTCGGCGATCTCCGGATAGTCGGAGGGGGCCTGACCGCAGATGCCCACCCTGCGGCCGTTGCGCTTCGCCCCCTCCACCGCCTGGCGCAGCATGGCGAGGACGGCGGAATCGCGCTCGTCGAAGTCGGCGGCCACCAGCGGGCTGTCGCGGTCCACTCCCAGCACCAGCTGGGTGAGGTCGTTGGAGCCGATGGAGAAGCCGTCGAAGCGGCGGGCGAATTCGTCCACCAGGATCACATTGCTGGGGATCTCGCACATGACGTGGATCTCGAGCCCCTTCTCGCCGGCCACCAGACCGTGCTCGCGCATGAAGGCCAGCACCCGGTCCGCCTCCTCCGGGCGGCGGCAGAAGGGGATCATGAGCCGGACGTTGTCGAAGCCCATCTCCTCCCGCACCCGCCGCATGGCCGCGCATTCGAGGGCGAAACCCTCGCGATAGGCCTCGTGGGTGTAGCGAGCGGCGCCGCGGAAGCCGAGCATCGGGTTCTCCTCCGTGGGCTCGAACCAGCGACCGCCCAGCAGCCTGGCGTATTCGTTGGACTTGAAGTCGGACAGGCGCACGATCACCGGCCGCGGCCAGAAGGCGGCGGCGATGGTGGCCACCCCCTCGGAGAGGCGTTCGACGAAGTAGCGGGCGGGATCCGCGTAGCCCGCCACCAGCCGCCGGATCTCGGCCCGCTCCGCCTCGTCCGCCACCCGCTCGGGATGGAGCAGGGCCATGGGATGGACCCGCACGTATTCGGAGAAGACGAACTCGATGCGGGCGAGGCCCACCCCGTCCACCGGCAGCAGGGCCGTGCGGAAAGCGGTCTCCGGATTGCCGACGTTGACCATGATCCGGGTCCGCGGGCGCGGCAGCCGGCTCAGATCCACCGTCTCCACCTCGAAGGGCACCCGCCCCTCGTAGACGCGGCCCACCTCGCCCTCGGCGCAGGAGACGGTCACCTCCATGCCGGTCTCCAGCACCTCGGTGGCCTCCTCCGCGCCCACCACCGCCGGAATGCCCAGCTCGCGGGCGACGATGGCGGCATGGCAGGTGCGGCCGCCGCGGTTGGTGACGATGGCCGCCGCCTTCTTCATCACCGGCTCCCAGTCGGGGGTGGTGGTGTCCGCCACCAACACCTCGCCCGGCCGGAAGGCGGGCAGTTCCTCGGTGCTGCGGATCACCCGCACCGCGCCCTGGGCGATCTTGGTGCCCACCGCCCGCCCGGTCACCAGCACCTGGCCGCGTCCGGTGAGGCGGTATTCCTCGTAGCGGGTGACGCCGCGCCGGGAGACCACCGTCTCGGGGCGGGCCTGGACGATGTAGAGGCGACCGTCGATGCCGTCCCGGGCCCATTCGATGTCCATGGGCGTGAAGCGGCCGTGCTTCTCGGAGTAGTGCTTCTCGATGGCGATGGCCATGCCGGCCAGTTCCAGCACCTCGGCGTCTCCGAGGCAGAAGGTGCGCTGCTCGCGGCGCGAGGTGGCCTTGGTGACGAGATTGTGGCCGAGCCGGCCCTCGGCGAAGACCATCTTGATCTGCTTGCGGCCCAGTACCCGCCGCACCACCGTGCGGAAGCCGCGGGCGTAGGCGGGCTTGTGGACGTACCATTCGTCCACGTCCACCGCCCCCTGCACCACCGGCTCCCCCAGCCCCCAGGCGCCGGTGACGAAGACGAAGTCGGGATGGCCGGATTCGGTGTCGACGGTGAACATCACCCCGGCGCTGGCGAGGTCCGAACGGACCATCTTCTGGACGCCCACCGAGAGGGCGACGGAGAGGTGGTCGAAACCGTGATCGATGCGGTAGGAGATGGCGCGATCGGTGAAGAGGGAGGCGAAGCAGCGGCGGATGGCGTCCAACAGCGCCTCCTCGCCGCGGACGTTGAGGAAGGTCTCCTGCTGACCGGCGAAGCTGGCGGTGGGCAGGTCCTCGGCGGTGGCCGAGGAGCGCACCGCCACCGCCACCTCCTCGCCGTAGCGGCGCTGCATCTCGCCGTAGGCGGCGAGGATCTCCTCGCGGGCCCGCGGCGGCAGGCCGGCGGCGTAGACGATCTCGCGGCAGCGCCGGCCGGCCCGGCGCAGGGCGGTGACGTCGTTCTTGTCCAGTCCCTCCAGCTCGCGCCGGAGCTTCTCGACGGCTCCGGCCCGTTCGAGGGCGTCGCGGTAGGCGCGGGCGGTGACGGCGAAGCCGCCGGGCACCCGCACGCCGGCGGCGGAGAGCTCGCGGACCATCTCGCCGAGACTCGCGTTCTTGCCGCCCACCAGCGGCACGTCGTCGATGCCGATCTCCTCGAACCAGCGCACGTAGATCCGCTCGGCCACCGTGATCCTCCCCGTCTCCACCGTTCCGCATATGGGCACGGCGGGCGGGGGGCCCAAGCCGCGGTCAGCGGCCGCGGGCGGCCAGTTCGCGGTCGAGACGGGCGCGATGTCGGGGATCGAGGGCCACGCGCAGGCGGATGCCGTCCTCCCGCTCCTCCCGCTCCAGCACGTGGCCGTGGGCGTGGAGCCAGGCGAGGAGCCGCCCTTCGTCGTAGGGCAGGGTCAGTTCCACCAGCCGCTCGCGGGCGGCGAGACGGGCGTCGACGGTGGCGAGCAGCCGGTCCAGGCCCTCGCCGGTGAGGGCCGAGACGGCCACCACGTCGGCCCGGCGAGAGGCCTCGGCGAGACGGGCCTCGCGCGCCTCGGGATCGAGGCGGTCGATCTTGTTCCAGACCTCCAGCAGGCGCCGTTCGCGGTCGGCCTCGTCGATGCCCAGCTCGTCCAGCACCCGCAGCACGTCCTCCCGCCGGGCCTCGCACTCGGGATCGGCGAGATCGCGCACGTGGAGCAGCAGATCCGCCTCCACCACCTCCTCGAGGGTGGCGCGGAAGGCGGCCACCAGGGTGGTGGGCAGGTCGGTGACGAAGCCCACGGTGTCGGAGAGGATGACGCGTCGGCCGGAGGGCAGCGCGCGGGCGCGCATGGTGGGATCGAGGGTGGCGAAGGGCTTGTCCGCCACCTCCACCGTGGCGCCGGTGAGGCGGTTGAAGAGGGTGGACTTGCCGGCGTTGGTGTAACCCACGAGGGCCACCACCGGATAGGGCACGCGCCGGCGGGCCCGGCGGTGGATCTCGCGGGTGCGCCGCACCTCCTCCAGTTCGCGGCGGATGCGGACGATGCGTTCGTCGATGCGGCGCCGGTCCAGCTCGAGCTGGCTCTCACCGGGGCCGCCCACGAAGCCGTAGCCGCCGCGCTGCCGCTCGAGATGGGTCCAGGAGCGCACCAGCCGGCCGCGCTGATAGACGAGGGCGGCGAGTTCCACCTGCAGGACACCCTCGCGGGTCCGGGCGCGGGCGCCGAAGATCTCGAGGATGAGGCCGGTCCGGTCGATGACCTTGGTGGCCCAGGTCCGCTCCAGATTGCGCTGCTGGACCGGAGTGAGGGCGGCGTCCACCACCATCAGGTCGACGGGCTTCACCGCGAGCCGCTCCCGCAGCTCCGCCACCTTGCCCCGTCCCAGCAGGGTGGCGGGCGTGGGGCCGCGCAGCGGCACCAGCTCCGCCTCCACCACTTCGAGGGCGATGGCCTCGGCGAGGCGGACCGCCTCCTCCAGCCGGGCCCGCGGGTCGCGTCGCCGGTCGCGTGGGTCGAAGGGATGGAGCACCCACGCCCGCCGGGCGGGCGGTCGGGTCCCGACGGGTCGTCGCCGCGTCTCGCGTGTCGCCGCCACCTCCTCCCGGGTCACTTGGCCTCGGCGGGCTGCGGACCCTGGGCCTGGGCCTGCGCCTGGACCTGGTTCGGGTCGTAGAGACGTACGGCGGCCGTCGGCATCACCGTGGAGACGGCGTGCTTGTAGACGAGCTGCACGTGGCCGTCACGCCTGAGCAGCAGGCAGTAGGGATCGAAGGAGGTGATCACGCCCTGCAGCTTGACGCCGTTGATGAGGAACACGGTCACGGGCACCTTGCCCTTGCGGATGTGGTTGAGGAAGACGTCCTGAAGGTTTTGTTGTTTTTCCGCCATCGCCTCGGATCCTTGTTATGTGGTCGCAGCGCCCGACGGTCAGGCTCGCGGAGAATGTCGTACGGAGACGTGCCGGGTCAAGACGCGCCATCGTGCCGCGGGACGCCTTTCAGCCCTGGGCGTAGTCGCCGGCGAGATCGGCGAGACCCGAGTGCTCGGCGTAGAGCCTTCCGAGGAGACGGGTGACGGGGCCGGGACGGCCGTCGCCGACGGTGCGGTCCTCCACCCGCACCACCGGCAGCACCAGCGAGGTGGTGCCGGTGAGGAAGGCCTCGCGGGCGGTGGCCAGCTCCTCCACCCGGAAGGGGCGCTCCTCGACGGGGATCCCGGCGGCGCGCGCCAGTTCCAGCACCACGGCGCGGGTGATGCCGCCGAGGATGCGGCGGTCGGCGGGATGGGTCACGAGCCGGCCGGTGCCGTCCACCAGGAAGACGTTGGCGGCGGTGGCCTCCGTCACGGTCCCGTCGGACTCCACGAACCAGGCCTCGCGGAAGCCGCGCTCGACCGCCCGCTGCCGCGCCAGCAGATTGGGGAGCAGATTGGTGCTCTTGATGTCGCGGCGCTGCCAGCGGAGGTCCGGGGCGAGCGCCACCGCCACCCCCCGGGCACGCTCCCCGGCCGCGGGGAAGAGGGCGCGGCGCACCGCCACCACCAGGGTGGGCCGCACCCCGGCCGGGAAGGGATGGGCGCGCGGCGCGGTGCCGCGGGTGATCTGGAGGTAGAGGGTGGCGCGGGCGAGGGGATTGCGGCGGATCACCTCGCGGGCCACGGCGCGCAGCACCGCCGGGCTCGTGGGCATGGTCATTCCCAGCTCGGCGAGACTGCGGGCGAGACGGGCGAGATGGCGGTCGAGGTCGCGGGGGATGCCGTCCACCACCTTCACCATCTCGTAGACGCCGTCGCCGAACTGGAAGCCGCGGTCCTCGGCCGCCACCGCCGGCTCGTGCAGGCGGACGAAGCGGCCGTCCACGTAGGCGATCCGGGTCATGCCCCTCTCCTCAGCCGAAATAGTCGGCGCGCACGGCGAAGAGCTTCTCGATCCTGGGGATGGCGTCGCCGCGGGCGAGCAGAACCACCCGATCGCCGGGGGCGATCGTCGTGTCGGCGCGCGGCACCACCACCTCGCCGTCGCGGACGATGGCGCCGACGATGGCGCCGCGGCCCAGGCGCAGGTCGCGCAGGGTGCGACCGACCACGGGCGAGGTCTCGAGCGCCTCCAGCTCGTACACCTCCGCCGCGCCGTCGAGGAGGGTGTGGACGGCGCGGATGCGCCCGCGCCGCACGTACTGGAGGATGGAGGAGACGGTGATCTCGCGCGGATCGAGGGCGACGTCGATGCCGACGTGGGGCATGACGCGGCGGTAGTTGGGATTGTTGTGGAGGGCGATGGCGCGACGGCAGCCCATCTGCTTGGCCAGCACCCCCACCATGATGTTGATCTCCTCGTCATTGGTGACGCACACCACCGCCTCGGCCGCCCCCACGTGGGCCTCCTCCAGGATCTCCTCCTCGCGGGCGTCGCCGCAGAGCACCACGCCGTGGGCGAGATGCCCCGCCACCCATTCGGCGCGGGCGCGGTCCCGCTCCACGAGGCGCACGCTGGCGCGGGCGAGCTCCCGCTCGAGGTCGCGGGCGAGATAGAAGCCGATGTTGCCGGCGCCCACGATCACCACCCGCTCGCTGGCGCGGATCTCGAGGCCGAAGGCGTGGAGCACCCGCTCCATGTGGTCGGTGGCCGCCACGAACCAGACCTCGTCGCCGGGCAGCAGGCGATCGTCGGCGTCGGGCACGAAGAAGCGTCCCCCGCGCACGATGCCCACGACCACCACCCGGAGCCGCGGGAAGAGCTGGGTGAGATGGCGCAGCGGCTGGTCGACGATGGGAGTGTCGCCGGTGCAGCGCACCGCCACGCAGCGCACCCGGTCGTCGGCGAAGGGAATGACGGCGAGCACGCCCGGCAGCCGGAGCAGGCGGGCGCAGGCGTGGGCCACTTCCACTTCCGGCGAGATCACGAGATCGATGGGCATGTGCTCGCGGCGGAACAGGTCCTGCCAGCGGGGATCGAGATAGGCCTGCTCCCGCACCCGCGCGATCTTGGTGGGGACGCCGAAGAGGGAGTGGGCCACCTGACAGGCCACCATGTTGACCTCGTCGCGGTGGGTGACGGCGATGAGCATGTCGGCGTCGGCCGCTCCCGCCTCCTCCAGCACGTGGGGCAGCGAGGCGTGGCCCTGGACGGCGCGGATGTCGAGGGTCTCGCCGATCTTCTGGACCAGTTCCGGGCGCTGGTCGATCACCGTCACGTCGTGCCCGGCGCGGGCGAGATAGCGGGCGATGTTGAAGCCCACGAGCCCGGCGCCGCAGACCACCACCCGCACGGGTCCCGCTCCCGCCGGCCCTCAGTCGGCCTCGTGGAGGCCGAGGGCCTTGAGCTTGCGGTGGAGGGCGGAGCGCTCCATGCCGACGAACTGGGCGGTGCGCGAGACGTTGCCGCCGAAGCGCTGGAGCTGGGCGCGCAGATAGGCACGCTCGAACTCCTCCCGCGCCTCCCTGAGCGGCAGGGCGAGGAGGGCGCCGTTGGCGCGGGGGTCCATGCCGGCCACCGCACTCTTCGTGATCTCCGCCGGCAACTGGTCGGGGCCGATGGGCGAGCCGGGTTCGCCCGGCGCCATGATCAGCGCCCATTCCACGGCGTTCTCGAGCTGGCGCACGTCGCCGGGCCAGTCGGCGGCCTGGAGCACCGCCACCGCCTCCGGGGTGAGGGGGCGCGGCGGCACGCCGAGGCGGCGCGCCGCCTTGTCCACGAAATGGGCGACCAGCTCGGGGATGTCCTCGCGGCGTTCGGAGAGCGGCGGGATGCGAATGGGCACCACCGCCACCCGGTAGTAGAGGGCCTCGCGGAAGCGGCCGGCCCGCATCTCCGCCTCGAGATCGCGGCTGGTGGTGGCCAGCACCCGCACGTCCACCTCCACCGGCCGCGTCCCGCCGACCCGGACGAAGCGCTGTTCCTGCAGCACCCGCAGGATCTTGCCCTGGGTCTCGAGGGGCATGTCGCCGATCTCGTCGATGAGCAGGGTGCCGCCGTCGGCGCGCTCGAAGACGCCGGGCCGGCGCCGGCCATCGTCCCGCTCCTCGCCGAACAGCTCCACGTCCACCCGGTCCGGCTCCAGCAGCGCGGCGTTGACCACCACGAAGGGGCCGGCCGCCCGTCGGGAGCGCTCGTGGATGGCCCGCGCCACCACTTCCTTGCCCGAGCCGGGCGGGCCCGCCACCAGCACGCGGGCGTTGGTGGGCGCCACCCGCTCGATGGTCTGACGCAGCCTCGCCATGACCGAGGAGGAGCCCACCAGCTCCACGCCCGGCTCCTCCCGCGCCCGCAGCTCGGCGTTCTCCCGCCGGAGCCGCGCCGCCTCCAGGGCATGGCGCACCGCCAGCAGCAGCCGGTCGGCCTTGAAGGGCTTCTCGATGAAGTCGTAGGCCCCCTTCTTGATGGCGGCCACCGCCGTCTCGATGGTGCCGTGACCGGAGAACATGATCACCGGCACCTCCGGATGGCGCTCGCGGATACGATCGAGGATCTGGATGCCGTCCAGCTCCGAGCCCTCCAGCCAAATGTCGAGCAGCACCAGCCCCGGCACCCGCCGCTCGATCTCCTCGAGGGCCTCGCGGGAGTCGGCCGCCTGGCGGACGCGATAGCCCTCGTCCTCGAGAATCTCCCCGACGATCTCGCGGATGGCGAGTTCGTCGTCGACGATGAGAATGTCCCGCGTGCTCATCCCGTCCCGTCACCCGCTCGCACGGCGGCGGGCATCCTCGGGCCTCCCGCTGCGGCCGTCAAGCCTCGCTGTGCCGAATCGGCAACAGGAGGCGGGCGCGGGCACCGCCCCCGGGCCGGTCGCACAGCTCCACCCGCCCGCCGTGTTCCTCCAGGATCTTGCGGACGATGGCGAGGCCGAGGCCGGAGCCGCGGCGCTTGGTGGTGACGTAGGGCTCGAAGAGGCGGTGGCGCTCGGCGGCGGGCAGGCCGGGGCCGTCGTCGTCGATGGTCACCACCGCCGAATCCCCCTCCCGCGTCGCCCGCACCACCACGCGGCCGCCCCCACGGCCGCCCTCCCCCACCGCCTCCACGGCGTTCTTGAGGAGATTGGTGAGGGCCTGGACGATCTGGTCGCGATCGCAGAACAGCGGCAGCGACTCCGCCGGCGGCGTCCAGTCGATGGCGACCGTGGGCGCGCGCGCCCGCTCCAGCTCCACCGCCTCCCCCACGAGCTCGCCCAGGTCCGCCGCCGCCGGTCGCGGGCGCGGCATGCGGGCGAAGGCGGAGAACTCGGAGACCAGCCGGCCGATGGCGTCCACCTGGCGGACGATGGTGGCGACGGCACGTTCGAAGGCGGCGCGATCGTCTCCCAGCCGGTCGGCGTATCTGCGCTGGAGGCGTTCGGCGGAGAGGCGGATGGGGGTGAGGGGGTTCTTGATCTCGTGGGCGATGCGGCGCGCCACCTCGGCCCAGGCGGCCTGGCGCTGGGCCGCGATGAGCTCGGTGATGTCGTCGAAGGTGAGGACGTAGCCCTGGATCCGTCCCGCCTCGCCCTGGGCGGCGAGGCGCACCAGCAGCACGTGATGGTGGCCGCCGCGCACCAGCCCGATCTGGTCCTCGGCGGTGGCGCCCGGCCGGTCGAGACGCGCCAGCAGCGCCGTCGCCTCCGGCATCACCGCCGCGAGCGCCCGTCCCACCGGTTCGGTGCCGTCGGCGGCCAGCAGCGCCCGGGCACGCGGGTTGACGAGGCGGACGGTGCGGCGATGGTCGAGCCCCACCACCCCGGCGGAGACGCCGGTGAGCACCGCCTCGATGAAGCGGCGGCGGGCGTCGAGCTGACGGTTGGCCTCCAGGAGTTCCCGCTGCTGCTGCTCGATGCGGGCGGCCATGCGGTTGAAGGTGCGGCACAGGACGCCGATCTCGTCGACGGCGTCGGCCTCGGGCACGCGGGCCGTGAGATCGCCGCGGCGCAGGCGCTCGGCGGCGCCGGCGAGACGCGCGAGCGGACTCGCGAGGCGATCGGCGAGCTGGAGACCGGTCCAGACGGCGGCCAGCACGATCAGCAGCACCACGGTGGCGAAGACCAGGGTGAAGCGGATCTGGATCTCGCGCCGTTCGCGCCGGAGGGTGTCGTACTCGCCCACCACCTCTTCGGTGCGGGTGACGAAGCCCAGCACCTGGGGGTCGACGAAGCGCCCCACCACCAGATAGAGGCCCCCCAGCCCCTCGAGCTTGAGCAGCGCCCGCACGCGGTCGTCGAGGGCGCTGGTGAGCACCACCACCTCCCCCCGTTCGGCCCGCTCCAGGGCGTCCAGCGGCAGCCGGTCCACCTCGAGCGTGAAGGCGAGCCCGCTGCGTGCCAGCACACGACCACCGGCCTCGAAGACCACCGCCTCCGAGAGATCGCGCAGGGCCGCCTGGGCGTCCACCAGCCGCTGCAGCCGCACCGGGTCGCCGAAATAATAGGGCAGCTCGCGGGAGAGGTCCGCGGCCATGGCGAGGGCGTCGGCGCGGATGGTGGCCTTGTGCTCCTCGAGATAGGCGCGGGCCACCCGCAGGGAGTTGTCGAGGGCGGTGGCCATCCGCTGGCTGAACCAGGCCTCGAGGCCGGCGGAGAGGAAGCCGGCGGCGAAGGCCGCCACCACCACCCCCGGGGTCGCCGCCAGCACGGCGAAGAGAGCGACGAGACGGGCGTGGAGGCGCGAGCCGGCGAGACCGTGGCGGCGCCCGCGCAGCACCGTCCACAGCCGTCGCCCCACCACCGCGCCCAGCGCGAGCAGCACCATCAGATCGAAATTGAGCAGCCGCAGCACCCGATCGAGGCCGCCGCCGGTGGGCGGACCGGTGGCGATGGCGAGGAAGGTGAGGGTGCCGAGGAGAATGGCGGCGCCGGTCAGCACCAGGGCGATGCGCCGCTCCAGCTCGAAGGTGGCGAGGCGCTCACGGAGCGCCGGTGCGAGGCGACCGAGGCCGTTCAGCAGCCGTGCCGGGCGCACGGTTCAGCCCTCCCCCGCACCCTGATGGAGGCCGTGCTCGCGGAGCTTCTTGCGCAGGGTGTTGCGGTTGAGGCCGAGGAGTTCGGCCGCCCGCAGCTGATTGCCGCGGGTGGCGCGCATGGCCCGCAGCAGGAGCGGTCGCTCCACCTCCTGCACGAGCCGCCGGTAGAGATCGGTGGGCAGACCGTCGCCGGCGGCGCGGAAGCGCTGGTCGAGCCACCGTTCCACCGCGGCGGCGAGATCGGGTCCGCCGACGGACCTCCCGCTCTCCCCCTCCTCGGCGGCGGAGCGGGCCAGTTCGTGGGCCACCACCTCCTCGTCGATGGGATCCTCGGCGTAGAGGACGGCGAGACGGCGGACGAGATTGCGCAGCTCGCGCACGTTCCCGGGCCAGTGATGGTCCTGCAGACGCCGCAGCGCCGCCGGCGTCAGCATCTTCACGGGCAGGCCCTCGCGCGCCGCCTCGGCAGTGAAGTGGTCCACCAGCGCCGGGATGTCCTCGACGCGCTCGCGCAGCGGCGGCAGGCGGATGGGGACCACGGCGAGACGGTAGTAGAGGTCCTCGCGGAACAGGCCTTGGCGGACGAGGGACCGGAGGTCGCGGTGGCTGGCGGCGACGATGCGCACGTCGGTGCGGACGGGCCGGGTGCCGCCCACCGGCACGAACTCGCCCTGCTGGAGCACCCGCAGCAGGCGGGTCTGGGCCTCCAGCGGCATGTCGCCGATCTCGTCGAGGAAGAGGGTGCCCCCGTCCGCCTGTTCGAAGCGTCCCACCCGGCGGGCGACGGCCCCGGTGAAGGCGCCCTTCTCGTGGCCGAAGAGCTCGCTCTCGATGAGATCGCGCGGGATCGCGGCCATGTTGACGGCGACGAAGGGACCGTGCCGGCGGCGGCCGAACTCGTGGAGGGCGCGCGCCACCAGCTCCTTGCCGGTGCCGGACTCGCCGCTGAGCAGCACCGTGAGGTCGGTGCTCACGAGGCGGGCGACGATGCGGTAGACCTCCTGCATGGCCGGCGAGCGGCCGACGATGGGCAGCCTCTCGCCCTCCTCGCGGGGAACGCTGGGGCGGGCCGGCGTCCTGCGGCTGCGCAGGGCCCGCTCCACCACCGCCACCAGATGGTCGAGGTCGAAGGGCTTGGGCAGATAGTCGAAGGCGCCCGCCTCGTTGGCGCGGACGGCGGTGGTGAGGGTGTTGTGGGCGCTGGTCACCACCACCGGCAGATCGGGCCTGAGCCGGCGGATGCGCGGCAGGAGATCGAGGGCGTCGCCGTCGGGCAGGCGGATGTCGGTCACCACCACGTCGCCCTCGCCCGCCTCCACCCGCCGCCAGAGCCCGCTCACCGTTCCGGTGGCGTCCACCCGGAAGCCGCGGCGGGCCAGCGCCCGGCCGACCACCGTGCGCACCGCCGCATCGTCCTCGGCCACCAGCACGCAGACCGGTGAATCGCTCATGTCTCCTCCCGGAAGGCCGGCAGTCGCACCCGGAAGAGGGCGCCTCGCGTGCCGTCGGCGAGGGCCACGAGGCCGCCGTGGCGGGCGGTGATGGTGGCCACCAGCGCGAGGCCGAGGCCGCGCCCGCCCGGCCGCCCGCTCACGAAGGGCTCGAAGAGATGCTCGCGCAGATGCTCGGGCACGCCGGGACCGCTGTCCTCCACCTCGACGCAGATGGGCAGCTCCAGCCGCTCGCGATTCTCGGGCACGGTGACACGGATGCCGTGGTGATAGCGGGTGCGCAGCACCACCCGTCCCCCCTCCGGCGTCGCCTCGCAGGCGTTCTTGACGAGATTGAGGAAGAGCTGGACCAGCCGCTCGCGGTCGCCGGCCACCGGCGGCAGCGAGGGATCGTATTCCTCGACGAAGCGCAGGTGTCGGCCGAAGCCGGCCTCGGCGACCCGCCGCACGTGCTCCAGCACCAGATGGATGTTGACGGGCCGGCGCCGCAGCGGCCGCTCGTCGGCGAAGACCTCCATCTCCTCCACCAGGCGGGTGATGCGTTCGGTCTCGGCGACGATGAGGTCGAGGAGCGGCCGCTCCGGCTCCGGCACCACCTCGTCCAGCAGCTGGGCGGCGCCGCGGATGCCCGAGAGGGGATTCTTGACCTCGTGGGCCAGGGTCATGGCCAGCGAGGCGACGGAGCGGCCGCTTCCGGCATGCCAGAGATGGCGGTCGATGCGCTCGGCCATCGAACAGGGGAGCAGCATCAGCAGTCGTGTGTCCGGCGCCTCGGGGATGGGGGCGACGTGGACGTCGACGGCGAGCTCGCGGCCGCGGACGAGGGCGAGGGCGAGGCCGCGCTCGGAGAGGGACTGCAGCCCCTCGCGCAGCCGCGCCAGGAGACCGAAGAGAGGGGAATCCGCGCGGACATGATCGGTGAGCCGGCTGCCCAGGAGGCGGCCGCGGCCGACGCCGAACAGCTCCTGGGCGGCGGCGTTGACGGTACGGATGCGGCCGTCGCCGTCCACCACCAGCACGGCGGCGGGCAGACTGTCGAAGAGGGTGTCGAGGGCGGGGGCGCCGCGCACGGTCTCCTGCTCGAAATTCGGGCAGGATATAGGCCGCTGCCGTCCTCTTGGGCAAGGCCGGGCGCGGGCTTCACGGCCGCGTGAGATCGAAAAGCCCGTGGCTCCTTCCGCGTGTCCATGGAGCTATCGTGACGCCGATCCATCGGATGAGGGAGGAGCCCATGGTCCCGACCGTCCGCTTTCTGCTCCCGGCCGCCGCCCTCGCGGCCGTCGTGACGGCGGCGCCCGCGTCCTTCGCCTTCTATCACGACATGGGGGTGGACGATGCGACCGGCGCAGCGGTGGTGGACGTCACCCTCGACGAGTGGCGGGTGGCCCTGTCCACCTCCCGTCTCGCGCCCGGGCGCGTGGTCTTCCGCCTCACCAACAGCGGTCGCTATCCCCACGCCCTGGCCCTGGAACGGGCCGACGGAGCGGTGGGGACGCCGAGCGTCACCCTCCGAGGCGGCGAGCGGACCGAGTATGCCGTCGACTTGCCGGCCGGTCGCTACCGGCTCAGCGCCTACTGTCCCATTCCGGGACATCGGGAACGGGGGATGGTGGCGGAGCTGGAGGTCGGCTGAGCCGGTTCCCCCCGTGCGGTGGGGATCCGCGGACCGCCGGCGCGGGGGTGCGCACCGCTTGCGCACCCCCGTGTCGCTTCCCAGATTGCGCCCGGGGAGGCCTTCCGGATCGGCGTTCCGTCCGACCGTACCCCGATCGAGGGAGGATGCGAGGCGCATGAGGATCGGCATGGTGGCTCCGCTCGTGGAGTCCGTGCCGCCGCGCCTCTACGGCGGCACCGAGCGGATCGTCCATTATCTGGTCGAGGAGCTGGTGCGGCTCGGCCAGGAGGTCACCCTCTTCGCGAGCGCGGATTCGCGCACCTCCGCCCGTCTCGTCCCCTGCGCCGAGCGGGCGCTCCGGCTGGATCCGCGGGTGCGCGAATATCTGCCGCACCACGTGGCCATGCTGCGGACGGTGCGCGAGCGGGCGCACGAGTTCGACGTCCTCCACTTCCATCTCGACTACGTCCACTATCCCCTCTTCCGCGATCTCGCCCCCCGCACCCTCACCACCCTCCACGGCCGCCAGGACGTGTGGGACCTGCGGGTGGTCTACGCGCGCTTTCCCGAATACCCGCTGGTCTCCATCTCCCATGCCCAGCGGGCACCGCTGCGCGACCTCCCGCTCACCTGGGCCGGCACCGTCCACCACGGTCTGCCGCCCGATCTCTACCGTCCCGGACCCGGCGGCGGCGACTACGCCGTCTTCCTGGGCCGCATCTCGCCCGAGAAGCGGCCGGACCGGGCGATCCGCATCGCCCGCCGCGCCGGCGTGCCCCTCAAGATCGCGGCCAAGGTGGACGCGGTGGACCGTCCCTATTTCGAGCGGGTGATCGCGCCGCTCCTGGCCGAGGGGGACGGCGTGGAGTTCGTGGGCGAGGTGGACGACGCCCAGAAGCAGGACCTGCTGGGCCGTGCCCGGGCGCTGCTGTTCCCCATCGACTGGCCCGAGCCCTTCGGCCTCGTGATGATCGAGGCCATGGCCTGCGGCTGTCCGGTGGTGGCCTGGCGCTGCGGGTCGGTGCCGGAGGTGGTGGAGGACGGGGTGAGCGGCTTCGTGGTGGCGAGCGAGGCGCAGGCGGCCGAGGCGCTGGCACGCGCCGCCACCCTCGACCGCGGCCGCGTCCGCGCGTGCTTCGAGGCCCGCTTCACCGCCGAACGGATGGCCCGCGCCTACCTTGAAATCTACGCCCGTCTCGCCGATTCTGCCCGCGCGGTCGCCGCCGCCTGAGGGCCGGTGCGCGGCCGCACGGACCTGCGGAGCGGACCATGGTCGGGTCGGGCGCGCGCGACGGTGCGGGCATCCAGTTCTACATCCCCGCCACCACCTCGCTGATGGAACGGCGTCCCCGCACCCTCAAGCACGGGGACGCCTTCGGTCTCTTCGACCATCACGGCGACATCCACGACGGGCCCGGCAGTCCCGAGGGGCTGTTCGCCCGGGACACCCGCCATCTCTCCCGCTTCCGGCTGTGGATCGACGGCGAGCGGCCCATCTTCCTGAGCTCGACGGTGAGCGACGACAATCTGCTGCTGCAGGTGGACCTCACCAATCCCGACCGTTTCGACGAACGGGGTCGGCTGGTGCTGGCCAAGGACACGATCCACCTCATGCGCTGGCGATTCCTCCATGCCGACGGACTGTTCGAGCGCATCCGGGTAGAGAACTTCGACGTCGAGGTCCGCACCGTCGAGATCGCCCTCGACTTCGACGCCGACTTCGCCGACATCTTCGAGGTCCGGGGGCATCGCCCGCACGGCCGCGGCCGGGTACGGCGGAGGGTGGACGCGGTACGGGGCCGGGTGGAGCTGGAGCACCGGGCCCGCGACGGGGTGGTGGATCGAACGGTGCTGGCCTTCGAGCCGCGACCGGCGGAGCTCGGCGAGGGTCGGGCCGTCTTCCGCCTCACCGTGCCGCCGGGCCGCCGCCGGCGGCTCTACCTCTGGGTGGGGGTGCGGCGAGACGTGACGGCGCCGCCGGAGCCGCCGGCCGCCTTCGCCCCCTGTTACCGCACCGCCCGCCGGAGCTTCCGGGCCCGCGGCCGGCGCGCCGCCACCGTCGCCACCTCCCACGAGATCTTCAACGAGGTGCTCTGCCGCGCCGTCTCCGATCTCTACATGCTGGAGACGGACACGCCCCACGGCCCCTACCCCTACGCGGGCATCCCCTGGTTCTCCACCGCCTTCGGCCGCGACGGGCTGATCACCGCCCTCGAGACCCTCTGGCTCGATCCGGAGATCGCCCGCGGCGTGCTCGCCTTCCTCGCCGCCACCCAGGCCCGCGAGACGGATCCGGCGCGCGATGCCGAGCCCGGCAAGATCCTCCACGAGATCCGCTTCGGCGAACTCGCTCGTCTCGGCGAGGTCCCCTTCGCCCGCTACTATGGCAGCGTCGACTCGACACCGCTGTTCGTGCTGCTGGCGGCCGAGTACCATCGCCGCACCGGCGACGACGCCATGCTCGGGGCGCTGTGGCCCCATCTGGAGGCGGCCCTCGGCTGGATCGACGCGTGGGGCGATCGCGACGGTGACGGTTTCGTCGAATACGCCCGCGCCCGCGAGAGCGGTCTCGCCAACCAGGGCTGGAAGGACTCCGGGGATTCCGTCTTCCACGCCGACGGACGCCTGGCGGAGGGGCCCATCGCCCTCTGCGAGGTGCAGGGCTACGTCTATGCGGCCAAGAGGGCGGCCGCCGCCCTCGCCCGCCGACTCGGGCACACGGCGCGGGCCGAGGCCCTGGAGCGGGCGGCGGCGGAGCTGCGCCGGCGTTTCGACGAGGCCTTCTGGTCGGAAGAGCTGGGCTGTTACGCGCTCGCCCTCGACGGCGACAAGCGTCCCTGTCTCGTGCGCACCTCCAACGCCGGTCAGCTCCTCTTCACCGGCATCGTGCCGCCGGCGCGCGCCGCCCGCCTCGCCGAACTGCTGCTCTCCGAACGCTTTTTCTCCGGCTTCGGCATCCGCACCGTGGCCGCCGGCGAGGCCCGCTACAATCCCATGTCCTACCACAACGGTTCCATCTGGCCCCACGACAACGCCCTCATCGCCCTGGGCCTCGCCCGCAGCGGCCATCCCGAGGCCGCGGTCCGAGTGCTGGGCGCGGTCTTCGACGCCGCCGCCTACATGGACCTGCGGCGTCTGCCCGAGCTCTACTGCGGCTTCCGCCGCCGCCCGCGCATCGGCCCCACCCTCTATCCCGTGGCCTGTGCCCCGCAGGCCTGGGCGGCGGGCTCGATCCTGCTGCTGATCCAGGCCGCCCTCGGCCTCGAGGTGGACGGTGTGGCCCGGCGGGTGGTGCTGCGCCATCCGCGCCTGCCGGCCGGCGTGGAGGAGATGCGCATCCGCCGTCTCGCCGTCGGCGACGCCTCGGTGGACCTGCTGCTGCGTCGCCACGGGGACGACGTGGCGGTCAACGTCCTGCGCCGCGAGGGCGATCTCGCCGTGGCGGTCACTCTCTGAGCGGACGGTGCCGCGCCCGGATACATGTACAAGTTGTGAACTTGACGAGTATAACAACTCATGGTAGAGAGCTTCCCGGTCACGACCCGGGCGCGCCTTCCCGCCCGGGCGAGCCGGGAGACGAACGGTGCGTGACGGCGATCCGGAGACGGTGATCCGCGGATGGCGCGGGTCGCGGGCCTCGGCCCTCGCCCTCGCGGCGGTGCTGGCCGGCTGTGCCACGGCGGTCCCGGTGGTGGATCCGGCCCGCCTCGCCGTCCTGGAGCGACGGCTGGAGCGGGAACTGGCCTTCGGCTTCGCGGACGGAGCGGGCCTGCTGCGGGTGGATGCCCGCACCCGGACGGTGGAGATCCGCGAGGGCGATCTCGAACGGGCCCTCGAAATCCTGGCCCTCGAGCGGATGCGGGAACAGGGCGGGGTCGCGTTCGCCCCTTCCGAGAGCCGATCGCTGGCCGCGGCCCGCACCCGCCTCGCCCGCGAGGCGGATCGTCTGACGACCCTGGTGGCGGCGGGCTATCGGGTGGTGGTGGTGCCGGACGGGAGCGGGAAGACGGGCGAGACCCTCCTGACCTGCGTGTCGGCCCGGAACCCGCAGTTGCGGCTGGACTGTCGGGGACGCGGCCTCCGGCCCGGCGCGGGCGAGCCGGTCTCCCCGGCCGAGGTCCTCGATCTCCTGGTCCGCGGCGGCATGGACGAACCGCCGGGAACGCGGCCGGAAGAGGACGACGGGGATGCCCGCCGACGCGTGGCCGCCGTCGACGAGCCGGAGGGAACGGGCGACCGGAGGCCGCCGGACGCGGAGGTGGGCGGCGAACCCGAGGACACCCCGCCGGACGATCCCTCGCCGGATCCGGAGGCCGACGAGTCCGATGGGCCCACCACCGGGATCGCCGCCGGCGACGGTGGGATCGACCCGGAGACGGTGTCGTCGGAGAGCGGGGACGGCCCCGTCGATCCCGAGCTGGTATCCACCGGGAGAGACGCCGGGCGAGGTCCCGTCGATCCGGAGATGGCCTCCGCCGGCGGCGGAGCCGGGCGCGTCGATCCCGAGCTCGCCTCCTCGGGCCGGGCCGGCGGTGACGGGCGCGACGTCGATCCCGAGATGACCTCCGCCGGCGGCGACGGCCGGGGGATCGATCCGGAGATGGCGCCGGCGGGGAACGGGCGTCCCACCGCGCCCGCCGACTGGCGGGTGATCGCCGCGGCCGAGACCCCGGGCCGGCGGGGGGATCCGGAGATGGAGGCCGGGAGCTTCCGTCGCATCGATCCCGCCGGTGCCGGCGAGTTCCGGCGCGTGGGCGCGGCGCCCGGCACCGGCTCGGAGATCGGCTCGGAGAAGCCCGGCCGCGGCGGGGGCGGGTTCGTGGAGATCCCGCCCGCCCAGGGGGACGAGGGCGGCCGCCGGGTGGATCCCGAACTGGCCTCCGCGGGTCGGGCCGGCGGCGGCGTCGATCCCGAGATGGCCTCCTCAAGGGGCGTGGGCCGAGGTGTCGGGCGCGAGACGGGATCCAACCGCGGCGGAGCCGGGCGCGTCGATCCCGAGCTCGCCTCCTCGGGCCGGGCCGGTGGTGACGGGCGCGACGTCGATCCCGAGATGACCTCCGCCGGCGGCGACGGCCGGGGGATCGATCCGGAGATGGCGCCGGCGGGGAACGGGCGTCCCACCGCGCCCGCCGACTGGCGGGTGATCGCCGCGGCCGAGACCCCGGGCCGGCGGGGGGATCCGGAGATGGAGGCCGGGGCGCCGCTCTGGGCACGGCTCGCCGCCCTCGGCCGGGCGCGGCTGGAGGAGCGACGCACCCTTTCCCGCATCCGCGAGGCCCTCGCCGAGTATCGGGAACTCGCCGGTCGGGGAGACCGGGGACCGGAGGAGGAACGGCGCCTGCGCCACCTCGCCGCCTTTCTCGGGAGCGACGAGGTGCGCGGGCTGCTCGGTCCCCTGGTGATCGATCCCGACCTCCGGCGCAGCCCCGAAATCCCCTACGCCGACGAGGGCGGCGGTTCCGACGAGGCCGATACGGAGGAGTGAGGGACGAACGGCACGGATCGTCGCCCGGTGCGGCGATCCGTGCCGGCTCCGGCGGTTGCGGCCGGCGGCGGCGCGTGCTATCTGGCGCGCGCCTTCGCGGTTGGGAGCGGTCGTGCGCGGGTCGGCGCGCGGCCATTGTTGCCGGCTGAAATCTGGAGAACGCGGGTTGGCAGCGACCAGAGGCACGCCGTCCAGCCTGGCGGCACGCTATGCGACGGCGCTCTTCGAGCTGGCCGAGGAACGCGGGGAACGGGACGCGGTGGCGGAGCAGCTCGCCCGCGCCCGCGACGCCCTCGCCGAACCGGAACTGCGCCGGCTGGTGCGCAGTCCGGTGGTGGCGCGGGAAGCGCTGACGCGGGCGGTGGAGACCCTGGCCGAGGGTCTCGGACTGGGCGAACTCGTCGCCAATCTCCTGCGGGTCCTGGCGCGCGGGCGCCGCCTGTTCCTGCTGCCGCACATCGTCGATCACTTCGAGGCGCGGCTGGCCGGGGCGCGCGGCGAGGCGCGGGCGGAGGCGGTCTCGGCACTGCCTCTCACCGACGACCAGCGCCGGCGGCTGGTGCGGGCCCTGGAGGCCGGCATCGGCCGTCGCGTCCGGCTGGAGACGCGGGTCGATCCCGCGCTGCTGGGCGGACTCGTCGTGCAGGTGGGATCGCGCCGCATCGACGCCTCGCTCCGGCACCAGCTGCAGCAACTCGAGCTCGTCATGAAAGGGGTCGCGTGATGGACATCCGGGCCGCGGAAATCTCCTCCATCATCAAGGAACAGATCGCCCGCTTCGGCGCCGAGGCGGAGATGGCCGAGGTCGGCCGGGTGATCTCGGTGGGTGACGGCATCGCCCGTGTCTACGGCCTCGACGAGGTCCAGGCCGGCGAGATGGTCGAGTTCGAGGACGGCACCCGCGGCATGGTGCTGAACCTCGAGACCGACAATGTCGGCGTGGTGATCTTCGGCGAGGACCGCAACATCCACGAGGGCTCGCTGGTCAAGCGCACCGAGGCCATCGTGGACGTGCCGGTGGGCAAGGGCCTGCTGGGCCGGGTGGTGGACGCCCTCGGCAACCCCATCGACGGCAAGGGGCCCATCGAGGCCAGCGAGCGGCGCCGGGTGGACGTCAAGGCCCCGGGCATCATCCCGCGTCGCTCCGTCCACGAGCCCATGGCCACCGGCCTCAAGGCCATCGACGCCCTCATTCCCATCGGCCGCGGCCAGCGCGAGCTCATCATCGGCGACCGCCAGACCGGCAAGACGGCCATCGCCGTCGACACCTTCATCAATCAGAAGCGCTACAACGAAGCCGCCGGCGACGACGAGAGCAGGAAACTCTACTGCATCTACGTCGCCATCGGCCAGAAGCGCTCCACGGTGGCGAAGATCGTCAAGACCCTCGAGGACTACGGCGCGATGGACTACACCATCGTCGTCGCCGCCACCGCCAGCGATCCCGCGCCGCTCCAGTACATCGCCCCCTACGCCGGCTGTGCCATGGGGGAGTGGTTCCGCGACAACGGCATGCATGCGGTGATCGTCTACGACGATCTCTCCAAGCAGGCCGTGGCCTACCGCCAGGTGTCGCTGCTGCTGCGTCGGCCGCCCGGCCGCGAGGCCTATCCCGGTGACATCTTCTACGTCCACTCGCGGCTCCTGGAACGGGCGGCCAAGCTCAACGAGCAGTATGGCTCGGGCTCGCTCACCGCGCTGCCCATCGTGGAGACCCAGGCCAACGACGTCTCGGCCTACATTCCCACCAACGTCATCTCCATCACCGACGGGCAGATCTTCCTCGAGACCGATCTCTTCTATCAGGGCATCCGCCCGGCCATGAACGTGGGCATCTCGGTCTCGCGGGTGGGCTCGGCGGCCCAGATCAAGGCCATGAAGAAGGTGGCCGGCCGCATCAAGCTGGAGCTGGCCCAGTACCGCGAGATGGCCGCCTTCGCCCAGTTCGCCCAGGACCTGGACGCCGCCACCCGCCGCCTGCTGGAACGCGGCGCCCGCCTCACCGAGCTCCTCAAGCAGCCCCAGTATCAGCCACTGCCGCTGGAGGAGCAGGTGTGCGTCATCTATGCCGGCGTGAACGGCTATCTCGATCCGATCCCCGTCGCCGAGGTGACCCGCTTCGAGCGGGAGTTCCTGGACGTGCTGCGGGAGAAGGGGCGGGACATCCTCGAGGCGATCCGGACCACCGGCGATCTCTCCGAGGAGACGGAGAAGAAGCTGCGGGCGCTGCTGGACGACTTCGCCAAGACCTTCGCCTGAGGGTGGATCCGTGCCGAGCCTCAAGGACCTCAGGAACCGCATCAACAGCGTCAAGCAGACGCGCAAGATCACCAGCGCCATGAAGCTGGTGGCGGGTGCCAAGCTGCGCCGTGCCCAGGAACAGGCCGAGGCGGCCCGCCCCTATGCCCGGCGCATGTACGACATGCTGGGCCGTCTCGCCGCCGGCGTGCGTGACCTGCCGGAGGCCCCGCGCCTGCTCGCCGGCACCGGCGAGGACCGCGTCCAGCTGCTGGTGGTGATGACCGCCGACCGCGGTCTCTGCGGCGCCTTCAACAGCCAGATCGTCCGCGCCGCGCGCCGCTGGATCCACGAGAAACGCGACGCCGGCAAGGAGGTGCGGCTGATCTGCGTGGGCCGCAAGGGCCGCGACATGCTGCGGCGGGAGTTCGAGGAGCTGATCGTGGACGCGGTGATCGGCGTCGCCGGCAAGCGCCGCATCGAATATGCCGACGCCGAGGCCATCGCCCGCGGCCTCGTCGAGCGCTTCGACAAGGGCGAGTTCGACGTCTGCACCATCGTCTTCAACACCTTCCGCAGCGTCATGCGCCAGGAGGTCACCTTCCGCCAGCTGATCCCGCTGGAGCCGCCGGCGGCGGAGGGGCGAACGGAGGACGAGCCGCGGGCGGTGTGGGAGTTCGAGCCGGAGGCGCGGCTGATCCTGGACGAGCTGCTGCCGCGCAATCTCGGCGTGCAGATCTACGGCGCCCTCCTGGAGAACGCCGCCGGCGAACAGGGCGCGCGCATGGCCGCCATGGACAACGCCACCCGCAACGCCGGCGAGATGATCGAGAAGCTGACCCTGTTCTACAACCGCACGCGCCAGGCCATGATCACCAAGGAGATCATCGAGATCGTCTCCGGCGCCGAGGCGCTGTGACGGGCGGGACGCGAGCTGGAGCTGGACGATGAGCGAGGCCACGAGCAAGGAGAACGTCGCGGTCGGCCGCATCACCCAGGTGATGGGTCCGGTGGTGGACGTCCATTTCGACGGGCCGCTGCCCGCCATCCTCAACGCGCTGGTCACCGAGAACCAGGGCCAGCGGCTGGTGCTGGAGGTGGCCCAGCATCTCGGCGAACGCACCGTCCGCACCATCGCCATGGACACCACCGACGGCCTCGTGCGCGGCCAGGAAGTGATCGACACCGGCGCCCCCATCACCGTGCCGGTGGGGCGCGAGACCCTGGGGCGGATCCTCAACGTCATCGGCGAGCCGCAGGACGAACGCGGCCCGGTGGAGGCCAAGGCCTGGGCCCCCATCCACCAGCCGGCGCCGGCGCTGGTGGACCAGTCCACCGAGGAGCAGGTGCTGGTCACCGGCATCAAGGTGATCGATCTGCTCACCCCCTACCCCAAGGGTGGCAAGATCGGCCTCTTCGGCGGCGCCGGCGTCGGCAAGACCGTGCTCATCATGGAGCTCATCAACAACGTCGCCAAGGCGCACGGCGGCGTGTCCGTGTTCGGCGGGGTGGGCGAGCGGACCCGCGAGGGCAACGACCTCTACCACGAGATGATCGAATCCAAGGTCATCGACCTCGAGAACCCCGCCAACTCCAAGGTGGCCCTCGTCTACGGTCAGATGAACGAGCCGCCCGGCGCCCGCGCCCGCGTGGGCCTCACGGCCCTCACCATCGCGGAGTATTTCCGCGACCAGGAAGGCGCCGACGTCCTGCTCTTCATCGACAACATCTTCCGCTTCGCCCAGGCCGGCTCGGAAGTGTCGGCGCTGCTCGGCCGCATTCCCTCGGCGGTGGGCTACCAGCCCACCCTCGCCACCGACATGGCCGCGCTGCAGGAGCGCATCACCTCCACCCGCAAGGGCTCCATCACCTCGGTGCAGGCCGTCTACGTGCCGGCCGACGACCTCACCGACCCGGCGCCCGCCACCACCTTCGCCCATCTCGACGCCACCACGGTGCTCTCGCGCCAGATCGCGGAGCTCGGCATCTATCCGGCGGTGGATCCCCTCGATTCCACCTCGCGCATCCTCGACCCCCGCATCGTCGGGGAGGAGCACTATCGGGTGGCGCGGCAGGTGCAGGAGATCCTCCAGCGGTACAAGGCGCTGCAGGACATCATCGCCATCCTCGGCATGGAGGAACTGTCGGAGGAGGACAAGCTCGTCGTCGCCCGAGCCCGCAAGATCCAGCGCTTCCTCTCCCAGCCCTTCCACGTGGCCGAGGTCTTCACGGGCACACCGGGCGTCTTCGTGCCGGTGGAGGAGACCATCCGCGGCTTCAAGGGTATCTGCAACGGCGATTACGACGATCTGCCCGAGGCCGCCTTCTACATGGTGGGCACCATCGACCAGGCCATCGAGAAGGCCAAGAAGCTCGCCGCCGAGGTGGCCTGAGCCGGGAGGAGCGCCGTGGCCGAGAAGGTGGCCTTCGAGCTGGTGGCCCCCGAACGGGTGCTGGCCAGCGAGGAAGTGGACATGGTGGTGGTGCCGGGCGCCGAGGGCGATTTCGGCGTCCTGCCCCTCCACGCCCCGCTGGTCTCGCTGGTGCGCCCGGGCGTGGTCCGCGTCTTCGAGGGGGATCGGGTGGTCCGTCGCCTGTTCGTGGCCGGCGGTTTCGCCTCCGTCGACGAGAAGGGCGTCACCCTCCTGGTGGAGGGGGCGGAACCGGTGGAGGCGATCGATCTCGAGGAGGCCCGCCGGCGCCTGCGCGACCTCGAGGAGGACCTCGAGGACGCGAAGACGGAGGCCGAGCGCCGGCGACTGGAACGCCTCGTCGCCGTCGCCCGCGCCCGGGTGGAGGCGGCGGAACGGCCGGATCTCTGACTCCCGCCCTCCGCCGGTCGATCTCCGGCGACGGCGAGGGATGGCGCCCTCTTCGGGCGGGTCGGGAGATGTACGCATCCCGCGCGGCGCCGGGAAACGTGGCGCCGGCGGTGTTCGGGCTCCGTTCCGCCCGTCCGTCCGGTTTCGAGACCGTCTCGCGGAGAAGGGCCGACGTCACGACCGTGACGTTCGCCCGCGGCCTCGTCCCGCCCCGCCCGCGAGAGGCGGCCACCGCCTTCACCCGCCGGCGAAATCGGGACGAATCCTTACGGAGAGCGAGTATCGGACCTGCATCCGCCGCTTCCGTCCGCCGTCGCCTTCCGATACACTTCCTCCGATCACGGGCGGGTCGGGGTCGCTTGACGGGCCCCGCCGGTGCGCCTAGATGCTCGCGCCTCGAAGAGCCGGGCCGACGGCTGCCTCCCGCGGAGGCGACCCGACCCGGAAGTCCGCGCCCTGCGCGGACGCAGCGGGAGCCGTACCCGATGCCCGAACTCGGCGACTTGCTCACCCGCGACCGCATCGCCCTCGACGTCCCCGCCCGGAGCAAGCGGCAGATCCTCCGCGAACTGGCCGAACTGGTGGCGAAGGATCTCGGGCTCGATCCCGAGACCATCCTCCGCGCCCTGCTGGAGCGGGAGAAGCTCGGCTCCACCGCCATCGGCCAGGGGATCGCGATTCCCCATGCCCGTGTGCCCGAGCTGGAGGAGCTGGTGGGCGCCTTCGTCCGCCTCGCCGACGCCGTCGACTTCGACGCCCTCGACGAGGAGCCTGTGGACCTGATCTTCCTGCTCCTCGCCCCCGCCGCCACCAGCAGCGCCGAACACCTGCGCATGCTGGCCCGCCTCGCCCGGCTGCTGCGCGATCCCGAGACGCGCCGGCGCCTGCGTGAGGAGAAGGACGTGGAGCGGGTGCTGAGGCTCCTCGGTCGCGGCCGCGAGAGCCGTGCCGCCTGACGGGACCTCGATCCGCCGCCTGCATGCGAGCTGTGTGCGCTGGCTCGAGCGCGGCATCCTGGTGCGGGGTCCCTCCGGCGCCGGCAAGTCGGCGCTGCTGCTGCGTCTCCTCCACGCCGGCGCCTGGCTCGTGGCCGACGACGTGGTGGAGGTGCTGGCCGAGAACGGCCTCCTCCACGCCCGCGCCCCGGCACGGCCGGGACTGGTGGAACTGCGGGGCCTCGGCATCCACCGCCTCGCCCACCTCCCCCGCACCCGCCTCCATCTCGCGGTGCGTCTCGTCTCCGGCCCCGGCCCCGAGCGCTTGCCACCGCCGCGGCGGACGGCCATATGCGGCGTCGAACTGGCCGAGATCGCGCTCGACCCCGACTTTCCGGCGGCCGTCGCCTTTCTCGGCGTCCATCTCCTCGCCCAGCGGGTCGATCGATGACGCCCCTCGTGGTGGTGACCGGCATGGCGGGCGCCGGCCGGACCAGCGCCCTCAAGATCCTTGAGGATCTGGGCTTCGAGGCGGTGGACAATCTGCCGCTGGGGCTGCTTTCGCGCCTCGCCGCCGAGACGGAGACGGAGGATCCCTCGCCGCTGGCCCTGGGCATCGACAGCCGCGCCCGCGCCTTCGACCCCGAGCGGCTGCTGGCGGTGCTGGCCGATCTCCGTCGCGGCCGTCGGCCCCTCCGTCTGCTGTTCCTGGATGCCGACGACGAGGTGCTGCTGCGGCGCTTCGTGGAGACCCGCCGCCGTCATCCGCTGGCGCCCGGCCGGCCGGTGGCGGACGGCATCGTGCGCGAGCGCCAGATGATGGCGCCCCTCAAGGCCGCCGCCGATCTGGTGGTGGACACCGGTCGTCTCACGGTGGCCGATCTCCGCCGCATCCTCGAGGGCCACTTCGGCCCCCGCGACCGCCCCGGGCTCACGGTCACCGTCGTCTCCTTCGCCTTCCGCCACGGTCTGCCCCGCGAGGCGGATCTGGTCTTCGACGTGCGCTTCCTCGCCAATCCCCATTACGTGGAGGCGCTGCGGCCGCTCACCGGCCGCGATCCGCGGGTGGCGGCGCACGTCCGTGCCGATCCGGACTACGACGCCTTCGAGTCGCGCCTCTTCGGCCTTCTCGAATTCCTGCTGCCGCGCTATCGCGCCGAGGGGCGGCGCTATCTCACCGTCGCCGTCGGCTGCACCGGCGGCCGCCACCGCTCGGTGACCGTGGCCGAGCGCCTCGCGGCGCATCTGCGGCGGCTGGGCTACACGCCCCATCTCGTCCACCGCGACCTGCCGGGAGGGACCCGCATGGCGGATCCGGCGCCATGATCGGCATCGTCCTCGTCACCCACGGCGACCTCGCCCGCGAGTTCGTCACCGCCCTCGAGCACATCGTCGGCCCCCAGGAGGCGATCCGCGCCGTCGCCATCGGTCCCGAGGACGACGTGGAGCGCCGCCGGGCCGAGATCCTGGAGGCCATCGCCGCCGTCGACCGCGGCCGCGGCGTGGTGGTGCTCACGGACATGTTCGGCGGCACCCCCTCCAACCTCGCCCTCACCGCCCTCGACCGTCCCGGCGTCGAGGTCGTCGCCGGCGTCAATCTGCCCATGCTGATCAAGCTCGCCAGCGTTCGCCGTCAGCTCCCCCTCGCCGAGGCGGTGGAGGCGGCCGCCGAGGCGGGCCGGCGCTACATCAAGCTGGCCAGCCGCTATCTCGGTGAAGTCGACCGCCACGGCCGATGAGCGAGTCCCGGCGCGATCCCCCCGTCGCCCGCACCCGGGTCACCGTCGTCAACGCCCGCGGCCTCCATGCCCGTGCCGCCGCCCGCTTCGCGCGTCTCGCCGAGGGGTTCGCCGCCGAGGTGACGGTGAGCCGCGACGACCTCGCGGTACCGGCCACCTCCATCCTCGGCCTCATGATGCTGGCCGCCGCTCCCGGCACCGAGCTGGAGCTGGAGGCGCGGGGCGCGGACGCCGAGGCCGCCGTCGCCGCCCTCGCCGACCTTGTGCGCCGCGGTTTCGACGAATAGACCCGGCCTCGGCCGAGTCGCCGTGCAACCCATCCGGAGGATCCGTTCACGATGACCGAGCACAGCGAGTTCCGCGATTATCGCGTCGCCGACATTTCCCTCGCCGAATGGGGTCGCCGGGAGATCGCCATCGCCGAGCGCGAGATGCCCGGTCTCATGGCCGTGCGCGCGGAATACGGCGACGCCAAGCCGCTGCGCGGGGCCCGCATCGCCGGCTGTCTCCACATGACGGTGGAGACGGCGGTCCTGATCCGCACCCTCCGCCATCTCGGCGCCGAGGTGCGGTGGTCCTCCTGCAACCTCTTCTCCACCCAGGACCACGCCGCCGCCGCCATGGCCGCCGAGGGCGTGCCGGTCTTCGCCTGGAAGGGAGAGACGGAGGAGGAATACTGGTGGTGCGTGGAGCGGACCATCTTCGGCCCCGACGGCTGGCGCCCCAATCTGCTCCTGGACGACGGCGGTGATCTCACCTGGCTCATGCACGAGAAGTATCCGGAGCTGCTGGCCGACGTGCGCGGCGTCTCCGAGGAGACCACCACCGGGGTCCACCGCCTCTACGAGATGGAGCGGCAGGGCCGGCTCCTGATCCCCGCCATCAACGTCAACGACAGCGTCACCAAGTCCAAGTTCGACAACCTCTACGGCTGCCGCCAGAGTCTGCTGGACGGCCTCATGCGCGCCACCTCCACCATGATCGCCGGCAAGGTGGCGGTGGTGTGCGGCTACGGCGACGTGGGCAAGGGCTGTGCCCAGGCGCTGCGCGGCCAGGGGGCGCGGGTGGTGATCACCGAGATCGACCCCATCTGCGCCCTGCAGGCGGCCATGGACGGCTACGAGGTGGCCACCATGGAGGAGATGGCGCCGGTGGGCGACATCTTCGTCACCGCCACCGGCAACATCGACGTCATCACCCTCGATCACATGCGGGCGATGAAGGACGGGGCCATCGTCTGCAACATCGGTCACTTCGATTCCGAGATCCAGGTCTCGGCTCTGCGCAACTTCCGCTGGCGTGAGATCAAACCCCAGGTGGACGAAGTGGAATTTCCCGACGGCAAGAAGATCATCGTCCTCGCCAAGGGGCGACTGGTCAATCTCGGCTGCGCCAAGGGTCACCCCAGCTTCGTCATGAGCGCCTCCTTCACCAATCAGGTGCTGGCACAGATCGAACTCTGGACCAATCCGGGCAAGTACGAGCGCAAAGTCTACATGCTCCCCAAGAAACTGGACGAGAAGGTGGCGCGGCTGCACCTGGACAAGCTCGGCGTGCGCCTCACCCGGCTCACCCCCGAACAGGCCGCCTACATCGGCGTCGATGTCGACGGACCGTACAAGCCCGACCACTACCGCTACTGAGCCCGTGCGGGCGGTCCGGCGTCTCCCCTCCAAGGAGGCCACGCGCCGCCTGGCCGCCCGCCTCGCCCGCCTGCTGCGGCCGGGTGATCTCGTCTTCCTCGAGGGCGATCTCGGCAGCGGCAAGACCACCCTCGCCCGCGCCCTGATCCGCGCCCGTGCCGGCGCCGACATCGAGGTGCCGAGCCCCACCTTCACCCTGGTCCAGCGCTACGAGCTGCCGGACCTCACCCTGGTCCACGCCGACCTCTACCGTCTGAGCGCCCCCGAGGAGGTGGAGGAGCTGGGGCTGGAGGAGGCGCTGGAGACGGCGGCGGTGCTGGTGGAATGGCCGGAGCGGGCGGCCGACCTCTTGCCGCCGCCGACCCTGGTGCTACGCTTGCGATTCGAGCCGCGGGTGGAGGAGGCGCGGGTGGTGGAGATGGAGGCCGCGGAGGGCTTCCGCGACCGCCTGTCGGAGCTGGCGGCGAACTAGATCATGGCCGGAGCCGGTCTGCCGCCGCCCGGGATCTATCACGTCCCGGCCGGCGTGCCCCTGCTGGACGTCCTGGTGGACCGGCTGCTCGACCTCGACGTCGAGACCCTCGGCCGTACCCGTCTGCTGCTGCCCTCCCGCCGCACCTGCGAGCTGGCCCGCCGGCGGCTGTTGGAGCGCTCGGGCGGCCGGCCGCTGCTGCTGCCGCGGATCGAGCCGGTGGGCGAGGTGGACGCCGGCGAGATCGCCGTCGATCCCGACCTCGCCGCCGAGGTGCCGCCGGCGATCCCGCCCCTCCACCGCCTCCTCGCCCTCGCCCGTCTGGTGGCGGCGAGCGGCGTGGCCCTCGAACAGGCGGTGCGCCTCGCCGCCGAGCTCGCCCGCCTGCTGGACGAGCTGGCCACCGAGGAGGTGGCCCTCGACGTCCTCGACCGGCTGGTGCCGGAGGAATTCGCCGAACACTGGCAGCGGGTGTTGGCGTTCCTCGCGGTCCTGCGCGACCGCTGGCCCGACTTCCTGCGCGCCTGCGGGCGGATCGAGCCGGCGGAGCGCCGTCGGCGGCTGCTGGACCGGCGGGCCGAGCGCTGGCGGCGCGATCCACCCCGCGATCCGGTGATCGCCGCCGGCATCACCGGCACGGTGCCGGCGGTGGCACGGCTGCTGGCGGTGGTCGCCCGCCTGCCGCGGGGCTGGGTCATCCTGCCGGGCCTCGACGTGGACATGGACGAGGAGAGCTGGCGGGCGGTCCGCACCACCCCCTCCCATCCCCAGTGGGCGCTCGCCCGGCTGCTGGAGGAGCATCTCGGGCGGGACCGGGCGGCGGTGCCCTCCTTCGTGGCCGACGGAGATCCCACGACCCCGGCCCGCCGGGCCCGCGCCCGGCTGTGGCGGGAGGTGATGCGCCCGGCGGGCGCCTCCGAGCGCTGGCGGGAGCTGCCCCCCTTTCCCGCGGAGGCCTTCGACGGCCTCCACCTCCTCGAGGCCGAGGACCGGGCGGAGGAGGCCCTCGCCGTCGCCCTCGCCCTGCGGGAGGCCCTGGAGACGCCCGGGCGCAGCGCCGTCCTGGTGACCACCGATCGCCATCTCGCGCGGCGGGTCTCGGCCGAGCTCACGCGCTGGGGGCTGGAGGTGGACGACAGCGCCGGCGTTCCCCTCGACCAGACGCCACCGGGCGCCTTCCTCCTCCACCTCGCCCACGCCGCCCTCGAGGAGGCGCCGCCGGTGGCGCTGCTCTCGGCCCTCAAGCATCCGCTCGCCCGCGGCGGCCTGCCCCCCGGCGTCTTCCGCGCCCGGGTCCGGTGGCTGGAGCGAGCGGTGCTGCGGGGCCCGCGCCCGGCGGGCGGTCTGCCCGGCATCCGCCGACGGCTCCTCGACCTCACCGAGGACGGGGGCGAGAGCGCCCC
Organism: Alphaproteobacteria bacterium; assembly: GCA_026982705.1. Taxonomy (GTDB): domain Bacteria; phylum Pseudomonadota; class Alphaproteobacteria; order Geminicoccales; family Geminicoccaceae; genus HRBIN39. Next base: position 34,198 of record JALSGP010000021.1, read on the forward strand.
GGACGGAGGCGTGGGGGAACTCCTCGCCTGGTTCGACGACCTCCTCGCGGCCCTCGCCCCCCTCACCCGCCTCGCCGGCGCCCGCGTGTCCCTGGCGGAGCTGCTCGACGCGCATCGGGCGGTGGCCGAGCGGCTCGCCCGCGACGAAGGGGGGCGCTGCATCCTGTGGGACGAGGCGGCGGGACGCCACGCCCGCCGTTTCTTCCACGAGCTGCGGGCGGCCGTCCTCGCACCCGGGGAGCGGTCACCGACCGACGATCCCGGTGAGGGGGACCGCGGATCGCCGGCCGGGACCGCCCTTCCCCTCGCCCTGGATGCCGGGGCCTATCCCGCCCTCCTCGCCCATCTCATGGCCCAGCAGACGGTGCGACCGCCCCCGCAGCGCCGCCATCCGCGTCTCGCCATCCTCGGCCCCATCGAGAGCCGGCTCTATCCCGCCGACCTGGTGGTGATCGGCGCCCTCGACGAGGGCCACTGGCCGCGACCCGCCGAGGCCGGTCCCTGGTTCAGCCGGGCCATGCGCGAGGAGGCGGGGCTGCCGCCGGTGGAGCAGAAGATCGGCTTCGCCGCCCACGACTTCGTGCAGGCGGCGAGCGCCCCCCGGGTGCTGCTCACCCGCGCCCGCCGCGACGAACAGGGGCAGCCCACCGTCCCCTCCCGCTGGCTGCAGCGGCTGGAGGCGGTGCTGCGCGCCGCCGGATGCGACCGGGCCGGCCCGGAGCCGGTCTCCCATCTCGACTGGGCGCGGGCGCTGGACCGGCCCGCCGGCTACCGGCCAAGGGGACGGCCACGGCCGGTCCCACCCCGTGCCGTCCGCCCGCGGGAGCTGCGGGCCACCGAGATCGAGTGGCTGATGAAGGACCCCTACCGGTTCTATGCCCGCCGCATCCTGGGCCTGGAGCCCCTCGACCCGCTGGACGCGGATGCCACCGCGCTGGAGCGCGGCGTCCGGATCCACGAGATCCTGCGGGCCTTCGTCGCCGAGGGCCCCGATCCGGTGACGGCACCGGAGGATGCCCGCCGCCATCTCCACACCCTCGCCGACCGCCACTTCGCCGCCGTCCCCGCCTCCCCCCACCTGAGCCTCCTGTGGCGGGCGCGCTTCCTCGCCCTCCTCGACGATCTCCTCGAGAAGGAGCGCGAACGGCGGCCGGATCTCGCGGCCGTCCACACGGAGATCGCCGGCCGCCTCGAGCTGTCGCTGCCGGTGAAGGTGGATCCGGTGATCCGCATGCGCGCCGATCGCATCGAGCACGCCCGCGAGGGCACCTACCGGATCGTCGACTACAAGACCGGCGCGCTGCCGCGAAGGGAGGAGGTCCGGCGCGGGCTCGCGCCCCAGTTGCTGCTGGAGGCCCTCGCCCTCGAGGCCGGAGGTTTCCGCGGGCTCGACGGCGGACCGGTGGCGGCGGTGGAGTACTGGCGGCTCGGCGGGAAAGGCGAAGTGGAGGTCCTGCGCCTCGACGGCGAGGTGCTGCGGCAGGCGCTGGAGGATGCGCGCGCGGGCCTTGCGCGTCTGCTGACGCACTTCCTGGGCGAGAACGCGCCCTTCCCCGCGGTCCCGCGGCCGGAGGTGGCCGAACGCGCCAATCCCTACGCCCATCTCGCACGGGTGCCGGAATGGTGGGGCCATCCGGAAGCCTGAGACCGACGCCGGCCCAGCGGCGGGTGGCCGATCCGCGGCGGTCGGCCTGGGTGGTGGCCAATGCCGGGACCGGCAAGACCCGGGTCCTGACGGACCGGGTGCTGCGACTGCTGCTGGACGGTGCTGATCCCGCCGGCATCCTCTGTCTCACCTTCACCCGCGCGGCCGCCGCCGAGATGACCGCCCGCATCGAGGCCAGGCTCGCCGCCTGGGCCACCGCCTCCGACGAGGATCTGGCCGCCGATCTGGAGGCGCTCCTCGGTACCCCTCCGGACGGGCCGACGGAACGCCGCGCCCGGCGCCTCTTCGCCCGCGTGCTGGAGCTGCCCCGCGGCCTCGCCATCCAGACCATCCACGCCTTCTGCGGCGAGCTGCTGCGCCGCTTCCCGCTGGAGGCGGGCATCCCGCCCCACTTCGAGACGGCGGACGAGGGCAGGGCCCGCGAGCTGTTCGCCGAGGCCCGCGAAGAGGTGCTGGCGGAGGCGGCGGCGCGGCCGGAGAGCCCGTCCGGGCGGGCCCTGGCACGCCTCGCGGCCGAGTTCTCCGACGGTTCCCTGTTCGAGGCGCTGGACGAACTGCGACGGCTGCGGCGCCCCCTGCTGGCCGCCGTCGAGGCCCACGGCAGCCTCGACGGGCTGCTGGAGGCCCTCGCCGCCGCCCTCGGCGCGGATCCCGACGAGGAGGAGACGGACATCCTCGCCGCCGCCTGTGCCGAGGAAGCCTTCGACCGCGAGGCGCTTTCCTCCCTGTGCGCCTGGTGGGAGGCCCACGGGAGCGATCGCGCCCGCCGTGCCGCCGCCACCCTGGGTGCCTGGCTCGCCCGCGATCCGGCGGCCCGGCGGGACACCCTCCACGAACTGTCCGGGGACGTCTTCCGCAAGGACTGGAAACCGAACGGCAACCTCCTGCGTCTCGGAGGCTTCCGGAACAGTGAGGTCGCCGCCGTCTACACGGCCGAGGCGGACCGCTGGCAGACGGTGTGGGCCCGCGTCCGCGCCCGCAGCACCCTCGCCCGCAGCGAGGCCCTGCTGCGCATCGGCCATGCCGTGCTCCTCCGCTACGATCTGCGGATGCGACGGGAGGCGCTCCTGGACTTCGACGATCTGATCGCCCACGCCCGCCGGCTGCTGGAAGGCGGGACCGCCTGGGTACTCTACAAGCTCGATGCCCGCATCGAACACGTGCTGGTGGACGAGGCCCAGGACACCAGCCCGGAGCAGTGGCGCATCGTCGAGGCCATCCTCGACGAGTTCCTCGCCGGCACGGGCGCCCACGACCGGCCCCGCACCTTCTTCGTGGTGGGCGACGAGAAGCAGAGCATCTACAGCTTCCAGGGGGCCGACGTGGAGAACTTCCGCCGGGTGCGTGCCCGTCTGCTGGAGCGGGCCCGCGCCGGCGGCCATCCCCTCGTCACCGAGACCCTCGCCGAATCCTTCCGCGGCACCGAGGCGGTGCTGGGCCTCGTGGACCGTCTGTTCGCCGCCGTCCCGGAGGTGCGGTCGGGCGTGGTGGCGGAGGGCGAGGCGCTGCGGCACGAGGTGCGTCGCCGGGGCGAGGCGGGTGTGGTGGAACTGTGGCCGCTCTACCGCCCCCCGGACCGGACCGGGGACGACGGGCCCTGGCCCCTGCCGGAACCGCGCCAGTCGCGGAGTCCGGAGGCGGTGGTGGCCGAGGTGGTGGCGCGCACCATCCGGGACTGGATCCACCGCGGCGAACCGCTGGCGGCGCGGGGGCGGCCGGTGCGAGCCGGCGACTTCCTGCTGCTGGTGCGACGGCGGGGCGTGATCCAGGAGCTGGTGGTGCGGGCCCTCCAGCGCCACGGCGTGCCGGTCGCCGGCGTCGACCGCATGGCCCTCGACGCCCATCTCGCCGTCATGGACCTGGTGGCTCTCGGCCGGGCCGTTCTGCTGCCCGAGGACGACTACACCTTCGCCTGCCTGCTCAAGAGCCCCCTCCTCGGCCTCGACGAGGACCAACTCTTCGCCCTCGCCCACGACCGCGGCGGACGGTCCCTGTTCGCGCGGCTCGGGGATTTCGCCCGCAGACCCGGGGCCGAGGGCGAGCCCTGGCGACGGATCCTCGAGCGCTTCCAGCGATGGCGGGCCCGTGCCGACTTCGTGCCGCCCTACGAGTTCTACGCCTGGGTGCTGGGGGCCGAGGGCGGGCGCGCGCGACTGCTGGAACGCCTGGGGCCGGATGCGGCCGAGCCCCTCGAGGCCTTCCTCGCCAAGGCCCTCGCCTTTGAAGAAGGGCATCCGGCGAGCCTCGAGGGCTTCCTCCACTGGTTCACGCTCGGCGCCGGCGAGCTGGTGCGCGATCCCGGCAAGGCACCGGACGCGGTACGGGTCACCACCGTCCACGGCGCCAAGGGGCTGGAAGCGCCGGTGGTGTTCCTGCTTGACGCCGGCCCCCACGGCGCGCCGCGCGAGCGCTGTCCCCTGCTGTGGCTGGAGGCGGAGGGGCGCCCGCCCCTCCCCGTCTGGCGCGGAAGCGGCAGGGACCGACCGCCGCCGGTGGCCGCCGCGGCCGAGGCGGAGGCCCGGCGCCGGGCGGAGGAGGAGAACCGGCTGCTCTACGTGGCCCTGACCCGCGCCGCCGACCGGCTGGTGGTCACGGGCTGGGCCGGGAGCCGGACCCGCGACGACGCCCTCGACCGCTGTTGGCACGACTGCATCCGGCGGGCGTTGGAGACCCTGGAGGGCGTCGAGCGGGAGCCGGTCCACCTGGCCGAGGGCTTCACGGGCGAGATCCTGCGCTGGCGGCGCGGCCAGCCGCGGCCGCGGGCGGAGACGGCGGCACGACCCGCCTCGTCCTCCGTGGAACTCCCGGCCTGGATCCACAGGCCGGCCGCTCCCGAACCGGTGACGGCGCCCTGTGCGCCCAGCGGGCTCGCGGCCGCGGACGAGGACGAGAAAACCCCTCCGGCCCCCGACGACCGAGGGCGGGACCGCGGCCTCGCCCTCCATCTGCTGCTGCAACACCTGCCGGCGGTGCCGGAGGCGCGGCGCCGCGAGGTGGCGACGGCCCTGCTGCGCGCCGAACATCCGGAACTCGCCCCCGAGCTGGACGGACTGCTGGCGGAGGCGCTGCGGGTGATGGCGCTGCCGGAGATCGCCGCCGCCTTCGGCCCCGGATCGCGGGCCGAACAGCCGGTCGCCGGCATGGTCGACGGCCGGCCGGTCGCGGGACGGATCGATCGCTTCGCAGTGGAGGACGGGCGGGTCTTGCTCGTGGACTTCAAGAGCCATCCGCGACCGCCCGATCGGGTGCCCGACGGGATCCTCCACCAGATGCGGCACTATGCCCGCATTCTCCGCGGGCTGTATCCGGACCGGCGCATCGAGGCGGCGGTGGTGTGGACGGCGCTCCCGCGGGTGGACGTGCTCGATCTTTCCGGGGATCCATCCGCCGGACCGGGAAGTCCGACGGGATCCGCGGCCGCGGATCCCGTCGACGACGATGCACGCTGAAGTCTAGGGCCGGATCACGCCGACGGTGACGATGGCACCGTCCCGGATCTCCCACTGTTCGTAGAGCCCGGGCACGTCACCGTGCGCATCGAAGTCCTGCGGGCCGGCCGCCCCCTCGTAGTCCACCTCGCCGCCTCCGGCGAGGATCTCGCGGGCCTTGGTCCACGCGCCCGGCAGGATCCGCTCCCCCGGCGGACCGGCCACCCGGTGGAGCGCGTCACGGATGGCGGTCCCGTCCGTCGACCCCGCCCGCTCGATGGCGAGCGCCAGCAGATAGAGGGCATCGTAGGCCGAGTCCATGAAGGGCTGGGGCGGCAATTCGCCGAAGCGGGCCTCGTAGGCCCTGCGGAAACGCTGCGCCGCCTCCGCCTCGGGATCGCCGGTGGGAGCGGTGCCGAAGGCACCCTCCAGCGGCGCGCCGATGGCGTCCACCACCTCCTGCGCCTTCATGCCGTCGGTGAAGACGAAGCGGGTGAAGAACCCCTCCTCCAGCGCCTGTCGCAGCATGGGAATGCCGTCGCCGGGATAGGCGATCATGACCAGCGCTTCCGGATCCCCCGCGGCCGCCCGCTGCAGTTCGGCACGATAGGAGGCCTGCTTCTCTTCGTAGGCCACCGAGGCCGTCACCTCACCGGGATAGGCGGCGGCGAAGGCCTCCGCCAGCCCCTTGCCGTAGTCGTTGTTGACGTAGATGACGGCGACCCGGCCGAGCCCCCGCTCCGCCACCAGCCGGCCGAGGATGCGCCCCTGCAGGGCGTCGCTGGGCGTGGTGCGGAAGAGGAAGCCCCGATCCTCCAGGGTGGTGATCACCGGCGAGGTGGAGGCGGGAGAGATCTGCGGCACGCCCTCCACCGCCGCCACCGTGGTGGCGATGGGTATGGTCACGCCGGAGGAGAGGGCGCCGATCAGCGCCACGGCACCGTCCACCGCCACCAGCCGCTTGGCCGCCTCGACGCCCACCTGGGGATTGGTGGCGGTATCGGCCACCACCAGCTCGAGCTCGCGGCCGAGGACGCCGCCCTGGGAGTTGATCTCCTCCACCGCCAGCTGCAGCGCCCGCACGATGGCCTCGCCGTAGACCTGCAGCGGACCGGTGGTGGGAATGGCGCCGCCGATCCGGATGGTCTCGGCCGCCGGCGCCCCGCTGCCGAGACCCGCCCAGGCCGCCAGCACCATCGCGATGGCGCGCCACCTCCGTCGCGTACCCATGGTCTCCCTCCCCGGAAGGCTGCCCGGGAAGGATCCTAACGCGCTCCTGGTCCCCGTGGAAGCCGGCAGCGGCGGCCGGACACGCGTCACTCAGTTGTGATAGTATTTTTGATATTTGCCGTAGTACTGGCCCACGTCACCATAGCCGTACTGGGCGTGCTTGCGGACGTCCACCAGCGTCAGCACCGCGCCGGCGATGTCGGCACGCACGTCGCGCAGCGTATCCAGCGCGTTGCGGGCCGTCTCGGCATCCGTCTTGTCCCAGCGCACCGCGAAGAGGACCTTGTCGGCGAGCCGGGCGAGGATCCGCGAATCGGTGACCCCCAGCAGCGGTGCCGAGTCGATCACCACGAAGTCGTAGTGCTCCCGCAGCTCCTGCAGCAGCGCCTTCATCTTGCGGCTGCCGAGGAGGTCGGTGGGATTGGGCGTCTGCCGACGGATGGGCAGATAGTCGACCCCGGTCTCGTCGTGGTGGCGGATCACCTCCTCCAGCGCCCGTTCGCCGGCCATGTACTCGACGAAGCCGGCCTCCGGCTCGAAGCCCAGCTCGCGCTGGATGCTGGGATGGCGCAGGTCGAGATCCATCAGCAGCGTGCGCTGGGAGGAGCGTGCCGCGAAGACGGCGAGGCTCACGGCGAGGGTCGTCTTGCCCTCCTGCGGAATGGAGGAGGTGACGAGCACGATCCTCGGCGGCTCGTCCACGTCGGAGAGCTGCAGCGAGGTGAAGATGGAGCGGACCGCCTCGGCATAGGCCGAGAGCGGTTTCTCCATCAGATACTGGTGTGGCTTCTGCCCGCGCTTGAGCTTCTCGAGCCTGGGCACGAGCCCGAAGAAGGGCAGACCCAGCTCGCTCTCGATCTGGCGGCCGCTGCGCAGCCCCGAATCGAGTCGCTCCAGCAGCAGCGCCAGCAGGATGCCGAGCATGCCCGAGGCGGTGAAGCCGACGGCGGCGAAGAGCGTGGGCCCGGGTGTGCTGGGGGATTCGGGTGGTGCGGCCTCGGAGATCACCCGGGCGTCTGACTTGACCACCTGGGCCTGTTCGCTGGTCTCCTTGAAACGCTGCAGGAAGGCCTCGTAGAGCTGGCGGCTCGCCTGGGCCTCGCGTTCGAGCTGCCGCAGGCGCACCAGCTTCCGGCGCTGTTCCTCGGTGAGACTGGTGAGTTTCTCCAGATCCTGCTCCAGCGAACGCACCCGGGCGGCGGCGACGTTCACCTCGTTCTGGAGGTTGCGGACGATCCGGTCCACCTCGTCCTGGATCTTGCGCCGCAGGCTCTCCTTCTCGTTGAGGAGCTGCTGCATCTTGGGATGCTTCTCGCCGTAGAGGGTGCGCATCTCCGCCTCGGTCTTGAGCAGCATCGCCTCCTGTTGGCGGAGATTGATGATCACCGGCGAGGCGATGACGTCGGCCACCGCGTCCAACCCCTGTCCGCGCATGGCCCGGATCTGCTGCAGCTTGGCCCGCTTGGCGGCGAGATCGGCGCGCGCCTGGGCGAGCTCGCGGTTGAGATCGGCCACCTCCTGTTCGGTGAGGGTCCGTCCCTTGGCGGCCACCAGGCCGTAGCGGGCCCGGAACTCCTCCACCGCCTTCTCCTTGGCCACCACCTCCTGCCGCAGCGTCTCCAGCCGCTCGGCGAGCCAGCTCGACGCTTCCCGGGTGGCCTCCACCTTCGCCTGACGCTGGCTCTCCACGTAGAGCCGCGCCACGGTGTTGGCGACGCGTGCGGCCTTGGCCGGATCCACCGAGGTGAAGCTCACCGCGATTACGTAGGAGCGGCCTTCCTGGCGGACCCTGAGATTGTCCATGAAGGCGGCGATGGCCGCCTCCCGCTCGAGAATGGGCCGCAGCGCGAGGTCCTCGCGGGTGGGTTCCTCGGCGATGCCCACCGCCACCAGGAAGCCCTCGGGCAGATAGTTGGCGAGCTTCTCCCAGATGCCGCCGAAGCGGAGCTGGAGCTCGCGGCTGTTCCTGCGGGCGGCGACGTTGAACTCGGGATCGTCGAACAGCCCCAGCCGCGCCATCACCTGTTCCGCGTGGGCACGGGAGGCGATGAGCTTGATCTGCGTCTCCACCACGTAGGTGTCGGGATTGAGCCCCTGCAGCACCTCCTCGACGTTGAGGATCTTCTCCTTGCGTGGATCGATCATCACCAGCGCCGTGGCGGTGTACCTGGGCGTGATCAGCAGGCCCGCCAGCGTGGCCAGCGTGGTGATCAGCAGCACGGTGGAGAGGATCACCGCCCGCCGCCGGCGGAGGATCCCGAGGAGCTGCTTGATGTCGAGACCTTCGGGCTCGCCGTAGTAGGGCGGGGGTTCGCCGTAGGGATAATAAGGATGGTCGCGCGAAGGCGTCGCCTCGCGGGTGGGCTGCTCGCGGGAAGCGGCGTCGCTCATAATGGACCGGTGCTCCTTCGGGTCTTCGAGAGCTATGGACGGCCGGCGCCTCCGCCGTCCCGGGGACCGCCACGAAGGCATGCCCGCACCGGAACGCTTATTGCGCGCGGAGCCCCCCTCGCGTCAAGGTCGCACGTTCCGCTTTCCCGTTCCGCTCACGGGCGGGCGCCTCCACATCCGGGGAAGGCGTCGCGCACCCGCACCGCGAGGAAGGTCCGCCCTCCGCACCCTCGCGCTCGCCAGTCCGCGCCCTCACCGCCACCCACGCGGCGGCGCCACCGGTGATGCGGTCCCCCGTCGAACCGGGTTGCTGACGGACGAAGGCTCCGGCCTATATGCCGGAGCCGTCCCCACCCTTTCCCGGAGTCCCGATGGAGCTGCGCAACGTCGCGATCATCGCGCACGTGGACCACGGCAAGACCACCCTCGTCGACCGGCTGCTCCAGCAGTCCGGGGCGGTGCGGGCCAACCAGCGGCTCAGGGAGCGCGCCCTCGACTCCCACGAGCTGGAGCGGGAGCGGGGCATCACCATCCTCGCCAAGTGCACCAGCGTGGTGTGGCACGGCGTGCGGCTCAACATCGTCGACACGCCGGGGCACGCCGACTTCGGCGGCGAGGTGGAGCGCATCCTCGCCATGGTGGACTCCTGCCTGCTGCTGGTGGACGCCGCCGAGGGACCCATGCCCCAGACCAAGTTCGTGCTGGGCAAGGCGCTGGCGCGGGGACTGCGGCCCATCGTGGTGATCAACAAGGCGGATCGGCCGGACCAGCGGGCCGAGGCGGTGCTGGGGGAGGTGTTCGACCTGATGGCGGCGCTCGGCGCCGACGAGACCCAGCTCGACTTCCCGTGGGTGTTCGCCTCGGCGAAGGAGGGCTGGGCCGTGCGCGACCTCGCCCATCCCCGCCGCGACATGACCCCCCTCTTCGAACTGATGGTCGCGCACGTCCCCCCGCCGCGGGTGGACCCGGCGGGTCCCTTCCGCCTCCTCGCCACCATCCTCGAATACGATCCCCACCTCGGCCGGGTGCTGACCGGCCGCGTCGAGTCCGGGCGGGTCGAACCCGGCACCCCGGTTCGTGTCCTCGATCCGGACGGGCGCGAGGTGGAGCGGGGCCGGGTGGTGCGCGTCCTCGCCTTCCGCGGCCTCGCCCGCCGGCCCGTCCCGCGGGGGGAGGCCGGCGACATCGTGGCCGTCGCCGGTCTCGAGCGGGCGACGGTGGCGCACACCCTCTGCGCGCCGGAGGTGACGCGGCCGCTGCCGGCACGGCCCGTCGATCCGCCCACCGTCGCCGTCACCTTCACCGTCAACGACAGTCCCCTCGCCGGTCGCGACGGCGATCGCCTCACCTCGCGCCAGCTCCGCGAGCGGCTGCTCAGGGAGGCGGAGGGCAATGTCGCCATCCGCGTGCGCGAGCTCGACGGCGAGGCGTTCGAGGTGGCCGGCCGGGGCGAGCTCCAGCTCGCCGTCCTGATCGAGCAGATGCGGCGGGAGGGCTTCGAGATGTCCGTCTCCAGGCCGCGGGTGCTGGTGCGGGAGGATCCGGCCGGCGGCCGCCGCGAGGAACCCTACGAGGAGGTGGTGGTGGACGTGGACGACGCCTTCGTGGGAGCGGTGGTGGAGAAGCTCACCGCCCGTCGCGGCGAACTCGTGGAGATGCGCCCCGGCGGGGCCGGCCGCACCCGCCTCGTCTTCACCGCCCCCTCCCGTGCCCTCGTGGGCTACCGCAGCGAGTTCCTGGGCGACACCCGCGGCACCGGTGTCCTCCATCGCCTCTTCGCCGGCTACGGGCCGTGGAAGGGCCCCATCCGCGGCCGCGAGCGCGGCGCCCTCGTCTCCATGGAGGCGGGTCGGGCCGTGGCCTACGCCCTCTGGAACCTGGAGGACCGCGGCAGTCTCTTCGTGGCGCCCGGCACGGAGGTCTATTCGGGGATGATCGTGGGCGAGCACAACCGTCCCGGCGATCTCGAAGTCAATCCGGTGCGCGGGAAGAAGCTCACCAACATCCGCGCCGCCGGCCGCGACGACAATGTGATCCTGACCCCGCCGCGCCGCGTCACCCTCGAGTTCGCGCTCACCTGGATCGCCGACGACGAGCTGGTGGAGGTGACTCCCCGCCACATCCGCCTCCGCAAGCGCGAGCTCGACGCCGCCCTGCGCCGCAAGGCGCTGCGCCGGCGTGCCCGGGCCTCCGTCTGAGCGCGTCACGGAGCCCCTCGCCAGCGCCCGCCCGCATGCCTACACTCGCGTCGGATGCGTCGGGGGAGGAGGTTCCGTGCGCCGCTGTCAGATCGTCGCCTGGGGAGCGCCCCTCGAGATGCGCGAATATCCCACGCCGCGCCCGCAGGGCACGGAGGTGCTGCTGCGGGTCACGGCGGCCGGGGTCTGCCATTCCGATCTCCACATCCACCGGGGCCATTTCGATCTCGGCGGCGGCCGCCGCCTCCGCTTCGAGGAGCGGGGCATCCGCCTGCCCTTCACCATGGGCCACGAGGTGGCGGGCGAGGTGGTGGAACTGGGCCCGGAGGCCCCGCGCGACCGCGTCGTGCCGGGCCGCGAATACGTGGTCCATCCCTGGATCGGCTGCGGCCGCTGCCGCACCTGTGCGCAGGGTGTGGAACACCACTGTCCGCAGCCGCGCTTCATCGGTACGGTGGTGGACGGCGGCTACGGCGACTTCCTGATCGTGCCCCATCCCCGCTATCTCGTCCCCTTCGACGGGCTCCCCCGGGAGCTCGCCTGCACCTTCGCCTGTTCCGGCGTCACCGCCTGGAACGCGCTGCGCAAGGTGCGCGACCTCGACCGGCCGCTGCTGCTGCTCGGGGTGGGGGGCGTCGGCGGGGCCGCCCTCGCCATGAGCCGACTGCTGGTGGAGGTGCCGGTGGCGGTGGCGGACGTGGCCGCCGACAAGCGCGCCCGCGCCCTCGAGGCGGGGGCGGTCGCCGCCTTCGATCCGGCCGATCCGGGGGCCGCCCGGGCGGTGCGGGAATGGTCGGAGGGCGGCGTCGGCGCGGTGATCGACTTCGTCGGCCGGCCGGAGACGGTGGCCTTCGCCCTCGACTGTCTGGTGCCCAAGGGCGGCACGGTGGTGGTGGTGGGTCTCCACGGGGACCGGCTGGAGCTGCCGGTGCCGTTCCTGCCGCTGCGGGCGCTCACCCTGCGCGGCTCCTACGTGGGAGGCCTCGACGATCTGCGCGCGGTGATCGACCATGCCCGTGCCGGCCGCATCCCGCCCATCCCCGTCACGCCCCGACCGCTGGAGGAGGCCAATGCGGCCCTCGCCGACCTCGCCGCCGGACGGGTGGCGGGTCGGCAGGTGTTGATCCCCTGAACCCGTCGCGGGAGATCCGGCCATGGACGAGCGTCCGCACGGCATCTGGGCGGCCAGCGTCACCCCCGTGGACGAGCGGGGCGACGTGGATGTCCTCCGTCTCGTCACCCATCTGCGACGGCTGCTGGCGCGGGGCTGCCACGGCGCGGTGCTGTTCGGCACCACCGGCGAGGCGCCCTCCTTCACCGTCGATCAGCGCCGGCGGGCCCTGGATGCGGTCCGCGAGGCGGGGATCCCGGCCGAGCGGCTGATGGTGGGCGTGGGCTGTCCCGCCCGCGACGACACCCTCGCCCTCGCCCGCCACGCCCGCGCGCACGGCGTGCGCTGGCTGCTGGTGATGCCGCCGCACTTCTTCAAGGGAGTCGCGGACGAGGGGCTGTATCGCGCCGTCGCCGAGGTGCTGGACGGTCTCGACGCGGAGGCGCGCCTGCTCCTCTACCATTTCCCACAGCTCTCCGGGGTCCCGATTCCCTTCCCCGTGATCGAGCGCCTGCTCGCCCGCGATCCCGCCCGCGTGGTCGGCATCAAGGACAGTTCGGGCGATCTCCGCCACACCCTCGCCCTGATCCGCACCTTCCCCGGCCTCGCCGTCTTCTCCGGCAACGACGCCCATCTCCTCGACGTCCTCCGCGCCGGCGGCGCCGGGGCCATCACCGCCGGCCACAATCTCGCGGCCGACCGGGCGCGCGAGGTCTGGGACGCGTTCCGCGCGGGCGACGCGACCCGGGCGGAGCGGGCGATGGCCGGGCTCGCGGCGGTGCGCCGCGTCCTCGAAGGCCATCCCATGATCCCGGCCCTCAAGGCGGTGCTGGCCGACGGCCTCGGCGATCCGGTCTGGGCGGCGGTGCGCCCGCCGCTGGTGGCCCTCGACGGGACACGGGCGCGCGGCCTGCTGGAAGAGCTGGCGGCGGTCGGCTACGTCTTCGAGCCCGGGGACTTCACCGCGGTGGCGGACTGAGGAGCGGACGGTGCAGGTGGTACGGGCGCTCACCGAGCTCCGGCGGACCGTCGAGGAATGGCGGCGGGCGGGCGCGCGCATCGGCTTCGTGCCCACCATGGGCGCGCTGCACGAGGGACATCTGGCGCTGGTGCGGCTCGCCCGCGCCCGCGCCGACCGGGTGGTGGTGTCCATCTACGTCAATCCCACCCAGTTCGCGCCCCACGAGGACTTCGCCCGCTATCCCCGTGACGAGGCGGGCGATCTCGCCAAGCTGCGCGCGCTCGCCGTGGACCTCGCCTATCTGCCGGCCCACGAGGACATGTACGCGCCGGACCATGCCAGCTGGGTGATGGTGGAGGGGCCGAGCGAGGGGCTGTGCAGCCTCACCCGTCCCCACTTCTTCCGCGGCGTGGCGACGGTGGTGGCCAAGCTGTTCCACCGCGTGCGGCCGCACTTCGCCGTCTTCGGCGAGAAGGACTTCCAGCAGCTCCGCGTGGTGGAGAGAATGGTCCGCGATCTGGACATGGACGTGGAGGTGGTGCCGCATCCGGTGGTCCGGGAAGCGGACGGCCTCGCGCTGTCCTCCCGCAACGTCTATCTCTCGCCGGACCAGCGACGCGTCGCCCCCGCCCTCTACCGCACGCTGGTGGAAACGGCCCGCCTCCTCGCCGACGGCCGGCCGGCGGCGCCGGAGCTGGCGGCGGCGACGGACCGTCTGAGGGCGGCCGGCTTCGACCGGGTGGACTATCTGGAGCTGCGCGAGAGTGCCACCCTGCGGCCGCTCGAACGCATCGGGCCGGCGGTGCGGGGCCGGCTGCTGGCCGCCGCCTGGCTCGGCGGCACGCGGCTCATCGACAATGTGCCGGTGCCCCCCGACGCGCCGGGTGCGGGGTGAGCCATGCCGCTGCCGGTGGAGCTCCGCAGCTTCGACGACGTGCGGGCGCTGATCCGGGTGCTGCCGCGGCCCGACGGCGAGAGCGAGGCGCGGGCCCGGGCCCGCCAGCGGCGCCTCACCAAGCCGCCGGGTTCCCTCGGCCGGCTCGAGGATCTGGCTTGCTGGCTCGCCGCCTGGCAGCGGCGGGATCCGCCCCGGCTCGCGCGCGTGCGCATCTGCGTCTTCGCCGGCAATCACGGCGTCGCCGCCCGCGGCGTGTCCGCCTATCCGGCGTGCGTCACCGCCCAGATGGTGGCGAATTTCGAAGCGGGCGGCGCCGCCATCAACCAGCTCGCCCGCATCTTCGGCGCCGAGCTCCGGGTGGTGCCGCTGGCGCTCGAATCCCCCACCGCCGACTTCACCGTCGCCCCGGCGCTGGACGAGGCCGCGTGCGTGACCGCCATCCGCGCCGGCTTCGCCTGCGTGGAGCCGGGGCTCGATCTGGTGGTGGGCGGCGAGATGGGCATCGCCAACACCACGGCGGCGGCAGCGGTGCTGGCGGCGCTCTCCGGCGAGCCGCCGGAAGCGGTGGTGGGCCCCGGCACCGGCCTCGACCGCGCCGGCCTCGCCCGCAAGGTGGCGGTGGTGCGCGAGGGCCTCACCCGTCATCGCGCCGCCCTCGGCGACCCGCTGGAGGTGCTGCGCCGGCTCGGCGGTCGCGAGATCGCCGCCCTCTTCGGCCTCTATCTGGGCGCCCGCATCCGCTCGGTGCCGGCGGTGCTGGACGGCTTCGTCACCACCGCCGCGGCGGCGGTGCTCCACGCCCTCGCCCCCGGCCACGGCCTCGCCCACATGGTGGCGGGCCACCGCTCGGCCGAGCCGGCCCACCGCCGCCAGCTCGAACGGCTCGGACTGGTACCGCTGCTGGATCTGGGCATGCGCCTCGGCGAGGGGTCCGGAGCGGCGGTGGCGTTGGGGATCCTGCGGGCGGCGGTGGCCTGCCATGCCGGCATGGCCACCTTCGAGGAGGCCGGCGTCGACGATCGCCGCGAGGGCTAGTCGCCGGCCCGCGCCTCCGCTTCGCGCACCGCCTCGAGGAGCGCCTCCACCGCCTTGGCACGGTGGGAAAACCGCGCCTTCTCCTCGGCCGACATCTCGGCGAAGGTGCGGGCATCGCCGCACGGCACGAACACGGGATCGTAGCCGAAGCCGCCGCGTCCCCGGGGCGGCCACACCAGCTCGCCCGCCACACGTCCCTCGAAGGTGACCGCCCGGCCGTCGGGCCAGGCCAGCGCCAGGACGCAGACGAAGGCGGCCCGGCGATCGGCGTCGGCGAAGCGGCCGGCGCGGGCGGCGAGGGCGTCGTGGATGCGGCGCATGGCGCGGGCGAAGTCGCGCGCCGGCCCGGCCCAGCGGGCGGAATGGACGCCCGGGGCGCCATCCAGCGCCGTCACCGCGAGACCGCTGTCGTCGGCCAGGGCCGGAAGCCCGCTCGCCCGCGCCGCCGCCCGGGCCTTGATGCGGGCGTTGGCGGCGAAGTCGCGCCCGGTCTCCGCCGGCTCCGGCAGGCCGAGCTCGCCCGCCGCCACCAGCTCCACGTCCAGCGGCCGCAACAGTGCGGCGAACTCCCGCAGCTTGCCGGGATTGTGGGTGGCCAGCACCAGACGGCCGCCGCGCAGCCGGGCCAGACGCGCCCGCACCGTCATGCCAGCCCCGCCGCCGCCAGGGCCTCGCGCTGGCGGGCCACCAGCTCCTGCACGCCGGCCTCGGCCAGCCGCCGCATGGCCTCGAAGCGTTCGGGAGCGATGGGGACGGACTCCGCCGTCACCTGGATCTCGACGATGCCGCCGGAGGCGGCCAGCACGAAATTGCCGTCGGCCTCGGCGAGGCTGTCCTCCTCGTAGTCCAGGTCGAGGACCGGCTCGCCCCCGTAGATGCCGGCAGAGACCGCCGCCACCGCCTCGCGCAGCGGCAGCCGCGGCAGCTCGCCGTCGCGCACCAGCCTCGCCAGCGCCTGGTGGAGGGCGAGATAGCCGCCGGTGATGGCGGCGGTGCGGGTGCCCCCGTCCGCCTGCAGCACGTCGCAGTCGACGATCACCTGGCGCTCGCCGAGGGCGTCCAGATCGCACACCGCCCGGAGGCTGCGCCCGATCAGCCGCTGGATCTCGTGGGTGCGGCCGGAGGGGCGGCCGCGCGCCACCTCCCTGGGCGTACGGGTCTGGGTGGCGCGGGGCAGCATGGCGTATTCGGCGGTGATCCAGCCGGTACCCGAATTGCGGAGAAAGCCGGGCACCTTCTCCTCGACGGTGGCGGTGCACAGCACGTGGGTATTGCCGAAACGCACGAGACAGGAGCCCTCGGCGTAGCGGCTGACGCCGAGTTCGAAGCTCACCGGGCGCAGTTCGTCGGGGCGCCGTCCGGACGGTCTCGCCATGGTCTCCGATCCCGTTGGCCGCGGGCTTCCTAGCTCCGGGCCGGCGCGCAGGGAAGCGCCGGTGGGAGGCGTCCTCGCCCCTTCCCAGCCCGGTCCCGGCGCGCTAGATAGAGCGCGCGGGCGCCCGTAGCTCAGTCGGATAGAGCGTCGGCCTCCGGAGCCGAAGGTCAGAGGTTCGAATCCTCTCGGGCGCGCCATCTCCCCCGGACCGCAGGAACGCTGGATCGGCGGTCGACGTCGTCTATAATACGGATCACGTCCCGCTCGCGGTGCGGAGGATCCTGTGCGCATCACCGCCATTCTCCTGTTCCTCGCCATGGCCGCCGTCGCCGTGGTGCTGCTGCTGGGCGTCTGGGGCTTCTATTTCGACCGGCCCTGGTACCGTCGCCACGCCAACGATCTCATGCGGGCCCGCGTGGTGCTGCAGGCGGTGGCGGCGGTGCTCCTGGGGGTGCTGTTCCTGACGCCGTCCTGAGCGGATGGTCCGCCTCACGCGCATCTACACCCGGGGCGGCGACCGCGGCCGCACCTCGCTCGCCGACGGCACCCGCGTGCCCAAGCACCATCTGCGGGTGGAGGCCTACGGCACGGTGGACGAGGCCAACGCCGTCCTCGGCCTCGCCCGGCTCCACACCTCGGGCGAGGCCGATGCCATGCTCGCCCGCATCCAGAACGACCTCTTCGATCTCGGCGCCGACCTCGCCCGCCCGCCGTCGCCGGACGAGGAGCCGGGCGGGACCCTGCGCGTCGTCGCCGCCCAGGTGGTGAGGCTCGAGCGGGAGATCGACGCCATGAACGCCGATCTCGCGCCCCTGGACTCCTTCGTGCTGCCCGGCGGCACGCCGGCCGCCGCCCATCTCCACCACGCCCGCACGGTGGTGCGACGGGCCGAACGGCTGGTGGTGGCGCTGGGCGAGCGCGAGCCCGTCAATCCCGAGGCCATCCGCTATCTCAACCGTCTCTCCGACCATCTCTTCGTCCTCGCCCGCCGGCTCAACGACGGCGGCCGGCGTGACGTGCCGTGGGTGCCGGGACGCGGACGCGACGACAGCGCGGGACGGGACGGCTGAGGTCCGCCCTCCGCCGGCTGCGGCGCGCCCTGCTGCGCGCGCTGCTGATCCTCTTCCTGCTGCAGCTCGCGGTGGTGGGCCTCTATCGCACGGTGGATCCGCCGGCGACCCCCCTCATGCTGTGGTGGCGCCTGCAGGGCCGGCCCGTGGACCACCGGCCCGTGACCCTCGCGCGGGTGAGCTCGTCCATGCGCCGCGCCGTCCTCGCCTCCGAGGACAGTCGCTTCTGCCGGCACCACGGTTTCGACTGGCGCGAGCTGCGCCCGCAACTGGTCCGGCTGCTCAGGGGCGAGCCCGCCCGCGGCGCCTCCACCGTCACCATGCAGACCGCCCGCAACCTCCTGCTGTGGCCGGGGCGCGATTTCGTCCTCGTGCGCAAGCTGCTGGAGGCGGTGGTGACGGTGGAACTGGAGCTGCTGTGGCCCAAGCGGCGGATCCTGGAAGTGTATCTGAACGTGGCCGAGTTCGGGCCCGGCATCTTCGGGGTGGAGGCGGCGGCGCGCCGCTATTTCGGCATCGGCGCCGAGGCCCTCGACGCGCGACGGGCGGCGCTGCTGGTCTCGGTGCTGCCGGCCCCGCGGGTACGTCGGCCCGACCGCCCCTCCTCCGCCCTCGCGCGGCGGGCGGCGGTGATCCGCGCCCGCATGCGCACCCTCGGCGACCTCGCCGACTGCGTGCTCTGATCAGTCCTCCAGCACCACCAGATCGGCGACGGCGAGGCCCAGCCACACCCGCGCGCCCGGGACCAGCCGGGGATCGCCGCCGCGGCGGGCGTTGTGCACCACCGCCACCAGCCGCCGCCCGCCCGCTTCCAGATGGAGGCGGCTGGTATCGCCGTGATAGGCCATCTCCACGAGGCGCGCCGCCACCGCCAGATCGGCCGCGGGCGGCCGCTCGGGATCCACCCGCCACTTTTCCGGACGCAGGGCGAGCCGCAGGTGCGTGCCGTTCCCCACCGACTCCGCGGGCAGCCGCACCTCGCCCAGATCCTCCATCCGCACCCGTACCGTTCCGTCG
The DNA here is from genome assembly GCA_026982705.1 of Alphaproteobacteria bacterium. Lineage (GTDB taxonomy): Bacteria > Pseudomonadota > Alphaproteobacteria > Geminicoccales > Geminicoccaceae > HRBIN39. Next base: position 52,578 of record JALSGP010000021.1, read on the forward strand.
CAGCGGGCCACCACCCGTCCCTCGAAGAGATTGGCGGTGCCGATGAACTCGGCGACGAATCGGGTGCGGGGCTGCTCGTAGAGGGTGCGGGGATCGGCCACCTGCAGCACCCGCCCGGCGTTCATGACGGCGATGCGGTCGGCCATGGAGAGGGCCTCGTCCTGGTCGTGGGTGACCAGGAGGAAGGTGATGCCCACCTCGTGGCGCAGCCGCACCAGTTCCATCTGCATGTCCTCGCGCAGCTTGCGGTCGAGGGCGGAGAGGGGCTCGTCCAGCAGCAGCAGGCGCGGCCGCTTGACCAAGGCCCGGGCGAGGGCCACCCGCTGTTTCTGCCCGCCCGAGAGCTGATGGGGTCGGCGCGCTTCCATCCCCTCGAGGCGCACCAGCGCCAGGGCCTCCTCCACCCGCCGGCGGATCTCGCCCTGGGGCACGCCCGTCACCTCGAGCCCGTAGGCCACGTTCTTCCACACCGTCATGTGGGGAAAGACGGCGTAGGACTGGAAGACCATGTTCACCGGCCGCCGGTTGGGCGGGACCCGGGTCATGTCCTCGCCGTCGAGCAGGATGCGCCCCTCGTCCGGCTGCTCGAAGCCGGCGATCATGCGCAGGAGCGTGGTCTTGCCGCAGCCGGAGGGCCCCAGCAGGGCGTAGAAGGCGTTCTCGGGAATGTCGAGGGAGACCCGGTCCACCGCCACCACCGGGCCGAAGCGCCGGGTGACGCCCTCGATGCGCACGAGGGGAGGACCGCTGACATCGACGCGCGGGCTCACGGCAGCATCCCCTCCCGGGCACTGCTGCGGCGCTGCAGGTTCATGGCGATCACGGTGAGCAGGACGGTGACGGCGATGAGCACGGTGGAAGCGGCGTTGACCTCCGGCGTCGCTCCGAAGCGGACCATGGAGTAGATCTTCACCGGGAAGGTGATGGTGTCGGGGCCGCTCGTGAAGAAGGTGATGACGAAGTCGTCGAGGGAGAGGGTCATGGCCAGGAGCGCCCCGGCCACCAGTCCCGGCCGCATGTAGGGGACGAGGATCCGTCGGAAGGTCTGCCACTCGCCGGCACCGAGATCGCGCGATGCTTCCTCCAGCGACCGGTCGAACCCCTCGAGACGCGCCCGCACCACCACCGCCACGAAGGGGAAGCTGAAGGTGACGTGGCCGATCAGCACCGGCAGCAGGCTCCACGGCCATCCCATCCCGCCCATGAGATCGAGCCGGCTGAAGAAGACCAGCAGCGCCACGCCCATGCAGATCTCGGGGATGACGATGGGCAGGGCGTTGGCCCCCTCCACCGCCGCCTTGCCGGGAAAGCGGAAGCGCCAGAGGGCGAGGGCCAGGAGCGCGCCGAGCACGGTGCTGAGCAGGGTGGACGCGACGGCGATGACGAGGCTGTTGGTGAAGGCCTCGATGAGGGAGTCGTTGTGCCAGGCCTCGAGGTAGTACTTGGTCGTGAAACCGCGCCAGACGATGTTGCGGCGGCTGTCGTTGAAGCTGAAGACGACCAGAATGACGATGGGGGCGTAGAGGAACAGGAAGGTGGCCGCGAGCCAGGCCCGCAGCCACCAGCGACGCGCGTAGTCGAGGGGTCCCCGTTCAGCCCGCACGGCGCCGCATCCGCTCGTTGGACCAGGCCCACAGCGCCAGGGCCACGAAGGTGGCGTAGAGCAGCAGGAAGGAGAGGGCCGCGCCCAGCGGCACGTTGTTGGCGGCCTTGAACTGGCGCTCGATGACGTTGCCGATGAGCTGGCTCGACGGGCCGCCCAGGAGATCGGAGATGAGGAAGGTGCCGAGGGCGGGGACGAAGACGAGGATGACGCCGGAGACGATGCCGGGACGGGCCAGTGGTACGATCACCCGCCAGAAGGTCCGCCAGTGGGAGGCGCCGAGATCGAGACTCGCCTCCAGCAGGCTGCGGTCGAGCCGCTCCAGGGTGGCGTAGAGGGGCAGGACCATGAAGGGCAGATACACGTAGACGATGCCGAAGATCACCGCCGGATCGTTGTAGAGGATCTCGAGCGGCCGGAAGCGGTCGCCGAACAGCTCCCCCAGTCCCAGCGGCGTGGCCACCGTCTTCGCGGCCATCCACAGATATTCGAGGCCGGAGTTGAGATATCCCCTGGTGCGCAGCACCGCGATCATGGCGTAGGTGCGCACCAGCAGATTGGTCCAGAAGGGCAGCACCACGAGCATCAGCAGCAGCGGCTTCACCCGCCCGTCGGCGAAGGTGACGGCGAGGGCCACGGGAAAGGCCACCACGAGGCAGATGGCGGTGGCGACGGCGGCGATCCGGAAGGACTTCCAGAAGAGGCCGAGATAGAGAGGGTCGAGGGCCTGGCGGTAGTTGTCGAGGGTCCAGGTGATGTCGATGGCGACGGGTCCGGCCCGCTCGCCGAAGGCGAGCAGCCAGATCAGCGCCAGCGGCGCGAAGAAGAAGACCAGCAGCCAGACCACGCCGGGCACCAGCGTGATCCAGAAGACCGCCGGAGCCGCGCGCCAGCTCTCCATCCCTCCCTCGCCTGCCGGACACCGGCCGGCAGGATGGCGGCGCCCGGCCGCCGGTCAAGAGGGCGACGGTCCTCCTCGGCCGGGGGGGTCGCGCGAGAGACCGCGCGCCTCGAGGGCGCGCAGATAGGCCTGCCAGATCTCCTCGCGGCGGCGGCCGAGGTCGTAGAGATAGTCCCAGGCGTAGATGCCGGTGTCGTGGCCGTCGTCGAAGACGATGCGCACGGCGTAGTTGCCCACCGGCTCCACCGCCTCGATGCCCACGTGACGCTTGCCGGCGACGATCACCTTCTGGCCCGGGCCGTGTCCCTGCACCTCGGCCGAGGGACTCTCCACCCGCAGCAGCTCGGCCGGCAGGTCGAAGGTGCTGCCGTCGTCGAAGTCGATCTCCAGCCGGCGCTCCGCCCGATAGACGCGGATCTCCACCGGCCAGGGGCCATCGCGGCGCGCCGCGCTCATGCCGACGTCCCTGGGTTCCTCGCCCCGCCGGGTGCGGGCGGCGTCTCGTCGAGACGGCGCGCCTCCTCCACCAGCATGATGGGGATGCCGTCGCGTACCGGATAGGCGAGGCCGGCCGCCTCGCTCACCAGTTCCCGCCGCTCGGGATCCCAGCGCAGCGGCTTCTTGGTGAGGGGACAGACCAGGATCTCGAGGAGACGCGGATCCAGCTCCGCGGTGGTTCGCTCGCCCATCGCACCCTCCACCTCAGTGGGGCCGCTCCCTCGAAGTATCACCGGCGAGTCCGATTTCGAGGAGTCCCTCCAGCACCGCCGCCTGGGCGGCGAGGTCGCGCGCCTCCAGCACCGCCTGCTTCTCCTCGGGATCGAGGGGCAGCACGGTGGTGAGCATGGCCACCAGCACCGGGAAGGGCATGCGCCGCAGCGCCGTCCGGTCCACCTCCGCCCCCAGCAGATCGAGATAGCGGTCCACCAGCGGCAGCAGGCGGCCGGCGAGATGCGGGGCGTCCTCCACTGGCGCCAGATCGGCGAGCCAGCGGTCGAAGGCGGCCTCCACCTGGCGGTAGGGGGTCTCCACCTCCAGCTCCTCCACCAGGTCGAAGCGGCAGATGCCGGCCAGCACCACCAGGAAGCGCCCGTCGGGCAGCGGCCGGTGGGCGGCGACGCGACCGAGACAGCCGGTGACGTAGAGGGGCGGCCGGGGATCGCCCTCGTGGCCCGGCCGCGGCTGGATCATGCCGAACATGCCCTCGCCCGCCAGCACGTCGCGGACCAGCACCCGATAGCGCGGTTCGAACACGTGCAGCGGCAGGCGACCGTAGGGCAGGAGGACCGAACCGCGCAGCGGGAACACCGGGAAGTGCCGGGGCAGGTCGTGCGCGGCCGCGGGCATCAGGCGAACAGCAGCGAGGAGAGCTTCGCCCGTCCCCGCCGGGCCGCCGGATGATCGGCCCCGAGGGCATCGAAGAATTCGAGCAGCCGCTTGCGGGCCGCGTCGTCTCCCCAGCCGCGGTCGCGGCGGACGATGTGGAGGAGATGGTCGAAGGCCTCCTCGTAGCGCCCTTCCAGGAACAGGCGGGTGGCCATCCGGCTGCGCGCCTCGAAGTCGTCCGGATCGGCGGCGAGGCGCCGCTCCAGCTCCTCCCGGGGCGGCAGCGCGCCGGCCTCGCGGGCGATGCGCAGTGCCGCCTCGGCCCCGCGGATGGCGGCCTGTTCCGGTGCCCGGCGCTTGCCCTCCTCGAGAAAGCGCTCGGCGTCCTCCGGCCGGCCCAGGGCGAGGGCGGCCCGCACCAGTCCGGCCCACGCCTCGGCCCGGTCCGGCTCCTGTTCCACCACCCGACGGAAGTGGACGAAGGCCTCGCTCGCCCGTCCCCCGGCCAGGGCCTCGCGGGCCGCCTTCAGCTCCGCCTCCAGATCGGCGGCCAGCGGACCGCCCAGCAGCCGCTCGATCAGGGCCCGGATCTGGCTCTCGGGCTGGGCACCGGCGAAGCCGGTGACGGGTTGGCCGTCGACGAAGGCGTAGACGGTGGGGATGGACTGGATGCGGAGCTGCTGGGCCAGCTCCGGATTCTCGTCGACGTTGATCTTGACCAGACGCACGCGCCCGCGGGCGGCACGCACCACCTTCTCCAGCACCGGTCCGAGCTGGCGGCAGGGCCCGCACCAGGGGGCCCAGAAGTCCACCAGGACCGGCACCTCGCGGGAGGCCTCGAGGACGTCCCGCACGAAGGTCTCGGTGGTCCCGTCCTTGATCCAGGCCTCGCCCGTGTCGCCGGCGGGTCCGTCGGTCTTGGCGCCGATGATCCGCATGGAAGGTTCCCGATCCGTGGGTGGGTGCGACGCATGCCGGCCGTACCGGCCGTGGGCTTAGATGGATGGCGGACGCGGAGGGTGCAAGGGTACGGGCCCGCCGGGGCACGGTGTCGCGCTTGACTCCGGATGGTGACGGTGGACTCTGATCGCCGGTCAATCGGAGTCTTCCGATGGAGACGATCCGCATCCCGGTGGACCCGGAGGTGCTGGCGGAGCTGGCCCGACGGCTCCGGAGTCCGGAAGAGTCCTTCAACGGCCTGCTGCGGCGTTGGCTGGGACTCCCGCCGCGTCGGCCCGAAGAGTCGAACATGGACTCCGAGCAGGATTCCGAATGGCCAGGGGAGTCCGCCGGTTCACCGCCGGATGAGTCACACACGGAGTCCCACGGAACGGTATCCCAAGGAGAGTCTCCCCGGTCCCCGACTCCCGCGCCCCGGTCCCCCCTACCCCTGCCCGACGGCAGCGAGCTGCGCGCCCGCCACAAGGGACGGGAGATCCGTGGACGGGTGCGGGACGGTGCGGTGGAGCTGGCGGGTCGGTGCTTTTCCAGTCTCTCGGCGGCCGCCCGCCACATCACGGGCCATCCCGTGAACGGCTGGCGCTTCTTCGCCGTGCGCCCGCCCGGTGCCCGGGACTGGGTGCCGGCCGACCGCCTGCGCCGGACCGCGGCCGGCTCCTCCGGCCGTCAGTAGGCGTATTCGTGGAAGAGGGGATCGACGGAGCCGCGCCAGGGGCCGTGGAAGCGGGCCAGCTTCTCCTCCGCCGGCGTGCGCCCGCTCTCCACGATCTCCTCCACCCGCCGCAGGTACTGGCGCTCGTCGTTGCCGTCGAGGTCGGTGACGCTGCGCGCCCGCAGTCCCTCCCGCGCCAGCTCCACCATGGCGCGGGCGAGATCGCGGACGGTCCCGCGGCGGAAGGGGGCGGCCAGCGCCAGCCGCGGCACCTCGCGGCGCAGCTGCAGGTGCTCCTCCGGCGTCCAGTCGCGGCAGAGCGCCCAGGCCGCCTCCAGCGAGGGACGGTGATAGAGGATGCCGGTCCACAGCGCCGGCACGCCGCAGATCTCGCGCCAGGGACCGCCGTCGGCGCCGCGCATCTCGAGATAGTGTTTGAGGCGCACGTCGGTGAAGATGGTGGTGAGATGGGCCTCGAAGTCGGCGAGGGTGGGCCGCAGTCCCTCGAGGCCGGGCAGCCGGCCTTCGAGGAAGTCGCGGAAGCTGTGACCGGCCACGTCGATGTAGCGGCCCTCGCGGTAGACGAAGTACATGGGCACGTCGAGGGCGTAGCGCACGTAGCGCTCGAAGCCGAAGCCGGGCTCGAAGACGAAGGGCAGGAAGCCGCAGCGGTCCGGGTCGGTGTCGCTCCAGACGTGGGCCCGGTAGCTGAGATAGCCGGTGGGACGGCCGTCGGCGAAGGGGGAATTGGCGAAGATGGCGGTGGCCACCGGCTGCAGCGCCATGCCGACGCGGAACTTGAGCACCATGTCGGCCTCGTCGGCGAAGTCGAGATTGACCTGGATGGTGCAGGTGCGGAGCATCATGTCGAGGCCGTGGCGGCCGCGCCGCGGCATGTAGCGCCGCATGATCGCATAGCGTCCCTTGGGCATCCAGGGGATCTCCTCGCGCCGCCACCGGGGCTGGAAGCCGATGCCCAGCATCCCCACGCCCAGGGGCTCGGCCACCGTGCGCAGTTCGTCGAGATGGCGGTGGACCTCGCAGCAGGTCTCGTGGAGATGGGCGAGGGGCGCGCCGGAAAGCTCGAACTGGCCGCCCGGCTCCAGGCTGATGCCGGCGCCGTCCTTGCGCAGGGCGATCACGTGTTCGCCCTCGAAGATCCGCGTCCAGCCGAAGCCGCGGGCGAGCCCCTCGAGCAGGTCGCGGATGCCGCCCGGCTCGTCGTAGGCGAGCGGGCGCAGCGTGTCCCAGTGGAAGCCGAACTTCTCGTGTTCGGTGCCGATGCGGAAGTCCTCCGGGCGCTTGCAACCCCGCTCCAGCCAGGCGACCAGCTCGCCCTCGTCGGTGATGGGCGCCCCCGCTTCGGGCGGCGGTCCGGACATGTTCGCTCCTCCCCCGATCACGCGGCCCGCCGGTGCCGGTGCCCGGCCCCTCCCGCCGCATCGCCGGCACCCGCGGCCGCCACATAGACCACGGCATCGCCGAGTGAAGCCGCGGCGGCGGTCTCCCCGTTCACCGCCTCAGTATCCCCGCGCCCGGTCCACGCGGTGGCGTAGCGGTTCGCCGGCGCGCAGCCGGCGCAGGTTCTCCACCACCACCTCCGCCGCCGTCTCCGGATGGGTCCAGGCCGCCGCATGCGGCGTGACGTGGATGCGGGGATGGCGCCAGAAGGGATGGTCGTCGGGCAGCGGCTCCTCGGCGAAGACGTCGAGCCAGGCGGCGCGCAGATGGCCGCGGTCGAGGGCATCCAGCAGATCCCGTTCCACCAGATGGCGCCCGCGGCCGACGTTGATCACCACCGCGCCCCGCGGCAGGGCGGCGAAGAGACGGGAATCGAGGATGCCCTCGGTGGCGGGGGTGAGAGGCAGGAGACAGACGAGGACGTCCACCGCCGCGGCGAAGTCGGCGAGGGCGTCGGGCCCGGCGAAGGTCTCGACGCCCGGAATCGTCTTCCCCCGGCGGCTCCAGCCGCGCACCCGGAAGCCGAGACCGGCGAGGGTGCGGGCCACGTCGCCGCCGAGCACGCCGAGACCCATGATCCCCACCCTGGTGGCGGCGGCCGGCCGTGGCGGTTCCAGCCGCCAGCGGACCTGCCGCTGGCGGCGGGCGTAGCGGTCGAGTCCGCGATGGAAGAACAGCACCGTGGCGGCGACGAACTCGCGCATGGTGACGGTGAGCGACTCGTCCACCATGCGGCAGAGGGGCACGTCCGGCAGGGTGGGATCGGCCAGGAGCGCCTCGATGCCGGCGGAGAGCGCCTGGATCAGGCGCAGATTGGGCAGACCCGCCAGCAGCCCCGGCGGCGGCCGCCAGACCAGGGCCACCTCGATGTCGGCGGGATCGCCCACCTCGGGCCACACCCGGAAGTCGAGATCGGGCAGCCGGCGGGCCAACTCGCGCCGCCAGGCCACCGGGTCGTCGATGGCGCTCACGAAGAGGATGGCCACGGCTCTCTCCCCCGCACCACCGGCGTGCTACCAGAGGGCGGCAGGTTGCGGAAGCGGAGCCCGACCGTGAGCTCACCCCCTCCCCTTGCCCACGTGCTGGAGACCGTCCTCTACGCCCGCGATCTGGAGGCGGCGGAGCGCTTCTACGCCGGCATCCTGGGGCTCGCCGTCCACGCCCGCCGGCCCGGCCGTCACGTCTTCTTCCGCCTCCCGCGGGCGATGCTGCTGGTGTTCGATCCCGAGGCCAGCGCCCGCGGTGGGACGGTGCCCGCCCACGGCTGTCGGGGGCCCGGCCACGTGTGTTTCGCGGTGCCGGCGTCGGCCCTCGAGGCCTGGCGGCGCCATCTGGAGCGCCACGGCGTCGCCGTGGAGCACGAACAGCGCTGGCCCTCCGGTCACCGCTCCCTCTACGTGCGCGATCCCGCGGGCAACAGCGTCGAATTCGCGCCGGCGGCGATCTGGGATCTGCCGGAGCTCACCGGTTTTCCACAGGAAGATCCGCCGCCGGCCGTGCCGCTGAGAAGGGACTGATACTCGCGCTGACGATCCTCAGCCGGCGTCGGGCCGCCAGGGCTCGTAGTCGCCGGTGGCGGGCGCGCGCCGGCCGCCGCGCAGCAGATGGCCCGGCGGTAGCCACGCCTCGGGCGTGCCCGAGAGATTGGGCACGTACGGCTTCTCGAACCGCTTGCGGGGCAGCGGCCGGTGGCTCGGGGGATGTTCGAGGGTGTGGTGGAGCCAGGCGTGCCAGCCGGGCGGCACGGTGCTGGGCTCGATCTCGCCGTCGCGCTCGGCATAGACCACCCACCGTCGTTCGCGCCGCCAGTCGCGGGCGCCGCGCTCGCGATAGTAGCGGTTGCCGAACTCGTCCTCGCCGACGAACTCGCCGCGACGGCGGGTGAGGAGCCGGGTGCCCAGCCGGTTCCAGCTCAGCCACTCGAACACGCGAGACCTCTCCCCGTGGGCGCGGGCGGAGTATGGACGGCCGCCCCCTCGCCGTCCAGATGGGACGGCTGCGACCGCCGGTCCCGCCGCCGTGGCCCCGAGGCCACAGGTGCGGCGGGATCGCCTGTGGACAACCGCGGGACGACATCGGGGCTGATCGTCGATCAACAGAATCAG
>JALSGP010000022.1 GCA_026982705.1 Alphaproteobacteria bacterium
CCCACTTCCGGGCGGGCGCGGTCGAGATCGGTGACCAGCCGGTCGAGCGTGCCCTCCGCCCGCCGCCGTCCGAGGGTGGCGAGCAGCGCTTCCAGTTCGTTCGCCTCCACCAGCGCCCAGAAGGAATCCCCGGCCCGCCAGGCGGGATCGAAGGGCCCTTCGGGGTCGAAATAGGCCTCCCCCATCAGCACCGCGTCCACCGGCACCAGACGTCCCGCCGGCACCAGGCCCGTCGCGCCGAGGACCTCCTCCAGATCGTCGAGATCGAGATAGCGGGCCCGGATCCGTGCCCGCGCCGCCGGCAGCAGGCGATAGTACCAGTAGCCGCGCTCCAGCTGCGCGTGGGCGCTGGTCCCGATCACCGCCACCCCGCCCGGTCGCAGCACCCGGGCGATCTCGGCGAGTGCCCGCTTCCAGCCGGCGAAGGGATCCCCGGCCTCGCCCGGCAGATGGTGCAGCACCTGGTTGATCAGCACCGCGTCGAAGCTGGCCTCCGGCCAGGGCAGGTCGAGGGCGGAGCCGTGGCGCAGCTCCAGCCGGCCCGCTTCGAGCGCCGCCTCCAGCTTGGCCGCCGCCCGCTCCAGCATCGCCGGCTCCAGATCGAGGCCGACGAGACGGCCGAGATGGGGCTCCAGGGCGGCCAGATAGTTGCCGGTCCCGCAGCCCACCTCCAGCAGCGTCAGCTCGGCGGGGGGACGTCCGGCGCGGTGGAGATGCCCCAGCACCGCCGCCACTCCCACGGCCCGCCGGGTGCGGTCGTAGTGGGCCGCGGTCTCGGCGTAGCGCTCGTAGCTGCTCAAGGCCCCGCTCCGTTCCGTTCCCGCACCGCCCTATCGGGCGCGCCTCCCGCCGGCAAGTCCCGCCGGGTGCCACAGCGATCCCTCCAGCACCCGACCGTCCTCCTCGAACACCTCGTAGATCACCGGACGCAGCCGGGGGGCCAGCACCGCCTCCAGCTCCCGGCGGGAGATGCAGTGCTCGCGGCGGGTGCCGTGCCGGCGGTGATCCTCCTCGCCGAAGGTGCACACCAGCACCGCGCCCGTCGGCGCGAGCACGTCCAGCAGCCGGTGCCACTGTTCCGGCGGGGGCCGGTAGCGGATCACCAGCAACAGATCGAAGGGACCGAGGCCGGCGAGGGCGTCCTCCTCGTCGAGATCGGCCCGGCGCACGGCGACCCGCACGCCGGCCGCCCGGGCGCGCGCCTCCAGGAGGCGCAGGGCCTCGGCCGAGATGTCGAGGGCGGTGACGGCGAATCCCCGGGCGGCGAGGGGGACGGCGTGCCGTCCCGCGCCCGCCGCCACGTCCAGCACCCGCCCCGGTGGCAGTGCCGGCAGCAGGCGCAGCAGGAAGGGTTCGGGCGCCGGGAGATCGTGGCTGCGGCGCCGCCAGCGATCCTCCCAGCGTCGACGGTCGGCCTCGCTCACCCGTGCGCTCCGCTCAGAAGGGCAGGCGATCCGCCACCGCCTCGATGCCGGCCCGGGCGCAGGCCGCGTCCTCCTCGCCGGAGGGACTGCCGGAGACCCCCACCGCGCCCACGATGCGCCCCGCCACCTCGACGGGCACGCCGCCACCCAGCATCAGGGCCCCGGGCACGAAGCGGGCGCCGGAATCGATGGTGCCGGTCCGGGTCGCCGCCGCCAGAGCGCCGGTGTCGCTACGGAAGCTCACCGCCGTCCAGGCCTTGCGGACCGCGGTCTCCGGCGTGTGGGGGCCGGCCAGCACGTCGCGCAGCAGCGCCTGGGGGACGCCGAAGCGGTCCACCACCGCCGCCGCCACCTGATAGCCCCTGGCCCGGCAGGCCGCCACCGCCCCGGCCACGATCCCGTGGGCCAGGTCGGGGTGGAGGGTGCGGAATTCGACGAGCGCCTCCCCGCTCTCACCGGCGGTGGCCGGCAGGGCGAAGAGGGCGAGCAGAGCGAATGCGGACGCGATTCCGCGCATGGCGCTCCTCCTCCGTCCGATCGCGCCCCGGCGCCGGGGCGACGATCGAGGTTCCGGGGCACGCCTCCGCCGTGACAGGGAAATCCCTGTCCGTCCTTGAACGGGATCAAGCGCTACCCGCGTCGCGGGATGCCGGTCGCGACCCTCGGCCCGGGCGTCGATCCGCCGCTCGGGGTCCGGTGAGGGTCGGGCGGGTCCGGACGAGGCCGTTAACCGGATGTCAGGAAAGTCGTGCTCTGTTCGGCGCGAACGCGTCCGGACGTGGTCGCTCATCCCTGGAGGTTCGCGTCGATGAGGATGTTTCCGCTCCGCTCGGGCAAGGACGAGGAGGTGCTGATCCGCGAGCTCGAGGCCCTGATCCGCGGCCAGCTCGACATCGCCGACCGCATCCGCGATGCCGCCACCAGCCGCCTGGTCGGCGAACTCGCCCGCGTCCTGCGGCAGGAGGCGCGCGACCGGCTCGCCGGTGTCGTGGCCATCGCCGAGGGTTCGCTGAAACTCTCCGTCCTCGCCCTCGAGATGCTCTCCGCCACCCGCGAACAGACGGAGCGCAGCCACGCCATCGCCGCGGCGGTGGAGCAGATGTCCGCCACCGTGGGCGAGATCGGGCGCCATTCGGACGCGGTGGCGCGGGAGGCGGAACAGGTGCGCGACACCGCCCGCGAGGGCGCGGAGCGGGCCCATCGGGCGGTGGAGAACGCCCGCAATCTGGTGGAGACGGTGGAGGCGGTCACCCGCCGGGTGGAGTCCCTCTCCGCCACCGCCCGCCGCATCGGTGAGATCGTCGGCCGCATCGACGAGATCGCCGAGGAGACCAAGCTGCTCGCCCTCAACGCCAGCATCGAGGCGGCGCGGGCCGGCGAGGCCGGCCGCAGCTTCGCGGTGGTGGCCGGCGAGGTGCGGGCGCTGGCCCAGAAGACCGCCGAGGCCACCCGCGAGGTGCACGAGCGGATCGGCAATTTCGACCGCGAGGTGGCGGCCATCGTCGAGACCCTCGCCGACAGCGAGGAGGTGATGACGGCCACCCGCGCCACCCTGGGCGAGCTGGGCGAGGCCATGGACCAGGTGCGCGAGCGCATCGAGGCGGTCACCGGCAAGATGGGGGAGATCGCCTCGGCGCTGGCCCAGCAGGGCGAGGCCACCAACGAGATCTCCGCCAATGTGGGGGCCATCGCCACGGCGGCGGAGGAGAACCAGGCCAAGGCCCAGGAGCTGGTCGAATCGGCCGAATCCCTGGAGGGAGTCATCAAGAAGGAACTCGAGATCCTCGCCCGCATGGACTTCGCCGGCAAGGTCGTGCACCTCGCCATCGCCGACCACGTGATGTGGAAGAAGCGCCTCCTCGCCATGGCCAGCGGACGGCTGGTGCTGCGGCCGGACGAGCTCACGGATCACCGCTGCTGCCGGCTCGGTCGCTGGTACTACGGGGAGGGGCGGGAGCGCTTCGGCGACCATCCGGACTTCCGTGCCCTCGAGGAACCGCACGAACGGGTCCACCGCCACGGCATCGAGGCGGCGAAGCGCTTCCAGGAGGGGGACGTGGACGGCGCCCTCGCCGCCATCGCCGAGGTGGAGAAGGCCTCGAAGGAGGTGGTGGCCTGCCTCCTGCGCCTCACCGCCCTGTTCGACGAATCCGCATCCGCCGAACGGAAGGCGGCCTGACGCCCCCCGGTCCCGTGGTCCGTCTCCCGCGGGCGGCCCCGGGGCCGCCCGCGGCACGTCCGTCGTCCCGATCGGCCGCCGGCACCGCGCGGGCCCTCGCCCCGGCCGCGCACCGGCGGAGTGAGCCCGGACCGGGGCGTGGCCGCACGGCCGGGATCCGGCCCGGTCTCGTATCGCGCGCCGCTCCGTGCGGGGAGGGGACGGAAACGCCCCGGGCAGGGGACGGAGACGGCGGGTCCGGATGGGGACGGGGGCGGCCTCCCCCACGGCCCCTCCGCCGGCATCCACCCGGCCCGCCCCGGCAGCCTCACCCGTGGCGGTGGCACGCGCCGGCCCCGTCCCGCGGCCGTTCCCGTGCGAGGCGCACTTCTCCGATCCCTCGCCCATCGCGTCCGATGCCCTCGGATCCGGCCCCGCGCTCCCACCGCCACGGGACGACGTCGACGGGGGCGGCCCGCCACGGATTCGGGACTCCCTCTCCCGGCGGCCGGACTCCCGCCGCCACCGCCGCGGCCGGTGCCCCGGCCCGCATCCCCGCCCCGTCGGGACCGCGGCGTGCCGGGCGGGGACGGGGTGACTTGAGCGCGGAGCGGCCCTCTGCGAGGGAGGGACGGCGACGGAGAAGCGGGATGAGGCATGCGGGGGACGCGCGTCGGCTGGAGCTGCCCGCGGCGTGGGCGGGCGTGCTGGTGGTGGGCGACGTCCACGGCCACGCCGACCGCTTCGCCGCCTTCGCCGAATGGGCGCGGGTGCGCGGGCTCTACCTGATCCAGCTCGGCGATCTGGTGGACCGCGGTCCCGATACGCCCGGGGCCCTGCGTCTGGCCCGTCTGCTCGGGGAGAGCGGCCGCGGCGAGATCCTCGCCGGCAACCACGAGTTCAAACTCCATCGCATCCTCACCGGTCGCGCCGTCCGCATCGCCGCCGAACACCGGGAGACCCTCCGCCAGCTGCGGACGGCCCCCGACGGGCGCGCCCTCGAGGACTGGTTCGTGCGCGCCTTTTCCTCGTTCCCCCTCGTCCTCGGGCTCGGCGGGACGGTGCTGGTCCACGGGGCGCTCGCCCCCGACATGTGCCCGCCGGTGATGCGTTTCGACCGCCGCCGGCGCACCCTCGCCCTCTTCGGCGAGGTGACGGGCCGCCGGGCGGACGGTCTGCCCCTGCGCACCTACCGCTGGCTGGACGCCCTGCCGGAGGGCCTGCTGGTGATCGCCGGCCACGATCCGCTGAGCGGCGAGGTCCTCCATCTGCGCCGGGGACGGCGGGGGGCGCGCCTCCTCCATCTGGACTCCGGCGCGGGGCAGGGAGGCCCCCTCTCGGCGGCGGTGCTGGACCGCCGGGGACGCCTGTGCCGCACCCTCCAGATCCCGCCCGGGACCACCGTCCCCCGTCCCTGTCCGGTGGTCCCCTGGCCCGGGGACGATCTCAGCGGGGCGGTCGGGCCGGCGTCACCAGCTCCAGGCGCACGTGCCGCAGATCGAGGGTGAGCTTGCCCCGCTCCTCGAAGTTGACGGTGAGGTGCCAGCCGGCGGCCGACTGGATCTGACCGAGCCCCCAGTCGGGCCGCGCCGGATGGCGCACGAAGGCGCCGGGCACCAGTCGCGGATCCCGCGTCATCCTCACCTCCGCTCCTTTCGTGGAGCATGGAGTCGCCGCCACGACGGCGCAAGTCCCCGCGGGGATGCCGCACCGGCACCATCCGATACGCCCCGGACGCGAACCTCCTTGAGCCGACAGAGTTAACGAATCCCTAATCCGGGCGAACGGTCCGGGAGGCCCGTGATGTCCACGGTCGAAGTGACCCGGCTTCCGACCCGGGACGAAGTCTCTCGACGGACATGGATCGTCTTCTCCGACGAGAACATTCACGCCATACTGGACGACGAGGGTGTCCTCCTGGCCGAGATGCGGCACCCCGAGGGATGTCGCTTCACGCCGTCGCTCCTCGACTCGGGACTGCGGCTGCACGAGCGGCTGCAGCGCGACGTCGCCGCGGGCCGTCTCGCCGTCCGCTATCTGGTGTGGGCCTCGGCGCGACCCGATGCGTGGAACTTGGGCGGCGACCTGCGCCGCTTCCTGGCCTGGGTGGAGGCGGGCGACGCGGCGGCACTGCGCGCCTATGCCCGCACCTGCACCCGCCTCGTCCACGAGACCTGGCGGGCACTCGACCTGCCGCTGCGCACCGTCGCCCTGGTGCGGGGGCGGGCCTTCGGCGGCGGCTTCGAGGCGGCCCTCGCCTGCGACCTGCTGCTGGCGGAGGCGGACGCCCGCTTCGGCCTGCCCGAGGCCCTCTTCGGCCTGTTCCCGGGCATGGGGGCCTGGAGTCTGCTGGCCCGCCGCGCCGACCGGGCGTTGGTGCGGCGGCTGGTGGAGGAGGCGGAGACGGTGACGGCCCGCGAGCTGCACGACCGCGGCCTCGTCCACCGGCTGCTGCCGCCGGGCGGGGCCCTTTCGGGGCTCCGCACCTTCGTGCGGGAACGGGCACTCGTCTTCGCCCGCGATCTCGCCCTCGACCGGGTGCGGCGACGGGTGGAGGCCCTGACCCGGCACGAGCTGGACGACATCGTGGAGATCTGGGTGGCGCGGGCACTCGCGCTGGAGCCGGCCATGCGCCGCCGCATGCGCCACTTCGCCCGCTGTCAGGCGCGGGCGCGGTAGAGGCTCACCTCCGGCACGCCGCGGCCGGCGTAGATCTCCGGCTTGCGCACCACCACCCGGCAGGCCTCCACCCGCGGATCGGCGAGACAGAAGGCCACGAGATCCTCGGCCAGCTCCTCCAGGAGCCCGGTGTGGGGTCGTGCGGGCCACGCCTCCGTCAGATGACGGTGGAGACGGTCGTAGTCGAGACAGGCCGCGAGCCCGCCGCGGCGGTCGCGGGGCGCGCGGCGGTAGAGTTCCACCTCCACCTCCACCGGCTGCGGCCGACGTCGCTCCTCCTCCCGCACCCCCACCCGCAGCCACAGCCGCACGGCCCGGAGCGCCACGCACTCCCAGTCGCCGTCGCGCCGCCAGAGGGGAGCGCTCACACCGGGATCTCCCCGGCATCCGGCGGGGCGAGGATCTCGGGCGGACGCCGGTGGCGCGGCCAGAAGCTCACGAGGATGCGCTCGTTGGTGGACCAGCGGCGCGACTCGAAACCGTTCCTCTCGGCGTCCTCCCGATCGGCGGGATCGAAGCTCATGGCGATGTGATAGTCCGGGAGATCGTCGTCCTCGACGACCTTCTTGAGCTGGGGCTTGAAGAAGCGCGGCTCCAGCACCGAACCGCACTTCTCGATCAGCTTGGGGAGACTGATCACCCAGCAGTCCTGATGTCCGCAGTGTTTGCGGGCCAGTTCGTAGAGCCGCCGCTTGAGCCCCATGGAGATGTGGAAGTATTCCTGGTTGATGGTCAGGACGCGACGATCCTTGACGATGGCCCGGAACATCCAGTCGTTGAGGGTGATCTCGCACGCCCCCATGATGCGCTTGCCGTTGCGGGTGGTGCGCTCGAGGATGCGGAAGGTCTCGATCCAGCCGAAGCCGCGCCGCTCGCGCACCTCCCCCGCCTCGATGGTGGTGACGATGGTGGTGGAGCGCAGCCGGTAGAGGGCGTCCAGGAACAGTTCGTAGGCGCGCTTGCCGGTGCCGCGGCCGGTGACCTTGAGGAAGTTGTGGGCGGAGAAGCGCACCGTGCGATCCACCGGCAGCCCCCGCTCCAGCCGGTCGTTGATGATGGACGCCACGTAGATGAGCACGTCCTTGTCCCAGATGGTGGCGATGCCGCGCGAACCCGGCCGCACCTCGATGCGCACCTTGCCGTCGTCGTAGACCAGCGGCCGCATGCGCGGGGCCTTCTGCAGGGAGAAGAAGGGGAACTCCATCAGCGCCCGGTCGTCCTTGAAGGGGGCGTTGACGAGACTGTCGAGGAAGAGGTCGACCTGCTTCTCCGCCACACTCACGGTCTCGGCTCCCGTCGCGGACCGGGGGGACGGCGCCGGTCGCGGATCTCCTCGGCGGGCACGGCGTAGCCGGCCCGGGCCAGGGCCTCGAGCACCAGCGCGCGCACGGTGGTGTCCTCCGCCGCGGTGCGCGCCTTGAGCTGACGGACCACCGAGGCGGGGAGGGTGAGGGTGAGCTTGCGGTCTCCCGTTTCCATCGCCGTCGCCGTCTCGACCGCGGGCATCATACGGATCTACGGATCTCCGTCCAGACGCGCGAGTCGGGACGAAGGCGGATCGCGCACCGGACGAGGCCTCCTGTCGGATCCCGAAGCGCCGGGACTCCCGCGTTCCCGGGTCTCCTCCGCGCGATCGCCGAAGGGGTCGCGCCTCCGGTGTCCGCTCCTTGAACCCCTCCCGCCGGCTTCCTTTATGCGGGGAAGGAACGGAAGGCGAACACGAGGAGAGCACCCATGGCCGACTTCCGCCTGCCCGGTCTGTTCGGGCGCCGCGAGATCGCCGCCGGCGAGGACCCCTTCACCGCCCTCACCCGCGAGATGGACCGGCTGTTCGAGGAGATGACCCGCAGTCTCGGACTGCCCCGCACCCCGGCCGGCGAGGTGATGCTGGTGCCGCGGGTCGACGTGAAGGAGACCGACGAGGCCGTGGTGGTGCAGGCCGAACTGCCCGGCGTCGCCGAGGGTGACGTGGAGGTGGAGTTCACCGACGGGGTCCTCACCATCCGCGGCGAGAAGAAGCAGGAGCGCGAGGAGAAGGACAAGGGCTACTACGTGATGGAGCGGCGCTACGGCAGCTTCCTGCGCCGCGTCCCGATCCCCCTCGAGGTGGACGAGGCGCGCATCGAGGCCCGCTTCGAGCGGGGCGTGCTCACCGTCACCCTGCCCAAGAAGCCCGAGACCCGGCCCAAGCGGATCGAGATCCGGACCACAGGCTGAGGGCCGCATCCCCCGACGCCCCGCCCGCCGGCGGGGCGTCCCGCCTCCGGGACCCGCTCCGTTTTGCCGCCCGCGAATCCGCGCGCTATCTGGGCCCGGGGCAGGGCGGACGTGGACCGTGGACGGATCCTCCGATCGCGCCGCCGGCATGCTGCGGGTGGCGCTCGCCGAGCGGGCGCTGCGCTGCGGACTCGACTGCGCGGTCCGCAGCCCCGGGTGCACCGTCCGCGTCCACGCCGCGGAGACGGCACCGGAGGCCGCCCTCCTCGCCCCGGGCGCCCGCCTCGCCCTCACCGGCTGGCGTCTGTCCATGCTGGGCATGCCGGTGGAGACCGGCGGGACCTACCTCCTCGACCTCGCCCCGGGCCGTTCGGCGGCGGCGGTCCGGGCGCTGGCCGATCCCCTCGCGCGGCCGGACCTGCCCTGGCCGGCGGTGGTGGCCGACATGCGCCCCGCCGACCGGATCGCCGAGGCGGCGGTGGAACTCTGCAAGATCGCCCGCCTGCTGCCGGCGGCGGTCCTGTGCGAGGCCGGCACGGCGGCAAGCGACGTGGTGGTGGAGGAGGCGGCGGTCTTCGCCCATCGCCGCTTCGTGGCCGAGAGTCTCGTGCCGGTGGTGACGGTGGACGTGCCCCTCGACCTCGCGCCGGAAGCCCGCTTCGTCGCCTTCCGCCCGGGCGACGGGGGGCTCGAGCAGTACGCCGTGCTGGTGGGCGATCCCGCCCGCGGCGACGCCCCCCTCTGCCGGCTGCATTCGGAGTGCTTCACCGGCGATCTCTTCGGCTCCCTCAGGTGCGACTGCGGCCAGCAGCTGCGCGGTGCCCTCGCCCGCATGCGCGAGGAGGGCGGCGGCGTGCTCCTCTATCTCCGGCAGGAGGGGCGCAACATCGGCCTCGTCAACAAGCTCCGCGCCTACCGCCTGCAGCGGGCCGGTCTCGACACGGTGGACGCCAATCTCCACCTCGGCTTCGAGCCCGACGCCCGCGACTTCCTCGCCGCCGCCACCATGCTGCGGCGGCTGGGCTTCTCCCGGGTGCGGCTGCTCACCAACAATCCCGCCAAGGTGGAGGCCCTCGCCGGCCACGGCGTGGAGGTGGTCGAACGCGTCCCCCACCACTTCGCCGCCAATCCCCACAACCGCTTCTACCTCGAGACCAAGGCCCGCAAGAGCGGCCATCTGATCCGCCTGGAGGCGGGAGATCCCCCGGGGCGGACCTAGCCCCGTCCCACGAAGGGCATCCCCGTCGCCATCACCGTCATGAAGAGGATCGTCTCCGACAGCGGCAGACTCGCCGCGAACACCACCGCCCGCGCCACCGACTCGACGCTCATCCGCGGTTCCGGCCGCACCGACCCGTCCGCCTGCAGCACCCCCCTCGCCATGGCCTCCGTCATCTCGGTGGCGGCATTGCCGATGTCGATCTGACCGCAGGCGATGTCGAAGGGACGGCCGTCGAGGGCGATCTGTCGGGTGAGGCCGGTGACGGCGTGCTTGGTGACGGTGTAGGGGGCGGCGTGGGGACGCGGCGCGTGGGCGGAGACGGAGCCGTTGTTGAGGATGCGCCCGCCCCGCGGCCGCTGCCGCCGCATCAGCGCGAAGGCCGCGCGGGCGCAGTAGAACATGCCGTGGAGATTGACCGCCACCGCCCGGTGCCAGTCGTCGAGAGCGATCTCGTCCAGCGGTGCCGGCCGGGTGAAGATGCCGGCGTTGTTGAAGAGGAAGTCGAGCCGCCCGCAGCGCGCCTCGACGGTGGCGAAGAGGGCACGCACCGCCTCGGCGTCTCCCACGTCGGTGGGCACCACCAGGGCCTCGCCCCCGGCGGTGCGGATCGCCGCCGCCGTCTCCTCCAGCCGTTCGCGCCGCCGTCCGGCCAGCACCAGCCGCCAGCCGTCGCGGGCGAGGGCCACCGCGCTCGCCCGCCCCACCCCCGAGCCGGCCCCGGTGACGAGAGCCACGCCGCGCGCCGTCATCGCTTTCCCTCCCCCGGATCCCACGCGATGTTAGGTCCGGGGGACACGGAGGCCAAGGATGCGGAGGGGCGTCGGATCCGGTGGAGGCGGGGCGGCGACGACGGACGATCGCGAGGCCCCGGTCCTCGCCGCCCTCCATGCGGCACGGGCGGCGGCGGTGCGGACCTTCCACGAACGGCTGCCGGAGATGGGCCGGGCGGCGCGGCTGCGGGCGGTGCACGCGGCCTGCCGTCTCACCGGCTTCCTCCCCGAGGGGGCGGAGATCCGCACCGTGCGGTGCACGACGGCGGCGGGACCGCTCCTCGTGGTGCTCAACCCCCGCCGTGCCCGCCCCCACGCCGTCCATCCGCTGCCGCCGCCGCTGCCGCGCCCCCCCTGTCCCCTCTGCGACCTGCCCTGGAATCAGCTCTGGCTGGAGCTGGAACTGGCCGGCGTCCGCTGGCGGGCCGCGCCCTCGCCCGCGCCCTATCTGCCGGTGCCCCAGTGGACGGTGGCCACCGCCGTCCACCGCCCCCAGGAGCCGGCCGACGGGGACGAGGCCCACGCCCTCTTCGCCGCCATGACCGGCCTCCTGGAACGGGTGCCGGGGCTGCTGCTCGGCTGGAACGGGGTCGGGGCCGGCGCCTCGCTGCCGGCCCACCGTCACTTCCACGCCCTCGACCGAGCGGCCGCGCGCCTCCTCCCCCGGCCCGGAGGGGAGGATGCCGCCGTCCTCGCCTTCGCGGGCCCGGCGGCGGCGGTGGCCGAGGGACTCGCCCGCGCCCTCCTCGCCTGGCGCGCGGAGGCGGGGGAGGTCGCCACCGCCAATGCGGCGCTGTGGACGGAGGGAGGGCGGATCCATGCCCGCTTCGTGCGCCGCGACCGCCGCCGCGAGCGACTGCCGGCCCTCTCCGAAGTGCGCGCCGGATTCCTGGAGGCGGCCTTCCACACCGTGATCCTCCGCACGCCGGACTCCATCGCCGCCTTCGAGAGGGGCCGGCTCGGGGCGGAAGAGCTGGCCGCCTCCCTCACGGCCCTCCGTCCCGATCCCGGCGGAGACGGTCGCGGAGACCGGCACACCTGCACGTGCGCCGCGGACCACGCTCCGGAAACGGGAGACGAGAGGCGACAGGACGTGTGACGGCGGCGACCGCATCATTCCGCTGGCTCGGAATCTCCCCGGCGGGGCACATATTCCGGGGCTCCGGTCGTCACGGTCCTGCAGTGCGTTCATCGTTTCTTCATCCCCGTCCGCCAGAAGGGAGGCGCCCGGGTGGAGAGCGAGGATGTCGCACGGCGCGAGGGAGACACCGGCACGACGGACTCGCGTGGGGGCGGACGGATCCGACGTGGCCGAACTGTTCGCCCGCTGGCGGGCGGGTCGCTGGTCGGGGCGGGCGATGCGGCGGGCGGTGGCCCGTGCGCTGCGCGACGGCCGGCCGATGGAACGCTGGATCGCCGTCTGCGGCGAGGCCCTCGACCGCCTGCTGCGGGCACGGCGGGTCGACCCGGAGATCCGGACCCTCGTCGCCCGCGCCTTCACCGAACTCGCCACCGGCTTCGACCTCGCGGCCCGGGTGCGACGGCGCGGCGGGAGGCGGAACGTCGAGAGCGGCGGGATCCTCGATCCGGTGACGGGGCTGCCCCTGCTCCACGTCCTCGTCGAGGAGGCGCTGCCGCGGCTGCTGCTGCGCCACGCCCGCTCGGGACGCCGGATCGCCGCCCTCGACGTGGACGTGGTGGCGCTCGGCGCCATCAATGCCGAACACGGTCGGCGGGTGGGGGATGCGGTGCTGCGGGAGGTGGCGGCACGGCTGCGCCGGGTGATCCGGGCGGGTGATCCGCTGGCGCGCGGTCTGGGTGATCGGATCCTCTGCATCGTCACCGGCATCGAGGAGGAGGCGACGGCCGCGCGGGTGGCCCGGCGCATCCTGCGGGCGATGGCGGAGCCCGTCGTGGTGGACGGACGGGTGCTGCGGGTGGGGGTCCACGTCGGTGTCGCCCTCCACCCCGACCACGCCGAGGGGGCGGAGGACCTCCTCGCCTGCGCCGAACTCGCCCTGCGGGAGGCGAAACGGGAGGGTGGGCGCGGAGTCCACCTCTACGCGCCGGCCACCGCGGCGGCGGCGCGCCGGCACTACCGGCTGGTGGGCGAGCTGCGCGAGGCCCTCGCCGAGGATCGTTTCGTCCTCCACTTCCAGCCCCAGGTGGACCTCCTCACCGGAAGGGTGGTGGGGCTCGAGGCGCTCGTGCGCTGGCGCCATCCCGAACGCGGTCTCGTCCCGCCGCTCGACTTCCTGCCGGCGCTGGAGGCCGCCGGCCTCGCCGTTCCCCTCGGCGAGCGGGTCCTGATCGAGGCCTGCCGCACCCTGCGCCGTCTCGACCATCGTCGCCTGCCGCCCCTCCGGGTCGCCGTCAACCTCGGCCCCGCCATGGTCCGCCATCCGGATCTCGCGCGCTTCGTGCTGGACCTCCTGGCCCGGGAGGGACTGCCTCCCGAACGGCTGGAGCTGGAGATCACCGAGAACGTGCTGCTGGACGAGCGGAGCGAGATGGTGCGCGAGTGGATCGACGTGCTGGGGGCCCGCGGCATCCGCATCGCCCTCGACGATTTCGGAACCGGCTATGCCTCCCTCGTCCACCTCAAGCGCTTCCCGGTCCACCGGGTGAAGATCGACCGTTCCTTCGTGCGCGACATCGAGCGCGATCCCTCCGACTGCGCCATCATTCGCGCCATCCTCGGCCTCGCTTCCGGCCTCGGCCTCGAGGTGGTGGCGGAAGGGGTGGAGACGGAGACCCAGCGCCGCTTCCTGCAGACCCACGGCTGCCGACTGGCCCAGGGCTATCTCTTCGCGCCGCCCCTTGAGGAGGGGGAACTCGTGGCCTTCCTGCGCACGCGGCCGTGCGTGGACGGCCGCATCGCGCGTCCCGCGGCGCTCCTCCCCCGGGGAGTCGGTGCACGACCGGGCCCCTAGGGACGGGGTCGATCCGCTTCCCGCCGGGCGGCGGCGAGGGCCGCCAGCTTGTGGTCGAGATGCTCGGCGAGGAGCTCGCCCAGGGCCTCGCCCTCGCGGGCGAGGAAGAGTTCGAGGATGCGCTCGTGCTCGGCCACCGCCTCGGCCCAGCGATGGGGGTCGAGATTGGCCATGAAGCGATACCGACGGATGCGGGCGTTGAGACGGCCGTAGGTCTCGCAGAGCACCGGATTGCCGGTGGCCCGCACCAGCCCGAGATGGACCGCCTGATTGG
Source organism: Alphaproteobacteria bacterium (assembly GCA_026982705.1). GTDB lineage: Bacteria > Pseudomonadota > Alphaproteobacteria > Geminicoccales > Geminicoccaceae > HRBIN39. The sequence goes on from JALSGP010000022.1 coordinate 13,678, forward strand.
CGGCGAAATAGGCCTCGAGCTGTCGCCGGCGCCAGGCCGCCATCATCTCGCGATGGGCCCGGCACACCGCCGCCACCTCCTCCGCCCCCGCCCGCGCGACGGCAAGAGTCCCCACCAGTCTCTCCAGCGCCCGCATCACCTCCACCGTGCGGGCGAGTTCGTCGAGCCGCAGCGGCGCGACGCGGGCGCCTCGGTGCGGTTCGATCTCCACCAGACCTTCGCGGGCCAGCAGCTTGAGGGCCTCGCGTACCGGCGTGCGCGAGACGCCGAGCCGGCGCGCCAGGGCCACCTCGGCGAGATGCCGGCCGGGTGGCAGGGCTCCGGTGACGATCATCTCACGCAGCCGGTCGGCGGCGATCTCCGTACGGGATCGGCGGACGGTCTCCCCGGCATCCTGCGGACGTGCCACGGGCGGCTCTCCCCGGCGCGACGGGCCGATGGTCCCCCGGAAGGGAACGTCGTGGTCGGAACGGGCGGGGACAAGGGACATCCCGTCCCCTTCGTCCGTCGCCCGCCGCCCGCGCACCTCCTCCCCGCTCCGGAGGGGGATCCCCACCGTGGACGATCGCACCGTCCGACCGTCCGCCCCACCCGGGGGATCCGCCCGCCTCCGGAGGTCCGGGTCGGACGGCGTGTCGGAGCCCGAGGACGATCACCTCGGCGGAGCCCTCCCTCACCCGCCGGGGTGCAGGCGCAGGCTTTCGGGGAGCATGGCGAGCCGGGCCTCCACCCGCTCCAGCAGGCGGCGGATGTCCCGGGTGGCGCGGGAGAAGCGACGCATCCCCCCCACCCAGTCGGCCCCGGTGAAGCCCCCGGGGAACAGGGCATGGCGACGGACGGGCGGGGCCATGTCCTCGCCCAGATCGCGCAGCCGAGCGAGGGCGCGGCGGACTTCGAGGAATCCCCCCTCCACCCGGTTGGGGACCACCAAAGCGTGGGGCCCCCGATCCTCCCGCTGCAGTCGGGTGCGTCGCACCAGTCGGAGGGTCCGCCGGGTGGCCTCCACGTCGATGGCGTCGAGGGTGGTGGGGACCACCACCAGATCGGCGAACAGCAGCGCCGCACCGGTGAGCTCGCCCAGCACCGCCGGCAGATCCACCACCACCCGGGCCCGGCGCCCCCGCACCCGCCGCACCGCCCACATCCAGTTGTGGACGCTGCCGTCGCCCACCTCGCTCGGGATGGCGAGCACCTCCACGGGCAGGCGGCGGCGGGCCGCCCAGAGGGTGGCGCTGCGTTGGGGATCGGCATCCACCAGAGCGGTGGCGTGGCCGGCCACCACGGCGAGGGCACAGGCGAGATTGACGGCGAGCGTGGTCTTGCCCACGCCCCCCTTGAGATTGGCCACCACCACGAAGCGGGTCGGCTCCACGCTCCTCGATCCCCCGCCGGCGTCCCTTCCCTCCGTGACGGCAGTGGCCGGCGGCGGGGACGGTCCCGTCCCTCGGGCACCCTCGGGTATACGCGGGGACGGATCCGCGGCGACGTCGCCCCGCATCGCCGCGGGAGGCGGGGGCCGTGTTCCGGCCGTTCGGACCCTCGACACCGGCGGTCTCCCGGCGATCCGCCGGGATCCTGGCAGACGAAGGTTGACGAACCGTTGCGGGCGATACCGGGCCGCACCGCCCTTCCGATCCCGCGTGCGGATCGGATCCGGCCGGGACTTGCCAGCGGAAGGCCGGTCGGCCATCACCGACGGAGACGGAACGGGGAGAGGGGACGCGATGCCCCAGGTGTTCGTCGAGGGCACGGTGCGCCACGTGGACGAGAGGAGCGTGTCCGTCTTCTACCGGCTGGAAGGAGAGGAAGGCGCGCCGGTGCTGATGTTCGCCAATTCCCTCGGCACCGACATGGACCTGTGGGACGAGCAGGTCCCGGAATTCGCCGCCACCCTGCGGGTGCTGCGCTACGACATGCGCGGTCACGGCCGCTCGCCGGAGGTCCCGGGCGAGTACACCGTCGCCGAGCTCGCCGCCGACGCCCTGCGGGTGCTGGATGCTCTCGGCATCGAGCGGGTCCATTTCTGCGGCCTCTCCCTGGGCGGCATGGTGGGGCAGTATCTGGGGGCCCATCACCCCGACCGTCTGGCCTCCCTCACCCTCTGCGCCACCGCCTGCCGCATCGGCACCCGCGAGGTGTGGGACGAGCGCATCGCCCTCGTGCTGGGGCGGGACACCACGGCGGTGGTGGACCTGGTGATCCCCAACTGGTTCACCGAGCGCTTCCGCCAGGCGGAGCCGCGCAGGGTGGAGGCGATCCGCGAGATGCTGCTGAACGCGCGTCCCCTCGGCTACGCCGGCTGCTGTGCGGCGGTGCGGGACGCCGATCTCTGCGGGGACCTCGCCCGCATCGCCGTCCCCACCTTCTGCATCGCCGGCCGCCACGATCCGGTGACTCCTCCCGAGCGGCTGGAGGAGATCCGGGAACGGGTGCGGGATCCGCGCGGTCTCGCGGTGCTGGAGGCGGCCCATCTCGTCAACGTGGAGGCGCGCGCGGCCTTCAACGACGCCCTCGGCCGCTTCCTCGCCGAGGTGGGAGCGCTCTGAGCCCTCCGCTCAGTAGCTCTCCGCCGCGCCCGGAAAGCGCCCCGCCGCGACGGCCTCCACATAGGCCCGCACCGCCGCCTCGGCGGAGGCGGCGGGGGCGAGGAAGTCGCGCACGAAGCGCGGGCGCGGCGGCGGCGTGAGCCCCAGGAGATCGTAGGCCACCAGCACCTGACCGTGGGTGGCGGCCCCGGCGCCGATGCCGATGGTCACGATCTCCACCTCCGTCGTGACGCGGGCGGCGAGCGCGCGGGGGATGCACTCCAGCACCAGGAGCGCCGCCCCGGCCTCGGCCAGCCGCCGTGCCTCGGCGAGAAGGCGGGCGGCATCTTCCGGCGCCCGCCCCTGCACGCGATAGCCGCCGAATTCGTGGACGGCCTGGGGTGTGAGCCCGAGATGGGCGCAGACGGGCACGTGGCGGGCGGTGAGGAAGGCCACCGTCTCCGCCACCCAGGGCGCCCCGCCCTCGATCTTCACCATCTGGGCGCCGGCCTCCAGCAGCCGCGCGGCGGCGGCGAAGGCGGTGGCGGGGGATCCCTCGAAACTGCCGAAGGGGAGATCGGCCAGGAGGAAGGCCTCGCGGCTGCCGCGGGCCACGCAGCGGGTGTGGTAGACCATCTCCTCCAGGGTGACGGGAAGGGTGGTCTCCCGCCCCTGCACCGTGTTGGCGAGGGAGTCCCCCACCAGCAGCGCGTGGACGCCGCCCCGTTCGGCGAGGGCGGCGAAGGTGGCGTCGGAGACGGCGAGCATGGCGATCCGCTCGCCGGCCGCCGCCATCCGCTGCAGATCGGCGAGGGTGCGACGGCGCACGGGTGTGGCCCGGCTCACGGACGGTCCCTCCGGCAGCCGTCCCCATCATGCTGCACCGCAGCACGATGGCAAGGGGCCGTCCGCGGAGTCCCGTCACCCCACCTTCGGCAGGGCCTCGAGGGCGCGGCGCAGGGCCTCCTCGTCGCAGGGGAGATCGCGGAGCTGGCCGGCGAAATAGTCGGCGTAGGCCTGCATGTCGAAATGGCCGTGGCCGGAGAGATTGAAGAGGATCACGCGCGCCTCGCCCTTCTCCCGGGCATCCAGGGCCTCGTCGATGGCGGCCCGCACCGCGTGGGTGGACTCCGGCGCCGGCACGATCCCCTCGCAGCGGGCGAAGGTGACGCCGGCCTCGAAACAGGCGAGCTGGCCGTAGGCTCGGGCCTCGATCAGCCCGAGTTCGAGGGCGCGGCTCACGAGGGGAGCCATGCCGTGGTAGCGCAGCCCGCCGGCGTGCACCGGCGGCGGCACGAAACCCGAGCCCAGCGTGTGCATCCTGAGGAGCGGGGTGGTGCCGGCGGTATCGCCGAAGTCGTAGGCGTAGGTGCCGCGGGTGAGGGTGGGGCAGGCGGCGGGCTCGGCGGCCACCACCCGCACCCGGCGGCCGCCCCGGAGCCGCTCGCCGAGGAAGGGGAAGACGAGGCCGGCGAAGTTGGACCCGCCGCCCACGCAGCCCACCAGCACGTCCACCTCCTCGTCGGCGAGCTTCATCTGCTCCATGGCCTCGAGCCCGAGCACCGTCTGATGGAGCAGCACGTGGTTGAGGACCGAGCCCAGGGCGTATTTCACGTCCGGGTTCTTCGCCGCCACCTCCACCGCCTCGGAGATGGCGATGCCGAGGGAGCCGGGATGGTCCGGATCCTCGGCCAGGAAGCGGCGGCCCGCCTCGGTGCGGTCGGAGGGGCTCGGCACGCAGCGGGCGCCGTAGGTCTCCATCAGCGCCCGGCGGTAGGGTTTCTGCGCGTAGCTCACCCGCACCATGTAGACCTCCACCTCGAGGTCGAACATGGCGCCGGCGAAGGCCAGCGAGCTGCCCCACTGGCCCGCCCCGGTCTCCGTCACCAGCCGGCGCACGCCCTCGGCCCGGTTGTAGAAGGCCTGGGCGACGGCGGTGTTGGGCTTGTGGGAGCCGGGCGGGCTCACGCCCTCGTACTTGTAGTAGATCCGCGCCGGGGTGCGGAGGTGGCGTTCGAGATTGCGGGCCCGGCAGAGGGGTGTGGGACGCCACAGCCGGTAGACGTCCAGCACGTCGCCCGGCACGTCGATCCAGCGTCGGGTGGAGACCTCCTGCTCGATCAGCGCCTCCGGGAAGAGGGGGGCCAGGGCGTCGGGACCGACGGGTTCGCCGGTGGCCGGGTTCAGCGGTGGGGGCGGCGGCTCCGGCAGATCGGCGGCGAGATTGTACCAGGCGGTCGGGATGTCGTCCTCGCCGAGCAGGATCTTGATGCGCGCCTCGTCCATGGCTCCCTTCCCCCCGATCGGTGCGTCCCCGCGTTAGCACCGGCACACGGCGGGGAAAAGCGTGGAGGACGCATCCCACCCCCTTGATCCGCGCGCGGGAATCCTACGTATAGGGGCGCGGGACGGGAATGCGGCCGGTGGGTCGCCCCCGGACCGGATCCGACGCGGGGTGGAGCAGTCCGGTAGCTCGTCAGGCTCATAACCTGAAGGTCGTGGGTTCAAATCCCACCCCCGCAACCAGCACCGGGCCCTCACCGGAAGGTGAGGGCCGTTCCTTCTCCGGCGTACCCCTCAGAGCCCGGCCGCGGCGGGATAGCGGATGCGGTGGGCCAGCACCCCGCGGCCGCCCCGTACCAGATCGGGAAGCAGCCGTGGCAGCTCCTCGAAGGGACTCTCGCCGGTGAAGACCAGGTCCAGCAGCGGATCGGCGAGGAGTTCCAGGGCCTTGGCGAGACGGCGCCGGGGCGTCCAGCGGGGGCGGGACGGCGGTCCCAGGGGGATCGTGCGCGCGGCCACCAGTTCCAGCCGCCGACCACAGAAATGCCGGCCCAGCGGCAGCGGCACCACGCCACCGGCATAGCGGGAGACCTCCACCACCCGTGCCTCCTCACCGGCCCAGGAAAGGGCGCGCACGAGGGCTTCCGGCGCCCCGCTGGCATGCACCACCAGATCGGCCTCGCCCTCCACCTCCTCCGGCAGCCGGAAGGGGAGGCCCAGGGCCTCGGCGATGCGGCGGCGGTCGGGATCGATGTCCACCAGCACCGGCTCGGTTCCGGGAAGCCGGCGCACCAGCCAGGCGCAGAGGGTCCCCACCAGCCCCGCGCCCACCACCAGCACCCGGTCCCCCGGCAGGGGACGTCCCGCCCACAGCGCGCCCAGCGCCGTCTCCATGGCCGCCGCCAGCACCGCCCGCGCCGGCGGGACCTCGGGTGGCAGCGACACCACCGCCGTAGCCGGCACCACATAGTGGGTCTGGTGGGGATAGGGGCAGAAGACCGTCCGTCCCACGAGACCGTCCGGCCCGCTCAGGACCCGTCCCACACTGGCGAAGCCGTACTTGACCGGAAAGGGGAAGGATCCCTCCTGGAAGGGGACGCGGAAGCCGTCGGCCTCCCCGGGCCCCACCTCACCGGCGCAGACCGGCCCCTCGGCGCCCCGGTGCACCGCCGAGTAGAGGGCCTCCACCAGGACCCGTCCGTCGTCCGGCGTGGGCAGCGCCTCGCCGCGGAGCTCGCCCGCGAAGGGGCCGGTGATCCAGAAGGCCCGCGCCCGCCGCACCCGCATGCCGCACTCTCCACCCGCCGCGCTCCTTGTGCCGCGTGGTTTCCACGAAGGGAAGGGCGGAGACGGCCCGATGTTCCGGAATCGGAATTATGGAGAATCGAACGTGCCGTGGGAGGTGCGGAACGGAAGGGGCACGGACGGTGGAAAGGAAGGACAGCCGGGACAAGTGGGAGCCCGTCGGGTCGACGGCGGTCGCGGATCCCGTGCTTCCCGCGCTTTCCGCGCCCGATCCACCGGCTTGCCGACAGGGAAGTCCACCACGCTGTGGAAAACGCCGGATCCCGCACCGGAGGGACGGAGACGATGCGCCCACGACGCCTGGTGGTCGCCCTCGGCGCCAATCTCGGGCCCCGCGAGGCCACCTTCGCCGCCGCCCTCGCCGCCCTCGCCGCCGAGGTGGGGCCGATCCGCGCCCGCTCGCGCTGGATCGAGACGGACCCCCTGGTCCCCCCGGGAGACGATCCCGCCCGTCATCCCCGCTATCTGAACGGCGCGGTGCTGCTCGTCTCCCGCCTCGATCCCGCCGCCGTCCTCGCCCGTCTGCTCGCCATCGAACGGCGTCTCGGCCGCGACCGACGGCGCGAACACGGGCGCTGGCAGCCGCGCCCCATCGACCTCGACCTGCTGCTGATGGAGGATCTGGTGCGGGATGCCCCCGATCCCGTCCTCCCCCATCCCCGGCTGCACGAACGTCGCTTCGTGCTGGAACCCCTCGTCGAGATCTGGCCCGACTGGCGTCATCCCCGTCTCGGTCTCACCGCCCGCGAGCTGCTGGCGCGCCTTCGAACCCGAGCGTTTCCACTTGGACGCCCCCCGCTTTCGGGCTATGCGGAGGAATGATCGGCCATCCGCCCGGAGGGAGGACGTGGCATGCGCGCATCCGGCACGACCGTGGTGATGGTGGTGCCCGAGCCGGCGGGCGCGCTCGGCGGCCATCTCGTCTACGACCGCCGGCTGGCGGCGGAACTGGAGGGGCGCGGATTCGCCGTGCGCCTCCACGAGGCGCGGGGATCCTTCCCCTTCCCCGCCGAGGCGGCGGTGCGGGCGCTGGCCGCCGCCCTCGACGTCCTGCCGGCGGGAGCCACGGTGATCCTCGACAACCGGATCGGCGGCGCCGTGCCGGAACTGGTGGCCTCCCTCGCCCCGCGCCTGCGCACGGTGCTGCTGGTCCACCATCCCCTCGCCCTCGAGTACGGGCTGCTGCCGGAGGAGAGCCGCACCCTCCGCGTGCGCGAGCGCACCGCCCTCGCCCACGCCGCCGCCGTCCTCGTACCCTCCCGTACGGTCCGGGACGTGCTGGTGCGGGACTACGGCGTGCCCCCCTACCGTCTGACGGTGGCGGAGCCCGGCATCGAGCCGGGACCGGTGGCCCGGGGATCGGACGGGGGACCGGTGCGGCTGCTGTCGCTGGCGGCGGTCACCGCCCGCAAGGACCACCTCACCCTCGTGCGCGCCCTCGCCCATCTCGTGGATCTGCCGTGGGAACTCGACATCGTCGGCAGTCTCGACCACGACCCGCTTTCCGTGCGGCGCCTGCGCGAGGCGATCCGCACCTTCGGGCTGGAGGCACGGGTGCGGCTCCACGGCGAGCGCACCGGCGCCGCCCGCGAGCCCTTCTTCGCCCGTGCCCATCTCTTCGTCTCCGCCTCCCGCTACGAGGGTTTCGGCATGGCCCTGCTGGAGGCGATCGCCCGCGGTCTGCCGGTGGTGGCCTGTCGCGGCGGGGCGGTGGAGGAAGTGCTGCCGCCCGGTGCCGCCCTGCTGGTGCCCGCCGGCAGTCCGGCCGCCCTCGCCGAGGCCCTGGCGCGGGCGATCCGGGATCCCGGGCTGCGCCGGGAGCTGCGGGCGGCGGCCCTCGCCGCCCGCGACCGCCTGCCCCGCTGGGACGAGACGGTGGAGACGGTGATCCGCCGGCTGTTCGCGGCCCCGCCGCTGGCCGCCGGCGGCTGAGGACTGGACCGGCGGGGCGATCCGCGGCATGGCGGGCGTGGAGAACGTGGAAGGGGGAGGTGTCGCCGTGAGGATCCGCGCCGCCGTGCTCGACGAGATGGGGCGGCCGCGCCCCTACACCGATTCGCGACCGCTGCGCATCGCCGAGGTGGAGCTCGACCCGCCGGGCCCGGGAGAGGTGCTGATCGAGGTCCGGGCCGCCGGCGTCTGTCATTCGGACCTCTCAGTGGTGGACGGCAACCGCCCCCGTCCCCTGCCCATGGTGCTGGGTCACGAGGCGGCGGCGGTGGTGCGCGAGCCCGGTCCCGGTGTCGACGATCTCGCACCCGGCGATCACGTGGTGGTGGTGTTCGTGCCCGCCTGCGGGACCTGTCCGGCCTGCGCCGAGGGGCGTCCCGCCCTGTGCGCGCGGGCGGCGGAGGCCAACACCGCCGGTACGCTCCTCTCCGGTGCCCGCCGGCTCCACGAGAACGGACGCCCCCTCCATCACATGGTGGGCTGCTCCGTCTTCGCCGAATACGCCGTGGTCTCCCGCCGCTCGCTGGTGCCGGTGGATCCCGATCTCCCCTTCCCCCACGCCGCCCTCTTCGGCTGCGCGGTCCTCACCGGCGTGGGGGCGGTGCTCAATACCGCCGGCGTGCGACCGGGCCAGACGGTGGCGGTGGTGGGGCTCGGCGGCGTCGGCCTCAACGCCCTCCTGGGCGCGGTGCTGGCGGGGGCGCGGCGGCTGGTGGCGGTGGATCCGGTGGCCGAGAAGCGCGCCCTCGCCCGCGAGCTCGGGGCCACCCTCACCGTCGACCCGCGGGAGGCGGACGCGGTGGCCCGGGTGCGCGCCCACACCGACGGCGGCGTGGACGCCGCCATCGAGGCGGTGGGCAGCGTGCCGGCGCTGGAATTCGCCTGGGAGATCACCCGCCGGGGTGGCGTCACCGTCTCCGCCGGCCTCGCCCATCCCGACCATCGCCTCTCCCTCCCCCCGGTGCGCCTCGTGGGCGAGGAGCGGACCCTCCGCGGCAGCTACATGGGCAGTTGCGTGCCGGTGCGCGACATTCCCCGCTATGTGGAGCTGTTCCGCCGCGGCCGGCTGCCCGTCGACCGGCTGGTGGCCGAGTGCCTGCCGCTGGAGGAGATCAACACCGCGCTGGAGCGGCTCGCCGCCGGCACCACCCTGCGCCAGATCGTCCTGCCCCACGGGGCGTGAGCGGACGAGGCCGATGGTGCCGTCAGCGGCCGCGCGCCTTCGACGCGGTCGTCGCCGGCGCCCCTTCCGTGGACAGACCGAGGGCCGCTCTCAGTTCCGCCGCCGGGGCGGCGAGATCGGCCAGGGTCCAGCGGTCCAGACTCGCGAGGAAGGCCGCCCGCGCTTCCAGGAGGGCGGTGCGGAAGCCGCACACCTCGCGGATGCGGCAGTCGCTCCCGTCCTCGAAACACGCCGCCAGATGGAGGTCCGGCTCCAGCCGTCGCACCAGTTCGCCGAGGCGGATGGTGGACGGATCGCGGGCGAGCTCGAGGCCGCCGCCCTTGCCGCGGGTGGTGCGCACGAGGCCGGCACGGGCGAGATCGTGGGCGATCTTGGTGAGATGATGGCGGGAGATGCCCCAGATGCGGGCCACCTCGCTCACCGTCCACCGCCGCCGGGGCGTCGCGGCGAGATGGAGCAGCAGGCGCAGGGCATAGTCGGTATAGTAGGTGAGCCGCATGGCAACCTCCGGCGGACCGCCCCGCCTCTCCGCGGGCCCGGGGGTCTCCCGATCCCGCCGCGGCACCGTCTCCCGGCATCACCGCCGGCACGCGCGGGCGTAGCCCAGTCGTACGCACTCCCGCGTCCCGAGGTCGCTCCGGCGCCCCACCCGCCGGGGTGCCCGGAAGTGCGGCGGTCGGAAGTCGATGCCGTAGCGCGCATAGAGGGCCGCCAGCTCGCCCGAGACCAGCAGGTCCTCCAGGATGTCGTCGACGGCGCGACGCAGGAAACGGTCCGAACGCCGCATGCCCACCGCCAGATTCCAGGAGAGCTCGTCGTCGCCGGCGAAGGGATCGAGCACGGCGAGGTCGAGATCCGGACGATGGTGGCGGAACCAGCCGAGCGTGATGGGCGTGACCGCGGCGGCGTCGATCTCGCCCGCCGCCACCGCCTCCATCATCTCGTCCTCGAAGCCGAAGGGGACGGTGACGAATCCCGCCCGCTCCAGCCGGCGGTGGGCGAGGGAACCGATCAGGACGCCGACGCGCAGCGTGCGCGGCAGGGCCTCCAGTCCGCGTCCGGCATGTTCGGGAGGCACCGCCAGCACCACGCCGCTGCGGAAGTAGGGGCGGGAGACCCGCAACCGCGGTTCGGCGGCGGCGAGGGCCTCGCGATCGACGATGACGTCCATCACCAGATCACAGTCGGCATAGCGGATCTGCCAGCGGGTCACCACCCAGTCGACGGCGAGGTCCACGCCGAGGCCCCGGGCGATGCGCTCGGCCAGTTCCACCTGCAGTCCCCGCACCGGCCCCCGGCGCTTGGCGAAGGGCAGGGCGTCGGGATGGGCGCAGAGCTCGATCACCCCGCGTCGCCGGATGTCCTCCAGCGGTCGTGCCACCGCGGACGACGGCGGCGGGAGGGTCGCCAGCACGGCGAGGACGAGGGCGGCGGAGAGCGCGCCGATCACCCCTGCCCTCCCCCCGTCCGGGTGGCCGGTGGACAGGGACCGAGGGCGCGGATGTAGGCGACGATCTCGTCGACGGCGGCATCGTCCAGCCAGCCGAAGGCCGGCATGCGTCCGGGCTTGCCCCGCTTGATGCGGTTCGCGAGGAAGGCGTCGCTGCGGGTGGTGCACATGAGCCGCGGCCCCTTGCCGGCCTTGCGTCCGCCCGCCTCGTGGCAGAAGCCGCAGACGTTGAGGAAGAGCTGTTCGGGATCGATGTGACCGGCCGCCGCCGATCCGGTGGTGGAGAGAAGGATCGTCACCGCGAGGATCGATGCCGTGCGCATGCGCCTCTCCCGGGGCGGGAGCGGGGGCCGAGGCCCCCGCTCCGTCCGTGACGACGGGTTCCCCCGCGATCTCATTTCTCGGGCAGGGTGAAGGTCACGAGCCAGCCCTGGTCGTTGGCCATGCTCTCGTACGGTTCGCCCCAGAGATCGGGGAACAGATCGCCCACCAGCGATCCCCAGCCCACCGCCACGGTGATGTACTGCTTGCCGTCGACGGCATAGCTGATGATGCCGCCGTTGTGACCGAGGCCGTTGTTGTGGGTCCACAGCAGCGCGCCGGTGCGGGCGTCGTAGGCGCGCAGCACGCCGCGCGGATCCGGCACGAACAGCAGATTGCCGCCGGTGGACAGGAGGCTCGCCAGCGGCGGTTCGGGGAAGTCGATCCGCCAGGCGAGTTCACCCGTGATGGGATCGCGGGCGTCCACGTGACCGTAGGCGCGACCGCCCTTGGGATGGGCCATGGTGAAGTTGGCGCCGATGTTGAGCTGGGCCATGGGTTCGAGAATGGGCTGGGTCTTGACGATCTCGAGGTCCATGCACCATTCGTTGCCGACCTTGTAGTAGAGACCCGTCTTGGGATTGTAGGTTCCGGAGTTCCACGAGATACCGCCCGCGATGGCCGGACAGAGATTCTCGTGCTTGCCTTCGCGCATGTCGCGGCGGCCGACGAGGTTCCCCTTCTCGTCCACGCCCTCGATGAAGTTGATATGATCCACCAGTCGCCAGGCACGGATGAAATTCAGCATCTCGTCATAGACGTAGACGAATCCGCCCTTGTTGGGATGGACGATGTAGACCTTGCCGTCGCGCTCGATGCGGACGAACTCGCCCACGGCACTGTCGAAATCCCATGCGTCGTGAGGGAGCTCCTGGAAGTAGGTGATCAGTTCTCCGGTATCGGGATCGAGCCCGATCACCGAGCTGGTGTAGAGATTGGTGCCCGGCCGGGGTCCTTCCGTCATCCAGTCCGGTCCGGCCCAGTCGTAGAGCGGTGCCGGATTGCCGGTCCCCCAGTAGACGATGTCCCGGTCCGGATTGTAGGTGCCGGGCATCCAGCCGCCACCGCCGCCCGTGCGCCAGGACTCGCGGCCCCAGGTCTTCTTGGCCTCCTCGGTGCCGGCCACCGTGTAGAAGCGCCACACCTCCCTGCCGGTGGCGGCGTCGACGCCGAAGATGGGGCCCCGCCACGGCCACTCGCCGCCCTGGGCGCCGATGATGACCTTGTCCTTGACCACCAGCGGGGCACCGGTGAAGCCGACGGTGAGCTTTTCCGAATCGATCAGCTTGGTGTCCCATACCGGTGTGCCGGTCTCCATGTCGAGGGCGATGAGCCGTCCGTCGACGGTTCCGACGAACACCTTGCCGTGGCCGAGGGCGACACCGCGATTGTAGGGAGAGTGGGTCTGCTGGGCGATCAGATCCTCGTTGAGCTCGGGGAAGTAGGACCAGATCACCTCGCCGGTGGCGGCATCCAGTGCGAAGACACGGCTGTAGGAACCGGAATAGTACATCACTCCGTCCGCCACCAGGGGCGTCGACTGCAGCCCCCGGGTGGCGCGTCCCGGCGTGTGCATCCAGGCGACCTTGAGGTCCCGAACGTTCTCGGTGTTGATCTGGTCGAGCGGACTGTAGCGCCAGCTCTTGTAGCTGCGGTTGTAGGTGAGCCAGTTGTTGGGATCCTTGTCGGCGTTCTCGATCCGGGTGGGATCGAGGGCCGTCGCCGGCATCGCCAGCATCGGACCCGCAAGCACGGCGCCCGCGAGAAGCAGAGAGCGTCTCATGCGGAAAGCCTCCCCTCCGTTGCCGTGGTGCCGCGGCCCTCGCCGCGGCCGCGGCCACCCGCACGATCGCGCGGATGGCGCGCGCCTCCCCTCGATCATCGAGGCTACCACATCCTTCCGGCGAGGAAAAGCGGAGGGGCGGCGCGGATTCCGGCGCCGCCCCTCCGCTTCCCGATCCGCCCTCAGGCGGCGCGCAGGGCCGCCACCACCTCGCGGACGCGATCGCGCAGCTCGCGGGCGCGCGCGCTCACCTCGCCGGCCAGGGCACGCACCGAGCCCGCCGCCCGGGCCGCACCCTCGGCATTGGTGCCGATGTCGCGGATGGTCGCGAGCTGCTCCTCCACCGCCGCCGCCACGGTCCCGCTCATGTCGCGGAGGTCGCGGGTGACGGTCCGTACCGTGTCCACCGCCTCCACCGTGCGCCCGCTGGTCTCGCGGATGGCGCGGATGCGGCCGGTGATGGTGTCGGTGGCCCGGGCCGTCTGTTCCGCCAGCGATTTGACCTCGCTCGCCACCACCGCGAAACCGCGGCCGGCCTCGCCGGCCCGTGCCGCCTCGATGGTGGCGTTGAGGGCCAGCAGATGGGTCCGCTCGGCGATGTCGGCGATCAGCGTCACCACCTCGTCGATCTCGGCGATGGTGGCGTCGAGTTCGCGCATCATGGCCACCGAACGTTCACCGCCTTCCGCCGCCGTGGCGCCGATGTGCCGCGCCCGCTCCATCTCCTCGGCGATCTGACGGGACGCCTTCTCCAGCTCCTGGCAGGCGATGGCCACCTCGTCCACGCGTCCGGCGTCGTCCCCTTTCTCGTCGCGGCGCGAGAGCTCGCGGGCCCGTTCGCCCAGCTCCGCCGCCATGCCGGCGAAGGCGTCGGCGAGTCTCCCCACCTCCTGCTCCAAACGGGCGGCGATCTCGGCGCGGGCCCGCCGTTTCTCCTCCTCGGCCCGGGCCTCGGCCGCCCGCCGCTCCGCTTCCAGGGCGCGGGCCTCGGCGGTGCGATCGCGGAAGGTGGCGAGGGCCCGCCCCATGTCGGCCAGCTCGTCCCGGCCGCGGGCGGGAATGTCCACCTCCAGCCGCCCCTCCGCCACCGCCACGGTGGCGGCGTGGAGGGCGGCGAGACGACGCGCCAGGGAACGGCGGACATAGAACCAGCCGAGATTGCCGGCCACCGCCAGGGTCAGCACCACCGCGCCCACCAGGAGCCACAGCCCCTGCCGGGCATGGTCGGTGCTGGCGACGAGCGTCTCCTCCAGCCGACGGCGGGCTTCGGCCGTCCGCCGCTCCACCACGGCCACCACCTCGCGGGCCAGCTCTTCGGCCCGCCGCGCCTCCTCGGCGAGGGTCGCCCGCCGCTGCAGGAGGGCCCGCTTGAGGGCGGGAATGCCCTCTTCCCCCGTGCCGGCGGCCATCAGCGCCCGGACGTCCGCCTCGATCGTTCCGCGGATCTCGCCGGGCAGTCCCGCGAGGCCCTGTTCCACCGTCTCGCGTACGGCCTGGAGCCGCTCCTCCAGGGGGCCGAGGAGCGCCGGATCCTCGACGGCGGCGATGGCGTCCAGCAGATTGCGCAGACGATCCAACCCGTTGGTCAGTCGCACCAACGAGGCGAGAGCCTCGTACCGCCCGGAGAGATCTCCCAGGACGGGATCGGTCCGCTCTCCGGGTTCGGGCAAGGTGCCGGTCCGGAGGATGCGCGCCATCTCACTCAGGTGCTCGTCCGCCTCGTCGAGGGCGAGGACGAAGTCGAACTCGGCGGAATCCAGGGGATCGGCCAGGAGGTCGCGCAGATTCTCCTGGCGCGCGCGCATGGCCTCGATCGCTTCCCGCAGCCGCGCGCGCGTCCCGAGATGGGCCCGTTTGTGGGCGGTGAGACTCCGGAACAGCGCGTCGAGGGCGCCCGTGGTCCCGGCGAAGGCCTCGCGCTCGGCACGGGGCAAGCCGTCGAGGAGTCCCGCCAGCCGCCGGCGCCGCGTCTCGTAGTCCTCCACCAGAGAGTCGACCCGCGCCCGTCGCTCCGCCGTCACCAGCACCGGCGCGAGGGCCGCCAGTTCGCGGACCCGGCGTCCGGCCTCCACGAGCTCCAGTGTTCGCGGAACCGTCTCGCGTCCAAGGGTGGCGAGGGCCCGATCCAGGGTGGCGAAGACGTAGAGGCCCGCGGCGCCGGTCAGGGCCGCCAGCAGGAACACCGCGAGGAAGGCGAGCTGGAGACGGGCGGTGACCCCGAGGCGCCGCCGCCCGTCGGCGCCGCCGTCCCGCCGGTCCCCGCGGGGCGCGAACATGGGGCGTCGCGCGAACACGGCCCCGCCTCCTCAGCCCGCCGCCCGGAGCAGGGGGCGTACGCCGCCGCGGCCGTCGAGCTCGGTCAGGAACACCAGATCCATGCCCTGATTGTCGCCGGCACCGTAGGTGAGGGTCACTCCGCCCAGATCGAAGGGGCCGCCTTCGTAGATGGCCTTCAGGAAGCGTGCGCGATCGAGCGCCCGCCCCGCCCGCCGCAGGGCCTCCACCACCAGTCGCCCGGCCATGTAGCCCTCGAGGGACACGAAGCCGGGCTCGCCCCCGTCGAAGCGGGCGAGCGCCCGGTGATAGGCGGCCACCAGGGGCACCGAGGTGTCTTCCGGGAAGGGGACCACCTGACTCACGACCACGCCCTTCCCCGCCGCGCCCAGGGCCTCCGTCAGCGCCCGCGTGCCCACGAAGGAGACGTTGGCGAACTCCGCCTCGAGGCCGATGCGGCGGGCGAGGCGGATGAATTCGGCGCAGGGGGCATAGGCGCCGATCATGATCACCGCCTGCGGCCGGCTGCGGCGGACGGCGACGAGACCGCGCTTGACCCGCAGCGTGTTGCGCTCGTAGGTCCCCTCGCCGGCGATGCTCGTGCCGCGGCGCTCGAGCGCCCGCCGCACCCCTTCGCGGCCGGCGCGGCCGTAGGAATCGTCCTGATAGAAGACGGCGATCCGCGTATACCCTTTGCCGCGGACGAAATGATCCACCAGCGTCTCGGTCTCCTGGAAGTAGGAAGCGCGCACGTTCACCACCTCGCGGCGGAACGGTTCCCGCAGCAGCTGGGCGCCGGTGAAGGGGGCCAGGAACGGCACGCCCGCCTCCACCGCGAGGGGCACGACGGCCTTGGACGTGGGAGTCCCCACCTCGCCCACGAGGGCGAAGACCCCGTCCCTCTCGATCAGTCGGCGGGTGTTGGCGATGGCCTTCTCCGGCTCGTAGCCGTCGTCGTAACTCACCAGCTCGAGACGTCGACCGTGCACGCCGCCCTCGGCGTTGGCCTCGGCGAAGGCGAGCTCGAGGCCCGCCTTCATGCCCCTCCCGAGGGCCCGCGCCGGCCCCTCGAGGGCACAGGACTGACCGAAGAGCACGCGGGCATCGTCGACCCCCGGCACGCCGGCCCGCGCCGGCAGGACGGTGGTCAGAACCGTGGCGGTGGACGCGAGGAGGAAATGGCGGCGGTGGAGTCGCATGACGACCTCCGTCGAGGGTTCGGCCGTCACCAGAGTGACAGCCGAATCCCAACATCCGGTTAACGCATGATCCGCCCCGCCGGCCGCGTTCCGATGGTCTCGCCGTTCTCCCCGCCTATGTTGGAGGCGATCCGCGGGAGGGAGTCGATGCCACGCACACGGTGGGTTGCGATCCTGACGGTCTGGCTGGCGACCGTCCCCGTCGTCGCGACGGCGGGCGAACCCTTCGACGCCGCCGAGGAGACCCGCATCCGCGAACTGGTGCGCGAGACGCTGCGGGAGAATCCGGAGATCGTGCTGGAAGCGCTGCAGATCCTGCGGGAGCGGCAGCGGCGCGCCGAGGCGGAGGCGCGCCGGCAGGCGGTGGTGGATCAGCGCGAGCGGCTGCTGGCCGATCCCGATTCCCCGGTGGGAGGCAATCCGAAGGGCGACGTGACCATCGTCGAGTTCTTCGACTATCGCTGTCCCTACTGCCGGGCGGCCTTCCCCATGGTGCGCGAGCTCCTCGAGCGCGACGGCAACGTCCGTTTCGTCTACAAGGAATGGCCCATCCTCGGCCCCGACTCCGACTTCGCCGCCCGCATCGCCCTCGCCGTCCACCGCACCGCCCCCGATCGCTACGAGGCCTTCCACGCCCGTATGTACGAGAGCGAGCGGGTGGACCGCGAGACGGTCCTCGCGGTGGTGGCGGAGCTCGGGCTCGATCCGGTGGAGATCGAACGGCGCGCCCTGGAGGATCCGGCCATCGAGGCGGAGATCCGGGAGGTGGCGGAGCTGGCCGACAGCCTCGGCATCTCCGGGACTCCCGCCTTCGTGGTGGGGGACCATCTGATCCCGGGACTGCCCGAGGCGGGAATGCTGGAACGGCTGGTGGAGACGGTGCGTCGACGGCGTACGGGAGGAGAGGAAGGATGATCCGGATCACGCGACGGATCCTGCTGACGGCGGGCCTGCCGGTGCTGGTCGGGCTCGCGGGTACGGGACGGACGGCGCCGTCCGAAGTGGTCCTCTACAAGAATCCCTGGTGCGGCTGCTGCGAGGGGTGGGCGCGCCACATGGAGGCGGCCGGCTTCACCGTCCGGCGCGAGAACGTGGAGGATCTCGCCCCGGTCAAGCGCATGGCCGGCGTCCCCGCCCCCCTCGAGGCCTGCCACACCGCCCTGGTGGACGGCTATGTGGTGGAGGGGCACGTCCCGGCGGCGGCGGTGCGGCGGCTGCTGGAGGCGCGACCCGACGCCCTCGGCATCGCCGCCCCGGGGATGCCGCCGGGCTCGCCCGGCATGCCGGCGCCGGAGCCCGCCACCTACACCGTCTATCTCTTCCGCACCGGCGGGGTTTCCCCCTTCGCCCGCTTCCGCGGGACGGTGCCGCTGGACTGATCCGGGGCGGGATCCGCCGGACCGCGCTCCGTCCGCGGATCCGGGTCCCGCACGGAGCGGCACCGGCGCAGGACCTCCACCAGATCCGCCGCCGCGCTCTCGGCCGGGAGGCCGAGTTCCAGCCGGATCTCCTCCAGCCGCTCCGCCTCCTCGGGGGTGAGGCGACCGTCGGCGAGCGCCAGCTCCAGCAGCCGGCGGTAGGCGCGACGGCGCACCCGCAGCTGTTCGACGAAGCCGGCGGCGAGGATGGCGGTGGGGATGGAGAAGAGCGCGATGCCCAAGAGGCTCGTGAGTCCGGCGAACAGACGCCCGCCGGTGGTGACGGGGACCACGTCGCCATAGCCCACGGTGGTGACCGTCACCACCGCCCACCACAGCGCCCGGGCCACGGTCCCGAAGTGTTCGGGCTGCACCTCGGCCTCGAACAGATGGATGCCGGTGGCGGCCAGCACCAGCACCACCAGCACCAGGGTGAAGGCGGCGAAGAGCGCCTCCGCTTCGGCCCGCAGCACCCGCGTCAGCAGCTCCAGCGAGCCGGCGAAATGGGTGAGGGCCAGCACCCGCAGCAGACGAAGGATGCGCAGGCTGCGCAGGTCCACGCCGAACAGCCACAGCACGCCCGGCAGGATCGCCAGCAGATCCACGAGGGCTCCCGGCGTGAGGGCGTAGCGCAGCCGCGGGAAGCGACGGCCGGCGAAGCGCGGGTCCTCCACGCACACCCACAGCCGCAGCGCGTATTCGCCGGCGAAGAGGACCGTCACCAGCCCCTCCACCAGCGGCACCCACATCACGGCGGCATGGCCGTCGCCGTAGGTCTCTTCCACCATCACCCCGAGGACGGCGGCGAGGGTGACCCCCACCAGCAGCATCCGGGCCAGTCGTTCGCCCGCCCGCAGCACCGGCCAGGGTGCCTCCAGGGCACGATGGATGCGAAAGCGCAGACGTCCGTTCACCGTCGCTCCCCCGCTCCCCGCCCCGCCCCTTGTGCGCACGGCGGGGCATCCCATCTGGCACGGCCGTGATCCCACATCCACGGACGACGGGAAACGGTCCGCCCATGTTCACCGGCCTCGAGAGTCTGCTGTGGCGTGCCCGCCTCTTCGTGCTGGCGGCGGTGGTCGCCAGTCTGGTGATGACGTCGGCGCTGCTGGCGGTGGCCCTCGCCGACACCTGGGTGCTGGTGCGCGAGGCCTGGCACTACGTGGCCGGATCCGGCACCGGCGCGGCCGAGGAGGTGCGCGGTCTGGTGGTGGCCCACGCCGTGCGCGCCATCGACGGCTTCCTGCTGGCCACCGTCACCTTCCTCTTCGGGATCGGTCTCTACGATCTCTTCGTCCGCCGCATCCGCGCCATCCGCGAGGACGGCCGCCATTCACGCGTGCTCGAGATCCGCAGCCTCGATCAGCTCAAGTCCAAGCTCGGCAAGGTGCTGGTGCTGATCCTGGTGGTGAAGCTGTTCGAGCAGACCCTCGCGCTCCGCATCGGCGCCGCCCTGGACGTGCTGGTGATCGGTGCCGGCGTGCTGCTGATGGCCGTGGCCCTCTATGTCTCCCACGCCGAGGGCAAGCGTTCCTTCACCCATCACGCCGAGGAGGAATGACGGCGGGCGCCCGATCGGGCGCCCGCTTCCGGACTTCCCGCCGGCGGTGCGGTCGCTCAGGACCCGAGCGCCTCGGCCACGTGGCCGGCGATGGCGATGTCGGGCCGCAGCACCCGGGCGCCGGGCTTCCAACCCGCCGGACAGGCGGCGCCGGGATGGGCGCGCACGTACTGGAAGGCCTCGAGCTGGCGCAGCGTCTCCTCGGCGTTGCGTCCCACGTCGTACCAGGTCACCTCCATGGCCCGCAGATGACCGTCGGGATCCACGACGAAGGTGCCCCGCAGGGCGGTGCCGTCCTCCTCGTTGTAGATGCCGAGCCGGCGGGCGAGAGCGCCGGTGTGATCTGCGGCGAGGGGAAAGGTCACGTCCCGCAGCAGCTTCTCCGTCTCCAGCCACGCCTTGTGGGTGAAGACGGTGTCGGTGGACACCCCCACCAGCTCGGCGCCGAGCTCGCGGAAGCGGGCGTAGAGACGGCCGTAGTCGGCCAGTTCGGTGGGACAGACGAAGGTGAAGTCGGCCGGATAGTAGACCATCACCACCCATTTCCCGGCCTCGATCAGCGATCGCAGCCCCAGCGTCCCATCCCGCTTCTCCGCCGGGAAATAGGTGGGCAGCTCGAAGTCGGGAAACCGGTCGCCGACACGCACCATCTCGCTCATTCCGTCTTCGTCCCTCGTTGCGGTCTTCGCGCGAATCGTCCGCTCCGACGGCCTCCCCGTCGGCGCTCCCCATCTGCGGGGACTTTCCGGCGGACACAAGTCCGGTCACCCGTGGCGGGTGGTCGCGGATTGGAACCGTTCCACTTCAATCCCCCACCACCCGCGGCGAGCCGAGCCGACGGCATCGTCCCCGCGTGTCCAGCACCAGCGGTGCCAGCTCCACCAGCCGCGCCCAGTCGACGGCGTCGTGGTCGGTCACCACCACCGCCGCGTCGAGCGCGCCGAGCCGGTCCGGATCCAGCGGCACCGACCGGATGCCGGCGAGTTCGGGATATCCCCGGGTCCGCGGGATCTCCGGCACGTGCGGATCGTGGTAGCACACCCGCGCCCCCCGCGCCGCGAGTCGCCGCCAGATGGCGAAGGCGGGACTCTCGCGCACGTCGTCCACGTCGCGCTTGTAGGCCACCCCCACCAGCAGCACCCGGGCGCCGTTGAGCCCTCTCGCGAAACGCCGGTCCATCTCCTCGGCGAGGCGCCCCACCACATAGTCCGGCATCATGGCGTTGATCTCGCCGGCGAGCTCGACGAAGCGGGCGGACATGTCGAAGGCCCGCGCCCGCCAGGCGAGATAGAAGGGATCGACGGGGATGCAGTGACCGCCGAGCCCGGGGCCGGGCCAGAAGGGCACGAAACCGAAGGGCTTGGTCGCCGCCGCCTCGATCACCTCGAAGACGTCGAGCCCCATCTTCCGGCACAGCATCTTGAACTCGTTGACGAGGGCGATGTTGACCGCCCGGAAGACGTTCTCGAAGATCTTGGCCGCCTCCGCCACCTCCGGCGAGGAGACGGGGATCACCCGCCCCACGAAGCGCCGGTAGAGGGCCGTCGCCCGCCGCGTGGCCGCCTCGCCGTCGCCCCCCACCAGTCTGGGAATGCGGGCGGTGGTGAAGTCCGGATTGCCCGGATCCTCCCGCTCCGGGCTGTAGGCGAGGTGGAAGTCCGCGCCCGAGCGCAGCCCCGTGGCCTCGAGGATCGGTTTCACCACCTCGCGGGTGGTGCCGGGATAGGTGGTGGACTCCAGCACCACCAGCTGGCCCCGGCGCAGCCGGGCGGCGACGGCCCGGGCCGTGGCCTCGACGAAGGAGAGATCGGGCTCGCGGTGCCGGCCCAGTGGCGTGGGCACGCAGATCAGCACCGCGTCCACCGCGCGCAGCCGGTCGAAGTCGGTGGAGGGGACGAGGAGGCCCGATGCCACCGCCTTCCGGATCCGGGCGCCGTCGATGTGGCGCAGAGGACTCTCACCGCGGGCGAGCCGCGGGATCTTGGTCGCGTCCGCGTCCAGCCCCACCACCTCGAGCCCGGCCTCGCAGGCGGCCAGCGCCAGCGGCAGTCCCACGTAGCCGAGGCCGATGACGGCGATGCGGCGGTCCTCCCCCATCTCCTCTCCTCCGAGGGACTTGCCGAGGCCGCGGGCCGGTGCAAGTCGGCGGCGGGATCCCGGACGGGCTTCGCGATCCGTGGACCTCGCCTTCGCGCTGCACGAAACCCGTCGCGCGATCAAGACCGTCGTACGCCTGCTGGCGAGCGACGTGATCGTGCTGTCGCCGGCCAAGAGCGGCCGCACCTGGCTGCGGGTGATGATCTCCCACTACTGGCATCTCACTCGCGGCGTGCCGGCCGACCGGCTGGTGCGCTTCGACAATTTCCACCGCCTCGACCCGCACATCCCCGTCGTCCATTTCACCCATCTCTTCAACGAACCGCCGCCGGTGCGGTGGACGGTGGCCCGGGCGGCGCGCCATCCCCGCCGGCGGCTGGTGCTGCTGGTGCGCGACCCCCGCGACGTGGCCGTCTCCCACTACTACCACCTGCGTCACCGCGCCCGGGAGCGGGACCTGCGCCGCTACGGACTCACCCGCACCCGCCTCGCCCGCCCCCTCCCGGAGTTCCTGCGCGATCCCGACTTCGGCCTGCCGGCCCAGATCGCCCGCACGCGGGCGATGCTGCGCATCCACGACCGGGCCGCCCGCGCCCATCTGGTGCGCTACGAGGACCTGCGGCGCGACCCCGCCGCCGGCCTCGCCCGCCTGCTCGCCTTCCTCGGCGAGGCGCCGGTGGACGCGGCGGCGGTGGCGGGGGCGGTGGCCTTCGCCGCCTTCGACCATCTGCGGCGACTGGAGGCGGCGGGCTTCTTCCGGGACGAGGTGTTGCGCCCGGGCGATCCCCGCGATCCCGAGAGTTTCAAGGTGCGGCGGGGCCGGAGCGGATCCTGGCGGCGGGAGTTGCCGGCCGAGCTGGTGGCGTGGATGGACCGGCTGGTGGCGGAAGGGCTGGACGGGCGGCTGGGCTACGGCGGGATCGCCGGGGAGGCGAGCTGATGCCACCGGTCCTCCTCCATCCGGGTTTCGTCAAGACCGCCACCACCAGCCTCCAGCGCAATCTGCTGGCCGCCCATCCCGCCATCCTCCACCTCGGTCGCCCCGCTCCCGACGCCGGGCTGGAGCGGGCCATCCACGCCATCGCCCACGACGACTCCACCGTCTACGACGAGGCGGCGGTGCGACGGGTGCTGGAGGACGCCCTCGCCGCCGCCGGGCGCCATCGCGTCGTCACCCTCTCCAACGAGAACTTCGCCCTCTACGAGGCCACCGACCGGCGGGTGGTGGCGGAGCGGCTGGCCCGCCTGTTCCCGCGGGCGCGGGTGCTCTTCACCATCCGCCGCCAGGACGAACTCCTGGGCGCCTGGTATCTCCAGAAGCTGGAGAAGTACCTCAAGGGCGGCCACTTCGTCCCCTTCCCCACCTGGGTGGCCATGAAGGCCCGGGAGCCGCACAAGTCCATCTTCTCCGACCTCGACTTCTGGCCGGTGGTGCGCACCTACGTGGAACTGTTCGGCCGCGACCGCGTCCACGTCCTCCCCTTCGAGCGGCTGCGCGAGGATCCCGCCGGCTTCGCCGGCGAACTGGCGGGGCTGCTCGCCCTTCCCGCCGACGAGGTGCGGGCCGCCCTCGGCCGGCGCGTGCGCAATCCCACCCTCACCCGCGAATACCGGGCGGTGATGCGGGTGGTGGGAAGGCTGCTCACGCCCTGGCTCGCTCGCAAGATCGGCAACCGCCTGGTCCACCTGCCGGGACGGCGGCTGCGGGTGACGGTGGACGAGGCCACCCGTCGCCGGATCCATCGGTGCTGCGCGGCGGGTAACGCCGCCCTCGCCCGCACCTTCGGCCTCGATCTCGCCCGTTACGGCTATCCGCTGCCCGAAGACGGATCCGTCTCCTCGGCCCGATAGCCGAAGCCCGGCGGCATGCGGCGGGCGATCTCCGCTTCCATCCAGGCGATGTCCCCGGCGCGGAGATGGTCGCGGAAGCCACCGATGCGCCCCTCCCGCACCTTGAGGGCGGCGGGATCGTCCCCGCCGGCCGAGAAGCGGCGGCTGCGACCGGTGGCGAGTTCGCCGCGCCGCTCGCGCTCGCGCATGCGGGAGAACTCCGTCTCCGCCACCGCCCGCGCCACCGCTCCCGCATCCACCGGCGTCTCGCCCAGATGGATCAGCACCCGGGTGAAGACGCCGGCGGGATCGCGCCGCAGGTCCTCGTAGCGCACGCGGAGCGCCCGCGGCAGACGCGGCAGCCGTTCGGCCCAGCGTTCGTAGAAGGCGAGGATGCGGGGGAGCCCCCATTCGGGATGGCGGAGGAAGCCGGAGAGATCGGCGAGGGCCGGATCGTCCTTGCCGAGGATACGGCGCTTCGCCGGATCCGTCCGTCGCCGGGTCTGGAAGAAGGCGGAGACCACCACGTCGCGGGGATCGCGGGTGAGCAGCACGAGGGGACGGGCGGCGTAGAGGGCCTCGAGCCGCGCCGGGCCCAGCCAGTCCACCGGATAGTTGTCGTGGGTGAAGAGAATCCGCGGGACGGTGGGATCGAGACGGTGATAGTCGTCGAAGCCGAGCAGCGCCTCGGTCGCGAGCCCACGGGCGGTGCGCCAGTACCAGGACAGCAGCGCCCGCAGCCAGGTCCGGCCGCTCTTGGGATGGGAGACCACCACCGCATCGGCGCGCACCAGCTTGCGGCTCTCGGCCAGGCCGCGGACGCGGCGGTCGATGCCGCGGCGCAGCGGCAGCGGCAGCGGCGCGATCAGCGCATAGAGCAGTCTCCGAGCCGGTTTGGTGGCCACCGTCCGCTCCCCGGACCCGGGGCGCAGATGGCACGGTGCGGACGCCGGCACAATCCCGACGGCGGAGGGTTCCGGGGGCGGAGCGGATCCGGCCGGCCGAACGGCGCGCACGCCGCGTGTCCCGTCGCGGTCTCCGCCACACCCGTCGCCACCCCCCTCTCCCGCCGCTGTCGGCGGACTCGGTACATCGTTCACATCCCCCGCCGGCAACGGATCGGGGCGTCCCGGAGCGGCGGGGGATCCGGGCTCCGGCTCACGCCGCCCGCGACCTCGTTCCCTCTCCGGCGAGGAGGCCATCGAGGGCGGCGCAGGCGGTCCGGACGCCGTCGGCGATCCGCCGTAGCCCGCAGCCCCCCTCGCCTTCTTCTGCGCCTTCGAGTACACCCTCCAGTTCGCGGGCGGCCCGGGCCATGCCTTGGAGACGTTCGGAGAGATCCCGCACCACGGCGTGCTGCTGTTCCACGGCGCTGGCGATGGCCGCGGTGGCCCCCTCGGACTCGACGAGGGAGGCGGTGATGATCGCGGCCCGATCACAGGCGTCGCGCACGCCGGCCTCGATGCCGCGGGCGGCCTCGCCGATCTCGGCGGCGATCTCGTCCACCCGATGGGCGAGGGCCTTCACCTCCTGGGCCACCACGGCGAATCCCCGTCCGGCCTCGCCGGCCCGGGCCGCCTCGATGGTGGCGTTGAGGGCGAGGATCTTGGTGCGCTCGGTCACCTCCCGGATGGTCTCGACGAAACGGCCGATGCGCGCGGTGGCCTCGCGGGTGCGCCGGATCGCCTCCGAGGTGTGCTCCATCTCCGCCACGGCCCGGCGGGCGATCTCCGCCGAGGTGGTGGCATTGCGGCCGATCTCGGCGATGGAGGCGGAAAGCTGCTCCACCGCCGAGGCCATGGTGGCGGTGTTGTCGGCGGCCTCGCCCGAGGCCCGCACCACCGCCTCCATGGCGGCCCGGAACTGCCGGAGATCGCGCGCGAGATCCGCGCGGATCCGGGCGAGAACGTCACGCCAGCGGGCCAGGGTGGACCCGGCGGCCGCCGTCCGTGGGGACGTCTCCCCTCCCGGAGTCTCCGGGGTCCCGGGATCTCCCGCAGGCCATGTGGGCCCGTGACGGGGCGAGGTGACCGTCTCCGGCGAATTCGCGCGGGCCCGCTGCCCGGAGGACCCGCTCCGGGGCCGGAGATGCCGCACGGCCACGATGCTCGCGCCCGTGGTGGTCAGCGCGACGAGGAGGGCCGCGGGCGCGAGGGGATGGCTCCAGCCGGCGGCGAGAGCGACCATGACCGCGAGCGTGCCGGTGCCCGTCGCCACCGCCGCGGGGAGCACGACGGGCGCACGGCGTGGAGGAGTGGGGAGGATGGTGATCACGGCCTGTCTCCCGCTTTGCCCGGACGCACGCATGCACCCGCATAAGCGGGAGGGCTTAACGAGTCGTGAAGGCGAGCGAGGCGCGATTCGGTACATCGTTCACGCGCCGCGCCGGAGGGACGCGCCGGCGGACGTTCCTCCGGCCCCCTCCCCCCATCCTTCCGGTCGCGGGATTCGGTACATCGTTCACGCCGCCCGCCGCCGGAGACGGATTCGGTACATCGTCCACACCCCGGAGGACTCCGGGATCCGCGCCGCGAACGCCGCGCCATCCGTACCCGCCGCGGACTCGACACATCGTTCACGGGGGTCGGCACGCGGAGGGGCGGACTCGGTACATCGTTCACACCCCGCCCGCCGGAGGCCGCGCGGTCCGGTCCATCGCCCATGCCGCCCGGCGGGGACTCGGTACATCGTTCACATCGAGGGCGCGGGAGTTATCCACAGCCCCCCCCGGCGGGAGGCGGCGGCGATTCGGTACATCGTTCACGAAAGTTCGGTACATCGTTCACGCCTCGATTCGGTACATCGTTCACGAAGATTCGGTACATCGTTCACGCTTTCGCCCCTCAACCCGTTGAAAGACAAGGACAAATCGCGTCCTCTAACGTTCTAACGTAAAGAATCTAACGTTCTAACGGAGCCGCGCCCGCGCCGCCTGTGGACAACTCGCCGTGGCACCCCGTCATTTCGCCGGTGGAGTCGCCCGGAGTCCCTCCAGGAGGAGGGCCTCGACGGTCCCGTCCACCGGCGGCTCCACGCCGCCCCAGTGCCGGAACCCCGGCACCGCCTGCCAGATCAGCATGCCGAGGCCGTCCACCACCGGATGACCCCGTTTCCGCGCCCGTCGCAGGAGATCCGTCTCCGAGGGCACGTAGACCACCTCCGCCACCACCGCCCTTCGGGGCAGGGAGTCGAGGGGGAGTTCGAGGGACGGCATGCCGTGCATGCCGAGACTCGTGGTCTGCACCAGCAACGCGGCCCCCGTCAAAGCCTCGCCGCGCGCCGTCCAGTCCACCGCCGAGAGACGCGCCGTCGGGAAATGGGGCGCGAGATCGGCGATCAGGCGTTCGGCCCGCGGGCGCGTGCGGTTGACGATCCTCACCTCTCCGACACCCGCCTCCAACAGGGCCGCCACCACCGCCCGCGCCGCGCCGCCGGCGCCCAGGACCACGGTGGGACCCGCTTCGGGACGCCAGCCGGGAACCCGCCGCCGGAGATGGGCGAGGAAGCCGAAGCCGTCGGTGTTGAGACCGGTGAGGGAGCCGTCGGCCTCCACCCGTACGGTGTTGACCGCCCCGCACACCTCGGCCGCGCGATCACGTCGGTCCACTGCCCGGAAGGCTCGCTCCTTGTGGGGAATGGTGACGTTGAAGCCGCGGAAGCCCAGGGCCGGCAGCAGCCGCAGCGTCTCGTCGAAGACCTCGGCCGGGACCCGGAGGGCCAGATAGACGCCGTCGATGCCGAGGCGCGCGAACCAGTGGTTGTGGAGGAGGGGCGAGAGGGAATGGACGACGGGATCGCCCAGCACGGCGGCGAGACGGGCACGGGCGGTGGGAGGGGACACGCTGATTCTCCGGGAGGGCTCGCGACCGATGCGGAAGAAACCAGAGGGGCCGGGCCGAGTCGAGAGGGCATGATTGAACGCGGATACGGTTATACTTGTTCAAATTGACGCAGGTATTGTGGTACACGGGGATCCGTGTTAGGACGGGGGCGGATCCGTGGGAGCCCGCGTCGTGCAGGTGGTGAGCCTGGTCACCCAGAAGGGCGGCAGCGGCAAGACCACCCTCGCCGTCAATCTGGCGGTGGCCGCCATCCGGACCGGCCGGCGCACCCTCGTCCTCGACCTCGACCCCCAGGGGACCGCCGAGGCCTGGTACCAGGACCGGGAGAGCGACGAACCCCGCCTCGTCCGGCTGGAGGCGGCCGATCTCCCCCGCGCCCTCGACCTCGCCCGGCGCCAGCACTTCGCCCTCGCCTTCGTGGACACTCCCGGGCGCGACGCACCGGCCGTCGCCACCGCCATCCGCCACAGCGACTTCTGCCTGGTTCCCTGCCGTCCCACACCGCCGGACATGAAGGCGCAGCCGGCCACCGTCGCCACCATCCGCCGCCTCGCACGGCCCTTCGCCTTCGTCCTCACCCAGACGCCGCCGCGCGGCTTCCGCATCCGCGAAGCCCAGCAGGGGCTCGCCGTCCTCGGCCCGGTGGCGCCGGTGCCGGTGGTGGCCCGCAGCGTCTATCAGGACGCCCAGGGCGCCGGGCTCGGCGTCGTCGAATACGAACCGGCCGGAAAGGCGGCGGAGGAGATCGGCCGGCTGTGGGACTGGCTCCGCCGCAGACTCGAGAGGATCGCCCATGACGCGCAAGCGCACCTCGCTCGACGCCCTGCTCCGTGAGGAACTCCCACCCGCGCCGGCGGCGCCGCGCGCGGAGGAACGCCCGCGGCGGCGGCCCCACGTGCGCCAGCAGACCGTCTATCTTCCCCTTCCCGTCTACGAACAGCTGCGCCGGCTCGCCTTCGAGGAGCGGGTGAAGATGCACGCCCTGCTGATGGAGGGGCTGGACCGGGTGTTCGCCGATCGGGGACTCCCCTCCATCGCCGAGCTGCGGGCGCGGGAGGAGGAGATGACGGCCTCTCGCCGATAGGTCGAAAAAATGACTTGATCTTTCATCCTGTGCGTTTATAGACGCCTCGAAGGGGTGTCGCGCCGGGCGGGCCTGCGTCGTGGTCGAACGCCTCCCGGAAGACACCCGGTCTTCGAGCCTCCCTTCTCCCTGTCGCGAGCGGCGGCCGGCCGGCCGACACCCCTTCCCTCCCCTCGCCTTCCGGACACACCGCTCGACGGCCCCTTGTCCCCGCCGGGGATCGCCCCTTTCTCGGAGAGGGTCCGCAGGGGAAGGGTCATGACGGGAGACGGACGACTGGAGGAGGCCTGGCGACGGGTGGAGGCGGAGGGGGAGCGGCTGCGGCGGGTGCATCTGCGGACCCTCCTCACCGACGATCCCGGCCGGTTCCGCCGTTTCCACCGGTGTTTCGCCGACCGGCTGCTGGTGGACGTGGCCAAGCAGCGCATCGACGGGCGGGCCTGGGCGGCGCTGCGGGAGCTGGCGCGGGCGGCGGACACGGAGGCGGCCATCGCCCGTCTCTTCGCCGGGGCCCACGTCAATGTGACGGAGGACCGGGCCGCCCTGCACATGGCCCTGCGGGCGCGGCCGGAGGACCGTTTCACGGTGGACGGGGAGGATGCGACGGCGGCGGTGTGGGCGGTGCGCCGGCGCATGGAGGCCTTCGTCGAGGGCGTGCGGACGGGCGTGATCCGCGGCCATACCGGCGCGCACTTCACGGACGTGGTCCATCTCGGGATCGGCGGCTCGGAACTGGGGCCGCGGGCGGTGTACCGGGCGCTGGCGCCGCTGGGTGGCGACGGCCCCGTCGTCCACTTCGTCTCCAACGTGGATCCCCAGGCGCTGGCGGCGGTGCTGGAGGGCCTGGATCCGGCCCGCACGCTGGTGGTGGTGGTCTCCAAGACCTTCACCACCCAGGAGACCATGGCCAATGCCCGCGCCGCCCGCGCGTGGCTGGTGGCGCGGCTGGGGGAAGCGGCGGTGGCGGATCACTTCCTCGCCGTGTCCACCGCCACGGCACGGGTCCGGGCGTTCGGCATCCCGGAGGCGCGCAGCTTCGGCTTCGCCGAATGGGTGGGTGGGCGCTTCAGCCTGTGGGGACCGGTGGGGATCCCCATCGCCCTGCGCTACGGGACGGCGGTCTACGGCGAGCTCCTCGAGGGCGCGCGGGCGATGGACCGGCACGTGCGCGGGACGCCGGTGGAGGACAATCTCGCGGTGTGGCTGGCGCTGGTGGAAGTGTGGAACCGCAACGTGCTGGGCTGCACGAGCCGGGTGGTGGTCCCCTACGACGCCTCGCTGGCGGAGCTGGTCCTTCACCTCCAGCAGCTGGAGATGGAGAGCAACGGCAAGTCGGTGACGGTGGAGGGCCGGCCGGTGACGCGGGCGACGGTGCCGGTGGTGTGGGGGTCGCCCGGCACCGACGGTCAGCACGCCTATTTCCAGATGCTCCATCAGGGAACCGACCTGGTGCCGGTGGAATTTCTGGTGGCGGCGGAGAGCCGGTGTGGCGACGGGGAACGCCATCGGATGCTGGTGGCCCACGCCCTGGCCCAGGCGGAAGCCCTCGCCTTCGGCCGCGAGGAGGCGGAGGTGGTGGCGGAGATGGAACGGGCGGGCGCCGATCCGGCGGAGATCGCCCGCCTCGCCCCGCATCGGCGCATGGCCGGCAACCGTCCCTCCACCACCATCCTCGTGCGGCGATGGGACCCGTGGACGCTGGGGACCCTGCTGGCGCTCTACGAACACAAGGTGTTCGTGCTGGGCCAGCTGTGGCGGACCTGCAGCTTCGACCAGTTCGGGGTGGAGCTGGGGAAGCGTCTGGCGGCGCGGTTGGTGGAGGAACTGGTGGAGGGCCCGGTGGAAGGGGCCCACGACTCCTCGACGGAGGGTCTGCTGCGGACGGTGCGCGCCTGGCGTGGGGAGAACGGGGAGACGGTTGGACGCGGAGACGCGGATCCGCGGTGACGGGGCCGAACCCGGTCGCGAGCGCGCGAAGAAAGTGCCGGGGGCGGCATGGACCCCTCCCCTCCCCGGCATTTCCGGAAACGGCGGATCGGATGCGGTCCGAGCCGACGGCGGAACTCCTGGCCCGACGTCATGATCTGGCAGGACAGGGCGGTCCGTCGAGGGTCCGCTTCCGGAATGCGGGAGTCGGCGCCGGGGCCGAGCCGTCCCGCATCCGGGTTCCGTGAGCGAATGGGCTCGACCGGAACACGGTTCGAGAAGACAGATGCCGTGGATCCGTCCCCGCGGGGACGAGGGGATCCGCGGGTACGCGGAAACGCGTCGTGGAGCCTCCGGGATCCGCGAAAGGAACGGGACCCCGGTGGGGCAGCGTGCAGCGGCTGGATCCGGTGTGCCGGTGGGCGCGTCTCGGGCGCGGCGGGGTGGTCCCGTCCGGAGGCCCGGCGAGGCGAGGTCGGACGGCGATGCGAGGGGACGCCGCGATCCCAGGGAAGAGAACCGTCGTCGGCCCGGAATCCGGAGGCGGGAGCCCGACGCGCACGGAGGAGGCGGTTCGGAAGGGGTGGGGACGGGAAGGGAAGGCGTGGAGACCGGTGTGATCGGAACGGTGCCCTTGGGTCCGGACGGTGCGGATGCCGGAATCCGGACTGCGCGGACATGGGGCAGGTGGTATACACGTATACCCGGGACCTGTGTTCAGCGTACCCGCGGATACGCCTGTCTTTCAGAGGAAGGTTGGAGAGGGCGAACCGTCGTGCGACGGGGCGGTCGCGGGAGCGCGGGGTGGAGCTCCGCGGCGGACCACGGGTGGAGATGCGACATGGGCAAGGAGGGACCTCGAGGGGCCACCGGGCCGCCCGGCCGGTGGGCACGGGATCCGTCGACGTCGGGGATCGGGGCGGAACCTCGGGATCCCGGTCCCGCGATGGGCGAAGGCGGGGACGCCGCCCGTCGCGATCGCGCCGACGCCGCGCGGACCGGGTCCGGAAGGGAGCGGCGATCCCACCTGCGGGACGCAGATCCAGTGCCCGTGTCCCGCTGGTCCGAAGGCGCGGCGGACGATGTCCGCGCCCCGGAGGGCGTCGCATCACGTTCCGCCACTGGGAGGGATGTGCCGGAAAGGGAAAGTGGGTGTCCGGACGGTCGTGGATCCCGTCGGCGGGCCTGCCGCGTGGGTCCGGATCCACGTTTTCGGGTGAAGCGCGGAAGGTATCGGCGGCCGCGGCGTTCGACGGCGAATCCAACCCCCGTGGGCGAGACATCCAGACTTCCCGCGCGGTCCGGGCTCTCCATTCGGGGGAGTCGCGGGCGGTGCGGAGAGGAACGCGGCGCCGTCGCTTCCGGCCGGGCATGGGCCGTAGAGGGAACACGCGGCATGGGGACCCGGTCGCCCGACGCCATGCACATCCTCCCGGATCTTCAGGCCGGAGGATCGGGGCGGCCCGCGTCCGCTGCGACGTCTCGCTGGAACCGGGATCCGTCTCCCGGTGGGGTCAGCGGTGAGGGCCCCGCGTAGGCGTCGGAGTCCGGCGGGACTCCGAGGGTCTCCGGGCATCCCCGGATCGCGGATCGCAGCGTCGGCCAGGTGCGGGCGGCAGAGGCCTCCGGTGCCTTCACCGGCGGCCTCCTCCGCCCCGGGGAGCCGGCAGCCCCTGCTGGATCGGGAGCGCGGGCGAGCCCTGTGATTCAAAGACATTGCGGAATGCCGTCGATTCACCGAACGCGCCGCGGCGCGCCATGCATCGGGATCCGGCGCCAGCCGGCGGCACGACACGGGATCGGCACGGGAGTTGGAGTGCGACGAGGGAGGCGGTGGCATGCGCGCCGCATCGGCGGGAGCGGCTTCCAGGGTCGGCGGGAAGCCCGGGTCGGGGGAGATCGGATGCGCGCCGTTCCGCGGGCCCGGACGGGACGACGAGGGGAAGGGACCGCCGGGCGTGGAGGGGGCCCGTGCGGTCATCGGAAAAGGACCGGGAGAAGGGACTCGGAGGTCGGATCCCCGGGTCGTGGGGCAGGGCGATCCCCGAGGTGCCGCGCGGCGGAAGGGCGACCGTGCGCCAGGACGGGGAACGGGCGTGGATCGCGCCCGCGTGGCACGCCCCGCAGCATGCAGCCTGTACGCGGAACCTTGGTTGAGCCGAAAATGGGACCATCGGATCACCGTATCCGCGTCTCGCCACTCCGTCCCGTGGACCGCGGCGGGCCCTTCTGACGTCGCTCGGTCCATACGCCACCGACGGGCCATGCGACCGGTACCGGTCGGTGCACCGGCCACGCCCCCGCACCGTCCATCCACTCGGATGTCGCGGCCTCCGCGTTTCCCGCCGCCGGATCCCTTCCGGCTCGCTCTGTCCCCGCGCGGACTCGCCGGGCCGCTTGTCGTGGTCACCGTATATGAATATAATCCTAGATGCTCGCAGCCCGGAGTCCGACCATGTCCCGCGTACTCTTCCTTCTCCCCCTGTTCGCCACCCTCACCGCCTGTGCCCAGGTGCAGCAAGCGGGGCTCGCCCTCGTGGAGAAGCGCCGGCAGATGAACGACATGGAAGCGCGCGCCATCATGGCCGCCACCTGCGACATCGCACTCGGCGCCTATTTCCGCGAGCTCTCCGACATCGAGCGTCAGTACGCGGCCCTCGTCTGCGGTGGCCAGTTCCCGCGGGGCATCCCGACCCCGGTCACCGCGGCGCCACCGGCCCCCTGAGGCGGGGAGGGCAGGGGAGGAGGATTCGCTCGTCGGGTCCATCCGCCCGTCGCCACCGAGGATCCGAACCCGACATCCTCCGGAGGCGCGCGTCCACCTCCGGCGAGGCCCGCGCCTCTTTCCGGATCGATCACGGAACCGGCGTGCGCGACGGCGCCGTCCCCGGTCCGGGATCCTCGCCCGGGGGCGGACCACCCCACGGGCGCCGCATACCCCTTCGCACGAACGCGATCCGGCGTCGTCCGACGGAGCCCGGCGGCCACGCCAGCGGCCCGTTCCGCCGGAGCCGGGAGCCCCGATCCCCGCGCTCCGGTCCATCCCCCGGGTGGTGCGAGAGGGGACGGTGTCGGGCGGTCTCCCGATCGCTCGTCACCCGGGGCCACGGCCCGATGACGGCGGTGGTGGGTGCCACGTCCGTAGCGACGGCTTGCACGGTATCGTCGTGCGCCCGGCACGGAAACGATGTCGCCCCTCCCGGGGCCGGGCTTTCGTCGCCGGCGCACGAGGCCCGGCCACACCGACCTCGCCATCGGTCCACTCCACCGCCCGCAGCGGACGTCCGCGATCGACCGCCGGGGAGTCCGAATGCGTAACCGCGTATCATGTTACACAGTCCTAACCGTATAGGCTTACACACTCACCGTTGTGTAAATTGAGCGGGATCGGAACCCGCCGTCCCTCTGGAGGCCGACGAGGCTCCCGCCGCTCCGGGAAACCGTCCATCGGTCGGCGACTCCGGTTTTTTGTCGTTCGGTTATCGTCGTAATCTATCAATTACCGAGTGAGATCGCCATGGTCGACATAATTTAATTGATAATTTCAAATATCATTAACAATTGTGAAACGCAAGATAAAAATATACTTCCTTACGGATGGTTCGGCCGAGCGCGGCATGGACCCCGCACGATCGACGCGCGCCGCGGCGGCCGGGACCGGAATCCGCCTCCGCACGAACGAAGGTGCATTCCGTCCCTGACACCCCCGGACCCACCCGGTCGCACCCGTCGCGGACCTCCCCGTCCCCGCCGTGCCCCCATCCGGCCGGTCCTGGGTCCGTCGTTTCCGGATCGTCGCCACCCCATTCCCCTACGATCGGCGGTTCCGTGACGACCGGTCGCGATGCGTGCCGGAGGGCGCCCCGGGTCCGGCCTCCGGCGCCGGGATCGGGGCCCTCGCGACCGATCCGCGGGGCTCGGGAGCGCATGTCCCGCACCCGCACCTCCCCCGTGACCCGCCGGGATCCGGGGTCGATCTCTCACTCCAGGTCCCGACCGCGCCCCGACCCCGCGTCCTCGCCCGGCCACCTCTCGTCCGACGGCCATCCTCGCGCCCATGGCCGCGATCGCCGCGCCTCGGGCATCGGCACGCCATCCCCGGTCTCGCACTCCTGCCGCGTGAACTTCCCATCCGGTGTCGACTGCGGCCCGGCGGTGGGTCCCTCTTTTCCTCCGATCGTCGGGGGCCCCCCGATTCGCCTCCTCGCGGGACCCGCCCCGCGACGTCCCCGGATCGACATGCCCCCGGGGCGCCGCCGGAGGACCACCCGCACGGTCGCGCGGCTCCGGCTCCCGCACGCCGCGGGTGGGGAAGGGAGAGAACACCGGATCACCAGGCGTGCGCGGGCCCGGCGCTCTGCCGATCCGGACGGTCTCCGGGGGCCGCCCCACCGCCTCCCGTCCCTCCCGGATTCCGGGTCGTGTTCCGCCGGCCCGGTCCCGCGAGGCTCCCACCGCCTGGGGCCTCCGATGATCCCGCACCGACCTTCGGCACGCGTCCGCCCCGATCTCCGCGGGAGGCTGGGTGCCGGGCCCGCCGCCCGGCGGCCGGCGTCTCCGCCGACCGCCCCCGGCGGTGCGCTGCCCCGTGGCCGCCGGCGGTCCACCGCGCGCACGTCCCGTCCGCCGGCAAGGTCCCGTCTCCGCTCTGCCCTCGCGAGTCCCGGATCCGTCCCGGCCCGCCACGGCTCCCCTCGTCCCCCAACCCGGACCTTCGTCCGCCCCGGACGGGGGACCGGCATCGACCCACCCCGCGGCTCATACCCGCCGCCGCTCCCAGGGCGTCCGCATCGGGATCCGGAGAAGACCCGCGAAATGGCGCCGCCTCGCGGCCCGCGCGGTCCCGAAGGCGGTCGTCCGGCCCGTCGTGCCCGGGCCGCGGTCGACCGTGCCGCCGGTGTGTCTCCACCAGCGGCCGCCGGACCGCACCGGGCGTCCGTGAGGGCGACTCCGACACCGGGCGGTCCACCGTCTCCTCCCGCACCGGCCCGCGGAGGCATGCACCGGCGGAGGCTCCACCAGCCGGTTGCCCGGATGTGGCCGCTCCCGGCCGGTCGTCGGGGCGGCCGGCGGCGGGAGCGGCCGGGACGACGGCGGTGCCGGCGACGAGCATCGCGGGAGACGACGGAGGATCGCCGGACATGTCCCCGGCGGGAACCGCTCCGTCCACCGCCCCCTTTCCGGATCCGTCCCGCCGTCGAGGGCGGTGTGCTCGCGTCGGGATCCGCCATCGGGCCGGGCAGCCGTGCTCTCCGGGTCCGCCTCAGGCCACCTGCCGCACCTCGGTGCCGAACTGGCGCACCCGCTCCGCCAGCTCCGCCGCCGCCCGGGTACAGCGCTCGGTGGTGCGGTGCATCGCCTCGGCCCGCTCGCCCGTGGTCTCGAGGGCCCCGCGGATGTGGCCCACCCGCCGGTCCACGTCCTCCACCCCCGAGGCACCCTCCTGGGCACTGCGCGCCACCTCCGCCACCGTCGCCGACTGCTGTTCGGCGGCGGCGGCGATGGCGGCGGCGATCCGCTCCAACTCCCCGATGGCCTCGCGGATGTGACTGCCGGAGGCCACGGCATCCCCCGCCGCCTCCTGCACCGCCCGGATGCGGGCGTCGATCTCCTCGGTGGCCTGGGCGGTCTGCCGGGCCAGGTTCTTGACCTCGCTCGCCACCACGGTGAAGCCGCGTCCGGCCTCGCCGGCCCGCGCCGCCTCGATGGTGGCGTTGAGGGCCAGCAGGTGGGTCTGCTCGGCGATGTCGGCGATGGTGCGCACGATGGCGCCGATGTCGGCCGCCGTCTCCTCCAGCCGCCGCATCACCGTGCCCGTCTCCCGCGCCTTGTCGCCGATCTCGCGGCTCATCTCGCTGGCGCGGGCGATCTGACTCGCCACCTCGCGCGAGGACTGGGAGAGCTGTTCGGCCGCCGCCGCCACCGCCTGCACATGGGCGCTGATCTGCTGGACGAAGCGGGCCGCCTCATCGCCCTCCGCCCGCGAGCGGCCCGCATCCTCGCGCATGGCCTCGGCCGCCCGGTCGAGATCGCGGACGAGGGCGCTCACGCCCTCGACGAGGCTGCCCACCTCCCGCTCGAAGCGGCCGGCGATCTCCTCGGCGAGCCGCCGCCGCTCGCGCTCCGCCTCCGCGCGCGCCTCCTCCTCGGCCCGCCGCATGCGCCGGATCTCGCGGAAGCCCTGCAGCATCACGGCCGTCGCCAGGGCGAAGAGGAGCAGGAGACCGCCACCGAGGCCGACGGTGAGCATCAGGCTGCCGCGGGCCACGCCCTCCGCCCGCGCCCGGGCGCGGGCATCCAGCTCCGTGACGATGTCACGCAACCGCTGGCGGAACGCCTCCACCCGCTCCAGATAGCCGCGGGGATCGCGTCCCTCGGTGCTGAAGGTGCGCGCGGTGGCCTCCAGCACCGCCCGCCAGCTCTCGAGCTCGGCGGTGGCGGGGTCGGCCGTCAGGGAGTCGAGGCGGGAGCGCAGCGCCTCCGGCAGGTCCTCGCGCACCTCCCGCAGCGCCGTGCGTCCACGCGAGATGGCGCGGATGTAGCGGTCGTAGGCCTCGGGATCGAAGGTGCCGTTGCGCAGGAGCGCGAGCCCGAAGGCCTCCTCGCGGAAGAGCTGGTTCTGGAGCTCGGCCAGCAGGGCCAGTGCCGAGAGCTCGCGCCGCAGCGCCGGATCCGGCAGATCGAGCGTCCGGCGGTCGACCGCCCGGGCGAGACCCGCCACGGCGTCGAAATAGGACTTCTCCACCTCGGGCCGGGCGATCTGCCCCATGTCGATCTCGCCCCGCACCATGGCGAGGGCGGAGATGCGGTTGATCAGTTCCCGGAATTCCGAGCCGAGCCCCGCGAGATCGAGGGCGTCCACCCGCTGCCGCGCCGCGTCCACCGGGCCGCGCCAGTCCTTGCCGCCGCCGCTGAGCCAGGCGATGCTCTCGCGCCCCTCCACGGCGAGGGTCTCGGCGACGCGCTCGGCGGCCTCGAAGCGTTCCAGGAAATCCGGCAGACCCGCCACCCGCCGCCAGGCCTCGTACTTCTCCCACATCAGCCAGGCGGCCACCACCACCAGCCCCAGGACGGGGAGCAGGATCATGGTCAGGATGCGGCGCTCCAGCGTGGACACGGCGACCTCCGACGGCTCGGCCGCCCCGTTCCTAGTGCCGAATTCCCAAGGAACGGTTAAGCTGCCGCCGGGACGGCGGGGGAGGGGCCCGGGATGGGCGGAAACGCGCATATGAAACGTATCGTCCTGCGGCGGCGGCCGGTGGGCGAGCCGGCGCCGGCGGACTTCGCGCTGGAGGAACTGCCGCGGCCGCGGCCCGGGGCCGGCGAGGTGCTGGTGCGCACCCTGTGGTTGTCCATCGACCCCTACATGCGCGGACGGCTGTCGGACGCGCCCTCCTACACCGCGCCCGTCGGGCTCGGCGAGCCGATCCACGGCGAGTGCGCCGGCGTGGTGCTGGAGAGCCGGGCCGAGGGGTTCGCCCCGGGCGACCGGGTGGTGGGGATGGGGGGCTGGCAGGACCATTTCGTGCTGCCGGCCGCGCGCCTGCGGCGGGTGGCGGAGCGGGATCTGCCCCTCTCCTTCCAGCTGGGCGTGCTGGGCATGCCGGGGCACACCGCCTATGCCGCCCTCTTCGGCGTCGCCCGCCCCGAGCCCGGCGAGACGGTGCTGGTGCCGGCGGCGGCCGGTGCGGTGGGGGCCGTGGCGGGACAGCTCGCCCGCGAACACGGCTGTCGGGTGGTGGGAGTGGCGGGCGGTCCCGACAAATGCCGCTACGTGGTGGAGGAACTGGGCTTCGACGCCTGCGTCGACCGCCGCGCGCCCGACTTCGCCGCCCGCCTGCGGGCGGCCTGTCCCGAGGGGGTCGACGTCTATCTCGAGCTGGTGGGCGGCGAGGTGTCGTGGACCGCCCTCGAACTCTGCAACCTCCACGCCCGCATCCCGGTGGTGGGCGGGATCGCCTGGTACAATCTGGCGGCACCGCCCGAGGGTCCCGACCGGGTGCCGCGGCTGATGCGCACCGTCCTGGTGCGGCGGCTGCGGCTCGAGGGCTTCCTGGTGTGGGACTGGGACCATCTCGAACGGCCCTTCCGCACCCGCGTGGGCGGGCTGCTCCG
Source organism: Alphaproteobacteria bacterium (assembly GCA_026982705.1). Lineage (GTDB taxonomy): Bacteria > Pseudomonadota > Alphaproteobacteria > Geminicoccales > Geminicoccaceae > HRBIN39. The sequence goes on from JALSGP010000022.1 coordinate 51,824, forward strand.
GGCCGGCCGGCTCAGGTACCGCGAGCACGTCTACGAGGGGTTGGAGCGGGCGCCGCGGGCCCTGATCGATCTCCTGGCGGGGCGCACCTTCGGCAAGGTGCTGGTGCGGGTGCATCCGGAGCCCGCGGCGGACGCCTGAGATCGAACACCGCCCGGCCGGGCGGGGGATCGTCGCGGGCGAGGAGCCAGAGGGCGTCGTCGGGGACCGCCGAAGACGGACACCAGAGGCCGGCGAGGTCGGCGGCGAGCCGGGCCGGGTCGAGGTCGGGGTCGGAGAGGGTGAGGCGATAGCCGGCCGCCCGCAGCCGGCGGGCCAGCTCCGGCCAGGGACTGCCGCGGAGATCGCCGGTGCCGGGTTTGAAGGCGAGGCCGTGGAGGTGGAGGCGGGCGGGCGGTGGCCGCAGGGTGCGGATGCGCGCCTCGAGCCACGCGAGATGCCGGCGGTTGCTGGGCGCGACCGCGGCCAGCAGCGGCAGCTCCACCGCCCGCGTGCCGGCGATGGCGAGCAGGGCCGCGAGGTCCTTGCCGAGGCAGGGCCCCCCGAAGGGCTCGCCCGGGCGCAGATAGGCCTCGGAGAGGTTGAGCCGGCGATCGGCGAGGAACAGCTCCGCCAGCCGCCCGGCGTCCACGGCGAGGGCGTGGGCGAGGCGCCCCAGTTCGTTGGCGAAGGCCACCTTGGTGGCGTGCCAGGCGTTGTCCACCAGCTTCAGGGTCTCGGCCAGCCGGAGCGGGACCGTGCGCGGCATCACCCCCAGGGGAGCGAAGAGATCGGCGAGGAGGCCGCCGGCGCCGGGCACGCGCTCGCCCACCACCAGCCGGTCCGGATCGCCGAAGTCGGCGAGCGCCTGCCCCTCGCGCAGGAACTCCGGCAGATGGACGAACTCCCAGGAGCTGCCCGGAGGCGTGCCGGCGGCCTCGGCGAGGAGGGGGATCAGCACCTCTTCGGAGGTGCCGGGCGGCACGGTGCTGCGCACCGCCACCAGCAGCGGCCGCCGCCGGTCCGTACCGCGCAGCGCCCGGCCGACGGCGGCGAGGGCGTCGGTGAGGGAGGCGAGGTCGAGACCCGCCTCCGCCGGCGGCGTACCCACGCACACCAGCACCAGATCGAGCTCCTCCGGACGGTCGAACCGGGCGGCGGGCGTCAGCCGTCCCGCCGCCCGCGCCGCCGCCACCAGTTCGCCGAGACCGGGTTCGGGGAAGGGACTGCGACCGGACGCCACCGCCGCCCGCACCGCCGGGTCCCGGTCCACCGCGCGCACGCGATGGCCGGCATCCGCCAGCACGGCGGCGCTCACCAGTCCCACCCGTCCCAGTCCGACGACGGCGAGGGCGAGCCGTCGCACCGGCGATGCCTCCCACGGCTCCGCGCTCCGCCTGACCCATCCCTCGGCTCCTGTCCAGACCGGGGGGGCCGGGGATGACCATCCGGGTACGCCGTGGAGTTGACCATCCATGTGCCCATGGAAAGCTACAAAGAGATATTCTCAATTCTTGATCGAAAACATTCTTGTGATCTGATCTTTCTGATAAATTAGTGCGAAACGACCTGAGAATCATGTTGACATTTCCGAGAAATCATTGGAGTATCCTACTTGGATAATCGTTCCGTTCGGGAGAATCGCGTGACGATCCGCTTCGCCCCCTGGATGCTGCTGGGCACGATCCTCCTCGTGCCGCCGGCCGCCGCCGGCTTCCGCGAACAGACTCCCTGGCGCTTCCGCTCGGCATCGGAGACCCAGGTGCGGCTCAATCTGGAGGTGCGGCGGTTGGAGCTGCGTGGTGGCGCCCGCGACGGCGGCGGCACCGCCGTCACCCTGGGGGGCGCCGCCCTGGCGGCGGGGGTCGGCGGCGGCCGGAGCCAGTCCGGTTCCAGTGCCCTCAACGCCGTCTCCGCCGCGCCCACCTACAACGTCACCGTGGAGGGCAGCGACAACCGCATCACCGTCGACGGCTATCTCAACCTCTCCACCGACCAGCAGGCGGACCGGGCCCGCTCGCGCATCCTCAACCGCTGAGGGGACCGACCGATGCGCCGCGCCGTCCTGTCCGCCCCGCTGTTCGTGCTCCTCGTCGCCGCCTGCACGGGACCGCCGCCGGGGGAGGCGCCGCGGGCTCCCCTGCGCGGTCCGGTGCCGGTGCGCGGCACCACCCCGCTGGATCCGGCCCTGGCCTGTCTGCGCACGCGGATGCCGGAGGGGGTGGATCTGCGCTTCGCCGTCTGGCGGATCCCCGATCGCACCGGCGTCACCGACTACGACGGCCCCGGCAGATACGTCCCCCAGGCCGCCGAACTGATGCTGACCACGGCCCTGGCCCGCACCGGCGTGCGGCTGGTCAACCGCACGGGGGTGGCGGTGAGCGAATGGGAGCTGAAACAGGCGCTGGAGAAGCGGCTGGGTGAGGGAGAGCCGGTGACGGTGGGCGAGAGGCGTTATCCCTTCCGTCCCGTCCGCATGGGGCAGCTGCTGGGTTCCACCCACACCGTCTTCGGGGCCGTCACCGAGCTCGACTTCGACATCCTCTCGGGTGGCGTGGAGGCCTCGGTGGGCGGTCTCGGGGCGCGCGCCCGCAGCTACTACGTCGCCCTCGGCGTCGACATCGTGGTGGCGGACACGCGGACCACCGAGATCGTGTGGGCGCGTTCCTACCGCAAGCAGATCTGGGGGCGGGAGGTGGAGGCGGGGCTGTTCCGCTTCTTCGACGTCAATCCGGGCGGCAACGGCGGCGGCGTCGGCGGGATCGGCGCGGAGCTGTTCGACATCCGCTTGGGGCGTCGGGAGAACGAGCCGGTCCACGCCGGTCTGCGCTGGCTGCTGGCCCAGGCGGCCTACGACATCGTGCGCGACTTCACCGGCGCGGGCACCGCCTGCGACGCCCACGTCCCCGCGCCCAGCCGCAGCCCGCCCCTGCGGGTGGTGGCGACGGGAACGGTGGAGGACGTGCTGGACGAAGGGACGAAGGCACCGGCGGCGGACGAGGCGTTCGCTCCCGGCGCCGCGGAACCCCCCGGTCCGCCGGTACGGCGGCTGCCGGGTGGTCGCATCGTTCCCGCCGACGGGAACGGTGCCGGGAACGGCGGCTCGTGAGGAGCCGCCGGCCGTTCAACCGACGGAGTGTCGAACCATGAAGCGTCTTCTCGCGACCACCGCGGTGGGCCTGTTCCTCGCCGCCGGACCGGCCCTGGCCGACCACGACGTCTGGACCATCCTCCAGGACTTCGACATCACGAGCGGCGTGCCCGGGGATCAGAACGTCATCAACGAACTCACCGGTCTCGACGTCGGCGTGACCCAGAGCGGGTCGAATCTGGCCAACAGCGCCGATCTCGTCGATCCCGGTGCGGAGACCGGGACCACGGGCGATTCCTACATGGTGGACCAGATCTTCGACGAGGACCAGTCCGTCGCCAACACCGTCACGGCGGCCGGTCACGTCACCGCCGATCAGTCCGGCGTCGGCATCGTCAATCTCGCCCAGATCGCCGATGCCCACGGCGGCACCACCGACGGCGACACCTACGACATCGACCAGCTGGCCTCCTCCGATCCCGGCGCCGAGGCGGGCAGCCAGACGGTGACCAACACCGTCGGCGGCGGGGCCACCGGCATCGGCGGTTCGAACCAGAGCGGCACCGTCCAGGTCAACGCCCTCACCATCACCGACTCCGCGGGCGGAACGAGCACCGCCGGCGTCTACACGGTGAACCAGCAGGTGGCCACGGTGGACGACTTCGATCAGTTCGTGAACAACAACGCCACCGCCGGCACCGTCGACGGTCTCGTCCAGACCGGCACCACCAAGGCCAATCTCCTCACCCTCGGTCTCACCGGTCAGAGCGGAGGGGCGACGGCCACCGTCACCCAGAACACGTCCGAGGGCTTCGATCAGTCCGTCCGCAACGTCGCCACGGCGACCGGTTCGGCCATCGACGTCACCCAGAGCGGATCCAACGCCGCCAATGTGATCACCGCCACCACCCAGTGAGGTGGGGGACGGTCCGCCGCGGGCGGACGGGGCGGCCTCCGGGCCGCCCCTTGCCCGCGCTTGTGCCGGGAGCGGCGCGTCCCCACCTGTGGTCCGGAGTGCGGACCGTCGGAGGGGAAGGCATGATCGTGCCCGGCGCCACCCACATCGAGCGGCTGTTCCGCGAGGTCGCCGGTCTGGATCTGGACAAGAGCGACCTCGCCCGCGTGCGCGCCTTCGTGGACGGCATCGTCTACGACATGCTGGTGAGCGCCGTCGCCCGGGCGCGGGCCAACGGTCGCGACATCGTCCAGCCGCAGGACCTGCCGGTGGGCAAGGGTCTGCAGGAGCGCATCCACGAGTTCCGCGGCTACCGGGTGGCGGTGGAGCTGGAGCCGCTGCTGAGGAGCCTCGAGAGGCTGCCGCCGCTGGAGCTGGACTATGCGGTGGAGGTGGAGGAATTCCTGCCGGAACTGATCGGCGGCCTCACCGTCGCCCTCGCCCGGACGTTCACGGTGATCGAGCCGGACCTCCGCAATCCGCGGACGGAGCACTGGGAGCGGGCGGAGCGACTGTTCCGGCTGATCCTGTGAAACCGGGGGATCCGCCTCAGGAAGGCGACGTCTCCGCATCCGTCTCCTCCGCCGCCAGCACCGCCATGGCCGCCGGCAGGCCGGATCCGCGCAGGGGCACGCCGCAGGCCCCGAGTCCCGTCTCGATGCCGGCCAGGAGACCGAGGAGGGTCACGCCGTCCAGATCGCCGAGATGGCCGATGCGCAGCACCCGCCCGGCCAGCCGGCCGAGCCCGCCGCCGAGGGCGATGTCGTGGCGGGCGCGCAGATGCGCCCGCACCGCCTCGGCATCGTGTCCGGGCGGCAGGCGCACGGCGGTGAGGGCCGCCGAATGGGCGCGGGGATCGCGGCACTGCACCTCGAGGCCCCAGGCCGCCACCGCCGCCCGGGTGGCGGCGGCGAGACGGGCGTGGCGGGCGAACACCCGCTCCAGCCCCTCCTCCTCCAGGAGGCGCAGCGCCTCCTCCAGGGCGAAGAGCATGGCGGTGGCGGGCGTGTAGGGGAACAGCCCCTCGGCGTTGGCCTCGATCATCCGCTCCCAGTCGAAATAGCCCCGCGGCAGCCGGGCGTGGCGCCGCCGCGCCGCCCGGGCGCGCGGACCCACCGCGAGGAAGGCGAGGCCCGGCGGCAGCATCAGCCCCTTCTGCACCGCCCCCACCGTCACGTCCACGCCCCATTCGTCGTGGGCGTAGGGGGCGATGGCGAGGGAGGAGATCACGTCCACCATCAGCAGCGCCGGATGCCCCACCCGATCGAGGGCCGCCCGCACCGCCCGCACGTCGCTCGTCACCCCCGTGGAGGTCTCGTTGTGGAGCAGACAGACCGCGCGGATGCGTCCCTCCCGGTCGGCGGCGAGGGCGCGGGCGATGCGCTCGGGATCGGCGGGGGTGCGCCAGTCGCCCTCGAGGATCACCGGCTCCAGGTGGCATTCGCGGGCGAGGGCCGCCCAGGCCAGGGCGAAGTGGCCGGTCTCCGGCACCAGGATGCGGTCGCCGGGTGCCAGGGTGTTGACCAGGGCCGCCTGCCAGCCGCCGGTGCCGGAGGCCGGATAGAGCACCACCGGATGGCGGGTGCCGAGGAGCCGCTGCAGGCCCGCCAGCACCCGGCGGGTGAGGGCGCGGCCGGCGGGGCCCCGGTGGTCCACCAGCGGACGGAGGAAGGCCCGGCGGATGCGCTCGGGCACCGGCGTGGGACCCGGGATCCGCAGATGACGGGATCCGGCATCGCGCGACAAGCTGCGCCCTCCCGCGATCACGGCCGCACCACCCTTCCCGGCGGGTGCCGCGATCCGCGGAAGGGCGCACGCAGCCTCCCCCGACGAAGACGCACGGATTGCATGCAATCCGCGTCCGGCACCATGCCCCACTCCCCTCCGGCGATCAAGCCCCGCCTTGCCGGCCGTCGCCCGTCCGCCTAAGCGGGGAGGGAAGAAGGGCCTCCGCGGAGGATCCGCGCATGGAGATCCGCACCGTCGCCACCGTCCCCTGGGACGACCAGAGGCCCGGCACCTCCGGGCTGCGGAAGAAGACCCGCGTCTTCGCCGGACGCCCCCACTATGTGGAGAACTTCGTGCAGTCGGTGCTGGACGTGGTGGGAGAGGTGGCGGGCGCCACCTTCGTGCTGGGCGGCGACGGCCGCCACTTCGCGGACGAGGCGCTGCGCCGCACCCTCGCGGTGCTGGTGGGCAACCGCGCGGGGCGAGTGATCGTGGGGGAGCGGGGCCTCTTCTCCACCCCCGCCGTCTCCTGCGTGATCCGCCGCCGCGGCGCCCGCGGCGGCTTCGTCCTCACCGCCTCCCACAATCCCGGCGGTCCCGACGGCGATTTCGGCATCAAGTACAATGTCGGGAACGGCGGTCCCGCGCCCGAATCCCTGACCCGCCGCATCCACGCCCGCACCCGCGAGATCCGCCGCTATTTCCTCGCCGAACTCCCGCCGGATCTCGATCTCGCCCGCCGCGGCACGCGGCGGGTGGGGGAGACGGTGGTGGAGGTGGTGGACCCGGTCGCCGACTACGCCGAGATGCTGGAGGGGCTGTTCGACTTCGCCGCCATCCGCCGCCTCCTCGAGGGCGGCTTCCGCATGGCCTTCGACGCCCTCCACGGCGTCACCGGTCCCTATGCCCGCCATGTCCTCGAAGCGCGGCTGGGGGCACCTCCGGGCACCGTGCGCCGCGGCGATCCGCGGCCCGATTTCGGCGGTCTCCACCCCGATCCCAATCCGACCCGGTGCCGCGAACTGGTGCGCGAGGTGGTGGAGGAGGGACGGCTCGACTTCGCCGCCGCCTGCGACGGTGACGGCGACCGCGCCATGATCCTCGGCCGCGGCATCTTCGTCTCGCCCTGTGACGGCATCGCCGTCCTCGCCGACCGCGCCGATCTCGCCCCGGGCTATCGCGGGCGGATCCGCGGCGTCGCCCGCTCCATGCCCACCTCCCGCGCCCTCGACCGGGTGGCGGCGGCGCGGGGCTGGGACCTGTACGAGACCCCCACCGGCTGGAAGTTCTTCGGGAGTCTGCTGGATGCCGGCCGCATCCAGATCTGCGGCGAGGAGAGCTTCGGCATCGGTTCCGATCACCTGCGCGAGAAGGACGGACTGTGGGCGGTGCTGTTCTGGCTGCAGATCCTCGCCGCCGGTGGCGGGGACGTGGCCGGCGTGCTGCGGGCCCACTGGCGGCGCTACGGCCGCGACTGGTTCACCCGCCACGACTACGAGGGGGTGGACCCGGCGGCGGCGACGGCGCTCGTGGAGGAGCTGCGCGGGCGCCTGTCCGGGCTCCCGGGGACGGTGTGGGGCGGCGTGCGGCTGGTGCGGGCGGAGGACTTCGCCTATCGCGATCCCGTCACCGGCGAGGAGGCGGTGCACCAGGGGCTGCGCTTCCTCTTCGCCGACGACTCCCGCATCACCCTCCGGCTCTCCGGGACCGGCACCGAGGGGGCGACCCTGCGGGTCTATCTGGAACGCCACGGTCGCGAGGATCTCGACCGTCCGCCGGCGACGGCGCTGGCGGCGGTGGCGGCCCGCGCCCGCGCGCTGGTGGAGCCGCGGCGGCGCTTCGGTCGCGATGCGCCCGACGTGGTCACCTGAGGGCCGCCGCCGCGGCGACCGGGCAGCCCGGCCCTCTGCATATCCGATCCTCTACATATCATGATATGAATGACGCCGCTCGTCGGTCCCGGCGGGGCATGGTAGTTACGGGAATGCAGGGGCACAGGGAGGAAGACGTGTCGGAGGCGGAGGATCCCCTCGACCTCTCGGTGGTGGTCCCCCTCTACAACGAGGAGGACAATGTGGAGCCGCTGCACGCGGCGGTGGCGGAGGTGCTGCGGGACCTGCCGCTCCGCGCCGAGCTGCTGCTGGTGGACGACGGCAGCACCGATGCTACCTTCACTCGGGCCCGTCGGCTGCCGCGCGATCCCCGCCTGCCGGTGCGCATCGTCCGCCTCCGCCGCAACTGCGGCCAGACCGCCGCCATGGCCGCCGGCATCCGCCTCGCCCGCGGGCGGGTGATCGTCACCATGGACGGCGATCTCCAGAACGATCCGCGGGACATCCCGCGGCTCCTCGCGAAGCTGGAGGAGGGACACGATCTGGTGGTGGGCTGGCGACGGGACCGCAAGGACCACTGGTCGCGGGTGCTGCCCTCGCGCGTCGCCAACCGGCTCATCGGCTGGGTGACGGGTGTTCCCGTGCGCGACAACGGCTGCTCCCTCAAGGCCTATCGCGCCGATCTCATCCGCCGCATTCCCCTCTATGCGGAGATGCACCGTTTCATCCCGGCCATGGCCTCGCTGGCCGCCCCCCGCATCGCCGAGATCGAGGTGCGCCACCACCCCCGTCGCTTCGGCCGCAGCAAGTACGGCTTCTCGCGCATCTACAAGGTGCTGCTGGACCTGCTGGCGATCCGCGCCATCCTCGACTTCGCCCGCCGGCCGCTGCTCTGGCTCGGCGGACTCGCCCTCGCCGCCTTCACCGTCGCCCTGCCCCTGGCCTTCCTCGCCCTCGACGGCCTCACCGGCGACGGGCGGCCGAGCGTGGTGTGGAGCG